>NZ_LMLD01000015.1:12810-100378 GCF_001421825.1 Sphingomonas sp. Leaf38 | reverse complement strand
CTATCGCGATAACGTCGACGCGCTGCGCGAGGAGATCGAGGCGCGGCATCCCACGCTGCACTGTGTCGGCCGCAACGGGATGCATCGCTACAACAACCAGGATCACGCGATGATGACCGCGATGCTGACGGTGCGCAACATCCAGGCGGGGGCCCGGATCCACGACATCTGGAGCGTCAACGAGGACGCCGAATATCACGAGGCGGGGAACGAGGGCGAGCAGGCGGGGATCGCCGCGGCGCTGTCCAGCGTGCGCAGGATACCCGAACGCCTACCGAATACCCTGCCGGAAGACATGAAGGCTGCATGATGAGGCCCCGTCGAGCGGCCGAGCCGGCGGCGCTTGCGCGCCCGGAGTTTCGGCCATGATCACCTTGGCAGATCGCGTTTCGTCTACGGCGTTCGTGCACCTCCTCTGCGGTTACACAAGCCGCATCGTCGATGCGCTCGACCAGCAACTGGCCCGTGACAGGATCTGGACCAGTACGGTAGCCTTGATAATCGTTTTGCAACTTTCGTTGATATTCGGGCATCGGCCCTGGCTCGACGAATGGCAGGCCCTGCAGCTCGCGTTACAATCGCCGACATTGGCCGACCTATTTCGTAATCTACGCTATGAGGGGCACCCGCCGCTCTGGTACTTGATGCTGCGCGCAGGGGGCGCGCTGGTCGGCCCGTACAACGCATTGCCGGTCACCGCCGCGATGTTGGCGATCGCGACCCAGATGGTCATCGCGTTTGCCTGCCCCTTTTCGCGCGCAGAGCGGGTGTTGCTCGCCACCGGCACCTTCGTGCTGTTCGAGTTCCTGACGCTGTCGCGCAGCCTGACCCTAGGGGTCGCAGTATTGGTCTTTGCCATGGCGCTATGGCGACATCGGTCGGTCTGGCTGATGATCGCACTGCTGCCCATGTGTGATTTCCTGTTCGGCGCGCTGTCCGGCATCCTGCTCGTCTTGCAATGGCGCGATGGGCGGCTGTGGCGGCCCGGGGTTGCGCTGTGGTTGGCAAGCGGCGTGATGGCTGGCTGGTCGGTGATGCCCGCACCCGACATGATCCCCGCCCTGGAACATAAAACCTTGCTGGTCAGCCTTGCCGATTATCTGGCAAGCATCGGCCTGCTGGCAGTACCGCTGCAATGGGGAGAGCACGGTCCGACGTGGAATGGCGGCGTGCCGTTCAGCCTAGGCGGGTTCGCAGGCATCCTCTTCCTGCTGTTCGCCGCCACGCAGTTGCGAAACGATTGGCTGGCACGCGCGCTGTTCTGGGGGTTCGTGACGTTGACGCTGGGATTTTCGGTGACGGTGTATCCGCTGCCGAGCCGGCATCTGATGCTGATCGCTTTGCTTCTTATTCTCCTGACATGGCGCGGTGCGGCGGACCAGACCATCAAACCATCCGCAGGATTTCGAAGCTGGCTGGCGGTCGGTTCGGCATGCGGGCTATTCGTAGCAGCGTGGAATTTTGTCGTGCCGTTCGATACGGCGGATGCTGCAGGTCGGGCCATCGTCAGCCGCGGCCTTGGCGACAAGCATTGGATGGTCTTTCCGGACTCCCGCGCGCAGGGCGTCAGCGCGTTGACCGGGATCGCGTTCGAACGCACCGAAGCGCGTTGCATGCAGGACTTTATCCACTGGAATTTCCGATCGGCATTGCGCGACCCGAAGCGATTGACGACGTATCTTCGGCACGAGGTCGCGACGCGCGGCCGCTTCTATCTGCTGAGCGACCTACCCTTGTCGCCAACGGTTCCGCGCGACCTCCTGCTACCGATCACCTATATCCCGGCAGGCTATGACGCGTTTGCCTATTATCTCTTTGTCGTTGGTCCTGATCGTCCCGAAGTCGCCAAAAACACACGCTTTTGCGTTCCAAATCAAAGGCCTTTGCGCGGCGATACCGCAAGGTAGCAACGACGACGGCAAGAACGATGCTGCCGTTGTGCACCTCGATCCCCGTTCCGCCTCCGCTCGAACTTACCGCGATGCAGGTGCCGTCAGACATCCGCAAATATCCCGTCGGTCTCACCGGACACAGCACCAGGCCCCCAAGCTTGGCGCCGGACGAGGATGGTGACAGCGAGACAGCGATGGTCGGCAGAGAAACTGTAGGGCATCAGTCGTAACGGGTGGCCCCGTGCGGCAAATCCTTCAGTCCGTCGACCATGAGATCGATACGGCGACAGCGCCCTTACCGGCGCTTCTGCACGATTGACGCGTTCGACCCGGGATCGCTGATCTGAAATGCGGGACTCGATGCCCTTGGCCTACAGGACAATCGACGGCGACAAACCGGTCGCGTCCGCCGAAAGCCAAACCGCAAGCGGCAATGCGGCGGACACCGGAGCGGTTTTTTTTGGGATCGCGACCGATGGAACAACAGATTGTGGCGGTGCTGTCAGTCTAACGCGAACCGCTCTCCACACGATGCAGTTCAGACTTTGAACGCCGCAGCCTAGCTCGCGAGGATTTGCCACTCCGCCAAGGCGGCGGAGCGGCGGTCCTTGTAGGTCTGGCGGTCGACGAGGTGGCGTTCGAGATTAAAGTGGTTGTGGACGTTGGCATGGACCGAGGCGAACTTTTGCAGCGTCTTCATTCGCCTGAAACGCAGCATTGCGCGCTCCCTTCGTCGGAACGGCAAGTGGCTGTTCTCGACCCGGTTGTTAGCCCAGCGTCCGACCTCTTGTTTAGCGGCATTGCCCAATTCCTTCATCGCCGCACCGTACGAGCGTAGTCCGTCGGTGGTGATATTATCGGGCAATCCATGGCGCTTGAGCGCCTTTTTCATGAAGGTAAGCGCCGCTCCCTTATCTCTGGTCTTGGTAATGTAGCTTTCGAGAACCTCACCCTCATGATCGACCGCCCGCCAGAGGTACACCATCTCGCCGTTCAGCTTCACGTACATCTCGTCAAGGTGCCAGCGCCAGTGGCAGAAACCGCGCATTCGACTTACCCGCTGACGGCGGATATCGCCGGCGAACATCGGGCCGAACCTGTTCCACCACATCCGCACCGTCTCGTGACAAACGTCGATGCCGCGCTCGAACACCAGATCTTCGACGTTGCGCAGCGAAAGCGGAAATCGGACGTACATCATGACCACGAGCCGGATTACCTCCGGCGACGAGTTGAAACGGCGGAACGGGCTAGGCGGCAGTGCCCGCGATTTACGGCTCATCCACGACCGGTATCATCCCCCCGCCCCGCCTGCCAGGTTGGTCTGACATGACCCACGGGCGCGCTTGTTCTGACAACCACGTCGGGCGACCAGCTCGTAGCACGGCGCTGACCTCTTTTGGAAAGCAGGCCTGATCCTACCTCCTTACGAAGCGGATGTTCCACTGGAATAAACGATCGGCTGCCACGTCGATTTGACATTAAGGAGGTGTACCGCGATGTTCGCTGGATGCCTCTGCTTGAGACATATAAGCGGTTCATTGATCACGCCGGCCAACTCGCCGCACGCCGCTAGCCCGAGCTCGCGGACATTTGCCGCTTGAGTTCGGGCTCCATTCGATTTTGATCCCGCGGACGCGCGAAGCGCGTTCGCGATCTCGAATAAGCGGGAATCGCACATGTCAGAATTTACTGAAAAGCCGTACCATCGGCTATCGCGCAATAACGATGGGATGCGCATCGTAGAAAATCGCCAGCGGTTACGCTCAAAACCCAAGCACTTCTTTTCCAATAATTTCTCACTGGAAATAGAAGATGAGCCGACCACACATTATGAAACAGATCCCAACAGCAGGCTCAACCGTCTGGGCAGATTTATTGACCTAAACCTTGCCTTTCTAATTCTCGTCGTTGGCGTTCCGATACTTGTTTATTGTGTGATTAGCTCGTCGCTTTGATAGTCCAGATCGGCATCATCGTTCGTGACCGTTGGTATCACCGGTCATGGACGGTGCGTCGCGGCCCATAAAACCTGCGCACTCGCCTCTGTCGCACAGCGTTCGTCATTTGCTGGTCCGCCTGAACGCCGAGGCTGACTTTATCAGGCAGGATTGCCAGGTCCCCTCGCCATATGGTCGGCGATGGCGCCCGCGGTCGTCCACCAGATGCGTGAGTCAGCAGCCTCTCTCAGCCGGGTCAGGGCTCGATCAAGATGAAGTGCACGGTGGGCCTGCCCCATGATGTAGGGATGGAGCGCGATGCCCAGCACCAACGGGCGACGGTCGCACTCGCCTAGCAGTTGTTCGACTGCGTCTTCGATCATGCCGGCAAACGTGTCGGCTTCCTGATGCCGGGCGATGATCGAGGGGATGTCGTTGATCTCCTGGGAATACGGGATTGATAATATCCCCTTGCCGCTCCGGGTATCCAGTCGTGTCGGTTGATCGTCGTGCGCCCAGTCGAGGACATAGTCGAACCCGGCTTCTTCAAGAAGATCAGGCGTATTCTCACTTTCCGAAATCCACGGCCCGAGCCAACCGCGGGGGCGGACGTCGATAGCTTCAAATTCCTGAAGCGTTCGCGCGATCATTTCGCGCTCCTCGCCTTCGCTCATGTGGCCCTCGGCCTGTGCATTGGTGCGGCCATGCGCGGCAATTTCATCGCCCCGATCCCGGCACGCCTCCGCAAGTCCTGGGCACCGCGTGATGATGGCACTGTTGACGAGCGCCGTGGTCTTAAGTTCGAGCCGGTCGAACATCTCCATGAAACGCCACGCGCCGACGCGGTTGCCATAATCGCGCCAGGCGAAGTTCATGACATCGGGATCGGTCTTGGACGGGGCCAGGGTTGCGCCCATCCCGTCGCCAAACGCAAAAACTTCATGATTCACGCCGAGGTACACCGCCAGACGGCGTCCTTCCGGCCAGCTGTAATCGGGGCGGCCGATGATCGGGACGTACTCATACCGGCCGTGATGTGCCAGTTCCGTCATGGGCGTGTCCTCGCCTTGCCTAATACCTGCGCAATGGCCTCGGTCGCACAGCGCTCGTCATTGGCGGATCCACCTGACCCGGCGACGCCGATACCCCCGATCACGCCACCATCAATGACAATCGGCATGCCACCGCCCAACAGAAGCAGTTCGGGAATGGTGACGAGGTTACGGGACGTCGGATCGGTTGCTGCTCGCTCGGCCAGTACGCTCGTGTTGGCCTTGGTCGAAAAGGCGGTGAACGCCTTGCGCTGGGCGGCGAGCGTATTGTGCGGGCCGATGTCGTCCCCGCGCTGGAGCGAAACCAAGTTTCCGCCGCGATCGACCACCGCGACCACAGACTCCCGACCGATCGTACGACATGAAGCTATTGCGGCACCTGTCAGGCTGTTGGCCAGTGCCAGCGACACGGTTTTACGCTCCAGCGGTACCACGGGCGTTGCCGCGCCGATTGCCGCGGGCAGAAGAATGACGAGACTCAACACCGTGATGTGACCTTTCAGGAATAAATTAGCGCGAAGGCGCATCAGGCGACGCCGGTTGCGATCAGCGCAGCCCAGCCGACGAGGAATGCCAGCACTAGCCATGTCAGGATCGCGCCGCCTGCTCGCGGCACATTGGAACGGCGCAGGTCCATTCCGATCGGATGGGCGATCCGGGCGACAACAAATATCGCAGCGGTGACCCCAAGCGTCAGGCTGGCGCCGCGGGCGAGCTCGATCAGCGCCACCAGCACCAGGACAAACGGAGCATATTCGACCAGATTGGCATGCGCGCGCATTCGGCCGGCAAGGGTATCCCCACCGCCGTCGCCGATCAGCACATCGTCGCGGAGCCGCATGCGGAAGATCCGCAGGCCAAGCCACAGGTTGATCGTTCCCAGGGAGGCCGCTGCCGCCAGCGTAACGGGAAGCGTCATGCCGGTCATGCTCAGTTTCCTCGGTAGGTCGAATAGCCATAGGGGCTGACGACCACTGGCACATGATAGTGACCCGCCTTGTCGATCACGCGGAACGTCAGCGTGATTTCCGGAAAGAACGGGCTCGCCGACGCATCGGGGTAGCGCGACATGTCGAACTGGAGCCTGTAGATTCCGGTGTCGAACGCCTTGGCATCGCCAAAGCTGCGGACGCGGCCATCGGCATCGGTGGTAGCGGTGCCGACCGTTTGCCAGCGTCCGTCATCCGCACGCTTCGAGAGGGTTACAGGCACGGCCTTGCCGCCAACGCCCCGGGCGAGATCGAGAACGTGCGTGGAAATGTCGGCTGCCGCGGCGGGGGTGGCGACTGCGCCGAGCAACAGAGCGAGAGCGATAGCCTTCATGAGCGATATCCTTGCTGAGTGTCGTGGCGGGGAAAGAGGGTGTCGAGTCGCGATGGGCCCGATGGTACGATCGCGCCCTGCTGGATCAAACGACGGTCGCGCGGCGGAGCGGCGACTGCGGCAGCGGCGTTTTCCGCATCGGCTATGACGAACGTCGCTTCGTCACCGAGTGCCATGCCGTAGCGTTCGAGCCCCAGAACCGATGCTGCGTCCGTCGTGGCCATATCCAGCGCGGTCGCGAGATCGGCGTCGGTGAAGAAGCCCGATCGATACCCGATCATCATCGCGCGTCCGAGCATGTCGGCATCGCCGTACGGCCACCACGCATCGCGGATATTGTCGTTGCCAGCAAACACCCGCACGCCTGCACGACGAAGCATTTTGATCGGCGGAAATGCGCGGTCACCCGGCGCATTCGTCATGATCGCTACGCCGGCTTCCGCCAGAGTATCGGCGGTGCGGGCGGCTTCGACCGGCCCGACATAGCCGAGCGCATAGGCGTGGCTCACGACGACCTTGCCCTGCATTCCGACCGCGGTCGTTCGCGCAGCGATCCGGCGCAGCTGCTCGACCCCCTGCCGACCGGGTTCGTGGAGGTGGATATCGATCTTCACGCCGTGCCGTTCCGCCACGCCGAACACCACGTCGAGGTGCGCGTCGGCATCACCGTCGAACGCCGAAGGGTCCAGCCCGCCGACGACGCGTGCCCCTTCCCGAACGGCCGCATCGAGTAGGTCGGCGGTCCCGGGCGATGCAAGGATGCCGGCCTGGGGAAACGCGACGATCTCAACATCGATGCGGTCTTGCCACGGCTCGCACGCCGCCAACACGGCATGCAGATTGGCGAGCCCGAGCGACGCATCGATATCGACATGGCTACGCATCGCGACCGTGCCGAAGCCGTGTGCCTGCGCCAGCAGCGCGTCTGCGCGATCGGTGACCGGCAATGCATCCGCAAGCAGTTGCTTTTCGATACCCAGGCGTTCGCCAAGGCTATCGGCGGGGCAATGCGGACGCCAGCCATCGCCGACGAAGCTCTTGTCGAGATGGATGTGGCCTTCGACGAACGCGGGAAGGACCAGAAGCCCTGCCAGGTCGATGATATCGGCACTCGCCGCAAGGGATGCCGGATCGATGAAACGACCGTCCGACACCGCCAGATCGCTGGTCCGGCCATCTTTCAGCAGGGCGTTCCGGTACAGGCGGGGTGCGACGGCGTCACGCAAATCAGCGGTCCTTGGCTTAGTGAAATCCGCAAATGGGCGCGCGCGAGAACATTTGCGAATGAGATATTTGAATGGTCGGCATTCGAAATTAGAATGCTGGCATGCTCGACCCGAGATTGCTCCGTACCTTCGTCGCTATCGCCGATGCCGCCAGCTTCACGATCGCAGCCGATCGTCTCAATTCCACCCAGTCGACGGTCAGCCAGCAGCTTGGCCGGCTTGAGGCAGCAGTCGGGCAGTCGCTGATCGATCGATCGGCAAGGCCGATTTCGCCGACGCCTTCGGGCGAGCGGTTGCTAGGCTATGCAAGGCGGTTACTGGCCTTGCAGGATGAAGCGCAGACATTGCTGGCCGACCCATCGGGAACGATCACGATTCGTATCGGGGTGCCCGACGATGTCGTGACTCAGGCTATGAGCCAGCAGTTTGCGCGGTTCGCCGAACGGCATCGTGAAATCCGGTTAGATGTGACGACAGGCCTCAGCCGCGATCTGACAAAACGCTTCCGTGCCGGTGAATTCGACATTGCCATCGTCAAGGAGGCGAGAGCAGATGGCGACGCCCGCGCCAGCTTTTCCGAACCGCTTGGCTGGTTCGAAGCCAGAGACATTTGCAACGACTGGCCTGACCCTATCCCTCTCGTGACGTTTCCACCCGGCGGATTGTACCGTGATCTCATGATCGATCGGATAGAGCGCGAGCGCCGAAGGTGGTACATCGCCTTTACCGGCAACAGCCTGGGCAGTGTCTTGTCTGCAATCGAAGCCGGGCTAGGAGTGTCGGTGCTGCCCGTCAGCACCGTCGCTGCACATGCCGTTCGTGCCAGTTCCATCTTTGCCGCGGACGCGCCGTTGGTGGTGTCGATCTATGCCTGGGAAAGCGATGGCGCGACGGGAGAGCTGGTCGCTGCGATGAGCGAAGTGCTGTCCGACCGTCCGGGCGAGCAGATCAATTCGAAACCTCTCGACAAAAGGTAATCTGCTTGCGTGCGCTTTTTGCCCCGATCCTTGCTGGTGCCACATTCGGCGATCGACTGTTGGCGTGTACCGGTGCCGCTTTCGGCATCACACTTACCGCAATCGTAACAGGGACGGCGTTCGGAAACGGATGGACGGCAATTCTGCTGGTGGCCCCGATGGGCGCTTCCGCGGTGCTCATCTTCGCCGTACCGGCCAGCCCGCTTGCGCAGCCGTGGTCAGTCATTGGTGGCAACGTTATCTCAGCCATTGTCGGGGTTGGGATCGCATCCACGGTGTCATCGCCCGCGCTTGCGAGCGGCTTGGCCGTTGGAGGCGCGATCTTGGCAATGTCGCTGCTGCGCTGTCTCCACCCTCCTGGCGGCGCTGCCGCACTGACCGCAGTCATGGGCGGACCTGCCGTTACGGCAGCGGGCTGGACGTTTCCGGTCCTGCCTGTTGGTATTAATGCCGTGATCCTGACCGCTGCCGGAATGGTCTTTCATCTGCTATCAAAGCATTCCTATCCGCATCGTTCTGTCGCAATGACGGCCGTGCCTGCTGTTCTGGGAGGCGATAGCATCCCCCATCCGGAAGACCTCGATGCAGCACTCGCGGACCTTGGTGAGACATTCGACATTGGTCGTGAGGATCTCGATTTACTTTTAGAACGCGTGAAAGTGCATTCGGCCATACGCCGTGCAAACAACAATGCTAGAAAACTGCGTTGAGGCTTACACGGATAGACCTTTGAAGTAGAAGCAACTTGGCGTTAACAAACTGCGATTTTAAAAGCCAGATATCCACTATAAAGAATCACAACCGAACGGCTGTGATCCTAGCATCGACAGGATTGCTGTGAATGACCAGCGTCAATCTTTTCCCATTTTACGCTTGTGACTGATTTTGGGAAGCCGATCGCGTTCCCAAAACGTGATCCTTTTGGGAAAGGCTGCAGGATCAGGAAATGTCCGCTAACGCCGTCTCCCGTCCCAATATCGGACGGGCCGCTTTCCACCACAAATGTCGCCGTTCCGCTTTCGCGCTGGATAAACCATTCGACTTGCCGGGAGAGCAGAGCGACACCGCTGGCAGACGAACGAAGGCGGTGAGTCGCCGCTCGCTGGCCCAGGTGATCTGATCACCGGGGCTGTGACCAGTGGGAACAGCATCGGTGCTGATCCCACTGGAGACCAGCATCATGACACGACTGACCGACACGCAGGCGATCCTGCTTTCTACCGCCTCGCAGCGCAATGACGGCAACCTGCTGCCTCTGCCCGCAAGCCTTGATGAGCGTGCAACGGCGAAGGCGTTGACCACGCTTCTCAAACGCAATCTGATCGGAGAGCGTGAGATCGATGATAAAGGCGCGGCGCACCGCACCGACGGCGATCTACGCTACGGCCTGTTCCTCACCCCGGCCGGTGCCAGCGCCATCGGTGTCGAGCCGGGCGACTCAGCAGCCTTCACTGGAGGCGCTGGTGAGGCATCCGCGGTATCTGCTCCCTCGACGCCCAAGCCGCCCACCAAGACGGCCATGGTGCTCGCCCTGCTGGGTCGCACCGACGGCGTCACGCTGCCCGAGTTGATCGAGGCGACCGGCTGGCTTCCGCATACCACGCGCGCGGCGCTCACGGGCTTCCGCAAGAAGGGACACGATATCGCGCGCACGAAGCGCGACGGTGCGACCTGCTACCGCATCGCGGAGCAGGCATGATGGACGTCGATGTCGAGCTAGCGCGATTGGACGCGCTGTCGTCGAGCGACCTGCGGCAACACTGGCGAACGCTGGTCGGCACATCTGTGCCGAAGATCAGCCCCAAGATGCTCCGCCTCGCGCTCGCCTGGGAGATCCAGGCGAGAGCAGCCGGCGGGCTGCCGCGCGGGGTTGCGCAAGCGCTCGACCAGCTCGGCCGCGGCCAGACCCGCACCCAGTCGGCGACGGCTGGCATGCGGCTGGTGCGCGAGTGGGCAGGGCGGGTCCATGTCGTCACCGTCGAGGAAGATGCGTTCCTTGCGCAACCTCGAAGCGCCCCCCCGTTGCACCCGCCCAGCGGCACGATGTTCACGGTATGTCCTACAGCATGAGTTTTGTGCATGTAGCTTCCCTGCGAGTCGGAGGTATCGAGGATCATGGGATTTCCAGCGACATATTGGCCGGAAGGGCTGAACGATGTGGAGGCACTGCAGCGACTGCAGACACTGTGTCTTGGCGCTTGCGACGGCATCCAGGATCTGTCTGATGATGCCCGCTACAAAGCGCTGCGGCGGGTGCTTCTGGGGCGCAGTGACCTTCGCCCGCTCGCGCCCGCCTTCCTGGCAGCCCAGCCAAGTCTCGAAGCCTTTGTTCGCCATGTTCGTGAAACGAAGGACCGCACCATGCGGCGAGACATGGTGCGTGAGCAGTTCAAATTGCTGTGGGACGAGGTCAGAGGAGCTGAAGCGATCAGCTCGGCAGGATGGACAGGCCGCCCCTCCCCGCGTGAGCAGGCAGCTGTCATTCATGCTCTGGCACCTGTCGCGCTGGAAGCTGTCCAGCGCCTCATCGATGATGAGGAGCGGGCTCGAGACAACGGCGGCCCGGTTGATGCAGATCGTGAGATTGCGCTGCAACAGTTGAAAGCGCTGCACGTTGCACTTGGAGATCTCATCATCGCGGTGGAGCACAGCCGCTCCCTTGAGCCCGCGCTTAACCGGCTGCACTCGATCAAACAGGAAGCCAAGGTGGCAATTGGCAAAGCAGCTGCAGCGCTGCCGGTTACAGCGTCTGCCTTGCTCGCCTTTGGAAGCGTAGCCGGTATTGCAGAGTTCTTTGTCGGGAACGTCGTTGTAGCGATCGCCGCCGGCGGGATCGCTGGCAACACGCTCAAAGATACCATGCTGAAAAAAGATACTGAGCCGGCAAAAACATCTTAAGGGCGCGCACTTTTGTCGTCTCCGCTGACCGCAGATTGCGCGCTTGAATGATATCGGCATGAGCACCTCCGAAGAGGCGAGCTTGCCGTGGATATAAGTAGAAGCCCGGCGCCGTCGCCATTGCATGAACCCGCCGCCGGGACCACTCGCGAGGACCGCTGGCGCAACTCGACCAACTATCGCCATAAGCACGCGGATCGATGCCGCTCGAAATGCTTTAGCGAAAGCTGTAGATGCGAGTCGAACAGTATTCCTCGCATCCGCCTGGATCATCGGTTCGGCGCGAGCACATAAAACAGCTCGTCGGCTCTCGCGCGATAAATGATGAGCGTGAGTACACCCTGATCCGCGACAACCTCGAACCAGGTTGGAGCAGCGCCGGCAAGAACGGGACGATAGTCATCAGATCTGACCAGATACGCGAACATTTCGTCCGGAATCGGCTTCCAAAGCATGCCGGCGGCAGGCTGAAGTTCGGCCATGAACGGCACAACGTCATAGCCGCGCTGAACGACTTCGAGCTGATGTAGGAGTTCAGCGTCGACAGACTCAATCAAAGTGCGGTTCCCCCTGAATACGGACATGCAGCCCCGTCCCTAGGATGACACGGCCGCTCCCTATATTGATTCCGATCGTCTGCGCTAGCGGGGGCTCGGGTAGAAACGAGCTGCTTGCTCAAAAGTCGAATGTCGTCATGCCCTTGTGTCCCTACCCGTGCTTGTCGGCAACCGGCGTTATATCGAACCCGGTTCGCCCCCCTACTTTGCGCCGGCCAGTCCGAACTCGCGAGACTTCGCAACCGACAGCACCGGGTCGTTCGGCCCATTGCCCGTTCACACTAGCGGGCCATGGCCACGCGTCACTCGTGTATAGTGGACCTGAGAGAAAATCCTGCCGTTGATCAGTCTCAGCGGGCGTAATAATCGACAATAAGTGGCCACGCTGTGGAACCATGTGCGACGTGGCCGGCAAGCTCGTCAACGAGCAGGGTCCGCCCCGCCCCCGGCGGATACCCTCATTGCCTCGCCGACACCGCCTGAGCGTTTAGTTTGACGAAGCTCTCGCCTTCGATCTGACGGAAGGGGTTGCCTCCCCGCTCGTCTTGCTCATGATACCTAAAAATGGTGGATACATGGCCAGAAGCATTGACGACATGAAGTGCCCGTTTTGCGGCAAAAAGGACATCGAGTACGGCTTGGCGCTGTGCGCCGGATGTCACGCCGACATCCAGTACGATGTGGTAGACCGTAACAGTGCCACTGCTTCTGACGCCCAGATGATCGAGCGTTTAGAAAAGCAGGCCGACAAGGCCAAGCGCGACTTTGACGCATCTAGCTGGCCATTCAATGGCTTTGCGATGAAGCGCCTAGCCAAGATCGCAGACGAGATGGAAGTTTTTGCCAAAAATGTTATCGGCCGCGCCAACGACGCGGTGGATCGACGGCTGCAGCGCGGCGAGACAACGTCGATCGTGACGTTCACGCGCGGAGACCGGTCGCTCGACGTCCAAGTCTACGTCCCCCTCGATCTTGATGCGAAAGTCGATTTTGACGTTGTTCTGGTCGCCCACAACGGTAAAAAGATGAACGTCACGGCTGCAGTCAGAAAGTTGACCAATCTGGGCATGGGTCCCTCGATTAAACTGGTCGATAAAGTGCCTACTACCCTGTTGACGAGGGTGTCGCAGCACGATGCCGAGGCAGCTCGGAGGGAGTTGACTGCCGCTGGCGCAACCGTCGAGGTTCGCTGAACGATTATGCGCTACATCTTTGGCAAATTCCGGCGCCGCATTGAAGGGTTTTATCTGCCGTACATTGAAGATTGACCCCACGGCTCTGACGTACACTGTTTGACGGTTTCAAAAGCCAAGCGCCTGACCGGCTGGTGCCAATCAGCGATGTTCCGGCGGTACGTCGAAACTTCTTTCGTGCCTTCCCGCAGAAGGCCATACATGAGCGAGTCTTGGCGAGGGGCCCGCCAAACCAGTTGGAGTTCCGAACTTTTGTTGAGGATGGCTTTATCTTGAATTGGGGGCTTCTCGGGGGAGAGGCGCTTGGCGGTACGCGGCGAGTCCGGACATTGGGTCTTGGCGCGGTCGTGCGTCGGTTCAATGATCTGGCTGTGCCGGGCATGGGCAACGCCTCATACGGCCGACAGTTCGTGCTGGCACTTCTCGGCGTACAACTGGCGGAACAGGCCCGCCGCGTCGGGCAGGTCGTGTCGACCATTGCCGCTGCCAACGCGGTTGAGGCCGTGGCAGTCTGGGCGGCATTCCACCGGACGGGATGGAACGCCGACGATCGACTGCCGGGAATCCGCAAACTGGGACGTCACGGCTTGACGGGGCCGCCATCATTCAAGCGCGCTGCGAGCCGAACCTTCTACGTGACTCAGCCGATGCGAATCCGGACGGTGGAAGGGCTGGCGGCGCTGGGCTTCGTCAACGCGCCTACGCAGCGTTTCAGCACCTACAGCTGTTCTGAGCTTGGTGCGGCCCTGCTGGCCGCCGCCTGCCCGCTCGCGTGCGACAAGCTGCTCGGCTGGGTCATGGGGGAAGACCTTCCCCGCACATGGCGCTCGATTCTGAAGACCATCGATCCGACGCTCCCGCTGCCCATCAGCGCGCGCGAGATCCTGCGCGAGGCGATCGCGGGGGCTTCGGTGCGCCGACGCGACGCACTGGCCTGGGTGGAGGCGCTGAAGAAGGACGGGCGCGACCATGTCGAGTGGGACCGCCCCCCTACACAGCTCACCGAGCCGGAGCATTGGGCGGATCTCCGTGCCGGCGCCCGCTTTGCCGCCGTTGTCGAGGCCGCGGCTGGCGAGATCGAAGACGGGTCGGTGCTGGCGCGCGTGGAAAACCGGATGCTGGCAACCGGCGCGCGCAAGATGTCGTGGGTAGAGGCGGCGGACGCGAGCCTGCGCCCCATGCTGGACGAACTCCGTGTTCGGGCGGAGGAGTTCCTGACTGCCGCGCACGATCCGTCGCCGGACGGAGAGGCCAGCCGCTTCTGCCGGGAGTGCGTCGCACCCGACGGCGTGGAGGTGCTCCGCCGTCTGGTCGCCCGCGACGGACGCGTGCTGATGTCCGGGGGGGACGGGATTCTGGCCGGTCCGGCATTTCTCTCCGCGCCGTCGAGACCTTCGATTGCCGCATCTGGTGACGAGATCGCAGCGGAGGCCGCAGACGAGGAGCTTTCGAATACGCCGCTGACGCAAGATTTGCCGGCGCTGCCGGAGCGCATCTCGCACCGGATTCACAACCTCATGCTGCTGACTGACGACCTTCGTTCAGCCTGTTCGTCCGGCATGGAACGACGGTGATGGCAGGCCGCAGTTTCGGATCCAAAAGTCCGCCACCGTTGTCGGAGTTGTTCGATCCCCCCGCCGACCACATCGGCACCTTCGGCTGGGTTTGCGGCTATTCAGCTGATGCGGCTTTCATGAACGACGCTGCCGAGCGGTTTACGCTCCGCACCCGTCGACGCCGCATGATCGATGGGGATGTCGCGCTCGCGCTTCTGCTTGACCGGGGCACACCACGGCTATCGACGACCGAAGTTCCCGGCGTGCTTCATCTCGCCGCGCCTAGCAAGGCGCCTTTCGAGCTCCTCCACTCCAAGGTCGCGCTCCTCGGCTTCCGGCATCTGTACACGACCGGCAGCTGGCGGGTGCGTTTGGTGGTTTCGACCGGCAACTGGACCCGGCAAACGCTGGAGGAAAGCCTCGATCTGGCTTGGCAGGCCGAGGTCTGCTCGGACGAGCTGAGTGCCGATACGTCTGCCGAAGCGCGGACCGACATCGCGGCAGCGACAAGCTTCATGACTTGGCTCCGTAGGAAATCGCCCGTCTTGCCGATAGAGGCGGTGACGCCGGCAACCGCGGAAAACTACAAACGCCTCGATGCGTGGTGCAAGCTCGTAGCGGACGCATCACCGCTGCGAGGGACCGCGCGGTTCATCGACAACCGGCGCCAGCCGCTGCTGCCGCAGATCGTCAATCGGGTCGAGCCCGGCCGGCGAAATGTCCTGGTGATGGGCTCGGGGTTCTACGAGAGCGGCGGCAGCGGCAAGCTTCCAAAGGTTCCCGCCGACATCGTCTATCAGCTCAAAGCAAAGGGCATACAAAACGCCGACACCGAAGTAGACCTGATCGTCAATCCGATGGCCTGTCAGGCGATCGCAACCGCGCGAGCCGCGATTGCCGCGGAGGGCTGGACGATCAGACGTCCAGGCCGGGGGCCATTCGGCAACAGTGCCCGTAGCCTGCATGCCAAGTTCCTGTTCGGCGCGCACCGACATCACAATTCGAACGCGTGCCTGCGCGCCTGGCTCTATCTCGGCTCTGGCAATCTGACCCCTCCGGGGCTGGTGCTGACGGGAGCGCGCGCGAACCTCGAGGCCGGCGTCGTTTTCGCCCCAAAGAATCTGGTCTGGGCGGAGGCTGAAGGCCTGGACTGGATCGCTGTCGAGCGGGTCCTGCCGTTGAACTTCGATGACGAAACCGAGATCATTTTGGCCAAGGATCTGCTGGCAGGCGGCGATATGCCCGAACGGCTACCAGCCTATCTGCCGCCGCCGGTTACCTATCTGCGCTGGACTACGGAGCCGGATGCGATCGGACGTCTCGTGCCCCCCGCAGATGCTTGCGCCGAGTTCGAGGTGCTCGATCCGCACGGCGCACCCTGCCAACGGGACGCAGCAACGTTCGTCTGGCAGGGCGACTGCCCTCCGGAAGTCCAGGTCCGCTGGACGGAGGGGGAAGAGACGCGGACCGAAGCGGTGTGCGTGGTCGATCGCTTCGGGCGGATCGCAGCTGCGCGGCTGAACCCTGTGACGCTCGACGACGTATGGTCCCTACTTGCGGACTTCCCGCTACCGCCTCCGGACGATGGTGACGGCGGCGGTGACGGGATAGACGACGACGATCCGGAGCTGAGCAAGGGCGCCAAGTTGACCCGCGTGACCGGCCGCGGCGCCCTGCCAAGCCGTTATCCGATCCGCCGAGTGATGGAGCTGGTGGAACGCATCGCCGCGCGCCAGACCGCGCTCGCCGAGCCCGACTGGATCTTATGGTGCGCTCGCTTGGAACAAACGCTTGACCAGGCCAAGGACGATCCGGAGATCGTGGCATTTCGAACACTTGGTCTTGATCCGCTGAGCCCGCTCCGCGCCGCGCCTTTTCGGCCGCCATTCGCAGAGACCGCGGCGACCCCGTCCGGAGCGCGGTACGAAGCAACGCTGGACCGCGTTGCAAATGCGTGGTGCGTCGCCAACGGGAAGCTGGAGCCCTGACGGTGACGATGCAAAATTGGGACAACGTGGCGGACCGGCTCCGCGTAATCGCCGGCGCTCCCGGTGTTTGGCTGAACGCCGGTCAGCGCGACAGCCTGCGGGTGATCGCCGATCGCCTGCCCGATCACGGACTGATTATCGCCGACGAGGTCGGGATGGGCAAGACGCGTATCGCGGTCGCGGTGGCGCGGGCGGTGGTAGAGGCTGGCGGCCGTGTCGCGATCCTCATCCCGGCGGGCCTAGGCGATCAATGGCAGACAGAGCTTAACGCGGGCGAGGTGCCCCGCGTCCGGGACGTAATCCGCAGTTTGTGGACGTTCCTCTCGGCTTGGGATGAGGAAGATGCGCCACGTCACTGGTTTGACGAATCGGTCGTCCTGGTGTCACACGGGCTCGCTAACTGGCGGCTCGGCCTCAACGCAGCTCCGTGGCGTTTCGAACTCCTTCACATCCTAATCGGACTGGCCCGGAAAGCCTCCGGACGCGCACCGCACGGGTTCAATGCCGCGCTGAAGGAGACCGACGACTGGGCGAGACGGGCGGCGGAAGGGATTGCAACGCATTGTGCCAGCGCGGCGGACCCGGTCATCCGCGACACCTTCGCAGCGCTTCGCGACACCATCGACTGGCGCCAGGCTACTCGGGGGGAGAATTACGGCAGCGACAGCGATCTCCGGGCGTCTCTGCAGCAGGCCGTGGGCCTTGGTCTCGGCAGTTTCGACCTGCTAATCGTCGACGAAGCGCACAAGAGCCGGCGCGAGGAAAGCGGCTTGTCCCGCCTGCTCGAGCGCACCATCCTTCCGCGCGCCGACAGCCGGAGACTCTGCATGACCGCGACCCCGGTCGAACTCAGCGGCGCCGACTGGACGGACATGCTGACGCGCATCCAGCTGGACGTTCCACGCCAGCAGCAGATCCTCCTTGCAGTCGCGCAATACGGCGAGGCCGTGCGGCGGGTACGGCTGGTCTGGCGCAGCAGTGCAGAGGCTCGGGAAGCTTATGTCGACGCGGCGGCAGCGCTGCAGAAGGCACTTGGCCCATTCGTGCTGCGGCGCGACAAACGGGCGGATGAGGCGGTGATCCAGTTTCGTAAAGAGTCGACGCGTGCGGAGGGAGCGGCCGCCGCGAACGCCGAAAGCTACCGCTGGCAACACGAGATCGCAGTAACGCCGGCCATGCTCAGCCCGGAATGGCAGCAGGCAGTGTGCGCCGCCGAGGCATTATCGTTCGTCGCCTCCGGAGTGGATGACCCAGCCGCCAAGCGGTTGCGGCTGACCTTTGGCAGCGGCCACGGCATCAACCACGGCATTGCCGGTCTGATCGATGCCGGGGGACGCAGCGCAGAGGACACGCAACGTGGCGAAGACGATCCCGAACTCGAGACGGTCCCGACCGCCGCGGACGAAGTGACTGTCCCGACCTCGCTGGCCGAAACCAAGCGCCTCGATCGGGTGGACTGGTGGATCCGCATCCTCAGCCGCGTGGCGCAGGCCAAGGGCGCGCTCCACGACCATCCCCACATCCTAGCCGCCGTTGCAGCCATTGAGGCCTATCATAGCGACGGCGAGAAGGTGCTCGTCTTCGGACGCTTCACCAGTCCGTTGCGCGCCCTAACGGAGCTGTTGAACGCACGCGCGATGCTGCGCGCGCTGGACGCTGGCGAACCCTGGCCACAAAGAAATTCACTAGCAGATGAGGTGCCGGCCATCGAGGCGGCGCATCGCCAGCTCGGCCGAGCAGGCGACTTTGACAAGGATGCGCTCGACGATGCGCTTACCCGGCAGTACGGAGCCGAAGAAAGCCGGCGCGGCGCGGCGCGGCGCGAACTGTTGGATCGGATCGTCAGCGGGATCGACCCTGCCGACGAAAACCTCCGGCGGCTCGCGGACGCAGCGCGCGGTGATGCCGGAGAGACCGAAACGGTGCTCGCTACTGCGCTCGAGCAGCACCTTGACGGCGATCGGCGAATTGACCTGACCGTATCCAACCGGGAGCTGGCGGAGGCGTTCGCGAGCCTGATCTCCGAATTCTGCGAGCCGGGGAAACGCGACACGGACAGATATCCTATGCTCAGCACGACCGAGGCCGGCGATCTCTGGCGCGATCTTTTCGCGCGGTTGAAGGACGAATATGGCTCCGGTCGCGGGCGTTTCGCGCGATTGATGATCGGCGCGACCTCGCGATCGACCCGGCGAACGCTCCAGCACGCATTCAATCGCCCGCACAGTCAACCGCGCGTCCTCGTAGCCAATTCGATGGTTGGACGCGAAGGTTTGAACTTGCACGGAGCGTGCCGGGTGGTGGTGCTGCTACATCCGGAATGGAATCCCGGGGTAGTGGAGCAGCAGATCGGGCGAGTCGACCGCGTTGAGAGCCATTGGGCGCGAGGACTGACGGAAGCGATCAGGCACGGGCGGCGTCCGCTGCCGCGGATCGAGGTGCGGCCCGTGATCTTCGAAGGGACGTACGATAGCCATCACTGGGCGGTGCTCATGGAACGATGGGACGATCTTCGCGCCCAATTGCACGGGGTGGTGGTTCCGTATCGCCTGCGGGAAGGCTGCACCGAAGAGGAGCAGCGGATCATCCGCTACCTCGAAGCGGCCGCGCCGGATTTCAGTCCGACGCAAACCGGGACGCGGGCTTGAGCGCAATGTAAACGCGCCGGCAAGGCAAGCCGAGCTGCCCCGACCGTCTAAACAATGGTTCGGCCCATTGCCCGTTAACGCAGCGGGCCACGGCGCGCGTCACTCATGTACAGAGGACCCGGAGAAAGTCCTGCCGTCGATCAGTCTCGGCTGGCGTATAACTCACAATAAGCGGCCCCGCTGTTGAACCACGTGCGACGTGACCGGCTAACTCGTCGACGACCGGGGCTCGCGCCGTTCCCGGCGGATTGCTCTCCTCAATGGCAGCCGACACTTTGGCAGTAATTGCCTGCCAGTTAAGCGTTGAAAGGCTTCGATCAGGCCAGTCGTTCGCGTTCGCTGTGCTTTTCAACCTACGCTGGCGCTACCCACCCGGCGCAGGCCGCGATTATCAGGTTGCTACTCTACACTGGCGCGCGGGTCGGCGAGATCCGCGACCTCCAGTGGGAATGGATCCAGCCGCCCCGTTTAGCACTGCCGGACAGCAAGACGGGCCCCAAGACCATCTGGCTGAACAGCCAAGCTCTCGCGATCCTAGAGGCACTTCCCCGTCGCGCGGATTGCCCGCTGGTGTTCCCTGACAAAACCGGCAAGGCACCCGTTGCCGTGATCAGCTGGTGGACCGCACTGCGGCGTCGCTGCTCGATGCCTGACCTGCGCATCCATGACCTGCGCCACAGCTTCGCGTCCACCGCCATCATGGACAATGTTCCGCTGGCCACAATCGGAAAGCTGCTCGGTCACTGCCTACCAGAGACCACGGCCCGGTACGCGCATCTAGCCGACGACGTCATCGCGGACGCAGCGCAGCGCATATGCGCGTGCGTTTCTGGATGGGAATTACGCCCGCCGCAAGCATCCGACGAAACAAGCGGAATACACGATCTGAGATACCGAGCTGAAAGAGTAGGTTTATCTGATTAGGTATCTTCGCCGGGACCGCTTGAATCAGCCGCTCGCGATCGGCCGGATGAACCAAGATATGTGCGAGCAGGTCATACGCTATGGCCGAAGCCTCGGGTCAACCCAACATTCCTTGCGCCGGCGCCTTGCAAGCAAATCAGTGAACGACGATGAATCAGAAGCTCCATTGAATAGTTGAGGAAGAGCGGTCGTGGGTTATGGCAACAGAGACGATTTCTCCGCTAGGACGCGGCGACGTCTGGCCGAGCGCGCGTCGTTCCGCTGCTCCATTTGCGGCAACCCAACCATCGGCCCGAGCGCCCAATCTGACGACGCCGTCAGCACGAGTGGCCGTGCCTCCCACATCTGCGCAGCAGCTCCCGGTGGCCCTCGATACCGCGCGATGACGGCCGAGGAGCGGAGCGGCATCGAGAACGGAATTTGGCTGTGCGCCAAGCACGGCGACCTGATCGACCGAGACACCTCCACCTACTGCATCGAGGACTTGCGTCGGCTCAAGGGCTTGCACGAGGAACGCGTCGCGCGGCAGCACGATGGCCGGGAAGCGGCACCGTTCGGTCATGTGTGGCGCGGCAGCGCGCGGCTTGCGTTCGAGGCATGGGAAGCAGCGTTCCAACCAGTGCTGTCGGCGTGGGAGGCACGGCGGGCCTGGGACCGCTATAGCGTAAGCATCCCCGTCGAGCTGATCGAGCGTTGTGCCGCTTCAGCCAACTGCATTCGCGACGACTTGTCCGACAGCGCATTCCAACACGGTCTTCGGGATCCACTACTGCACTTCAACGCCGTCGCCTCCGACCTGCTGAGCTTGCTCGCCGCGGCCAACCCGCTTACTGACGAGCGCAAGTACCAACGTATGTTCGAGAGTCACGAGGGCAACGGAAACTTCCTTTACCTCGTCGATGTGGATGATCTCGATCTTACCGTGGATAGGGGTTATTGGATAGAAATAGAGAAGTGCGTCGTCCGCGAGGTACTCTTCCAACTAATTGCGGCTGCCAACCGCGTAATTATGGAAGCCAACAATCTCGACATCTTTTCCTCACTCAGGCCGTATGCAAATCCGGGCCTTTCTAGGCCACCCCTTGCCGCCATTCCCTATCCCGGCGTGGAACACATTCGCCGCCTCGCTCACCGAGCCGAAACATTTTAGCCGGGTCGAACGCGATACCATCGGAATTCGAGCTCAGAGCATCTCGGCGCCTGAACAGGTCAGACCACCGTCCCTATTGACGGAGCATTGTATCAACCACCGTCAATGCCGGCCGCCTACCTTAGTGGCGGTAATGCGCCCGCTTGGACCCAATTCTGGCCACTTTCGGGACCCGTCCAGCTTCCTAACTTTCGCCATTCATTGTGCTTCAAGTTATTAACGGTCAGGCTGATCGCTGATCGACCATTGTGTTGTGACCGGAAACGTTTGGCCGGTATCTATCGACAACATCCATCACGGCTCTGGGTTAAAGCGAACAAAACAACATTACGTGATTCATTGCGCAAGTCGGAAAAACTATCGTATGACGGGCCTACGAAAATTGATTCTTGGCGGGACGGTACGGGTTTTGGAAAAACGCGAAGACGCAGAATCTCCGACCTCTTCGGATGTAAAGAGAGCAGCTTCCGCAGCGCTAAGATCCGATCCTCTACGAATTGGAATATCAACGAGGGCTCTTTTTGACCTCGAAGAAGAGCATCACGTCTTCACGACTGAAGGTGTAAAAGCGTACTCCCTCATGCAGCTTGAACGGGAAGACACACCGCTTCGCAAGGGTACCGGCTTTGAAGTGGTTGAACGTCTTCTCGCTTTGAATGAGCCCAACGCCCTACCATTCGTCGAAGTTATTCTCCTATCGCGAAACTCACCTGACCTCTCGCTGAGAGCCTTCAGGTCAATCGACCAATACGGTCTTTCCATCAATACGGGTAGCTTCACCAGTGGGCGCTCTCTAACACCTTTCATACCGGCATGGGGAATCGAGCTTTTCCTCTCTAACGAAGACGCCGACGTGCAGGGCGCGGTTGAAGGCGGAGCTGCAGCCGCACGACTTGGTGTGGTGCCGGCGATTGGAAACGAAACGTCGGCTGGCGAAGTTCGAATTGCTTTTGATGGTGACGCTGTAGTGTTCGGGCCTGAGTCCGATGCCGTTTACAAAGAGGGGGGGCTTGACGCTTTTCTGGCACATGAAGTCGCTAACGCAGCTAACCCAATGGCGAGGGGTCCTTTTGGCAACTTCCTTCATAAACTCTCTGCATTACGCCGGGTGTTTTTAACTGAGGCGGATGTAAGCAAGGTTCGCATAGCGCTCGTTACGGCACGCAACGCGCCAGCGCACGAGCGGGTCGTGCGAACGCTGCGAGCGTGGGGCACGCCTGCTGACGAGGCGCATTTTGTCGGGAGTCGGTCCAAGGCGCCGATCCTCCAAGCCCTAGGTGCGCACATCTTTTTTGACGACCAAGAGAAACACGTCCTCGGTGCTTCCACGGTCGTGCCGTCTGGGCATGTGCCGGGACCACACGATCCAGCCGAACCAGTGATCCCAGCGGTTTAGGCTCGGTAGCCTTGGCCGAACCGTCACTTTTGCCGCGGACGCGGCAACCAATAGCTCTAGTGACGTCTTCCCCGTTCATTCAAGCGAGAGGTTTTAAGCCTTGAGAAGCCTTCGGGTGATCAGCTAGAAATGAAAAGCTCTTGGTACACAGAATAGCAAATTCTTTGCTCTGGTCTGATAGAACCCATGACCTCAATGATGGGCCGATGCACATGCTTCCATCTCCACCAAGCACGGCGGCAATGCGGCAAAGAACTGGAAAACCTCAGCGCGCGTAAGTTGCCGCCGGACCAGCACTTTGCCGTCAGCATTGTTAGCGTGGACCTAAATACGTTCTCCGGCAGTTCGACACCGACGGTAGCGATTCCGCTGTATTGATTCTCTCCTAGACGTGGCTCAACGACTACTTCATTGTACAGCTATGAAATTTAGGGGTCGTCCACCCCATCACGTCATGGCGGCCGTGGAACGGCATAACGGCTCTGTCGCAGCGCCGCAGGTAGGCGATGCAGCGATCAGCGGCGAACGCTTTGAAATGGCTAACATCTATCGCGTCAGGCAATGGGCAAACGCATCACCAAAAAATGTAGGGAACCTTCGAGCCACCAACTTCATTCTCGCGATATGTTCGCGCGACGGACTCCATTCGCCTCGTGCGGCAGCTGCTGCCGCAAAAGGAGCCTCCATAACTTCTAGGCAATGACGCGGCAAATCCAGAAGCATGTCGGGCAACCGGTCGCCCAGCGCTTCTCGGAAAATACTCCTGTCATTCCGGGGCACGCGATCGACATTACGATTGAGAAAGCGCTGGATGATGGAGGAAATGTCGAGGTTGCTCTGATCAGGGAAGATCAATTCGCACAGGATCGAATGTCGTTCTCTCAGTTCGGTGCGGAGATCGGCTAGCTTCTCCGCTGCGTAGCGAGCAGCGTCTTGCCCAATACCTTCCTTGAGGACCTTGGCCAGCGCTTGGTCAAAGACCTCACCCATGACTGTTGCCCAAGTTTCGCGCGGGATTATAAACCACGCAAACGGCAATGACATTTCGAGACTTAGGACGTCTGCGCGCTCATCCGGTGAGGCAAACGCCAGCGTCCGAGCTAAAGCTCTCGGATAGTCGGGCAGCAACTCCAGCACTCTGAATGTTGAGGGTGGCAGTCCGCCTAGAGTGGTCGCTACCCTCACAAGACATCTAACCGGCTTTTCACTTTCGGCCGTGGTTTGACCAGACGCAGCCTTGAGAAAATCATGCAATGCGGCCTCATAGTCCGGTGCGGTCATTGCACGTCCGAGTAAGTCGGTCCGACCTTGATCCGTCCCCGGCTGAATCTGAAAAACCGGTCGGGTAATGACGCGTTCCGCTTCGCGAAGAAACGCAATAGTTGGCCCCTTCAGGGAGTCAGACAGTATGATCGGTCGGTGATTGGTACGTTCAGTAAGATTATAGTCTGAAACCTTGGTTTCGAGCCAGTACGTCGACAGAGATCGTGCGCAGAGAGTAACTCGCTCGTCGATTATTCCGATCGGGGAAACCAGTCCTCCGGATTCCTGTCGCAGTCCGAAAGTATACTGGGAAACTTTCCAATAGGTCTCAATTCCGTCGTGCATCCCGATCTGCGCAGTCGCGTGGAGACCGGCCGGCAACATCGCACGGCGGAGGTCGTCGGCAATGACTGAAAGCGGCATTTCGTCATCAAATGCCCACTGCATTTCAGTCCCGGGGATGACCTTTCCTGCGCCATCGAGGATCCGTCCGTGCACTTCCATCCGCCCATCGGCATAGGCGGCCACATCATCAAGGTCCGACAGGGAAATACGCTCGCGGCCCTGAACAATTCGCCCATCCCAGCGAGCAAGTCCGGCGCCGCTCGGGAAGTCAATGATGACCGGGCAACTGTCCCCGGAGTGGTCCCCCCCCCATCTAACCGTGGCGCCGAAAATCCGATTCACGGCGGATTGATAAAATGCTTTCATCTCCTCTCCGCTGGCAGACAAACGAACGGGCGCATCTGTATTAGGAACGATACTGACCTCGCTCCAGCCCACCATCTTATAGCTGACGTTGTCCCCGGTACCCCACCGCGCGATATCCGCGGTCCCAGGCAGCACCGCCACGATCAAGCGGTCTCTGATAACATTGCCTTCCCGCCAAGCGATCTCATATGTTCCGCAAGGCAGTTCACCATCGAGTCGAACCCATTCGTTTGAACATCGCGAGCGTTGGAACAGGCGCCCGCCTGTAGGAACATGACGGCTTCCGGACAGGAGCCTCAGACCGATGGGTTGCCGGACGAGAAGCACCTCTGGATCCATGGGTCTGATGAAAGACGGCAAATTCCCAGCGGTGACCTCAATCCGGTCGATCGTCTCGGCCGAATGTCCGCAAATTAGCCGGTAGAGGTCACCGCGATCCGTGACCGCGACCGCTCCACCCTCGACACGCCACAGAGTGCCGCCCGGGCTGGATCCCAAGCGGCTAGCAGTCTCGTCCGGCAACGTGGGGCGAACGTCCCACGTCGGCGGCACCTGAACGAACAGGACCTCATGACGGTACTTGCCGCTGCCAGTTCCTCGAACCAGCAACTCAAGGGGCACTCCGTCGGCCTCACGTTCGACGGTCAAAACGATCATCGGGGCGCGGAGAGGGTTGCTATCGCCCGGGAGACGCAGACGTGCCTCAGGCCGTTCCGATGATCTTATTTCTATATCGAGAGCGCAGCGGAACGGCACCAGTCGCATCTCGGAACGCCGCTCGAGTGCCTGCATCCAGCACTGACCGCTTTCATCCCTATCAATGTACCCAAGCTCGCCTGGAAGGTACCTCGCCAAGTCTCCGGAGGAATAGACATGGAGACGACCACCGGTTCCGGCCAGACGCTGACGCACGGCTTTGGTGACATCACCATTCAATTCGAGAACCGCAGCTTCGACCCATTCCCCGTCAATTCTCGCGAGGTAGCGCGCGGCATCAAGGTGACCACTCGCCATTCGTTGAGGCCGGACCAACATCAGCTGATCGATCAGCCCGTCACTCTTTCCGTCGAGCGAAACGGGCAATTGATTCTTCCACCCGGCCTTTTTGGCATCTAGCCATGCAGAAACAGGAATTCCCGCTGCGACAGCCTCTGCGTCAGCGCCGCGGCGGACCCCGACGATAGCCATGGCAAGGTCGGCGCAGAGCTGGATGAAGTCATCGTCGCAGAACACAGAAGGTATCCGCGAACGGAGCGAATTTGCCAATTCGAATGCACGCCGCTCGGTCGGGTTCACCTCCGCAAGCAACGTTGCCACAAGCGCCCGCATCACGTCGCTTGCCCAGCTTTGCTGGTCCGCTTGGAGCGCTGCGGTGGGAAAACCGCCTTCGCGCGCCAGTGTGCTCAGAAAATAGCGAAAGTTGTCGGCCTTGATGATTGGCCGACCTAGCTGTTGCAGTCCCCGCCTTGTGGTTTCACGCCACTGATTCTGGTTGCGCGAAAAGCCGATCGCTGCCTCCAGATCCTCCCATTTGCGTAATCCGCCGGGATGATATCGCCGGAACCATTCCGCCGCCCAGAGACTGAAAAGGGCCGGACCGAAACCCAGATCGATTTTGTCCGTCCCAAGGGCCTGAAGCTTTGATTGAAGAATCCCGAAGCAGTCATCACTCAGTCGATACTGGTAGAGCGGCCGTCCGTCAGGGGCCGAAAGATTGTAGGTCCCGAAGATCAAAGCGAGGGGCGTAACCTCATCTGATTGTTTCTTCAGCTCGACCAGACGGTGAGCGACCCTGAAGCGCAGTGTCCCGTGCCTCCGGATCTCACCCAATGCGTTGTGCAGTTGTCTCAGCTGTACTGGATAATCCCAAGCCTCGCGGCAGCGCAGCTCCCAAATCGCTTTGTCGTCCATGCCCGTTAATCGACGGTGCCGGACGCCCCGGCGCCTATTAGTCCGGGCAACATCGCCTCGTCGTTCACGGGAGCCATCGATTTTGCTGTCTGGGTTTTCCTCGGCTTCCCCGGGCGCTTGCTCCACTCCATGCGCTTCAATTTTGCCGCGACGACGTCATCCTCGCCAGCACCGTCAATCTGGAGACAAAGCGTATTGTCATCGCTGAGAATTAGGCGCCAAGTCGGCGGCATCAATGCGATGTCAGCCAATGCTCTTCTGACAATTGCGGGCTTCGAGAACGGACAGATTTCAAGCACAACTGAGTTGGACGGTCTGGTCTGCGCCTCTGAGGATCTACCCGGGATGGCATGTGCCAACGCCTTGGAAATCATTTCGCGGAGCCGCTCGACGTCCATGGCCTCATTCTCGACGCCGGCAGTGATTTGACCGAGCGCGTCAGCATGCCGTGATTTCCGCTCGGAACTAAGACGCGCGAGACCGTCCCGCAGGCCAGCCAGTGTGGCAGCAATCAGAAGAACCTGAGGACCCGGAAGCTCTCCAGCTACCCTGTCGGCAAGAATTTCGTCTAGGGAGGGTCGCTGTACAAGCAGAGAGAGAGCTCGGAGGAGCACATTCTTCTTATCAGACAGGCTTCCACGCTTTCGCACCTCGTCGGAAGAGAGGATTGAAGCCATCCGCGTTCCGAAAGCCCGCACCTCGTCTGATGGCATTCCTGCCTTTCCCAGCGTGACTACCAACTCCTCCAGTAACATATTGCCGTCTTGGCCCTGACCGTCATGGTGCTGCCGAATGACCCCGACTGCCGCCCTGCAGAAGGTCTGTGTGTCCTCCCCGAAAATATCGTCGAGACTGAACGAGGGTAAACTTCCTGCGAGAAATGCCGAAAGATGCTCACGCACATTCGGATGAATATCAGCGGCCGCCACGAGGCCTGCCACGGCACCGCCCAATTGGTCCGCCGACTTCCACCGCTCGCTGGACGCACTGTCTGCGGCTGAAGTTGCCACGTATCGCGAATCGCCGTCTACGCCGAAAAGAGAGGGGTCGACATCAAGCCTGAGCAAATCAACCGGCACGTTGTCGAGCCGCCGATTGACGACGACCTGCTGCTCCTTGTCGGACCGGAATACGGCCCGCTTCACATCGCTGAGTGGTATTGCCTCTTGTTGCTGCTCATGGGCATCTGCTGAATTCTTCACGATCGCTTCGAGAAGGATAGGAAAATCGCCGTCCCTTCCGGAAGTCAGAAGCTCGATTTCAACGGCCCTCAATGGAGGCTGAACGATTGGGCGCGGTGTCAGATGTTCGAGGCTCCGACCGGGACTCGTAGAAATTCGGAGCCCTTCGAGAATCGCGAGAAATTCTCTTAGATTTGTCGGAAGGTAGATTGTCAGCGCGGATTCCTTCATCCCCTGATCCTTACGGTAGGTTCGCTTGGCATCAATCCCAAAACCGATGGCGAGGCACCCTCACATCCATTCCAGAGAAGGAACAGATTCTCGCGCGAGCGAGAGCACATCACATACATATGCATTTTGAAAAAGTCCGCCTGCTCACCCGACGAGGCTGCCTCTTCAAGGTTGACTACGTATACGGCATCGAATTCCAGGCCCTTGCAACTCGCCCTGTTCAGTACGGTTACACAAGGCCGGTCGAATTCCATCTCCGCAGCGTTTTCGTGCGCGCTGTTTACTGACGAATAGGTCTGCACCAGCGAGTTCGAACCCGCATGCTTTCTGAGATCCTCATAGTACTGTTCACGAACCCTATCGGATCCCAAGCAGATCACTCCGATCTGATGGCGCGGATTATTCTCAGCGTATCGAAGCACTCGCGCCCTGACAGCTGACCTGTCCGAACACCGGCGGAGCTCCGGTATCGGGCCCGTTCTGGATGGAAGCGCAGGTAAGCCGGTCTGCATCCCGGCGTAGAAATGTGCGGCAGCTTTAGCGACCTGTGAGGTGTTGCGGAAGTTTGTCGTGAGCCGGTAATGACGATCCTCCGATATCTCCATTTCCCGGATGATGTCGGCGATGGTACTGTTGTCCTGCCCAATTCGCTGATTCTCGTCGGCGAGTATCATCACTGAAGGGCAGGTCTCGTTACCGAAAAAGCCTTCGGATAGGCGCCGAAGAAGCGAAAAAAACGCCGGTGGGAAATCCTGCGCTTCGTCGACGATGAGTATCTCGAAGTCGATAGCAGCCCAGTTCAGACTCGCCGCGTGTCGGCCCAGCGCTAGGTTGTAGCGCTCCCAGTCGATCGCCTTGGCATCGTCCGCCTTTGTCGGTCTGTTAGGTCTGGGTTTCCAGCGCGCAAACTCGGCGGGGCTGCGCCGATACATCTCGCCGTCTATTTTCCAGCAGCCTGATCTCCGATTGCCGGGGTACCAGCTCTTCGGGTCCCAGACCGCACCAAGCGACTTTGCCTCGTCCTTCTCGCCGAAAGGGGTTCCAAGCAGGATCGACTCGTCATCCTTGGACGGAGGGACCCCAAGCCGATCCCAGAGTGCCGAGAAAAACTGGATGACCGTGACGAATCTGATTTTTTCCCAGTGAGCTGCGGACCGATCGGGATTACGACCACCGGTATATGTCCTGAGTACCTTGTTGAACATCGCGAGGACGGGCGTGCGATTTGTTTTCGCCACCTCAAGGGCCCGCAGCACAGCCAGCACGGTTTTGCCTGTGCCGGGCGGCCCGGTGACGAGCATCCGACCATCTGTCGGAGCATAGAGGTAAACCCTTTCCTGCTCGTCGTTGAGGTCTCTGGAATTGGGAAAGCGCATCTTAGTGCCTAGAGCAGAGCACTGAGCAGGCCGGGCATTCCATTCCGGCCAAGCATGAACCCACGGTCGAGCAGCGTGTTTGCCGTCGCGCACGATGTCTCAGGGACGAGGCTGCACGCATGACAGGCCGCCCTATTGAAGCCACCGAGACCCTGTCCCGCGGTCTCGCTGCACACTGGGTCGGCTGAGCACCACACAGCTTTATCGAGGCTCAGCCTGATGGTGTCCCCCAATCGGTTTGGCTGACCTTGGCGGACAAGGCCTCCAAGCGATCCCTCACTGTCCCCGTCTGCCGTGTATAAGAGGACGCCCGCCATGTCCGGGCCGGCATAAATGCGTTCCCGCAGAGCTGATGATGAGTATCCGGACTCAAAAACCAGCTGCCTCATCAGTGAGTGCGCGAATGTATGCAGTGCGATGTATCGGGCCGTGACATTCGGCAAGAACCAGAAATTCTCTTTTTGGCGAGTGCGTTCGAGCGTCGCGATACGCTCCACCTCCTGTGGGTGTTCCGCAACACTGCGCTCCCAGTTCTCCATCCACTCCTTTGAAAAACTTAGGAAGATACCCTCACCGAACACTTCCACTGCCGGCAGCCATGGTCGACCGCCGCTGAATGGACGACCGGCTTCCGGGGTTACCAGTTCGCCGCTGGGGTCGATCCGGCGGTATCCGAGAAATGCGCGCACTTCCCGGAGCCGATGTAAAAGGAGCACCCTGTCGAACGGGCACTGCCCGCGGAACCTTGGAAGATCGCTCTCCGCACAGACCAGGTCGCTCGCGCGAAAGTCAGCCGCAGCTGATGACTTCAGGAAAGACCATTCCTCCCTCAGAACCTCAGTCTCATTCCAGTCGCCGGCGTCCCCAGCTGAGCTTTCTTCCGCCGAACTTCCGGTCCTGATCATTTCCAGAACTTTTTCGAATGGGATACCCGATTTCTCTGCCAGTTTGGAAACCATGTTCTTGATATGGGGCGGCACGAAGTTGCCGTCGAGATTAGCATCCTCAACCATGGATAGAACGAACTTAAAGTCGTCCCTTTCCCGGATGTCTTCTTGGCCGGCCTCATCCTTTTCAATAACTTCCAACGATAGAGCCGACGCTGTAACCGGATAATAGAGGTTCGTGGCGCCGCGCTGCAGAACTTCGAGTGGCTCGGGGCAGGAGGAGGCGTCGTCATACCTCCAAGGATGGGTGCCGAAACATTTTGCACCTATCGCCTTCATGGAATCCTTCGTGACGATCTGGCTAAGGTCGCGGTTTGCGCCACAATCGACACATTTGATGACGAGCGATTCAAGGCCGCCGGTCCCGCCGGTGCCGATGAGAAGCTTTAGGCGGCTTGGACAGCTTTCTTTGGAGTGAGTGACCCAACGCTTCCAAGGAACGTCATTCAGATGCCCAGCCTTACAGGCCGCAACGAAGCGCATCGGCACCAAGCTGCCTTCAGTCCCGCACGACGGACAGAGCGGCTTGCCGCCAGGATTACCGGATGTCGCCTCATTCCAGTTTGTCACGATGCGTCGGCACTGAGCACGATTGCAGAACAGGCTTCCGGGGAATCGGCTCAGAAGGACATCCCCCCTAGAGCCCTTCTGATTAGCTGGCGGCTTTAGCAAGTCGCGCCGGAGACGTCGCTCCATTCTGGGAATGATGATCTGCTGATCCGGCCTGGACCAGCGCGTGATGTCACCGACGACGAATGACTCGTCACCGATGTCGACAATGGCCCCTACCCCGCCAGCACCCACCAGCTGGTTCGCTCTCAGTTCGTACGTCATTGAACCTTTTCCGCCTTTTTCGGCTGGCCGAGAATTTTGACCCGGACATTGCTGTCGACATGTCGCATCGACTGCAAGGTCTCACGGGCCTCGCCCTGACCTACCTCACCGTAACGTTTGATTAGCGGCCGGTAATTCCTCGCGTTTGCTGCGGTGGAATACCGCAGTTCCGGGTTGGCGAGTTCACCCCACCAACGCTCAAGAACTGCCGCGGTCTGTTCGATGCCGATCGTCTCGGCGATGTCGGCTGCCTTCATTCGTTCGTAGAGCGTGTCGAGAATTTGCCGGACTTCCGGGCTGTCGGTCCGGAATTTGGCCGCTCGGTCATTCTTGTCCAAGTCAGTCGCCATTCGGATCGCGGCAATCATCGCAGCGTGAAATGCACGTTCCCTCGCCGGCAACGCATAGGGTGTCACGCTGGATGGCTCCACGTGTCGGTACATCGCCTCATGGAACGGCCTGAACAGTTCGTAATGCGAACGGTCACGCGGCTTTGTCGGCATGAAGAGGGATACGACAATGCCCGGAAGATGCCTGTCGCTGCGGCCGACACGGGACGTCGCTTGGATATATTCGGATGCCGTCTTGGGCTGACCGAGGACCAGCATCAGGCCGAGCCGGTCCACGTCCACGCCAACAGACAGCATGTTCGTGCAGCCGAGATAGTCGACCGCCGACCCACTCGTCTTCGGCCTGCTCAGAGCCTCAAGCACCACGGGGATGGCATCGCCCTTGATGTTCGCGGACAGTTCCTGGACGTCGCTGACCCGGCGGACGGCACCTCCGCCCTTACCCTTCAGCGCAGCGATGCGGGCTGGAATGTCGTCACGTGCAAGGGTCAGGCTTCGACCAAGCTCTCGCCGGCTGTTGTGATAGGCGACGAGCGTCCACCAGCTGTCCTCTACGTGGTCCGGAAGATTCAGCTTCGGGACAGCGGAAAGCAGCGCCGCCGACACGAGAACATTGCTGAACGTTGGCGTATGACCCTGCGCCATAGCACCAATGTATAGGCGTCCCGGATCAGCTCCTTTGACAGTTCGGGTGAAGAAGCTGTCTCCCGCATTTAGGCCGGCGGGTGGAAAGACTTGGACGTCGCGCGCGTAAAGACCGAGCCCCTGTTCCGCAGCTCTGCGCGTTGTCGCAGTCGAAGCAATTATCTTGGGTCGGCCGCCCCGTGACGTAATGGCGACATCGATCGCTGCCTCGTAGATGCCGGCAACGGTGCCTAGTGGTCCGGCAATCAGGTGAAGCTCATCTTGGATAATCAGTGACGGGGCACACACCTGAAGCTCATCGCTGCCTCGCTTGCCGAAGAAGCGCGCAGGCTCCTCCCGCCAAGCCATCATTGCGAACTTGTCCAGAGTCGCCAGCAGCATGGTGGGCGGATTCCGATAGAGAAGCTCGTCCACGATCTGGACCGGTATGGCATCATGGAAATCACACTCTGCAGCCGGGCAAAAGAAACCGAACTCCGTAGTCGTTGAAAGGATACCACACCCGGGAGCGCCCTGTTCCCTTAAGCTCTCCGGCACGATAGACGTACCGCACGCAGGGCAGCGCAGAAGCGTGAACGGATTAGCCACCGCGCCGACCTCCTGTCGTAGCCGGGTGTCGTACGTTTTGTGTGCCTTCGCGGCATCACCGGGCGTGACTTCGTTGCCGACCCATAGTCCCAGACTAAAGGGCTCCCTCCCAAGACCCTGCTCGTCTTGCCTCAGCATTTCGAGCGCGCAGATCAGGTGTCCCGCCCTCTGGAACTGCTGCTGCGTTAGAAGGCGCAAGGTGTAACGCATCAGCACCGCAGTTCCGGCGCCTCCTTCGCCGTCCGTGAGCCGTCGCCGCATCATCTCGAACGCAGCAACCGCAAGATAGGCCTCAGTCTTGCCGCCGCCCGTGGGGAACCAGATCAGATCGACTATGTCTCGATCGGGATCCTCCTTCTGCCAGAGCCCCCGCAGGGATATGAGTTGAAACGCCAACTGAAATGGCCTCCAGCGCAGCCTACTCCACTTGGAAGCGGCCGGATCGATCGGAGCAATCTCGACCTTCCCGGTTTTTTCAGCCGATTTGACGCGCCCGGCGAACACCATCTGCAGGAGCATCGCCCTGTTCGCGAGCCGGAAACAGCGCAGCGCCTCGGGCTCGACCTTGAGAAGGTTCACACCGCGCCGCATCCGCTCAAGTGCAGCATCAATACGTTGAAGGACCCTGTGACGGGCATCCCTGCACCGATCTGGAACCTCAACCGTATCAAGCGATTTTCGCCAACCCGCATACTCGGCCACGAAGCTCTCAAGTGCGCGGCACACTGCCGCCGCATCGTTATCATCAGACTGCAAGAACTGAAGCGACAAGCACTTTTGTGCCTCAGGCTCCAGTCCCGGGATCTCTGCAGTAATGGGTGCGATCTCAACCATCGGCATGAACTCCACGCATACGGTCGACCTGCCATCAGCGTCAGCACTCCAGTCCGCCGCACAACCATGGCCAATCGCAAGTACCGGGCGGTCTCTGTATTGGAGAGCCAGTTCGTCATCTTCCAAGTCGTTGAACAGCCGCTCCGGCGTCGGCCAAGCCTGAAGAGCAAGATCGCAGCTGACTTCGAGCAGGACTTGGAAAATGCAGTCTGGCGGAGTCACTCGTTCACCCGGCTGCAATTCGGCCTCGTTGATCAGAGTGACTGTGACGATGCGCGAACGTTCGGGACCATTTCGAACGAGTGCGTGAAGAGATGCCCGGCCGTTCAGAACGGCCTCGTAGATCGGCTCATGGCCCAGCTCCAAGCGGTGCCGCTCTGTACCTCCACGAGCCATATCGGCCCGCCTCCAAGTCTTCCGCCCCCGCTCCCCACCAGACGACGCTTCATAACTCGCGCCCCCTACGTTGACATCGAGTTCAATCTTGCCCGTCCCTGCAACCGCAAACGATATACCTACCGACGCAGGCAGCCGCTGAAACATGAGGTCCGTCGGTGAGTCGAGACCTTCGTCGGCTGTACTATCCTCGGCGCTTTTCAGATCGTCAGCAGCGCGCGTGACCTCCTCATCGAGAATCTGGCCCGCGACGGCGTCCTTGGGGAACAGCATTCCCATCAAGTAACGTTTGTCGGGACGCTCCAAGAGCTCCTCTACTGGGCCGCCTGCCGGACCGATCAGCTCACGTCGGAGAAGGTCGGTGAATTCTTTCCGGATGGCGACTTTGTCTGCCGCGCTAAGGTTGCCCTGCTGGAGATTTGTCACGCCCTTCTACCCTTCCCAGTCATCTGATCCTGATAAAGCTGTTCCAGCCAAACCTTTCCGTCCGGCCCGAGCGCGATGGCCAGCCCGGCATTCGACCTTGTCATTGCAACATACAGGTAGCTTTCCGGGCGAGGCATCAGCGAGAATCCCTTAGTGCAGACGACGACCGTCCAAGCTCTCTCAAGCCCCCGGAACGTCGAAGGGTCAGATACCACTAACCGCGACTTCATCTGATGAAGCTGATCGGGCCCGGTGACAATGATGGCGTCACGGTCGGACAAAGTGTGAATGCTATTGCGGATCTTCGACAGTTCATCTGGTGCCCCAAGGACAACTAGGTGTCGGGGATCCACGCCCGACTTCACCTTCTGAGCAACGAAATTTCCCACCCATTCGAGCGCAGCTTGATCACTGTCCATCACCTGTACCAAGGGGCGAACGCCCCGCCCGTCGATCTCCGAAAGACCAATGTCGGCGCCCAGCGCCTCCTGGACCAAGGCAACGATTTCCTTGGTCGACCGCACATTCCGTTTCGGCGACCATTGCATCGCCAGATCCTCGAGCCTCGTCAGTGCAGCTGGCTCCGCGTCGTTATGGAGGGACTGGTTGTCCGCATCCATGAACCAGCGCCAGCTGCCGCCCGACAGACCCCCTTTTAATATGCGATCGACCTGCGCAAGTCCGTCCGAGGTGGCCAATTCCTGGCCTTCGTCCACAACCACAACATCGAATCCCGATGTAGGGAGTTCACTGATGCGGTCCGCAGGGCAGACGAGCACTCCGACCAAATCCTCCGACAAAGCAGCAGCGAGCAGTGGCGCGCCAATGATCAGCGCAGTGCGCTTTCCATCACTGCTGGCCTTCTTGGCAGCTGCATTTGCCAGAACGGTTTTGCCGGTTCCTGCTCCTCCGTTTACCAGCAGGCGAGGATTTTTTCCCAATCCCTCGAGGATTTCACACTGCTTTGAGCTCAGCCGGACCACGTCTTCCCAGACGGCCTCTGCGCATTTGGCCGGCGACGGGACATACTGAAATTCCGGGACGAGAACATGGGCATAGTCGTCCACCTCAATGGGATAGATGGTTCTTCCGGATTCGACGGATCGCTGGCGCCAATATCTGAACACACGGTCAATCGCCTTGGTGAAGGAGACAGCGTCCTCACAGTCACTGGCATCCACGACAATCTCGGCTGGTATTTCGGGATGGTCTTGAGTCCAGTGAGTAAAGGGAAAAACAACCGCCCACCCGAACACGGATGGCTGATAGCGAGCGTCATTCTTCCGGAGCATTGTGCGCACTGCCTGCACTGCACTCTCGGCCTGCTGATGGGGCCCTTCCGACTTGCTGCGCTTACCTCCGCGGCCATTTTCGAAACTCCACTCACCGCCTTCGCATTTGACTGTCCCACCCTTAGCCTCGAGTACAATCAGGCCACGCTCATCCACCAGCACGAAGTCGGCTTCCGAATAGCGCTTGTACTCATGATCGGGCAGGTTGAGTGAATGCAGAGCAAAAGCTCCGTCCGAGCCGGCAAGCTTTTCGACCAAAGAGCGCACGCGCCTCTCACCGTCGGACGTGTCCGTCCGGAATATTACGCTTGGTAACAATTGCATATTGACCCCCGCCTCGTGGGCAACCCTAACCTAGGTTTGCGACCTGACAAGGTTAGAATTCGTAAATTATCACACGGGAATCTTTTGTTCCCCACATGGACGACGCGCGGCGTGCGCACACCCGCCGTTACGGCCTGCTCGCTGGCGCCACCCGCAAGGCTTACCTCGAACACGCCCGCCAACTGCTTGGGGTCGCCCGCCCGTGACCCTGCCGCGCCCGCCTAACCCGAGGATGCCCATCCGCCATGCCCATGCCGCGGGGGACGCATGGTAGTCATCGAAACCTTCGAACGATCGCGCCAGCCCCGCGCAGCGCCGCACGACACCAACCCGACCGGCACCACCGCGCCATGACCCGACATGGCTTACCTTCATCCCGCCGCGCGGGCTGTGCGCTTCCCGCCATGATGACGCTCATGCGACCGACGCCGGCAGCGAGCGCAATGTCACATCCGGCACACGACACCGTCGACATTAATGGGACCGACCTGTACCGCGAACTGAGCCGCTTTGGTGAGGACATCTGCTGGATGGTCGGTAGATCCAGTGGTTTCCTCCAGTGATCCACAGCCCCTTGCGAATACGGGAACATCGCAAGAACAAACTTGATCACTGTGTCATTTTTAGCCATGACGTCGGAAATTGACACAGGAGCGCAGCGTAATGAAGGTCCGGACAGGACAGACCGAGTTCAGCCGCCTGTGCGAGCGGGCGGGGCTTACGCCAGCCGAGGCAGGCGAGTTGCTTGCCGTATCACCGCGTACGATCGACCGCTACGTGAGTGGCAAAGGCGAGCCGTCCAACCTTGGCATGCGGATCCTGAAGGATGCCGCCCGGCGCGGGTCTGGCGGGCCGCGACCGGTGTCGTTCCGCTTCATCGACCTGTTCGCGGGTATCGGCGGCCTGCGCATCGGCTTTCAGGCAATTGGCGGGCACTGCGTTTTTACATCCGAGTGGGACGCGTGGTCGCAGAAGACCTATGCCCTGAACTTCCGCGACAACCACCCGCTCGCCGGTGACATCCGTGGATATGCCGACGATCCGTCGCGCATCCCGGAGCACGACGTGCTGCTGGGCGGATTCCCGTGCCAGCCCTTCTCTATCGCCGGTGTTTCAAAGAAAAACGCGCTCGGCCGCCCCCACGGCTTTCTGTGCGACACGCAGGGAACGCTGTTCTTCGACACCGCACAGGTCATCGCCCATCACCGGCCTGCGGCCTTCGTGCTTGAGAACGTCAAGAACCTCGAGCGGCACGACAAGGGTCGCACCTTCGCGACCATCATGAACGTGCTGCAGAACGAACTCGGCTACCACGTGCAGACCCGGGTAATCAGTTCGGAGCACTGGGTACCGCAACGGCGCGAGCGCGTGTTCATCGTCGGCTTTCGCGAACCGACTACCTTCGACCTCAAGGCGCTGGAGCTGCCGGCCGGCGGGCCGAAACTCGGCAGCATCCTCGAACGCCACGAGGACGTAGATCCGAAGTACACGCTGACCCCTAAGCTGTGGGACTATCTGCAGGCCTACAAGGAGAAGCACAACGCAAAGGGCAACGGGTTCGGCTTCAGCCTGTTCGGCCCCGAAGATGTGACCCGCACGCTGTCGGCACGCTACCACAAGGACGGCTCGGAGATCCTGGTGGCGCAGCCGGGGCCCCGCCCCCGCCGCCTGACCCCGCTAGAGTGCGCGCGGCTGATGGGCTTTGACCGTGGCGACCGGCGCTGGAAGATCCCGGTTTCTGACACGCAGGCTTATCGCCAGTTCGGCAATGCGGTGGTGGTGCCGGTTGTCGAGTTCCTCGCCGATGCCATGCGACCGCACTTGGAAGCGGCGCTGGGCGCAAACCCTGCTCTGTCCGGTGCCGGGCCGGTGACCGTCACGCGTCCCGACCGGGAGCCTGCGTTCTCCCATGGCTGACGTCGTTTCGGCTGACGTGCGCAGCCGGATGATGGCAGGCATACGCAGCACCAATACAAAGCCCGAGTTATTGCTGCGCAAGGGTCTGCATGCGCGAGGGCTTCGATTTCGCCTGCATGATCGCAGTCTCCCGGGCACGCCCGACATCGTTCTCCCGCGCTGGCGCGCGGTGATCCAGGCGCATGGCTGCTTCTGGCACGGCCATGACTGTCACCTGTTCAAATGGCCGAAGAGCCGTGAGGAGTTCTGGCGCTCCAAGATCGGGCGAAACCGCGAGGTTGATGCGCGGTCGGAAGATGCACTGGCTGCCGCAAGCTGGCGGGTGGCGCTTGTCTGGGAGTGCGCGGTGAAGGGCCGTACCCGTCGTGATCCGGACGCGGTACTGGACGAGCTTGCCGGCTGGATCCGCAGCGACAGGCCGGCGCTGGTAATTCGCGGTACGGACGGCTGAGGGGGAAGACGTGACGGGGCAGATGGAGCTTTTCGTAGGCGAGGACAGCGGAAGCGTTTCGCTGCTGGCCGACCTGCTGCACACTGCCGGTCAGGTGCTGGTCAAGAAGCTGTCCAACAACGACCGCGACTGGGCACGACTGCCCAACAAGCATCAGGCCGGCGTGTATGTGCCGCCGCTGCAGCGCGACAGCGGCTTCTTTCCCGAGCTGGTCGAGAAGCAGCGCGCAGGCGGCAAGCCGATCCGGGAATGCTTTTTCCCTGCCGAATGGCCCCAAGTGAACGAGAAGCGGGAAGCCCGGCTCGTCCACTACACCAGCAAGGGTGCCGAGACACATATGACTGGCGTGCCGAAAGCAGCGTTTGCCACGTTGTCTCCCGCCTCGCTGCTGGTGATGGGGCGAATCGAAGGCGGCGAGGCACCGGTCTGGCGCTGTCTGACGATCGACTCCGCGTCCGAGGACGCGCTGGTGCTTGCCGACACGCTCGGGCTGGATGCCGACTTCGTTGCCGGCGTCTTCGAGCCGGAGGCAGCGCTTGCAGCGGAACGCGACCGGATACTGGATTTTGCCGCTCAGGCGATCGCGGCATGGCAGGCTCGCGCCATTGCGGCGTTCGCGTCGGCGAATGCAATCATGCCCGCGACGCACGTGCTGGCGACCATGGCGCGCGAGAAATACCTGGCTGACAACCGCATCACGAGCCTCGATCCATTCGCCATCGAATGCCCCGGCGATGCCGTGCGCGAGATCAGTCGCACGATCGAGTGGGAGCTTTTCCGCGAGTTCCAGCGCCGCGAGCGTGCAGTTGCGCTGGTAAGGATGATCCTTGGTGACGAACCCGGAGACCTGACGGCTGCCAGCATGATCCGCAGCCTGATTGACAATATCGGTGAGGTCGATCGGCTGATGCTGTCGGCAAGCCAGCAGCGCAAATCACGGGCGGGCTACTCGTTCGAGCACCAGATAGAGGCCATGCTCGCTGCTGGCGGGCTGCCCTTCGAAAAGCAGGTGATCATGGATGCTAAGAAGCGTCCCGACTTTATCCTGCCCTCGCTTGCACACTTCATGTCCCCTGCTCCTGCCACGAGTGCCGGGTTAATCCTCAGCGCCAAGACCACGCTGCGCGAGCGTTGGAAACAGGTGCAGCGCGAAATGGCCGACGGCGATCTGTTCCTCGCAACGGTTGACGAGTCTATCGCGGCGAACGCGATCGAGGACATGGCCAGTCTCGGGATCGTGCTTGTTGTGCCGGAGGGGCTGAAGGCGTCGAAAAGCACCGAATATGTCCGGCACGAGAACGTGCTGACGTTCCGCAGCTTTTTCCGGGATGAACTGGCCGGAAAGCGGCTGAGAGGTTGGCCAGCGTGAGCAAGTTTGGCAGGGTTGCTCCATTAAGTCGCCGTTCAATGCTCTCCCCGGCTTTTCAACTTCAGACGTTCGTTAATCTTAGCCAGACGGTCGCTCGACCGGTCACGAAAGCCAGCCTTGAAGGGCAAATAGTGGGACTTTGCTGCCGTTCCGAAGTGATGCCTTGGACGGCAGGTTTTGTGAGGGGCAGACACACGACGTTTGTCCATAAGGCACGGCGGAATGACACAGTGTGGTCCGTCAGCGGAATGACGGGATTGATGTTCAAGGACTCCGAAGGCTGCCAGCCCGCCGCCTTCAGCGCGGCAAAGAGCGTTATGTTGCTTGCCGGGCCTCACGACCCGCCAACGGCCTTGACTTCGAAACGGTCGTCCCGCCATGAACGATAAACCGAACTAAGCCTTCTACGGATCGAAAATGACGCTGGATATCCGAGGAAGCCTGAAGAACACGAAGATAAGTTCAGACGAATACGTCGTCCTTGAAGAACTCATCTCGAACTCTATCGACGCCTTCCTAATCAGGCAGCATGCTGATCCGCGAGCGCGGAGTCTTGCGGTCGCTGTTGAGGTCGACTTTACTTCGACTGGCTTCCTTGCAGACGGCACCGACATATCAGTCACCTGCACTGACAACGGCTGCGGCTTCGGGGACGACCAGGCCGACGCATTCGTGACCAAGGACACGTCCTACAAGGACGACCTGTCGATCGCCGGCATCGGGAAGTGCAGAGGCTCGGGCCGTATCCAGTACTTCCACCACTTCGAACGCGTCGGGGTCCGGAGCACATTCCGCACCGAAGATGGAGTTGTTACCCGCACCCTCCTGCCCGACGCCGGGCGCAGGAAGATCGAGGTCGCCGACTTCAGCAGTTCCGACGGCGATGAGCGCGCGATCGGCACCGCGATCAGGCTTGAGGTCCTGAGGGAGGCCACCCGCGCCAAGCTCTACAAGACCGAAGCCCTCGCCGATGTCTTCTCGGCGGCGAACATGCGCCGCAACATGCTCATCGCCTTCCTTCAGCGCCTTGTGAGTCTTAAGTCGCAGCTCGGCGACTTTGTCATTGCGTTCGAGACGCGTAATCCCAAGGGCGGCGTAGAACGCAGCAGCCTGACCGCATCCGACCTGCCTGAAGTCACCCTGACACGGTCAACCGATGTCGTCGAACGCGATCCCCATTCCGGTGACCCGCTTGGGAGTACGCAGACCTTCACCCTCTCCCACTACCGCCTCGACGCTCAGACATATGACCTACCGCGCAACGCGATCTCGTTCTGCGCCCGATCGTCGCCTGTGGAGGATATCACCCGGCGCTACCTGAAGACGATCGCCGAGCAGAATCGTCCGGTCGAAGGCTTTCATCACATCGTACTCATCGAAGCCGATCTGCTCGACCGCCGGGTCAACGAGCAGCGGGACGGGTTCGATGGGATCCCGGAGGAGATGCCGGTCTACGACCTTTTCACCGACGCGACTGTCGCCTACGCCGACATCTACGACCGGATCGACCCCATCATTGCCGAGATGGTCACCCCCTCTGGCTGGAGCAAGGACGACGTCATCAAGGACGTCGCCGACAGGTTCGGCGTGATCCATGCGATGCTCACGGACACCGACACGCGCGTTATCTACGGCGACACCGCCAAGTCCGTCGCCGAGCGAGTGCTGAAGAAGTACCAGGAACGAATTGTCGCCGACACCGCCGAGATCTTCGACCTGCGCGCCGAGATCGAGACGGCCGAGCCACACACCGCCGACTTCCGGCATAAGATCAACGAACTGTCTTGGAAGTACACCTCGTCGCTCAAGACGTTCGACATGGCCAACCTTTCCCAGCTCGTCGTCCGGCGGGCCGCCATCGTCGAGATTCTGAAGCTCGCCTGCGGCCGGGGCCTTGCCGTGCAGACGGTCGAGGACGGCCAGCGCCGCAAGGACGAGCAGATCATCCACAGCATCTTCTTTCCGATGCGCAAGGACAGCCACGAGACTTCCGACCACGACATTTGGCTACTCAGCGAAGAATACCAGTACTACGACTACATCGCGTCGGATAAGCCGCTCTCTCAGATCGAGTGGGACGACGGCGGGAAGCTGTTCGACCCGGCCATCGACGAAGAGCTGGCCGCGACATTGCGCCGCCGGTCCAAGGATCACGCGGCCAAGCGGCCTGACATTGCGATCTTTGGCAAGGAGGGGTCTGCCATCATCATCGAGTTCAAGGCGCCCGGCGTGCCCATGGACGAACACATCGGCGACCTGTCCCGCTACGCCCACCTGCTTGCCGCCAAGTCCAATGGCCGCCTTAAGAAGTTTTACGGCTACCTCGTCGGCGACACCCTTGATCCCTTGGGGATGATCGGCTGGAAGAAGTTCGCATCCGGACGCAGCTACTTCCATACCAGCGACCTGCAGGACCCCGAGACCGGTCGCATGCTCGGCGAGCTGTACGCCGAGACACTGCTCTACGAAGACATCGTGGATCGGGCCAGCAAGCGGATCGGGGTGTACCGGGAGAAGCTGCAGATCGACTTCTCAAGAAAGTAGCCAGCGTAGCGGGCGGCACGTGCCAAGCCGGTCCGTCGTCCGCGGAAGTCACTTATGCAGAGCGGCCACTATCCGTTCCTCGCCCCAGTACGGATCGATGAAGGGGCATTCGTAGCTCGGGCCGATGTTCTCTATCTTCGCCGAATGGAAGAAGTCCCGTGCGGCCTCGTGATGGCTCTCCGGGATGATCAGGAACGTAGGGTCGGTCACCAAGAAGTCCAGGTTGCCGACGTGCCTCCATTCCCTCTCCCACTCGTACAGGTATGTCGACGATCCGTAGGTTCCTGGCAGATCGACAAACGGTGCGACGCGCCATACCGGCGAGTTCGGGTCGTGCGCCGCCGCCTGCACCATCTCGTTAATGGCTTGGGCCTGCGACGTTTCCTTGTAGGCGTAGAGGATGGGGCCGCCCCCACGTTCGACGATGAACTCCTTGCGAAAGCCGATGCCGTGCGGCCCCCGAACGTCCGCCAGCCGCTTCAGGTGGTGCAGCGGCACTTCGCTGAAGCACACCGACCTGCGGGCCGGAGCCAGCTTCCGACCGGCGCCGAAGGCGTTCGCCGCGGCGATGCGCCGCTGGTACAGGATCGAGATCGCATTGTCGTAGGCCGTCCCCGACACCCCCTCCTTCGCGAAGTGCACCACGTACCTCGACATGTCCTTCCACGACGGGTCGATGCCTCCGATCAGCACACTGTCGCTCCTGCCGGAGAGGCAGGACACGTGAGAAACCTATGCATCGTCCTCATCAGGCTTCACGGGCCAACGTGTTCGGCAGCCGCAGCTCCCGTACGATCCCGTCATTGCTTCCAATGATCATCGAAGGCCTCTGCCTTCCGCGTCGCGTCCATTGTCTGTGCTCCTACCTTTCTCGGTTGCGCACCGCCCCGGGACGCGTGTTGGAGACATAGTGTCTCGGTGGATCGTCAAGAAGCCATGTTCGACGGAAATTCGTTGATACGCGCCCTTCGAGACCAGCCGTTGACGCTACAGCAGGCCGAAGAAGCCTAGCGCAGCGATGTCGGACTGCTGGGCTCCACAGCTGGCGTGATCTAAATTCGTACCGTCGCGACTTGTTGGATCAGTCGGCACGACTCGCCAAGCTCTTCGATGCCGTTACGGTGCCGATGAAACGCGGGGGAAGTCGATGCCTTACTGGAATGAAAGAGCTGCGGATGCGGCCAATATCCGGCTGTACTCGCCCGGTCGGGGTTGGCTGGCATCCGCTGAAGAGCCCCCAGTTGCCGAGGGAGCGCAGCCCAAGCCAGGCGCGTCGCGTGACATCGGCAGCGCGCTGTTGAACGTTCTGAATGCAACGAATGTGGTGATCCTGACCGGCACGGGATCGTCGTTCGCCGCCGTGAATCCTGGGGACAAGCTGACGCCGGCTGGGATGGGCGATGTCTGGGATGCTGTGCGCGTCGCCGTGGGGGCGGAGGAGTTCGATGGGATCGTCACGCTCTTCGGGGCGAAGCGGGTTGCGAGCAACATCGAGAAACTGCTTACGCTCTGCAAGCTCTACCTGGAACTTCACGATGGCAAAATCGGTGATGCGACGTACGATCGCACGGCGGCCTTCGTGCTCGCGGCCGAGATTGCAATTCTCGCTCGCGTCGACTTCGTGGATGCTGCCACGAATCTCGATGCCCATGGGGCGCTGATCCAGAAGATGGGGCGTCGCGGTGTCCGCAAGCCTCGCGCGAAGCTGTTCACCACCAATTATGATTTATGCTTCGAGGAAGCCGCCCGTCGATCCCGGTTCTCCTTCATCGACGGCTTTTCCCATCATCTTGATCAGACGTACGATCGCGTGAACTTCGATCTCGACGTCGTCCGGCGTGAAATCGGACGCGAGAGCCCAGATTACGTTCAGAACGTGCTTCAGTTCTACAAGCTGCACGGCTCCATTGATTGGCGTCGCGTCAAAGGGGAAATACTGCGGACGCGTCAGGCCGTGGGAGATCCGGTTCTCATCTACCCGCGGTCGAGCAAGTACCAAGAGAGCTTCGACGCTCCATATCTCGATATGCTGTCAGCGTTTCAGGCTGCGCTCCGCGAACCGGATACAGCTCTGCTGATTTCCGGTTTCGGCTTCAACGACGATCACATCAGCAGTCCGATCATGTCGGCAGTGGAGTGGAATATGTCGCTCCGGTTAGTCGTCTGCGATCCAGTCTTCATATCGGAAGCGCTGCTCGAGGGCGGCGCCCATGAACTGCATAATGTCCCGGTGTCGTCCAACCGCTTCATCGCCGGCCTGCGCCGACTGGCGGACGCGGGCGACGCGCGCGTGCACATCATGAACGGTCGCTTCCAAGATCTCGCAGCTGCACTGCCCGACCTTGTTGGCGAGACGGATCGCGAACGGCACGTGCAGCGCATCCGCAGTCTTCGTGATGCCGGCGGTGTCGCAGCATGATCCCTATAAACCCGATCGACACGGACAGGTACGTCGGCACTGTGACCAACGTCACCGCGTCGCACGTGCACATGAATCTCCCGAATGCCGCCCCTGGGCGCGAACACCGCGGAACATCGTTGGGCGCCGTGGGGGATTTTGTCTTCATCGACTGCGAGCGCTCGTTCGTGCTCGGCCGCGTCGTGGAGACGCGGTTGCCCGATGGCGAAAGGCTGACCGTTGAACCAAAGGTCGGGGCTGCGGGTGCAGTCAATCCGATCGGTCGGGTTCAGTTGCTTGCCGCGGTCGAACAGGTCTCGAACCAGCTCAAGCGCGGCCTGATCCAGTTTCCGCAGATCGGAGACGGAGTCTACTTGGCCGAACCCCATCTCCTCGCCCAACTTATACGGAATGCGGTGGCAAGCGCCGACGATCTGACGCTCAGCATCGGTCGCATAGAGGCGGCGGACGGAGTCGACGTGTGCCTTCCGCCCGACAGACTGTTCGGCCGCCACTGCGGTGTGTTCGGGGCGACCGGCGGCGGCAAGAGCTGGACCGTGGCGACGCTGGTGGAACAGCTGAAAATCGCGGGCGGCAAGGCGATCGTACTCGATCCAACCGGCGAGTTCGCCGGCATGAACTGCGTCGATTCGGTCTTCACCTTCGATGGTCAGGTCAATGACGAGGTGCTGGTCCATTTCCCGTACCGGCACATGACAGAAGACGACCTGTTCTCGCTGTTTCGCCCATCCGGCCAGAGCCAAGGTCCGAAACTTCGCGAGGCCATCCGTAGCCTGAAACTGGTCACGGCGATGGCTGGCAACCCGCCCGCCGGAGTCGCCGTCAACGATGGCCTATTGATAAAGCGGAACGCCTCAAGGGCCGCGTACCATCACGCGGCGCGCAATCATGTCGCCATTCTCCACGCGCCAGGTTGCGATTTCGACATCACACGGCTCTCGTTGCAGGTCCGGCAGGAATGCGTTCGCATGGCCGGTCAGCCGGGGATGTTCGGGGATGCCGATCAACAGACCGTAGCCTTCTGCGAAACCCTAGTCGCTCGCATTGATACCCTCACCGCTTCGCGCGAGCTCCAATGCATGTTCGCCGTCCATGGGGCATCGCTGGTCGACGAACTGCGAGCCTTCCTCGCGGACGACATGCGCGATGTCGCGGTCGTGTCGTTCAAGGAAGTCAGGTTCGAGCATAACACGCGTGAAATTCTTTTGAACGTGATTGGTCGGTTCCTCCTTGGCGAGGCGCGTATCAATGCGTTCAGGGATGCGCCATTGGTCATGTTTCTCGACGAAGCTCACCAATTCCTTGGCCGTACGGTGGGCGACGAATATTCTTCCGTCCGGCTAGATGCGTTCGGGCTCATCGCGAAAGAAGGTCGCAAGTATGGTCTCACCTGCGTGCTGGCGACACAGCGCCCGCGCGACGTGCCGGCGGATGTCTTAAGCCAACTAGGGACACTGATCGTACACCGGCTTACGAATGATCAGGACCGCGAGACGGTCGAGCGCGCTTGTGGCGATCTGGATCGAGGCGCGGCTCAGTTTGTTCCGATGCTCGCACCGGGGGAAGCTATCGTCATCGGTCCCGAACTGCCGGCCCCGGTACCGATATTCGTGCGGAAGCCGAACTCGCCTCCAGATTCCAAGGGCCCTGCGTTCCAGGTATCGTGGAAGGCCCGACAGCAACGAAGGGAGGCGGCCGCTGCGGAAGCCGCTGCACAAGCGGAGGCGATAGCAGACGTTCTGGGTTGATATGCCGAGCCTTTCGGAATCGAGGTAAACGCCGAGCGATGTGCGGTCTCTACTCCGAGCGTCTGAGCGCCGAGGTGGCTGGCCGCTTCGGTGTCGAGAACCCGACCCAGTCCGACGCGAGTGGCAAGGCCTATCCCGACAAGACCGGTATTGTGTCCCGCGAGCAGTAAGGGACCCGGCTCAAGCATACGACGGTGTGGAGATTCCTGCCGCAGCTGAAGACGACGTCACCAACGACCAAGCCGAAGGCTGCCAACAAGATCGCCGACCTCAACAGACCGATGTCGGAGGGGCTCCCCCTCTTGCCCTGCCGGGTGAACGAAGGGCCGCTCACGACGAACGCCGCCCGAAAGCGGCCAAGCCGGTTTCCTCCATTATCTATACGCCCCGAAGTCAAGAACGAGCTTGGTGCCGGTCATGTGACGAAATACCCGCTCACGGCAGGTTATCAATATCACATAAATATGCTGTGAGGCTTCCGTCAAAAATTCGGTCATTCAGTCCAGCCGAATATCATCGGCATATACTAGCGGATCGTTGAGTATGACCGAAACCGGACGTCCTTCTTCCAGCAGCAGAACAGCGATGGCGAACCGGGTCAAAACAACGAGTTGTTCCTGCGGGCCTCTTGAGAGGCTGACGCAATCCTCGGCGATCCGCCGCGACTGATCGCCGCCAGACCAAGGTGGTCGGCAAAAAGGAGTTCTGAGCCTAGCAGCGGCGCTCAATGCGTCGCTTGGCCCGGGACGTAGCCAGCGCCGCACGCCCTCCCCTGCCCTCACATTTGCGTAGAGCTTGGCGGCCTCGGCACCGGGCATTCCCTCCCCTGCCAGCGACGCGAGATCGTCGTCGCTCGGCCTAGCGACTAATTCGTCGGCGCGGAGATCGAGATGGCGGAGCCGGCGCCGCAGATTATGTTCGATCCTGCCGAGGATGGCGACGCGATCTGTCTCGCTGATGATCCCCATTAGTGAAAGCTGGAGCAGCGTTGCGGCAGGATCGACCTTGCCCACTAAGCGCTCCAGCTCCGCATCGAATCTGACTGCGTCATTGACCTGCCATTCGCGGATTAGCCAATGGTAGCGGCTGGTTCGGACTGGGGTAACCTAGGGACCCTCCCCGTCCCCGAAATCACGAGCAAGACATGCCCGGCAACGTCGCGCTGAAATACCGGTCTCGGGCGTTCCAGCATACTAAGTAGGGCTGCCGATATCGAGGATGCTGCGCCAATCCACCATTGCGAGATATTCGAGATCGGAATGTTTGGCGCGGTCGGGTGGAGTCTGATTGTTGGCCTCGCCCCGCGATCCGAAATCCCTGATTGAGCCGTGCGCGAGACCGATGCGAAGCCGTGCTCCCGGCGTTTCCATTGTATCAAATCGGCAGTCGGGTCGTCGAGATTGTGCCGGTGCGTGAGCTGTGCTCGTAGCAGCTAGATGCCGTCCTCCATCTCCGGCGGAATCTGGTTCAATCAGGGTCATAACGTTGGCCGTGCTACGCGCCCTGGATCGTAGATGACGCTATACGTCGCCTGAAGCCATAAGGCCCGCCCGCGGGCCCATATCGAACTCGGCAACGGCCTGTTAGCGGCAGACCGCCATCCATGCTGCACGACAATAGCCAGCACTGGGCCCTGTCTCTATTTCGCTATCGACGTTCGCTTCCATCACCGGAGATCGCTACCGGACGAGGGTTACCGGAGCGTTAGTAATCTCGCCGTTCTCAAGCTTTGCGTGTGTTGCTCCTGCCGATGATAAGCGCCGGTCGGCTGGTGCAGCGCGATCAGCTGGCGGCGACGAACTTTATCGTTCGGCGAGTGACATCGACGTCGCTCAAGGCAACGTCGAGCGTGTCGCCCGGCTTATGGCCGTTACCCCCCAGGCGCACCACCACAGGTACGTTGGCAAGCTGGATGCGTGCACCGCGCTCGTCAGCGTCAACAACCGTTGCGGCAAACACCTCTCCTTCACGTCCCGAAAGCAGCACCGCTTCGGCAACATCAATGACCGCACGATTGATCTGACCGGCGCGAGCATCGGCTCTGCTCATGACCTTGGGCAGCGCCTCGAATGCCGCGCTCACCTGTTCAGGAACGGGCTGACCGGTTGCAACTGCGAGGGCAGCCCGGATGACGTAGCGGTCGGCAAGCCTGCGAAGTGGAGCTGTCGCCTGGGCATAGGTCGCCGCAACAGCGGCATGCCAAGGTACCACGCCCTCCCTATAGGGCGCATAGGATGCCCCGTTTCCGGCGCGGCGAATGGCTACCATGAAGGCAGCGTCCGTCGGATCGTTAGCATCCCTCGACCGTGAAAACTGATCGAGCGAAACGTCGGCTGGCCAGCTTAGTCCCAGCCCATGTGCAATATGGCGAAGCCGACCAACCGCGGCATCGTCCGGCCCGTCCATGACCCGGAACAGCCCGGTCTGATGAGCCTGTAGCGCGTCGGCCACGGCAAGGTTGGTCGCGAGTGACAGCGCAGCATTCTGTGCTTCCGATGCGAGACGAGGCCGGAAGCCTAGCCGCAGGCGACCGTCAGCTTCACGTTCGACCTCCTGCTCAGGTGGATCCACTCGTGCAGCGCCACGGGCGCGCTCGGCAGCCTGGGTCCGACGGGCAAGCTCCTCGAACTGTGCTGGCAGATCTGCTGGTTGCACCGTCTCATAGCCGAGTTTCGCGTGCGACCGTATGATCGCCCGCTCGGCGCCATCTAGTCGGGCCTTGCCGTCGGGCGCGACGCGGACGGCGAAGATGACAGCGGCGCGCTCGACATCCGGCAGGAGGCTGGCTGCGCCCTCGCTCAGGATGGAAGGATAGAGCCCCGCCTTGCCATCCGGCAGGTAAAGCGTCTCGCCGCGAGTCCAGGCTTCCACATCGAGTGGATCGCCATCTTCGACGAACCAGCCGACATCGGCGATGGCATAATGAAGCAGCAGGTCCGCTCCTGCCTGCTCGATCGCAAATGCCTGATCAAGATCGGTGGAGGCGGCAGGATCCAGCGTGACGAACCGCATTTGTGTGCGGTCGACATGCTGGGTGGGTGTACGTCGAACTGCAGCCTCTGCGGCGGCAATAACCGCCGGGGGAAAGCCATCGGGGACCTGGAACTCGGCCCGGATTTGCGTGAGCCCATCAGCAAGGGCGCGATCGGGATCGAGAAGCGTCTTCATAGACGCATCCATGGGCGTGACGCCTGCGCAATGCAAAGTCGCTTGAGCGCCACTGGCGGACGAGCGCATCAGCAGACGTGCACCAACGTTCGAGCAGCTTATCCAGCGCCAGCGGGATCAGGCCCGCACTCCCTTCTACGCCTTTGCACGGCCGCCCCTTTGATCTAGATCAACAGACGAATGAAAGGGGTTGAGCGATGCCAGCAGCTCATTGCGTCTCGTCGCTGGCGGGGATCATACTCCACGCAGATCAGAGCTTTCTGGATATGCTGCAGCGTTCGCAGAGCGAACTGATCGGCGCATCGTATAAGACGATCACCGATCCGAAAGACCTGGGGCGAAGCGCGCAGATGCTGGCAGCCCTGAAGGAGGGCGCAGCACCGGTTCGGCTGCAGAAACGCTATCTGCGGCCCGACGGCACCAGCATTCCAGCAAACCTTCTTGTCACCCGCTTTTCCAATCCTGATCGGCTTATCAGCACTCTGTTCTGGCACGACGATGGACGCCCGCTGCCGCCGGCGGAGCTGTGGGAAGCCGCGCTCAGGGTTGCTCATATCCACGATGCACGCATGACGCTATTCGGCCCCGATCTAAGTTCAGACCCTGTCGGGACGATCGTTATTGGCACCTATCTGGCGGAAGCCGAGGGCCGGAACATCGCGCTTGGCGAAATCGCAACCTATGCGGCTATCGCGCCATCTACCGCACGGCGTTGGTTGAAGGTGCTGCAACAGCGGGGGATCATCGAAACTACGACCGACGCCGAGCTCAGCATATTGTTGACCCAGGCCGGCATCGACAAGGTAGAAGCCATGCTGGCGGCGGTTTACACGCTGCCCGGTGGGGCAAGAAGGATTGCCTGAACCTGCTGGATGACGTGATCGAGCTGCGCTGCAGCCGCAAACTGCTCATGCGCATCCAGCAGTTCGAGTGCCGTCAATAGACACGTCAGAGCTTCTTGCATGATTGCTGGTCCACCCGTCGTTATGATCCTGTCGCAGCATGCTGTGTCACGGCAGATGTATACGCGATGACCGGTCGTGCCTTCCTGTCATGGGGATCCCGAGGCTCGATCCACCATCGTTGATGCGTTCTCGCCAAGGCCAGGCTCGACATCTCCGTTGCGGAGAGGTCGAGCTGCCGTGCAGAACCGGCCGTCAGGCCGGCCTTGCGGTGGTCATCGCATCAAGCGTTCAGGGCATCCTTTACCGCCTTCGCAGGTACGAAAGCGAGCTTGCGCGATGCGGCGATCTGGATCGTCTCGCCATTGGCGGGATTGCGTCCCTCGCGAGCCGGGCTGTCCTTCACCTTGAACTTGCCAAAGCCCGAGAGCGACACTTCATCGCCCTTCTGCGCGGCAGCGACGATAGCAGCAAAGAGGTCATCCACGACCTTGCGCGCATCAGCCTTTGACATCGCATGGCCGGCAACGAGAGTTTCAGCGAGTTCGGCGTTATTCATGGTGCATGTCTCCAGATGGAGCGGCCACCTAGCGGCTTACAGCTCGCAAGGCGACATGGCAGCTTTGATCTCGCGGGTCCCGCTGACACTCGCGGCCGACAATTTGCGTGACCGCTGCACATTCCATTCGACTTCACCCTGCACCAGAGCGACAGCGGCATCACACGAACCGCGGGGCACAAGGCGCCCCGCACCGCCCCAGGTGAGCCGCTCACCGGGGCTCTGGCTGGTGGGGCAGCATCGGTGCTGCTCCAAGCCGGAGAACAGCATCATGACCACATTGAGTGACACCCAGGGCATCCTGCTTGCCGCCGCCTGCCAGCGCGCAGACGGCAGCGTCCTGCCATTCCACGCCAGCATCAAGCGCGGCGGCGGCATCACCAAGGCCATCGCAGGGCTTGTGCGGCAGGCGCTGGTGGTGGAGCGCGAAACCACCGATCAGGCCGCCGTGCACCGGACAGACGGCGACCTGCGCTTCGGTGTGTTCATCACCGCGGCCGGGATGGCTGCGATCGGGGTCAGCGCGGAAGACGAGGATGCGGGTCAGGCCGTCGCTGCGCCGCTGCCCGAGATCATCGACGTCGAGAAAACCCCGACGAAGATCGCCACCGTGCTGACGCTGCTGGCGCGGCAGGACGGTGTTCCGATCGCTGAGTTGATGACGGCTACCGGCTGGCTGCCGCACACCATCCGCGCCGCCATCACCGGCCTGCGCAAAAAGGGCCACAGCATCCAGCGGATCAAACGCGATGGCGTGACCTGCTACCGCATCCTCGGGGCGGCATGATGGACATGGCGAGCACCCTCGCGGAGCTCGAGACGCTGTCCTCCGATGCCCTGCGCCAGCGATGGCGCAGTGTCGTCGGCAGCCCGGCGCCCAAGGTCAGCCCCAAGATGCTGCGGCTGGCGCTCTCCTGGGAGATCCAGGCGCGCGCCTCTGCCGGCCTCGCGCGCACCACCAGCCAGACGCTCGACCAGCTTGGCCGCGGCCAGACCCGGACACAGGCGGCAACGCCCGGCATGCGGCTCGTACGCGAATGGCAGGGGCGGGTTCATGTCGTCACCGTTGGCGAGGATCAAGTGATCCGCTGGGACGAGCGCGAATGGCGCTCGCTGAGCGAGGTTGCCCGCGCGATCACCGGCACCCGCTGGTCGGGCCCTGCCTTCTTTGGCCTCAAGAAGGCGGTGGCAGCATGAAGACGGTACGCTGCGCGATCTACACCAGGAAGTCGTCGGACGAGGGACTGGAACAGAGCTTCAACAGCCTCGATGCGCAGCGCGAGGCCTGCGCCGCCTATATCCTCAGCCAGGCGAGCGAGGGCTGGTCGGCGCTGCCGGAGATCTATGATGATGGCGGACTGTCGGGCGGCACGCTCGAGCGCCCTGCCCTCAAGCGCCTGCTCGCCGAAGTGGCGGCTGGCCGGGTCGACATCATCGTCGTCTACAAGGTCGACCGGCTAACCCGCTCGCTGTTCGACTTTGCCAAGCTCGTCGAGACGTTCGATGCCGCGGGCACGAGCTTCGTGTCGGTCACCCAGTCGTTCAACACCACGACCAGCATGGGGCGGTTGACCCTCAACATGCTGCTGTCGTTCGCGCAGTTCGAGCGCGAGGTCACCGCTGAGCGCATCCGCGACAAGATCGCAGCGTCGAAAGCACGCGGCATGTGGATGGGCGGGACGCCGCCACTGGGCTACGCCCCCAATGACCGCAGCCTCGTCATCGTCGAGGAGCATGCCACGCTCGTGCGACATCTCTTCACCCGTTATCTGGCGCTCGGCAGCGTGCGGCGGCTGATGGAGGAACTGGCACAGCGCGGGGTGACGGTGCCGGTCAGGACCACAGTTGGCGGCAAGCCGCTCGGCGGCGGCGCTTACACTCGCGGCCAGCTCTACCAGATCCTCAAGAACGTCATCTACACCGGCAAGATCGGTCACAAGGACAAGGTCTACCCGGGGCTGCACCCGGCGATCATCGACGAGGCGACCTTTGCCGCCGTGCAAGCCATGCTTGCCGACCATCTCCAGGGTCACCGCACCCGTGCTGGTGCCGCCGAGCCCAGCCCGCTAACGGGCAGGATCGTCGATGGGGATGGCGAGCCGCTGGTCGCGACGCATGCGACCAAGAACAAGGTGCGCCATCGCTACTATGTCAGCCGGGCGCTCCAGCAGGCGACCAGCGACACCGGCCTGCGGATCCCGGCCCGCGAGATCGAGGCGCTCGTCACCGAGCGGGTGCAGCAGCTTGTCCGCCAGCCGCTCGAACTTGCCACCATGGCGGCGCTCGACGTGCAGGTTCATCAGGTGGCAGACCTGCACGCACGCTGTGAGGCGTTGGCCGAGCATTTCGGCGTGCGGCGCTCCCCTGCCCTTCTCGCCATCGTCACCAAGGTGCAGGTCGGCGATGCCACGGTGACGCTCGCCTGCGACACCGCTGGGCTCGCCACGGCGCTGGGCATGGAACAGCATGCCGATGCGCCAGCCACCATCGAGATTGGCTGTGCTGCCCGCCTAACCCGGTCGGGTCGGGCATTGCGGCTGGTGCAGGACAGCGGTGCCACCGCGCAGGCCGTACCTGACCGATCATTGATACGCGTGCTCGTCCATGCGCGACGCTGGTGGAGCATGTTGCGAACGGGTGAGATGAGCACGACCGAGCTTGCCGCACGCGAGGGAGTTACCAGCTCCTATGTCGCGCGTGTGCTCCGGCTGGCCTTCCTTGCGCCTGCCGTCACCGAGGCGATCCTCGCCGGGCGTCAGCGCGCCGGGGTGACCGTTGCCAGCCTGACTGCCGAAGGCGCGATTGCTGCCGACTGGCAGACGCAGATCGCGACGCTGCTGCCGGCACCAGGCCGGTGAGAATGTTGCTACCCGGAATATGCAGGTCCAGGACAGCGAACTCCCATGTCCATATGAGTAGCAGCGTAGCCCTATGAGATGGAAGACCAGCGTAGTTGCTGCAGCGATAGCAGCAGCAGTTCCAGCGGTAGCACCCGCTAACGATGCAGAGTTGCACACGTTTCATTGTCTCAGCGGATGTCCCGTCGGTGCTCCGGCTACCAACGATGTCATCGTTCGCGAGATATATACGTTATCGTCCAACGATCTGACGAAGATGGCGGATTGGGTTGCCTATCGGGTCACCAAAGATTCGATCGGGGCGTCCGGTGATCGCGAATGGCGCGCTGACCCATGGCTGGGCGCTAACGAGACGCTCGGCCCGGGCGCATATGACAGTGCTAGCGACACGCTGCACATCGACCGTGGCCACCAGGCTCCGCTCGCATCATTCTCTGGCACGCCCTGGGCGGCAGACACCAATATCCTGTCGAACATCACACCGCAGAGTTCCGCTCTCAATCAAGGCTCTTGGGTAAAGCTGGAGAACAGAGAGCGTGAACTGGCAACCCGGCTCGCCATGCCGGTCTACGTACTTACCGGCCCGCTCTACGAGCGCATGATGCGGCCGCTTCCAGCAGGCGGCGACTACCAGCGTGTACCGTCAGGCTATTGGAAGGTGGTATCTCTTGCTGACGGACGATCGACCGCGTTCGTCTTTGACCAGGCCGACGCCCGCAACCGTGACATGTGTGCAGCGCGGGTCTCGATCCGCCACGTCGAACTGCGCGCCAGGCTTCGCCTTTTTCCCGATGCGACACTCACCGCTACGCCGTTGGATGCCGAATTGGGCTGCGCGAACCCGGCAAATGCGGATCCGGCCCCCGCGGAGATCCCGGCCGAGATCCGCCCCAGACCAAAGAAACGTGCCGCGACACAGCTAAGCCCATGACCATGCCACTCACTCGGTCGATGCCACCCATGTCCATCGCTGCGGCGATGGCTCCCCTCCGCCGCAGCACTTCATGTAAAGGTTCTAATCGGCTGATAAATGGCCGTGGCCAATTCGCACCGGCCAGCCCAGAGTTCGAAATGCACGTCAGCGGCGCCTGACTTGGCTTCGCCGCCGGACCTCATATGCTCGGCCATTCTCATCCCTCTTCACCATCAGCCGGCCCGAGCGCAGAAGATAATATTCAAGGAACTGCGTCAGACTGTCGACCTGGTCGTCGTGCCGGCCATAGGGGAAGGCTTGCATCTCGCGGCGGAAATCATTGAGCCACGGAGCGTCAGTCGGAAGTACGCACAGCCCAGCCTCGAGTTGACCAGTCACGCCGATCAGCCTGGTCTCCTTGTCTTGCGTCACAGACCACATCATTGGCCGCAGCTCGCCGCTGGCACGGAATTCCTGAAAAAGAGCCTTACCCGTTCCCGCATCTTCGATGATGACCCTGTCGGGCTTCCATTGCCGGTGCAGCCGCAGGACCGCTCGTTTCAGATCAGGGAAAGCCAAGCGCTGGCGGAACACGTCGAGCAGATGCCATTTGCCATCGAGGCTTCCCCAGGTCGTACCCACCGAGAAGTCTGCTGTCGGCTGATCACTCAGCGCAGTATCCCAGCTTTGAACGACCTTGAAATAAGCATCTCGATCAAGGGTAGTTTCATAGCTGCCGAACCACTCCATCCGGACAAGGTTACCTTCCGGTGCGACCGGGTTCTGCTGATACTGTGATGAATACACCTGCGGTCCAAGGTTGCGCCGTTCTGTTTCCATCAGCTCACGGGTGATATCCCGTCGCCCAAGCAGGTCACCGACCTGGCGATGGTGCCATGCGGCCGGCCCCACCGCGATCCGCTCGTCCCGCTCGGCAATCGCTGGCAAACAAAGAAGATCGTAGCCCTTCTCCAGCAGGTGAGCGGCCAGATCGTCTTCGTGAAGGCGCTGGGAAATGGAGATGATGGCTCCTCCGCCCACGGCGTTCAGTCGGGTTGCCAGTGTACCGTCGAACCACGCTTTTGCCTCTTCGCGCTTGGCTTGGCTGCGGGCATCATCAGCCTTCAGGCAATCGTCAACGATGATGATGTCTGCGCCGTGGCCCGTAACACTGCCGCCAACGGAAACCGCTTTGCGCCCCCCGCCCCTCGTCGTGACGATCTCCAGCATGCGATTGCCATCTTCGGCGATGGCCGCGTTTGGGAACATCCTGCAATACCAGCTGGTCTGCATGATCGCTCGACATTGCGTTGCATGCAGCCGAGCAAGATCCTGGCTGTAGGTCGCGACCATAATCCGACGCGCAGGATCTCGACCAAGCAGCCACGCCGGTAGTGCGACTGATGTCGCCACCGACTTCAGATGCCGCGGTGGAACGTTGATCACCAGGCGTGCACCAGGACGCGCGCACGCCTCGGTCGACGCATGGCAGATCGCACGCAGATACCAGGCAACGTCCAGCGGCTCGGCACCGTCGTGTAACTCCGCGAATACGCGTAACAGGAACAACTCGAAGTTCTGCCGCATCGCGGCTCTAACGACGGCGCTCATCGTACGTCTCCCTGATCAGCGAGTATCGTCGCGCGCAGATGTTCGAGTATCGCGCGGTCATGCGCATCGACGTCTTCCGGCTGGACGGTTGAAGCTGGGCCGGCGCTCGCAATCTCCTGCGGCTCTTCCGGAACCGCATCCCGGTAATAGCGCATGAGCTCGTGACGGTCGTGCCGGCTGCCCTTCAATGCACTTTCAATCGCCTGCATCATGAGGGCCTGGACGTGGGTCACATTCTTGCGACCCTGCGCGGTACGGATCCTGAGCTTCGCCGTCATCGTCTCCCGGACGATGGTATTGAAGGCTTTTGCGCCCTTCGGCCTCCCCTTGGGATTACCCGATTGTCCCTTGCGAAACTGGGTGTGCTTTGGCGGCCGTCCATAGCCAACGTCGTACTTCACGTTATCGCTTACGGCGGGAGCATCAGCTGTTGCCGGCTGAGAAGCCGGTCGAACCCTGGAAGCGGGAGAAGTAGCAACAGGCGCGTTGGCACCAGAAGCCGTGACTATAATCCGAGTTCGCGGCGGCACAATCGCGGGTTCTTGAACGACCTGGCCAACTGAAAGTGCTGGCTTGAGCTGTTTTGCAACAACAAACGGCATCGAAATTCTCCGAAAGATAAAGGTGTCAGCGTGACGCTCGCGCTTGTTGTGCAGCGGGCGAGGCGCGCCGGTAGGGTCAGGCAGCAACAGAGAGAGGGTGGAGACGCTCCGCGGCGACTTCCGCGAACGTCTGTCCGGAGGTTTCCAGGATGGCCTGCTCACCGGTCATCGCTTCCCAACGCCGGATCGCGACATCGATGTAGCCAGGCTCGATCTCGATGGCATAGCCGACCCGCTTGGTTCGCTCACACGCGAGGACAGTGCTCCCGGAACCGGAAAAGGCGTCGAGAACGATTTCACCGTGCCGCGTGACGTCGCGGATAGCCTCCGCCAACAGTCCGACCGGCTTCACCGTTGGATGAGCCGCAAGATCAGCATCCCGGCTGGCGCCAAAACTGTTTGCGCCGGCATGGTTCCAGACGTTAGTGCGATACCGACCGTGCTTCCCCAGTTCGACGCAGTTCGTGTGCGGTGCCTTGCCATGTTTCAGCACGAGGACGAGCTCGTGCTGGGAACGGTAGAGACTTCCCATGCCGCCGTTTGTTTTGGCCCAGACACACAGGTTGAGGTGATGCAGCCCTGCGGCGCGTGCGGCCGTCATCAGCTCGTAGAGGTGCTTGTGGTCCATAAAGGCCATCACGATCGCGCCATCCTTCAGATGGGCCATCATGTTCCTGAGGTATGTTTCGTTGAAAGCCGTGAATTGTGCTTCCGACATCTCCCCGGAAGCCATCGCAAACTCAGCATGGCGGCCGCTGCCGGAGACATGGCCGTTTACGGGTACGTTGAACGGTGCGTCGGTCAGCACCATTGCACCACGCGCGCCGTTCATCAGACGCGCCCAGCTTTCAGGTTCCAGGGATGAACCACACAGCAGCCGGTGCTTGTTCAAGACCCATAGATCACCAGTGCGCGATACAGGTTGCGCGTGATCTTCCGGCATGTCGTCATCGGGGTCAGTGTCGTCGCCAACAACGCTGCCCAGCAGCACGTCGATTTCCGCTGTTTCCCAACCCATCACCTCGACGGACACGTCGTCGAGATCGATGATGCTTTGAATTTCGATCCGCAGCAGGCGCTCGTCCCATGTCGCGTGGCGCGCGAGCTGATTGTCCGCCAGCCGGTAGGCCTTCACCTGTGATGCAGACCAATGGTCGGCAACGATCACTGGCACCTCTGTCAGCCCGAGCCGGATCGCCGCCTCGTAGCGAGCATGACCCGCGATGAGCGTGCCGCCCTCATCGACGAGCAACGGCATGGCAAAGCCGAATTGCGTCATCGACGCTGTCAGCTGAACAATCTGTTTTTCGGGATGTTTTCGGGCGTGGCCTTCATACGCCCTGATGCTGCCGACCCCTCGGTACTGAATGGGACCAAGTTTATGATCGAGAGCCGCGCAGGCATTCCCCAGCGCTGTGGCAGAAGACCGGGTCTTTGAAGTAGGCATTTCTTGCCTCCAGTATGCGGAGGACAAGCAAGTGACACCGAAAACAGACTGGGTGACCACTGGCTCGCCCGAACCGCGTGGTTCGTTCGAAAGTACATGTGATCCCGTTTCTGCTGCGCGTGCGGTGTCTTAGACACGTCGGCTGTCTGCGGCGCGGGGAAGGCTCTCACCTTCACCGAAGCAAATACTACATCGAGTAAAGGCCGTCAAATAGTTGTTTGAGTGCAAGGAGTTACGGCTGACATTCATTGTCAACAAACGCCGCAAGTCGGCGCTGATGCTTGATCTTTCCTTCGAAGCGAGAGTCGCAGATATTCGATTTCGAAGATGCAATTCCTCGTTCGTTTTCCCTGTTATACTTGCCAGGGAAATTGCTCTGAAACCGGCAGTTTTCCGGGGCTGGATCGAGGGCCTCAACGCCTGATCGGACAAGTTCAGGGTAATTACCCTGTAAAAAGGCGGGTATCAGCGAATTTCGAGAATGCGTCCCGTGAACGCGGTGGCTCAACTCTGCAGCGCGATGTCGTGGCAAAAAATGAAACCGTAGTGCCACTGCTGGCCGCAGAGAATCCGACGCTAAATTTAGCGATTGCCGCCTCAACGACATTCTCAATGGTACGGACCTAAGCGAAAACGGCGCGGTTCCGCGCCATTCCCGGGGTCCTCCCCCGTGGAGAGCGCATAGCTGAGACTAGGTGGCGGAGCGGGAGGGATTCGAACCCTCGATACGCTTTTGACGTATACTCACTTTCCAGGCGAGCGCCTTCGACCACTCGGCCACCGCTCCGCATTGCTCTGGAAGGGGATCTGCTAGAGCGGGTTTCGCGCGCGCGCAAGCGATTGCGTGTGCAGACGCGCTCGGGCAGTCTCCGGTGATGCTGCATTTCCTTCTCGCCGCCGCACTCGCGCAAGCCGTTGCGGCTTCACCCGCCGCCGCGGCGCTCCCCTCGGATCCGGTGCCGGCCGACTGGATCGCGGTGCCAGACGACGAACTGCTCGTGTTCACGCTGGCGAACGGGCACAGCTTCACCGTCCGTCTCGCAAGCCGGTACGCGCCGGTCCATGTTGCCAATATCCGCAAGCTTGCCGCTGCCAAGTGGTGGGATCTCGGGACCAGCGTGTACCGGTTGCAGGACAATTATGTCGCGCAATGGGGCGATGCGACCGAGAAGAAGGCGCTGGCCGCGGGCGTCGTCGAAACCCCGCCGGCGGAATATGCGCATGCCGGGCCGACGACGGTGGCGCGGCTGGCGCAACGCGATCCCTATGCCGAATGGGCTGGCTATAGTCGCGACGGATGGCCGCTGGCCGGCAACGGCGCGACCGAGTGGCTGCCGCATTGCTACGGCATGGTCGGCGTCGCGCGCGATCTGGCGCCGAGCACGGGCAGCGGCGCGGAGCTCTATACCGTGATCGGTCATTCGCCGCGTGCGCTCGACCGCAACATCGCGGTCGTCGGGCGCGTGATCGACGGGATCGAGTGGCTGTCGTCGCTGCCGCGCGGGACCGGGGATCTGGGCTTCTACACGACCGCGGGCGAGCGCAGCCCGATCGTGTCCGCGCGGCTGGCCAGCGCGCTCCCCGCCGCAGCGCGGCCGCATTTCGAGTATCGCCGCGCGGACAATCCGCGGTTCATCGCCTGGATCGCCTCGCGCGAGAACCGGTCGGGGCCGTTCTTCACGGTGCCGGCGGGCGGCGCGGACATCTGTGCCGCGCTGCCCCCGGTGCGCAAGGCGCCCTAGCGGATGACGGGCGGCTCGCCGAACAGGCCGGCGTTATAATCGTCGATCGCGCGCACGATCTCCTCGCGCGTGGTCATGACGAAGGGGCCGTGCGACACGACGGGTTCGCCGATCGGATCGGCATGGCCGTAGAGGATCGTGGCGGGTGCTTGCGCGGTGACCGCGATCGTGGCTCCGTCCATCGCGAACGTGGCGAGGTGGTGCGGGTTGACCGGGGTCCCGTTGGCCGAGGGGGACCCGGCAACGACGTAGAAAAAGACTGAGCGACCGGCTGGTGCGGGCAGGTCGACATGCCCCCCCGCCTCGAGCGCGACCGTCATCATCGTAACATCGGTCAGCGACTTGATCGGGCCCTGCGTCTCGCCGAATGCGCCCGAAATCAGGTTCACGACGCCCCCTTCGACGGGAATCGCGGGAATGTCCTCGCGCTGGAGGCCGGTATAAGCGGGCTTGGTCATCTTGAGCCGGCCGGGGAGGTTCACCCAGAGCTGCAGGATTTCCAGCGGGCCGCCGTCGCGCTTGAACGATGCAGGCGATATCTCGGCGTGGATCAGGCCCGAGCCTGCGGTCATCCACTGAATGCCACCCGCGCGGATGACGCTTTCGTGGCCGCCGCTGTCGAGATGGGCCATCTCGCTCTCGAGGATGAAGCTCACCGTCTCGAACCCGCGGTGCGGGTGCGGGCCGAAGGGGAGACCCGAGTTACCGGGGCGATAGGTCTGCGGGCCGTGATGGTTGAGGAACAGGAACGGGTCGACCGGCGGCAGGCCGGGCCCCGGCAGCGGCCGCCGGGTGACGAGATCGGCGATATCGTCGCGCTGAGCGGGGTATTGGCGGAGGAGCTGGCGCATTTTACGACGCCTCGCGGTCGGCGGCCGTGGGGCGCACGATGTCGGCGAGCAGGTCGTCTATACCGGCGACGAGGAAGTCGAGCGTGCGCTGGTCGGTCAGGCGACCGTCGGCGATCTTCTCGTGCACCGCGCCGACGACGGCCTGGGGACGCAGGACGCCCCGCGCGCCGATCGACGCCAGCGTCTCGTTCAGCTGGGCATGCGCGCGCGCGCCGCCGACTGCGCCTGGCGAAGAGGTGAGCGTGAAGACCGGCTTGCCCGTCAGCGTCGCCTTGCCGTGCGGGCGCGAGGCCCAGTCCAGCGCGTTCTTCAGGACGCCGGACATGCCGTGATTATATTCGGGGGAGGCGATGACGATCCCATCGGCCGCGCCGATCGCCGCGCGCAAGGCCGCAACGGCTTCGGGGGGCGTGTCGGTATCGGCGTCCTGGTCGTAGAGCGGGACGTCGTTGAGCGGGAAGATCGTGAGCGCGGCCTTGTCGGCGACCGCCTCGCCAAGCGTGGCAAGGATCGCGCCGTTGTACGAGCCGCGACGCAGGCTGCCGGACAAAGCGAGTAGCACGGGAGAGGACATCGAATTTCCTTAGTTGAAGCGATAGCCAGAGATGGCGGTTTGCAGGACGCGTTCGCCGTAGACCTGCGTGCCGGGTTGGTCGGACGCGGCGGCGGCGACCATCAGCGGTAAGAGGTGCTCTTCGCGGGGGTGCGAGAGGCGGCCGGCGGGAGCTTCGGCCCAACGGCCAAGCGCTGCGGCGCGGGCGGTCGGGTCGGCCTCGACCGCGGCGGTGAGCCAGTGGTCGAAGGCTTCGGACGGCGCGGTGAAGCGCGGGTCGCCATAACCGCGCATGTTGTGGAAGCTCATGCCCGAGCCGACGATAAGGATGCCCTCGTCGCGCAAGGGGACGAGCGCGCGGCCGGCGGCGGCATGGAGCGCAGGGTCGAGATCGCGATCGACCGACATTTCGACGACCGGGATGTCGGCGTCGGGGAACGCCACCTTCATCGGGATGAAGACGCCGTGATCGAGCCCGCGCATCGGGTCGACGGTGGCGGTCAAGCCGGCGCCGCGGAGCAGGTCGACGGCACGCGCGGCCAAAGCGGGGTCGCCGGGCGAGTCGTAGCGGATCTCATAGGTATGCGCGGGGAAGCCGCCGTAATCGTAGACCAGCGGCGGGGTGGCGGCGCCGGTGAAGGCGAAGCCGCGCGTCTCCCAGTGACCGGACACAACCAGGACCGCCTTGGGCCTCTCCGGCAGCGAGGCGGCGATCGACCGGAGATATGCGGCCATGCCGGTCCAGTTACCCGCGGGATCGTCCACGAAGAAGCAGGGGCCGCCACCGTGCGGGATGAACAGGGTCGGCTGGCGGGCGTTTGTCATGCTCTTGAGGTAGGCGGCGGCGGCGGTGATCGGAAGGGCGTGAATGGCAACGCTGCGTTGCCGGTTGGCGCGGCGGTCAGGTCCAGTAGAGGATGCGCGCCTGCGGAAGCTTCGCCGCTATCTCGTCCTGGAAAAAGCTGCGGAGTGCGCGCATCGAGTCCGCGTCGTAGACATATTTGACCGAGCCGAACTTGGTGCGCTTCTCGGTGCGGTTGGCCATGCTGAGATCGAGCGACGAGCCGGGATACCAGGTTTCGAGCACCGCCTTCGATCCGGGCGTATAGCGGTGCGTGATCAGCTCGATCGTCACATCGGGGAGGTCGGCGAGCACTCTGCCCGCCTCCGCCAGCAAGTCGCCATACGCCTCGCGCCACCCGTCCGCGGCGATGATCGGCGCGACGGTCAGGCCGATCCGGTAGCCGGCGTCCGCCATCCTGCGCAGTGCCACCAACCGCGCAGCGACGGGACTCGTGCCGCCTTCGAAGCGGGCATAGGCGGCGGGATTGATCGACGCGCGCATCCGGGTGCGGCCGCGGTGGTCGAGCTCCAGCAACGGTTCGACCGCATCGAACTTGGTGGTGAAGCGGAGCTGCACGTCGGCCTCCCACGCGCCGAAATGCGCGATCAGCGCGGACAGCGATCCGGTGACGTGCTCGATGCCGAGCGGGTCGGTGTAGCAGGAGGCCTCGAACGTCGTCCCCTCGTGTGCGCGGGTGGTCGAGCGCGAGGTGACCGTGCCCTGCCCCAGATGCGCCGGGAGTTCGGCGAGGATCTCGGGCAGGTTCGCGTAGACGCGCGTGATCGGCGGGCCCTTCAACGAGCCGGCGAGGTAGCAATAGCCGCAATGCGCCGGGCACCCCTCGGCAAGATCGATCCGCCAGTCCGCGCTGGGCGCGATCGGCTGAAGCTTGCGCTTGGAGGGCGGCGCGACGACCAGCGCGAGCGTAGCTTTGGCTTCGGCATAGGCGTGGCGCGAGTCGTCGGGGAGGTCGAGCTTGAGGCGGTCGCTCGGCAGTGTCGTGACGGGTACGCCCAGTGCGGTGGCGCGGGCGACGATCTGGGCGCCGTGATCCCAGGTCAGCGCGGACGGGGTCGCCAGCAGGCGGCGGGGTTGCCAGAGTTTAGGGGAGCGCATCGGGGGACAACGCCGGCCACCGCCGATGCGTTGCCGCTATTTGACGGGGCGCTTCTCGAGCTTCCGCGCGAGCGTGCGGCGATGCATGCCGAGGCGGCGCGCGGTCTCGGAGATGTTGAAGTCGGTTTCGGCGAGCGTGGTGTGGATCCGCTCCCATTCGAGCGTCTTGATCGAGGTCGGACGTTCCGACAATTCGGTGTCGACGACGCCTTCAGTGCGGTCGAAGGCGGCTTCGATATCGTCGGTGTTCGAGGGTTTGACGAGATAGTGCGACGCGCCGAGCTTGATCGCCTCGACCGCGGTGGCGATGCTCGCAAAACCGGTGAGGACGACGACCAGGATCTCGGGATCGTGCGCGTGGAGCGTCTGGACGCAGACGAGACCCGACGCGCCGCCGAGCTTCAGGTCGACCACCGCGTAGCGCGGCGTGCGGTCGGCCAATTGCTCGACGAGTTCCTCGTGGCTGGCCGCCTGCATCACCTCATAGCCGCGGCGTTCGAACGAGCGGCGGAGCGTACGGGCGAACGTCTCGTCGTCCTCGACGATCGCGAGTAACTTCGTGTCCGTCATGGCCCCGTTCATGACAGGGCGATCGCGGAGAGCGGCATACGGATCGTGACTTCCGCACCGCCGCCCTCGCAGTTCACCACGGACACGCCGCCGCCCAGCTTGCGCATGACGTTGACCGCCAGGAACAGGCCGAGGCCGTGGCCGGGTTCGCGCTTGCTCGACTGATACGGCTTGCCGAAGCTCGCGAGCCGATCGTCGCTGAAGCCCGGGCCGCGATCTCGGACGATCAGCGCGAGGTCGCCGTCGCTGCGTTCGCCGCGGAACGCGACCCAGTGCGGCGAGGCTTCGGCGGCGTTGTCGAGCACGTTGGCGATCACCTGTTTGAGCGCGGGATCGGAGACGACCTGCGGATCGTCGCCGACCCGCGTGGTATAGTCGAACTCCACACCCGCATGCACCGCGCGCCATTCGTCGACAATCGCATCGAGGAACTGGTGGAGCGGCATGATCTCGGGCGCCTCACCGCGCGCTTCGCCGGCGGACAGGAGGATGCCGGTGACGATCGCCTTGCAGCGCTGGACCTCGGATTGCATCTCGACGATCTCGGCCTGAAGGTCGGCGTCCTGCGCGAGCGTCGGCATGCGACGCCAGTCGGCGAGGATGACCGCGATCGAGGCGAGCGGCGTGCCGAGCTCGTGCGCGGCGCCCGACGCGAGCAGGCCCATGCGGACGATGTGATCCTCCTCCGCGGCCTGCTGGCGGAGATCGGCGAGCCGCGTATCGCGCGCGCGCAAGTTACCCGTGATGCGGGTCATGAACAGCATCAGCAACGTCGCGATCAGCATGAAGCAGAGCAGCGAGCCGATCGTGTAGAGGATGAAATACTCGCCGCTGTAATTGGGCGGCAGGATCAACGGGCGGTAGTAGAGCGTCAGCAGTCCGAAACAGATCGCCGTGACGGCGACGATCGCCCAGCTCGACCAGCGATCGAGCAGCACCGCGCCGAGCACGACGTGGAGCAGATACAGCGAGATGAAGGGATTGGTCGCGCCGCCTGCGAGATAGAGCTGCGTGGTGAGCAGGCCGACGTCGAACAGGAGCGCGAGCAGGAGCTGAATATTTGCGCCCTTGCGCCACCCGTATAGCGGCATGCTGACCAGATTGAGCCCCACCCCCGCCGCCAGCGCCGCAAGCATCGGAATCATCGGCAGATCGAAGCCAAGCGCGAAGCGGGCGAACAATATCGTGACGAACTGTCCGGCCACCGCAATCCAGCGCAGCGTGACGAGCTGACGCATGTTGGCGTTGCCGGTCGCGTCGGTGCGCGCAGTGGCGAGCGCTAGCCACCGTTGCCAGCTTTGACGTGCAACGCTGGCGCCCATGCTTCCCGATGTCACGTGTCGACCGCCCCTCGCTGCTTGCGCGCATCCTGCCGGACGAACACGACGAATGCGACGACCGTCATCGCGGCGAGCGCGAACCAGGTCAGCATGTAGACGAGGTGGTTGTTCGGGAAGGCGATGATCGTCAACCCGCCGATGGGGGCAGCAGTGCCGGTCTTGTCCGCGTCGACGAAATAGGGCGCGACGTTGGTCAGCCCGCGGGCGGCGGCGATCGCGGCGACGTCGCGCGAATACCATTTGCCGGCGGCGGGATCGTTGCTGCGCAGGAAACCGCCACCCGGTTCGGTGATGCGCAGATACCCAGTGATCGTGATCGGGCCGGTCGGCTTGGCATGCGCGGCGCGTTGCTCGGAGGAGACATAGCCGCGGTTGACTAGGACGGTGAAGCCTTGGGCGGTGCGCAGGGGCGTGACGACCCAATAGCCGCTGCCGAGTGCGGTGGCGGCGCGGACCAGCGTCTCGCGGGTATTGTCGAGCGTGCCGTCGAGCCGGATGCGGCGATAGGCGTCGGTGGGGGCGGTGATCGCGCCCCAAGAGGCGGGGCCCGGCGGGGGCGCGGGCGCGGCATGCGCGCGCGCCGCGACCTGTTCGATCAGCTCGAGCTTCCAGGCGCGGCGCTCGATCTGCCAGATGCCGAGCGCCATGAACCCGGCGAACAGCAGCAGCGCGACCAGGCCTGCGACATAGACGGCAGGGCCCGGTCGCGCGCTCATCACATGTCTGCCGCGGCCTGCATCGGCATCATGTTCGTGTTCATGTGGTACATCACCCAGATCGACCCGCTGAGCGTGATGACGACGAGGATGATCGTGAAGATCAGCGCCATCATCGTCCAGCCGCCCTCCGACTTGCCGCTCATGTGCAGGAAGTAGATCATGTGGACGACGATCTGCGCGACCGCGAACACCATCACGACGAGGGCTGCGGTCGACGGATCCTTGAACGCGTCGGTCATGACGATCCAGAACGGGATCGCGGTCAGGATGACCGAGAGGAAGAACCCCTTGATGTAGCTGCCACGCGTGCCGTGCGCTGCGTGGTCATGGTCCGCATGCGCGTCATGCGTGTTTGCGTGGGGGTCGCTCATCGTAGGGTGCCCATCAGATAGACGAAAGTGAAGACGCCGATCCAGATGACGTCGAGGAAATGCCAGAACATGCTGAGGCACATCAGGCGGCGCGTGTTCGCGGCGATCAGGCCGTGCTTCTGCACCTGCACCATCAGCGTGACGAGCCAGATCAGACCCATCGTGACGTGCAGGCCGTGCGTGCCGACGAGCGTGAAGAACGACGACAGGAACGCGCTGCGCGTCGGGCCCGCACCCTCATGGATGAGGGTGGCGAACTCGTACATTTCGATCGACAGGAACGCGAGGCCGAACAGCCCCGTGAACACCAGCCACATCTGCATGATGCGCTGGCGACCCTCCTCCATCGACAGCATCGCGAAGCCGTAGGTGATCGACGAGAACAGCAACATCGCGGTGTTCACCGCCACCAGCGGCAGCTCGAAGATCTCCTTCGGGCTAGGACCGCCGGCATAGCTGTTGCCGAGCACGGCATAGGCCGCGAACAGCACCGCGAAGATGAGGCAATCGCTCATCAGGTACATCCAGAAGCCCAGCATCGTGCTGCCGCCATCGGGATGTTCGTGCTCGTCTAGGTCGTAGAACGAGACCTTCTCCGTCTCGTTCAGACCGTCCTTGATGGGTATTGCGGACATCGCGTCAGGCTCCCTGGGTCGCGAGCTGGCGGGTGCGCGCGTCCTCGCTGGCGATCACGTCCTCGACGGGGATGTGATAGTCGCGCTTGTAGTTGAAGGTGTGGAAGATCGTCGTGCCGAAGATGCCGGCGAGTGCCAGCCCTGCGAGCCACCAGACATACCAGATCATCGCGAACCCGAACGCCACGCTGAGCCCGGCGAGCACGACGCCCGTGCCGGTGCCGCTTGGCATATGGATCGCCTTGAACCCGGTCAGCGGACGCACATGCTTGCGATCCTTCATGTCGTACCAGGCATCCAGATCGTGGACGATCGGCGTGAACGCGAAGTTATACTCGGGCGGCGGCGACGAGGTCGCCCACTCGAGCGTACGACCGTTCCACGGATCGCCCGTCAGGTCGGCGAGCTTCTCGCGGTTCCGGATGCTGACGAAGATCTGCATCAGGAAGGCACCGATACCGGCGGCGATCAGCACTGCACCAAAGGCGGCGATGACGAACCAGATCTGCAGGTTCGGATCGTCGAAATAGCGCATGCGGCGGGTCACGCCCATCAGGCCGAGCACGTAGAGCGGCATGAAGGCGAAGTAGAAGCCCGACACCCAGCACCAGAACGAGATCTTGCCCCACGTCTCGTCCAGCTTGAAGCCGAACGCCTTCGGGAACCAGTAGTTGATCCCGGCGAACATGCCGAACAGCGTGCCGCCGATGATCACGTTATGGAAATGCGCGACCAGGAACAGCGAGTTGTGCAGCACGAAGTCGGCAGGCGGCACCGCGAGCAGGACGCCGGTCATCCCGCCGATCGTGAAGGTCACCATGAAGGCGATCGTCCACATCATCGGCAGTTCGAAGCGGATCCGGCCCTTGTACATCGTGAACAGCCAGTTGAAGATCTTGGCCCCGGTCGGGATCGAGATGATCATCGTGGTGATCCCGAAGAACGAGTTCACGCTCGCGCCCGACCCCATCGTGAAGAAGTGGTGCAGCCAGACGAGATAGGCGAGGATCGTGATGACGAGCGTCGCATAGACCATCGAGCTGTAGCCGAAGAGGCGCTTGCCCGAGAAGGTCGAGGTGACCTCCGAGAAGATGCCGAACGCCGGCAGGACCAGGATGTAGACCTCGGGGTGGCCCCAGATCCAGATCAGGTTGACGTACATCATCGGGTTGCCGCCCGAGTCGTTCGTGAAGAACGCGGTGCCGATGTAACGGTCGAGCGACAGCATCGCGAGAACCGCGGTCAGCACCGGGAAGGCGGCCACGATCAGGATGTTGGTGCACAGCGACGTCCAGGTGAAGATCGGCATCTTCATCATGGTCATGCCGGGCGCGCGCATCTTGACGATGGTCGCGACCAGATTGACGCCGGACAAGAGTGTCCCGATGCCCGCGATCTGCAGCGCCCAGATATAGTAATCGACACCGACGTCCGGCGAGTACGCCAGTCCAGAGAGGGGCGGCATCGCCAACCAGCCGGTCCGCGCGAACTCACCGATGAACAGCGACATCATGACGATCACGGCACCCGCCGCGGTCATCCAGAAGCTGAAATTGTTGAGGAACGGGAACGACACGTCGCGCGCGCCGATCTGGAGCGGGACGACATAGTTCATCAGGCCCGTGACCAGCGGCATCGCCACGAAGAAGATCATGATCACGCCGTGCGCGGTGAAGACCTGGTCATAGTGATGCGCGGTCAGGTATCCCTCGGATCCGTTGAACGCCATCGCCTGCTGCGCGCGCATCATGATCGCGTCGGAGAACCCGCGCAACAGCATGACGATCGCCAGGATGATGTACATGATGCCGATCTTCTTGTGATCGACGCTGGTGAACCACTGGTTCCACAGATAGCCCCAGACCTTGAAGTAGGTCAGCGCCGCGACGAGCCCGAGCCCGCCGATCGCCACCATCGCAAAGGTGGCGACGACGATCGGTTCGTGCAGCGGCAGCGACTCCAGGGTCAGGCGGCCGAAGATTGTCTTCAACAGAGTGTCGTTCATGATGGTTCTCTAGCCGTTCGCGACGGGGCGCGTGCCCGGCATGGTGGAGGGGGACAACATCGTATGATTGCGGTTGGACTGCGAGCCCGGCGCGCTGTTGGCGCCGTCCCGTTTTATGTCGGCGGGTGCGGTCCAGTGATTGCCGCTACCCTTCTCGTCGGCGTCCTTCATCAAAGCGCCTTCGACCCGCTCGGACGAATCCTGCGGGCCCTTACCGCCATTGACGCCCGGCATTGCCATGCCGGCGTGCGAGTCCCCCCCGCTTTTTCCGCCGTGCATCATCTGCGACATGCAGACCTTGCCTGGCTGGACGCACTGTTCGACGACCAGCTTGAACATGTCCGGTGCGACCGCATTGTAATAGCGCACCGGCACCTTCTCGCTCGGCTTCTCCAGTTGGAGATAGCTTGCGCGGTTCAGCCCGCCGCTGGCCTTGGCGCCGCCCTGCTTGACGCGGTTGACCCAGGCCTGGAAGCCCGCGTCGCTCACGCCATGGAAGCGGAAGCGCATGCCCGAAAAGCCCGCGCCGCTATAGTTGGACGAGAAGCCCTCGTAATTGCCGGGCTTGTTGATGACCGCGTTCAGCGTCGTCTGCATGCCGGGCATCGTGTAGATCATGCCCGCGAGCGCCGGGATGTAGAACGCGTTCATCACCGACGAGGACGTCATCTGGAAACGGATCGGACGATCGACCGGCGCAGCCAGTTCGTTGACCGTGGCGATACCGTATTCGGGATAGATGAACAGCCACTTCCAATCGAGCGCGACGACCTGCACCTCGAGCGGCTTGCCCGCGCCGTTGGCACCGTTGCCCGCCTGCTGCTTGTCGACCAGATTGCCGACCGGCACGTTGTTCGCGAGCGTCGGCGTGTCGGGCTTGATCCGGCCCAGCGGACGATATGGATCGAGCAGATGCGTGCTGGTCCAGGTCAGCGCGCCGAGCGCGATGATGATCAGCAGCGGCACGCCCCAGATCAGCAGTTCGAGCCCGACCGAGTGATCCCAGTTGGGCTCGTACTTGGCGGCCTTGTTCGACTGGCGGTAGCGGAACGCGAAGAACAGCGTCATCGCGATCACCGGCACGATGATCAGAAGCATCAGCCCGGTCGCGATCAGAACGAGATCGCGCTGCTGCACTGCGATGTCGCCCGACGGCGACATCACCACCCAGTTACAGCCGCTGGTAAGCAGCGCCAGGGGTATGGCAGCCAACCATTTTCGGGCCGAGATTTTGGAGCGGGAAAGCTGTGTCACGACGGTCATCCGGTTCCCCTACGCCTGGCTTGCGCTGCGCTACAGTGGACAATTTGTCCAATGGGCGCTGCACTGCAACATCGGCATGGCTTTAGCATCGCGAGGGATAGCATATATTACCCCTGCCCGCATCCGCCGGAACGGCGTATGATCGGGTTCGCGCCCCGAAGAGCGAGTTGAAGAATGAGTGCAAACACAATCCCCGAGACGAGCTTCGAAGCCGACGCTCGCAGTATCCACAGCGACGGCGAACACGTCACGCCGGGCGTGATCGCGATCGGCGTGGTGATCGGCCGCACTTCGGAATTCTTCGACTTCTTCGTGTTCGCGATCGCCTCGGTGCTCGTGTTCCCGACCTTGGTGTTCCCGTATGTCGACCGGTTGCAGGGCACGCTCTATTCGTTCGCGGTGTTCGCGCTGGCGTTCTTCGCCCGCCCGATCGGCACGATCATCTTCATCGCGGTCGATCGCGCTTATGGCCGAAGCGTCAAACTGACGATCTCGATCTTCCTGCTCGGCACCTCGACCGTGGCGATGGGGTTCATCCCCAGCTACGAGTCGGCGGGCAACTGGTCGGTCGCGATCCTCGCCCTGCTGCGCATCGGCCAGGGCATCGCGCTCGGCGGCGCTTGGGACGGCTTGGCGTCACTCCTGTCGCTCAACTCGCCTGAGAAGCATCGCGGCTGGTATGCGATGCTGCCGCAGCTGGGGGCGCCGATCGGTTTGCTGGTCGCCAGCGGCCTGTTCGCGTTCTTCGTGGCGGCGCTGCCCAACGAGGACTTCTTCGCCTGGGGTTGGCGCTATCCGTTCTTCGTGGCGTTCGCGATCAACGTCGTCGCGCTGTTCGCTCGCCTCCGCCTCGTGGTGACCCCAGAATTCGAAGAGATGTACGCCAAGCGCGAGCTCGAGCCCGCGCCGGTCGTCGAGACCGTGCAGTCGCAGTGGAAAGCGATCTGGCTCGGCTCGTTCGTGCCGCTCGCCAGCTTCGCTCTGTTCCACATGGTGACGGTGTTCCCGCTGTCGTGGGTCGTGCTGTTCACGCGCGAGGCGCCCGCGCGCTTCCTGATGGTCGAGGTGATCGGCGCGGTGATCGGGATCGGCGCGATGCTGGTCTCGGGTCTGCTGGCGGACCGGTTCGGGCGTCGCACGATGCTGGGGACGATCGCGGTGCTGATCGCGCTGTTCGCGATCGCGGCACCGTCGCTGCTGGGTGGCGGCGAGGTCGGCGAGCGCCTGTTCATGGGCATCGGCTTCCTGTTGTTCGGCCTGTCGTTCGGCCAGTCCTCGGGCGCGATCGCCTCGAGCCTGTCGCCGCAGCACCGATATACGGGGTCGGCGCTGACGACCGATCTGGCGTGGCTGTTCGGCGCGGGCTTCGCGCCGCTGGCGGCACTGCTGTTGACGAGCGAGCTGGGTCTCGCCGCGAGCGGCGCCTATCTGTTTTCGGGCGCGGTGTTCACGCTGGTCGCGCTGGGGCTGAACAAGCAGCTCGCCAAGCGCGACATCGCGCGCTGAGCTGCCGAGGCTGACGGACCTACCAACAAGATCCCACCCCGGCGAAGGCCAGGGCGCAATTGGGGGACGGGGATGGCCAAGGTGTTCCCCGCCTTACCACGACCTAGCAAATTTGGCCCCGGCCTTCGCCGGGGTGGTGGTTCCGGGAATGCTTTGAGTTGCCGACACATTGTCACCCCAGCGAGCGCTGGGGTCTCCCCGGGGCGGATGCCGTACCCCGGAACAGGAAGATCCCAGCTTTCGCTGGGATGATGGCGAAAGCAATTACGCCCGCCGACGATCGATCGCCCAAGACAGCGCCCAGATCGCAAACCCGCCGAGCGCGAGCGCGGTCCCGACCCAGCCGGTGGACGGCAGCCCGAACCCACCCGCAATCGCCAGGCCGCCAAGCCAGGGCCCGATCGCATTCGCGGTATTGAACGCGGAATGGTTGAGCGCCGCCGCCAAGGTCTGCGCCTCCTCGGCAACATCCATCAGTCGCGTCTGGAGGATGGTCGACAATCCGCCCCCGCACCCGATCAGCACCACCACCGGCAGGATCGCCCATAGATGCGGTGTCGCCGGTGCGTAGAGCGCCAGCGCCGCTGCCCCGAACAGCAAGGTGATCCCTGCGGCGGGCATCAGCGCGACGTCCGCCGCCTTTGCGCACACCAGCGTGCCGATCGTCATCCCGACGCCGAACAGCGCGAACGCGACAGGCGTGAACGCGGACGATACGCCCGTCACCTCGGTCAGCGTCGAGGCGAGATAGGTATAGACGCAGAAGATTCCGCCGAACCCGACCGCGCCGATCGCCAGCGTCAGCCATACCTGCCCGTTGCGCAGCGCCGCCAGTTCGCCGAGCGGGCTTGCATCCTTTGCCGGTCGCAGGACCGGTGCGAATTTGGACAGCATCAGCACCGTCGCCGCGGCAATGATCGCCACGATCCCGAACCCCCAGCGCCAGCCGAACCACTGGCCAATGCCATTGGCGAGCGGCACCCCGGCAATCGTCGCGATCGTCAGCCCGAGCATCATCCGCGACACCGCGCGCGACCGCTTCTCGCGCGGCACCATCGACGCCGCGACCAGCGCCCCAACGCCAAAATACGCGCCATGCGGCAACCCGCTCAGGAACCTGGCGAGCAACATCAGGTGATAGGTCGGCGCGAGCGCGGACAGCCCGTTGGCGATCCCCAGAAACGTCATCAGCCCGATCAGCAGCACGCGCCGCTCGATCTTCGCGGCCAGCACCGCGATCGTCGGGGCCCCGACGACGACGCCGAGCGCATAGGCGCTGATCACGTGCCCCGCAGTCGGTTCGTCGATCCCAAGTCCGCGCGCAAACTGCGGCAACAGGCTCATCGCGGCGAACTCGGTAGTCCCGATCGCGAACCCACCCACCGCAAGCGCGAGCAACGCCAGCCGTGCATTGACGGATCGGGCGGCGGGTGGGGCTGCGACTGCAGCGACTGGAACGGCTTGGTCGGTGTCGATCATGCGATTCATTTCGCAGTTGCAGCATGAAGCTTCAACCCGCGGACGCCCGATCAAATATCAGCCGCGCCCAAGCCTGTGTTCGTCGGCAATCGCACCGGTCAGACCACATCCCCGATCGGCGTGGTCATGATCACGCGCAGGCCAGGCATGTTGTCGTCATGCTCGATCGTGCCCGACAGCCCGGCGACGATCGCGTTCATCATCCGGCTGCCAAACCCTTCGCGCGTGCCGACCTTGCCCGAGCCCTCGTCCGCGACGATCAGCCGAAGGCGGTTGCGATACTGTTCGAGTGCGATCAGGATCGGGCCTGGACGTCCGCCATACGCGTATTTGCTGGCGTTGATGACGAGCTCGGTCAGCACCAAACCGATGTTCACCGCGCGATCGGTCGGCACCAGGATCGGCGCGAGATCGAGCCGCATGTGCGCCGCCCAGTCCGCCCCAAGCGAGGTCTTCATGTCGCCCGCCAGCTCCTCGAGATAGCGCGACAGATCGACCGACTCGACCTGATCGTCGCGGTACAGCCGGCGATGCACCAGCGCGACCGCGGACAGCCGCGCCTGCGCCTCGGCGAGATGCTCCTTCACCTTGGCATCGTCGGACGCCTTGGCCTGCAGCGCGAGGAACGCCGCGACCAGCTGAAGACTGTTCTGGACGCGATGGTTGACCTCCTTCATCAGGACGTCCTTCTGCGCGATCAGCACGTCCTTGTCGGCCAGCGTGCGTTGCAGGTCGGCGTTGAGCAGGCGAAGCCGCTGGTTGATATGCGCATCGTGGAACGCGCGGCGCAACCGGTGCGCGGCCTCGACTTCCTCAAGCGTCCAGCAGCGCGATCGCCCGGACACGACCTGCGTCCAGGATTCGAACGAGGCGCGCGGGGTCAGCGCCGCGGTCGGGTCGAGCGCCACCGCCTTGTGCGGATTACCTGCCCATTCGACCTCTTCGGCCTGTTCGGCGCGGAACCACAACAGCATCGCGCCCTCGTCGATTAGCGGCAACGCCAGGACACCGCTCGCGCACGTCCGATACGTATCCGCACGCGGGAACAGCACGGGAAGTTCGTGCGTCGCGAAGGTGTCGATTCCGCTGCGCGCGGACACCCAGGCGGCGAGATCGCGGATGTCGTCTTTCGCCGGGCACACGCCCCCGGTGTCGACGACCGTTCCCTGAACGAATGCGAAGCCGTCGCCATCGAGCATCCGCCGCAGATCGTCGCGCAGTGCGGCGACGGTGCGGCGCGGCGCAGGCTCGGTCGCGAGCTTTGGAATCACCGCGTCTTCCGCACCGCGCAGGCGCAGCCTTTCGCGGTAGATCTCGGCCTCCTCCTTGGCGCGGATCTGGCGGGCGAGACCGCTGGCAAGCGTCGCGGACGCGGCGCGGATGTCGGGCGTCAGGCCGCGCGGCGATCCGTGGTGGCACGCGATCATACCCCAGAGTACACCGTCCTTGACGATCGAAATCGATGCCGAGGCAGCAACCCCCATGTTGGCGAGATAGCGCAAGTGGATCGGCGAGACGCTGCGCAACGCGACGTCGCTCAGATCGATCGACTCGAACCCGGCGGGACGCAGCACCGCGGGCGTGTAGCTGATCGTCGGGATCGTCCGCGTCCGATTGCGCACATACAGCACGCGAGCCTGTTTAGGGATATCCGACGCGGGGAAGTGATGATGGAGGAAGGTGCCGAGTCCGTCGACCTTGTCCTCCGCCATCACGCGGCCGGCTTCGTCATCGAGAAAGCGGTAGACCATGACCCGGTCGAACCCGGTGAGCTGGCGGAACGCAATCGCGGCGCGGGCGCATAGCGCGTTCAGATCGGTCGCGCGCTCGAACGTTGCGGCCATCGCGTTGAGCCGACCGAGCATGTATGCCGCGGTCACCGGCGCGACGTCGACCTGTTCGAGTTCGACGAGCACGTGATCGCCGGCGCGGTGGAGCGTCACTTCGAACCGCCCCGTCAGCCCGACAACGGGTTCGCCGATGAGGCCCCCCAGCGGTATCTCGTCGGCGAGCAGCGACCGGACGTCCTGCGCAATCAGCCGCGACAGATCCGCGCCGAGCCATTCGGGCGACAATCGCCGTTCGATATCGCCGGCACCCGCGACGATCGCCAGCGATTCCGCATCGGCGACCAGCAACAGGCCGTGCGGCTGAATCGCACCGGGAATATGGATCGGCTCGCGGTCGCAGGCGGTCAGATCGAGCCCGCTGTCCTGGCGCTGCGCGAGATCGAGCGCGGCGGTATCGGCATCGGTCAACGTCGTCATCGGCCAAGGCCCTCCTCGTCTCAAGCTCCGCTTTGCCGACGTCCGCGGAACAAAGCAAATACCCCGGCCTTGTCAGCATATTGATCGAAATCAGTTCTGTGGCGCCGACTCGGCATAGCGGCGCGCGATGACCGCGCAGGCGACCAGTTGCAACTGGTGGAACAGCATGACCGGCAACAGGATCACGCCGACCTTCGCAGGCGGGAACAGCACACCCGCCATCGGCACGCCCGACGCCAGGCTCTTCTTCGATCCGCAGAATTGCAGCACGATCGCATCCTCGCGCGGCAGCTTCATCAGCCGTGCGACCGCGAAGGTGAGCGCCAGGACGAAGGCGAGCAACGCCGCGCACAACAGGCCGATCAGGATCAGGTCGCCGATCGACAATCGGGTCCACAATCCCTCGACCACCGCCGCGCCGAACGCGCTGTAGACGACCAGCAGGATCGACCCGCGATCGACCAATGTCAGCAGCGCCTTCTTCCGCGTGACCCAGGCGCCGATCCATGGTCGCAACAGATGACCCGCGACGAACGGCACGAGCAGTTGCAGCACGATCGCCTCGACGCTTTCGACCGAGATGCCACCGCTCCCCGACACGTTCATCAACAGCGCCACCAGCGCCGGTGTGACGATGATCCCGAGCAGATTGGAGAACGACGCGCTGCACACCGCCGCCGCAACATTGCCGCGCGCGATTGCGGTGAAGGCGATCGACGACTGGACGGTCGAGGGCAGTAGCGTCAGAAACAACAGCCCGGCAGCGAGCGGCCCGGTGACGAACGGCAGCGCGCTGAGCCCGAGCCCGAACAGCGGGAACGCAACGAACGTCACCGCCAGCACGGCGAGGTGCAGCTTCCAGTTGCGCAGACCCGACACGATCGCCTCGCGCGACAGCTTTGCGCCGTGCAGGAAAAAGAGCAGGACGATACCGATGTCCGCCGCATAGCCGACGATCGTCGCCATCTCGCCGCGCGCCGGCAGCAGGCTCGCCAGCACCACGGTCCCGAGCAGCATCAGGATGAACGGCTCGAACACCGCCAGAAAGCGTCCGATCATTGATGCGCCTTCACATAGGCATCGAGCGTCGCGAGGTGGCCGCTGAGCGCCGCATCGTCGAGAAAGCTGCCGAGGAAGCTGTTCCGGGCAAGCGTGACGACCTGATCGCGCGACAAATTCTTCGCGCGCGCGGTCTGCCGGAAATTCTCGCCGATATAGCCGCCGAAATAGGCAGGGTCGTCCGAATGGATCGTCGCCCGCAGGCCGAGATCGAGCATCCGGTCGATCGGATGGTTCTCCAGCCGGTCGACGTTGCGCAGCGCAACGTTCGACAACGGGCACACGGTCAACGTCATCGCGTCGCGCGCCAGGCGGGCGACCAGCGTCGGATCCTCCAGCGCGCGGTTGCCATGATCGATCCGGTCGACCTGCAGGATGTCGAGCGCCTCGTGGATGTAGGCGGGCGGGCCTTCCTCGCCGGCATGGGCGCACAGCATCAGCCCGGCATCCCCCGCCGCCGCGAACACGCGGGCGAACTTCGACGGCGGATGCCCGACCTCGGACGAATCGAGCCCGACGCCGATGAACTGGTCGAGCCACGGCTCGGCCTGCGCGAACGTCTTGAACGCATCCTCCTCATCGAGATGCCGCAGGAAACTCATGATCAGCCCTACGCTCATGCCGTGCTTGGCCTGCGCCTCGTCGATGCCGGCGAACAGCCCGCGCGCGACCACGTCGAACGGGATGCCGCGATGCGTGTGCGTCTGCGGATCGAAGAAGATCTCGGCATGGATCACGCCGTCCTGCGCGACCCGGTCGAAATAGGCGGCCGCGAGATCGCGGAAATCCTCCTCGGTCTGGAGCACCGCCGCGCCGGCATAATAGATGTCGAGAAAGGTCTGGAGATTGGTGAAGCTGTACGCCGCGCGGACGTCCTCGACGCTCTTGAACGGGATCGCCACCTTGTTGCGCTCGGCCAGCGCGAACATGAGTTCGGGCTCCAGGCTGCCCTCGATATGCAGGTGGAGTTCGGCCTTGGGCAGGGTCGTGATGAAGTCGCCGTTCATAAAAGGTGGGGTCATGGCTCGTCCTGTCGCTTTGGGGGCGTCGGCTGCAACCATTCCGCGCGCCGCGCACTACCGCAAGTACGAAAGCCGTTGCATGACAATCCTGTCACGTTACCGAGCGCGTAACCGCACGCTAAGGACAGACTCGATGCCCACAGGACTGGTCGCACTGCTCGACGACATCGCCGGGATCACCAAGCTCGCCGCCGCGAGCCTCGACGATATTGGTGCTGCGACCAGCAAGGCGGGCAGCAAGGCGATCGGCGTGGTCGTCGACGATGCAGCGGTCACGCCGCGCTACATGGTCGGATTCGAGCCCAAGCGCGAACTGCCGATGATCGGGAAGATCGCGCTGGGCTCGTTTCGCAACAAGCTGCTCTTCATCCTCCCCGCCGCGCTCGCGCTGAGCGCGTTCGCGCCGTGGTTGCTGACGCCGTTGCTGATGATCGGCGGGACCTACCTCTGCTTCGAGGGTGCGGAGAAGATCCTCGAGGCGGTCGGCGGCGGCCATGCCGAGGAGGTCGTCGACGTCCCGACCGACGCGAAGGCGCTGGAGAGTCAGAAGGTCTCGGGCGCGATCCGCACCGATTTCATCCTTTCGGCCGAGATCATGGTGATCGCGCTGTCGGACGTTGCGACCAAGCCGATCTGGGAACAGGCGATCGTGCTCGCGATCGTCGGCATCGTCATCACGATCGGCGTCTACGGCGTGGTCGCGCTGATCGTGAAGATGGACGATATCGGCCTGCATCTCGCGCAGCGCAGCAGTGCCGCGGTCCAGGCGATCGGCCGCGGGCTGGTGAAGGGCATGCCGATCGTGATGGCCGCGCTGTCGGTGATCGGGACGGCGGCGATGGTATGGGTCGGCGGACAGATCATCGTCCACGGGGTCGAGACGTTCGGCTTTACGGCGATCCCGCACTGGATCCACGATACGGCCGAGCACGCGGCGGCGGCAGTACCGTTCGCCAAGGGCGCGGTGAACTGGGCGGTGAACGCGTTCTTCTCGGGCGTGGTCGGCCTGATCCTCGGCGGCGCGATCGCGCTGGGCTTGCACGCGGTGAAGAAGCCCAAGGCGCACTGACCAACCAGCTATTCCGTGTTCTCCCGCGCAGGCGGGAGCCCAGTCTGGGTCCCCGCCTTCGCAGGGAAACACGCCGCGGTTGGTTAGGAGGCCCTATCACCAATCGCCACCCCGGCGGAGGCCGGGGTCCAATTGGGGAACGGCGGTAACGGCCGACAGCCCCTTGTTACTTCGCCCTTCCCAATTGGGCCCCGGCCTTCGCCGGGGTGGTGTCTCTTTGTGGAAGATTAGCTCCTACTCGGCGGTCCACTTGTTCATCCAGCCGATCACCTCGCCATACCATTGGCGCGAGTTCTTCGGCTTGAGCACCCAGTGGTTCTCGTTCGGGTTGACCAGCAGCCGCGACGGAATCCCGCGCCGCTGGAGCGCGGTAAACGTCGCCAGCCCTTGCGTGTAGGGAATGCGGAAATCCTTCTCGCCGGTGATGACCAGCATCGGCGTCTTCCACTTGGCGACGTAATTGACCGGGTTCCATTTCTCGAACGCCTGCGGGTCCTCGTAATAGGCCTTCCCGCCATGCTCCCATTCGTCGAACCAGAGTTCCTCGGTCTCGTAGGCCATCGCGCGCGCATCGAAGACGCCGTCATGCTGGACGATGCACTTGAAGCGATCGGGCCACTGCCCCTCGATCCAGTTCATCATGTAACCGCCATACGACGCGCCGAGCGCGCAGGCGTTGTCCGCATCGAGCCAGGTGAACTTGTCGGTCGCGGCCTTCAGACCCTTTTGCAGATCCTCGAGCGGCCACCCGCCCCAGTTGTTGCTGATCGCATCGGTGAAGCGCTGCCCGTAGCCGGTCGACCCGTGGAAATCGACCGCGACGAGGCCGTAGCCCGCGCCGGCGAACACCGCCGGGTTCCAGCGATACGACCAGCTGTTGTTGCTCGATCCCTGCGGTCCGCCATGGACCATGTAGGCGACCGGCACCTTCCCCGTGCTGCCAGAGGGTTTCACCGCATAGCCCCAGACGGTGTCGGCGTTGGCGCCCTTGAAGTTGAACCGCGTGACGGTGGGCAGGTCGATCCCGGCGAGCCTTGCAGCATTGACCTGGGTCAAACGCTGCGGTGCGCCGCTGCCCGCGATCCGGTAGAAATCGGCCGGCGCGGTCAGGCTGTCGATCGCCACCACGGGTCCGCGCGGGGTGATCGCGACCGCGCTGACATGCCCCTCCTGCGTCAGCCGCGTGACGGCACCGCTTGCCGCATCGACGCGGAACAGCGGCGTTTCCTGCGTGTCGTCGGCGGTGACGTAGAGCGACTTCGAATCGGGTGCCCAGGCGATCGAGCCGACCGACCGGTCCCAGCGCTCGGTCAGCGACACCGTCTTGCCGGTCGCGATGTCGCGCACGGTGAGCACCTGCCGATCGGCCTCGAACCCGGGCCGGCGCATCGCGAAATAGGCAAGGCTGCGGCCATCGGGTGACACCGTCGGCAGATTGTCGGTCGCCTGGTTCGCCTTGGTCAGGTTGACCGGCGCGGCCGAGCCGTCTGCGGGTACCGAGAAGATGTCCAAATTCGTCGACAGCGCCTCGATCCGCCCCGCCTCCCGCAGCGCGAAATACACGGTGCGACCGTCCGGGCTCCACGAGACTTCCTCGCCCCCTCCGAACGGCTTGGACGGTGCATCGCCGACGAGCGCACCGACCAAGGGCACGCCGTTGCCGGTCGCACCGGCTGCGGTCAGCGGCAACACGAACAATTGCGAGCGCGTGCCGTCGGCCCATGTGTCCCAGTGGCGGACGAAGAGCTGGTCGTACGTGCGGCCTACGCCGGCGTTCGGATCCTTCTTTTCCATTGCCGGCGCGAGGCTCGGAGCCCCCGGCTTGCGGTCCGCCCAGACGAGCAGTCTGTCGCCGGTCGGTGCGACCTTGAAGCCACTGAAGCCGCCCGTGAAGCTGGTGAGGCGGCGCGGGGTGCCGCCGGTGATCGGCATCGACCAGATGGCGTCCTCGCCGCCCTTGTCGGAGGTGAAATAGACGGTGGTGCCAACGATCTGCGGATCGTTCTCGTTGACCTGTGGGTCGGCGAGCAGCTTCACCGGGGCAGCCCCCTGCTTGCTCAGGTCGAGCCGCCAGAGATCGAAGCGGCCCTTGTCCGCGGCGAGATCGGTCTCGCGCTGCGCCCAGACGAGCCAGCGCCCGTCCTGCGACGCGGCCGGCGCGCCGACGCGGCTGAGCATCGTGACGTCATCGATAGTGAGCTGCCGGGCGGCGGCGGGGGCACTCGCTAGGGCGAGCACGGCGAGGCTGGCGGAAAGCATGATCTTCATGGCGCCGAACATAGGAGGATTGCAGGAGCGGGCGCAATCATCGCGGTCGGCGGTGCGGATACCGGCCCACGCTTACCCTGTTCTCCCGCGAAGGCGGGAGTCCAGGAGTCACGAACGCTGCCGCCCGCGACCCTGGACTCCCGCGTTCGCGGGAGAACAGAGGGCGCGGGGCACTATCGACGACGGAAGCGTTATCATGGGCCATGCCGCTCAAGCATTCCTTTCCACCCGTCGCCGCTCCGGACGCGCGTCTGCTCGTCCTCGGCAGCCTGCCCGGCGACCGGTCGCTCGCCGCGCAGCGTTATTACGCGCATCCGCAAAACCAGTTCTGGCAGCTTATGTCGCCGGTCGTCGGTTGCGACCTGACGGTGCTCGACTATGACGACCGGCTCGCGGCGTTGCGCGTGGCGCGCGTTGCGCTGTGGGACGTGATCGGTTCGGCGCGCCGCGCAGGGAGCACCGATGCGGCGATCGCCGATATCGAAGGCAACGACCTCCCCGCGCTGATCGCCACCCTGCCCGACCTCCGCGCGATCGGCTTCAACGGCAGCACCGCGCTGAAATACGGTCGCAAGCTGCTCGGGCCCGACTTCGCCGACGCGCAGATCGTCGCGCTGCCGTCGAGCAGCCCACTGCACACGGTCGGGCTCGCTGCCAAGCTTCCCGCCTGGACCGCGCTCGCGGGGTTTCTGGACGATCGCGACTGACTGTTTCCGTATCGCGATTACGACGCTTCTATGCGCTGGCTAAACGTCACGCGGTCCGTCATGGGCGGCAAATGTCGATCGAGAGCTTCATCACCCAATACGGCCTGGCCGCGATCTTTCTGGGGGCGGCGTTCGAGGGGGAGACCAGCGTCGTCACCGGCGGGCTGCTCGCGCACCAGCATCTGCTGCCGCTGGTCGGCAGCGCCGCAGCGGCGGTGACGGGGTCGTTCTTCGCGGATCAGCTGTTCTTCTTCGCCGGACGACGATACCGCGACACCAAGCCCGTCCGCCGGATCGCCGAAAAACCCGCCTTCGCCAAGGCGCTCGATACGCTCGACCGGCATCCGACGATCTTCATCCTCGGTTTTCGCTTCCTGTACGGGTTGCGCACGATCAGTCCGATCGCGGTCGGTACCTCGCACGTCCCGGCGCGCACCTTCGTTGTGCTCAACGCGATCTCGGCGCTGGTGTGGGGCGTCGTGTTCACCGGGATCGGCTATGTGTTCGGCGACGGCCTGATCGAGCTGGTCGACACGGTCATGCCCAGGCAGAAGCTGGTTGGCGTGGCGATCTTGGTCGCGGTCGCGGCGCTGATGATCGCCGCGATCCGCTTCTGGCGAGGCCGCCACGCGCGCAAGGCCGGCGCAGCGGGCGCCTCACCCGACGACGACGTCAGCCCAGATCGTTCTCGCTGATCACGACGATCTCCTGGTCGGGGTCGCGCGCCAGTGCCACGACGCCGAGATCGGCGATCTCTTCGGCATGCTGTTTGAAGATCGCGACGGCATCGCCCTCCGGGGCCACGGTGCTCAGCGCTTCGAGCACGTCATACTGCACCGCGAACTGATAACGCTCGTCGCTCACTTCGCCCTCGAACTCGACCTGGTGCAGGTCGCTATTGTCCTCGAGCGTCTTCAGATCGATGTCCAACCGGTCTTCGGCCATGCGTATCACTCCTTGATAGATGGCCGTTAAGCGCGGTTGGACACTCGATGTTCCAAGCTTAGACGTCGAGATTGGCGACGTTGAGCGCGTTGTCCTGGATGAACTCGCGGCGCGGTTCGACGACTTCGCCCATCAGCTGCGTGAAGATCTCGTTCGCGCTCTCGGCATTCACCGCGGTCACGCGGAGCATCGAGCGGACGGTCGGATCGAGCGTGGTTTCCCACAGCTGCTCGGCGTTCATCTCGCCCAGCCCCTTGTAGCGCTGGATCGCGAGGCCCTTGCGGCCCGCGGTCAGGATCGCATCGAGCAGGTGGCTCGGGCGCGAGACCTGGGTCGAGCCGCGCGTGGCGACGACGATCGTGGCAGAGCCGATCACGCCGGCCTCAGGTTCCGCACCCTCTTCGGCCTCGGGCTCGTCGGCCTGCGTGGCCTTGCTTGCCGGGATCAGGTTCGAGGTCTGCGCATAGCTCTCGGCCTGCTCGGCCGACAGCGAATGCAGCTTGCGCGCCTCCGCCGACACCAGGAAGCTTGCCTCGATGATGTGGTGATCGGTGACACCGCGCCAGGCGCGCTGGAAGTGGATGCCGCCCTCTTCGGTCAGCACCGCGGTCCAGCGTGCATCGCCGTCGTCGAGTTCGAGACGACGCGTGACGGTCTCGAGACGCGAGGTGCGATCCGCGACCGAGGCCTCGGGATCGAACACGCCACCGAGCGCCAGCGCCTCGATCATCCCCGCATCGTAGCGCTTGGGGACGTAGCGCATGAGCGTGCGCATCCGGCGCGCATGGTCGACCAGATCCTTGAGCGTGTCGCCCGTGCGGGTTCCGGCGGGGCCTTCGAGGACCATCGTCGAGACACCGGCATCGACCAGATATTCGTCGAGTGCGGCGTCATCCTTCAGGTACATTTCCGACCGGCCCTTGGTCGCTTTGTAGAGCGGCGGCTGGGCGATGTAGAGATAGCCGCCCTCGATGATCTTGGGCATGTGACGGTAGAACAGCGTCAGCAACAGCGTGCGGATATGCGCGCCGTCGACGTCTGCGTCGGTCATGATGACGATCTTGTGGTAGCGCAGCTTGTCCGCGTTGAAGTCGTCGCGGATGCCGGTGCCCATCGCGGTGATGAGCGTGCCGATCTCGCGGCTCGACAACATGCGGTCCTCGCGGGCGCGCTCGGTGTTGAGGATCTTGCCGCGCAACGGGAGGATCGCCTGGAAATGGCGATCGCGGCCCTGCTTGGCCGAACCGCCTGCCGAGTCACCCTCGACCAGGAACAGCTCGGACTTGGCGGGATCGCGCTCCTGGCAGTCGGCGAGCTTGCCGGGCAGCGAGGCGATGTCCATCACGCCCTTGCGCCGCGTCAGTTCGCGCGCGCGCTTGGCAGCTTCGCGCGCGGCGGCGGCGTCGATGATCTTGGCGACGATCGCCTTGCCGTGCGCGGGGTTCTCTTCGAGCCATTCGGCCATCTTGTCGGCCATCAGGCTTTCCAAGGGCTGGCGGACTTCGGACGAGACGAGCTTGTCCTTGGTCTGGCTGCTGAACTTGGGATCGGGCAGCTTGACCGAGACGATCGCGGTGAGACCCTCGCGCATGTCCTCGCCGGTGAGCTGGACCTTTTCCTTCTTCAACAGGCCCGATTTCTCGGCATAGTTGTTGAGCGTACGCGTCAACGCGGCGCGGAACGCGGCCATGTGCGTGCCGCCGTCGCGCTGGGGTATGTTGTTCGTGAAGGCGAGGACGTTTTCGTAATAGGAGTCGTTCCACTGGAGCGCGACGTCCATCGTGACGTCGTCGCGCGTGCCCGAAATCGCGACCGGCTCGGGCATCAACGGCACCTTGGCGCGATCGAGATACTTCACGAACGCGGCGATCCCGCCTTCGTAATAGAGCTCGACGGTCTTCATCTCCTCGTGCCGCGCGTCGGACAGGAACAGGCGGACGCCCGAATTGAGGAAGGCGAGCTCGCGGTAGCGATGCTCGAGCTTGTCGAAGTCGAAATCGGTGATCTTGAAGGTGGCGGGCGACGGGAAGAAGGTGACGCGCGTGCCCTTCTGGCCCTCGGCTGCGTCGCCAACGATCTTGAGCGGCAGCACCGCGTCGCCGAACGCGAAGCGCATGTAATGCTCCTTGCCGTCGCGCCAGATCGTCAGGTCGAGCCACTCGCTGAGCGCGTTGACGACCGAGACGCCGACGCCGTGCAGGCCGCCCGAGACCTTGTATGCGTTCTCGTCGTTGGTGTTTTCGAACTTACCGCCGGCGTGGAGCTGGGTCATGATGACCTCGGCCGCCGAGACGCCTTCCTCGGTGTGGATGCCGGTCGGGATGCCGCGGCCGTTGTCGGTGACGCTGACCGATCCGTCGGCGTTCAGAACGATGTCGATCCGGTCGCAATGCCCGGCAAGCGCCTCGTCGATCGCGTTGTCGCTAACCTCGAACACCATGTGGTGGAGGCCCGACCCGTCGTCGGTATCGCCGATATACATGCCGGGGCGCTTGCGCACTGCGTCGAGGCCCTTGAGGACCTTGATCGAGTCGGCGCCATAGTCGCCCTGGTTGGGCAGGTTGGGATTATTGGTTTCGGGGTTGGATGCCATGCCCAGCATATAGGCATCGGACGGCCGAAACGGAAGCGAAATGGCCTGTAGGGACAGCGGCGCGGGGGAGTGAAGTTCACGAAGTTCACACGCTGAGAGTGTTTTGGGGCGGGTGTGCACTTCGGGTGTCGGGCGAAACGGTCGCGAGGGGGTTCGGATCGCCATGCGTGGAGGGTGGCAGGGTGGCGCCGTGTAGGACAGGGGGGTGGGTAATCCCGTTGTTAAAGCCACCACCCCGGCGGAGGCCGGGGCCCAATTGGGGGACATAATCGACGGAGGGCCGCCCCCGGTTACGACCACCTTTCCAATTGGGCCCCGGCCTTCGCCGGGGTGGTGGGGTATGTCCCTCTCCCCCGGGGGGGAGAGGGAGTTGGTGGTTAGAAGCGGTCGGCGCGTTGGCCTAGCAGCGTCACTTCGACGCGGCGGTTGAGGCGCATGCCCGCCGCGGTCGTGTTCGTCGCGACCGGCTGGCGCTCGCCGTGGCCGACGACGCTAAAGCGCGCGCGGACGACGTCCATGTCGTCGAACGCCTGGCGGACGCTTGCCGCGCGGCGCTCGGACAAGTCCTGGTTGTGCGCGTCGGTGCCGCGCGAGTCGGTGAAGCCGTCGATCGCCACGCGGACGCCCGGATTGCCGCGCAGATAGCCGGCGAGCGGGCGCAGCTTCTCGATCGCGCCGGGGCGGAGCACCGCGCTGTCGGTGCGGAACAGCACGTCCTCCTGCAGCGTCAGCGTCGCGCCGCGCGGGGTCTGGCGGAAGCCGTAGTTGCGCATCGCGCCGCGGTCCCACGTCGTCGTGGTCTCGACCACCGTGGTGCCGCCGCCGCGGTCGCCGCGATAGCCACCCGGGTTGCGGCCATAGGCGTCCCAGTCGAACCGGTCGCGGCGCGGGCCGGCGATGCGCGCGAACTCGCGGTTGGCGTCGTCGGCTTCGCGGCGGTTGATCCGGCCGTCGCCGTTGGCGTCAAAATTGGGCATCACGAACGCGCGACCGCGCGGCGTATTGCGCAGTTCGGGAAACAGGATCGGCACGCCTGCACCTTCAAGGCGGTAGCCGGGGCGCAACCAGGGCGCGCGGCTCATGTCGTAGCGGCCGCCGTCGCGCGCGCCTGCGCCGACCTGCGCAACGGCGGGCGCCGTGAGGATGGGGGCGGTAGTCGCTGCGATCATCAGGACGCCAAGGGCGGCGCGCGTGAATGTCCGGGTCATTGCTGTCTCTCCAGGTCGTCGATGGACGGAGCTTTGGGCGCGTCCGCTTGAACACGCGGTGACGTCGATCGACAGCGCGCGTTCAGCCTAACGCCCGACCGCGATCCGCGTTGCCTGTGTGTCGATCGCGTCGAACAGCGCGTCCTCGGTGCCCGTCATCCACACCTGCCCGCGGCCCGCGAGCCGGGCGAACAGCGCCGCGCGGCGGGCCAGATCGAGGTGCGCGGCGACCTCGTCGAGGAGCAGAACGGGCGGGGTGCCGGTGCGTTCGGCGACGAGATCGGCATGCGCCAGGACGATGCCGAGGAGCAGCGCCTTCTGCTCGCCGGTGGAGGCGAGCGAGGCGGCGCGCGCCTTGTCGCGATGCGTGACGATCAGGTCGACGCGGTGCGGGCCCGCGAGCGTGCGCCCGGCGGCGGCATCGCGCGCGCGCGCCTGGGCGAGATCGACGTGCAGCCGGGTCGTGTCGCCGTTCCAGCCGTCGAGCGCCAGCCCGGCGCGCGGGAACGGGCCGTCGTCCTGGTCCGCGAGCCGCGCGCCGAGCAACGCCACCGTCTCGCGCCGGGCCGCGTCGACGGCGGCGCCGTGTTCGGCCATCTGCGCCTCGAGCGCGGAGAGCCAGTCGCCATCGGGGCGGCCTTCATCGGCGAGCAACCGGTTACGCGCACGCATCGCCGCGTCGTAGCGCGCGGCGTGGTGCGCGTGGGCGGGCGCGAGCGCGAGCGTGAGGCGATCGAGAAAGCCGCGGCGCTCGCCGGCGGGGGCGACGAACAGCCGGTCCATCGCAGGGGTGAGCCACAGGATGGTGAGCCACTCGGCGAGCGCGTTGGCGGTGGTGGTGGCACCCTGGATGCGGACGATGCGGCGCTCGGGCGCGGACGCCAGCGTGCCGGTCGCGA
>NZ_LMLD01000015.1:331-12770 GCF_001421825.1 Sphingomonas sp. Leaf38 | reverse complement strand
CCCTCCCCTAACCCCTCCCGCAAGCGGGAGGGGGATTTGGTTGCGTCCTGCGCCGACGCCTCGGGGGACAAGGTGGCCGCGACGCCGAAGCCGCCTGCCCCGCCCTGGCGCGCCATCTCGCCGAGTGCCGCTCGCCGCAGGCCGCGGCCGGGGGCGAGCAGCGATACCGCTTCGAGAATGTTGGTCTTGCCCGCGCCGTTCTCGCCGGTCAGCACTACGAACCCGGCGCCCGGTGCGAGCGTCAGATCGGCGTGATTGCGGAAATCGGTAAGGACGAGGCGCGAGAGCATTGCCCCCGCCTTAAAGGACTTTCGGAGCCGATTGCATCGCCCTTTTCCGTTCGCTCAGCACGAACGGGGTAAGGGGCTGGTCGGGTCGACCGTCGCGTCAGGCGGCGATCCGCTCCGGCGCGATGGCCGCCGCGGTCGCCGCGCGCTGCGTGCTGAGATACGAGGCGAGTTCGGGTCCGAGTTCGCGCTGCGCGTGCAGATACGCGACCGGTGTCGCGATACCGAGCCGTGCGCGCGCGGCGTCGAGCGGCTCGTGCAGGAGGGTCAGATAGTCCTCGCCCGAAATCCACTTCGCCTTGCGGCCGTGGCGATAGCCTTCCCAGACCGCGTTCGCGAAGAGCCGGCTGCCGGTGACGCGAATGCTTTTCAGCGCCGCCGCCGAGCCGATCAGCGCCCAGCCGAGCCCGCCGACCTGCGCATAGCTGAACGCGACCAGCGCGGCCTCGCCCATGCTCTCGTCCGCCTTGTAGCCGGTCAGTACGTGCCAGATGTCGTGCGTGTCGCGCACGCGCCGGCCGAACCAGGCGTATGGGTGCGCCAGATCGTCCTCGCTTGGCACGAGGCGCGAGACCTCGACCAAGCCGTCGGCGGAATAGCCCGTCGTCTCGAGGAAGGTGCGATACGCCGCACCGACCGTGCCGGGCGCGAAGCTCGCGACGAACGCAGGATCGGAAAACCGCCGTGCGAGCTCGACCTGATCATAGGCGATCCGCCCGCCCTGTTCGGTGGCGATCAGCCGGGCGTAATTCATCGGTGCGTTGCCGACGTTCAGCGCGCGCATGATCCGGAACACCTGAGTCGTGTCGTCACCGTTGGCGAGCAGTTTCTTGATCGCGTCGAACGCCGTCGGCCAATCGCGACGACCCGTCGTACCGGGAAAGGGAGGAAGCTTCGCCATCGAGTCGACTCCTTACTGACATTGCTGTTAGTACCAGATCCGGCGACGGGTACAAACAAAAAAGGCCACCCCGGAGGATGGCCTTTCGATCGATCGTCAGGGCGTGCCGGTCACACGCGCATCGGCATCAGCACGTAGAGCGCAGGCGACTTGTCGTTTTCGCGGATCAGCGTCGGGGCGGCGGCGTCGGCGAGGTGGACCTCGACCATGTCGCCGTCGATCTGCGCGAGGATGTCCATCAGGTAGCGGCTGTTGAAGCCGATCTCGAACGGGAGCGCGACGTAATCGCCGGGGACTTCCTCCGCGGCGGTGCCGTTCTCGGGCGAGGTCACCGACAGCGTGATCTTGTCGCGATCGAGCGCCATCTTCACCGCGCGGGTCTTCTCGGTGGCGATCGTCGAGACGCGGTCGACGCCTTCCATGAAGCTCTTGGGGTCGATCTTCAGGATCTTGTCGTTGCCGGTCGGGATCACGCGGCTGTAATCGGGGAAGGTGCCGTCGATCAGCTTCGAGGTCAGGATCGCCTGGCCGAGGTCGAAGCGGATCTTGGTCGGCGACAGCGAGACGCCGACCGAGCCGTCGACCTCGTCGAGCAGTTTGCGCAACTCGCCGATGCATTTGCGCGGCACGATCACGTCGGGCATCGATTCGGCGCCCTCGGGACGCGGCAGCGTGACGCGCGCGAGGCGGTGGCCGTCGGTTGCGGCGGCCTTCAGCACCGGGTTCGAGCTGTCACCGTCCGCGACGTGGAGGAAGATGCCGTTGAGATAATAGCGCGTCTCTTCGGTCGAGATCGCGAAGCGCGTCTTGTCGATGATCTGCTTCAAGGTCTCGGCGGGCAGTTCGAACTGAGTCGGCAGCTCCCCTTCCGCGATCACCGGGAAATCGTCGCGCGGCAGCGTGCCGAGCGAGAAGCGCGCGCGGCCCGCGACGATGCTCATCCGGCCTTCCGACGCGGCGAGCTGGACCTGGCTACCCTCGGGGAGCTTGCGGGCAATATCGAACAGCGTGTGCGCGGACACGGTGGTCGCGCCGGGCTGGTCGACCGCGGCGGCGATCGATTCGTTGATCTGGAGATCCAAATCGGTCGCCATCAGCTTCAGCGTACCTTCGGCGGTCGCCTCGATCAGCACGTTCGACAGGATGGGGATGGTGTTGCGCCGCTCCACCACGGACTGGACATGGCTCAGCCCCTTGAGGAGCGTTGCGCGTTCGATCGTCGCCTTCATCAAAATTCCCCCGGCCTCCACAGCCGGACTCGGGGCTGGGGGCAATCCGCAGATGGCTTACCCAACAACAAAGGGTCGGAGCAAGCGCCCCGACCCTTCTTTGATCACGGTAAACGTCGCGTTAAAACGCGATCAGAAGCGGAAGCCGTAGCTTGCAACGACCTGGTGACGATCCGTGTCGACGTCGAACCGCTGGCTCGTGCCGCCGGTCGCGTAATCGATGTTGCCGCGCTCATAGTTCGAATAGCGATATTCGAGCTTGGCATAGCTGTTCGGGCCGACCGCATGCTCGGCACCCGCGCCGACGCGCCAGCCGTTGAGCTTGAAGCTGTTGTCGGTCGTCTGGCTGGTGCTGCCGGCGAGCACGTCGAGCTTCGCGTTGGTGTAGCCGCCCTTGACGTACAGCATCGTCGTCGGTGCGACGACATAGCCGGCGCGCGCGCCGACATAGATGTCGCGGCCCTGCTTGACGCGGCCATAGCCGAAGTCGCTGGTATAGTCGTTGCGGTCGCTCTTGGCGGTCGAGCCGGTCAGTTCGGCCTCGGCACCGAGCACGACGTTGTTCGACATCGCGATGTCGTAGCCGATGCCGCCGCCGTACAGCAGACCGTCGATCTTCTGGTCGTCGCGCCCGTTGTTGTTGGACACGCTGCTGCCGGCGCCGGTGTGGTCGTAGCCGAGCGTGCCCTCGATGCGGGGGCCGGTGAAGGTCGGGTTGGTCTGCGCGAGGGCGGGGGCCGCAACGGCGGTGGTCGCGAGCAGCGAGACGGCGATAAGCTTACGCATTGGGATACTCCATACTGTCCTCGTCACCTCCAAACGCGAGGTGGACACGGGCCCAATGGACCAGTCCGGCGCGCGTTGCATGAACCCCAGATAAACGCGGAAATCCGTTGCTTTTGCGCCACAGGGGGTTGAAACGCGGCCTATGATTCCAAGCCATCGGCAGGGTGAACCGGGCGCCCGTTCAAGCGATACGCCGGCCCGACGCAAGGGGCGCGATTTCGTCGCGCGGCACGGCGAAACCGTGTTTAACGCAGCGCATCGTTTGCAGGGCGACACCGCGCATACGCCGCTGACGCGCGCAGGATTCGCACAGGCGGACGAGCTTGGCCTTGCGCTGCGGGACCTGCTCGGGGTGAAGCCTGCGCTGACCTTGTGGGCGTCGCCGACCGGGCGCGCGTTGCAGACGCTGGCGGTGATCTGCGAGCATCTGGCGCTCGACTGGCACGACGCGCGGACCGATGCGCGGCTGGTCGAGATCGACATGGGGTCCTGGGGCGGGCGCTATTATGCGGACGTGGTCGACGAGGTGGGGCCGGTGATGCTGCCCGGCGGGCTGTTGAAGACTGCGCCCGACGGCGAGACCTATCCGCAGATCGCGGCGCGTGTCGGCGGCTGGCTGGCGGAGACCGCGGACGATGCAGGCGACAGACTCGTGATCATGCACGGCATCTCGAGCCGGGTGATGCTCGGCGTGATGACCGGTGCGCCGGTCGATCCCATGCTCGGCGCACCGATCGCGCCGGGGTTGCCGCAGGGTTCGGTCACGCTGGTCGAGGCCGGCTGTGCAACCGTGCCGCATCTCGGCACCGGCTTCGCCCCGGCGTGAAACTCGCGGCGCTGCTCCTCCTCGCGATCGCCGCTCCGACATCGGGACGCGACACGATCGGTATCTACAAGGGTTGGGGCGCCTTTCGGGACTCGACGCCCGACCGCTGTTACGCGATCGCGCGGCCGGTGATGGCGGGGGGGCGGTCGAGCGGGTTCGCCAGCATCGCGACCTGGCCCAAGCGCGGGCTGCGCGCGTCGCTCCACATCCGCCTCAGTCGCGAGCGCGATCGGTCGGCGGGCGTGACGCTGACGGTGGGCGAACGCCGATTCGCGCTGGTCGCGAGCGGGCTGGATGCGTGGGCGAGCGATGCGCCGAGCGACCGCGCGATCGTCGCGGCGCTGCGATCGGGGCGTAGCATGAGCGTCGAGGCGGTCGCCGTCGGCGGACGGCCGTTTGCGGATGTGTATGCGCTGTCCGGGGCGGCGACGGCGATCGATGCGGCCGTGCTGGCGTGTAGCGGGGGGTAGCGTCCCTCCCCTACTACCACCCCGGCGAAGGCCGGGGCCCAATTGGGGGACGCGCGTGATGACGCTCCCCGCATCGTTACCACCACCTTCCCAATTGGGCCCCGGCCTTCGCCGGGGTGGTGCTGATGTCGGGGGGCGTTCTGCCTTACTTCGCCGCCCAACGCCCTTCTTCCGCAGCCTGTAGAAAAATCGGCAAATTTCCGCTAAGCGCCGCCGCATGCAGACCGCCGCGAACCTCATGCCCATCCCCGGGCACATCGATCCCGTGCCCGTTCCCCGCAGCTTCGTGCCGCGCAGCGATGGGCGTATCGACCTGCTCGGGCTGTCGCTCGCCGATCTGCGGATGGCGCTGGAGACGTCGCAGCTCGAGGAAAAACAGGCGAAACTGCGCGCGAAACAGCTGTGGCACTGGATCTACAATCGCGGCGCGACCGAGTTCTCGGCGATGACCGACATCTCGAAGACGATGCACCCGTGGCTCGAGCAGCGCTTCGTCATCAGCCGGCCCAACGTGGTCGAGGCGCAGGTGTCGACCGACGGCACGCGCAAGTGGCTGCTGCGCTCGGACGACGCGCAGGATTACGAGATGGTGTTCATCCCCGACGCGGATCGCGGCACGTTGTGCGTGTCGAGCCAGGTCGGCTGCACGCTGAACTGCACCTTCTGCCACACCGGCACGATGCGGCTGGTGCGCAACCTGACGCCCGCCGAGATCGTCGGCCAGGTGATGCTCGCGCGCGATTCGCTGGGCGAATGGCCGAGCCAGCCCGAGGGGCGGATGCTCACCAACATCGTGATGATGGGGATGGGCGAGCCGCTGTATAATTTCGAGAATGTCCGCGATGCGCTGAAGCTGGTGATGGATGGTGCGGGGCTCGCGCTCAGCCGCCGCCGGATCACGCTGTCGACGAGCGGCGTCGTGCCGATGATGGCGCGCGCGGGCGCTGAGATCGGCGTGAATCTCGCCGTGTCGCTGCACGCGGTGACCAAGGAGGTGCGCGACGAGATCGTCCCGCTCAACCGGAAATACGGCATCGAGGAACTGCTGCAGGCGTGCGCGGACTATCCGGGCACGAACAATGCGCGCCGCATCACGTTCGAATATGTCATGCTGAAGGACAAGAACGATTCGGACGCCGATGCGCACGAACTCGTCCGGTTGCTGCGCAAATACGAGCTGCCCGCCAAGGTGAACCTGATTCCGTTCAATCCGTGGCCGGGTGCGACCTATGAATGCTCGACGCCCGAGCGGATCAAGTCGTTTTCCAGCATCGTGTTCGCGGCCGGCATTTCGGCGCCGGTGCGCACCCCGCGCGGTCGCGACATCGATGCGGCGTGCGGGCAGCTCAAGACCGCGTCGGAGAAGAAGAGCCGCGCACAGCTCGATCGCGAGGCCGCTGCCGAGTCCGACGCTTTTGCTTGAGTGGAGTGCGGTTGCGCTGGCGGCAGGGGCTGGGGTTCTCGGCGGCGCGATGAACGCGCTGGCGGGGGGCGGCAGTTTCGCGACGATGCCCGCGCTGATCGGGCTCGGCGTGCCGTCAACCTTCGCCAACGCAACGAGCAACGTCTCGCTCCAGCCGGGCGCGATGGCGAGCGCGTGGACGTATCGGCATGGGCTGGAGCCCGTGTCCGGCGTCGGCATGCGGACGATGGCGGGAATCACCTTTGTCGGCGGGCTCATCGGCAGCCTGTTGCTGGTCGCGACATCGGCGCGCGCGTTCGACCTGATCGTGCCGTGGCTGTTGCTGTTCGCGACTCTGGCGATCGCGTTCGGCACGCAGGCCTCCTTGTGGCTGCGGTCGCGCGTCGAGATCGGGCCGAAGTCGCTCGTTGCGGTGCAGGCGATGCTGGGCGTCTATGGCGGCTATTTCGGCGGTGGGGTCGGGCTGATGCTGACCGCGGCCTGGGGGCTGTTGTCGGGGGCGACGCCGGCCAGGCTTGCGGCGCCGCGCACGCTGATGCTCGCGGTCGCCAACCTGGCGGCGACGATCATCTTCATCGCCACGGGCATGGTCTATTGGGCGCTGTGCGTGCCGATGATGCTCGGCGGGATCGTCGGCGGGCATTTCGGCGCGAAGCTCGGGCTGGTGATGTCGGCCAGGATCATCCGCGTGTGGACGCTATTGGTGACGATCGCGACGACGATCGTATTCTTCTGGCGGGCGTACGGCTGAGACGCTTGGCCCCTCTCCCTCGTCACCCCAGCGAAAGCTGGGGTCTCATGCGGCGAGGCGTGCGCTTCGTTACCGGGAGATCCCAGCTTTCGCTGGGATGACGGCGTTGGGGTTGGGCGCGGGCGCCGATGCGGCTCAGCCCGGTCGGCGCATCTTGAAGAGCGCATCCTCGGTGATCGTGAAGTAATCCGCGGGGCCGCCGCCGCGCAGGATCGGGTTCGCGCGGGCGGTCTGGTAGACGCCGTCCTCGAGCATCGCCAGGTCGATGTGGATCGCGACCGCCTCGCCGAGCACGAGCCACTGGTCGAGTTCGCGGCCTTCCTTGGTTTCCAGGCGGATCAGCTGGGTGAGCTTGCACTCGAACTGCGCGCGCGACGCGGCGACTCGGGGCGGCTTGACCTTGGTGGAGGCGGCCATCTCAAGCTTGGCGAGCGCGAATTCGTCGACGTCGGCGGCGACGTTCGCGGCGGTCGTGTTCATCGCCTCGCTAAGGTCGCGCGAGACGAGGTTCCAGACGAATTCGCCGGTCGCCTCGATATTGGCGACGCTGTCCTTCCAGCCCATCGACGAGAAGCCGATCAGCGGCGGGGAATAGTTGAACAGGTTGAAGAAACTATACGGCGCGAGGTTCGCGACGCCGTCCGCCGACATCGTGCTGACCCAGCCGATCGGCCGCGGCGCGACGATCGCGTTCAGGGGATCATGCGGCAGGCGATGGCCGTTTGCGGGTTCGTAAGAATGCCATTCGGTCATGTACTTAATCCTGCTATATCGCCGTCCGACTGCCTATAGCGAAGGTCGAGCATGAACGATCCCACTGCCCCGACTATCATCAAGCGGCACCGGCTGGCGACGCGCGTCTGGCACTGGGTGACGGTGGTGACGATGTTCATCATGATCGGCAGCGGGATCGGCATCCTGAAGGCGCATCCGCGGCTATATTGGGGCGCGTATGGCGCGAATTTCGATACCGCCTGGACGACGCTCGACCAATGGCCGAGCTGGCTGGTGTCGCTGCTCAACCTGCTGACGATCCCGGCGAGCTACAACCTCGCCATCTCGCGGCGCTGGCATTTGTTGTTCGCGCTGGTGCTCGCCTTCGCGCTGCTCGGGTTCATGATCGTCAGCCTGATCAACAAGCATTTCCAGCGCGACCTGCGCGTCCGTGCGGCCGAGCTGTCGCCGCGCGAGGTCGCGCATGACGTGAAGGAGCATCTCGCGTTCCGCTTTCACGATCCGAAGCGGCCGGGGGCGTACAACATCCTCCAGAAGCTGTCGTACGTCACGACGATCTTCGTGCTGATCCCGGTGATGATCCTGACCGGGCTGACGATGTCGCCGGGGATGGACGCGGCGTGGCCGTGGTTGCTCGACGTGTTCGGCGGGCGGCAGTCGGCGCGCTCGATCCACTTCATCGCGGCGACGGGCCTCGTGCTGTTCATCATCGTCCATCTGGCGCTGGTGATCCTGGCAGGCGCCTGGAACGAACTGCGGTCGATGATTACGGGGCGCTTCCACGTCCCGGCCCATCAGCCGGAGGACGCCGCATGAGCGCGATCATCACCCGCCGTGCGCTCGTCGCCGGGGCTGCGATCGGTGCGGGCGCGCTCCTCACCGGATGCGACAAGATCATCCAGCATCCCGAGGCACGAAAGATCCTGTTCATGGGCGAGGACATGAACCGCGGGCTGCAACGCGCGCTGACCAACCGCAATGCGCTGGTGCCCGAGTTCAGCCCCGCGCAGATGTCGCCGATCTTCCGGTCGAACGGCACGCGCGATCCGGGGACGCCCGACTATACCGCGATGGTCGCGAACAATTTCGCGGATTACCGGCTGAAGGTCGGCGGGCTGGTCGGTCGCCCGCTGTCGGTCACGCTGCCGCAGCTCCGCCAGATGCCGTCGCGCGCGCAAATCACGCGGCACGACTGCGTCGAGGGCTGGTCGGCGATCGGCAAATGGCAGGGCCCCAAGCTGGGCGCGCTGTTGAAGGCCGCGCAGATCCGCGACTCGGCGCGCTATGTCGTGTTCACTTGTGCCGACCTGTATGGCGGCGCGAACTATTACGAGTCGGTCGACCTGGTGGATGCGTTCCACCCGCAGACGATCCTGGCCTGGGCGCTCAACGATCAGGTGCTCGACGTCGCGCACGGTGCGCCCGTCCGGCTGCGGGTCGAGCGACAACTCGGCTACAAGCACGCCAAATATGTGATGCGGATCGACGCGGTCGACAGCCTCGCCGGGATCGGCAAGGGCAACGGCGGCTATTGGGAAGATAACGTCGATTATGATTGGTACGCGGGGATCTGACCGCCTGCGGGGGGTGGCGCACTTCCGTACCAGTCATTAGCTAAAGCGGCATGGCACTTTTCGATCGTTTCCTGGCCCGGCAGGTCAAAACCGGCGACCTCATCCTGATCCATGCGGACGGCACCACCAAGCAGTTCGGCAAGCCCGACCCGGCCTATAACCCGGTCACGATCCGGCTGACCAAGCCCGGTGTCGCTGGCGCGATCGTTCGCCATCCGGCGCTCGGCGCGGCGGAGGCGTTCATGGACGGGCGGCTCGTGATCGAGCGCGGCGACATCCGCGACCTGGTAAACCTGCTTAAGGGCAACAGCCCGTGGGAGCGCGGCGGCGGGCTCAATCCGTCACTGCCGATCAAGCTGCTCGACAAGGTCGTCCACCGCGTCGACCGCGTGAACATGGCGCGCCGGTCGAAGAAGAACGTCGCGCATCACTACGACCTCTCGGACCGGTTGTACGACCTGTTTCTCGACGCGGATCGTCAATATTCGTGTGCGTACTTCACCGACGCGGGCAACAGCCTGGAGCGGGCGCAGGACGACAAGAAGGCGCATATCGCCGCCAAGCTCGCGATCCAGCCGGGCATGCGCGTGCTCGACATCGGCTGCGGCTGGGGCGGGATGGCGCTGTACCTGCACGCGAAGACGGGGGCCGAAGTCCTCGGCGTGACGCTGAGCGAGGAACAGCTGAAGGTCGCGCGCCGCCGGGCCGAGGAAGCCGGCGTTGCCGACAAGGTGAAGTTCGAGCTGATCGATTACCGTGCGCTGACGGGGACGTTCGACCGGATCGTGTCGGTGGGCATGTTCGAGCATGTCGGCCCGCCGCAGTACAAGACGTTCTTCCGCAAGTGCCGCGACCTGTTGACCGAGGACGGCGTGATGCTGCTCCACACGATCGGGCGGATGGGCGGGCCGGGCGTCACCGACACGTTCACGACGAAGTACATCTTCCCGGGCGGGTACAACCCCGCGCTGTCGGAGATCGTGCGCGGTTATGAGGGGCTGCGGATGTTCCCGACCGATATCGAGGTGCTGCGCGTGCATTACGCGCTGACGATCGACCTCTGGTACGACCGGACGGTGGCGGCGAAGGATGCGATCGTCGCACTGTACGACGAGCGATTCTACCGGATGTGGACCTTCTACCTCGCGGGCGCCGCGGCGGCGTTCCGGACCGGGGGGATGGTCAATTACCAGATCCAGCTGTCGAAGAGCCGGATGACGCTGCCGCTGACGCGCGATTACATGATCGAGGGCGAGCGGGCGTTGTGCGAGGGGTGACGCGGGTATGGCGGGGGGGGAGAGTCCCCCCGTCAATCTTGCTCGTTCCCCCGCGCAGGCGGGGGCCCAGGGTTACGCTAGACTGCGGTACTTAGCTGGGCTCCCGCGTCCGCGGGCGAACGAGGTTTGTGTCGAGGCGACTCAGCGCGGGCCCTGCACGTCGGCCTTTGCCGCGGCGCGCTCGTCGCCGCCGATCTTGCCGTCCTTGTTGGCGTCGTACTTCGCAAAAGTCGCGGCCAGCAGCGCCTGCGCTTCGGCCTGTGTGACCTTGCCGTCCTTGTTCTTGTCCGCGCTGGTGAACCACAGGTCCGCCAGGCGCTTGGCGTGGACCGGATCGGGACGCCCCTGCCCGCCGACCTTCATGTTGCCGATCCGCGCCTGGACCTCGGCGCGGGTGAGGACGCCGTCCTTGTTGGTATCCGACGCGGCGAATTCGGCCTTGAACTTGGCCGAGGCGGACGCGCGGGTTTCCTGCGCGAGCACCGGGCCTGCAAGCCCTGCGAGAACGAGAACGGTAAGCGTTTGGCGTAGCACGGTGCGGTAACTCCAGAGATTTGCGGCGCGGATAGACCGGTTTGGTTGTACGCGCCATGAATGCAGGAGGCGCGGGGCGGTTGCATGGCGGCGCCCCAGCGCATAGGGGCGCGGGCATTGGATATTGCCTGAAGGACCCTGCCCGTGACCGATCCGATCAACCCCGCCGGCAGCGCCGGAATCAATCGCGTCGTGCTCGCCTATTCCGGTGGCCTGGACACGAGCGTGATCCTGAAATGGCTCCAGCAGACGTATAACTGCGAAGTCGTCACCTTCACCGCCGATCTGGGCCAGGGCGAGGAACTCGAGCCCGCGCGCGCCAAGGCCGAGATGATGGGCGTGAAGCCCGAGCACATCTTCGTCGACGACCTGCGCGAGGAATTCGCGCGCGACTATGTCTTCCCGATGATGCGTTCGAACGCGCTGTACGAGGGGCTGTACCTGCTCGGCACGTCGATCGCGCGGCCGCTGATCGCCAAGCGCCAGATCGAAATCGCCAAGATGGTCGGCGCCGACGCGGTCAGCCACGGCGCGACCGGCAAGGGCAACGACCAGGTCCGCTTCGAGCTCGGCTATTACGCGCTGTCGCCCGACATCAAGGTGATCGCCCCGTGGCGCGAATGGGATTTGACCAGCCGCACCAAGCTGATCGAGTTCGCCGAACAGCACCAGATCCCGGTCTCGAAGGACAAGCGCGGCGAGTCGCCCTTCTCGACCGACGCCAACATGCTGCACACCTCGTCCGAGGGTAAGGTTCTCGAAGACCCGTGGGACGAGGTCCCCGACTATGTCTATTCGCGTACGGTGAACCCCGAGGACGCGCCCGACGTGCCCGAGTATATCACGATCGATTTCGAGCGTGGCGACGGCGTGGCGATCAACGGCGAGGGGATGAGCCCGGCGACGTTGCTCGAGACACTCAACGGCTATGGCCGCCGTCACGGGATCGGCCGTCTCGACCTGGTCGAGAACCGCTTCGTCGGCATGAAGAGCCGCGGCATGTACGAGACGCCGGGCGGCACGATCTATCACCTCGCGCATCGCGGCATCGAGCAGCTGACGCTCGACCGGGGTGCGGCGCATCTGAAGGACGAGCTCGCGCCGCGTTATGCCGAGCTGCTGTACAACGGCTTCTGGTTCTCGCCGGAGCGCGAGATGCTGCAGGCGGCGATCGATCACAGCCAGGAGAAGGTCTCGGGCACCGTCCGCCTGAAGCTGTACAAGGGTGGCGTGTATGTGGTCGGGCGTAAATCGCCCAATTCGCTCTATTCGGAAAAGGTCGTGACGTTCGAGGACGACCAGGGCGCGTACGACCAGCGCGACGCGGCGGGCTTCATCAAGCTGAACGCGCTGCGGTTGCGCTTGTTGGGCCGGCGCGACCGGTAAAAAAGCGCGCGCTTGCTGCGTTTACACCTCCCCGGCAAAGGCCGGGGCCCAGCTGGGGGACGTTGCCAACGCAGGGCGGCGCGTTGTTACTGCTGCCTCCCCTTCTGGGCCCCGGCCTTCGCCGGGGAGGTGCGCGTGTGGGGAGATGGCGTGAACGCTCCTGCACGGCCCTGCCCCCGCTCGTTAACCACGCCTTAGGCATCTTCACGCATACACCCTGCACCTAGTGGGGAAGAGCCTGGATGCCGAACACACCTGTC
>NZ_LMLD01000015.1:0-274 GCF_001421825.1 Sphingomonas sp. Leaf38 | reverse complement strand
CAAGGCGGGCTATACGGTCACCGTGATCGAGAAGGACCCCGTCTATGTCGGCGGGATCAGCCGCACCGTCGAGCATGACGGCTTCCGCTTCGATATCGGCGGGCACCGCTTCTTTTCGAAGTCGCAGCCGGTGGTCGATCTCTGGAACGAGATCCTGCCGGACGATTTCATCGAGCGCCCGCGGATGAGCCGGATCTATTACGAGGGCAAATTCTACAGCTATCCGCTGCGCGCGTTCGAGGCGCTCGGCAATCTGGGCATCTGGCGCTCGACT
>NZ_LMLD01000014.1:743-1242 GCF_001421825.1 Sphingomonas sp. Leaf38 | reverse complement strand
TGCCGATCACCGGATCGAGGTCAGCGGGATGAGCATGGAAAGACGCTCCTTCTCGGTGGAGGAGTTGAAGAGCGCGTTGGCCACGCGGACGGTGACGGCAGTTCTCCAGTGCGCCGGCAACCGGCGCACGGATCTTCAGCAGTTCGCAAAAACGTCCGGCGACCCGTGGGACGTGGGCGCGATCGGCAATGCGGAGTGGACCGGCGTACGACTGTCCGACGTACTGGATGCCGTCGGTGCGCCGGATGCGTCCGACCTGTTCGTGGCGTTCACCGGAGCGGACGAGGTGGACGTCGAAGGCGAGGAAGCATTGTTCGGGGTCTCGATCGCCATGGACAAGGCGCGGCAACCCGACGTCCTCATTGCCTGGGCGATGAACGGCGAGCCGCTGACGCCCGAACACGGCGCACCGATCCGCATGGTGGTGCCGGGCTATGCCGGGGTGCGGAGCGCCAAATGGCTGACACGGATCGAGGTGCGCGAGACGCCATCCGACGCA
>NZ_LMLD01000014.1:431-675 GCF_001421825.1 Sphingomonas sp. Leaf38 | reverse complement strand
CGTTCACCGATGATCCGGAGGCGCACTGGGGTTGGCGGCGCTGGACCCTCGACGCCACGCTCGACAAGGGGCGCCAGCACCTTGTCGTGCGCGCCTTCGACGACACTGGACAGGGTCAGCCCGAGCGGCCGGATACGATGTGGAACTTCGCTGGCTATCTGTGCACCGCCTGGCATCATGTGCACGTGCTGGTCGAATGATCGAAGCGTCAGCGGCACCGGATCTCGGCTTTTGGATCGATGCG
>NZ_LMLD01000014.1:0-253 GCF_001421825.1 Sphingomonas sp. Leaf38 | reverse complement strand
GGCCGACCGGAACGATGCCGCGCGCAAGCCGTGATCCCGCTGGTCCGCCCAGTGCCTGTCGGCGCTGAGAACTGGCCAGGTGCTATCAGGACACAAGCGCCGCATCGGCCTGGCGCTGGACCTCGTTGGCGATCGGATGCAGCTCGGCAGCGGGGCGCTCCCCCACCACACTATAGCCGATCCCGTCGATCGCCCATGTGACCCGGCCCATGGTCCCGCTGGACGTGCTGGTCATGCTTGCGCTCTTGTCGAT
>NZ_LMLD01000013.1:664-1163 GCF_001421825.1 Sphingomonas sp. Leaf38 | reverse complement strand
TGCCGATCACCGGATCGAGGTCAGCGGGATGAGCATGGAAAGACGCTCCTTCTCGGTGGAGGAATTGAAGAGCGCGTTGGCCACGCGGACGGTGACGGCAGTTCTCCAGTGCGCCGGCAACCGGCGCACGGATCTTCAGCAGGTCGCAAAAACGTCCGGCGACCCGTGGGACGTGGGCGCGATCGGCAATGCGGAATGGACCGGCGTACGACTGTCCGACGTACTGGATGCCGTCGGTGCGCCGGATGCGTCCGACCTGTTTGTGGCGTTCACCGGCGCGGACGAGGTGGACGTCGAAGGCGAGGAAGCATCGTTCGGGGTCTCGATCGCCATGGACAAGGCGCGGCAACCCGACGTCCTAATTGCCTGGGCGATGAACGGCGAGCCGCTGACGCCCGAACACGGCGCACCGCTCCGCATGGTGGTGCCGGGCTATGCCGGGGTGCGGAGCGCCAAATGGCTGACACGGATCGAGGTGCGCGAGACGCCATCCGACGCG
>NZ_LMLD01000013.1:335-579 GCF_001421825.1 Sphingomonas sp. Leaf38 | reverse complement strand
CGTTCACCGATGATCCGGAGGCGCACTGGGGTTGGCGGCGCTGGACCCTCGACGCCACGCTCGCCAAGGGGCGCCAGCACCTTGGCGTGCGCGCCTTCGACGAGACTGGACAGGGTCAGCCCGAGCGGCCGGATACGATGTGGAACTTCGCCGGCTATCTGTGCACCGCCTGGCATCATGTGCACGTGCTGGTCGAATGATCGAAGCATCAGCGGCATCGGACCTCGGCTTTTGGATCGATGCA
>NZ_LMLD01000013.1:0-253 GCF_001421825.1 Sphingomonas sp. Leaf38 | reverse complement strand
GGCCGACCGGAACGATGCCGCGCGCAAGCCGTGATCCCGCTGGTCCGCCCAGTGCCTGTCGGCACTGAGAACCGGCCAGGCGCTATCAGGACACAAGCGCCGCATCGGCCTGGCGCCGGACCTCGTTGGCGATCGGATGCAGCTCGGCAGCGGGGCGCTCCCCCACCACACTATAGCCGATCCCGTCGACCGCCCATGTGACCCGGCCCATGGTCCCGCTGGACGTGCTGGTCATGCTTGCGCTCTTGTCGAT
>NZ_LMLD01000012.1:451583-451794 GCF_001421825.1 Sphingomonas sp. Leaf38 | reverse complement strand
AGTCGAGCGCCAGATGCCCAGATTGCCGAGCGCCTCGAACGCGCGCAGCGGATAGCTGTAGAACTTGCCCTCGTAATAGATCCGGCTCATCCGCGGGCGCTCGATGAAATCGTCCGGCAGGATCTCGTTCCAGAGATCGACCACCGGCTGCGACTTCGAGAAGAAGCGGTGCCCGCCGATATCGAAGCGGAAGCCCTCATGCTCGACGGTC
>NZ_LMLD01000012.1:426510-451524 GCF_001421825.1 Sphingomonas sp. Leaf38 | reverse complement strand
CGCCTTGCCGAGCAGATAGGCGGCGGTGAGACCGGCAGGACCGGCTCCGATGATCGCGACGTCCACGCTCGGATCTGAGATCATCGCATTCTCCATAAGCTGCAAAATGCCATGGCGTATGCGAGCCTAAGACGTGGTTAACTTACAGGTGTCGACTGCATTGGTGCCGTCCTGAAGGCGCATGACGGTGGCCTGGTTCGTCGTGCGGTTCATCCGCTCGACGCCACCGATGGTTCACGGGTGGTTCGGGTCGAAACGCCGATGCTCCATGTATTGCCCTCGCGGATCAGAGGCGTGGTCGTGCCGCTCCCATGTCATAGCGATCCATACGGATCCCTTCATCCTGACGTTGGGATCACGCTATCAAACCGCAGGATCAAACAGCGGTCCCGGCGCATAATGCGATAGGTGGGGTTCACACATTGGTATAGCGAGCGGCTATATCGGCAATTGACCCACGCCGTATGATCGGCAAGGAGAATGCAATGTTTCGTCCAATTTGCCTCTCGATAATGGCTCTCGGCGTCGCAGGATGCGCCGAAGGTTCGGTCTCTCCTGGAACGTTGCCGCAAGGCGCAACAAGTGGCGTCTATACCACGGCGGACCAGCAAACGGTCGCAGCGTGTATTGCCACGGCCATCGGTAGCACCGCGCAATCCGTCGACGGACGGTTTGTGATCGCATCCGTACGCAATCCCGGTCTGAGCTACAGCGTTGGACCGAATAGTCGTGACGATGTGTATCCAACTCAAGTCGCAGTCATGGGGACTGAGGGCGACATGGACGAGTCCAAGAGCGTTAATGGTTGTGTCGTAGCGCAGGCTAATCCCCGTTGAGGATACGGGGAGCAATCGCCCTTCTGATGCTAGGGACGGGCGCCACCGCTGCTGCGGCGCCGGCGCCGCCAGCATTCGTGTACTGCAAATCCCCCAGTACGAGCCCGCGCGGCTCGGGGCTGATCATATCGGCGATCTTTCGCTCTCGGTCGGATATGGCCTTCGTCAAAACCGCGTTCGTGAACTATCTTCGGACATCCTATGCGCCGTACGGCAATGGGTGGATATTTCCCGAATTAGGACCGACGTGCCTAAGCTTCACCGACCGACGTAAGGCCGAAGTGCAACGTGGCCTGGACATCTCGCGCACGCCCCAGCCTACGCAAACAGTGTATAATGTAACGTTTGAGATTGGGTAGTCGCCGGGTTATTCCCCGGCGACGGCGTTGAGGATTGCACGACCATACGCGGTCTTCTTGAACCGCTCACCGGCCTGGCTTGCCTGGTCGGCGTTGATAAAGCCCTGGTGAAACGCGATCTCTTCTAGGCATGCGACCTGGATGCCTTGCCGGTGCTGGATCGTCCGCACAAATTCGCCGGCTTCAAGCAGACTATCATGCGTGCCGGTATCGAGCCAGGCGTAGCCACGGCCCATCTGTTCGACGAACAGGTCGCCGGCGTCCATGTAGAGCCGATTGAGATCGGTGATTTCGAGTTCGCCGCGTGGTGACGGCTTCAGGTCGCGCGCGAGCTGGACAACGCGGTTGTCGTAGAAATACAGGCCCGTGACCGCGTGGTTCGACTTGGGACGTGCGGGCTTTTCTTCGAGGCTGATCGCCTTACCGCCTTCGCCAAACTCGACCACGCCGTAGCGCTCGGGATCCTCGACGCGGTAGGAGAACACGGTCGCGCCGCTTTTGCGCTCGACCGCGCTCGCCAGCAGATCGGTCAGGTGGGCGCCGAAGAAGATATTGTCGCCGAGCACCAGCGCGACATTGTCGTCGCCGATGAAATCCGCGCCGATCGTAAAGGCCTGGGCGAGACCCTCTGGCTTGGGCTGCTCGGCATAGCCGATGGTGAGACCGAGCGCCAAACCGTCACCGAACAGGCTCTTGTAATTGCCGATATATTCGGGGCTCGAGATAATCAGGATGTCGCGTATGCCGGCGAGCATCAGCACCGAGAGCGGGTAATAGATCATCGGTTTGTCGTAGACCGGCAACAGCTGCTTGTTGACCGCCAGCGTGGCCGGATGGAGGCGCGTGCCCGAACCGCCTGCCAGAATGATGCCCTTCACGCGCGTGTCTCCTTGTTGGGTGCCCCGAGCAGGTCGTCGAGGATATTGCCGAGGGCGGTCTGCCATGCGGGCGGATGGATGCCGTAGTCGCGGGTGATCGCATCATGGCTGAGCAACGAGTTGGCGGGCCGCGTCGCCGGGGTCGGATATTCGGCGGTGGTAATACCCTCCACCTCGGCACTGACGCCGCCGCGTGCCGCGCTTTGCGCAAAAATCTCACGCGCAAAGCCGGCCCAGGTCACCGCGCCGGCGTTGCTGAAATGATAGGTGCCGGTGGGGGCCGCAGGATCGTCGACGAGGCGCATCGTGATCGTCGCGAGTGCCGCCGCGAGATCGGTCGCCGACGTCGGACTGCCGTGCTGGTCGTCGACGACACGCAAGCGCGGGTTGGTCGCGCCGACGCGTAGCATCGTCTTGATGAAATTGTTGCCGTGCGCGCTGACCACCCAGGCAGTGCGGACGATCGCGTGGCGCGCACCCGAGGTCTGCACGGCGAGTTCACCGCCGAGCTTCGACGCGCCGTAGACACCGAGCGGGGCAACCGGATCGGTCACCTCCCACGCGCCGTCGCGCGCGCCGTCAAAGACATAGTCGGTCGAAACCTGGACGATCGGGATACCGGCCTTGGCGCAGGCCTCCGCAAACGCGGCGGGCGCCATCGCATTGACGGCCCAGGCGGTGACGATGTCGCTCTCGGCCTTGTCGACGGCCGTGTAGGCGCCAGCCGAAATAACGGCCGCCCAAGGCTCAGATGCGACCATCGCGCCGATCGCCGCGGTATCGCGCAGGTCGAGCTCGTCGATATCGATCGCGGCGACCGCCCAGCCATCAGGCCATGCGTAGCGCTTGAGTTCGGTTCCAAGCTGGCCGTTACCGCCGGTAACGAGGATCCGTTTCACGTCGCTCATACCGAAAGCCCGCGGCGCTGATCGGCCTTGTGTTCGGCGACAATCGCTTCCCACCATCCCTGGTTGTCGAGATACCAGGCGACCGTCTTCTCGATGCCGGTCTCGAAGGTTTCAGCGGGCTCCCAACCGAGCTCGTCCTTGATGCGGCTTGCATCGATCGCGTAGCGCTTATCGTGACCAGGTCGGTCGGCGACATAGGTAATCTGCGTCGCATAGGACTGGCCATCGGCGCGCGGCCGCAAGCGGTCGAGTATCGCGCAGACGGTGTTCACGACCTCGAGATTCTGCTTCTCGTTGTTCCCGCCGACATTATAGGTCCGACCGGGCTCGCCCTTCTCAAACACCGCGTGCAGTGCGCGGACATGATCCTCGACGAACAGCCAGTCGCGGACCTGGTCGCCCTTGCCGTAGACCGGCAGATCGGCACCGGCGAGCGCCTTGACGATCATCAGCGGGATCAGCTTTTCGGGGAAGTGGTACGGCCCGTAATTGTTCGAGCAGTTGGTGATCAGCACCGGCAGGCCATAGGTGTGGCCCCAGGCGCTGACGAGATGATCCGAACCCGCCTTCGACGCCGAATAGGGCGAGCGCGGGTCGTATGGCGTTTCCTCGGTGAACAGCCCGGTATCGCCGAGCGAGCCATAGACCTCGTCGGTCGAGATATGGTGGAAGCGAAACGCAGCCTTGGCCTCGTCGTCGAGGCCCAGCCAATAGGCTCGCGCTTCGCTCAGCATCGTAAAGGTGCCGACGACGTTGGTCTGGACGAACGCGCCCGGACCGTCGATCGAGCGGTCGACATGGCTTTCGGCTGCGAGATGCGTGACGATTTCGGGCTTGAACTCGGCGATCGCGGCCTTGACGGCGTCGGCGTCGCAGATGTCGCCCTGGACGAAGCGATAGCGGTTCGAACTCGCGACGCGCTCGACCGTCGACAGCGTGCCGGCATAGGTCAGCTTGTCGAAGTTGAGGACCTCATGGTCGGTGTTCTCGATCAGGTGACGGACGAGAGCCGAGCCGATAAAACCGGCCCCGCCGGTGACGAAGATACGCATAGGTCTGTCCTTCAGGCGAGCGGCGCCAGCGGGCGGCCGTCATAGGGAAAGGGGCTGTCGAAGTCGGCAAGGGCTGGCTGCACTGCATCCTTCGCGCTCAGCTCAGGTTTGATATCGATAGGGATTGGCCAATCAATTCCCGCGCTGTCCCAGCGTATACCCCCATCGTGGTCGGGAGCATAGGTATCCGAGCATTTGTACGTCACCTCACAGTTTTCCTCCAGCGTGACGAAGCCGTGCGCGAAGCCGATCGGAATGAACAGCTGGTGTCCGTTGTCGGCGGAAAGTTCTGCGCCGACCCACTGGCCATAGGTCGGCGAATCCTTGCGAACATCGACGGCCACGTCGAAGATACGCCCGCGGACGCAGCGCACCAGCTTGTCTTGACCGCGAGCGGGTGTTTGGAAATGCAGGCCGCGCAGCGTGAACGCGGGCACTGACAAGGAATGGTTATCTTGCACAAAGGCGCAAGTGATGCCGAGCTTTTCGAATGCCGGTATCGAATACACTTCGGTAAACCATCCACGGGCATCGCCGAAGCGCTTGGGGCGGATGAGTTGTACGGGGGAAAGAGCTTCAGTCATTTTCGTGGTGCGTTCCGGTAGTGGGGATATGGGCGAGCCAGCAGCACAGGATCGTGAAAACGGCTCCAAGCAAAGGCGTTCGCAGCGGATAATCCGTCAGGCTCGCAAGCAGCAGGATCAGTATGGCGAATGCTGAAGCACGCTGCAAGGCGCGCCACGGGGTAGGAGGAGGCATGACGATGCTCTGCCAACTGGCCCGGATCCACCAGACGACGAACCCGGCAAGAACCAGCAAAGCGGGTACGCCGCCGGTAATGGCCAGTTCGATCAGATCGTTATGTGCGTTGTTGAAATAGCTCGTCTTGAGCAGGGCATCCGGTTCGTAGCTGGCGTAGACCGCAACAAACGACCCGAAGCCGGTACCAAAGGGTAGCGTCTGCGCGATAATGTGAAGAAGTGTTGGCAGAGCGGCCAGACGGCCTTCCGTCCCCAAGTCATTGTCGACGAAGCGACCGATCGCAACGGCGCGGTCGGCCGTTAGTGCCACTGCCAACAAGACGGAAACGCCGATGACCAGCCCCCCGGCCATCAACCAGCGTTGCCGGGCGGACAATCGGCTTGCGCCCGTCGACGGCTCGACAAGGAATGCCGTGATCAGGCCTAGCAACACGAGGACCAGACCGGCGCGCGACCCAAGGACGAGAACGAATAGGATAATGACGGCCGCCACCGCCAAGCCGATGATGTTTCGCGCTCGTGCCGTCTGATTGCGCGACGTGGGAGATAGCGTCCATGCACGCAGCAGCGGTAGCGCAATGGCCATCAACGCGCCTTGATGATTGCGATTGGCAAGCAGGCCGATCAATTGTCCCCGACCGCTCACCCTGTACCAGTAGAGCGGCGACGTCTCGCCGCCAGCAACCTGCATCACGCCTAGCACCATGCTGACGGCGACGATGCCCAATACCGGCAAAAGCAAAAGGCGGCGTTGACGGTCGGTGAGCGTGCCGAAACCGATCATGACACCGAGCGGGACAAGGAGCGACACCAAACTATTCCACGCACGGTCGGGCGATAGGGCAAGGGGGTGCCAAAGGTCGGTTCCGCCCAGCAACTTAGCCACGGTATCATAGCTTTCGCGACCTCGCAGGCCATACCAGAGCGATGGCGGTAGCGGGATGAGCTGGAGGGCTATCGTCGCGGCAAACAGCGCCAGCAGGAGAGGGAGCGGTTTGACGCTATTCCATTCGACCCGGCTCTTCAGCAGCATGGCGACGATGCACAACACACATACTGGCCGCAAAATGAGCAGCGAGTTGATGTCGGGGCGCGAAGACCCGCCCAGAAATGCCACCACGACGGCCAAGACGGCAAACGCCACGACCGCTACGGAGGGGCGGCCCAGCGCGCCGAGGTTAAACCCGGTGCGATGCCGTCTGTGCGAGCGAGCATGACTTGGAGGCACGTGTCGATCCCGTCTCTTCGATGTGTAAAAGCGGTAATGCATTCGCAGCGTGGCGGAACTCCGGGCTCCTTAGGCACCCAAAGTGTATTCGCCAACGATAATCAAAACGCGTTGCGATGAGTCAAAACGCCAAATGTCTGAATGACCAGCATAAAATCGCGCCAGATAGACCAGGCTTCTAAGTAGGCCAAGTCTGCCTGAAGGCGGTTGATCAGGTCATCGCCGGTTTCAGTGTTGCCGCGAAACCCACGAACCTGCGCAAGGCCGGTAAGTCCCGGTTTTACGGCATGCCGGCTCCAATACTCGGATGCGACTTCCCAGTACAAGGCCTTGCCAGCCAAAGCGCCCGTGGCGTGCGGCCGTGGCCCTACGATGCTCATATCGCCGCGCACCACATTAAAAAGTTGCGGGAGTTCATCCAGGCTCGTTTTACGGATAAACCGCCCAATGCGCGTTACGCGAGCGTCGTTGCGCGTCGTGAGCTTGCTGGCGCTGTGATCAAGTCGATCGGTCCGCATGCTACGAAACTTGAACATGCGAAACAGCCTGTTGCCTTTCCCGATACGCGGCTGAACGAAAAGTGCGGAGCCAGGAGAGTCGAGTTTGATCAGGATCGCAATAACGCAGAGTAGGGGCGCCAAAACGATAAGGGCTGGTACTGCAATCGCCAGATCAAACAACCGCTTGGTCGCACGATCTACGGCGTTGAGTTGTCCTGTCGCGATGAGGGTGGTTGCGACGCCATAGTAGCGTGTCGTGCTGATCGCACCAATCGCATCGAGTTCAGGCGTCAGAACCTCTACATTGACGCCTGCGCCCTTCAGGGCAAGCGACCATGCGGCGCGCCGGTCCGGTTGGCAGGCGACGATGACGCGGTCCGTCTCGTGAATGATCCGGCCGAGATGATCGAGCATGGCAGGATTGTTGATATCGGGGCGGATATTGATCGCGTTGACGTCGATCTTAAAGGCTGTGCATCCTTCCAACGGAGCGAAGTCATCGATCAGGACGATTTCGCTTTCAGGGCTGCCATCGAGCGCCGCGAAGGCGTATTTTGCAAACGCGGTGCGTCCGACAATAAGAAGCGCACAGCTTGTCAGCGTGCCGCCGATCGCGATCGCCCGGGATAGCGCATCGGAGGACTTGATGATGAACGTAACGCTTATCACGATCAGGACGGCGGTGAGCAGGGATAGGCCCGCGCGTCGCGTACTGCGCGATGCGCTGATCACGACCGCCAGACGATACGCCCGCTGCCTGATCGCGCTGAGATAATAGATCGGGATAAGCAGCGGAAGAAATCTCAGCAAGCGTTCGTGATCGATGCTGCCCAGATACAGCCACGCAATGGCTATTGGTCCGGCACTGATCATAAGCAGGTCGAGCAACGCGAGAAAGGTGAGCAGTCTCACTCGGATGCCATGCTTTGTCGCTCCGGACTGAAAGCGCTGCTTCTCGTAGGTTGGCGGTGGAGAATCGAATGAGGTTCGGGGGGGCTGGCTGCTCGGCATGTGGCTCACGCATACAAATTGTTTCATGGTACGCTGGCCGCTCTCGGCAAAATAAAAATCAAGCCGATCTGATGTAGCGGCGCAGCCAGCGCGTAATTGCGACTCTGCATACTCCGCCGTTCAGGTTTAGGCGATAGCAAAACCAGAGTGCTCCGAGCTCGAGCGCAATGACGAAAGCGGCCGGGTTTGGACGTGCGGCCCTGTGCCTGATCGGCCCGGCGAGGGTTGCAACTTGGGTGCGGCGGAGCTAATCCCCCAGAGCCCAACAGGGCCTGCAGCTGGCAAGGTCTCAATGAATAGTAGAGTGTTTTCCTTCGGCGTGCTGATTGTTGCGCTGACAGCTTCCTCCTGTGCCTCACCTCGTTTTGAAGGTCGGCCGGATCTCACCGTCTTTGACAACAAGCCGCTTCCGGAGCCGGTTCGTCAGGACCTGGTGATCCCGTCCCGGCCTTACGTCATTGGCCCATCAGATCAGTTGTCGATCGACGTTTTTGGCATCGACGAACTTAGCAAGAACGTAACGGTCGACCTGACGGGCCAGATTGCGCTGCCGCTTGTAGGCTCGCTGAAGGTGTCTGGAATGACGGCAGACGAACTCACGGCTGACTTGGTATCGCGTCTGCGTCGGGCCTATGTGCGTAAGCCACAGGTAACGGTGAACATCGTCACTGCTGCAAGCCAGGTCATTACCGTCGACGGGTCCGTTACCACGCCGGGAATCTACCCGCTATTGGGTCGGATGTCGCTGATGCGCGCGATCGCGCGTGCGTCCGGCACCTCGGAATTTGCGCGTGAAAACTATGTGGTCGTATTCCGCAATGTGAATAGCAAGCGATATGCTGCGCTGTACGATCTGCGCGCGATCCGTCAGGGCATATATGAGGATCCCGAGATCTTCTCCAACGACGTGATCTATGTCGGTGATGATCCGGCTCGACGCCTATTCCGCGATGTTATAGCTGCTGCGCCGCTGCTTTCCGCGCCGTTGATCTATTTGGTCACTCAGTAAATCGTATCAGAGTTAGACAAAAGCTATGCAGTACGAACGCACTCCGGATGCGATGCGCGACCTTGATGGGCCACTGATTGACGTCGGAGGCGGCGGAAAGTCGAACTTCTCGCTCAGTCACCTTCTTGCGATCCTCAAGAAGCGGAAGTGGCTGATCATCGGATCCGTGGTCGGCGCGCTACTGCTTGGTATCGTCATAACGCTATTGATGACGCCGCAATATACATCTGTTTCCGTTGTTGAAATCCAGAGAGAAACGCGGAATTTCACCAATGTAGACGGGGTGGATTCGCGTTCACCGTCCGCCGTCGATTCCGAATTTTACGAGACGCAGGCCGGGCTGTTGCGGTCCGTCGCGCTTGCGGGAAGTGTAGTGACCGATAGTCGCCTGCAAGACAGCGCGGCATTTTTCACGATGTTCAAATCGAGCAAGGCGAAGAACTGGTTCGACAACGGGAAGCTCGTTCCGCGTGCGTCCACGCGCGATGAGCGGGTTCGCGAGGCAAGCGAGATCTTGCTCGACCACATCAAGATACTCATCCAGCGGCAGTCCAGGCTTGCTACGATCAGCTTCACAAGTCCGGAAGTCGGTTTTTCGAAAAAGATCGTGGATTCGTGGGCTGCACATTTCGTTCAGGCGACGCTCGACCGCCGATATGCCGCTACTGCGTATGCGCGTAAGTTTCTTGAAGACCGGCTGAGCCAGTTGCGCATTCGTATCGATCAGGCCGAACGGCAGCTAGTCGATTACGCGGCTCGCCAGGATATCGTTAACTTGCCGAGCGAAGTCGCCTCGACCCCGGGGTCGGGTGCGGCGCCTGAGCGCTCGCTGGTCGCCGAAAATCTGGTCGCGCTCAACAAGGAACTGGCAACCGCCACGGGCGAACGGATCGAAGCGCAAAGCCGGCTAGGTGCCAAGGGCGGTGACGTTCAGGAGGCGCTGTCGAACAGCGGTATCTCGCAGATGCGTGCCAAGCGGGCCGACTTGTCGTCGGAATATGCCGAAATGATCCAGAAGTTCGATCCGGCTTACCCACCTGCGCAAGCGCTGCGTGCGCAGATAACGACGCTCGATCAATCCATCGGGCGTGAAGAAGGTCGTGTCCGATCCACGCTGCAGGAAACCTATAACGCAGCTCAGGAGCGCGAGACGGCGCTTGCGAGCAAGGTCGACGGCCTGAAATCGAGCCTGTTCGATCTCCGTCGGCGCAGCACGCAATATAACATCCTAATGCGGGACGTTGATACCAATCGCCAACTGTATGACGCGTTGTTGCAGCGTTATAAGGAAATCGGCGTGGCAGGCGGTGTCGGCGCAAACAATATTGCCGTCGTCGATGCGGGCGATCTGCCGGATAAGCCGTCCAGCCCCAAATTGTTGCTCAACCTCGCATTCGCGTTGATCGGTGGGCTGATCGTCGGTGCGTCGCTGGCCTTTGCGCTCGAGCAGCTTGAGGACTCGCTCTCCGACCCGGCCGAAGTGGCAGAACTGTTGCGCGTCCCGCTGATCGGCGTTGTGCCGCAGGTCAGCGAGGAACCGCTGGCAGCGCTGCTGGATGTGAAGTCGCCACTGAGCGAGGCGTATTTCTCGGTGCAGACTTCGCTCGCACTGGCAACGATGAACGGATTCCCGCGCTCGCTCGTCATCACCAGTTCCCGTCCCAACGAGGGCAAGTCGCTGACATCCTTCGGCCTGGCGAAGACGCTGGCGGTGCAAGGCCGTCGCGTGTTGCTGATCGATGCCGACATGCGCTCGCCAAGCGTCCATTATATGTTGGATCTCGAAGCGACACCCGGCCTCAGCAGTCTCCTGACGAACGCGGCTTCGATCCAGGATACCGTGCAGCAGACCAGTATCGCCAATCTTTCGGTTATCGCCGCCGGTCCTACGCCGCCCAGCGCGGCCGAGTTGCTGTCGGGCGGACGTTTCAAGGATATGGTCGTAGCGTTGCTCGAGACATTCGATCATATCGTGATCGACGCGCCACCCGTCATGGGATTTGCCGACTCACCGCTGATCGCCAGCCAGGTCGAAGGCGTCTGTTTTGTCATCGAGGCCCATGGGACGAACAAGTCGAGCGCACGGACGGCAATCTCGCGTCTGCGTGGCGCCGACACGACGATCTTCGGTGCGATCGTGACGAAGTTCAATTCCAAGCGCGCGTTCAGCGGCTACGGCTACGATTATGGCTATGGCTATGGCTATGGCGAAAGCGCGACGAAAGCGAAGCGGTAAGGAGGGGGCGCTCGTCGTGTCGAGAGGGCTTGGTGTTCTTCGGGGCGTCGTCATCCTGGTGGGCGGCGCGGTCGCCCTCTGGGTGTCGATTGGCGTTACCCTCAACCTGACGATCGCGCGATTGCAACCCGCGCCGTCCGCGTCGTGGTGGCCGGTCGGCGTCACGGCCAAGGTGACCCGGGGCCGTGAGCTGCTGACGACCGCCGCCCAGCAGCCTGTAACGGACATCGACCCTGTTCGCGCGAGTTTGCGCGACGCAGCGTTGCGCGAACCCGTGAACACGCAGGCACTCGGCACTCTGGCGGCGCTCGATGAACTTCGGAATAATACGCGCCGGGCGCGGGCGCTCTTTCGCGCTTCGGAAACCGTGTCACGCCGCAATGTGCTCACTCAGTTTTGGCTGATCGAAGATGCCGTTGCTCGTGGCGATGTCGCAGAAGCGATCAAGCACTATAATCGTGCTATGCTCGTATCGTCGGAAGCGCGGATGACGCTTCTCCCGGTATTGGCCCAGGCATCGTCCGATCCAGCCATTCGCAAGGAACTCCTGCCGTTGCTGGCAAAGCGCCCGCTGTGGTGGAAGGACTATCTGCAGCAACTTGGGACGAGCGGGGCAGATCCGACCGCGATGGCGCTCGCACTCGCGGCGACGCGCACCGATATTCGCAACCCCGATGAACGGGGACTCGCGCAGGCGATCCTTCGGAGAATGGTTGCGCTCAAGGACGGCCGCGGCGCGCTGCGTGCCGCGAACCGTTTGGAACGCGTGCCCGGATCGACCCGGTCGATACGTGAGGGTGATTTCGAAACAGCGGACGGCCTGGTTCCGTTTGCGTGGTGGATGCGCGACGAGGACAGCATCCGCGCATTTCGCGATACGGTTCCCGATGGCGGCATGGGCCTGCGGATCGAGACGAGCTCGGGCGCGTCCGGGGGGGTGGCCCAGCAGCTGATCGGTCTCGCCGCCGGCCGTTACATCATGCAGGGTCGCGCCGGCGATGTGTCGACCGACCAGACCGCACGGCCGACGATCAACGTCACTTGCGAGACGGGAAAGCCGCTGTCGCGGTTCTCGCTACCGTCCGCTGGACCGAATGGGCGCAGCTTCCGGTTTGCGTTCGATGTGCCCGCAACCGACTGCGCACTGCAGTGGGTGACGATCGTGACTGCCCCGGCGGTAGATACCAATATGTGGCTCGACAACCTCACCGCCACGCGCTGAGCCCGAGCCGGGAGCAAAGGCCGGGAGCAAGGTCCGGGAGCAGGACGAGCGTGCGTTACCCGAGCATGTCGTCCAGCCATCCTGACAAGCTGTAGCTCCTGAGAAGCGCAGGATCCTGAGGCAGCCAAGGCGAGTCCAAGAACAACGGGTCGATCACCGGCCGATCACGGTCGACATAGGACTGGTTCTGGGGATGATAGAAGTCGGCCTTCGCGATCGAAGGATTGGTCGTGATAAGCTTGCGTGACGCGCCGAGCATCTCAATCGTCCGCATCGTGAAACCGGTCTGAACGTCGCGCTCGATGTCGAGAACGATCTTGGCACGGCCGATGAGCTTCTGCACTTCGTGCTTTGGAATAGGGCTGAAAATAAAATCGCGTTCGTCGGTTCGGCGATATGGCGCGCTCACGACATTCTGAATTCTGTGCAGCATCTGGCTGCGCGCGAACAGGATCTTTCGGAAATCATAGCCGGGTGGCATGGCTCGCGCGATTTTGTCGAGGACCGTAACCCGGTCGCTGTGCGCGGTCCCCAGAAACAGGAGATCGATATCCTGCTCGACGGCGCCGACATCGGCATATTGCTCGATGTAGAATAACGGGCGGTATTTCAGCCGGGGATCGGTCTTGACGTCTTCCAGGTCGAAACTGAAGGCGCGATCGAACAGGTCCACCTTGTCGGCCGACCCCTTCGGCATGTTCCGGTAACTATCCCAGAAATACAATGTGAGCCTGGCTTTCGGAAAAAGCGCGCGCATCCGGCGGACCATGGAAACCGATAGCGCTTCACCCTTTATGACCAGAATGTCGCGGATGTCGTGACGTGCCGCATCGGCGAAGATCTTGGCAAAATATTCGTCGCTGCGGCGCTGGATGACGCGGGGCGACAATCGGACCAGAGCCTTGGTAAGTGTGTCTGACGCGGGGCGATCGTCATACCAGAGCGCCGAACGGCCGCGCGCGGCGAGTGCCTTAACGATTTCCTGCGGATAGCCGAAAAAGTTTGTCGAGATAAGCAACGTGTCCATCGGGCTCTCCTAGCCCGGAATACAAGGCTTCTGGAAGGGGCGGCGTCGTGATCGTGACTTTGACTAACCGGTGGCAAGCGGGCAAGGCGACCGGCGCCCTGCCATCGCGCGCCCAGACCACAGGCGGAACCATTGCCCTCATTCGAATGCCGACCCTGCGTGTCGGATCACCGTTGCGAGCACCTGCGATGAGACAGCTGCTTCGAGCCGTCATTGCGCGTCGCGGGCTAGCGATCGCGGCGGTCGCACAGGCCCTGCAATATGGCTCGGGCCTGCTGCTGCTGCCGCTTGTCGTACGCATGCTGAGCGCACAGGAGGTCGGGCTTTGGTATATCTTCATCGCCGCGCAAGGGTTGTCAGCGGTCGCTGATTTCGGTTTTCAGCCGACTATCGCCCGATACGTGTCGCTTGTCTGGTCCGGGGGATCGAGTTTCGACGACCCGACCGAGGGGAACGTGGGCTCACACGCGCCCAATCTACCGCTGCTTGCCAACCTGATCGTGACCGCACGGCGGCTATATGCCGGCCTGGCGACGGGCCTGTTCCTGCTCCTGGCGGCGGCGGGGGCATTCTACGTCTTGCCGCTCGCGCGAGCGGGCGGACTTGCAACGACGCCCGTATTGATGGCTTGGACCATTTTCTCGACGGCCACGGCGCTTGGCGTCTATTTTCTCTGGATTCCAGCGCTGCTGCTCGGATCGGGGCGGATCGCGCAAAACTACAGCTTTCTGGTGCTCGCGCGCGGAGGGTCCGCCGCGCTCGGGATCGGCGCACTGCTCGCGGGGGGCGGATTGATCGGACTGTCGGCGGCGTTTCTGCTGGCGCAGATCATTGCCCGCATCGGTGGGGCAATGTTCCTCAAGGGACTGCCGCTGAAAAGCGGTACGCGCGACGCGGAACGCTCGCGTGCGCTGCTGCGCGAAATCGCCCCTAACGCCTCCCGTCTCGGCCTCGTCGGCATCGGGGCCTTCCTTGTTACCCGGTTGAGCGTCTTTGTCGTGTCGTCCTTTTATGGCCTGAAGGCTGCCGGCTCGTTTTCGATCAGCCTCCAGATGCTGATGGCCGTAACGACCGTCGCCCAGTTGCCGGCGCAGATCTCGCTCGCCCGGATCGTCGAAGCCCGCGTCGCGCGCGACCGCACGCGCTTACGCCAGCTTGCCCTGCGCGGCGTGGTCGGCTTCTTCGTTATTGCCGTTTCCGGCTCGATCGCGGTGATTGTACTGGCGCCATATCTGCTGGTATTTCTCAAGAGCAGCGTGCCACCGCTGCCATCGGCGACCATGATCCTGCTGGCCGTCACGATGGTGCTGGAGGGTAACCATTCGGTGCACGCGTTTATCATCACGACCGCGAACAAGGTTCCGTTCGTGATACCATCGCTGGTATCCGGCGTGGTGGTGGCGATATTGGCGACCACGAGCTGCTGGCTGGGTCTTGGCGTGATAGGCGTGATCGCCGCTCAAGGGCTGACCCAAGCTGCGTACAACAACTGGAAATGGCCATTGATGGTCTGGAAGGACCTGGCGCCGCCCCGAGACGAGCCGCTTCTAAACGACTCGCCCCGTATCAAGCTGTGACGCTGTAGTTCCCGGACAGGATCAGATCGCCGTCGCGCGGCAGCGCTACGGGGCCTCCATCGGCGGTCAGAAAGGCTATTGCGCCGTTTGCGAAATTTGCGCGGACATTGCGGCCCGCAAAGCTGCTGCCGGAATATTCGAGCGTCACCGTTTCCACGCCATCGGCATCAAACTCGAGCGGCAAGCCTAGGATATAGAGGCTGGCGTTGTTCCCCGCCGCACTGTGCCCCGACCATTCGATGCGAAGGCGGAAATGGACGATGTTGCCCTGACGACGATACCGGCCGAAGGTCTTGCCGCCCCGCGCATAGGTGCCCGGGGTTCGGCCATTGCCGCGCACCTCGGGCACAAAGCTCCCGCCCCGCGCCTTGGTCACCATTCGTCCGGTGGCGTCGTTCATGAATGCGTCGCATTCGATCTCGAATCCGGGGCGATCGCCAAGCGTAAGCTTGCCGGTGTGGGTACCACCTTCGATCCGCACGAGAACAGTCGCATAGCTGTCGGTGCGTGCGCGTGCGCCGATCAGGGCAGGCGTTGGCCCGAGCCACTGGCAGGCGGTGAATTTGAGGATGCTGTATGCGTTGAGATCGAAATAGGCGGCCGTCGGCGTGTTCTCGGTGACGAACTGGGTTGCGGTGCAGACCAGGGCGCGCACCGAGTTGAACGAACTGTAGCTTTGCGACCAGAACACGCTCTTGTGTGTCGGGTTGCCATAGAAATAACCCGCGCTGATCTCGACATGGTTGGTGCAGCCCTTGGCAAATTCGATGCCGTGACCCCAGCAGCCGTCGATCTTGCCGTTCTGCGAGCCGAAGCGCAAAAAACATCCCGACCAGATGCATCCGCGGAGCAGGCTGAGCCCGCCGCCCTGGACCATCGAGATCCCGCATGACGCCGCCTGGCGATCATCAACGCGTACCGTGACCTCGGTCGGATAGGTATCGTTCAGATTGTCCCAGTTGACGTGAACCGGTGCTGTGCCACCGGTAACGATGATATGGCGTATGACATTTTGGGTCGACGGTCCGTCGCCCGCTTTCCAACGGCAATCCCAGGCCATCGCCGCCGTTCCGGCGGTTTCGATCGTGAAATCCGAAAAGGTTACGCCGGTGATGGACCAGGATTGGAGAACCGTGCCGGTCAGGCCGGCGCGTGCGCGCAATATCGTGCCGAGCTTGCTTTGCCCCAGCAGGCCCAGCGGCGATAGCGAACCGGCTGACGTGCTCTGTGAACCGAAGCGGAGGTTTCCGACCAGATAGACGCCGTCCGGCACGTACACGGTGCGTCCGCTGCGCTGCGCCGCATCGAAGGCGGCATTGAACGCCGCGGTGCAATCGATCCTGCCCAGCCGCTGCCGAGCATCCGAAATCTGCTCGGGCGACATAAAGTCCATCACCGACAGCGCATAATCGTCGAGTTTTTCGGCAAAGCTGCGCGTGTGCGCACCCTCGGCCTTCGCCGTGAACATGCCCGCTGCTCCGGGTGTCGGCCGTACCTGTGGTGGCGTCTGTGCAGCGGCTCCCGACAGGGGCAGAGTCAGGAGCAGCCCGCAGCTGGCGCGACGTGTCAGGCCGGGCCGGGCTTCCACGCACAGGGGTTCGGTATCGGGGGTGTCTGTCATCGTTCCTACTCGAATTGGTGGCGGCGACGTCAAACGGGGTGCGTTCCGGACATTCGTGATGAAAGTCGGTCGGTGGGCACCTCGGCCTGCTTGATCGGCTTGAACGCCCACCAGAAATAAAGCGCGGCAGCGATCGCAGGCAGCGCATGGATGCTGAGCGTGTACCATTGCACGATGAATTGCCCGAGCGTGGTATAGATCATGAGCGCGACGGCGGCCTGCAACACGCTCAGTCGTGGCAGCAACGCCTTGAGCTTCTCCAGAATGGCACCATTCGCCATGCCGGAGAGCAGGGGTATCAGGATCACGCCGAGCCAGCCGAAATTGGCATATCCCCATTCCGCCGTCGTCAGGCGCAGGCCACCAGTGACGAGTTCGGAGATATCCCCGCCGACATCGTTGTACGTCAGTGTCCAGACCTGCGGGTTCCAGGCGTAGTTGCTGGGAACGAGGCCGCCGAACACCGTGCGGCCCATCGAGAAATACTCGCCTTGCACGAAGCCGTGGAGCCAGTTGAGCTGGTCCATGATGTCAGGCGCGCCTGCCGCGATGAATTGCGAGAAATCCTCGCCGACGTAACCGCTACGAAGCGCCTGCACCTCCAGGATCTGGCCAAGGACGTAGTAAAAGACGCTGCCGAACGGGAAAATGACGATGACGAGGACGATGTACCATTTGAGCCAGCCACGGTTCTGCGCCGCCAGAATTCCGAGGAAGAATATGACGCCGGTGGCGGTGGCGCCGCGGGCGAGGGATATGAGCAGGACGACGAAGCTGGCGGTGGCCAGCGCGATCAGGAAAGGCGACCGTCGATACCAGCCAATCGTCAGCAACAGCGGGATCGATGCCTGCAGGACCGAGAAGCAGAAACGGAACAGATAGGCGGCGCGATAATAGGGATCGCGGTAGGCGCCTTTGAACTGCTTTGCCGAAAACGGATCGGCCGCGAACATCGGGATAAAGCCCATGATCGCATAGGCCACGCACATGCCAATCACGCACGGCGCGGCCACGATGATGACACGCCGCACCATCGGCGAGGCATTGAGCGACAAGCGCGGTCCTTGTGCAAGCATGTGAAGCCCGCGCTGCTTGGCAAGGAAACTGCCGAACAGGACGCCTACGCACAAGGCGGCGGCGCCTAGAACATTCACCTGGATGAAAAAGTCCACCGTCGAGGCGGGAACGCCATCCCATACGTCGGTGAAGAGACCGGGGATGGCATAGGCGGTAACGCAGAACCCCGCCGAGATATGCGTCGGAATGTTCCAGCGGCTGCGCCACACGAGATAGGGTGCAAGGAGCTGCGCCGACAGCGCAAGCACTGCGATCAAATTCAGCACGTTCGAAACCTACTCATGCACGCCTACTCATACACGCGGTGCGGTCGTGCGCGAGTGCGCGAACCGGAGCGCGTTCTTTTCGATCACGTGCCACGAAACCAACGCGGCGGCAAACGCAAGTCCGCACACGGCGAAGAGACTTGCGATCGGGGCCGCCTTGAACGCGCCAAGTGCAATCAGGACCTGCACGATCGGGAAATGATAGAGATATAGTCCATAGGACAGGTCGCCCGAGCGCTTTGCGCTCCACAGCTGCGGCACCCGGATCGATGCCCAGTAGACGATTAACGTCACGCAGATGGGCGCCAGGACCAAAAAGACCATGCCCTGCGTCAGCGCATAGCCGGCGACGGCACACACGACCATCCACGCAGCAGGTGGAGGGAGGCCATCGCGCGTTCTGTAATACGCAAATGTTCCGCCGGCGAAGAAGGCGAGCTGGCCGGGCAGCTGCTTTGCAAAGCGTGCGGCAAGATCGGAGTTATGCGCATCGGCATAATAGGCGAAGGCGCCGTGCCACAGGATCGAGAACACGAACAATGCCGCAACGACCGGCTTGTAACCAAACCGCCGGCTGGCCCAGACGATGAAGGGCACCAGGCAGTAGAACATCACCTCGAGCTTGATGGTCCACAGCGACCCGTTGACCGCGGGCTCGAAGTTGTTGGTGAAGACGCCGGGCAAGGTGGGCTGACGGAAGTTCGACAGCATCAAATTTGATGCAACGTACGATCGCCAGCGGGGATCGGCAAAATACTGCCCCGGCGACAGCGTCGATATCGCGACGAGGGCAAAAGCCGCGACGAGGATGACGACGATGTACGCCGGTGCGATCCGGAAGATACGCTTCTTGGCATAGCTCACCAAGGACGTGGTATTATCGAAGCTCATCGTCACGAGGAAGCCGCTGACGACGAAGAACGCCTGAACCGCGAAGCCCGACGATACGTAGCGGTACAGCCAGTCCAACTGCGGTGCCTGCGAAAGCAGCGCCACATGGAAAACCACCACCATCGCCGCGAAGATCAGCCGCAGGCCGTCGAAATTGTTTACGCGGAGCCGGCTTTGGACCGGTTGCGGCGCATGCTGCGGGGCATCTACCGATGTGGAGGTCGGCACATCGGACTCAAATATCGTTTTGGTCATGAAAGAAGCAGAGTCCCGTCAGCGAACGCAGGTTTGCGCGGTCGCACAAGTTCGGCGCTGGCACAGCATAGGCAAAAGCCCTTGATTGTACCAGCGCGGCAACGCTTTAGGCCACCTTGCCCGTGCGCAGAAGCTGGCGGTCACTCAATTCCTTCAGCGACTTGTCGAATCCCGAGTCGGCTGCCTCATGCCCGCCGGCCCAGTCCAGAAATGCCTTGAGACCGTCGGCAAACGCCCATTTCGGGGTAAAGCCGGTCAGGGCCTGGATGCGTGAAATGTCGGCGACGTTGTGGCGGATATCGCCCAGGCGGTAGGCACCGGTCACCGCGACAGGGACGTCCGCGCCGTAATAGTCGATCACCGTGCGCGCAACGTCCAGCACGCTGGTCCGCACACCCGCGCCGACGTTGAGTGACATCACTCCATGCACATCGGGAGCGCAAACGGCGGCGGTGGCGTCGATCACGTCGTCGACGAAGACGAAGTCGCGGCTTTCCTCGCCATCCTCGAAGATATTGAGGCCCTTGCCCTGGCGCACCAGGTTCGAGAATACCGCAAGGATGCCGGTATATGGATTGTTCAGGCTCTGTCCCGGCCCATAGACATTCTGATACCGCATGGCGAAGCCATCGACGCCCAGCGTCGCGGCGAACATCAGCACCATCTGCTCCTGGACCTGCTTTGTCAGGCCATAGAAGGACGAAGGGCCATAGGGGGTTGCTTCCGCGGTGGGCTCTACCGTTACGGCGTTGCCACAGGTTGGGCAGACGGGATCGAAGCGGCCCGCGTCCATCGCCTCGACCGTGCGTGCATCTGGGTAAATGCTGCCATGCTCCGCGCAATGATACTGGCCCTCGCCATAGATCGCGCGCGAGGAGGCCACGACGAGCTTGCGCAACGCGGGCGGGCGTTCGTTGACGAGCAGATCAAGAAGGACGGCGGTGCCTTGCAAATTGACGTCGGCATAATGCTCGACCTGGTACATCGACTGGCCCGTGCCGGTCTCGGCGGCAAGGTGGACGATCACCTCTTGTCCAGCGATCGCGGCGCGCATTGCGTCACGGTCGCGCACATCGCCGATGATGCAACGGGCGACGTCTTCCAGCCCGTCGGGAAACGCGCGTCCGGCCCCGTGAATCTGCTCGCTCAAATTGTCGATGACGGTGACCGTGGCATTGCCCTGGTGCAGCTTGTGCGCAAGGCGCGAACCGATGAACCCGGCGCCGCCGGTGATGAGCACGTTCATGATATATTCGACTCCACTTGTAACCAAGTCAACGGCTATCGACCAGGCGCTGGCCGCGGACGATCGGCAATCCGCGCCGTCCTTAGCCAACGCGGGGGGATACGGCCATAGCCATGGCGTACCACGGGTGTCCGACGGTAATGGATAAAGCACGCTTTACCCGCGAGCGGAGAGCACCTTTACCAGTTTGCGCGCGACCGTAGCGGGCTCATAGGTAGCGCGGATCTCGGCGATCGCGGCGGAAGATGGGCGATTGCCGGATGCGAGCGCTGCTTCGATGGCATCCGCCCATACTGCCGGGTCGCGAGGCTGATCGATCACCCCCGCGTGCCCCAATGTGACTTCAGGCAAGGCATACGCGTTGCTCACTAGGGTCGGTATGCCCAGACCCAGCGCCTCCACGGCCGGCATGCCGAACCCCTCGTACAGCGAGGGCAGAACGAATAGTTGGGCATGCGCATACAACAGCCCCAGATCGGCATCGCTGACGAAACCGGTCAGATGGACCCGGTCGATAATTGCCGGCGTCGATGCTGCCCGGACAAAATCCCGATTGGCCGCCGAGGACGATCCCACAAGGTAGAGCTGCAGCGACGGATCCCGCTGCGCCACGTTGGCAAAGGCGGCGAGCAGCGTGGGCACGTTTTTGTGGGGGAACTGATGGCATACCGATAATATGTACCGCTTCCCGACCATTTGGCGGGTCTCGGCGCTCGGCTTGCCGGTGCCGCCCTGCAAGCGCACGAAATCGATCGCGTTGGGTACGACGTCGCAGCGGGCCGCGATCGCCTCCCCGAAATATTCGCGCACGAGCGAGAGCTCGGATTGGGAGATCAGGATGATCGCATCGGCCGAACGGAGCATCCGCGGCAGATAGAAATCAAGCCAGGCGCGCCGCTTCGGCGAATGATATTCAGGATAACGCTTATACTGGATATCGTGCAGGATCACGCAGTTCCTGCCCCGGCGGCCGACGAGCGCGGGCGGGCAGAAATAATTGGGAAAGATCGCCCACTTGTCGCCACGACGCCGGTTCTGGAACAGCGCTTCTTCGATGAAACGCATGCTTTTCGGTCCGGGCAGTCCGCCGCCTCGACGCATCGATATACCAGGGACGCCTCTCGTCCAGTCCAGGAAATCGGGCGAAAGATCAGCGTCACGACCGTAATTCAGCACCAGCGGCACGTCGGCCGCGGCTAGGCCGCGTATCAGGTTGTAGATCGCGAATTCGGTCCCGCCGATTTGGCCATGGCGTATCGCATAAAGGGGAATTTCGATTGGCAATGTCATCGATTGGCGAGGTATCGCGAAAAGCAAGTCATGGCGAGGGCGGTCGCGGCACCTTTTTATCCATGAGCGATAGACCGTCGGATCGGGGCGGCGGGGCGCCAGCGAGGCGGCGCTAGCCCGGTGCTTCCTTTTGCACTGGCTTCTCCGCTACGGGAGCGCAGCGGCACAGAAGGTGCCATGGAAAGGCTGCCCATGAACGTTATCGTTACCGTCACCTTCAACGCGCTCAACGACGACATTCTCGAGCCATTTCTGGACTCCATCGAAGCGCAACGCAATCGCGATTTCATCCTGCTCATCGTGGATAACGCCTCGACCGATGGAACGGCGGATTATTTGCGTCAGCTTGACCGACCCAACACGCACGTCATTCTGAATGATGAGAATGTTGGATTTGCGAAAGGCTGCAATCAGGGGCTAGCTTTCGCGCGCAGTCACGGTGCCACCCATATTACCTTCATCAACAACGATACCGAGTTTAATGACAGCCTCATGCATGCGATGGTTGTCTCGTTGGAGGAGCAAAAGGCGGACGCCCTCGTGCCGCTCATCACATATTATTCGCAGCCCGACCGGATATGGTTTGTGACTGGTTCTTTTAGGTTGGCACGGGGCATCATACCGTTTCACGACCACATCGGTCGCCTGCGCCGTGAAGTGCCGATGAAAGCGATCGAAGACACCAAATTCGCATCGGGGTGCTGCATCACATTCAACATCGATTCATTCGAGGCGATGAATGGCTTTGACGAGCGCCACTTTGTGTATTGGGAAGACGCCGAGCTTTGTATGAAGATGGCGGCGGCCGGTCAGCGAATTGTTGTTGATACGCGATTGGAGTGCCGGCACAAGGTTTCGGTTTCGACCGGCGGGTCATTCAGCGCTTTCTCGATTTATCACTTTACACGTGGTCACATGATCTTCGTGCGCGATCACTTCGGTAAGGTCATTACCGCACTGGTGATATGTGTTTCCCTTGCCAAAGCGGTATTGAACGTAATTCGGGGAAGGATGAAGATTCGGGGTCTTAAAAGCTGGTATCGAGGAATTGTCTCGGGCTTGCATGGTTGACGAAAACGTGAAGAATTGCGTTGCCGAATGAGGCGCATGATGAAGTACAAACGCTGCATTGGGCATGATGCTCAGGATCAGCCAGGTTGTCGTGATCGATCTGGTTGAGGAGTCGCTTTGTACGATAATGTTTCGGTTTACCGCGCCTTGAAACGCGAATTTAGCCGACGCTTGGGCGATGGGTGAATTGACGATAGGCCGACTGAAAGTCGGTGGATCCGGCTTCGCCTCCACGTTCCGATGAAAGCCAGCATGCGGTCGATCCATGGCTGACCCTGTCCGCCGATCGACCGGTGGCGCAAAACCATCTGATTGTCCGCAAACGGGGCGTTACCCTCGTCACACCCGACAAAACCATCAGGAAACAGCCATGAGCAAGCATGATGAACGGCATCTGGTTTCGCGCACCGGCTGGTTGCGCGCGGCTGTGCTCGGTGCAAACGACGGCATCGTCTCGACCGCCAGCCTGATCGCCGGCGTTGCGGCTTCGGGGGCGAGTACCGGTACGGTGCTGGTCGCGGGTTCGGCGGCGATGGTCGCCGGCGCGATGTCGATGGCGGCGGGCGAATATGTCTCGGTGAGTTCGCAGGCGGACAGCGAGGCCGCCGACCTGACGCGCGAGCATGCCGAACTCGCGAGCGATTGGGCGCACGAGCATGACGAACTCGCGCAGATCTATGTGGCGCGCGGTCTCGACGCGACACTGGCGCGTCAGGTTGCCGGGCAGTTGATGGCGCATGATGCACTCGGGGCGCATGCCCGCGACGAGCTCGGCATCTCCGAGATCGTCCTCGCGCGCCCGGTACAGGCCGCGTTCGCATCGGCGGTCAGCTTCGTTGCCGGTGCGGTTGTCCCGCTCCTGGTCGCCGCACTGGCGCCGGCGCCGCAGCGGTTGGCTGTCGTGATCGGCGCGACGCTGGTCTGTCTTGCCATCCTCGGGATCGTCGGCGCGAGGGTTGGAGGCGCGCGTCCGTTTCGCCCTGCCGTCCGCGTGTTGCTCTGGGGGGCGGCGGCGATGGCGGCGACCGCCGGGATCGGCCACCTCGTCGGCACTGCGGTATGAGTATGGCCGTACCCGGGCGCAGCATAGCTCGGAGAATGCGACACAAGCCCAGACGATCCGCCGTGCGCGCGCTTAGTCTTCCCATCGCGTACCGTCGGCCTCGGCGATCTGCGGCATCGTCATCGCGCTCTGCAACCGCACTAGGCCACGTCAACGGCTTGAACAGGCGCGGGATGGCATCGACAAGGATGCTATGGTCAGCATGTGGTGGCCGTTGCGGACGGACCGCGTGCCGGTGCGTTTCGTCACGCCTTGCGCCGCCGTGTAGGCGCGCGAAAGTCGGGCGGCTTGCCAGCGATCCAGCGAAGATATTGCCGGATATCCTCGCGTTCGCGCAGCTGGTCCATCGTCGCATAGGACGAAGCCAACGCGTGGTTCGCGACAAAGGCATGGATGGTGCGATGGCAGATCGGATGTACCGGCACGGTCGTCGTGCCGCCCTCGCTCTTGGGAACACTATGATGTCGCTCTACGCGTTGCCCAAGACGCCGCCCGCATAAGGCGCAGCACGGATCGTCCTGCTCTGGTGCCGCTCTTGCGGCAGCCGCCGCCAGCCCAGCTATCCGTTTCACGCGACCGCCCATGCGCACCATATGCGCATTCCGCGGGCATTTTCGAGTCGTGTCGGTGCGGGACGCTCCGGGATGGGCTTGATGCGACGCGCATGACGGGGAACAATCGCGCCGTCCATCCGCTGGCCGATCTTCAAGGATCCTCAATGTCCGATCGCTTTACCGTCCTGCTGCAATATGCCCTGCCGAAACAGCGGCTGACCCGTCTGGCGGGTCGTATCGCGCGGGCGCGGGGCGGTGCGATGACCACCCGGCTGATCCGCTGGTTCGTCGTGCGCTACGGCGTCGATATGAGCGAAGCCGACAATCCGGACATCGCCAGCTACGCCAGCTTCAACGACTTCTTCTCGCGGCCGCTGCGGCCGGGCGCTCGGCCGCTGGCGGATGCCGATTTCATTTGTCCGGTGGATGGCGCGATCAGTCAGGTCGGTGCGATCGACGACCATCATATCGTGCAGGCCAAGGGGCACCGGTTCACCACCACCGAACTGATCGGCGGTGACGGCACACTGGCCGCGGAGTTCCGTCATGGCAGTTTCGCAAATCTTTATCTGTCGCCGCGGGACTATCACCGTCTCCATATGCCGTGCGCCGGCCGGTTGACGGGGATGCGCTACATTCCCGGCAGCCTGTTCTCGGTGAACCCCGTCACGGCGCGCGGAGTGCCCAATCTGTTCGCGCGCAACGAACGCCTTGTGTGCGTCTTCGAGAGTGCGGAGCACGGCACATTCGTCATGGTGCTCATCGGCGCGACCATCGTCGGCAGCATCGCGACCGCATGGCACGGCGTCGTGAATGCGAAACGTACCGGCACGCTGAGGGAATGGCACTATGCCGATCATAACGTCGTGCTCAAACAGGGCGAAGAAATGGGGCGCTTCCTGCTTGGCTCGACGATCGTGATGCTGTTCCGGCAGGGCGCGATCGCGTTTGACGAAAACTGGGGGCCGGCGCGGCCGGTGCGGCTCGGCGAACGCATGGGCGATCGTCCGGTTTGATCGCCGGGACCTAAACGCCCGATCGGGCCGGAGCATGGCGGCAAGCGTATGCGTGCGCGG
>NZ_LMLD01000012.1:413127-426453 GCF_001421825.1 Sphingomonas sp. Leaf38 | reverse complement strand
GGGGGCGGGGGCGGGGGCGGGGGTACACCCTGTCGATACGGCTCGATCCTTTCGGACGCGAGCCTGCGGCCGCGGCAGAGCGCGCGAACGCACCGTGCGCTATTCGCTCTCGGCGCTAGTGACACACCCGCCTCGCACCGCCTAAACGGAGGGGATGTGGCAGCTTTACCAATTCCCCTTGTGTCCCTTCTCGCGAAAGGTGCGCCTGCTGCTGGGCGAGAAGGGGGTCGGGTATGAACTCGTCCGCGAATCGCCTTGGGATCGGCGCGACGAGTTCATGGACATGAATCCCGCCGGGCAGACGCCGGTGATGGTCGACGCGTCGCGCGGCGTGGCGCCGCTGATCGATTCGATGGCGATCTGCGAGTTCTTCGAGGAGACCGTCGAAAAAGCCGCGATGATCAACGGCACCGCCACCAACCGCGCTGAAATCCGCCGGTTGGTGACGTGGTTCGATACGCATTTCTACCGCGACGTCACCGGACCCTTGTTGCACGAGCGCATGGTCAAGCGGCTTGCGCATCGCGCCGCACCCGATGCCAAGGGCCTGCGCGAGGCGATGAAGGCCGCGGTCGGGCATCTCGATTACATGGACTACCTGCTCGATCATCGGAACTGGCTGGGCGGTGCGACAATGAGTCTCGCCGATCTTGCCGCGGCCGCGCAGATTTCGGTCACCGATTATCTCGGCGGGATCGACTGGAAGGGGCACGACCAGACCGCGCGCTGGTATCGCGGCTTCAAGAGCCGCCCGAGCTTCCGCCCGCTGCTGTCCGAACGGATGGAACTGATCTCGCCCCCGTCGCACTATGACAATGTTGATTTCTGAGATGCCGTCCCCTGAGATCAGCTTCCCCGATTTCGAGAAGGTCGACATCCGCGTCGGCACGATCGTCGCGGCCGAACGCTTCCCCGAAGCGCGCAAACCCGCGTTCAAGCTACGGATCGATTTCGGCCCGGAGATCGGCGAGAAGCGCTCGTCCGCGCAGATCACAGACCATTATGCACCGGAGACGCTGGTCGGTCGCCAGGTCGCGGCGGTGGTCAATTTTCCACCGCGCCAGGTCGGGCCGATGATGTCCGAAGTTCTGACGCTCGGCTTCCCCGATGCGGCGGGGAAGGTGGTTCTGATCTCGCCGACCGCGCAGGTCCCGAATGGCGGTCGGTTGTTCTAGATGGCTACTCCTCCCCACGGCGGGGGAGGAGTGGCACCTCTAACTACCGCAGGTCGCTTTGCGTGATCGGTACGATCTTCACCTCGACGCGACGGTTCGCAGCGCGGCCGGCATCGGTATCGTTCGACGCGATCGGCTGCGTCTTGCCATAGCCGCGCGTGCCGATGCGGGCGCTCTGCACGCCGTGACCCGACAGGTAATCCGCGACCGAGCGCGCGCGGCGTTCGGACAGCGCCTGGTTATACTGGTCGCTGCCGGTCGAATCGGTATGGCCGTACACGTCGACATAGGTCTGGTTGTACTGCGCCAGCGTATCCGCGACCTGGTCGAGCGTACGCTGGAACTGCGGCTGCACGGTAGCGCTGTCATATGCGAAGGTGATGCCCGACGGGATGTTGAGCACCAGGTCGTCGCCCTGTCGGATCACCTGGACGTCGGTGCCAGCGGTGCGGGCGCGCAGGTCGCGCTCCTGCTTGTCCATGTACGCGCCGATCCCTGCGCCGGCCAGGCCGCCAATGCCCGCGCCGAGCAGCTTCTCGGTACGATCGCGACGCCCACCGACCACGTCGCCGAGCAGATAGCCGCCGAGCGCGCCGCCGATGCCGCCCAGCGCGGTCTTCGAGATCGTCTGGCGACCGGTCTCCGGATCGGTGGTGCAGCCGCTGGTGGCGATCAGCGCGGCCAGTGCCGCACCTGCGAACATCTTGGTTTTCATAAACACTCTCCCTGGAACGATGGTCGGCAACGATATGCCCGATACGGCCGATAACCCGATTTCGGTAGCGATTGTTCCGCCTGCGCATCAAGCCGCGGCGCAACAATGCCCAAGTCCGTCGTCGCGCCAACATGCAAGGACGGTTGTGCGATCGCCCGTTGTCCTGCAAAGAGCGGTCGAGCCAATGGCACCGCTTCCCCCCTTCCCCTGGATCGACGTTGCGATCATCCTCGCGCTCGTCGCGTTGAACGGCGTGTTCGCGATGAGCGAACTCGCGATCGTTTCGGCGCGCAAGGCCCGGCTCGAGGCGATGGCACGCTCGGGCAAGAAGGGCGCGCGCGCCGCGCTGCTGCTCGCGGCAGACCCCGGCAAGTTCCTCTCGACCGTCCAGATCGGCATCACGCTGATCGGCATCCTCGCCGGTGCCTATTCGGGGTCGAGCCTCGGCATGCCGACCGCCGCGCGACTGCAGGGCTGGGGACTGTCGGCCGCGACCGCGGAAACCGCCGGGTTCGCAATCGTCATCGGCCTGACGACGTTTGCCTCGCTGATCATCGGCGAGCTCGTCCCCAAGCAATTCGCGCTGCGCTCGCCCGAGGTGATCGCGTCGTTCATGGCGCCCGTCATGCGCTGGCTCGCGATCGGCACTGCGCCGATCGTCTGGGTGCTCGATTCGACCAGTGGCCTGATCTTCCGCCTGCTCCGCCTCGACCGCGAGAGCGAGGAGCACGTCACCGCCGAGGAACTCCACCTGATCGTCGCCGAGGCGTCCAAGTCGGGTGTGATCGAGGAACATGAGCGCTCGATCATCTCGGGCGTGGTGCGCCTCGCGGATCGCCCGGTTCGCGAAGTGATGACGCCGCGCACGGAGATCGACTGGCTCGACTGCAACGGCACCAGCGACGAGATCCGCAGCACCTTGCTCGGTTCGCAGCACACGCGGCTTCCGGTTGGCGACGGCTCGATCGACAAGGTCCAGGGCGTCGTGCAGGCGCGCGACATCGCCGCCGCGCTGTTTCGCGGCGAACCGCTCGACCTGCGCGTGCTGATGCGGAAAGCGCCGGTGGTGATCGACCAGATCGACGCGATGGACGCCTTGCTCGCGCTGCGCGAGGCCGAGGTGCCGATGGCGCTGATCCACGACGAATACGGCCATTTCGAAGGCATCGTCACGCCCGCCGACCTGCTCGCGGCGATCGCCGGCGAGTTCAAGTCGGATTCGGATCCGGACGACGCGCCCTCAGTGGTCGTCCGCGACGATGGCTCGTTGCTCGTGGCGGGGACGATGGCGGCCGATTCGCTCGCCGACCGCCTTGGCATCGATCTGCCCGAGGACCGCGATTACGCCACCGTCGCGGGTCTTGCCCTGTCGGTGTTCCGCCATCTGCCGGGCGAGGGCGAGAGCTTCGTCGAACAGGGCTGGAAGTTCGAGATCGTCGATCTCGACGGCCGTCGCATCGACAAGCTGCTGGTGAGTGAAGTCTGACGCCGGTGCGCCTGCGTTTCCGGAAGATCCCCCGGTAAATCACCCCCGGTAAATCAGACGCCGCCGCCTCAAAATCGCCTCCTCTCGGCAGAGGCTGGGATATCCCGTTGGAATGCGCGACCCGGGCCTTGCTGCCGGCGCGTCAGCGTGCGCTTGCGGGCCGTTCGACGGACGTATCGGCGGACGTATCGACGGACGTATCGGCGGACGTATCGACGGGGGGCGCCCCGGCGGCAGGCGTCTCCGAGACCGGCTTTGCCCCAGGTTCCAGATCGCTCGGCACGAACGGCACCACGCTCGGCGGTGGCCCGGACATGCCCGCGGGGTCTCCCTCGACACGGCCGTGGAGATGATCGATCTCCGCCTGCCGCCGGTTGAGATAGAAGGACCGCGTCGCCGCGTACGGATCGGGCGAATTGTCGTGCAGGTCCTTCAACGTCTGGTCGAACTCCGACCGGTGGTCGAGTGCGCCCAGGATCCCCGCCGGAGCCGTGTACGACGTGCTGTTGAACGGATGACCGACGCCGACCGGCAGGATCAATCGGTCGATCGCGCCACCGAACAGATCGCGGATCGTCGTCGGACCGACGATCGGCAGGAACAGGAACGGGCCGTTCTTCACGCCGTAATAGCCGAGCGTGTTGGCAAACCCGTTCGACCGTCGCGGCAGGTGGAACGGCTTGCGCTTCGCCATGTCGATCACGCCGGCCACGCCGATCGTCGTATTGATGGCGAACCGCCCGACCGTCTCCGCTGCCTTGCCCGGCTTGAACTGCAGGAGGAAGTTCAGGAAGACGATCGGCTCGCGCAGGTTGTACAGGAAATTGTGGATGCCGCGCCGGATCGGGCTCGGCACGGTCTTCTTGTAGGTTCGTGCGACCGGACCGATCACGGCGTCGTCGACCTTCTGCGTCACCGCGAACGATTCGGCATTGACCGCGCGAAGCGGATCACCCGCGGTTTCCTTGCGTCCGGTAACGACGATATCAGACGGGGACCGTTCCGAAGCGGGGGTGCCGATCGGGGGAGGGCCGATCGGCGGAATCTGCTGGGTCGGCACGCCTTGCGGCCCGGCCTGTGTCTGACCAGCCTGTGTCTGAAGCGTGACCGCCGGAAGCGATGCGTTTAACGCCAGCGCAGAGACGGCCATCGACGCGATCGCGGGGACGTCATCGGTAAACGGCGATGGCACGGCACCGGGCGATACGCCGGACACCGCCCACGCATCGTCTCCGATCACGACCGGACCAGCCGGGAGATGCACCGGAGCGGCCGTCAACAGCATCGCACTCATCATTACCAGCATGTGAACTCATCGCCCTGTCTACCGCCCTCATACTTCGAGGTGCGACGCGTCGAGACATGCCCGTCGGCACGCGTCCGGCATAGAGCCAATCGACAGTACCGGGCGTGTTGGCAGGCTGTTACGTGTTGAACGCGCGGCCTATCACGCGGGTGGCGATGGCATCGCTCACAGTTTGCCGAACACGCTCTCGAACCCGGCCTTGTCGCCCGCCGCGAGCAGCCGTGCCTGCTCGATCCAGCGATCGCGGCCCATGCGCCCGGTGAAATTGCCGAGTTGCGCGTCGATACGCTGCGCCTCGCTCTCTGACAGCGCTGCCATCTGACCGACCGTCGCAACGCCGAGCGACGCCAACTGCGCGGCGACCTTCGGTCCAAGCCCCTTCAACTGCGTGACGGGGCCGTCCGCATAGGCAGGCATTGGCTGGCTCGACTCGACGGGGTCGGGCGCGATCGGGGTGGGCTTGATCGGGGCGGACTTGACCGCATCGGGTTCGACGGCTGCCGGCGGTGTGATTTCGGTCGCAGGGCGCGCCTCCGGCGGCGCGGCGGCGGCGATCGGCTCGTCTGCCATCCGGTGCGGCGTTGCCGGGGGGGCGGCGCGCGGGATGTCGGAAATCGGTGCCGGTGCATTTCGCGCCTCAGGGGTGCGCTCGGGCTCGGATTGGGGCTGGATCGGGACCTGCGCCTGGGCCTGCGCCGGTGCGACGGGTGCTACGGTCTGCGCCTGCCGCTGCGACTGTGAGGCGTTGAAAGGATCGGGTGTGGCCTTGCCCGGATCGGGAACCGGCAGTGCCGGAACGCCGGCTTCCTCGGCGTTCGCGATCACGTCGCGCGATGCCTGTACGCGGCCGCGTTTCGCCTTGATGCCCCACAGCAGACCGATGATCACCAGGATCGCCACGACGGCGATGATCGTGAAGTGGATCGCGGTCAGCGTGGCGATGCCGTCTGGCAGCAGGCTCAGACCCGAGGCGGAAGTCGCGGAAGTTTCGTTCATGCTCATACTCGTAGCGATGCGCGCGAAGGGCGGCGAGGCCTAATCGGCAAGGCGGTCATGTCTGATCCTCCCCCTGGCGGGGGGGATAGCCAGCGTATCACCCGCGCGCAATTTCGCGCCAGCCGATGTCGCGGCGATAGAAGCCCTCCGCGAAGTCGATCGCCTCGACCGCGCGATAGGCGTTCGCCTGCGCCACGGCGACGTCGTCGCCGGTGGCGGTCACGGCCAGCACGCGGCCGCCCGATGCGACCAGCCCACCGTCCTCGAGCCGCGTCCCCGCGTGGAACACGGTGCCGCCGGCATCGCGCGCCGAATCCAGCCCGATGATCGCGCCGCCCGCCTTGGGCGTGCCCGGATAGCCGTCCGCGGCCATCACCACCGTCAGCGCGGTCTCGTCGCTGAACTGCGCCGCGGGCATCTCGCCGAGACGCCCTTCCGCGGTCGCCAGCATCGTCGCGAGCAGATCTCCCTGGAAGCGCATCATCAGCACCTGCGTCTCGGGATCGCCGAACCGCGCATTATATTCGATCAGCTTGGGCCCCTGCGGCGTCAGCATCAGCCCCGCATACAGCACGCCCGAGAACGGCATGCCCTCGGCTGCCATCGCCGCCACCGTTGGCGCGACGATCTCGTCGATCGCGCGCTTTTCCAGCGCGGGCGTCAGGACGAGCGCGGGGCTGTACGCGCCCATCCCGCCGGTGTTCGGCCCGGTATCGCCCTCGCCGACGCGCTTGTGATCCTGCGCGGAGCCGAACGGCATCAGCGCCACGCCGTCGGTCAGCACGAACAGGCTCGCTTCCTCGCCGTCGAGAAATTCCTCGATCACCGCCTCGGCTTCCCCATCGGCGAACAGCGCATCGAGCGCAGCCTCGGCCTCGGCGGCGCTGAACGCGATGACGACGCCCTTGCCCGCGGCCAGGCCGTCCGCCTTGATGACGACCGGCAGCGAGAAGGTGCGCGCGAGCGCGGCATCCGCCTCGGCGCGCGTCGTGACCCTGACATAGCCCGCGGTCGGAATCCCGGCGCGCAGGCACAGATCCTTGGTGAAGCCCTTCGACCCCTCAAGCTGTGCCGCCGCCTTCGAGGGGCCAAACACCGGGATATCCGCTGCGCGCAACGAATCCGCCAGCCCGTCGACCAGCGGCGCCTCCGGCCCGATCACGACCAGCCCGACCGCATGGTCGCGCACGAACGCGACGATGGCGGCGTGATCCGTCGCATCCAGCGACACGAGCGTCGCAAGCCGTGCGATCCCGGGGTTGCCCGGCGCCGCATACAGCGTATCGAGGCCTCTCGATTGCACCAGCTTCCACGCGAGCGCATGTTCGCGCCCCCCCGAGCCCAGCAGCAGGACGTTCATGCCCGATCCCTTTTCCGATGACGTGTCGAGTGACATGGGGCGGCTGGTAGCCGAGCCGGTCGCCGGCGACAACGCACTCGCCATGTCGGTCGGCGAGCTCGCGTTCAAGCTGAAGCGGATGGTCGAGGGCGAATTCGGCCATGTCCGCCTGCGCGGCGAGATTTCCGGCTGGAAGCGCGTTGCCTCGGGGCATTGCTACATGTCGCTCAAGGACGACCAGGCGGTGATTGATGGCGTCATCTGGAAGGGCAATGCGTCGAGCCTCGCCTTCGTGCCGCAGGACGGCATCGAGGTGATCGCGACCGGCAAGCTGACCACCTATCCCGGCCGCTCGAAATACCAGATCGTGATCGAGCGGATGGAGCTGGCCGGCGCGGGCGCACTGATGGCGCTGCTCGAAAAGCTCAAGGCGAAGTTGGCGGGCGAGGGGCTGTTCGACCGGGCGCGCAAGCAACCGCTGCCGTTCATGCCGCGGGTGATCGGCGTCGTGACATCGGGCACCGGCGCGGTGATCCGCGACATCCTCCACCGCCTGGAGGATCGCTGCCCGACGCACGTCATCGTCTGGCCGGTCAAGGTGCAGGGTGAGGGCTCGGCGAACGAGATCGCCGCCGCGGTCCGCGGGTTCGACGCGATCGCGCCCGGCGGACCGGTGCCCCGCCCCGATCTCGTCATCGTCGCGCGCGGCGGTGGCTCGGTCGAGGATCTTTGGTCGTTCAACGAGGAGGTCGTGGTGCGCGCGGTCGCCGGCTGCACGATCCCGATCATCTCCGCGGTCGGACATGAGACAGATACGACCTTGTGCGATTTCGCCGCCGATCTGCGCGCGCCGACGCCGACCGCGGCGGCCGAGATCGCGGTGCCCGTGCTCGCCGACCTGCGACTGACGATCGACAGCCACCGCAACCGCACCGAACGCTGCGCCCGCCGCCACGTCGAGCGCGGCCGCGAGCGGCTCGACGCGCTCGCGCGGTTGCTGCCGAAGCGCGACCAGTTGCTCGGCCCGCAGCGCCAGCGCGCCGACGATTTCGGCCAGCGGCTCGATCGCGGGCTGGAGCGGCGGCTGACGCTTGCGCGCGGCAGTCTCGATCGGTCGGGCGCCGCGCTGCGTCCCGCCACGCTCGAGCGCAAGCTCGAGGCGAAACGCGCGCAGTTCGACGCGACATGGCGCCTCGTCCAGTCGCTCAACCCCGACGCGATCCTCGACCGCGGCTATGCCCGCGTCACCGCGCGTCCCGGCGGCGAGACGCTCGCCTCGGCCAAGGCGGCGCGCGAGGCGGGCACGCTGACCCTCCACTTCCGTGACGGCGTGGTCGACGCGGTGACCGACACCGGTCTTGAGCGCCCCGCCGCCAAAACCTATGCTGCGCCCAAGGCCAGGCCCGCGCCGGACGCGTTGCCCCGCCAGCCCACCCTTCTATAGAAGAGCCCGATCATGCTGATGTCCAACTCCGACCGCGCCGCGCGGCTGCACTATATGGCCAATGGTTTTCGCGTGCTCAGCCCGGGCGACCATGTCGCCTGCGCCGCGACCGGCCACCGCATCGCGCTCGAGGATCTGCGCTACTGGAGCGTCGCCCGCCAGGAGGCCTATGCCACTGCCGCCGCCGCCAGCGAAGCGATGGCGCCACGATGATCCGCGCGGCGGTGCTCGTCCTGCTGGCAGCGACCAGTGCGACTGCCCAGCAAGCGCCGCCGCCTACCACCGCGAGCCAGCCCGCATTCCGCTGGACCGGCACGCTGAGCCAGGGTGGGCTGATCCTCGGCACAGCGCCTACCGGAACGCGGGCGGTCACGCTGAACGGCAAGCCGATCGCACTGGCCCCTGACGGCCGCTTCCTCGCCGGCTTCGACCGCGACGCCGGCCCGCAAGCGTCGCTGACCGCGACATTCGGCGACGGTCGCAATGTTACGCAAAGTCTCAGGATCGCGCCGCGCGCGTGGCGGATCGAGCGCCTCGACACGCTCCCGAAATTCCCCGCGCCTGACCCGGTCTTCGCGAGGCTCCGCCCGCCCGAACTCGCGCAGATCGTCGCCGCCCGCGCGCGCATGACCGATGCGCAAGGCTGGCGTCGGGCGTTCGCGTGGCCCGCCACCGGTCGCATCTCCGGGCTGTTCGGATCGCAGCGCGTCTACAAGGGCGAACCCGGCAGCTATCATTCGGGCACCGACATCGCGAAGACCACCGGCGCGGTCGTCACCGCGCCCGCCGACGGCGTCGTGATCCTCGCGGCGGATCACCCCTTCACGCTGGAGGGCAATCTGCTGATGCTCGACCACGGCATGGGCCTCAACAGCGCGTTCCTGCATCTGTCGCGGATCGATGTGAAGCCCGGCGATCACGTCACACAGGGGCAGCCGATCGGTGCCGTGGGCATGACCGGTCGCGCGACCGGCCCGCACCTCCACTGGAGCCTGCGGTGGAACGACGCGAAGCTCGACCCGATGCTGGTGGCGGGACCGATGCGCCCCTAATTCTGGCGCTTGGCCTTCACCCCGGGTTGGCCGCCGACGCTCAACCGGAAGCTGCCGAGTGCGGCGCGCTTGATGATCACCTTGTCGTTCGCCCTTGGCCGACGCGCGATGATGTTGTCGTCGGTCTGCACCCAGTGCGCCCCGTCCGCCAGGATGAAGCTCCAACGCCCTGCGTCGTCGACCGAGGCGTTGGCCAATGTCGTCTCGATCTGCGGCAGGTCATCGCCGCTGCCGAAGAGGCCGATATCGGGCAGGCTGATGCCGAACAGATTCCGTCGGGTTTCGCGAACCTGCTGCTGATCGATCACGACGACGGTCTGGGTTTTCTCTGCGGAATCCAGCGCGGCCACCGATGTGTCGAAGCATGTCAGGCGCGCCGCCGGATCGGCAATCGTCCGGCATTGCGTCACTGCCATCAGCAGCGGCGCGCGTTCCATCTTTCGGGGTTTTGTCGCCCCAATGGCGGGGCCCGTCACGGCAATCGCCACTCCCCAGGCAACCATAATCATCGCGATCCGCATCGTCGTCGTCCAGCCCCCGTTGCAACACGCGTGGCGTAGGCCGACGCCCGCAGTGCGGCAAGAGTCTCGTCGCGCCAGCGCGTCGGGCGGTCGTGTCGGCATCGAAACGGATGTTGCTATTTGGTGACATCCGGATCGCAATGCGACGAACGGGCGCCGCTTTGTTACTTTCTTTTGGACAAGGGCGTCGCGTCTTGCGACATCGCCCTCAGCTGCGGCCCTTCGGTCGCACAATGGATCGTGTCGGGCGGAAAAATTCGCCGATTCAAAGGGACCAAATAACCATGCGCAACCACATGTTTCGCGACTGCCTGCTGGCATCGACGATGATCGCAGGCGCGGTCATCGCGCTGCCGGCCTTCGCGCAGAATGCCCCGGCGCCAGCGCCCCAGGGTACGACGAGCGATGACGGCGCGGCGGCGACCACGCCCGCAATCTCCAATACGCCAAGCCAGGATCCCGCCGCTGCGGGTACGGCAGGCGGCGGCGACATCGTCGTCACCGGTTCGCGTATTTCGAACCCTAACCTGACCTCTGCCAGCCCGGTCACGGTCGTGAACGCTGCGGACATCAAGCTGCGCGGCGCGACGCGTATCGAGGACGTGCTCAACAGCCTGCCGTCGTCGTTCGCCACGCAGACCTCGTCGGTCTCGAACGGTTCGACCGGCACCGCGACGATCAACCTGCGCAACCTCGGTGAATCGCGCACGCTGGTGCTGGTCAACGGCCGCCGCCTGATGCCGGGCAACCCGTCGTCGAGCAGCACCGCCAGCGCTGCTGCCGACGTCAACATGATCCCCGCTTCGCTGCTCAAGCGCGTCGACGTGCTGACCGGCGGCGCCGGCTCGGTCTACGGGTCTGACGCCATCGCCGGCGTCGTCAACTTCGTGCTCGATACCGATTACGAAGGGTTCAGCATCGATACCTCGGGTGGCATCTACAACCACAACAACCGCAGCGCGCGCTTCAAGGCGCTCAACACCGCGCGCGGCTATCCGGCGCCCACCGGCCAGTCGTTCGACGGCACGCAGTTCGACATCAACTTCAAGGTCGGTGCCGGCACCAGCGACGGCCGCGGCCATGTCGTCGGCTATGGTGGCTACCGCAAGATCGGTGCGATCCTGCAGGGCTCGCGCGACTATAGCTCGTGCGGTCTGAACGCACCGGCGGGCAACGTCGGCAACGACTATGTCTGCGGCGGTTCGACCACCGCGTTCCCGGCGAACTTCTCGCTCGGCGATGCGGTCGTCAACGGCGCGGCAAGCGGCCTGCAGCAGCAATACACGCTGAACGGTGCGGGGGCGCTGATCCCCGGGCGGACGCTCTACAATGCGAACCCGCTGAACTATTACCAGCGTCCGGATACGCGCTATACCGCGGGCTTCCTCGCCAACTATGAAGTGAGCGAGGCGTTCAAGCCTTATGCCGAGTTCATGTTCATGGACGATCGCTCGGTCGCGCAGATCGCGCCGTCGGGTGACTTCAGCAACACCACCGTGCTGAACAGCAACAACCCGTTCCTGTCGGCGGCACAGCGCGCGACGTTCTTCCGCAACACGAACCTCCTGCGCGATGCCAACGGCAACGTCATCAACCTGACCAACCCCGACGGCACGCAGTACCAGCAGGCGAACGTCACGATCGGTCGCCGCAACGTCGAGGGCGGCGGTCGTCAGGCCGATCTTCGTCATACCCAGTATCGTTACGTCGCAGGCGCGCGCGGCGACATTGGCAAGGGTGTTTCGTACGAGGCCTATGGCCAGTTCGGCAGCACCGTGTTCAACCAGGTGTATCGCAACGAGTTCTCGATCTCGCGCACCACGCGCGCGCTCGACGCGATCACCGACACGCGTCCCGGCTTGGCCACGACCGGCCAGGCGGTCTGTCGCTCGTTCGTCGACGGTACCGATCCGAACTGCGTCCCGCTCAACATCTTCGGGTCCGCAGGCATCACGCCGGGCGCGTTGAGCTATGTTCAGACCCCGGGCTTCCAGTCGGGCGAGAACAAGGAAACGGTCGTCAACGGCTCGTTCACCTTCAAGGGTGCCGAGTACGGCGTGCAGTCGCCGTTCGCGAGCGAAGGCATCGCGCTGAACGTCGGTGGCGAGTACCGCAAGGAGTCGCTGAGCCTCGAGGTCGACAATGGCTTCCTGAGCGGCGATCTCGCCGGCCAGGGTGGTGCGACCTTGCCGATCCGTGGCAGCTACAACGTCAAGGAAGCGTTCGGCGAGCTCCAGGTGCCGCTCGTCAGCGATCGCCCGTTCTTCAACGAACTGACGGTCAACGGCGGCTACCGCTATTCGAGCTACAGCACGGCTGGTTCGGCGCATTCGTACAAGGGTGAGCTGGTCTGGGCGCCGATCTCGGACATCCGCTTCCGCGGCGGCTACAACCGTGCGGTCCGCGCCCCGAACACGCAGGAACTGTTCGCCCAGCAGTCGGTGCAGATCGATGGTGCGACCGATCCGTGCGCAGGCCTGGCCGTCAACGGCCTGGTCAACGGCAACACGCCGGCGCAGTGCGCACTGACCGGCGTTCCGGCGAGCCGCTTCGGTCTGGTCCAGGACAATCCTTCGGAGCAGTATAACGGCCTGGTCGGCGGCAATGTGAACCTGAAGCCTGAAAAGGCCGATACGTTCACCGCCGGCGTGATCCTGCGTCCTTCGTTCCTGCCGGGCTTCAACCTGTCGGTCGACGGGTTCCGGATCAAGCTGAAGGATCGGATCGGCGTCATCGGTGCCGACACGATCATCGCGCAGTGCCTTCAGACCGGCCAGCAGCAGTTCTGCAGCGCCATCAACCGCGATGCCAACGGCACGCTGTGGCAGGGTACCAACGGCTTCATCGTCGATACCAACGTCAACGCGGGTTCGCTGACCACGCAGGGTATCGAGACGTCGGCGGGCTACACCTACCGTTCGGACAGCATCGGCACGATCGGGCTGTCGTTCAACGGCACGTATGTCGACAAGTTCACGTCGGACAAGGCCGGCGCGAAGTTCGACTGCGCGGGGCTCTACGGCGCGCAGTGCCTGTACCCGATGTCGAAGTGGCGTCACCAGGCCCGCATCTCGCTGACCACGCCGAACGGCATCGGTCTGTCGGGTAACTGGCGCTACCTGTCGGCGACCAAGTTCGAGCGTACCAGCGGCGACACCGATCTGTCGGGTGCGTTCTACGCACGGGATGCCCGCGTGAAGGCGCAGAACTACTTCGATCTGGCCGGCACGGTTCGCGTCGAGGACAAGTTCACCTTCCGTCTCGGGGTGAACAACATCCTCGACAAGACCCC
>NZ_LMLD01000012.1:411704-413061 GCF_001421825.1 Sphingomonas sp. Leaf38 | reverse complement strand
ATCTACGACGCGATCGGTCGTTACCTGTTCGTTGGTCTGACCATCGATATGTAAGCGATCCTTCGGGACAGAAATCGGGGTGGCGGATCATCGATCCGCCGCCCCTTTTTTTATCATTCGACGATCGGCGGATCAGGCGACGTGAAGCTCCAGCTTGCCGTCGCCTTCGTCGACCTTGACGGTCGACCCGTCCTTCACCTCGCCGCGCAGGATCATGTCGGCGAGCGGATCCTGCAGATAGCGCTGGACCGCCCGCTTCAACGGCCGTGCGCCGTACACCGGATCATAGCCCACCCGGCCAAGCCACGCGCGCGCGGCATCGCTCAGGTCGAGAACGATCTTGCGGTCCGCCAGCAGCTTGTCGACGCGGGATACCTGGATGTCGACGATCGGTGCCATGTGCGACTGGCCGAGGCGGTGGAACAGGATCACCTCGTCGAGCCGGTTGAGGAACTCCGGCCGGAAGTGCGACCGGACGATCTCCATCACCTGCGGCTCTACCGACGACACGTCGTCGCCTTCCGCCATGTTGGCGAGATACTGGCTGCCAAGGTTGCTCGTCAGGATGATCAGCGTGTTGCTGAAATCCACCGTCCGCCCCTGGCCGTCGGTCAGGCGGCCGTCGTCGAGCACCTGCAACAGCACGTTGAACACGTCGCCATGCGCCTTCTCGACCTCGTCGAACAGGATGACCTGATAGGGCCGCCGGCGGACCGCCTCGGTCAGCACGCCGCCTTCCTCGTATCCGACATAGCCGGGGGGGGCGCCGATCAGCCGGGCGACCGCGTGCTTCTCCATGAACTCGCTCATGTCGATGCGGACCATCGCCGACGGATCGTCGAAGAGGAATTCGGCGAGCGCCTTGGTCAGCTCGGTCTTGCCGACGCCGGTCGGCCCGAGGAACAGGAACGAGCCGAGCGGCCGGTTCGGATCCTGCAACCCCGCGCGCGCGCGGCGAACCGCGGTCGAGACCGCCTTCACCGCATGCGCCTGGCCGATCACGCGCTTGCCGATCGTCGCCTCCATCGCGAGCAGCTTGTCGCGCTCGCCCTGGAGCATCCGCTCGACCGGGATGCCGGTCCAGCGGCTGACGACGCCGGCGATGTCGTCGGCAGTGACTTCCTCGCGCAGCATCGCGCCCTTGGTCGCGCCGGCGGCCTCGTCGAGCTGGCGTTGCAGGCCGGGGATCGTGCCGTAGGACAGCTCGCCTGCCTTTGCGAGATCGCCCGAGCGTTGCGCCTGGTCGAGTTCGAGCCGCGCGGCATCGAGCTGTTCCTTGAGCCGTGCCTCGGCGTTGATCTTGTCCTTTTCACCCTTCCAGCGTGTCGTCAGCTCGGCGGACTGCTCCTCGAGATTG
>NZ_LMLD01000012.1:397423-411651 GCF_001421825.1 Sphingomonas sp. Leaf38 | reverse complement strand
CCTCGCGCTCGATCTTGAGCTGGATGATCCGCCGGTCGAGGTTCTCGATCGCCTCGGGCTTCGATTCGACCTCCATGCGGATGCGCGAGGCGGCCTCGTCCATCAGGTCGATCGCCTTGTCGGGGAGGAAGCGGTCGGTGATGTAGCGGTTCGACAGCGTCGAGGCGGCGACGATCGCGCCGTCGGTGATCCGCACGCCGTGGTGGAGCTCGTATTTCTCCTTCAGCCCGCGCAGGATCGAGATCGTATCCTCGACGGTCGGTTCGCCGACCATCACCGGCTGGAACCGCCGCTGGAGCGCGGGGTCCTTCTCGACATATTTGCGATATTCGTCGAGCGTCGTCGCGCCGACGCAGTGGAGCTCGCCGCGCGCGAGTGCGGGTTTCAGCAGGTTGCCCGCGTCCATCGCGCCCTCGGATTTACCCGCGCCGATCAGCTGGTGCATCTCGTCGATGAACAGGATGACGTCGCCCTCTGCGGCCTTCACCTCGTCGAGCACGCCCTTCAACCGCTCCTCGAACTCGCCGCGATATTTCGCGCCCGCGATGAGCGACCCCATGTCGAGCGACATGAGACGGCGGTCCTTGAGCGTATCGGGCACGTCGCCATTGGCGATCCGCAATGCGAGGCCTTCGGCGATCGCGGTCTTGCCGACGCCGGGTTCGCCGATCAGCGCGGGGTTGTTCTTGGTGCGGCGCGCGAGGATCTGGATCGTGCGGCGGATCTCCTCGTCGCGGCCGATCACGGGGTCGAGCTTGCCATCGCGCGCCGCCTGGGTCAGGTCGCGCGCGAATTTCTTGAGCGCATCATAGCGGTCCTCGGCGCCAGCGGTGTCCGCGGTGCGGCCCTGGCGGACGGTGTTGATCGCGGTGTTGAGACCCTCGGGCGTGACGCCGCCCGCCTTCAACGCCTTGCCCGCGGCGGTGTTGAGCGACAGCGAGAGCGCGACGAGCAGCCGCTCCACGGTGACGAAGCTGTCGCCCGCCTTGGTCGCGATCTGTTCGGCCTGGTCGAGCACGCGCACCGCGTCGTTGTCGATGCCCGGCGTGGTCTGCGCGCCCGAGCCCGACACCGCGGGGATCTTGGCGAGCGCGAGATCGGTTTCGGAGGTCGCGCGCTTCGCGTCGCCGCCCGCCGCCTTGATCAACCCGGCGGCCATGCCCTGCTCGTCCTCGAGCAGCGCCTTCAGCAGATGCTCGGGCGCGATCCGCTGGTGGTTCATGCGGATCGCGACGGTCTGCGCGGATTGCAGGAAGCCCTTCGCACGGTCGGTGAATTTGTCGATGTTCATGACGAATTCCTGTGGGATTGGTTCGGTATCTGGGTGAAAGATGGTGTTGCATTTGGGCAACACAAGAGGCGGGTTGCCGAAGCGGGCCCAGCATGGCCAAGCGCGATTTACAAAGCCGGGACCGGTACGGACAAAGACCCGGCAGGCCGAAACCGTTCGTTTAAACTTCGCGGCTAGAGCGGATCCAATGCCGACGTCCGCCCCCCCTCGACCCACGCCTTATCCCGCCGGCGCCGGCAACGTGCTTGCCGCGGCCGTCCGCGGGTGTCGGCGGCATCTCGTCTTCGCGGCGGCGTTCTCGGGGCTGGTCAATATCCTGTACCTCGTCCCGTCGATCTTCATGCTGCAGGTGTACGACCGGGTGGTGCCGACGCGTGGCGGCGCGACGCTGCTGTTGCTCACGCTGATCCTCGTCGTGTCGCTGATCGTGTTCGCGATCCTCGACGCCGTCCGCATGCGCCTGTTGTTGCGCGCGAGCATGCGGCTCGAACGTCAGGCCGCGCCCGGGATCCTGCTGCGGATTCTGGGCACCGATAGCGCGACGATCGGTCAGCGCAGCCAGGCGATGCGCGATTTCGACACGGTGCGCGGCACGCTGACCGGGCCGACGATCGTCGCGCTGTTCGATGCGCCCTGGGCACCGATCTATATCGGCATCGCATTCCTGCTCCACCCGTGGATCGGCGTGCTGGCGCTGGTCAGCGCGCTCTTGCTCGGCGGGATCGCGATCCTCAGCGACCGCGTGACCGCGCATGCCGCGCGCGACACGCATGCGCGCGCGGTGCTGGCGACGCGCGAACAGGATGTGTCGATCCACGGGTCGGAGGTCGCACGCGTGATGGGGATGCGCAACGCGCTGATCACGCGCCATCTGCTCGAGCGCGCCGAGCTGGTCCGCCGCCAGTCCGCGCTCGCCGGCACCGCGGGGCAATTCCTCGCGATCACCAAATTCCTCCGCCTGTTGCTGCAATCGCTCGCGCTGGCGCTCGGCGCGCTGCTGGCGATCCGGCAGGATATTTCGGGCGGTGCGATCTTCGCCGCGTCGCTGTTGCTCGGGCGCGCGCTGCAGCCGGTCGAGCAGATCCTCGGCGCGATGAAGCCGCTTGCCGCCGCGCGCAACGCCTACCGCGATCTCGACGCGTTCTGTGCGCTGCCGGGGCCGTCGATCGACGCCACCACGCTGCCCGCGCCGGTCGGCCGGATCGAGGTGCGCGGCGTCACCGTCCGCGCCGAGGGCAGCGATCGTGCGTTGCTGTCGGACATTAATTTTGCGGTCGCACCCGGCGAGATCATCGCGCTGGTCGGCCCGAGCGGGGCCGGCAAGTCGACGCTGTTGCGCGTGCTGTCTGGGGCGCTGTCGCCCGATACCGGCGAGGTCCGGATCGACGGCGCAAGCCTGTCCGACTGGAACCGCGAACAGCTCGGGCGTCACGTCGGCTACATGCCGCAGTCACCGTCGCTGTTCCCGACCTCGGTGCACACCAATATCTCGCGCTTCCAGTCGGTCATCGCGGGCGAGAGCGAGCAGCTCGATGCCGCGGTGGTCGAGGCGGCGCAGGCGGCGGGCGCACACGAGGTGATCCTCGGCCTGCCCAATGGCTATGCGACGATGCTGAGCATGGCGGACGGATCGGGGCTGTCGGCGGGGCAGAACCAGTCGGTCGCGCTGGCGCGTGCGATGTTCGGGGCGCCGACGATCCTGTTCCTCGACGAGCCGAATGCGCATCTCGACAGCGACGGCGAGGCGCGGCTGGTCAGGACGCTCGCCGCACTGCGCCAGCGGGGGGCGACCGTGATCGTCTCGACACACCGCACCGGGCTGCTGCAGGCGGTCGACAAGATCATGGTGTTGCGCGGTGGCACGATCCAGATGTTCGACGAACGGACCAAGGTCGTCAGGCCCCAGGTCGCCGCTGCGGGAGGGCCGCGATGATCCCCGCCGACCTGGCCAGCCCGGTTTCGGCCGCGGGCGGTGCGAGCCTCGCCGAGCGTCTCCGCCTCGACGACTCGCCGCGTCATGCGATCCTGGTCGGCGGGCTCGTCGCGATCCTGTTCTTCGTCGTCGGGTTGGGCTGGGCGGCGTTCGCGCGGCTCGATGCGGCGGCGGCGGGCGAGGGGCAGGTGGTCGTCGCGGGCAACCGCCAGACGGTCCAGCACCGCGAGGGGGGGATCGTCGCGGCGATGGCCGCGCGCGATGGTCAGCACGTCCGCGCCGGCGACGTCCTGTTCCGGCTCGAAGGCGCGGAAGTCACCGCGAGCGAGCGCGCATTGGCCGCCAGCGTCATCGACCTGCAGGCGCAGCGCGCACGGCTGGAGGCCGACGTCCGCGGCGGCGCGATCGTCTGGCCCGCCGAGTTCGCGGCCGCGCAAGGCGACGACCGGCGCCTCGTCGACCGCGCCAAGTCGCTTCAGGTCGCCCAGCGCACCGCGCGCTCGGCGGCGCTCGCGGCGAACGGCGCCGTGCTGCGCCAGCAGGCGGCGACCGTCGCGCAGCAGACGACCGGCTTCAACGCACAGGCGCAGGCGACCGCTCGCCAGCGCGCGTCGCTCCGCCAGCAGCTCGAGAGCACGCGGGCGCTGGCCGACGAAGGCTATGTCTCGCGCAACACCGTGCGCGCGATCGAACGATCGATCCAGCAGCTCGAAGGCACCGACGCCGACTATGTCTCGCGTTCGGCCGCGGCGCGCGAACAGATCGGCCAGACGCGCGCCGAAGGCGTCCAGACCCGCCGCAAATATGTCGAGGACAGCGCCACGCTGCTGCGCGACACGCAGTTCCAGCTGAACGAGGTCATGCCCAAACTCGCCGCCGCGCGCGAGCAACTCGCACGCACGATCATCCGCGCGCCGGTGACCGGGCGCGTCGTCGGCCTGCGCGTGTTCTCGGTCGGCGGTGTGATCCAGCCGGGGCAGGCGATCCTCGACATCGTCCCCGATGCGGCGCCGCTGGTGGTGCGGGCGAACTTCTCGCCGGGCGATATCGACGGCGTGTTCGCGGGGCGTGAGGCGGAGGTGAAGTTCCTGTCGCTGCACGAACGCGACCTGCCGATCCTGCTCGGCACGGTCGAGACGGTATCTGCGGATTCGCTGCGCGACGAGCAGACCGGTCGCAGCTATTTCAGCGCCGAGATCACCGTGCCGCGCGACCAGATCGCCAAGATCGAGGCGGTTCGCGGGCGCGATACGGGCATCCGCGCGGGCGTCCCCGTCACCGTGCTGGTCAAGCTCCGCTCGCGCACCGCGCTCGACTATCTGCTCGATCCGCTGACCGAAGCCTTTTCCAGGTCGCTCCATGAACGCTGATACGATCCGCCTCGCCGGGGCGCTGCTCCTGCTCCCCGCAGCGCCGGTGGTCGCGCAGACGGTCGTCGGGACGCAGGTCGCGGCGCCCGAGACGCTCGGTCAGGCGATCGCCGACGCCTATCGCACCAATCCGTCGCTGGAGGGGCAGCGGGCGCAACTCCGCGCGCTCGACGAACAGATCGTCCAGGCCGGCGCGGCCTACCGGCTGACTGCGGGCGTCAACATGACGCTGCAATACCAGTCGCAGGACCAGCGCGGCCTGCTCGGCGATTTCGCGGTGGCGCGTGGGCGGACCATGGGCGCCACGCTCACCGCGTCGCAGATCCTGCTCAACGGCGGGCGGACCGCGGCGCAGGTCTCGGCGGCCGAGGCGGGCGTGCTGGCGGGGCGCGAACGGCTGCGCGAGGCGGAGAACGCGATCCTGTACGAGGTCGTCGACGCCTTCGTGTCGGTACGCCGCGACCAGGCGCTGGTGGCGATCCAGCAACGCTCGCTCGACTCCTATGGGCGGCAGGTGACGCAGGCGATCGCGCGCGAACGCGGCGGCGACCTGACGCGTACCGATATCGCGCAGGCGCAGGCGCAGCGCGAGATCATCCGCGCGCAGCTTGCGCAGGCGACGGTCAATCTGCAGGCGAGCCGCGGCCGGTTCGCCGCGGTGGTCGGGCGCAATCCGGGTATCCTGCTCGCGCCGCCGACACTGCCGGGGCTGCCCAATTCGCTCGATGCCGCGTTCGCGATCGTCGAGAAGGAGAGCCCGAGCCTGTGGCAGGCAATCCTCGCGACCAAGGCTGGCGATGCGCGGATCGCTGCGCAACGCGCCGAACGCGCGCCGATCGTCGCGTTGTCGGGCAGCTATGGCTATGCCAGTCCCTATACCTATCAGTTGCGCGATCTGGGCGCGCAGGCGAGCGGCGCGGTCACGTTGACGATGCCGCTGCTGAGCGGCGGCGTGATCGGATCGCGCGTCCGCGCCGCGGTCGCCGAACGCCAGCAGCTCGGCTTCGAGGTCGAGACCGCGCGTCGCGCCGCGCTCGCCAATGCGCAGAACGCCTGGAACCAGGCTGTCGCTGGCGGCGAGCAGATGACCGCGGGGCAACTGGCGACCGAGGCGGCGGAATCGGCGCTGACCGGAGTCCAGCGCGGCTTTGCGGAAGGGTTTCGGTCGAATTTCGAGGTGCTCGATTCGGAACAGCGGCTGCTCACCGCGCAAATCGTCTTCGTCAACGCGACATACGGCGCCTATGCCGCGGAGGCGCGCCTGCTCACGACGTTAGGGCGGCTCCAGGCGGCGGCGATCGACCAGGGCGTCCCGGCCTATGATCCCGCGCGCAACACGCGGCGCGTGCGCGCGCAGACGTTCGGCCCGTTCGACCCGATCCTCGCGCCGATCGATCGCGCGCAATTGCCGAGTACGCATGCACGCGCCGCGCCGGTCGTCGCCCCCGCCACCGACGCGCGGATCCGCCCTGCGATCGTCCAGGTCCTGCCCGGCCCGCTCGGCACGACGCTGCCGATCACGCCAGTCCCGGTACTCGCGAGCCCGGCGATCGCCGACCTGAGCGACGCGGTCGTCACCGGCGGCGCTTAGACAGGGACTCACGTCGCCCCCGATCCGTCCTTCGACGCCGGGGGCAGGAGACGCAACGCCAGCGGCGCGTCGCGCTAGCGTTCGAGCCCCTCGGCGCGGTAGAAGTGCGCCAGGTCGCGGCTTGTCGACAGCGTGAGTTTAGGCAGGCCGATCTGCTTGCACAGCGTCGCATCGCGCTTGCGACTGCCGGGCGTGGTGACGACGATGTGCCGGATCATGGCCCATGTGACGCGGTCGCTGCCGCCATCGAGCGCACCGTGTCGCGCTCGCTCGAACCAGGATCGCCGGAAATAGCGCATGAGGCGTGTCGTGGTCGGTGATTCGAGCAGTATCACGCCGGTCGCGCGCGCGAGACGCTGCGGCAGGCATCGCGAATAATTGCCGTCCATGACCCAGCGGGCGTCGGTGATGGCGTGATCGTGCAACGCGACGAACGCCGCGTGGGGGCGCGGCAACCACTCGGTGTTCGGGTGATGGTGCAGCTGATCGAGATGAACCGGTGGCAACCCGCGTGCCCGCGCGATCGCCACCGCCAGCGTCGACTTGCCACTGTTCGACGGCCCCATGATGCAGATTCGCGGGCCGAGATCGTCGAGCGTCATGTCGGTCTACGCCTCCATCAGCGACCCATATAACGCCGCATAGGCGCCGATGATCGTGTCGTGGTCGTAATCGCGTCGCACGCGCTCGCGCATCGTCTCGCCCATCGTCCGGCGCAGCGCGGGATCGCCGGCGATCGCCAGGATTCCCGCCGCGGTCGCCGCCGGATTGACCAGCGGCGTGACGATTCCGCCATGCCCCGAATCCGCACCGCCGCGGCCCTCGATCATTTCGCGGCAGCTGCCGACATCGGGCGCGACCACCGGGATCCCGCACGCGCCACCCTCCAGGATCACGAGCGGTTGCGCTTCCGACAGGCTGGTCAGAACGAGCAGGTCGATCGTCGCCATCCAGTCTTCGATCCGCACCCGGCCGGCAAATCGGAAGACCGCACCCAGCGCCAGGTTCTCGACCAGCCGCGCACATTCCGCGGCATATTCGGGATCCTCGTCCTCGGGGCCCAGCACCACGAAACGCAGGTCGGGGCGTTCGGCGTGGGCGATCGCCGCCGCACGGATGAACGTCTTCACGTCCTTGATCGGCACCACCCGGCCGAGCAGCGCGACCAGGGGATGGGCCGGATCGCGGCGGTCGGGCAGCGCCGCGAACCGGCTCGAATCGATGCCGTTGGGGATCACCCGGACGCGGTCGGCGGCGGCGCCCAGCCGGCGCTGGACCGCGACGTTCTCGCCGTACAGCGCGACGATCGGGTTGCAGCTGTCATAGCAGGCGGTGGCGTAGCTGGTGAAGGCGCGCACCCACAGGTCGCGCAGATCGCGGACGCTGCGATCGAGCTCGAGTCCGGTATCGACCTGGTCGCCGATCCAGTCGGCCATCATCACCTCGATCTGTCGTTCGAGCAGGTAGATGCCGTGCTCGGTGATGAATGCCGGCCGCCCGGTCTCGCGCGCCGCCCGCGCGGCCAGCAGCCCGGCGAACCCGGTCGAGATCGTGTGATACGCCTTGGCGCGCGGCAATGGCGCGGTCAGCACGGCGAGCAGCCCGCCGAGCAACGTCCGCATCGCCCAGAAATAATGGTGGAACGACGCCTTGGGCAGCATCGCCTCGTAATGTCGCCGCAGCCTTGCGAAGACCGCGGGGTGCGACAGGATATCGCCGGGTGCAGGCGCGCGCGGCATCGCGGCGATCAGGTCGATCAGCGTCGCAAGTCGCGCGCCGCCGCCGGTCGCGAGGAACGCGACGAGCGCGTCGGCGATCGGCACCGCGATCCGGTCGGGGATCGCACGCGGGACCGACGGGGCGGGGGCCAGCCCGATCTCGACGACCGCCACGACGTTGGGCGGCGGGGTCAATCGGAACGGCAACGTGCCGGCACCCGGCTTGATCGCGGCGATCGCGAAGCGGATGTCGGGCAGGTGCGTGATCAGGTCCTGCAGCCAGCCGGAGACGCCGCCGATCACATAGGGGTACGCGCCTTCGACGATCAGGCAGATATCCGCTTCGGGGGGCTCGGCCGGCGCGGTCGCGGACATCGCGGCCAGTGCGGTCAGCGGGATCATGCCGCTGCTTCCGCGCGCCACCACGTGGCCATCGCGTCATCGCCCGCCGCGGTGAGCCGGTCGATCGCTGCGTAGTCGCCGACCGCCCACAACGCCTCGATCTGCACCACCGTGCCCGCATCGTCACCCGCCGCTGCTGCCGCCCCGCGCAATGTGACCGCATCCTCGCGCAGATGCGCGCGCTGCGAATCCGACAGCAGCACGTCGGCCCGCGCATGATCCGCGAGCAGCGCGACCAGGGTCGTCGTCGCCTCGGGATCGGACTCGTCGGCGATCCGCGTGGTCAGCCGCGCGCGCGCCAGCACCAGATTTTCCGCGACCCGCGCCGATGCGGCGGCGGCCAGCGCGCGAATGGTCTGGTCGCCGTCGGTCAGCGCAAGCGCGATCAGCGGCGACAGCGCGGGCTCGAACGACCGCACCACCGTCTCCAGCGCGCGCCGGCGTGCCGCGACATCGCCGTGGCGCATGATCGTGACGAGCGAACTCACCGTGTCGGGGGTCGCGTGATGCACCCGCCCGTCGAGCATCCGCGCCACCTTCAGGCCGGCGCCGCGATGCGCGCTGTGCCGCGCCCGCGGCCCGAACATCGCGTCGTCGCTGCGCGGCGACACCGCCCAGGACGCGCGGCCGAGCGGCAGCGTCGCGAGGATCCCGATCGGCCCCAGCACGCCCAGCATCGCCGCGGCGAATCCACGGCTTGCGCCCCACCGCAACCAGAGCGCGACGCTGATCGTGGCAATGACGGCATGCCCCGCCAACGCCCAGCCGACGGTGAGGCCGATTGCCGGGCCGAACGCGGCGCACGCGACCGGCAATGCGAGATCGACCGCCGCGAGCAGGAGCAGGCCGGCGACAAGACGGCCATGCGAAGGCGCGCTCATGCGACCCGTTCCGCCGATCGCAGCGTCCAGGGTGCCGCGCGCAGCGTATCCGCCAGCAGCGGCGTCAGCCACGCCGCGATTTCGGCAAGGTCTGCGGTACGGCGCGCATCAAGCGCCTCGAACGGCAACGTATGCAGCACCAGGCACCCGACGATCTCGCCGGACGCACGGTCCGCCAGCGCGATCGCCGCAACCCCGATCCCGTCGAGCACGCGGCGATCGCCGCGCCGCGCGACATGCAGGATCCCGCCCCTCTGCTTGGCCTGCTGCGCGCGCTCGACCCGTTCGAGCAGGGCCGCCGGCAGGATCTCGCGCCGCCCCGCGGTCACCGGCCCGTGCAGCCATGCGCGCGCGTCGCGGCCGGTGATCCGATAGCAGGTGAAATCCTCGGTCCGCGCGGACAGCGCGATCAGTGCGCCGATCGCGTCGCGCCGTTCCGCGGCATCCGCCGACGACAGCCGGGTCGCGACATCGATCACATGCCCGGCGGTTCGGTCTTCGGTCGCGATCTGCACCTGCAAGGCGCGGTTGGTGCGCGACAACGTCGCGAACGCCTCGGTCAGCCGCGCGACGTTGCGCGTCGCGGTCCGCGCGTGTTTTTCGAGCCTGTGATGGCGCGCGGTGCGCAGGATCGTCACCTCGCCGATCGCGATCGCGACGACGAACCACAACAAAGGCTGCACCGACAGGTGCAGGACATGGTCGAGATAATCGCGCTCGGGCGCCACCGTGTGGCCATGCGCCAGCCACAACGCCGACGCTGCCGCGGCGGCGACCAGCCCCGGTCCCGTGCCATAGGCCAGCGCCATCGCCAGCACCGGGATCCAGAGCGGGTTGGGCTCGATCCGCGCAAAGCCGGTACCACCGGTCAGCCACGCATCGACCGCGACCAGCGCTGCGAAGCCGGCCGCCATCTCGATCGCGATCCGTAGCGGGCGTTTCCATCGCGAAATTTGGGTCATCGGCCGTCCCCCAGACTATGGGTCAATTGCGCGCGCGCGAACAGCTGGCGCCCCGAAAAGCCCGGTCGCGCGATCGAGGTGATCCCGCCGCTTCCCTCGACGCGCCAGGCGACCGCGATCGGTGCGGCGATGCCGAGGCTCGCGGTCGGGCCGTCGCCGCCGAACCGATCGACCGTCCAGCCCGCCAGGCCGGTCATCTGCACCGCGCCCAGGCTGCCGCTGATCAGTCCCTGCACAGTATGGTTCTCGCGGCTGGCAAGCGGCACGACCGCGAGCCCGTCCAGCCCGACCCGCATCCGCTGGACATATTCCGCCTCGAATCGATAGGTCAGCCCGAGCGCCGGGAACTGCCGCCGGATCAGGTAATCGAGCCCCGCATTGGCGACGATCGTGTCGCTCGCCCCGGCCATCCCCGCCAGCCCGTAGCGGTTCGCGCCGAGATCGGCCTGCGCGACCAGCCCCGGCGTCAGGCGATAGGTCGTGCCGATCAGCGCACGCGACAGATAGCCGCCCGCGATCACCTGTGCCGGTGTCGAATAATCGGGCATGTGCCGCGTCAGCGTCACGCGGACCTGCGCGTCGGCGGACCCGGCAACGGCCTTCACGCCGCCGCCCGTCACCGCATCGTCGAGGGCGGCGGAGGCGAGCAACTGGACGCGGACGCCGCTCTCCAGCGCCGCGAGGAGCGAGGCATCGACCACCGTATCGCCGGTTCGCGCGCCGCCCTCGACTCGGCTGACGATATGGCGGACGCCGCCGCCCGCCACGAGCGTGTCGCCGACCGCGGGATCGATCCGCGTGGCGAACTCGGTCTGCGACAGGTCGCTGCCATCGCGCGCGGTCACGCCGAGGCTGGCGGTGCCGGGGGCGGCAGCGATCGCCCGGCGTGCGGTCACATCGTCCGCGGCCAGCGCGCGGTACGCGCGCGCCGCGCCGCGCACGTCGCCATCCGCCATCCGCGTATCCGCCAGCAGCCGCGCCGCGCGGCGATCGGTGGGATAGCGCGCGGCCAGCCGAGTCGCAGCCCGCAGCGCCGGTCCGGGATACCCGGCGGCGACGTCCGCCTCGATCGCCGCCAGCGCGGTGTCCGGCGCGCTATCGTCGGCCAGGTCCGTGGTCGCGTCGTCGCCCGATGGCGGCACGAACGCCAGCGCGACGATCGCCCCCGTTTGCCGCCACGTCATGTCCCAGCCGGGTGCCGCGCGAAGCACCAAGCTGTCGTCGTTCCAGCGCAGATCGCCGATCGCATCGCCCGCCGCGTCACGGAATGCCGCGATCCGCGCGGGCGATAACGGACGATCGAACCGCGCGACCAGCTCGCCATCGCTCTCCGAAACGCGCACGGTCGCGTCGTCGGGCCAGGCGAGGATCGGCTCGGGCGCAACCACGCGGCCATCCGCAAAAACCGCGCGCGGCACCGCGATGACGGGGGCGTCTGCCAGCAGGAGCGTGAGGATGATCATTCCGTGAGCACCGTGCGCGCGCGTCCCGGCTGCCCCTGGGCGATCAGCAGCCGCGCGTGCAACGCCGCCAGCATGCGGTCCTGCGGCGCGTCGTTGCGCAACGTTTCGACCAGCGCGACCGCCTCGCCACGCCGTCCCAGCCGGTCGAGCAATTCCACCCGCGCCCGGCTCTGCGCCGGCGTCTGCGCGAGCGCGCGTTCGAGCCACGGCCGCGCGGCAGCCGTGCCGCCAAGCCGCGCCTGTACGTCCGCCATCAGCCTGAGCGCGGGCAGGTCGGTCGGGGCCGCGGCGAGGTGATCGCGCAGCCACCCTGCCGCACCCTTCGCGTCGCCCGCATTCCACGCGGTCCAGGCCAGATCGAGCTGGTCGCGCGGATCGGCGACGCCCGCCGCAACCCGGCGCCGCGCGATCGCTCCCGCCTGCGCGGGATCGAGCCGGGCAGGGGCGGCTGCCGACAAGGCGCGCATCTGCGCCGCATCCAGCGCCCGCCCGTCGAGCAACCCCGCCAGCACCGTACGTCCCGCCGCCGCATCGCCCGCCGCCCGCGCGAGCGCCAGCCGCAACAGCATCACGTCGGTCCGCGCCGCCAGCGGATGCCGCGCCACGACGGCGAGTGCTTCGGCCGGCCGGTCGTGCTCGGCATACACGCCCAACCACCCGCGCTGCTCCGCCGCGTCGCCGCGCGTCATGCGCTGTTTCAGCCAGCCGAGATCCTCCGCCGCCGGACGCGGTCCCATCAGGTACAACAGCCGCTGCGTCGCCGGTGCGCCGACCGGCAGATCGGTCGCCGCCCGTCGCAATACCGCACGCGCATCGTCGCGATACCCGGCGGCGAGCAACCGTTCCGCCATCGCCTCGGGCTGCGCGTCGGCCCGCGCGAGCAGCTCGGTTCGCAGGCCCTCGCGGTCGCCCGCCAGGATCGTCTCGCGCGCCGCTGCCCGCTGGTCGACCGGCAAACGGTCCGCCGCCCGCAATGCCGCCGCCCGATCGCCGGTCCGCGTGGCCACGCGGATCGCCAGCCACGGATCGGCCGCGCGCCAGTCGACGCGCGTCCGGTCGAGCAGCGCGATCAAGTCGTCGCGCCCGGCCTTGTCCGCGCGCCGCGCCAGATCGAGCGCGAGCGCCGCATCGGGTGGCGGAATGACCTGGTTTGCCGCCGCGACGATGACCAGGTCCGTGCGGTCGATCGCATAGGCCGCGGCGATCAGATCGGCCGCGACCACGCCGTGCGTACGTGTCGCACGCGTCACCAGCGCCGCGGCATCGGCCGTACGCCCGGTCTTGTGCAACAGATCGACGCGCAGCCGCCACGTCGCCGGACTCGCGCCATCGGGGCGCGCCGCCAGATAGCCGAGCGCCACCGCCGGCCGTTGTGCCGCGACGAGGTCATATGCGACCTGCACCGTCGTCACCGCGACGCCCGCGTCGATCAGCCGCGCGGTCAACGCCGCGAGCGTGGCCGCATCGGCCGTCTGGATCGCGGCGGCGATCGACGGCGGCGAGGGTGGCGGCGTCACCGCCGGCGCCGCCGACGGCAGCGCGCTGACCGCCGCGACCGGTTGCGCACGACGCTCGGCGTGAAGGATCTCGCGCCGCCCGGGCAACAGCATCAGCCCGCCCGCCAACAGGCCCAGCCCCGCCAGCGCGGGAACGATCAGCGCCAGGCGGCCCTTGTGTCGATCTATCCTCAACCGGCTGGCTCCGGAATCAGCCGATCGAGCGCCAGCGTCGCGACATAGGGCCGGAACCCCGCCGCCCGCTCGCGCGCATAGAGTGCGGCGACCTGCTTGCGATCGGCCGGATCCCAATAATCGAGCGTCATCAGCGTGATCGCCGGGTTGCGCGCCTGCGCCGCCTTGAGGCGCGCCGCCTGCCAGGCCCAATCCGAATCGCTCAGCGCATCATAGCGTTTGGTCGTGAAATTCCATCGCGATGCCATCGCCTCGCCGAGCAGATAGTCGATCTGCGGCGCGATCTCGGGCAGCATCGCGTAGCCGCGGTTGAGCATGATGCGGATCTTTGGAAAGCGCGCACGCACCGCGGCGATCAGCGTCGTACCGGCCGCTATCATGCCGCTGTTGGCTACCGGGTCCTGTCGTTCCATCGCCTCCGCGTTATCCATCGTATCGATGAAGATTCCGTCATAACCGAGCGCCAGGATCGCGGGGACGAGCTGATCGAGGACCGCCGCGCGCCACGCGGGGTGCCGCAGGTCGGCCAGCCGCGCGTCGGGCCAGTTCGGATTCGCCGGGCCCAACGCACCGGCCGCATCGAGTGCCGCGAAATAGGGCCGGCTGCGCTCGACCTCGCCGAAGCTGACATAGCCGAGCAGGCTGCTCCCGGGCCCCCGCAGCGGTGCGATCGGCCGCGCATGATGCGGCTCGAGCACCAGCAGGCGGCATGCCCGCGCCAGCTCCGGATCGGTCGCCGCACCGTAATCGACGCCCCAGCGCCAATCGTCGTTCGCCGTTGCGTGCGCCGGTGCGCGAAACCCCAGTGTCGTCCCGATCGCGCCCAGCGCCAGCATCCGCCGCAGCATCAATCGCCGCGCGATCCCCGAAAATCCGGTCATAGCAATCGTCCTCCCTGTCCCACGACCGAGGGATTGTTGCCGACG
>NZ_LMLD01000012.1:364458-397366 GCF_001421825.1 Sphingomonas sp. Leaf38 | reverse complement strand
CCACCGCACCCGCCATATACCCCCAACCGAACGCTGCGAACCCCGCATCCCATTGCAGCATTGTCGCGACCGCGCTGCCGATCGCGAATGCGGTCCACGTCAGCAGGATGCGGCCGAACAGATCGTAATAGGCGAGCACGACCGTCGTTGCGATCGCGACCAGATGAAACACCGTGCCGAGCGAGGTCTGCCGAAACGCGAAGATCGCGCGGGCATCCGCGCCGATCGCCTCGAACAGCGGCACCGCCAGCACCCAGGCCAGCGCCGCGACCAAGGCCTGCGCCAGCACCATCAGCCGCAGCCCGTCGACCATCGTCCGCATCAGGTCGCCGCGTGCCTCCTCGATTCGTTGCAGCGTCGAGGTGCCGGTGCAGCGCACGATCATGTCGTCGAATGCGCGATCGAATCGCGTCTCGGTGACGATCAGCAACAGCGTCAGCCCGGGCACCATCGACAGCAGCCCCAGGAAGCTCCCCTGGTCGTTGATCGGATTGAGCCGCAACACGCCGATCGCGCGGACGCTATCGGGGCCGAGCCACAACAGCCATTTGTCGATCCAGATCGCGGCGACGCCCGCAATCCCCGCCGCTGCGACGATCTGCGCGAGCCGCGGCGCCATCGCGTCACGCCGTGGCAGCACCGGCGCCGCGGTGAAATGGCGGCGGATGACCAGCATGATCGCCGCCAGCGTCAGCGCGACGCCGCCGGCGATCACCGCCAGCACCAAGTCGACCGCAGGCCGGGGGATCAGCATCAGCATCAGCGCGGCGACGCCGATCCCCAGCAGATAGGCGAGCGGGATCGCGCGATAGCGGCGCAGCGCGGTTAGCAACGGCGCGGCGATCCACACTTGCGTCAGCCAGGCGAGGATCAGCGTGGCGAGTGCGGCCTCCACCAGCGGCAAGGCGGCCAGCATCCCGAACACCACCGCGCCGATCGCCAGCGCGATCCCGCCTCCCGCCGCCAGCGCGACCAGCATGATGCCGGTGACGCCGCCCGCATCGCGCGCGAAGATGCAGTCCGCCACCATCCGCGTCGCCAGGATGCCGATCGGCGCTGCGGCGAGTGCGGACAGGCTGAACGCATAGACCAGGACGGTCTGCACCGTGCGCGCGCCGTCAGACCCGAGATGGACGGTCGACCAGCGGTTCAGCAACGCCATCGCCACCGCGGTGATCAGCCAGGGGCCGGCGCTGATCACCGCACCGAACGCGGCGGCGCCGACGATCCCGCCAATGCCACCGTCACGCGCGGTCTTCGCCAGTTGAAAGCCTATGCCCGCCATATCACCGCCGGCCTATGCGGCGGTTTACATGAAGAAATCGTTCGCGCTCAGAACATGATGGCCGGTCAGTGCGATCGAGAAATCGGCCGCCGAACCGCTGTCGGTATTGCCCTCGACGATCGTGAATTCCTTCCCGCCGATCATCTGATAGCTGTAGCGAAGCTGGCCTGGTGCGGAAAACTTCGCCGTCGTGCCGATGAAGCTGAACGCCTGGTCGCCGCGCGCGAACAGCGAGCTGTTGGCGTCGATCATCGACAGGTCGATCTTGTCCTGCCCAACGGTGAAGTCGGCGATGACGTCGCGCGACGTCGATGCCAGGCTGTCGCCCTTCACCTCGAACCGGAAGATGTCCGCGCCTGCGCCGCCGGTCATCATGTCCATGTCGTCGCCGCCGATCAGGATGTCGTTGCCGTCGCCACCGACGAGGATGTCCTTGCCGTCGCCACCGATCAGCGTGTCGTTGCCCGCACCGCCGTTGAGCGTGTCGTTGCCCATGCCACCGATGAGGCGATCGTTGCCGCCGAGTCCGTTGAGGACGTCGTTGCCCCAGCTGCCATCGAGCATGTCCTGCTCGCCGGTGCCGTTGATCATGTCGGCGAAGTACGTCCCGGTCTTGGTGATGCCGACCACATCGGTGACGCCGATCGTCAGCGTCTGCGTGTCGATCGCACCGCGGGCGTCGGTGGCCACCACCGTCACGCCGTAGATATTGTCGCGGTTGGCGTCGGTTGGCGCCTCGAAATCAGGCGCGGTGACGAACTTGAGCACGCCGGTCGTCGCGTCGATCGAGAAATTGGCGCCGTCGCCGCCCGCCCCGATCGAATATTTGATCGAATCGCCCCAGACGATGTTCGCGTCGGTCGCGGTGATCGTTGTCAGCGCGGTGCCGTTCTCGGCGATCGACAGCGCGCCGGTGGTGCCGCCGCCGAACGCGGTCAGCACCGGATCGACGTTCGCCTGGTGGCCGATCTTGACGTCGTGCACGCCGACAGCGCCGAGGTCGATCGTCAGGATCTCGCCGATCTGGCTGGCGATCGTACCGCCGCTCAGCGTCGTCCAGTCGGTGCCGGGCGCCTTCAGGTCGACCGTCACCTTGCCCTCGCCCTCGACGGTGAACGCCAGGTCGCGCCCGTCGCCGCTCAGTGTCGTCAGCGTCGCGCGCATCGGCAGCGCGGTGATGTGCGTCACGTCGTCGGCGACCGCGCCCATCGTGATCGCATAGGTGCCGCCCGCCTTGGGCAGGAACACCGTGTCCGCGTCATAGGCATACCAGTTGGCGACGCCCTTGATCACCTGGCCGCCGCTTTGCCCATCGACGTCAAGCGAGAAGGTGCCGGTGGTCGCGCCGACCGTCGCGGTGATCGTGTTGCCGACCACGGTCGAGGTGATCGTCGCGTTCTGGAACGCGCTGACCCGGCCCGCGAGGTCGGCGAGCGTCACGAACTCGACTCCGGCCGCTGCGGCCTGCGCGACGAAGGTGGTGAACATCTGCTTGGTGTACAGGCTGGTCGCGCCGTCGGCGGCCCACATCGTCGGGCCGTAGTCATGCCATGGCCACACGATCACGGGCGCATCGGCATTGGCGGTCAGCGCGCCGAATTCCTTCGCCCAGATCGCGCTGGCCTCGGCGACGGTCTTCTTCTGGAACTCGATCAGCGAGAAGTCGAACGACGTGTTCGGCGCCAGATACACCTTGTCGTCCGCGGCGTTCTGCGGCGTCATATAGCCGATCGCATTGGGATAGCCGGCACCCACCCCCGAATAGCCGCCGCTGAGATACGTCACATATTTCAGGATTTCCTGGCTCGTCGCGATCTGCTCGGGCGCGCCGGGCACTGCGGCACCGCCGACCGTCACGGTCTTGCCGAGATACGCGCTCAGCTGCTGTTCCAGCTCGGCACGCGACTGGCCGAACTCGAAGGCGATCTGCGCATCGGTCAGCAGGTTGGTGTCTACCGGATGCGTGTAGCTGTGCGTGCCGATCTCGTTGCCCGCATCGAGCAGCGCCTTGTAGAACGGCAGCGACACCGCCCAGTCGGTCGCCTGACCATTGGCCGGATCGTTGCCGATGTTGACGTAATAGCTGCCGACGAAATTATAGTTCGTCTTCCACTCGGTCAGGATCGGCAGCAGCTTGTCGTAGATCCCGGGTGCGGTGCCGACCGGGTTGACCTCGTCGGTCTGCTGGCTCTGGTCCATGTCGACGCGCGACGCGAACAGCCCGGCCTGGCGGGTCATCTGCAGCCCGACCGACAGGCCGTTGCCGTTGACCGAATAGTCGATCGCCTTCTGCAGCAGATTGTCGTCGGCCATCACCGCTTCGCTCGAGAACAGCACGTTGCGCCCGCCGGTCTGTGTGGCGAGCGCAGCCGAATAGGTCTGGCCGTTGACCGTCTCGGTCGCGATCGTCGTGCCCGTCCCGCTGACGCTGGTGAACGCGTTCCAGCCGATACCGGTATATTGGCGGATGACCTGCCCGTCGCCATAGCCGTCGAGCACGAGCTGCGACGCATCGCTCGCCTTGACCGTCACGTCGGCCGGAAAGCCGCCGGTCACGCGCGTGGCGTCGAACAACAGCTTCATCCGCGAATAGGAGTCGCCGGCGAGCGCTGCGTTGTCCGCGCCGTTGGTCATGAACTCGCCCGCCGCGACCAGGCCGATGCCGAACTGCTTGGTCGCCTGTTCCAGCGTCTGCGCGATCAGGTCGGCCTTGCTCGCCTCGACGTTGCGGAACGACGGGAAGACGATCGTGTCGTACTTGGCGAGCGTCGCCAGGCTGGTCAGGTCGCCCTCGGTCAGGATGTCGAACGGCACGCCCGCCTGCATCGCCTGGCTCTGCGCGGCCATGAACAGCTGCGAATAGGCGGTCTTGCTGAAATAGGCGTTGGCGGTCGAATCGGACCAGACGATCGCGATCCGGTGCGACGGGTCGGCGACGATGCCGGTGTCGTTGAAGACGGTGAAGGCGGGGTTCGAATAGTTACCCGGCAGGAACGCGGTGTCGTTGACGTCGTAGATCGTGTCGATCGCCTGCGGGTTGCCGATCGCCGCCTTGGGCACCTTGAACTCGACGGTGGTGCGATCTGCCGACCACGCCGCCTGCAGGCCGCTGGCGATCAGCGTCTGCCCCGCCGCGCCGCTGTACAGCGATACCGTACCGTCGGCGGCGAAGTTGACGTTGTATTCCGCACCCCCCGCAAATCCGAACACCTGATAGCCGGTGGTCGCGTTGCGATCGGTGTTGAGCCATGCGGTGGTATTCGCGCCGATCGCGGTGGGAGCGGTGATCGCGAACGCGAAGTCCGCGCCGTCGCTGCGGGCATAGATGGCGTATCCTGCGCCGAGACCGCGATCGATCCGGTCGCCGACGGCCCATTCGTCGAGAGTGCCGTCCAGCGTCACCGATGTCGCGTTCGCCATGCTCAGTCCTCGTAAAATCGCGTATCCCACCGCGCCGGGCCTTGACCCCTCGCGTTCCGCGCGAGCGCCCTACCAAGACTCGGGTGACGTCCGAAACCACTAAGATCGTTGCGCAAAGGTCGGTTTGTGCCAACGCGGTACGCGGGCATCGCGGTCAGAAACTATAGCTCAGCCTGACGCTGATCCGTCGCGGCAGGACCGGGCGGCCGACGAAATAGGGGCCAGCCGCCTGCGATGGCAGGCGCGCCGAGGCCTCGGCCGGCGCGGCCGTGTCGAACAGATTGTACACGTCCCCCGCGATCCGCACCGCCTGCCGCCCCGCCATCTTCATGGTATAACCCGCGATCAGCCGCACGAGGTCGAAGCCGTCGAGCCGCGTGGTGTTCGCATCGTCGGTGAACAGCCGCCCGGTGTGCGTCGTCGCGATTGCGGCGTCGAGGGCGCCGTCGTCGTAATACAGCCCCGCATTGTAGACGAGGTCGGGCTGCCGCGGGACGCGGTTGCCGATGAACTGCCGGGTCACGTCCAGCGCGGTGTAGACGCCGTGGACGAGGCCGATATTGCCGTCGAACCGCAGATGATCGGTCAGCCCGACGCGCACCGCGCCTTCGATCCCGTGCGCCTTGGTCGAAACGATCGTCACCTGTTCGATGACCCCGCCGCTCGCCGTATTGGCGAGCACGACGGAGCGGCGATTCTTGAGATCGTTGACGAACACCGACACTGATCCGCCAACCCTGCCGCGATCATATTTCACACCTGCCTCCGCCTGGCGGATGATCTCGGGCTGGTACGACTGCGTCTGTCCCGATGCGCTGATCGATACCGAGTTGAGCGCCGGAAAGAAGAATCCGCGGCTGGCGTTGGCATAGAGGTTGATCGCCGGCGTCAGTTTGTACAGCGCGCCCGCCGACAGCGCCCAGCTGTCCGCCGCAACCGTGCCGCGCGCGATCGCGCCAATTTCCCAAACCACGTTACGCAGCGCGGTCGACAGGTTCGGAGTCGTCGCGTCGGTGATCGTCGTCGCGGTCGCCGCGCGCGTGATGACGCCCTTCGCCCGCTCGATCCGGCCGCCGAGATCGAACACCAGCCGACCTGCTTCGATCTGGTCGGCGAGATACAGTGCGCGGTGCGATTGCCGGGCGGTGCCGTTGGTATAGCCGAGCCCGGCGTCGAGCAGCCCGTCGTCGGCGATGATCGTCGGCGTGCCGGCGGCGTCGCGTACGACCAGATCGACGAGCCGCGCCCTGGTCTCGAACGTCCCGAGATACGCGGTCGTGATCATGGTGTCGCGCGCCCACGCGTCTGCGACATAGCCCCCCAGCGTAATCATATGGCGGACATCGCCATGGGTCAGCGTCCGGGTCAGGTCGAGTTCCGCGCTGCTGTCGTGCGTGGGGCGGATCCGGTCCTGGATCCGGTTGGCGTACACGAGCGCGTCCGCCGGCAGCGCTGCGCCGGTCTCTGCCAGCGTGAACATCGCGTCGCCCGGCAGCTGTCGTCGCACGATAAAATCCGCTTGAGACTGCGGCACGTTGGCGATGCCGTCGCCGTCGAGGAAAAAGCCGAAGCGGTGCGCGTACTGCGAATATTTCGCCTTTCCCCGGATGCCCCAGCCGCCGCCGAGGTCTCTGGTCGCGGCCAGCGCGATCTGCCCGCCGCGGGTGAAGACGCCGTCGGTCACCTGAGTCTGGTAGCGTCCGCCGGGCCGCGCGAATCCCAGGTCGGCGACCGCGTCGGTCAACATCGATCGCACCGGACGGCCATCGTTGCCGACCAGCCGGTCGCGCGTCGCGCCGTCGAGCGGAAGCGGCGGATAGAATTGCACATGGTCGTCGATATATTGCGCGAACAGCGTGACCGACCCCGATCCGTCGGCGAACTCTTTCCGCAGATTGCCGCGGATCTGCCCGCCGCGGGTGACGAGTCCGGTCCGGATCGGCCCCTCGTCGCGGCGCAGATAGCCCGATACGGCGTAATACAGCCCGGCATCGCGGCTCAGCGGACCGCTCGCCGCCAGATCGCCGCGGAACCGTCCGCGTTCGGCGGCTTCGAGCTGGACGATACCTTCGGGCGTGTCGTGCCCGGACTTCGAGATATAGTTGATCAATCCGGCGACCGATCCCGTGCCGAACAGGTTCGAAACGCCGCCACGGACCAGTTCGAGCCGTTCGATCCCCAGGTCGTTGCGGAAATAGACATCATAGCCCGATCCGTTGAGCCCGAACGCGCTCAACACCGGGATGCCGTCATATTGCAGCGGGGTCGCCTGGAAATTGTTGCTGATCGGCAGCCCTTTCAGGAACAGGTTCACGCCGATCTCGCCGCCGCTGCTCCCCGCCTTGATCGATGGCAGCGTCGCCAGCACATCGGCCTGGCTCGCCCCGACGGTCCGACGAAGCTGATCCGCATCCAGCGTCGCGATCGACAGCGGCATGTCGCGCGCGCGCCGCGCCGCGCTCGTGCCCGTCACGACGACCTCGTCCCGCGGCGATGGCGCCACGGCCTGCGGCTGACCGCGGGGTGGCGGTCCTGCCGGCGGCGCCGCCCGCGCCGCTGCCGAAAGCGCCGTCGCCACTATGACTACCGCATGTACCGACCGGAAAGGCTTCGGAAAAAAGATGAGTGGACTCGGTGAATCGAAGAGGGCGCCGTATTCTTATCGGGCCGCGGACCAGCCGCAACCAGTCAAGTTGTAGGTCCATATACTAATCTGCACTAGCAATATGGATCAACTACATGCGGTGGTGCGCCCGCGCCGCCGGCCTCTCCGCCCTCCGGCCTCTCCGCCCTCCGGCCTCTCCGCCCTCCGGTCGATGCGCCCGCTGGTTACGGCCCGCTGGTTACGGCCCGATGTCGATCGCCTGCGCCTCGGCGCGCTTGGCCGACGCCTTGGCGAAGCCGAGCTGCTCGGCGATCGGATCGTTCCAGCCATAGGGATCGGTCCGGAACGCCACCCTGCCGCCGTCGTCCACATAGACGTTGTGGTAGAGCAACCGGACCGGAATCCGGCGCGGCAGCGGTACGAACGTCATCTCACCCGAATTTTGCGCGGTCTGCCACGCCTCGGTCACGCCCTCGTCCTCGGCAAGCGTCTGCGCGAACCCCAGCGCATCCTCGACGCGAACGCACCCATGGCTCAGATGGCGCTGGCTGCGATCGAACAACGCCGGCGCGGACGTATCGTGAAGATAGATCGCCTGATCGTTCGCCATGTCGAACTTCACCAGCCCCAGCGCATTGCTCGGCCCCGGCTGCTGGACGATCCAGCCGTCGCGCATCACCATGTCGTGTGCGGCCAGATACTCCTCGCCCACATTGGCCATCTCGCCATTCTGGATCGATTTCGGCACCGTCCAGGTGGGGTTGGCCACCAGGCGATAGATTGGCGAGAATAGCGGCGGGGTTTCGTGGCCGGCTTCGCCGACGATCACCTTGCGCTGGTCGACCATCGTCCCGTCGCGGTAATAGCGAAGCTGCGCGGCGGCGGTGTTGACGTCGATCCGCGTCGCCGGCGGAGTCCGCGCCAGCCAACGCCGCCGTTCCAGTCCGACCGCCAGCGCCCGTGCGCGATCGCCCGCGCCCAGGTTGAGCACCTTGAGCGTCTCCGGACCGACCACCCCGTCCGCGGCAATCCCGTAATCGGTCTGCAAGCCCTTCATCGCTTCGGCGATCGCCGACGTGTACAGCGGCGCAGCAGGAGCCACGCGCTGCCCGGTACCAAGGGCTATGCCCGGGCTGGCAGCGGGAGTGGGGGCTGGGGCGGAGACTGGGGCGGAGGCCGGGGCCAGACCGGACGGTGCGGCCAGATACCCGCTTTCGACGAGCTGCTCGACGATCGTGACGACACGCGGATCCCGGTTGCCCACCCGGATCAATCCTGCGGGGATCGCCTCGACGGGGGTCCCGGCGGCTGCCTTGGTACTGAAGGCGAGGTACGCGTCGGACAATTGTCGATATTCCGGATCCTGCGGCGGCAAGCTGGCGAACCAGGCCGCAAGATCGCCCTTCGCCAGCGCGCGGGCGAACGCGGCGACGAGATCCGCCTTTGGTCGCGGCAGCGTATAGACCGGCTGCAGCGTGGTTGGATCGACCCGGCCCTGCGCAAGCGCGGTGGCATAATCGAGCGCCGCCTTCGTGCGCGCGATGTCGGTGTCGGCCGCCGTCATCCCCTCCGTCGGGGTTGGCAGGAAAATGACCTGGTCGAGGCCGTGCCGCGCGCGATCGGCAAGCACCTGGTCGAACGCCGCAATGGTCGAGGTGGACCAGAGACCGCGCCAGCCCGCCTTGGCATAGAGCCCACGCAGGACCGGATCGGTGATCGCCTGCTTGTCGATGACGGCTGATCGTTTGACGGGCCCGGCCGTGTCGGCCGTGTCGGCCGTGTCGGCCGTTTTGCCCGTGTCGGCCGCCTCGGCTGCGATCGCCGGTGTTGCCGCGTCCTGCGCAACGGCTGGTCCTGCCAGCGTCAAACCCAAAAATGGCACCACGCCGACGGCGAGCCGTGCCCGCAATTTCCTGATTGTCATGACGGTTCAACGTGCAGCCCGCCGTATAGGATCATCCGTGCCCGGAAAATACGCCGCCAGGGCCGCACGGGCGGATCCTGCGTTTGCAAAAGACGCACGGCGTCCGCCCGTTTCCCTGCTCGGTCTTCGCCGATACAGAGGCGCGATGACGAGCAGACGCGCCAGATCCTCCCCACCGCGTCCACTGCACACCCGCGGGGGGCGGGGGGCGTCGCGCCGTCCGTCGTCGGAGCATTGGCTGCTGCTGCTCGGCGTCGCGGTCGTGTTGGCGGCACTTTTCGGGTCGCTGACGGACTCGCCCTGGCCGACTGCGACCTCGGATCGGCGGCGTCCGCAACGATTGACGATGGCGCAGGCCCGCGCCTCGAATGCGCGGGTGCCGATCGTGACCGCGAAACGCCGATCCGCGGCACGATTCCGGTTCGCAGGTGGGCCAGCCGCGCGCGAACAGGCCACCGAATGCCTGGCGACGGTCGCGCTGTACGAGGCCGGCGACGACCGCGACAGCCAACGGGCGGTGATCCAGGTCGTGCTCAACCGGGTCGGCGCGGCGGGATTTCCCAAGACCGTGTGCGGCGTCGTCTATCAGGGGGCGAACCGCACCACCGGCTGCCAGTTCTCGTTTTCGTGCGACGGATCGCAGGCCCGCCGGCCTGAGCATGCCGGATGGGCGCAGGCACGGCGCGCCGCGCGCCGTGCGCTGGCCGGCTATGTCTATGCGCCGGTCGGCCGCGCGACGCACTATCACACCGACTGGATGGTACCCTATTGGCGGGGCTCGCTCGTCAAGGTCGCGACGGTCGATTCGCACATCTTCTACCAGCGCCGATGACGCAGGATCTCCTATGCTGACTCTCTCGCGCGTCGCGCCGCTCGTCATCGCGCTGGCGCTCGCCGGCTGCGCGGGCGGCCACTACCGCCCGGTCAGCGACATGCCGGTCAAGCTCGGCGTCCCCTATCGCGTCCGGGGCACGACCTATGTTCCCGCTGTCGATCCCACCTACAACACCCTCGGCTATGCCAGCTGGTACGGAACGGAATCAGGTAGCCGCACTGCCAGCGGCGAACGTTTCCGCTCTGATTGGGTGACCGGCGCGCACAAAACGTTGCCGCTGCCAACCTATGTCGAAGTAACCGCGCTCGCCACCGGACGTCGGATCATTTTGCGGATCAACGATCGCGGCCCGTTTGCCGGCGGCAGCGCCAGGATCATCGACCTGTCGCGCGGCGCGGCCGAGCAGCTCGGCCTCCGTAAAATGGGACCAGTCGCGGTCCGCGTCCGTCGCATCGACCCATCCGCCGACGATCGCGCGCGTCTGCGAAAGGGCAAGTCTGCGCATCCGCTCCCGCCGATTTCGGAAAATGACCGTCTGACCCTTCGATCACAGCTCGACGCGAGCGGTTTCTAACGCCGTCCGCCAGTGTCTTCGAACAATTAATCGTTGCCTTAGCGTATCCAATCCTTCGCAGTTGCGGCATAGGGGTGGGATAGGGGAATCACGTCATTAGCCGATTGGTGGTGCGACATCTGCCCATGTCTTGTGCGTCGACGCGTTTTGTCCAATACCTCGGCGATAAGTGCTTCATCTGGTGGTTTTAATTGCCACCCCATAAGTCTTATGCAACCGCCCGAGGTAACGAAGCCTATGTTAAGGTCGTTCGAATGAAGGCAGTACAGTTCGCCAATGGCATCCTGCGGCCGGGTATGCCGTCATCGGCGGCCGACATGCCCGCGGGTCTGCACGTCCGCTACGCCGCGCCGGATCGCGCGCTGGCCGAATTTGTTACCGGCTATGCGATTTATGCGGCGGAAGACCGGGCGCCGATGGTCAACTGGTATCTGCCCTCGCCGGCGATGATCTCGATCGTGCTGGACGCCGGACCGATCACCGTGTCGCTTGGCAATCATCGGTTCGGGCCGCTAGATCCCGTCAGCCTTTATGGCCCGACCAGTCGCGCTTTTCGTACCGTCACGCATGGCGGCATCGCGATTGGCATCGGTCTCAGCGCGCTCGGCTGGGCGCGGATGACCCAACGTCACGCCGGCGATTTCCACAATCGGATCGTGCCGTTGAGTTCGGTAGTGGGCGCGGAGTTCGCAGAGCGGTTGCGCGAAGGGCTCGACGTCTTGGACGACGAAACCTCGATCAAGCCGTTGCTCGACGACATGCTCGTGCCGCTCTTCGCCAAGCCCAGCCCGCGCGAGCCGCTTATCCGTGCGTTCACCGCGCTGACGGTCACCGACGGGGTGATCGAGATGAAGGACGTCGCCGAGCGCCTCGACGTGCCGACCCATGAACTGCGCCGCGTCGCGACCCGCTATTTCGGGATGCCGCCCAAGATGCTGCTGCGACGCGCGCGATTTCTGCGCTCGTTCATCCGGTTGATCGGGGATCACGGTCTCAACGATTATTCGGCGATCGATAGCAGCTATTTTGACGCCTCGCATTTCCTTCGCGATGCCGGTACCTTCCTGGGTACCACGCCGCGCCGTTTTCTCGCGGCTGAGACAATCTTCCTGCGCGCCAGTCTGCGGGCACGGCTCATGGCGCTAGGTGCGCCGACCGCGTCGCTGCACGACGGGGCGCCGCGCGCGCGCTTTTCGCAGCCGCATCATGACGACGGAACACGCGGCCAACCCGAGCTCTGATCACACCGCGCGGGCCAATGCCTTTTTCAACTTTGCGTGAGCGGACGCCTTGATCTGGCAGACCCGCGCTGAGCCGACGCCGAACACTTCGCCGATTTCTTCGAGGTTGAGGTCCTCGACATAATAGAGCTGGATCACCTGCGCCTCGCGCTCGGGTAGCGCCGAAATCGCGGCGATGAGTGCGTCGCGCAGATCGCTGTCCGCCAACTGCGCGAACGCGTCCGGCGCATCGTCGGCGAACCAGGGCAGGTCGTCGGCATACATCTCGTCGATCGAATCGAACCGGAGCGAGTCTGCGGTGACGTAGTCGGTGCGCAGTTTCTCGACGCTGACGCCGATATGCTGCGCGATCGAGTCTTCTCCCGGGGCTTTGCCCGTGCGGGCGGTGAGCGTCGAGATAGCCTCGGCGTACTGGCGGCGGCGCCGCATCGCGCCGCGTGTCGACGTCGCCTGGCGGCGGAGTTCGTCGATCATGCTGCCGCGCAGGCGCGTGATCAGGTAGGTCTTGAACGGCATGCCGCGCTCGTCGAAATTCGCGGCCGCCTCGACCAAAGCGACTAGCCCGACTTGGATCAGGTCCTCGACCTCGACGCTGCTGCTCATGCTGCCATGCACGTGCCAGGCAATCCGGCGGACCAGCGGCAGATGCTGTTTGACGAGCTGGTCGGCGTCGCCGCCGGGGCGTTGATGCGGGCGGTAGGTCAGCGGTTGGCCTGCGAAAGACTGAGCATCCGCGAAGGCACCGCGCAGGGGCAGCGCGCTCATGCCGCCAGCGCCTGTTGGCCAAAGTTTCCGGCCTGCGCCGGCTGGGACGCGCCGATCACCGCGACGACTTCGACCGCCTTCTCCTCGGGCACTTCAAAGAACGACAGCACCGGCGTGTCGGGCAGGCACGTCCTCACCAGCTTGCGAATCGCGAGGCGGATCGACGGCTGGACGACGAGCGCGAACGGCTTCGCCTCGGCGATCAGCGGTTCGGCGGCGCGTTGCAGCGCCTCGACGATGCGGCGGCCGAGATCGGGTTCGATGACGTGGCGGCGCGATTGATCGGCGCGCATCGCCTGGCCGAGCAGACCTTCCAAGTGACCCTCCAACGTCATGACGCGCAGCGGTTCGCGCACGCCGCACAGTTTCTGGATGATGAGCGCGCCGAGCTCGGGACGGATCGTCTCGATGAGCTCCTCGGCGTCCTGCGTGCGCTGCGCCGCCACCGCGATGGCGCCGGCGATGCGGCGGAATTCCTTGAGCGGCACATTCTCCGCGAGCAGGCCCTTGAGCACCTGCGTCAGCGTCGTGATCGGCAGCGGCGCGAGGGCTGCCACCAGCTGTGCAGCACGCTCCTTCAGGCCGTCGAGCAGCGCCTGCACCTCGTCCTGGCCGAGCAGGTCGGCGGCGTTCTGGCCGAGCAAATGGTTCAGATGCGTCGCCATCACCGTGCCGGGATCGACCACGAGATAGCCCGCACCCGTCGCGGCATCCGCGTCGCTCGCATCGACCCAGGTCGCGTCGAGCCCGAAGGTCGGGTCCTTCACCTTCTTGCCGAACAGGTCGCCGTACGCCTGCCCCGTATCGAGCGCGAGCATCTCGTCGGGCGAAACCGTGTCCTCGCCGACGACCACGCCATTGACGAGGATGCGGTAGACGTACGGCGCCAGATTGATGTCGTCGCGGACGCGGACCTGCGGCACGACGAAGCCCAGTTCCTTCGACAATTGCCGACGAACCCCGGTGATCCGCCCCATCAGCGGCGACCCGCGGCGCTCGTCGGCGAGCGGCACCAGACCATAGCCGATGTCGAGATTGACCTGCATCCCGTCGGTGACTTCCTCCCAGCCGATCCGCGACTGGTCGATCGTCTCGACCGGCACGACCACGACCGGCGCCGGACGCCGCTCGATCTGGCGCAGCTTCCACGCGGCAAAGCCCGCGATGGCGGCGGCGGGCAGGATCACCATGTGCGGCATGCCGGGCAGGATGCCGAGCAGCGCAAGGATGACCGCGACCGGCGTCCACGTGCGCGGGGACCCGAACTGGCCGCCGATCTGGCCGGCAAGATCCTTGTCCGAGGTGACGCGCGTGACGATCGAGGCGGCGGCGATCGACAGCATCAGCGACGGCAGCTGCGCGACGAGCGCGTCGCCGATCGCGAGCAGAATGTAATTGTGCGCGGCGTCGGCGATCGACATGCCGTGGCTGACGGGCCCGAGGATCAGCCCGCCGATGATGTTGGCGGCGAGGATCAGCATGGCCGCGACCGCATCGCCCTTCACGAACTTCGACGAGCCATCCATCGAGCCGTAGAAATCGGCTTCGGTCGAGACTTCGACGCGGCGCGCCTTGGCCTCGTCGGGGGTGATGAGCCCCGCGTTGAGATCGGCGTCGATCGCCATCTGCTTGCCCGGCAGCGCGTCGAGCGTGAAGCGCGCGCTGACCTCGGAGACGCGGCCCGCGCCCTTGGTGACGACGATCATGTTGATGATCATCAGGATCGCGAAGACGAAGATGCCGACGACGTAATCGCCGCCGATCAGGAACGTGCCGAACGCCTCGATGACGTGGCCCGCCGCGCTTTCGCCCTCATGGCCGTGGACCAGCACGATCCGCGTCGAGGCGACGTTGAGGCCGAGGCGGAACAGCGTGGCGAACAGCAGCACGGTCGGGAAGGCGGAGAAGTCGAGCGGCTTCTGTGCGTTGAGCGCGACCATCAGCACAGCGAGGCTGATCGCGATGTTCGCGACGAAGAAGATGTCGAGCATGAACGCCGGGATCGGCACGACCATGACGAGCACGAGCATCAGGATCGCGAGCGGCAGGACCGATGCACGTGCGTTGGAGAGCAGGCGGTTCATCGCTTAGCCGCCGAGCCGTGCGAGCATCATATAGGCGAGCCGCGCGGTGTCGGGCGTCGGCCGCAGCACGTTGACCGCCGCCTGCGTTGTCTTGCCGGAGAAGCGGCCCATTGCCGAACCCATGGCGGATTGTGCCCAAGCGAGCGCATCGTCCGCGCTTTCGTTCGAGCCGGTGATGACCGTGCTGCCGTCCATGTCGATCGCCTGCGCGGCGTAGCTGGTGGCGCTCGCGGTCGAACTCGCGCCCGCTGCCGCGCCGCCGAGCTTGTCGGCGAACCGGTCGTAGATCGCCGACAGCGTGCGCGGCTGATTGTTCTTATCGTAGAAGACGTTGTGGTTCGCGCGCGCCGCGGCGGGGAACAACGCCGCGCCGCTCGCCTGGGGGTTGGCCTGCATCGTCTTGAGAAACTTTGTCGCACCGCCAAGACCCATGAAATGCGCCATATAGAGGTCGGTGCCCGACGCCGGACGGTTCAGCGTGCCCTCAAGCGACGCCTTGTTGTCCGACGCATATTCGGCCGCCATCAGCGAGGCGGCGTTGGGATCGTTGCGCAGTGCAAGGATCGCCGCCTTGGTGCCGGCGTCGCCGACCGACAGGCGGCCGCTCGAGGACTGGCCGATGCTGTTCGCGGCCCAGCCGAGCCCGTGCTCAGCGCCATGCTTCTTGACGACCGACAGCCAGCTCTGCTCGATGAACTGGTAGAGGCCGGAGGCGCTCGACGTGCCGGCGCGCGCGTTGGCGTTGAGCCCGCTTTCGAGCTTTGCTTGGCCGAGCAGATAGTCGAAATCCACGCCGGTCTTGCTGCTCGCAAGCGCGATCGCGGACTGGATCCGGCCGGTAGTGATGGAATTGACGGTCATGCCCGTATGTGGTGCCCCTGATTCAGGAATTACTCAGCAAGGGGCGTGCCAGTTTTGGAGTATGCTCAACCGCCAATCGTCATTCCCGCGAAGGCGGGAAGGCATATTGGCTGCCGGTGCGATAGAATTGGGTGCGCCGGAGTATACGGATCACCGCCTGCGCGGGGACGACGAGGGTGGGGAGGTCTCGTCCGCGAAAGTCAGGCGTAGGCGCCGCGCGCCGCGAAAGTCAGGCGTAGGCGGCGCGCAGACCCGGCCGATAGCCGGCAACGGCACCGTCGCCGGTCAGCGTTTGCAGGCGGCGGCGAACATTTGCCGCCATCAGGTTGGTATAGATGCGGCACGTCTCGTTGAGCCGGTTCGCCTCGTCCGCGAGCTCGCGGATCTCGGTGCCCGCAGGGCCGGTGCCCAGCAACGCGACCTGTTCGATCCCGGCAAGCTTGTCCGCGGTCGCGCGCTCGAGGCTGGCGACGTCGTTCGATTTGAGCGCGGCGATCTCGGCGTGCAACGCGTCGATAACGCGGATCAGGGCATCACGCCGTTTCATTGGAATTCCAGGCCAGGCTGAGCGCCATCAGCCGATCGGCGATGGTCGCGGGAAGGATCGGAAAGGTGCCGCTGGCAATCGCCTTCTTGATCTCGGCGACGCGCGACGCGTTGACCGGCGGCGACGACGCCATCGATTTCGCGAGCGCGATCGACTCGGGCAATGCCGGGGGCGCCGCCTGGGGCTGCGCCTGGGCAGGCGTCTTTACGGGCGTTTGCACGACCATTGCCGGCGTCGCGGCGGCGATGCGCGCAACGGAGCGATCTCCTGCCACAGACGGCTTCGCGCCGATCGGGTCCACCATGTCCGCATCCTCTAATTTGCGCTGACATCAGGAGAAACGGCCGCACGTCGAAAACCTTTAGCAAAATTAATTTTTGGCCTGAAATTAGTTCGACCAGCCCGGAAGCGTCGCGCGCCCCGCCTCGACCGCGATTGCCTGGACCGGTGTGCGTGTGTCGTCGACCTTGACCATGAAGCGGCCGCCAGGGGGGGCATCGCCCATCGCGACGCCTTCACGGCTGATCGAAAACCCTTCGGTTCCCGCCTCGATGACGATCGGATCGCCACGCTTGATGACCGGTGCCGCCTTGATCACGGGGACGAATGCAGGGCCGATCGCGGCCGGGGCGTTTGCCGGCCGGATGACGGGAACGAAGATCCGCCAGGCGGGCCCGGCGCACGATACGACCACCGCATCATGCTGTTCGGTGCGCCACGAGAGCGACACGGTCGGGCAGGTCGCGAGCCGCAACCGCGCGTCCACCGGCGCGCGCGCGCCACCCTCGGCGCCGGTCGGGCGGCCAGTAAAGGCGGCTACCGAGGCGTCGAGCGTGGCGGTATCCTGGAAGCTCGCGGCCATGAGCAGGAACGGAAGGATCATGGGGTTGTCCTCAGCGGGTCGCCGACAAAGGCGACGGAGACGATGGCGGCGCGACGGCCGGGTTTGGTGGCGGTGACGATTGCAACGCGAGAGGGGGCAACAGCGGCGAGCGCGGCGGCGACGGTACGCGCACGGTCGGCGGCAAGGACTGCGCGGCTACCGGTGACCCGGTCGACATCCGCGGGCGTGCCGTCGGTGGAGCCGGTGACGGTGAGCATCACGCGCGGATCACGCGCGGCTTCGCGGGCCCAGGCGACGAGCGCGCCGGGCGTCGTCGGCAGGATCGCCGAGCCGGCTGCGAAATCGAGGACGCCAGCGGCGGCGACGGGCATCGGCGCAGGTTCGGTATCGTTTGCGCCAAAGCCTTCGCGGATACCGTTGGCGAGATCCCGTTTCGACAGACCGGCGCCGCCGATATGCTGGGTCGCCTGGAGGAGAACGAGGAAGCCGACCAGCAGCAGAGCGAGGTCGGCGAGCGTGATGAGCCAGAGTGGCTTGCCGGTCGGCGCGTCGGGATATTCGCTGGCGTTCACGCGACGGTTGCCAGCGTCGGTGGCGTAACAGGCGCGCCATAACCGCGCGGCGTCTCGCGTTCGGCGAGCGCCACGAGCGGGGCTTCGATCCGCGCGCGCTCGAAGGCTTCGTTGCGCCCTTGCGTGCGCAGCCGGTTGGCAATCGGCATGAAGAGCAGGTTCGCGAGCAGCGCACCATAGAGCGTTGCGAGCAACGCGACCGCCATCGCGCCGCCGATCGCGCCGGGATCGCTCATCGTCGCGAACATCTGCGCAAGGCCGATCAGCGTGCCGACCATCCCCATCGCCGGTGCGATTTCGGCGGCACCCGCCCAGACGTCGGCGGCGGCGACGTGACGCTCGATGCGAGCGCGACGGCGGTGCTGGACGAGCGTTGCGACGTCCGTTGCGGAGGCCCCGTCGACGATCGCAGCGATCCCGGCGGCGACGTCGGCATCGGTGATGACCGAGCGATCGAGCGCCATCACGCCGTGGCGCCTGGCGATACGGGCGAGCGCGGTGATCTGGAGGAGGAGCGGGTCGGCGTCGAACCGGCCGCGGCCGAGCGTCGTCATCGCCGCGAGGGCGCGGCCGAGATCGCGCAACGGCGTGCGGAGGACGACGGCCAGCATCGTACCACCACCGACGATGGCGAGCGCTGCAGGGTCGAGGAATTGGGCGAGCGTGATCATGTGCGGGGGGTGATGCAAGGGATGGGCCAGATCGAGCGGGGTTAGCCGCTCCGGATACGAGCGCACCCTATCCGCGCCACCCCGGCCTCCGCCGGGTTGTTGGACATGACCAGCGAAACCCTCCGCCCCATGTTCTCCCGCGAAGGCGGGAGCCCAGCCTGGGTGCCCGCCTTCGCGAGGACACATCGGAACAAGTGCGGGGTGACGGAGTGGGTAGCGCAAGCGTCTCGCGCATGAGCGATGCCCACAAGCACCACCCCGGCGGAGGCCGGGGCCCAATTGGGGGACGTCGCCAACTGAGGCTGCGCTTCGTTACTGCCAACTTTCCAACCGAGCTCCGGCCTCCGCCAGAGTGGTGGATGGGAGCCGCGACACCCTTCGTCTCCTTGTTCTCCCGCGAAGGCGGGAGCCCAGTCTGGGTCCTCGCCTTCGCGGGGCCACATCGTGACAGTGAGGGCCCCCAGTCCGGTTTGCCACCTTGAACCAGCCGGCCGGCAACCCGATTGCCGCTCACCCCCACCGTACCGGCAATCGCTTGCCGTTCGCCTTGCCGCCCATCTGCCGCCACCCGGCAAACGACCGTCCCCCGCCCTTGCCGCGCAAACTGGCACAGCCATTGCTTATGTCCGGTTGCGCAATGGGTGCGCCAGGAGACGGGCCTGTGTCAGGCGACACGCTTTTCGGAGTTCATGGGGCAGCACTCGAGGTGCGCTCGCAACGCATGGGTGTGCTGGCGTCGAACATCGCCAACGCCTCGACGCCCGGCTTCAAGGCGCGTGACATCGATTTCCAGTCGGCGCTCGCGTCCGTCGAGCATGACGGCGGCACCGGCGGCGCCACGAAATACCGTATCCCGACGCAGACCTCGATGGATGGCAACACCGTCGAGCTGAGCCAGGAGCAGACCGCCTTCGCCGAGAACGCCGTCCAGTATCAGACGACCTTGTCGTTCCTGAACGGGCGGATCGGCCAGATCACGCGCGCGCTGAAGGGGGAATAAGATGTCCGGTCAGCCCATGACGATTTTCCAGGTGGCCGGCCGCGCGATGTCCGCGCAGCTCGTCCGGATGAACACGACCGCGTCGAACCTCGCCAATGCCGGCGGTACCACCGGTTCGGCAGAGACCGCCTACAAGACGATGAAGCCGGTGTTCCGTACCAGCTTCGACCGGCTGAGCGGCATGTCGACGGTCGATGTCGAACGCGTCGTCACCGCGGGCGATGCGCCGACCAAGCGCTACGATCCCGACAATCCGATGGCCGACAAGGATGGCAACATCTTCGAGGCGGCGGTCGATGAAACCCGCGAGATGGTCGACATGATGGAGACCGCACGCAGCTACCAGAACAACATCGAAGTGATGAACACGGCGAAGTCGCTCATCATCGATACCCTCAAGCTAGGCCGCTGATCATGGCAACCTCCTTCGACACCACACTGTCCAACCTCGGCATCACGCGTTCCTCGTCGGCCGCGGCGGCGACCACGACCAAGTCGTCCAGCGCGCTCGGCCAGTCCGACTTCCTGAAGCTGATGACCGCGCAGATGCAGAACCAGGACCCGTTCAACCCGGTCGACAACACCCAGATGGTCGCGCAGATGGCACAGATCTCGACCACCTCGGGCATCTCCGAGATGAACTCGACGATGAAGGCGATCGCCGACAAGCTGGGCGTCACCAGCACCAGCGAAGCGATGGGCTATGTCGGCAAGACCGTCCTGACCGCGGGCGGCACCGCCTACGGCCGCGCGGCCGGTGGCATCGCCGGGTCGGTCGAGCTGGCCGGTGCCGCGACCGAGGTCAACGTCACGATCAGCGACGCGAACGGCGCGGTCCTGAAGACCATGTCGCTCGGCAAGCAGGCCAAGGGCACGATCGGCTACGACTGGGACGGCAAGGACAGCGCAGGTGCGGACGCGGGCAGCGGCCCGTTCACGGTCGTGGTCGCCGCGCAGAACGCCGGCACCACGGTCGCCGCGACGGGCCTGGTCTGGGCGCCCGTCCAGTCGGTGTCGACCACCACCGGCGCTGCCATCCTCACGCTTTCCGGCCTTGGCGAAATCCCCGCCACCGCCATCCGCCAGATCGGCTGACCCCAAAGTTTCCAGGAGCTAAACCGCCATGTCCTTCTACACCTCGCTCTCCGGTCTGCAGGCATCCCAGACCGAAATGTCGACGATCTCGCACAACCTTGCGAACGTCGCGACCAACGGCTTCAAGAAGAGCCGCACCGAATTCGCCGACGTGATCGCGTCGAGCGTGTCGCAGGCGCCGTCGCAGCAGATCGGTTCGGGTGCGGTCGTCAAGGCCAACCGCCAGCAATTCTCGCAAGGCAATCTGATCCAGTCGTCGAACAGCCTTGATCTCGCCGTGTCGGGCGACGGTTTCTTCGCGGTCAAGCCGAACGCGGAGTCGGCGACCGTCAACTACACGCGCAACGGTGGCTTCCTGGTCGATTCCAACCGCTACGTGGTCGATAAGCAGGGGTCGCATCTTCAGGTGTTCCCGGTCGATGGCTCGGGCACCGTGGTTGCGACCGGCGTCGATTCCGCGCTCAGTCTGCGCCTGCCCGAGACGAGCGGTACGCCGGTCCCTACCAAGGCGGTCACGATGACGGTGAACCTCAACGCGAACTCGGCGGTCCCGCCGACGGCGACGTTCGACCGGTTCGATCCATCGAGCTACAACCAGTCCGCGCAGACCACCGTCTATGACGCGTCGGGCAACGCGATGACGCTGACGAATTATTTCAAGCGCATCTCGGCCCCGACCGATGCCAATGCGGCCAGCAGCTGGGAGGTCCGCAGCTTCGTCGGCGACAAGGAACTGACGACGGAGAGCGCCAAGGGCACGACGATGACGTTCGATGCGACGGGCAAGATGACCGCGCCTGCCGCAACCATCAAATATGACGAGTTCACCACCGCGAGCTCGACCGATCCCCAGCAGATCGATTTCACCTTCGGCGCTGGCACGACGCAATTGTCGAGTGCGTTCAACGTCGCCTCGCGTTCGCAGGACGGCAAGGCGGTCGGCCAGATCCAAGGCGTCACCGTCGATGAGAAGGGCATGGTCAATGCCAGTTTCTCGAACGGCGACACGCAGGTGCTGGGGCAGGTGATGCTGGCCAATTTCGCGAATCCCGAAGGACTGCGGCAGCTTGGCAGCAGCTATTGGTCGTCGACCGGCATTTCGGGCGAGGCAAAGCTCGGCTCGGCGGACACCAACGGTTTCGGCAAGCTGATGTCGGGGACGATCGAGGGGGCGAACGTCGATATCACCGAGGAGCTGGTCAATCTGATCGCGGCTCAGCGCAACTTCCAGGCGAACTCGAAGGCCTTGGATACTGCCAATCAGATCTCCGAAACCATCTTCAACATCCGCAGCTAAGCAAGAGCGAGCGGGAGGAACCTGAATGGACAAGCTGGTCTACACCGCGGCGACGGGTCTGCGCGCGCACATGGCGGCGCAGGCGGCGATCGCCAACAACATGGCGAACGCGTCGACCACCGGATTCCGTGCCGATCGCGTGGTGTTCGACCGGCTCGACCTGAAGGGCGACGGCTCGACGATCGAGGCGCGCGCGCCGACCTCGGAAGAGGTGACCGATGCGGACCGTGCACCCGGGGCGATCCAGCTGACCGGGCGACCGCTCGACATCGCGATCACCGGCACCACCGCATGGCTGGCGGTGCAGGCATCGGATGGCTCCGAGGCCTATACCCGCCGCGGCGATCTGGAGGTCGCGCCGTCGGGCGTGCTTCAGACCGGCGACGGGCATCCGGTGATCGGCTCGGGGGGGCCGATCACCCTGCCGCCCTACCAGTCGCTGACGATCGCCGGCGACGGGACGATCTCGATCGTGCCGCAGGGCGGCGACGCCAACGCGCCGCAGGTCATCGATAAGCTCAAGCTCGCCGACACCAAGGGATCAGACACGGTCAAGGGCCTCGACAATCTGCTGCGCGTGCGCGGCGGGGGGGCGTTGCCAGAGGATCTCGACGCGAGGGTCCAGGGCGGTGCGGTCGAGGGATCGAACGTCAACATGACTCAGGCGCTGGTCGACATGATCGAGAACCAGCGGTCCTACGAAGTCCAGGCCAACATGATGAAATCCGCCAAGGAAATCGACGAAAGCGGTGCATCGCTGATGCGCCTGCCGAGCTAGAAGGAACAGACGAATGTCATCCGCAGCCATGCATATCGCGCGCACCGGGCTCGACGCCCAGGACATGCGCATGCGAGTCATCTCGAACAATCTTGCCAACGTGAACACCACGGGCTTCAAGAAGGACCGCGCGGCGTTCGAGACGCTCGCCTACCAGACCGTTACGACGCCCGGCACGCAAAGCACCGCCGAGACCAAGTACGCGACCGGCCTGAATCTCGGCACCGGCGTCCGCATCCAGGGCACCGCGCGGATGGACACGCAGGGCGCGATGCAGACGACCGGCAACAGCCTCGACCTCGCGCTCGACGGCGACGGCTATTTCCAGGTGCAGATGCCCGGCGGCACGCTCGGCTACACCCGCGCGGGCAATTTCTCGCGCTCCGCCGAGGGCCTGCTGGTCACCAGCGAAGGCTATCAGGTGCAGCCCGGCATCACCGTCCCCGAGGGGACGACGGGGATCACGATCGGCCGCGACGGCACCGTGTCGGCGACCGTACCCGGCCAGACCGAGGCGTCGCAGATCGGCCAGATCCAGGTCGCGAGCTTCCCGAACGGCGCAGGGCTTCAGGCGACCGGCGACAACTATCTCGTCGAGACCGCGGCGAGCGGCGCGGCCAATGTCGGCATCGCCGGGCAGGACGGTCGCGGCGGGATCAAGCAGGGCATGCTCGAGGCGTCGAACGTCAACGTCGTCGAGGAACTGGTCGACATGATCGAGACGCAGCGCGCGTACGAGGTCAATTCGAAGATGATCTCGGCGACTGACGACATGCTCAAATACGTCAACCAGAACCTCTGATTTCCGGGCACATCATGGCATCCAAGGCACCCACGCCGTTCCGCTTCGGCGCACACTGGATCGAGATCACGCTGGCGGCGATCGCCGGCGCGCTGATCGTCGCGGGGATGACCCCGCAACCGGCGGACGCCGGCATCTTCGGCAAGAAGGCGCCGCCCGAGGATTTTTCGGTCGCGCGGCCTTTGCCGGTCGCGCCGGTGCCGGTCGTGGCCACCGGCTCGATCTTTCAGGCGCAGGACGGCTATGCGGCCCTGTATGAAGGGTGGCGTGCGCGCAAGGTCGGCGATCCGCTGACGATCGTGCTCGTTGAGCGGACCGCCGCGTCGAAGTCGTCGGGCTCGAAACTCGACAGCAATGGCTCGGGAACGATCACGCCGCCGACCACCGGGTTCCTCAACCTGTTCAACAAGACCGATGCGACGCTCAGCGGCGGGCGCACCTTCAACGGCACCGGTGCCGCCGACCAGGCGAACTCGCTGTCGGGCGAAGTCAGCGTCACCGTCGCCGAGGTTTATCCGAACGGCACGATGCTGGTGCAGGGCCAGAAGCGCGTCACACTGAACCGCGGCGATGAATTCCTCAAGATCAAGGGCCTCGTCCGCACCGCCGATGTCGACCGCGACAACCGCGTGCTGTCGACGCGCGTCGCCGACGCGCAGATCTCGTACACCGGCAAGGGCGACGTCGCCCGCGCTGGCCGCCAGGGGTGGCTCAGCCGCTTCTTCTCCGTCGTCAGCCCGTTTTGATGGTAATGCTCATGCGCGCGCGCACATTCTGCCCAAAATTCCGTTCGTCCCCGGTAGCCATCGAGCTTGTCGAAATGGCGTATCGAGGGGCCTGTATCGCGATACGAGCTCTCGACACGCTTGGTCGCTACTCGACACGAACGGCAGGGTGGCTTGTCCTCGCGCTGGCATCGCTCCTGATCGCCGCGCCGGCCTCCGCCGACCGCATCAAGGACCTTGGCGGGTTCCAGGGTATCCGATCGAACCAGTTGACCGGCTACGGCATCGTCGTCGGCCTGCCCGGCACGGGCGACGACAATCTCGAATATACCGTACAGTCGCTGAAAGCCGTCGCCTCGCGCTTCGGCCTGCAGCTGCCGCCGTCCGCGAACCCGGGCATGAAGAACGCGGCGGTCGTGATGATCACCGCCGAGCTGCCGCCGTTCGCCAAGCCCGGCCAGCGGCTCGACATCACCGTCGCGTCTATGGGGAAGGCCAAGTCGCTGCGCGGCGGCAGCCTGATCATGACCCCGCTGCTGGGGGCCGACAACCAGATCTACGCGATGGCGCAGGGCAACCTCGCGGTCGGCGGGCTCGGCGCGGAAGGCGCGGACGGGTCGAAGATCGTCGTCAACGTGCCCTCGACGGGGCGCATCCCCGAGGGGGCCACCGTCGAACGCGCGGTCGCAACCGGGTTCGACAGCGCGCCGACGCTCACCTTCAATCTCGCGCGCGCCGATTTCACCACCGCGCAGAACGTCGCCGGCGCGATCAACTCGAAACTCGGCCTGGGCAGCGCGCAGGCGATCGACGCCGTCTCCGTCGCGGTGCGCGCGCCGGTCGGCGCCGACGTCCGCGCCACGCTGATGTCGACGATCGAGAATCTCGACGTTGTCTCCGCCGAACCGTCGGCCAAGGTGATCGTCAACGCCCGCACCGGCACCGTCGTCATCAATTCGGCGGTCCGGGTCGGCCCGGCGGCGATCACGCACGGCAAGATGACGGTGCGGATCGACGAGAAGCCGCAGGTCAGCCAGCCGGCGCCCTTCAGCGGCGGCCAGACCGTCGTCACGCCGAACAGCGCGGTCGCGGTCGAGGAGGAGCGTCGCCCGATGTTCCTGCTCGCGCCCGGCCCCAAGCTCGCCGACATCGTCAAGGCGGTCAACGCGATCGGCGCCTCGCCGGCCGATTTGGTCGCGATCCTCGAGGCGCTCAAGGAAGCCGGCGCGCTCAAGGCCGAGCTGATCGTCCTGTGAGCCCGCTCGACGCGCCCGCCCCCACGACCGGCATCTCGAGCGACACGAGCCGCCTCCAGTCGAAGGACAATCTCGAAAAGGCAGGTCAGAAGTTCGAGGCTGTCTTCACGGGCATGATGCTGAAGAGCATGCGTCAGGCCAAACTCGCCGATCCGCTGTTCGATTCGAAGGCGATCGACACCTTCACCGACATGCAGGACGGGTTGATCGCCAAGTCGATGGCCGAGCACACGCCGCTCGGCATCGGCAAGGCGATGACCGATTTTCTCGCGAAATCTCAATCCGATCTTAACCAGGGCGCGGCAGACTCGCCGCCATGAGCGATCTCCTTTCGATCGGCGCCTCGGGCGTGCGCGCGTACCAGACCGCGCTGTCCACGGTGTCGGAGAACATCGCGAACACCGGCACTGCGGGCTATACCCGGCGGACGACGACGCTGTCCGAAGTGTCGTCGGTCGGCGGTGGGCTCAACGCGCGGAGTTCGGTCAGCAGCAGCGGCGTCACCATCGCGGGGATAGGTCGCAGCGCCGACGCATACCGGTCGCAGGCAGTCCGCTCGGCAGGCACCGATCTGGCGAAGACCGAGGCCGGCGTCACCTGGATGAACCGGATCGAGACGGCGCTGGGCGACAACCAGCTCGGCGATCGCCTGACCAGCTTCTTCACCTCGGCGCAAAAACTAGCCGCCGATCCGACCTCTGAACCGGCGCGTGCGGTGATGCTCGCATCTGCCGCGACCGCCGCGGCCGCGTTCACCGCGACCGGTCGTTCGCTCGATACCGCCGCGGCCGATCTGGATATGACCGCGACGCAGGCGGTCCAGTCGCTCAATGCGCTCGGCACGGCGCTTGCCAGGATCAACGACGGCATCGCCCGCACGTCGCCGGGATCCTCGACCGCGGCGCAGCTCGCCGATCAGCGCGACCAGATGCTCGAACAGATGAGCACGATCACCGACATCAATACGTCGTTCGACGATCTTGGGCGGACGACCGTCCGGTTCGGCGGTGCTGCGGGTTCGGTGTTCGTCGCGGGTGGGGACAGCGGGCAGGCGTCCGTTGCGCGCAACGACGAGGGCGCGATGCAGTTCGCGGTCACTAGCGGGGCTGTCACTTCCGCGCTGTCGCCGACCGGCGGTGCGCTGGCCGGGTTCGCCGAGGGCGCGCAGCGGATCGCCGCGGCGCGGGGATCGCTCAACGCGATCGCCATCGACTTCGCGAGCCGGATCAACGCGGTACAGGCGCAGGGCCGGGATCTCGACGGCAATGCCGGCGCGGCGCTGTTCGCGACCGGGACCACGCCGACCGATATCTCGGTTGCACTCACGGACGGACGCGGGATCGCGGCGGCGAGCGCGACCGGCGGCAAGCGCGATGCGGCCAATCTTTCCGCGTTGCAGGCGGTCCGCACCAGCGGCGGCTTTGAGGCGCGCACGACGACGCTGATCGCCGGCAACGCCGCGGCGCTCGAACAGCGCAAGGTGGTCGCCGATGCGCAGGGCGCGATCCGCGACGGCGCGGTCGGCGCGCTTGCGGCCTCGTCGGGCGTCGATCTCGATAGCGAAGCCGTCGACCTGCTGCGCTTCCAGCAGGCCTATCAGGCGTCGAGCCGCGTGATCCAGACTGCGCGCGACACGCTCCAGACCATCCTCGATCTACGGTAACGCGCATGCAGGTCGCCACCAGCCTTTTCTATGATCGCTCGTCGACGTCGATCAACGCCCTCGGCGCGAAGGCGGAGGCGTTGCAGAGCCAGATCTCGACCGGCACCAAGCTCGCGGCGCCGTCGTCAGACAGTGCGGCGTATCAGCGGCTTGCCGGGATCAAGCGCGATGCCGTCGCCGACAAGGCCTATGTCGCCAATCTCGGCACCGCCGAATCGGTGCTGAAACAGGGCGATACCAGCCTTACCGCGATCACCGACCAGCTTCAGAGCGCGACCGAACTGGTGACGCAGGCCAAGACCGGGACGCTGAACGCGGCGAACCGCAAGGCGATCGGCGAGCAGATCGCAGGCCTCGTGGCGACGCTGACCAACCTCGCCAACGCCAAGGATGCACGCGGGCAGGCCCTGTTCGGCGGCGCCGATGGTGCCCCCGCGGTCGCGATCTCGGCCAACGGTACCTATGCGCTCGCCGCGAAGCCGGTTTCGGGAATCCCGATCGGCGACGGCCAGACCGTCCAGACGAACGAAACCGCCGCACGTGTCTTTACCGTCGGCGGCAAGACCAGGGCGGATGGAAGCATCGCGGGCGGCACGAACACGCTGGCGATGCTATCGGCGATCGCGACCGCGCTGCAGTCGGACGATTTCAAGGCGAGCGCGCTCGACACGTCGCTCTCGGATATCGCCGCCGCGTCGGATCAGGTGTCGACGGTGCAGGCCTCGCTCGGCGCGCGCGCCGCCCGCGTCGATCTCGAAACCGCGCGGCTCACCGACGTCGCGGCGGACCGCGAGGCGACCCGGTCGGGACTCGAGGATACCGACATCACCACCACGGTCGTCGAGCTGCAGAAGACGATGACGATTTTGTCGGCAACGCAGGCCAGTTTCACGAAGCTCTCGGCGCTGTCGCTGTTCGATTATCTGCGCTGAGCGATTTAATTGGCGCGCAGGGGCGCCTTGGTAACCGGTTGGCTACGAAATCCGGTTAATTCTCTGGCTACGCTAATGCCGCTGTCGGCCCAGGGGGAATTTCGCACACCATGTTTCCGGTCATCGGCATCGTCGTTCTGCTCGTCATGGTGTTCGGCGGATTCGCCTTCACCGGCGGTGCGCTCGGCCCCGTCATGGAGGCTATCCCGCACGAAATGCTGATCATCGGCGGCGCCGCCGCCGGCGCGCTGATCATCGGTAATTCGGGCAAGGAGCTCAAAGGCCTCGGCGCGGGCCTGGGAAAGGTCTTCAAGGGTCCGAAGTACAAGAAGCAGGACTATCTCGACGTCATCTTCCTCGTCAGCAAGCTGATGAAGATGCTCCGCATGGACGGTCCGATCGCGCTCGAGCCGCATGTCGAGGATCCGCAGTCCTCCGCGGTCTTCGCCGAATATCCCAAGCTCCTGAAGGACCATGCGCTCGTCAACCTGATCGCGGACACGCTGCGCCTGGTCGTCGTATCGTCGGGCACGCTCGACGTGCACGCGGTCGAGGAGGTGATGGATCACTCGATCAAGACGCATCACCACGAGGAGGAGGCCGCGCACGGCACGCTCGCCAGCCTCGCCGATGCGTTGCCCGCGCTGGGCATCGTCGCCGCGGTGCTTGGCGTGGTGAAGACGATGGGCTCGATCGACAAGCCGCCATCGATCCTGGGCGCCATGATCGGCTCGGCGCTGGTCGGCACGTTCATGGGCGTGCTGTTGGCGTACGGCATGGTGGCCCCCCTCGCAAACCGGCTGAAGCAGGTGCTCGACGCCGACGCGTCGATCTACATCGTCGTCAAGCAGATCATTATCGCCTCGCTGCACGGGCACCCGCAGCCGCTGGTGATCGAGGCCGCGCGCTCGGGGATCGCGCACAAGAACCAGCCGGGCTTCGCCGAAGTCTTCGACGGGCTGAGAGGGAAGTAATCCGGTGGCCGCACGCGCGCCGCACGGCACCAACCAGCCGCCGAAGATCATCGTCAAGAAGATCTATATTGAGGGGCATGGCGGCCATCATGGCGGCGCGTGGAAGGTTGCCTATGCCGATTTCGTGACCGCGATGATGGCGTTCTTCCTGTTGCTGTGGATCGTCGGCGCGACCACCGAGAAACAGCGCAAGGGCATCGCCGATTACTTCGCACCGACCATCCTCAACACGCGCTCGCTCGGGATCGGCGGCGGCGGGCTGTTCGGCGGCGAATCGATCCTCGACAAGAATCGCATCGGTCCCAAACCCGGCCAGACCAGCATGGCGCAGCTCGCGATTCCCGATGCCGGGCTGGGTGGACCGTCCGCTGGCACCGGTTCCAAGGGCTCGCTGAAGAACCGCACCGCGATGACGAAGGAAGACCAGAAGAACTTTCAGGCGTTGCGTCGGCGCGTGCTCGGTGAAATGTCTGGCAATGCGCGAATGTCGCGGTTGCAAAGCCATGTCCGCTTCGTGCCGACGCAGGACGGGATGCGGATCGACCTGGTCGACGACGCCAATTACTCGATGTTTGCCAGCGGTACCACCGCGCTCGATCCGGAGGCGGCGGCGCTGATCGGAATGATCGCGGGATCGGTCCGGGGGATGCAGAACCCGATCATGATCCGTGGCCACACCGACAGCGTGCCTTACGGCGACCCGCGCGCGATGAACAACTGGATGCTCTCGTCCGGTCGTGCCGAGGCGACCCGCCGTCGCCTGCTGGCGGGGGGCACCCCCGAGCGAAGCTTTGAGCGGATCGAGGGTGTTGCCGACCGCGAACCGCTGATCATCAACGACCCGGCCGATCCGCGTAACCGCCGCGTCGCGATCACGCTGCTTTATCGGCGAGGAACGTTCGGCAAGTAACGCACCCCGTCAGCCCACCCTCAGATCGACAAAAAGACCGGCGTCGCGAGACGCCGGTCTTTTTCGTGCCATAGACGGCGCCGCGGATCAGGCCGCGGCGGTCTCGGTCTTGCGCTTGCGCGTCGTCGCGGCAGGCGCGGCGGCGGCGGTGGCGGCGGGACCATCGGTCTTGCGGGCACCGGGCTTGCGACCCAGCCCGATCTTCTTCGCCATGGCGCGACGGCTCTCGGAATAATTCTCGGCGACCATCGGATAATCGGGCTTCAGGCCATAGCGTTCGCGGTACTCAGCGGGCGTCATACCGTGCGTCGCGAGGTGACGGCGCAAAGTCTTGTACGACTTTCCGTCGATCATCGAAATGATGTGATCCTTCGACGCCAGCGACTTCCGCACCGACACGGCGGGCGTATATTCAGTGGGTGCTTCGACCGGTTCGGGTTCCGTGGTAGCGCTTAGCAATGCGGCGACGGTATCATGCATCTTGCCCAGAAAGGCAGGCACGTCATCGGCCGAGCTGCGCGTATTGGGATTTCCGAGCCAGGCAATGGTCAGTTCGGTGGCGAGTTCGATGGCATTGAGGTCGGTAGCATCTTCAGTCATTTCAAGCTCCATTGGCTGGCGACGCCGTAACAACGTCGGACACTGGGTTCAACCATCTTCCGGGGATTTAGGATGCAAACTTTGTAAAATCGTGCACAGAAATACTCTGATCCATGGAGCAAAGATCATGGTCATTGCTATACGTTAAATATTGGGTGATGAATCGTCTCATCGAACCACCAGTGCAGCATGATCGTCGCCAGCCTCTAGGCGACGACGGCGGCACCGCGTATCCGAGCGCAGACTGCAGCAAGAAAGAAGACGTTCATGATCGCATCCGGCACCAAGGCACCTATCGGACGACGTCTTGCGGGCTCGGCGGTGCTGATCCTTGCCGCGCTGTCTCCGGCAGTGGCGCAGACGACCAACAACGCGCCCGCCGCCGCGGCAGCGCGGACCCAGGCGCCCAAGGCGCGGCCATGGATGGATACGAGTCTGAGTGCGGACGCGCGTGTCGACCTGCTGCTCAAGCAGATGACGCTCGACGAGAAGCTGCAGCTCACCTTCGGTTACTTCGCGACCAGCGCCGACTGGCTGAAGACGCCGATCAAGAACTGGGTCTATCCCAAGGACGGTCTGGCCGCCTCGGCCGGGATCGTCCCCGGTATCCCGCGGCTGGGCATCCCCAACCAGTGGCAGACCGATGCCGGCGTCGGCGTCGCCAGCCAGCGCGGCCCGACGCCGCGCCTACGCACCTCGCTGCCGTCGGGGATCGCGACCGCGGCGACCTGGAACCCCGAGCTCGCACAGGCAGGCGGCGCGATGATTGGCCGGGAGGCGTTCCTGTCGGGCTTCAACGTCCAGCTCGCCGGCGGGATGAACCTGACGCGCGAACCGCGCAACGGACGCAATTTCGAATATGGCGGCGAGGATCCGTTGCTGGCGGGCGTCATCACCGGCCACGAGATCAAGGGGATCCAGTCGCAGCATGTCGTGTCGACGATGAAGCATTACGCGTTCAACGGACAGGAGACGAACCGCAACAACATTGATCACAGGATCGGCGAACAGGCCGCGCGCCAGTCCGACCTGCTCGCGTTCGAGATCGCCAACGAAGTCGGCCAGCCCGGCTCGGTGATGTGCGCGTACAACCGCGTTAACGGCCATTATGCGTGCGAGAACGACTGGCTGCTGAATAAAGTCCTCAAGCGCGACTGGGGCTTCAAGGGCTATGTCATGTCCGATTGGGGCGCGACGCATTCGACCAGCGAGGCGGCCAATGCCGGGCTCGACCAGCAATCGGGCTGGGCGTTCGATCGCTCCGCCTATTTCGCCGATGCGCTGCGCGAGGCGGTCAACAATGGCCATGTCAGCGAGGCGCGCGCGACCGACATGGCGCGGCGCGTGCTGTGGGGCATGGTCTCGGTCGGCGCGTTCGACACGGTCGTGACCGGCGATCAGGCGACCAAGATCGACTATGCCGCGCACGCCGCCGTCACGCGCGCCGATGCCGAGGAGAGCATCGTCCTGCTCAAGACCACCGCCGGGCTGTTGCCGATCGCCAAGACCGCCAAGTCGATCCTGCTGATCGGCGCGCATGCCGATGTCGGCGTGCTGTCGGGCGGCGGCTCGAGCCAGGTCTATTCGCACAACGCGCCGACCAACGGCCTCGTCGTGCCGGACGCGTTCCCGAGCGGTTTTCCGGGGCCCAAGACCTATCACGCCTCCTCGCCGATGAAGGCGTTGCAGGCGCGGACCGGCGCGACCGTCACCTATCTCGACGGCAAGGACGTGAAGGCCGCAGCAGCGGCGGCGCGCACGGCAGACGTCGTCGTCGTGTTCGGCGAGCAGTGGACCGGCGAGTCGATCGACGTGCCCGATCTCAACCTGCCCGATGGCCAGAACGCGCTGATCGATGCGGTCGCGCGCGCGAACAAGAAGACGGTCGTCGTCCTCGAGACCGGTGGCCCGGTGGTCATGCCGTGGCTCGGCAAGGTCGGCGCGGTGCTGGAGGCGTGGTATCCCGGCACGGCGGGCGGAGAGGCGATCGCGCGCGTGCTGACCGGCGAGGTCAATCCGTCGGGGCATCTGCCCGCAACCTTCCCCGCATCGCTTGCGCAGACGCCGCGCCCGGTGCTGGAGGGCGATCCCAAGCTCGACCGCGATTCGCACCCGATGGGCAATTACGACATCGAGGGTGCGGCCGTCGGCTATAAATGGTTCGACAAGACCGGCGCCAAGCCGCTGTTCCCGTTCGGCTACGGGCTCTCCTACACCAGCTTCGCGATGAGCGGGCTGACCGCCGCGGCGGATGGGAAGGGCATCAAGGCCGGGTTCACGGTGAAGAACACCGGCGCGGTGCAAGGCAAGGCGGTCGCGCAGGTCTATGTGTCGGGCGCGGGCTGGGAAGCGCCGAAGCGGCTGGGCGCGTTCCGCAAGGTCGATCTCGCACCGGGCACGGAGCAGACCGTATCGGTCACGATCGACCCGCGCCTGCTCGCGACGTTCGATGTCGCGAGCGGCGGGTGGCGTATCGCAGGCGGCGAATACAGCGTGATGCTGGCGACGTCGGCGGCGGATGTCGTGCAGACGGTAAAGGTGCAGATCGCCGCGCAGACGCTGGATCGCACGGGCAAGTGACCCACTCATCCTCCCCCGCCAGGGGGAGGTGGCTGGCGCTTGCCAGACGGGGGGAGAGGACAGGGCGA
>NZ_LMLD01000012.1:348508-364409 GCF_001421825.1 Sphingomonas sp. Leaf38 | reverse complement strand
GGGGCGGGGGAGGATGGCGCGCTCGATTTACCCCCGCGCCCTCATCGCCGCGATCCGCTCGTCCACGCGCCGTTCCAGGATCGTGAGCGGCATCGCGCCTTCCTTGAGGATGTCGTGGAACTGCTTCAGGTCGAACCGGTCGCCGAGTGCGGCCTTCGCCTTCACCCGCGCGCGCGTCCACGCCATGTGCCCGACCTTGTAGCTGCAGGCCTGCCCGGCCTGCGTGCAGTAGCGCTCCACCTCACGCTGCGTCCGCGGCCGTGCGAAGCCGGTCGTCGCGACCATATAGTCGGTCGCCTTCTCGCGGCTCCACCGCTTGGCATGGATGCCGGTGTCGACCACCAGCCGGGTTGCGCGGAACAGGAAGGACTGGAGATAGCCTGCGCGTTCGAGCGGCGACGCATAGGCGCCCAGTTCGTCGGCCAGCTGCTCCGCATACAGCGCCCAGCCTTCCGAATAGGCCGAGAAGAAGCCGATCTTGCGCAGCGTCGGGATGTCCTTCGATTCCTGCGCCAGGCTGATCTGCAGGTGATGCCCGGGCACGCCCTCATGATAGGTCAGCGACGGCAGCGTGTATTTCGGCCAGTCGCCGACGTCCTTCAGATTGACGAAGTAGATCGCCGGGCGGCTGCCATCGAGCGAGGCGCGGTTGTAATAGCCGTTGGCCGCGCCGTCCTCGATCTCGACCGGCACCGCCCGGATCTCGAGCGGCTGCGTCGGAACTTGCGAAAACGCCTGGGGCAGCTTGGCGTACATCGCCTTGATGCCGTCGTTCAGCCCGCCGATCAGCTCGGTCCGGCCCGCTGCGGTGTTCGCATAGAGCTGATCGGGCATGACGTTCAGCTTGGCGAGCCGCTCGCCGACGGTGCCGGTCGAATAGCCCTGCGACTTCAGGATCGTGTCGAGCTGCGCGGTGATCTCGGCGACCTGCGTCAGGCCGATGCGGTGGACCTCGTCGGGGCTCATCGTCGTGGTCGTCGCCTGGTTCAGCGCCATCGCATAGATCGCGTCGCCGTTCGGCACGCGCCAGATGCCGTCGCCGGGCTTGGTCGTCGGTTTCAGCTTCTCCATCAGCGCGATCTGGCGGTCGAGCGCGGGATAGACCTTCTGGTCGACGATCGCGGTCGCGCGCGCCTGCCAGTCGCCGGTGAGGCCCTTGGCCGCGGCACGCTTGACGAGCGACTGGACGATGCTCGACATCGCCGCCGGCTGGCCCCGCAGCTTGCGCATCTGGCCGAGCGTCAGGTCGAGCGACCACCCAGGCGCGAGCAGGCCGCGCGCCGCCTCGGCCTGCTGCATCGTGCTTTCCTGGTCGAGCACGGTGCCGAACTGGTCGAGCCGGGCCAGATACGCTTCGGCATCGGGGGTCGCGGTGATCGTGTGCGCGGTGTTGAGGAAGTCGGGGACCTGGAAATAGGCGCCGCCCTGCTGGAAAATTCGGTAGGGGCGGATCGGGCTGTCCATGCCGAACTTCTCTGGCGCGGCGATTTGCGTGGTCAGCGAATAGCGCACCACTTCGAGATTCAGCTTGGCCGCTGGCGACAGGTTGGCGCCATCATAATGCGCAAGCGCGGCAAGGCCCGCCTTGGTATCGGCGAGGTCGCTCGCGCGCTTCTCGGCGGTGCGCGGCGAGAGCAGGCTTTTCAGCGGCGCGCGCGGCCCCTTGTCGAGGCCAAGCGATGTTGCGAGTTCCGGCGATCGCGCCACGCTGCGCTGGAAGATCCGTTCGAAGTCCGCGTTGAGCGCCGTATCGCCGCTCGATTGCGCAAATGCCGACGACGGCAACGTGGCGGCGAGTGCGGCCACGCCTCCCGATGCGAGGAACTGACGACGATCCATAACCCACTCTCCCGGTAACGTTCGCGCATCTAGACCGATCGTTGTAGAAATCGCCAGCGCTTCGCGAATTGGCGTTCGACGCGTCCGCGACCGGAATCGGCGCAGAACAGGGGGGCGGCGCGAAACCGCTGGAACAAGCACGGATATCGGCGGTTTGAGCCGAGAACCGGCGTCATCCTCAACCCCTTGGGACGTCGTCGGATGTATGCGTAGGTGAGGTAGACGTGCGAAACGAGACATCCAGGCGTGACGCTGGCGCACGGTTGCACACTGTCGGCGAAACGCTGCGCTCGTCTTGGCAGACCCCGACCGATACGATGATCACCGAGGATATCCCGACGCTTTTGACGCGGTTGTCGCAGGTGCCGAAGACGCGCAAGACACGATAAGCCGATCGGCCCGGTGGACAGCCGGACCGATCTCGGAGTGCTCTCTCAACCCGTCGGGGCAGAGGTCTTCATCGCCTCGATCAGTTTCTTCACTTCCTGGCTGCGACCGCGTGGCATGATGAGCACATCGTTGCCGCTTGCCACCACGATCAGGTCCTCGACGCCGACCAACGAGACGCGGACGCCATCGCTGCGGACGAAGCAGTTCTTCGTATCGATTGCGAGCACGTTGCCGTCGCCGTGGCTGCGATGCGCGTTGCCATCGCCGTCCGTGTCGCTGATCGCGTGAAGCGCATCCCAGCTGCCAACGTCGTTCCAGCCCATCGCGACCGGTACGACCGCTACACGATCCGCCTTTTCCATCACCGCATAGTCGATCGAATCATCGGGTGAGGCGGCAAAGGCAGCCGCGTCCGGGTAGATCCGCATGCCCTCGGTATGCGCCTTGTCCATCGCCTCCTGCGTCGCGGTCAGGATGCCCGGATCGAACTGCGCGAGCGCCTCGAGATAGGCGTCCGCTTGGAACAGGAAGATTCCGCCGTTCCAGGCATGATCGCCGCTCGCCAGCATCGACTGCGCTTTGTCGAGCGGGGGCTTCTCGACGAACCGCGCGACGCGGTTGACGCCGGGCTGCAACTCGTCGCCGATCTGTATCCAGCCATAGCCGGTCTCGGGTGCGTCGGGCGCGATCCCGAAGGTGACGAGCCAGCCCTGCGTGACGAGCGGCATCGCTGCCTCGATCGCGGCATGAAAGGCGGCAATGTCGCCGATGACGTGGTCGGATGGCATTACCAAGAGTGCGTCGCTACCGCCGCCGGCGGCGATCGCGGCGAGCGCGATCGCCGGCGCGGTGTTGCGACCGGCGGGTTCGAGGATCAGGGCTTGCGGGGTCGCCCCCGCCGCGGCGAGTTGCTGCTCGACCAGATCGGCGTGACGCGCATTGGCGACCACGATCGGCGCAACGAAGCGTCCGCCGGTCGCGCGCGAGGCGGTCAGTTGGAGCATTGTTTCGTCCGCGGTCAGCGCGAGCATCTGCTTGGGCATCTCGGGGCGCGACATCGGCCAGAGTCTGGTGCCGGAACCGCCTGAAAGTATTACGGGAATTATCTTACGTGCGGTCATGCATCCTCCTGAAGCCGTGTCGCTATAGCGCCAGACGCCGCTCTGCAATCGACGAATGCTCCAACCGAAGCGCGGTCTTTAGGCTTTTTTGGGGAATTGCTGCCAAATACGGTTCAGTGTCGGTAGCGTTTACAATGATGCGTCGGGATAGCGGACGATGATACGGCTCTTCAAGCATTACGTACCTCACGCGGTCCTTATGCTGGGCCTGGTCGATCTGGTGTTGCTGATCGTTTCGGCGGAGATCGGCTGGGTTATCCGTGCGCATCAGATCGGCATGCTGGTCACGCCGATGCACAGCCGCATCGCGCAGCTGCTGACATTCTCGATCGCGCTGCAGATCTCGCTGGTCGCCGTCGGTGCGTATGGCGTCGCTTCGTTCCTCTCGCTGCGGTTTGCGGCCGCGCGGCTCGCAGTCGCGCTCTCGCTCGGCGTGATGGTATTGTCGCTGGTCTTCTTCCTGGTGCCACCGCTCGCGCTGTGGCGCTCGAACCTGTTATATTCGACGGTGATCGCGACCGTCCTGCTGGTGACGGTGCGTGCGCTGCTCGGCAAGACCTTGGGCGGCGAAACCTTCAAGCGGCGGATCGTCGTACTGGGGGCTGGTGTCCGTGCCGCGCGGATCCAGAGCCTGTCGGCGCAGCCGGGCGTCAATTTCGTCGTCGCCGGGTTCGTCCTGATGGGCGAGGCCGAGCCGGTGGTGCAAGGGGCACTGCCACGCAGCGCAATTCCCAACCTCGCCGCGCACATCGTCGACCAGAATGCCAGCGAAGTCGTGCTGGCGCTCGACGAGCGCCGCAACGCACTGCCGATGAAGGATCTGCTGCGTGTTCGGACCACCGGTGTGCAGGTCAGCGAGATATCGAGCTTCCTCGAACGCGAGACGGGGCGCATCGACCTGAAGAGCGTCAACCCGTCCTGGCTGATTTTTTCCGATGGCTTCGCCTCCAGCCGGATGTTGTCGAGCGTGTTCAAGCGCGCGTTCGACATCATCGCGGGCGGAGTGTTGCTGGCGATCACGCTGCCGATCATCGTGTTGACCGCGATCGCGATCAAGCTCGAATCGAAGGGCCCGGCCTTTTATCGGCAGCGCCGGGTCGGGCTGTACAATGAGGGGTTCGACATCGTGAAACTGCGCTCGATGCGGCAAGATGCGGAAGTTGCGGGGACGGCAGTATGGGCGGCGGAGGACGATCCGCGCATCACCCGGATCGGCCGATTCATCCGCAAGGTCCGGATCGACGAGCTGCCGCAGACCTGGACCGTCCTCAAGGGTGAGATGAGCTTCGTCGGTCCGCGCCCCGAGCGTCCGCAGTTTGTCCAGCAGCTCGAGGACCAGCTGCCCTTCTATGCCGAGCGCCACATGGTGAAACCGGGCATCACCGGCTGGGCGCAGATCAACTATCCCTATGGCGCGTCAATCGAGGATTCCCGACACAAGCTCGAATACGACCTGTATTATGCGAAGAACTATTCGCCGTTCCTCGACCTGCTGATCCTGTTGCAGACACTCCGCGTGGTCTTGTGGCCGGTCGGCGCGCGATGACCGCCGGCACGCCACGGGTATGATCGGGACGATGATCCTGTGGAGCCACGCGCTTGCCGCGTTGCTGTTCGGTGCGCTGGCATTCGCGCAGATCCGGCGCCCCAGCGGGCATTGGCCGCATGCCGCGTTCATGACCGCGCTCGTGATGACGAGCCTGTGGGCGTTGGGGGTCGCCGGGATCGACGCGCGCGACATGGTCACGCGGATCGCCGCCGGTGCGCGCGATATCGCCTGGCTCGCGTTCATGCTCGCACTCGTCCGGCGCGACCGGGCCGGCAATTATGCGATCGGGGCGGTGTACTGCGTCGTGATGGCGCTTGCCGGCACCGCTGTGCTGCTGGCGATCGTCCAGCGGATCGATCTGGGCGGGGATGCGGTCGCCGCGGTCGGGTCGGCGCGAACGGTGTTCCGGATGATGGGGGCGGTCAGCGCGCTGGTGCTGATCCACCATCTCTATCAGGCGGCGCCCGCCTCGCGGGGGGGCGTCAGACTGGTCGTGCTCGCGCTCGCGGCGATGTGGGGCGTCGACCTGATCGTCGCCGGCACGATATATTTCGAGGCGAACTGGGTATCGATCACGGTGTTCGGGCGCGGCGTGGTGATGACCGGTGTGGCGGTCTTGCTGGTCGTCGGCGTGCATCGCAGCGGCGACTGGACGCTCGCCTTGTCGCGGCCGATCGCGGTGCGGGCGCTGTCGGCGGTGGCGCTGGTCCTTTACGCCGGGATCACCGCGCTCGCGACCAGTATCGCGGCGCGCTATGGCGGCGCCTATGCCCGAATAGCGCAGACCGCGATCGTGTTCGGCGCGACGGCGGGGGTGCTGACGCTGGTATCGACGCCATGGCTGCGTGCCTGGACCAGGGTCAAGATCGCCAAGCACCTCTTCCGTCACCGCTATGACTATCGCGCCGAATGGCTGCGGTTCACCGATACGCTGGGCAAACCCGGGATCGGCGTCCAATCGCTCGACATGCGCGTCATCAAGGCGATCGCCGACTTGACCGACTCGCCCGGCGGGCTGTTGCTGGTCGCGGACGGCGCGTCGCTCGGCACCGGCGCGATGTGGAACTGGCTGTGCGCCGCCGATGGCGCGCAGGATGCCGCGCTGGCACGGTATCTGACGCATGACGCACGGATCATCGAGCTCGATCCGGTCCGCGCGGGCAGCGCGCCGCGCGACGAGATCGCAAGCATTCCCGACTGGGTCCGCCAATGCCCCGAAGCCTGGGCGATCGTACCGCTGGTGCACGGCGGCCTGCTGGTCGGTGCGATCGTGCTCGCGCGTCCGCCGGTCGACCGCGCGCTGGACTGGGAGGATTTCGACCTGCTGCGTGTCGCCGGACGGCAGGCCGCAAGCTATCTGGCGGAGGACCGGGCGCATGCCGCGCTGGCCGATGCGGCACGGTTCGACGAGTTCAACCGGCGGTTCGCGTTCATCCTCCACGACATCAAGAATCTCGTCAGCCAGTTGACGCTGGTCGCGCGCAATGCCGAACGCCATGCCGACAACCCCGATTTCCGCGCCGACATGGTCGCCACGCTCAAGGACTCTTCCGATCGCATGACCGCGTTGCTCGCCCGCCTTTCGCAGCACGGTCCCGTTCGCGGCGAGCCGCTCCAGCCGGTTGAGGTCGCCGCGATCGTCGAGCGTGTCGCGAGCGTCCGCCGGGCGCAGCATCCGATCGTCGCGCGGGGCGGCACGGCCTGGGCGCTCGGGCATGCCGCCCGACTCGAACAGGTGCTTGGCCAACTCGTCCAGAACGCGGTCGAGGCGAGCGGGGTGGACGACCCGATCCTGCTGTCGATCGAACCGATCGGCGATCAGGTCGCGATCGACGTGATCGACCATGGCTGCGGGATGACGCCCGGCTTCGTCCGCGACCAGCTCTTCCGCCCGTTCGTTTCGTCCAAGCCCGCCGGGTTCGGCATCGGAGCGTTCGAGGCGCGGCAGTTGGTGCACGCGATGGGTGGTTCGCTCGAGGTCGTCAGCCGCGAGGGCGAGGGGACGCGGTTCAGGGTCCTGCTGCCCGCGGCGGCTTCGCTGGAGGCTGCGGCATGAGTGACAAGGCGCGTCCCGTCCTCCTGATCGTCGAGGATGATCTGGGGCTCCAGCGTCAGCTTCGCTGGGCGTATGAAGGGTATGAGATCGTCGTCGCGAGCGATCGCGGACAAGCGCTCGATGCGATCCGCGCCCATGAGCCTGCGGTCGTCACGCTCGATCTCGGCCTGCCGCCCGATCCCGACGGCGTCACCGAGGGGTTCGCGACGCTGCGCGATATCCTTGCGATGAAGCCCGATACAAAGGTGATCGTCGCGTCTGGCCATGGTGCGCGGGAAAGCGCGCTGCAGGCGATCGCGGATGGTGCCTGGGATTTCTATGCCAAGCCGATCGATATCGATGCGCTGGGGCTGATCGTCGGTCGCGCGTTCCACGTCCATGCGCTGGAGGCCGAAAACCGGCGACTTGCCGCACGCGTCGAGGCCGGCGGGTTCGGCGGGCTGATCAGCGCCTCGCCCGAGATGGCGGTCGTCACGCGGACGCTGGAGCGGGTAGCGCCCGCCAACGTCTCGGTGATGCTGCTCGGCGCGAGCGGCACGGGCAAGGAACTGCTCGCGCGCGGCTTGCATGACGCATCCCCGCGGTCGCGTGGAAACTTTGTCGCGATCAATTGCGCGGCAATTCCCGAAACGCTGCTCGAAAGCGAATTGTTCGGGCATGAGAAGGGCGCGTTTACCGGCGCGGTCAAGACCACCGAAGGCAAGATCGAACAAGCCGCGGGCGGCACGCTGTTCCTCGACGAGATCGGCGACGTGCCGCTGGCACTCCAGGTCAAGCTGTTGCGGTTCCTGCAAGAGCGCGTGATCGAGCGGGTCGGCGGGCGCAAGGCGATCGCGGTCGATACGCGGATCGTCTGCGCGACGCACCAGAATGTCGATGCGATGATCGCGGACGGTCGGTTCCGCGAGGACCTGTACTACCGGCTCGCCGAGATCGTCGTGCGGATCCCGGCGCTGGTCGAGCGGACCGGCGATGCGGTATTGCTCGCGCGGCACTTCGTCACGCGCTACGCCAAGGCGATGAACCCCGTGGTCACCGGACTTGCTGCCGACGCGCGTGCCGCGATCGATGGGTGGGGCTGGCCGGGCAACGTCCGCGAACTCGAAAACCGGATCAAGCGCGCGGTGATCATGGCCGATGGCAAGCTCGTCACCGCGGCCGACCTCGACCTCGACGGGACAAGCGAGGCGGTCGCCGCGCTCAACCTGCGCGCCGCACGCGAAATCGCCGATCGTAAAGCGATCGGCCAGGCGCTTGCACGCGCCGACGGGAATATTTCGAGCGCATCGCGGCTGCTCGGGATCAGCCGGCCGACCTTGTACGACCTGCTGAAGAGCTACGACCTGCATGGCTGAGGTGCGCTATCCGATGCTGCGGCGGCGCAAGCGACGGCGGCGGCTGAAACTGCCTGCCCTCGTCATGGGCAATCGCGAGCGCGCGGTGGCGATCGGCCTGCTCTGCGCGATCATCGTGGCGATCGGCGTTACGCTGGCGCTGCGCTCGCCCCGCCCCGATGCGCGAAAGTCGCTTATCGACAGCCTGACGACGTTGCAGGCCGGCAATTACAGCGCGGCGCGAAGCAACGCGCAGGCGGCGATCACCGCGGCACCAAGCTGGGCGATCGCGCATGCGGTGCTGGCCCGCGCCTATCTCGAACTGGGCGATGGGCTTGCCGCCGAAGCCGAACTGATGCGCGCGGAAGGTGCGGGACTATCGGCGGATCGTCTGCATCAGCTGCGCGCGCATGCACTGCTGTTGCAGGGCGACCCGGACGGTGCGCTCGACGAAGCTGCCGAGACGGCGCCGCGCTATGCCCTCTACGCCGCCCGCATCGGCGCGCGCGCGCGGGCATCGCGGGGCGAGGTCGTCGAGGCGGGGACGGCGCTCGAAGCGCTGCTCGATCAAACCCCGACCGATGCCGCGGCATGGACCGATCTCGGCCGGCTTCGCCTGACCGCGGGCGACATCGGTGGCGCCACGGTCGCAGCGACGAGGGCCGTGGCGCTGGCACCAAGGGAACCCGCCGCGCTGACGCTGCAGGGCGACGTGATCCGCAGCCGATATGGCCCGATCGCCGCGCTTGCATGGTTCGAGGCTGCGCTGGACAGCGATGCCTATTACCACCCCGCGCTGATCGAATATGCCGCTACGCTCGGCGATGCGGGGCGCAATGGCGAGATGCTCGCGGCCACGCGGCGCGCGCTGCTGGCGCGTCCCGGCAGCCCGCAGGCCCTGTATCTGCAAGCCGTGCTCGCCGCACGATCGGGCCGGATCGATCTTGCCCGTTCGTTGCTGCGCCAGCGGGGCGGCGCGAGCGACGGCCTGCCGGGCGCGCTGCTGCTGTCGGGCAGCCTGGATTATGCGCAGGGCAAGTTCGAACAGGCGGCGACCGCATGGCGCCAACTCGTCGCGCAACAACCGCTCAATGTCGGCGCGCGCCGGTTGCTCGGCGCGGCGCTGCTGCGGTCGGACAGTCCGCAGGATGCACTCGACAGCCTCCGCCCGATCGGCGTCCGCGCCGACGCCGACAGCTACACGCTGACGCTCATGGCGCGTGCGTTCGAAGCGCGCGGCGATCGCCAGTCGGCGGCGGTGTTCCTCGACCGGGCCGGATCGGCATCGGTCGCACCCGCGGCGGTGTTCGCGACCGACGATGCGATCGGCGCGCTCATGGCGGACGCGGCGATGGCCGGCGGCGACCCGACCTACGTGCTTGGCGTGATTCGCGGACAGATTGCCAGCGGTGATACCGCAGGGGCCATCGCGCGCGGACGAGCGCTCGTCGCGGCCGGACCCGGCGCACCTGCCGCCTATCTTGCGCTGGGCGACGTGCTGATGTCGGCCGGTCGATACGGTGAAGCCTCGGGCGTCTATGCGCGCGCCGCCGACCTGGCGTTCGACGAGCCGACGGTGTTGCGGCTGGTCGATTCGCTGGGACGGGCAGGGCGTCCGAACGATGCCGCGGCCGCGCTCGCGCTGTATCTGTCGCAGAACCCGCAGAGCCTCGCGGGCCAGCGACTGCTGGGCCACTGGCAGGTTGCGTCGGGCGACTTCGACGCCGCGATCGAGACGCTGGAGGGCGTCCGGCGGCGCGTCGGCAATCGCGATGGTACCGTTTTGATCGATCTTGCACGGGCGTATGCGGGCAGCGACGACGGTGCGATCGCCGTCCGGTATGGCCGTGCGGCGTATGCGCTCGCGCCGGGGCGTGCGGCTGCTGCCGACGGCTATGGCGTCGCGCTGGCGGCAGACGGCGATACCGTGGGGGCGCGGCAATTGCTGACCAAGGCGGCGCTGCTGGCGCCCGGCGACGCCGCGATCGCCGAACATCTTCGCCAACTGCGCTGACGCGCTTCGCCGGACGCTTGTCTCGGGCGGATCGTATCGCCAAGATCGTGCGATGACCGACCCGCTTGACCGCATCGCCGCCGCGCTCGAACGCCTCGCGCCCCCACCGCCCGCGGTCGCCGATCCGCGGGCGCATCCCGCCTATGTGTGGCGTTGTGGTACGCTGTCGCCCGCACGAAGCTTTGCACCGCTGCCGCTCGCCATGCTGATCGGGCTCGATCGGCAGAAGGCGGCGTTGCGTGCCAATCTGGACCGCCTCGCCAGGCGCCATGCCGCGCAGGACGTCCTGCTATGGGGCGCGCGTGGTACGGGGAAATCGGCACTGGTCAAAAGCGCGGTCGCGGCGATCCAGGCCGAGGGTGGCGATCTCGCGCTGGTCGAGGTGTCCGATCTGAACGGCTTGCCGGATCTGTTCGCGGTGCTGGCGCCCGTCGACCGGGCATTTGCGCTGTTCGTCGACGATCTCGGGTTCGAGGTGCCTGCCGAAGCGCGGCGCTTGCGCTCGATGCTGGAGGGTGGGGCAGAACCACGGCCTGCCAATGTCCGGCTGATGGTGACGGCAAACCGTCGTCATTTGGCACCGCGCGATATCGCCGAGCAGGAAAGCGCGATTAATCCACGCGATTCGGTGGACGATCATCTCGCGCTGGCGGACCGGTTCGGTCTCAGCCTCGGCTTTCACGCGCTGGATCAGGAAGCGTATCTGGCGATCGTCGCGGCCTATGCAGCGTCGTACGATCTCACATTCGAGCCGGGCGAGGCCATCGGCTGGGCGACGCGACGGGGAAGCCGGTCAGGCCGTGTCGCATGGCAATATATCGTCGATCTGGTGGGGCGAGCAGGACAATCGCTCTAGCCCGGATGGATGGGCCGACGCCGAAGCGCCGGCCCGGCAACCTTAGTTGCTGTCCGAATTGTCGTCCTTGACGATCGCCACGACGCCGATTGCAACGACGCCCGCACCGATCAGCAGTGCGAACAGACCGCCGCCGGCAGCCTTGTTCTTGCCGGTGGTTGCCGAACCGACACGCGCATGCGAAACCGACAGGCTGCTGGCAGCGTTCGAGACGGGAGCAGCCGATGCTGCGACCGAGGTGGTCATCATTGCGGCAGCAAGTGCGCCGCCAGTAAGAGCCTTGAACTTCATAAGTATCTCCAGAATTGTCGTCATCCAATGCGTTGCAACGCAACATTTGTCAATTGGTTCCTGGCTAAACTCGCTCTGGTTCTAGTTGCTTAACGGACCTCGACTATCTCAGCCAGTTCAAGCCATCGGAGCTCAGCCGCGTCCTTCTCGGCACGAGCCTGTTCGATCGCCTTGGTCAGCTTCGCAAACGTGGCATTGTCGCGCATGTACAGGTCCGGCTTGGCGAGCTTGACCGCATCCGCCGCCATCTGCGCGTCGAGTTCCTCGATCCGCTTGGGCAGCAACTCGTAGTCGCGCTGGTCCTTGTACGTCAGCTTCGCACGGGGGGCGGCGGGCGGTGCCGTGGCGGCGACCTTCTTCGACGCGCGCTTGCCCGTGGCCGTCGAGGCGCGCCGCTTCTCCCAGTCCTCATACCCGCCCGCGACCACGTCGACCGTCCCCGAGCCGTCGAGCCCGAGCGTGATCGTCACGGTCCGGTCGAGAAAGTCGCGGTCATGACTGACGATCAGGACGGTGCCGTCATAATCGCCGATCACTTCCTGCAACAGGTCGAGCGTCTCGAGATCGAGGTCGTTGGTCGGCTCGTCGAGCACGAGCAGGTTCGACGGCTTGGCGAATTCGCGCGCGAGCAGCAGGCGTGACCGCTCGCCCCCCGACAGCGACCCGATCTTCGCGTCGACCATGTTTGGGTCGAACAGGAAGTCCTTGAGATAGCCGTGGATATGCTTGCGTACGCCGAGCACGTCGATCCACTCGCCACCATCGACAACGACTTCGCGCACCGTCTTCTCGGGCGCCATCAGGCTGCGCTGCTGGTCGATCACGACCGCGTCCAGGGTCTGGGCGAGCTTGATCGAGCCGCTGTCGGGCTGGATCTCGCCGGTCAGCAGCTTGAGCAGTGTCGACTTGCCCGCGCCATTGCGGCCGACGATGCCGATCCGGTCGCCACGCGTCACGCGCAGCGTCAGGTCGCCGATGATCGTGCGGTCGCCATACGCCTTGGTGACGTTCTTCGCGTCGATCACGACCTTCGACTTGCTGTCGTCGCTGGCGGTGGTCAGGTTCGCGGACCCCTGCGGCCCGATCATCGACGCGCGTTCGGCGCGCATCTCGTGCAGCTTGGTCAGGCGGCCCTGGTTGCGCTTGCGCCGTCCGGTGACGCCGCGCAGCAGCCAATGCTCCTCGAGCTTCAGGCGTGCATCGAGCTTCTCGGCCTGGCGCTGCTCTTCGGCATAGACCTGCTCGGTCCACGCCTCGAACCCGCCAAAGCCGATCTCCGCGCGCCGGATCGCGCCGCGATCGAGCCACAAGGTCTGCTTGGTGAGCCGCGTCAGGAACGTACGGTCATGGCTGATGACGACGAACGCGCCGCGGAACCGCTTGAGCCAGTCCTCGATCCATTCGATCGCGCCGATGTCGAGATGGTTGGTCGGCTCGTCGAGCAACAGCACGTCGGGGTCCTGCGCCAGCGCGCGGACGATCGCCGCGCGGCGTCGCTCGCCACCCGAGGCGGACCCCGCCTCGCGCGACAGGTCGATGCCGAGCTGGTCGGCGATCGAATCCGCCTCGTAGCTGACCGGCGCATCGTCGCCGCCCATTACGTAATCGCGCAACGTCGCAAAGCCGCGCAGGTCGGGCTCCTGCTCCAGGATCACGACGCGCGTGCCGGGGACGATCACTCTGCGGCCCTCGTCAGCCTGAACGGTGCCGCCGAGCAGCTTGAGCAAGGTCGTCTTGCCCGCACCGTTGCGGCCGATCAGCGCTAGGCGGTCACGCGGGCCGATATGGATGTCGAGGTTGCGAAAGAGCCATCCCGAGCCCTGGACGAGCCCGAGGCCTTCGAATGCTAAGATTGGTGCTGCCATGTCCGCGCCACGTAGGGGGGCGAGGTGATGCAGGCAAGTTACACTTCGCACGCTTCGTGTTGTCGGATGGCTGACGCGACCATTCACAGGCTGTTCAATGCGGAAGGCCTATGCCACCGCCATGAAGATGCTGCTTTTCCTTGCAACCTTGGCCACTGCGCCGTTCCTGATCGCGGCTGCGCCGCTGCTGGCGGGCGCGGAACAGCGCCGCAGCGACCAGATGTCGGCGTTGCAGGCGCGCAGGACCGGTGCCCCGTCGCTGCGCGAAATCGAGTCGCGCGTGATCCCGACGATGCGGGGGGCGCAGTATCTCGGCTCCGACTATGATTCGGGCAGCGCCATTTACACGCTCAAATTCCTGCGCGATGGAACCGTGATCTGGGTCGACGTCGATGGCCGCACCGGTCAGATCGTCGGCCGCACGGGTCGCTGAAAACCCCAATCGAGAGGAGTATCATGCGCGTTCTGATCGTCGAGGACGAGCCGAATCTCGGCCAGCAATTGAAGAATACCCTCGAGGGGGCCGGCTATGCGATCGATCTCGCGGTCGATGGCGAGGAAGGGCATTTCCTCGGCTCGACCGAGAATTACGACGCGGTCGTGCTCGATCTCGGCCTGCCCGAGATCGACGGCCTGACCGTGCTCGACCGCTGGCGCAAAGAGGGCAAGGTGATGCCCGTCCTCGTGCTGACCGCGCGCGACAGTTGGTCCGACAAGGTCGCCGGGCTCGATGCGGGCGCGGATGATTACGTGGCCAAGCCGTTCCAGAGCGAGGAGCTGATCGCGCGTCTTCGTGCGCTGATCCGCCGCGCGTCGGGCAACGCCTCGTCCGAGCTGACCGCGGGCGACATCCGCCTCGACACGCGCAGCGGCAAGGTCACGCGCGCCGGCGAACCGGTGAAGCTGACCGCGCAGGAGTATAAGCTGCTGAGCTATCTGCTCCATCACAAGGGCAAGGTCGTCAGCCGCACCGAGCTGATCGAGCATATCTACGATCAGGATTTCGATCGCGATTCGAACACGATCGAGGTGTTCGTCACGCGCATCCGCAAGAAGCTTGGCCAGGACGTGATCACGACGATCCGCGGCCTCGGCTACAGCCTCGAAGATCCGGACGCCTGATCGTCGCGTCATGAATAGTATGCCGGTCACCGACGCCCCGATAACGACGACGACACCGATAGCAGACGGGCCGATCCGCGTGCCGGCCGCGGTCAAGGGGTCGTTGTCCCGGCGGATGATCCTGATCGCGGCGGTCTGGATCGCGGTGCTGCTTAGCGGCGGCGGCTTCGCGCTCGATCGCGTATTGCGACAGGCGGTGACCCGCAACTTCGATGACCAGCTTGAATATGTTTTGCGCTCGCTGCTCAATTCGTCCGAAATCGGCCCTGAGGGCGAGGTGATCTTCTCGCGCGAAGCCGTCGCCGACCAGCGTTTTCTCGAACCCTATTCCGGACTCTATTATCAGGTGTCCGCAAAGGGACAGGATGATCTTTTGTCGCGGTCGCTGTGGGATCGCAAGTTGGCGTTCGGCAGTCCGCACGACGATCGTACCGCGCATTTCTACGACAGCATGCAGTTCCAAGACGAGAAGCTGCGGATCGTCGAGCGCGACGCGGTCATCCCGGGCTCCAAGGTGCATTGGCGGTTCCAGGTCGCACAGAGCCGCGACGGGCTCGATGCGCAGATCACGACGCTCCGCCGCACGCTCGTCCGCAGCTTTGCGCTGCTTGCGCTCGGGCTGATCGTGATGGCCGCGCTCCAGACCTTCTATGGGCTCTGGCCGCTACGCCGCGTGCGCGAGGAGATCGCGCGGATGCGCGCGGGCCAGTCGAACCGCGTGTCGAGCGCGATGCCCGTCGAGGTCGCGCCGATGGTCGAGGAATTGAACGCGCTGATCGAGCATAACGAGCGCCAGGCGGAGGAAGCGCGGCGTCACGCGGGCAATCTCGCGCATGCGCTGAAGACCCCGCTGACGGTCATCATGAACGCCGCCACCGCGCAGTCGGACGACCTTGCGGACACCGTCATCCGCGAGGCGCGAACGATGCGGCGGCAGGTCGATCATCACCTCGCGCGCGCTCGCGCGGTGGGTCGGCGCGGGTCTGCGCACAGCCGTGCCGATGTGTGGCCGAGCCTTGAATCGGTCGAGCGCGCGGTGGGGCGGCTCTACCGCCACGTCCGGATCGACGTGACCGGCCCGCGCGGGCTGCAGGTTCATGTCGAGCGGCAGGATCTCGACGAGATGCTCGGCAATCTGATCGAGAACGCCGCGAAATACGGCGGCGGCAGCGTGTTCGTCACGGTCGGCGCGCAATCGGGGTTCGTCGAGTTCCTCGTCGAGGACGACGGCGTCGGCATCCCCGAGGAGGAGCGCGTCCGCATCTTCGATCGCGGCGTGCGGCTCGATACGGGCAAGCCGGGGACGGGCCTGGGCCTCGCGATCGTCCGCGACGTTGCGGAGATCTACGAGGGAACGGTCTCGCTCGAGGAGAGCGAGGATCTCGGCGGCTTGCTGGTGCGGCTAAGGTTGCCGGCGGCGAATTAGCAATTCCTACGATCCTCCCCCGCAAGGGGGAGGTGGCG
>NZ_LMLD01000012.1:345587-348469 GCF_001421825.1 Sphingomonas sp. Leaf38 | reverse complement strand
GGGCACGGAACAGCGGTTTACCCTTACCTCCCCCTCCGTCAGGCTGTGCCTGCCACCTCCCCCTTGCGGGGGAGGATCAGGATCGGGCTACCCCCGCGTCCGCGCCTGACGGTACGTCCCCAGCACGCGCAGCCACTTCGAATGGAACCCCAATTCCTCCAGCGCATGGTCGAGATTCGCGTCGCCCGGCTTACCCACCACGTCCGCATAGAATTCCGTCGCCGAGAAGCTCCCGTTGCGCTGATAGCTTTCCAGCTTGGTGATATTCACCCCGTTCGTCGCAAAGCCGCCGACCGCCTTGTACAGCGCGGCAGGCACGTTCTTCACCTCGAAGATCAGCGTCGTCATCCATTCGCCCCCGACCGGCTCCTGCGCCGCGGGCGGCTTGCCGCCCCGCGCCAGCACCACGAACCGCGTCGTGTTGTGATCCGCATCGGCGATGTCGGTCGCGAGCAGTTCCAGCCCGTACAATCCGGCTGCCGCGGGCGGCGCGAGCGCGGCGATCGCCGGATCGCCAAGCTCGGCCACGACCGCCGCGGCGCCCGCGGTGTCGGGATAGCTCACCGGCTCGATCCCGTGCGCCTTAAGCCAGTGGCGGCACTGGCCGAGCGCCTGCGGGTGGCTCATCGCCTGGCGGATTCCGTCGCGCGGGCCTGTCCCCATCAGCGCGTGGCGGATCGCCAGAAAATGCTCGCCGGTGATGACCAGCCCCGATTCGGGCAGCAGGAAGTGAATGTCGGCGACGCGACCGTGCAACGAATTCTCGATCGGGATGATCGCGCAATCGGCGCGGCCGTCCTTCACCGCGTCGATCGCGTCCGAGAAGTCGAAACAGGGCAGTGGGAGGCCATCCGGGAACGCCTCGACCGCCGCGACATGGCTGTTGGCGCCCGGCGCGCCCTGGAATGCGACGGCGCGCGCGGGATCGGCAGCGGCGGCTTCTGTCATCCGCGCGACGATCGGACGGGCGGGTGCGGCGAAGTTTTCCATGCGCCGGGCGGGTAATGGGGCCGTGGCGCATGTTCAAGCGCGGCTTGCGGTGCGCGCCCGCCTTTTCTATGGCTGTCCCAAACAGAACAGGGGCGGACGCGCAATATGGACAATCGGACCAATACGATCGCCGGCTGGGTGCTCGCAGGCTGTGGTGCGGCGCTCGGACTGTCGATCGTCGGTGGGATGATGTTCCACGGCGAACGCCCCGAGAAGATGGGCTACGCGATCGAGGGCGTGGTCGAGGAAGGCGCGGGCGGTGCCGCCGCCGACGTGCCGATCGCCTCGCTGCTGCCGACCGCCGACGCTGCCAAGGGCGCCGAAGTGTTCAAGAAGTGCGCCGCCTGCCACACCATCAACCAGGGTGGCGCGAACGGCGTCGGCCCGAACCTGTATGGCACCGTCGGCGAGGAAATCGCCAAGGGCAAGGGCGGGTACGCCTTCTCGGCGGCGCTCGCCGGCGTCGGCGGCAAGTGGGATTTCGACAAGCTCAACGCGTGGCTGACCAGCCCGCGCAAGTTCGCCAACGGCACCAAGATGACGTTCGCGGGCCTTGGCAACGCGCAGGACCGCGCGAACGTGATTCTGTATCTCAACCAGCAGGGCTCGAACCTGCCGCTCCCGGCGGCGCCTGCGGCCGGCGCTGCGCCGGCGGCGAAGGATGAGGCGGCAAAGGATCAGCCCGCGACCGCGAACGCCGCGGAAGCCGCAGCAACCGAGGGCGCCCCCACCGCGGACATCGCCAACACCGGCACGCCCGCCTCCGGCGCGCCGTCGGTCGATCCCGAAGCAGCGCGCAAGGGCGCCCGCTCGGAGAAGTAATGGCTCCAGGCCGGGGTGATCGGCGAGGCCTCATCCTCCCATAGGCAGGGGAGAATGGTTCCAGGATTAGGGGGCGCCGTTTACGGTCCTATCCCGCTCCACTCCGTCATCCCGGCAGAAGCCGGGACCCACGGTTGCGGTCCGCTTCATAAGCGAACGCTCCGTGTCCATGGGTCCCGGCGTGCGCCGGGATGACGGAGAGGGTGGTAGTGGGGAACGGAAGAAAAACTCAGCCCTCCGCCGCGTCCTCCGCAGCCCGCTCGCGGTAGAAGGACTGGACTGCGTCCCACGCCTCGTCCGCGGTTTCGACATAGCGGAAGATCCCGAGATCCTTCTCGCTGACGACGCCTTCCTCGACCAGCGCGTCGAAATTCACGACGCGCTCCCAGAAGGCGCGGCCGAACAGCAGCACCGGGATCGGCTGGATCTTGCCCGTCTGGATCAGCGTCAGCAGCTCGAACAGCTCGTCGAACGTCCCGAACCCGCCCGGAAACGCCGCGAGCGCCCGCGCGTGCAGCAGGAAGTGCATTTTCCGCAGCGCGAAATAATGGAACTGCACCGACAGCGACGGGGTCACATAGGGGTTGGGCGCCTGCTCATGCGGCAGGACGATGTTGAGCCCGATCGATTCGGCGCCGACATCGGTCGCACCGCGATTGGCGGCTTCCATGATCGACGGACCGCCGCCCGAACACACCACGAACTGCCGCCAGCCGCGCTCGTCGCGCGGCAGCACGCTGACCTTGGCGGCGAGCTCGCGCGCGACGTCGTAATATTTCGACTTCTCGACGAGCCGCTCGGCAATCTTCTTCGACTTCTCGTCGGTTGCGAGTTCGAACAGCGCCTTGGCCTTCGAAGGCTCGGGGATCCGCGCCGAGCCGTAGAACACGAAGGTCGAGGCGATCTTCGCCTCCTCGAGGACGAGCTCGGTCTTGAGCAGCTCGAGCTGGAACCGCACCGGGCGCAGGTCTTCGCGGAGCAGGAAGTCCATGTCCTGGAAGGCGAGGCGGTAATGCGGATGCTGGGTCTGCGGCGTCGACGTGATGTCGCGGGCGGTTTCAGCGTCCTGG
>NZ_LMLD01000012.1:340304-345520 GCF_001421825.1 Sphingomonas sp. Leaf38 | reverse complement strand
CCCGGCCACGCCGCTAGACCGATGTCCTAACGGCAGAAATTCGCGCGATCGTCCTCGAGATGCAGGTGGTTGCGGTGCGCGGCGTTGTAGTCGGGGCTGAGCACCGTCCCGAATCGCTTGCACGCGGATGCGCGGATGGTCTGGAGGAACTGCCGGACCTGCGGATCGGGCGAATTCCAGTCGTCGAGGAGCGTGATCCGCCGCCCGTCCTTCAGCACGAACCCGCCGACATCCACCGCGTTGGCGATCGCGTGGCCAGAGCGGCGGGTGGCGCCGCGGGCCGAGCCGACGACGTTGCGGCACGCATAGCTGCCCATGCTGTCGATCCGCGCGAGTTCGCTGCCGAGCATCTGGTACGCGGCAGGCGCGACCGCGTTGCGGGTCCAGCCGATAAACGCCCGCGCCGCGCCGCAGCGCACCGCGGTGAGATTGGCGACCGGCACGCCGATGTCGACGAGCTTCACCGTGCCCAACAGGCCACAGCCCGGCCCGGTCTCGCGATCGGGCAGTACCTGGAACGAGACGTGAAGTTCGCGCAGGTCGGCGAGGCATTGCGCGGTCTCGCGGTTGCTCGGGACCGACAGGTTGGGGCGCGTCTGTTGCGGCGCGGTGGGGCGATCGGCGCGACCGCAGGCGGCCAGCGCCAGCGCCAGCATCACCACCGCCGTCACGCTGCGAGTATTCCCGTGTCCGCCCATCGTCGTGCCTCGCATGATGGATGACGTGCTGCACCATTGGCTTCGGAACAAGCCCGGGGTGATGGGGCGAGGGCGCGGCGCGGTGGAGCGAGTCCGGAGCGGTTGACTCCCCGCGCCACGTGTTTAGGGCCGGCAACGGGCCACGCGGTCCCAACGCCGCGCGTGCTCTCTGTGAGGAGAGATACATGACTGATACGACCTACGCCCCCGCCACGGGTGCGCCTGCGCTGCCTGCCACCAAACCGGCACGCCCCTTTTTCTCCAGCGGTCCTTGCGCGAAGCCTCCGGGCTGGTCCGCGGACAAGCTCGCCACCGCTTCGCTCGGTCGCTCGCATCGCTCGAAGATCGGCAAGACCCGCCTCCAGTACAGCATCGACCTGATGCGCGAACTGTTGAAGCTCCCCGATACGCACCGCATCGGCATCGTCCCCGGCTCCGACACCGGCGCGTACGAGATGGCGATGTGGACGATGCTGGGCGCCAAGGCCGTCACCGCGCTCGCCTGGGAAAGCTTCGGCGAGGGCTGGGTGACCGATGCGGTCAAGCAGCTGAAGATCGACCCGACCGTGATCCGCGCCGATTACGGCCAGATCCCCGATCTGGACTCGGTCGACTGGTCGAACGACGTGCTGTTCACCTGGAACGGCACCACCAGCGGCGTGCGCGTGCCCAACGCCGACTGGATCCCCGACGACCGCGAGGGCCTCTCGTTCGCCGATGCGACGTCGGGCGTGTTCGCCTATGACATCGACTGGACGAAGATCGATGTCGCGACCTTCTCGTGGCAGAAGGTCCTCGGCGGCGAGGGTGCGCACGGCGTGCTGATCCTCGGCCCCCGCGCCGTCGAGCGGCTCGAGAGCTACACCCCCGCCTGGCCGCTGCCGAAGGTGTTCCGCCTCGTCTCGAAGGGCAAGCTCGCCGAGGGCGTGTTCAAGGGCGAGACGATCAACACCCCGTCGATGCTGGCGGTCGAGGACGCGATCTTCAGCCTCGAATGGGCGAAGTCGCTGGGCGAGGACGGGTTGATCGCACGCTCCGACGCCAATGCCGCGGCTCTCGACAAGATCGTGGCGGAACGCGACTGGCTCGGCCATCTCGCCGCCGATCCGGCGACGCGCTCGCGTACCAGCGTCTGCCTGACGGTCGAGGGTGCGGACGAGGCGATGATCAAGACGATGGCCGCCGCCCTCGAAAAGGCCGGTGCTGCGTATGACGTCGCCGGCTACCGCGACGCGCCTCCGGGCCTGCGAATCTGGTGCGGCGCGACCGTCGATACCGCCGATATCGAAGCGCTCGGGCCGTGGCTCGACTGGGCCTACGCCACCGCCAAGTCCGCTTAACCGCTACCGCGCGTTCGTTCGTCCGCCGACACCCACCCCTTCTCCGTCATCCCGGCGAACGCCGGGACCCATGGACACGGAGCATCCGCTCATGACGCGGACCGCAACCATGGGCCCCGGCGTCCGCCGGGGTGACGGAAATGGGGTGAGGATGGGGTCGTAAACCGAACGCGCGCCACCGTTTCCCCGAAATTCCCAGGAGCAATCCCATGCCAAAAGTCCTCATTTCCGACAAAATGGATCCCCGCGCCGCCCAAATCTTCCGCGAGCGCGGCGTCGAAGTCGACGAGATCACCGGCAAGACGCCCGCCGAACTGATGGCGATGATCGGCGCGTATGACGGTCTCGCGATCCGCAGCTCGACCAAGGTCACCAAGGAGATCCTCGAGCACGCGACCAATTTGAAGGTCGTCGGCCGCGCCGGCATCGGCGTCGATAACGTCGACATCCCCGCCGCGTCGGCGAAGGGCGTCGTCGTGATGAACACGCCGTTCGGCAACTCGATCACCACCGCCGAGCACGCCATCGCGCTGATGTTCGCGCTCGCCCGCCAGCTGCCCGAGGCCGACGCCTCGACCCAGGCCGGCAAGTGGGAAAAGAACCGCTTCATGGGCGTCGAGCTGACGTCGAAGACGCTCGGCCTGATCGGCGCGGGCAATATCGGCTCGATCGTCGCCGACCGCGCGCGCGGCCTCAAGATGAAGGTCGTCGCGTTCGATCCGTTCCTGACGCCCGAGCGCGCGATCGAGATGGGCGTCGAGAAGGTCACGCTCGACGAGCTGCTCGCGCGCGCCGACTTCATCACGCTGCACACGCCGCTGACCGACCAGACGCGCAACATCCTCTCGGCCGAGGCGCTCGCCAAGACCAAGAAGGGGGTGCGGATCATCAACTGCGCACGCGGCGGCCTGATCGACGAGGTCGCGCTCAAGGCGGCGCTCGATTCGGGCCAGGTCGGCGGCGCCGCGCTCGACGTGTTCGTCGACGAGCCCGCCAAGACATCGCCGCTGTTCGGCACGCCCAACTTCGTCAGCACGCCGCATCTCGGTGCGTCGACCAGCGAGGCGCAGGTCAACGTCGCGATCCAGGTCGCCGAGCAGATGGCCGACTTCCTGATGTCGGGCGGCGTCACCAACGCACTCAACATGCCGTCGCTGTCGGCCGAGGAAGCGCCGCGTCTCAAGCCCTATATGGCGCTCGCCGAAAAGCTCGGCTCGATGGTCGGCCAGCTCGCGCACGGCTCGATCGATCGGATCTCGGTACACAGCGAAGGCGCCGCCGCCGAGCTCAACCCCAAGCCGATCACCAGCGCGGTGCTCGCCGGGTTCCTCAAGACGCAGACCGCGACCGTCAACATGGTCAACGCACCGCTGATCGCGCGCGACCGCGGCGTCGAGGTCCGCGAGGTCCGCACCGAGCGCGAGGGCGATTACCACACGCTGCTGCGCGTCGCGGTCCGCACCGAGGATGGCGAGCGGTCGGTTGCGGGCACGCTGTTCGGCGACCAGGCACCGCGTCTGGTCGAGCTGTTCGGGGTGAAGATCGAGGCCGATCTGGCGGGGCCGATGCTCTATGTCGTCAACGTCGACGCGCCAGGCTTTATCGGCCGCCTCGGCACCGCGCTGGGCGAGGCGGGCGTCAACATCGGCACCTTCCACCTCGGCCGCCGCTCGGCGGGTGGCGAGGCGGTGCTGCTGCTGTCGGTCGACGAGGCGGTGACGCCGGACCTGCTGACCAAGGTCCGCGCGCTCCCGGGCGTGAAGACCGCAATGGGCCTGAACTTCTAAGGCTGCTACTTACTTAGCCCTCTCCCCTCCGGGGAGAGGGTTGGGTGAGGGGCCGTTGGGAAGGGCAGCGCTCGCGGCGCCCCTCACCCCGGCCCGCCCCCGATCCGACCCGGATGTCTCAATCCTCCCCCGCCAGGGGGAGGTGGCGCCGAAGGTGACGGAGGGGGAGGATAGGGCGACCAGCGTTATCGCTTCCGCCCCCTCCGTCAGGCTGCGCCTGCCACCTCCCCCCTGGCGGGGGAGGATCGTGCAAGGGCCGGTTTTTGTTGCTGCCTGCTAAGCCCGGACGTCATGCCGACGAACGCGGTTCAATCTCGCGGCAACCTGCTTTAGAGGCTCGCGCATGACTGCTTTGCTCCCCGAGGGATTTAGAGACCGCCTGCCGCCCTTCGCCGATTCGGCGGCGGCACTGGAAGCCCGCGTGCTAGAGGCCGCGCGTCTGCACGGTTACGAGCGCGTCGATCCGCCGCTCGCCGAATTCGCCGATGGGCTCGAGATGCGGCTGAAGGCAGGCGGGCTGCACGACGCGGTGCGATTCGTCGATCCGGTGTCGCAGCGCACGCTCGCGATCCGCCCCGACATCACCGCGCAGGTCGCGCGGATTGCCGCGACGCGGATGGGGCATCACCCGCGGCCGGTGCGCCTGAGCTACGCCGGTTCCGTCCTCAAACTTCGCGCATCGCAGCTCGCACCCGCGCGTGAGACACGGCAGATCGGCTGCGAGTTGATCGGGCTCGATTCGGTCGCCGCGGCGCAGGAACTCGTCGCGGTCGCGGTCGACATGATCGCCGCCGCCGACGTTACCGGCGCGTCGATCGACTTCACGCTGCCCGATCTGGTGCCGACGCTCGCCGCCGGCCCGCTCCCCGTCGCGGCCGAGCACGTCGCGACGCTGCGCGATCGCCTCGATGCGAAGGACGCCGGCGCGGTTGCCGCGCTCGCGCCCGCCTACCTCCCGCTGATCGAGGCCGCCGGTCCGTTCGCGCAGGCGATGGAGCGGTTGCGCGCGTTCGATACGAGCGGCGCGCTCGCCTCGCGGCTCGACGCGCTCGCACGGATTGCGGACGCGATCGACGGTCGGGTCGCGCTGACGCTCGATCCGACCGAGCGGCACGGGTTCGAATATCAGAGCTGGCTCGGCTTCTCGCTGTTCGCCGATGGCAGCGCGCGGGAGGTGGGCCGCGGCGGCACCTACACGATCGTCCACGAGACCGGCGCCGAGGAAGCCGCGACCGGTTTCTCGCTGTTCGCCGATGCGCTGGTCGGGCGCACCGCGAGCGTCGATCGCCGCCGCCTGTTCCTGCCGTTCGGCACGCCGGCCAGCGAAGGCGCGGCGATGCGCGCGCAGGGCTGGGTCACCGTCGCCGCGCTCGAGGCGGGCGACACCCCCG
>NZ_LMLD01000012.1:333834-340257 GCF_001421825.1 Sphingomonas sp. Leaf38 | reverse complement strand
AATCCTCAGGAGATAAAGTTTGGCCAACGTAGCAGTCATCGGCGCGCAATGGGGCGACGAAGGCAAGGGCAAGATCGTCGACTGGCTCGCCGAGCGGGCCGACATGGTCGTACGCTTCCAGGGCGGCCACAATGCCGGCCACACTTTGGTCGTCGGCGAGAACGTGTACAAGCTGTCGCTGCTGCCCTCGGGCATCGTGCGTGGTACGCCGTCGTTCATCGGTAACGGCGTGGTGCTCGATCCCTGGGCGCTCAAGGACGAGATCGCCCGGCTCGGCGCGCAGGGCGTCGTCGCGACGCCCGAGACGCTGCGCATCGCCGATACCTGCGCGCTGATCCTGCCGTTCCACCGCGACCTTGACGGTTTGCGCGAGGATGCGAGCGGCGCGGGCAAGATCGGGACGACTCGCCGCGGCATTGGCCCGGCCTATGAGGACAAGGTCGGTCGCCGCGCGATCCGCGTGTGCGACCTGGCGCATCTCGACGATCTAGGCCCGCAGCTCGATCGCCTGACCGCGCATCACGACGCGCTGCGCGCAGGCTTCGGCGAGCCGCCGATCGACCGTGCGCGCCTCATCGCCGAGCTGCGCGAGATCGCCGGCTTCGTGCTGCCCTTCGCCAAGCCCGTGTGGCGCGATCTCAACGCCGCGCGCGCGGCGGGCAAGCGCATCCTGTTCGAGGGCGCGCAGGGCGTGCTGCTCGACGTCGATCACGGCACCTATCCGTTTGTCACCTCGTCGAACACGATCTCGGGTGCCGCTGCCGGCGGGTCGGGCCTTGGGCCAGCGGCGGTCGGCTTCGTGCTCGGCATCGCCAAGGCGTACACGACGCGCGTGGGTTCGGGACCGTTCCCGACCGAGCTCGAGAACGAGACCGGCGAGCGCCTCGGCGTCCGTGGCCACGAGTTCGGGACGGTGACCGGGCGCAAGCGTCGTTGCGGCTGGTTCGACGCGGTGCTGGTACGCCAAGCGGCGGCAGTCGGTGGCATCACCGGCATCGCGCTGACCAAGATCGACGTGCTCGACGGGTTCGAAACCGTGTCGATCTGCACCGGCTACCGCTTGCGCGGCGAGACGCTCGACTATTTCCCGGCGCACGCAGCGGACCAAGCGCTCGTGGAGCCGATCTACGAGACGATGGAAGGCTGGCAGGAAACAACTGCCGGCGCGCGCAGTTGGGCCGATCTGCCCGCGCAGGCGATCAAGTATATCCGCCGCATCGAGGAACTGATCCGCTGCCCGGTGACGCTGGTGTCGACCAGCCCGCAGCGTGCCGACACGATCCTCGTCCGCGACCCGTTCTCCGACTGACACGAAAAAGGCCGGGCGATCACTCGCCCGGCCTCTCATTCGTTAGCCGAGGCTGTGATCAGCGCGGCGTGCCGGTCGTACCGGTGGTCGAACCCATGGCGCCGCCGGTCGTACCGCCCATCGTGCCCGTGGTGCCACCCATCGTACCGGTGCCCATGGTGCCGGTCGTGCTGCCCATCGTGCCGGTCGTGCCCATCGTGCCGCCCATCGTATCGGCACCCATCGTGCTGCCAGTCGTACCCGACATCGTGCTGCCGGTCGTGCCGGTGCCCATCGTGCCCGAGGCGGTGCCCGACGTCGTGCCCGATGTCGTGCCCGATGTCGTGCCACGCGTGCGGCTACGTGCCTTCGTGCCACGCTGCGTGCGCGTCGTTGCGGTCGAACCGGCGGTCGTGGACTTGGTCTGGCCCATGGTGCTGCCCGACATGCCGCCGTTCATGCTGCCCGACGCCGTACCGCCCATCGTGCCGCCGCCCATCGTGCCGCCCATCGAGCCGCCAGTGCTCGTCTGTGCCATGGCCACGCCCGGAATGATCAGGGCTGCTGCGGCGATCGAAGTCAAAACGCGCATTATCACTCTCCTAAGTTATTGAAGAGCAAGCGCTTCGGCGCGGCAGAGGTTCCCTGATCAGCCGCACTGGCCCCGATGCAGCAACGCCTGATCGGCCAGCACGAGGGCAACCATCGCCTCGACGACAGGAACTCCGCGGATGCCCACGCACGGATCATGACGCCCCTTGGTAGCTATCGTCGCCGCTTCGCCAGTCGGGCTGATCGTCTCAACGGGCGTCAGGATCGAGCTGGTCGGCTTGAACGCGACACGCAGACGGATCGGCTGGCCGGTCGCGATCCCGCCCGCGATCCCGCCGGCATGGTTGGCAAGGAATTCGGGGCCATTTTCGCCGGGGCGCATCGGATCGGCATTGGCTTCGCCCGACAGCGCGGCGGCGGCGAACCCGTCGCCGATCTCGATCCCCTTGACCGCGTTGATGCTCATGCAGGCCGAGGCGAGTTCGGAATCGAGCTTGGCATAAAGCGGCGCGCCCCAACCCGCGGGCACACCCGTCGCCTCGCACGCGATCACCGCGCCGAGCGACGACCCCGACTTCCGCGCGGCATCGACCAGTGCTTCCCAGCGTAGCGCAGCCTCGGCATCGGGGCAGAAGAAGGGGTTCTGATCGATCTGTGCGTCGTCGAAGTTGGCGGGGTCGATCGCGTTGCCACCGATCGCCTCGACCCAGGCTCGCACCCGCACCTGCGGCACGACCAGCCGCGCGATCGCGCCGGCGGCAACGCGCGCTGCGGTTTCGCGCGCCGACGACCGGCCGCCGCCGCGATAATCGCGAAAGCCGTATTTGGCGTCATAGGCGTAGTCGGCATGGCCGGGGCGATAGGCCTTGGCGACGTCCGAATAATCCTTCGAGCGCTGGTCGACATTCTCGATCATCAGGCTGATCGGCGTGCCCGTGGTGCGCCCGTCGAACACGCCGGAAAGGATGCGGACGGTATCCGGCTCGCGCCGCTGCGTGGTGAAGCGCGAGGTGCCGGGGCGGCGCTTGTCGAGCCAGGGCTGGATGTCGGCCTCGGTGAGCGCGATCCCCGGCGGGCACCCATCGACCACGGCGCCGAGCGCGGGGCCGTGCGACTCGCCCCAGGTGGTGAAGCGGAACATCCGCCCGAACGTGTTGACGCTCACTTGGCCCTCTCCCCAACGGGGAGAGGGAGGGGCCCACGCGAAGCATGGGAGGGTGAGGGCACGCTGCTAAGTGCAGACAGGATCGCGGCAAGCACCCCGTCCATCCGCTGCATCACGTCGTTGTTCCAGACACGGATCACACGATATCCCTTGTTCGCGAGGTAGGCGGCTCTGTCGGCGTCATAGGCCACGTCACCGATATGCTGGCTGCCATCTACCTCGACGACGAGCATGGCGTCCATGCAGAGGAAATCGGCGATGAACGGGCCGATCCAGGCCTGGCGGCGGAACTTGAAATTGGCGAGGCGACGGCTGCGGAGGTTCTGCCACAAGCGGGTTTCTGCCTCCGTCGCGTCGCGGCGCAGTTGGCGGGCTCGGTCCAGCGCTTCGGTACCGTCGTGTTGCCTCACCTTGCCCTCACCCTCCCATGCTTCGCATGGGCCCCTCCCTCTCCCCTGAGGGGAGAGGGTCGTTAGGCCAGTGCGATGTCGGGGGCGTCTTCGGCCTTCATGCCGATCACGTTGTAACCAGCGTCGACATGGTGCGTCTCGCCCGTCACGCCGCTCGCGAGGTCGCTCAGCAGGTACAGCCCCGCGCCGCCGACATCGTCGATCGTCACGTTGCGCTTCAGCGGCGAGTTCAGCTCGTTCCACTTCAGGATCAGGCGGAAATCGCCGATGCCACTGGCGGCCAGCGTCTTGATCGGGCCGGCCGAGATCGCATTCACGCGGATGTTGTCGCGACCGAGGTCGACCGCGAGATACTGCACGCTCGTCTCGAGCGCGGCCTTGGCCACACCCATCACGTTGTAATGCGGGATGACCTTCTCGGCGCCGTAATAGCTGAGCGTCAGCATCGCGCCACCCTCGGTCATCATCTTGGCGGCGCGCTGCGCGACCGCGACGAACGAATAAACGCTGATGTTCATCGTCATCAGGAAATTGTCGAGGCTGGTATCGACGAACCGCCCGCGCAGCTCGTTCTTGTCCGAAAAGCCGATCGCGTGGACGACGAAGTCGATCGTCGGCCATTCTTCCGCCAGCTTGTCGAAGGTCGCGTCGAGCGCGCCCATGTCCGACACGTCGCAATCGAACAGCCGCGCCACGCCCAGCTGCTCGGCGAGCGGGCGAACGCGCTTCTCCATCGTCTCGCCCTGATAGCTGAACGCGAGTTCGGCGCCCGCCTCGGACAGCTTCTTGGCGATCCCCCAGGCCAGCGACTTGTCGTTCGCCAGACCCATGATCAACCCACGCTTGCCCGCCATCAAACCGTTCACGCCGTCCCCGCCTCTGCCTGCATATCCGTAGCGGGCTGCTCTAGCGTTGTTTCGGGGGGTTCCGCCAGTGCTGCGTTCAGATGCGCGCCGAATACCAGCCCGAGCCCGATGACATAGAAAAATAACAGCATGATGACGACGCCCGCGAGACTACCATAGGTCAAGTCGTACCCGCCGAGCCGTGACAGGATCACCGGCAGCAATGCCGTCGCGCTGACCCACCACGCGGTGGTGAACAGCGCACCCGGCCATTTGCGACACTTCGAATAGCGATAGCGCGACGGCGTCACCGAATAGAAGAGCAGGTACAAAGCACCGAACATCAGGAGGCCGGGGATCAGCCGCGACAGCCCGACCCAGCCCGCGGCATCCTGCGCGAAGGGGAGGAGGCGGTAGATAAACTGCTCGGCCGCAGTCAGGATGCCCTGCACCAGGAACGAGAGCAGCGCGATCACCACCGACAGGATGATGACGGCCGACGAGCCGAGCCGCGACTTCCAGAACGGCGCGGTCGCCTTGATCCCGTAGGCGCGGTGGAAGATGTCGCGGATCGTCTCGACGAAGCTGCCGACCGTCCACAACCCGACGAGCGCGCCCAGCCACAGCAGCGAGCCCGTCCGCGCGGCCAGCACGTCGGCGATCGGCTTGCGCAACAGGTCGCCGACATTGGGCGGCAACACGTTCAGGAACGATTCGACCGCGCGCACCGTCTCGACGCTCTGCCCGAAGATCGACAGGATCGCCGCTGCGACGATGAAAAACGGAAACACCGTCATCAGCGCGAGATAGGCGAGGTTCCCGGCATGGATAAACCCGTCGTTGAACACACCGATCGCCGCGCGCTTGAACACCTCGAACGCGCGGCTTCCCGGCCTGACCTTCGCCATGCCGCGGTTGAAACGGGTGCGCGTGACGCCATGATGGTGCGCGCGCGCTTCGGGCGTAAGGGGACTGTCGTTCACAACGCGTTCAGACGCCCATGGACCCCCGCGGGTTCCCCGCCTCGCGCCCGGTCCAGCCTTCGACGAACGCGGTCAGCGCCGCATCGCTCGCCGGAATGTCGATCATCAACGTCACCAGCTGGTCGCCCCGCGTGCCGCCCTTCTTGTGAAATCCCTTGCCCTTCAGACGTAGCGTCTTGCCCGACGTCGTCCCCTTGGGGATCGTCAGCATGACCGGCTTGTCGACCGTCGGCGCCTTGACCGAGCCGCCCAGCACCGCCTCGGCCAGCGTGATCGGCAACTCGAGCCGGACGTCGTCGCCGTCGCGCGTGAAGAATTTGTGCGGCTGGACCTCGATCGTCAGGATCGCATCGCCCGCGCCGCCGGGCCCTTGCTCGCCCTTGCCGGCAAGTTTCATCTGCGTGCCGCTCTCGACCCCCGCGGGGAGCTTCAGGTCGAGCGTCTTGCCGTCCGACAGCGTCACGCGCTGCGGCTCCAGCGTCGCGGCTTCGATGAACGGCACCTGCAGGCGATAGGCGACGTTCTCGCCCCTCGGCTGCGGCCGTCGGCCAAATCCACCGGAGAAGCCGCCGCCGCCGCCGCGCTGTGCGCCGCCGAACAGCCCTTCGAAGATATCGCTCATGTCGGCCCCGCCGGCGCCGCCCTCATAGCCTTCGCTGCGGAAGCCGCCGGGGTGCGGACGTCCGCCGCCGCCACCGCCGAACCCGAACGGCGCGGCCGGGTTGCCGTCGCCGTCGATCTCGCCGCGGTCGAACCGCGCGCGCTTGTCCTTGTCGTTGAGCAGGTCGTACGCGTTGGTGACCTGGCTGAACTTTTCCGACGCTTTCGGATTGTCCTTGTTGCGATCGGGATGAAGCTCCTTGGCGAGCTTGCGATACGCCTTCTTGATGTCGGCTTCGGTCGCGTCGCGCGCTACACCCAGAGTCTTGTACGGATCGGCCACTTACGTCCCCATTCTTACTTGCGCGTCTATGTGGGGCGAGGGCGTCCGCAACGCAATTGCGCGCGGGGTGTTTGATGTTCCGAGAGGAAACGATGATGACCGACAAGCAACCGATGCAGGGCGTGCCGAAGAATGACGACGGCGCCAAGGAGAAGGACGGCGTCAACGACGCACCGGCCAAGGAGCAGGGCGGCGAGAGCGGCGGCGGCGCCTATCCGAACCCGCATGAGGACAAGA
>NZ_LMLD01000012.1:332795-333780 GCF_001421825.1 Sphingomonas sp. Leaf38 | reverse complement strand
AATCAGGGACAACGATCGCGGCTCTTGGGCTCCCGCCTTCGCGGGAGAACAGGGAAGCGAAGAAGTCAGCCGAGCGCAACCTCGTCCAGCGGCGCGACATCCACGCTGACGTCCATGTTCTGCGCGCCCGATCCGAGCACCACCCCGTCGACCGGCGCGATCTCCGCATAATCGCGCCCGATCGCCATCACGATATGGTCGCTCGCCATCCAGATCCCGTTGGTCGGATCGACCCCGACCCAGCCGCGCACCGGCCCGCACCACAGCAGCACCCAGGCATGCGTCGCATCCGCCCCGACCAGCCGCGGCTGGCCTTCGGGCGGGATCGTCCTGATATAGCCCGACGCATAGGCCGCAGGCAGCCCCGCCGCGCGCAGGCCCGTGATCATGATCTGCGCGAAGTCCTGGCACACGCCCTTGCGTTGCAGGAACGCCTCGTGCGGCGGCGTGTCGACCAGCGTCGCATCCGCATCGAACTCGAACTCCCGCTGGATGCGCCGCGCGAGTGCGATGCCTGCCTCCAGCGCACCGCGCGACGGATCGAGATCGATCGCGCAATAGTCCGCGATCGCCTGGTCGAGCGGGATCAGCGGCGAGGGGTATATATAGTTCGCCGGGCTCGCCGCGGACAGATCGGTGCTGGCCCGCGCCATCGCCGCGATCTCGCCCAGTGTCGGGTCGCTCGCGTCGGGGATGGGCACTAGGCGGTCGACCGTCATCCGCGACCGGCTTTCGATCGTCAGGTGCCGGACCGGGCTGTCGACCACCAGCCGCGTGACGTTGGCGAGCCCCGCCTCTGCGCGCGCGGCGCTGGTCCGCCCAGCCGGGTGAACCGACAGCGCATAGGAATCGAGGTGCTGCCCCGGCCAGTCGATCGGTTTCAGGCGCAGATTGCACCGCGCGAACTTGACGCTCGCGCCGTAATCGAACGTCGTGACGTGGCGGATATCGTAGATCATCAAAATCCTCCCCGGCACGGGGAGGG
>NZ_LMLD01000012.1:297260-332742 GCF_001421825.1 Sphingomonas sp. Leaf38 | reverse complement strand
GCGCCGCGAGCGTTGCGCTGGTGGAGAGCCCCCTCCACCATGCGATGCATGGTCCCCCTCCCCGTGCCGGGGAGGATTTGGGTTACGATTCTCACGCCGCCTATCACGCCAACGTCAGCCCACTGGTCCGCAACGGCTCGGCGCCTTGCAGAAAATACCGCCGCGCCAGCGCGTCCGACACCGCCCCCAGCCGCCGCTCGATATCGCCCAGCGTCTCGGCATCGAGCGCCGCGGCCGTCGCGGTCATCACGATCGCCTGCAACCTGGTCGCCTGCGCCTGTTGCGGTTCCGCCATCTCGTCGTCGCTCAGCACCGGCAGTTCCGCCAGCCGCGCGGCGAGCCGCTCCGCCGAGAAGGCGAGGCTGCGCGGATTGCCCGGATCGAGCGCGACTAGGTCGATCACCGGCACGCGCGCGATCCCGGTCGGGTAACGCTGGCGATAGCTGATCTGGCTGTCGGCAAGATCGAGCAGCACCGACAGGTCGTCGGGCGAGGCCCCCGGCATCCCGAACAACCGGATCGTACGCGCCATCGCCATCGCCCGCTCGACCCGCCGGCCGAGATCGTGGAACCGCCACGCCGCGGTCCGCCCCATATGCTCGGCCGACAGCCCCGCGATCGCGGCATAGCGGCGTTGCAGCGACCCGGCGCGCTCGAGCATCCCGCGATGCGTGGGGAAGGGCGCCTCGAGCAACCGCACCATGTCCGCCGACAACCGATCGCGCGAGCCTTCGCCGATCTCGCGCGCGTGCCGGTTGAGCGTCAGGATCGACTGCCACGCCTCGTCCTCCATCGCGGTCCGCGCGAGCGCGGTCAGGTCGGCGCGGCGCAGGCTCGGCGGATGCGGCGCGCTGCCGGCGCCGACGATCAGCCCGACCAGCTTGCCGACCGTCGTCGGCGAGAGCCCCGCGCCGCCATCGACGTCGATCGAATTGCCCAGCATCACCCGGATCGCACCGAGCAGTGCCTCGCCGCGCTCCAGATAGCGGCCGAGCCAGTAGAAATTGTCCGCCACCCGGCTGGGCAACGTCCCCGGATTGCGGCGCACCTGCAGCGAATCCGCGGCGGTCAGCAGCGACACCGGCGCGACCGGCTCCGCGCCATAGACGCAGACGTCGGCGGACCAGATGCCTTCGCCCATCACCGCCGCGCGCGCGTCCGGATGCTCGCCGATCCGCGCGAACCCGCCGGGCAGCACGGTCCATTCGCCGTCGCCACCGCGTGCCGCGAACACGCGCAGCGTGAAGGGGCGGGGCACGAGTTCGTCGCCGACGACGACGGGCATCGTCGAGAGCTGGACCAGTTCCTGCCCGACATAATCCTGCGGCCGGTTCGCCATGTCGGCCAGAAGCGCCGCGCGCGCGGCGCCGGTGATGTCGGCGCCCGCGGTCGGGCCGCCGGTCATGCCGAGCGGGCGCGCATGGAACGCCGGACCGATGAGCAGGCGGTCGAAATTGGCCTCCACGCTCTCCTTCGCCGCGGTCTGCCCGCACCACCAGGTCGCGATGTTGGGCAGCACCAGATCTTCGCCGAGCAGCGACCGCGCGAGATTGGGCAGGAAGGCGGAGAAGGCGGGCGCCTCCAGCACCGCGGAGCCGGGCGCGTTCGACAGCACGACGTTGCCCGCGGCATAGGCGTCGATCAGGCCGGGAACGCCGATCTGCGAATGCGTGTCGAACGCCAGTGGATCGAGCAGCCGCGGATCGAGCCGCCGCCACAGCGCATCGATCCGCTTGAGCCCGCCGATCGTGCGGACATAGACCTTGTCCTCGAGCGCGGCGAGATCGGCGCCCTCGACCAGCAACAGCCCCAGATAGCGCGCGAGATGCGCCTGTTCGGGATAGCTCGGGTTGAACCGGCCGGGCGTCAGCAGCCCGATCCGCGGGTCGGTCCGCTTGCACATCGCCGCGATCCCCGCGCGGAACGCGGCGAAGAACGGCGCGTGCCGCTGGACGTTGAGCCGATCCTGCAACCCGCCGAGCGTGCGGCCGACCGCGATCCGGTTCTCGAGCGCATAGCCCGCGCCCGCCGGCGCGCGCAGGTGATCGGCGAGCACGCGCCATTCGCCCGTCGGCCCGCGGCCCAGATCGATCGCGATGAAATCGAGATGACGGCCGCCGGGTGGGTCGAGCCCGACCATCGGCCGCAGAAAGAACGGGCTGCCGGTAACGAGCGCGGCGGGGATATGGCCGTCCGCGACCAGCTTTCCCGCGCCGTAGAGATCGGCGATCACCGTCTCCATCAACGTCGCGCGCTGGATCACGCCGCGCGCGATGCCCGCCCATTCGCCGGCCTCGATCAGCAAGGGCACAGGCGAGACGGGCCAGGGGCGCTCATCGGGTTCGTCGGCGATGCGAAAGCCCGTGCCGATATCGACCGCGTGCCGCTGGACGCGTTCGCGGATATGGCCGAGATCGTCCGAGGCGACCATCGCCAGCTCGGCGAACATCGCCGGCCACGCCGGATCGACGCTGCCATCGGCGGCCGGGCACAGCACGTCGGCGCTGGTACTGCGCGCGCAATAGTTGGCGATCCAGCGGTCGGCGTGGACCGTCGCGTCGAAGGCCGTGTCGGCGGCCGTAGCTAGCGGGGGCGCGGATTGCGTCGCCATGTCCAATGCCTCAAGCCCCTGAATACAGCCGGCGGTGTTTCACCTTTAGACGCGGCGGTGCAACATAAATTGTCATGTGCGCGCCGCCTTCCTGTCCCTCGCAGCAGTAGAGAATTGCGAACCACCGCTCCCAAACAATGCCACCACCCCGGCGACGGCCGGGGCCCAATGGGGTAACGATGCTAATGGAGGACGGCGCTCCGTTACGACCACCTTGTCAATTGGGCCCCGGCCTCCGCCGGGGTGGTGGCTGGGGGAGGGGCCTCTCAAAGATCCGGCAGCACCTGATCCGCCACACCCCAACCCTTCAAACCCCGCGACCCAGCCCGCTCGATCAACTCCCCTTCGTCCCGAACACCCCAGCGCGCCGCCGTCTCGATATCGCGCAACTCGCTCCACGAGACCGGCGCCGCCACCGGCGCGCCCGCTCTGGCCCGCGCCGAATACGGCATCACCGCCGTCGCCCCGCGCTGGTTGCGCAGCCAGTCGATGAAGATCCGCCCCTTCCGCTTCGCCTTCGCCATCGTCGCGACGAAGCGTTCCGGCTCCGCCCCCGCCAGCGCACGCGCGAACCGGTCCGCGAAATCCTTCACCGCCGGCCATTCCGCCTGCGGGGTCAGCGGCACGACGACATGCACACCCTTGCCCCCCGACAGCATCGGAAAGCTGACCAGTCCCAGTTCCGCCAGCTGGGTCTTCAGATGCTCCGCCGCCGTCTTCGTATCGCCAAAGTCGAGCCCCTCGTCGGGATCGAGATCGAATACGAGCCGATCGGGTTTCTCCAGCGTCGCGTTCGACGAGCCCCAGCCGTGGAACTCGATCGTCCCCATCTGCACGCACGCGACCAGCCCGTCGGCATCATCGACATACAGATAGTCCTCGGTCGATCCGTCCTTCTCGCGGATCGGCACCTTGTGGACCGCGTCGCTGAAGCTGCCCGCATCGTGTTTCTGGAAGAAGCACGCGCGCGACCGGCCCTGCGGGCAGCGGACGAGGCTGATCGGGCGGTTGGCGGCGAACGGCAGCATGATCCCCGACACCGCGGCGTAATAATCCGCGAGATCGCCCTTGCTGACGTCCGAGTCTTCGAAGATCAGCCGGTCGCGGCTGCTGACCGTGACGGTCGTCACCGGCGCGGCGCTGTCTTCCGCGGGCGGCAGCGGGGCAGGGGTTTCGGCGACGACGTCCTTCGCCGCCTTGTCCTCGCGCAGTCCGATAAAGCTCGAATGGCGCAGCACGCCATCGGGCGTGACCTCGGCGAACGCGATCTCCGCGACCAGTTTCGGCGTCACCCATTTCGCGCCGCGCACAGCGGCCTTGGGCGCATCGACCGTCGGCGTCTTGCGATCGAGCGCGTCGAGACTGTCGCGCAGCGCGTCCATCATCGCCTGGTCGAACCCGGTGCCGACCTTGCCCGCATAGCGATAGCCCTTGCCCTCGCGCAAACCGAGCAGCAGCGACTTGAACCCGCGTTTCTTGTCCGAGGGCAGCCAGCCGACGATCACGAACTCCTGCCGGTGCGTGCATTTGACCTTGAGCCACGCCTTGGTCCGCTTGCCGAGATACGGCGCGTCGGCGCGTTTCGAGACGATGCCTTCCAGCCCCTCGCGGCACATCGTCTCGAACAATTGCTCGCCCGCGCCGACGACGTGGTCGGAATAGCGCAGGCGGTCGTCGTCCGCCGGGATGATCGGCTGCAGCCGCGCCTTGCGATCGAGGTTGGAAAGCCCGGTCAGGTCCTCGCCGTCGAGCGCGAGCAGGTCGAACGCGAACAGCGTCATGTCCCCGCCGCTGGAGATGGCGTCCTTCAGCGTCGAGAAATCGGGATTGCCGTCCTTGAACGCGACGATTTCGCCGTCGATCAGCGCTGATTTGACCGGGAGCTTGGCGGCAGCCTCGGCGATGGCCGAGAATTTGTCGGTCCAGTCCAGCCCACTGCGGGTAAAGACCTTGGCCTTGCCGTTCGCGACGGAGACAAGCGCGCGGTAGCCGTCATATTTGACCTCGTGCAGCCACGCGGAACCGCTCGGGACGGCATCCACCAGCGTGCAAAGCTGGAGGTCCTGAAACGGCAGCAGTTTCCCGTCATCCTGGCGAACGCCAGGACCCAGGGTACCATGTGCATCGCTCTTGGCTCTGGGTCCCGGCTTTCGCCGGGATGACGGGGAGGCGGCTGGCTGGCTCGAACGCTTCGCCTTCTTCCCCTCCGCGATCTCAACCATCGTCCGCCCGGTCGAAACGCTCGTCAGCGCCTGCTCGACGAGCACATCCGTCCCGCCCGCCGCCGCATCGTCGATCTTGCGCAGCAGCCAGTTCTCGCGCTTCTCCTTCGCGCGCGGCTTGAGGCGGATCAGCAGCCACTCGCCCTTCATCCGCTCGCCCTCGAGCACGAAGTGGAGATGCCCCTTGTCGAGATCCTTGGCCGACTTACCCTTGATCGGCGACCACGTTCCCCGGTCCCACAGCATCACGGTGCCACCGCCATATTCGCCCGCCGGGATCGAGCCCTCGAAACTGGCGTAGCTCAGCGGATGGTCTTCGGTGCGGACCGCGAGCCGCTTCTCGTCCGGGTCGAGGCTCGGCCCACGCGTGACCGCCCAGCTCTTGAGCACGCCGTCGATCTCGAGGCGGAAGTCCCAGTGCAGGCGCGTGGCATCGTGCTTCTGCACCATGAAGCGCGCCTGTCCTGAGCCTGTCGAAGGGCCGTTACCGGGCGCTAGCGTGCCCGCGGGTTCCGCCGTCTTCGCGAAGTTCCGCTTGGCATTGTACAGCGCGAGGGGATCGGGCACCTCAGCCACCAATGTTCTTCCGCGAAGGCGGGAGCCCAGTCTGGGTCCCCGCCTTCGCGAGGACACAATGTTGCACGCTACGCACGCTTTTTAGCCGGGGCACGTTTGGCGGGGGCCTTCTTCGCGGGCGCTTTCTTCTCAGGCGCCGCACTCCCCCCGCTCTTTTCCATCGACTTCTTCAACGCCGCCATCAGGTCGACCACGTTCGATCCCGTCTTCGCGCCCGTATCCTTGTCGTCGATGATCGTCTTGCCCTTCGCCTTGCGCTTGCGCTCGATAAGGTCCTTCAGCGCATCGACATAGCGGTCGTGGAAGTCCTGCGGATGGAAATCCCCACTGCGCTTCGTGATCAGCGCCTCGGCGAGTTCGAGCAGCTCCTCGGATGGCTTGTCGTCGGGAATATCGCGGAAATACCCCTGCGCCTTGTGCACCTCGTCGGCGTAGCGCAGCGTCTCCAGCACCATGCCCCGCCCGCAGGGCTTCAGGCTCACGACATATTCGCGCCCGCGCATCGCCAGCTGGCCGAGCCCGACCTTCTTCGTCCGCCGCAGCGCCTCGCGCAGCACGATGAACGCCTCCTCCGCCAGGTCGTCGGCGGGCACCACGAAATAGGGCTTCTCGTAATAGAGCACGTCGATCTCGCTCGCATCGACGAACTGGGTCAGCTCCAGCGTCTTCTTCGATTCGAGCTTCACCGCGTCGATCTCGTCCTGCTCGAGCAGGACATATTCGCCCTTCGAGACTTCATAGCCCTTCATGATCTCGTCGGTGTCGACAGGGCCGACGCCGGTGACGACCTTGTCGTAATGGATCGGCTGGCCCGACGGCTCGTGAATCTGCTTGAACGACACCGCCGCGCCGGACTTGGTCGCGGAGTAGATCTCGACCGGGATCGAGACGAGGGCCAGGCGGATCTGCCCCTGCCAATACGCGCGCGCTGCCACCTTGCGTGTTCCTTCGTTGCGGAAACGATTCGATTACCTGGATCAATCATCGGCACGGTGGAGTCGTTCCAAAGTTTCGCTCCCGCGCAAACCCCGCTATGGCGCGCCCATGTCAGACGATCCCTTCACGCTGTTCGATAGCTGGTACGCCGAAGCCAGGGAGTCCGAGCCGAACGACCCCAACGCGGTCGCGCTCGCGACGGCCGACGCCGAGGGGCGGCCTTCGGTGCGCATGGTGCTGTTGAAAGGCCATGGCCCCGACGGTTTCGTGATCTACACCAACCGCGAAAGCCGCAAGGCGGGCGAACTGGCTGCCAATCCGCAGGGCGCGCTGCTGTTCCACTGGAAGTCGCTGCGCCGCCAAATCCGGATCGAAGGTCCGGTGACGCACGCGGCCGACGCCGAGTCGGACGCCTATTTCGCCTCGCGCGGTCGCGATTCACGGATCGGCGCCTGGGCGTCGGACCAGTCGCGTCCGCTCGACAGTCGCGAGACGTTCGAGCATCGCGTCGCGGCGATGACCGCAAAGTTCGAAGGGCAGGACGTGCCACGGCCGCCGCATTGGGGCGGCTACCGGATCGTGCCGACCCGGATCGAGTTCTGGCAGGACCGCGCACACCGCCTCCACGAACGCCGGGTGTTCACGCGAGACGGGGGCAGCTGGACCGAAGGACTGTTGTTCCCATGACGCAGGACGAACGGCGCCGGATCATCCCGCTCGCAACCCGCGCGGCGCTCGCCAGCGTCGCGATGGCGTGCTTCCTGCTGCTGCTGAAAAGCTTTGCGGCGTGGACCACCGGGTCGGTCGCGATGCTTGGCTCGCTCGCCGATACCGCGCTCGATCTGCTCGCGTCATTGGTCACGCTGTACGGCGTGCGGCTCGCCGCGACGCCCGCGGATCACGATCACCGTTTCGGCCACGGCAAGGCTGAGGCGCTGGCCGCGCTGTTCCAGGTCATGCTGATCACCGCCTCGGCGGCGGGCATCGCGTGGCGCGCGATCCTCGCGTTCAACGATCCGCAGCCGACCACCGGCGCGGATTTCGGCATTGGCGTGTCGGTCATCGCGATCGTCGCCACCGTGTTCCTGCTCGCCTATCAGCGCCGTATCATCCGTCAGACCGGTTCGGTCGCGATCCTTGCGGACAACGTCCACTACCAGTCGGACGTGCTGCTCAACGGCTCGGTGATCGTCGCGCTGGTGCTCGACCAGTATCTCGGCTGGAGCGGCGCGGATCCGATCTTCGGCATCGTCATCGCGCTGTGGCTCGCCTGGGGCGCGTTCTCGGCCTCGTCCAACGCGATCGACCAGCTGATGGACAAGGAATGGCCCGAGGATCTGCGCGCGCAGTTCCTCGACGTCGCCGCGCGCCAGCCCGGCATCCGCGGGATCCACGATTTCCGCACGCGGCGCTCGGGCAGCCACGAGTTCGCGCAGTTCCACATGGAGGTCGCGCGCGACCTGACCGTCGGCGCGGCGCACGACATCGTCGAGGCGGTCGAGCGCAACCTGCGCACCGCCTTCCCCAAGGTCGAGGTGCTGATCCACCTCGATCCCGAGGGCCATGTCGACACCGACAATCCGCTGGTCGAGGCGGACGTGACGCCGCATTGGTTTGGGAAACGTCTATGAGAATACCGTTCGCGCAGATCGATGCGTTCGCCGACACGCCGTTCGGCGGCAACCAGGCCGCGGTCATGCCGCTCGCGGCGTGGCTCGACGACGCGGTGCTCCTGAACATCGCGCAGGAGAACAACCTGAGCGAGACCGCCTTCATCGTCGCGTCGGACGAAGAGGGCGTCGAGTTCGACCTGCGCTGGTTCACGCCCGGCGCCGAGGTCGCTCTGTGCGGCCATGCGACGCTGGCAAGCGGCCATTTCGTGCTGTCGTCGGATACCGCGCTCAACCGGGTCCGGTTCCGGACGCGACAGGCGGGCATGCTCGAGGTCGCGCGTGCAGGGAGCGGCTACACGCTCGAGCTGCCGGCATGGGGGCCAAGTCCGAAGGCGATCCCGGAGATCGTCGCGGCGCTCACCATCGAGTCGCCCGTCGAGACCCTGTGGCACGACAAGGGCTATGCGCTCGTGATCGTCGAGAACGAGGGCATGGTCCGCGACCTGAAGCCCGACTTTGCCGCGCTGGCAGCGTTCCCGATCGTCGCGATCGTCGCGGCACGCGGGCAGGCGACCGATATCGTCAGCCGCGTCTTCACGCCCTATTACGCGATCAACGAGGATCCGGTAACAGGCGCCGCGCACGCGGTGATGGTACCGTACTGGGCGCAGACGCTGGGCAACAGCTTCACCGCCTATCAGGCGAGCGCGCGCGGCGGGAAACTGACCTGCCGGCTGGACGGCGACCGGGTGGTGTTGGGCGGATCGTGCGTAACGACGATCGAAGGCACGTTCCTGCTGCCGTGAGCCACTCCCTAATCCTCCCCCTGGCGGGGGAGGATTCGGTAGAAGAACGCCAACCCTAGCGCTTCCGCCCCTTGGTCATCGGATCGGGCTTCTTCGGCTTTACCCACCCCGGCGGCGGCGTCATGCGCTGCTGGCTCGTCCCGAGACCCATCGCCCCCGGCTGCTGCCGCGTCAGCCCCGCAGTGTCGGCCACGTCGCCGCCACCGCGCAACACGCTGATCTGGTCGCGCAGCCGGCTCGCGGTTTCGAAGTCCATCGCGGCGGCGGCGGCTTCCATCTGGCGGCGAAGGTCTTCGATATCCATCCCGCCCCAACGCGTCAGGCGGCGGCGAGTGCCGCCTCGGTCTCCGCGATCCAGCCGCCCCCGAGCACACGCTCGCCGGCATAGAGCACGGCGGCCTGACCCGGCGCCACGCCATATTCCGGCGCATCGAACACCACGCGGTCGCCGACCAGACGCGCAGGCACGGGCTTCGCCATCGACCGCACCTTGGCGGTGAGCGGCCCGGTGAAGTCGCCGCCGAGCCAATTGATATCGGTCATCCGCGCCGCCGCGACCGCCAGTGCGCGCCGCGGCCCCACGACGACCCGCTTCGTCGCGGGCTCGACGCGCACGACGTACAGCGGCTCGGGACTGCCCCCGATCTCCAGCCCGCGCCGCTGGCCGACGGTGAAGTGGATCAGCCCGCGATGTTCGCCGAGCTTCGCACCACCCAGATCGACGATATCGCCCGCGGTCTCCGCCGCCTCGGGCCGCAGCTTCTTTACCAGCCCGGCATAATCGCCGTCGGGCACGAAGCAGATATCCTGGCTGTCGGGCTTGGCCGCGACACCGAGCCCCAGTTCGGCGGCTATCTCGCGCACCCGCGCCTTGGGCAGGCCGCCCAGCGGGAAACGCAGATAGTCGAGCTGCGTTTGCGTCGTCGCGAACAGGAAATAGCTCTGGTCGCGCGCCGGATCCGCACCGCGGTGGAGTTCGGCGCCGTGCGTGCCCTCGACCCGCCGGACATAATGTCCGGTCGCTAGGCAATCCGCACCCAGATCACGGGCCAGCTTCAGCAGGTCGGTGAACTTGGGGCCCATGTTGCACTGGACGCACGGGATCGGCGTACGCCCTGCCAGATATTCGTCGGCGAATTTGTCGACGACCTGTTCGCGGAAACTCGTCTCGTGATCGAACACATAATGCGCGATCCCGAGCCGGTCGCACACCGCGCGCGCGTCGCGGATATCGCGCCCGGCACAGCACGAGCCCGCGCGCCCGATCGCCTCGCCGTGATCGTAGAGCTGCAACGTCACGCCGATCGTCTCGGCGCCGGTGGCATGCGCGAGCGCGGCGACCACCGAGCTGTCGACACCACCGGACATCGCCACGACGATGCGCTTTCCGGCCGTCGCCGGCCCGAGCTGAAAATCGGTCTGATCCATGGTCCCCACATAAGCGCGACGGCGTGCGGTTGCAAAAAGATGCAATGATTAACGTGGGGCAGGATGAAATGAGCGAAAAACGCGACCAGCGATTGCAAAAAAGCGACAAGTTCACGAGATCTTTCGACGAGTTTTACGGTCCCTTCACCCCCTCGCGCTAGACCGGGCTTCCCAAGAGTAAACGCGAGTATCCCGTTGGACCTGAGCTTTCCCCGTTTTGATCGCGACGCCGAGATCACCGTCCTTCCGGGTGATCTCGCGGTCCTGATCGTCGGTATCGCCGCCCGGCAGGCAGCGAGCCCGACCGCGGTGGTGCAGGCCAGCTTCGCGCGAACGGCGATCGACCCGAAACTGTTCGCACCGCTTCATGGTGCATTCAACGGGCCGATGGCAGCGGCTTTAACCCGGTGGAAGGACGAATGAAGATGCGGTTTACCGCGGCGTTTCAGCCGATCTTCAACTCCTGCGACTATGTGTCGTGTGTGCGTATCGAGAGGGGGCCCCCCGCCCCGATCAGAGGTTTCAAATGATCGAGAACCAGAAAATCCGTCCCGGCAAGGTCATTGGCCCGCTTGGCGAGCAACTGACGCTCGACACGCTGCCGCCGCCCAGCACCACGCGGTGGGTGGTGCGTCGCAAGGCGGAGGTGGTCGCCGCAGTGAATGGCGGATTGCTCAGCGTCGACGATGTTTGCGCCCGCTATGGCCTGACCGTCGAGGAATTTGCGGGGTGGCAGCGCGCGATCGACCGGTCCGGCATGCCGGGTCTGCGGGTCACGCGGATTCAGCACTATAAGTCGTTGTACGAGCGCCAACAAAAGTATTGAATTCTAAAACTCAAAACGCGGGCGGAACAAAAATAACCGCTCGCTCGTCTTTCCGCCATCGCCCGGATACGGGTTCAACGGAGGGAAAATATCATGGGTCTCATTCTTTGGCTGATCATCGGCGGCGTCATCGGCTGGATTGCTAGCATGATCATGCGCACCGACGCGCAGCAGGGTATCTTCCTGAATATCGTTGTCGGCATCGTCGGTGCTTTTATCGGCGGCCTCGTCCTGTCGGGTGGTTCGATCAACAACGCACCGCTGACGCTGACGTCGTTCCTGGTTTCGCTGCTCGGTGCAGTCGTGCTGCTGGCGATCGTGAACCTGGTGCGTCGCGGTAGCGTCCGCTAAAAGTTTGCTTCGTCACGCGAAGTGAAAGGGCCGTCCGGGTAACCGGGCGGCCCTTTTTTCGTGCATGCGCGAAACGGCGATCCGCTCATCCTCACCGACCGCCGGCTTCGTGTCCCTCTTTCTGCCGGTCGAAGAGGGAGGCCCCCACCCGGCGCAGGGGTGGGGGGTGACACGGCGGCCGGGATCGGCCGCTATGGTCAGTTCAGCAGGAACCGCACCGAGAGCGTGACCGTCACGTCCTTCTCGCCCGGTGCGATCTGCGTGCTGTCCTTGGCCATCGACGCGCGCATCATCATCATTGGTTGCGGCGAGCCACCCGTGTCCTGGCCTGATTCGGTGATCGATACGATCCGCGACACCCGCAGCCCCGCAGCCTTTGCATACAGATCGGCGCGCCGCTTCGCCTGCGCGATCGCGTTCGTCCGTGCCTCGTCGAGCGCCGCGTCGGGCTGGTCGATCGAGAGGTTCGGCCCGTCGATCTGGTTTGCGCCCTCGGCCACCAGCGCGTCGAGGATCGTGCCGGACTTCGCGACGTCGCGGAAGCGGATCGAGACGGTATTGGTTGCCTGATACCCGGTGATCACCGGCGGCTGGTTGTCGGCGTAGCGATATTGCGGCGAGAGCTGGACCGACGAGGTTGCGATGTCGCGTGGCGCCACGCCCGCGCGCTTCAGCGCGGCGAGGACTTTGGCCATGCGTTGCGCATTGTCGGTCAGCGCTGCGGCGGCGGTCGGCGACTGCGAGACGACGCCAGCGCGGATCGTCGCGAGATCGGGTATGCGCGTCGTGCGCCCCTCCGCGGTCACGTCGAGCAAGGTGCCCGCGGCGGGAACCATCGGTTCGACCGTGGTCGGCGCGCTCTGCGCGATCGCGGCGGCCCCCGGCAATGCGACGGCGGCGAGCGCGGTAAGGAACGAGGCGGTCTTCATGGATATCTCTCCCGTATCATGACGTGTCTGCGTGTCGCGCGGATCAGGTCAACGCAAGCTGAACGTCCCGCCACCACTGCGAACGGCATTGCGGATAGATCGGATTCGAAGCATGTCTCCGATCCGCGCTCGCCGAGGGGCTTGAGCACGGTGACTTATTCGGATAACACAGCGTGTGAGTGGCGAAGCGGGTCGAGACAAGACCGGTCGGAATTGGGATTGTGGCGCGCATGAATTACGAGACGAAGATGGTCGGCAGCGAGAGCGAAGAGCAGCTGGCGTTGCCGGACTATAGTGCGTCGTCGCACCGCCGCCGCAATATCATCATCGCGGTGATTCTCGTGCTCGCGATCGCCATCGCGGTCTATGCGTTCAAGTCCGGCAAGAAGGACGCGGCAGCGGCAGCCCCCGGGGCACAATTGCCCAGCGTCACGGTCGTGGTGCCGGGGCGGCAGATGGTCGATCGGACGATCTCCGCGACGGGGACGCTGGCGGCACGCCGCGAGATGCCGGTCGGCGTCGCGGGCGAGGGCGGGATGATCACGCGCGTGCTGGTCGAGCCCGGCGCCTGGGTCGCGGCGGGGCAGGTGCTCGCCACGGTCGATCGGTCGGTCCAGACCGAGACCGCGGCGTCGCTCGCCGCGTCGGTCAGCGTCGCACGCTCCGACGAGACGATCGCGCAGGCCGAACTCGATCGCGCCAGGCAGCTGGTCGATCGCGGCTTCATCTCGAAGGCGGATCTGCAGCGCAAGGCGGCGACTCGCGATGCCGCGGCGGCGCGCGTGAAGGTTGCGCAGGCCACGCTCGGCGAGGCGCGCGCGCGCAACGGCCGGCTCGATATCCGCGCGCCCGCCGCCGGGCTCGTGTTGACCCGCGGCGTGGAGCCCGGCCAGATCGTCGGGCCGTCGGCCGGCGTGCTGTTCCGCATGGCGATGGGCGGCCAGATGGAGATGCGCGCGCAGTTGAGCGAGGCCGATCTCACCGGGCTGCGGGCCGGTGCACGCGCGACGGTCACGCCCGTCGGCACGACGCAGGGCTATCCCGGCGAAGTCTGGCAGGTCTCGCCCGTGATCGATCCGCAGACCCGCCAGGGGATCGCGCGGATCGCGGTCAAATATGATCCTGCGCTGCGTCCCGGCGGCTTCGCCGCGGCGACGATCGTCGGCGGCGTGACACAGGCGCCGCTGCTCCCCGATTCGGCGCTGCAGAGCGACGAGAAGGGCAATTACGTCTATATCGTCGGGCCTGGCGACAAGATCGCGCGGCGCAACGTCACGATCGGCCAGGTCTCCGATGCCGGCGTGACGATCGCGGGCGGGCTCGACGGCTCGGAGCGCGTGGTGCAGTCCGCAGGCGGCTTCCTGGCGCCCGGACAGACGGTCAAGCCGATCACCAAGAAGGCGAGCTGACAGCCATGAACTTCCGCAACATCTCGGCCTGGTCGATCCGCAATCCGGTCCCGCCGATCGTGCTGTTCCTGGCCCTGATGCTTGCGGGCATCGTCAGCTTCATGCGGATGGACGTCAACCGCGATCCGGACATCGACTTCCCGATCGCGATCGTCGTCGTCAGCCAGCCGGGTGCCGCGCCGACCGAGATGGAGACGCAGGTCACGCAGCGCGTCGAGGCGGCGGTCCGCTCGCTGCAGGGCATCGACGAGATCAACTCGACCGTGACCGAAGGCAATTCGGAGACGGTGATCCAGCTCACCATCGGCACCCCGATCGACCGCGCGGTCAATGACGTGCGCGACGCGATCGCGCAGATCCGCAGCGATCTTCCCGACGGGATCCTCGAACCGCAGGTCTACCGCGCCAACACCAGCGGCAACGACGTCGCGAGCTTCGCGGCGATCACCACCGACATGACCGTCGAACAGCTGTCCTGGTACATCGACGACACCGTCACCAAGGAACTGCTGTCGATTCCGGGCATGGCGACGATCAGCCGCAACGGTGGCGTCAGCCGCGAGATCCGCGTGATCCTCGATCCGCTGAAGCTCCAGAGCCAGGGGCTGACCGCAAGCCAGGTCAACGCGCAGTTGCGGCAGGTCAATCTGAACGCCGCGGGCGGGCGGGCGGAAATCGCCGGCTCCGAACAGTCGATCCGCGTGCTCGGCAATGCGCGCGATGCGAGCGATCTGGGCCAGACGCAGATCAACGTCGGCAATGGCCGCACCGTCCGCCTCGCCGACATTGCGCAGGTCCGCGATCTCTACGCCGAGCAGCGCAGCCGGGCGACCGTTGACGGGCGCCAGGCGATCACGTTCGATTTCCAGCGTGCCAAGGGGGCGTCCGACGTCACCATCTATCACGCCGCGGTCGATAAGCTGCGCGCGCTCGAGAAGCGCAATCCGTCGGTCAAGTTCGTCCAGCGCTATACCAGCACCGACTATACCGAAGCACAGTATGAGAGCGCGATCCACGCGATGATCGAGGGCGCGATCCTCGCCGTCATCGTCGTCTTCCTGTTCCTGCGCGACTGGCGCGCGACCGCGATCTCGGCGCTGGCGATCCCGTTGTCGGCAATTCCCGCCTTCTGGTTCATGGACCTGCTCGGCTTCGACCTGAACGGGATGACGCTGCTCGCGCTCAGCCTGGTCGCGGGCGTGCTGGTCGATGACGCGATCGTCGAGATCGAGAACATCGTCCGGCACATGCGGATGGGCAAATCCGCCTATCAGGCCTCGATCGACGCCGCCGACGAGATCGGTCTCGCGGTGCTGGCGACGACGATGGCGATCGTCGCGGTGTTCCTGCCGGTCGCGCTGATGCCGGGTATCGCGGGGCAGTTCTTCAAGAATTTCGGCCTGACCGTCGTCGCCGCGGTGCTGATGAGCCTTGCGGTGGCACGTCTCGTGACGCCGATGATCGCCGCGTATTTCCTCAAGTCGTTCGGCCATGCGAGCCACGGCGAAGGTAAGGTCATGGACTGGTACGTCCGCACGCTCCACTGGACGCTCGACAGCCGCAAGGCTGCGGCTTGGCGCGCGCGCGGCGGCATCCGCAAGATGTTCAATCGCGTCATGGATCACCGGATGTGGGCGATCGGCGCGGGCGTCCTGGCGTTCGCGATCACGCTGTTCATGTTCACCGTCATCCCCTCGCAGTTCCAGCCGACCCGCGATGAGGATGATGCGACTGCGCAGATCGAGATGGTGCCCGGCACCACGCTGGCGCAGACCGACGCGGTGGTCGCACGGGTCAGCGCCTTGCTCGGCCAGCAACCCGCGGTCAGCACGGTCTACGCCCGTACCCGCGTCGGCAGCGGCACCGTGACCGCCAACCTGCGCGAGGATCGCAAGGAAAAGTCGGTCGATTTCGAACGCCGCCTGGCGCCGCAACTCACCGCGATCCCCGATGCACGCGTGTCGTTCCGGTCGCAGTCCGGCTGGGGCGGCAGTGGGCGTGACGTGACGATCGTCCTCGGTGGCAGCGATCCCGCCAAGCTGCAACAGGCGGCGGACAAGATCGTCGCCGAGATGGGCGCGCTCAAGTCGCTGACCGCACCGCGCGTGTCGGGCGGGATGCAGCGCCCCGAAATCGTCATCCGCCCCCGCTTCGATCTTGCCGCCAATCTCGGCGTGACGACACAAGCCCTGTCCTCCGCGATCCGGATCGCGACGCTCGGCGATATCGACCAGAACTCGGCGCGCTTCTCGCTCTCGGATCGCCAGATCCCGATCCGAGTCGCGCTCGACCAGTCGGCGCGGACCAGCCTGTCGACGATCCAGAACCTGCCGGTCGCGACCGCGTCGGGGGGCTCGGTGCCGCTCAACCTCGTCGCGGATATCGGCCTCGGCTCGGGCCCGACGAAGATCGACCGGGTCAACCAGCAGCGCCAGATCACGCTGGGCGCCGATCTCGCGCCCGGCGTCGTGATCTCGGACGCGATGAAGCAGGTCCATGCGCTGCCGTCGATGAAGGCGCTGCCCGTCGGCGTCAGCGAACTCACGCTCGGCCAGAGCAAGTGGCAGGCCGAGATGATCACCAATTTCATCACCGCGGTGATCTCGGGCACGTTCCTCGTCTTCGCGGTGCTGGTGCTGCTGTACCGCCGCGTGCTGCCGCCGTTCGTCAACATGGGGTCGCTGCTGCTCGCGCCGCTCGGCGGATTGCTCGCGCTGTGGGCGACCGGCCAGCCGCTGTCGCTGCCGGTCTATATCGGGCTTCTGATGCTGCTCGGGATCGTCGCCAAGAATTCGATCCTGCTGATCGACTTCGCGCTCGACGAGATGAGCAAGGGCGTCGATGCGTTTACCGCGATCATCGATGCCGGGCACAAGCGCGCGCAGCCGATCGTGATGACGACGGTCGCGATGGTCGCGGGCATGGTGCCGACCGCGATGTCGCTCAGCGGCGATTCGTCGTCGCGCGCGCCGATGGGGACGGTCGTGATAGGCGGCCTTGCGCTGTCGACGCTGCTGACTCTGTTGATCATTCCCGCCGCGTTCAGCCTTGCCGTCGGGATCGAGCGCAGTGTCGGGCCACGTCTCAGCCGTCGCCTGCTCACCTATCGTCCGGGCGACAATGGCGATGACGTGATCGGGATTGCCGGCCCCAATCCCGGCCCGCTGCTGGGCCCGACAACCGGCAAGCTGGGTCATGGTCGCGATCAGGGTGACGGCACGCAACCCGCAGAATGAGGTCTCGACGGCCCGCCTCGCTGCGTCCGGATCGTCGAACCGCCGCGCCGGCATGAACCTTCGGCGCGCTGGGGGATTGTTTCGGGTATGACGCTTTTATCCCGCACGCGCCCGGTCGGCGAAGCAGCCCCGCCGGCGCTCGTTCGCATGCGGATCGTCGCAACCGGCCTGCTCGTGGTCATGGCGGCGACGTTTTTCGTCAGCCGGGCGCTCGTCCCCGTCCATCCCGCATTCGCGTTCGTGCGCGCCTTTGCGGAGGCGGCGATGGTCGGCGGGCTGGCCGACTGGTTCGCGGTCACCGCGCTGTTCCGTCATCCGCTCGGGCTGCCGATCCCGCATACCGCGATCGTGCCGCGCAACAAGGATCGGATCGGCGACACGCTCGCGCAGTTCCTCCGCGCGAACTTCCTGATCCCCGTCGTCATCGCGCGGCGCACCCGCCGGCTCGACGTCGCGGGTGCGATCTCGCGCTGGCTGACCGATCCGCCCGAAGGCGCAGGCGGACGTTTCCGGCAGGGCGCGTCCAAACTGGTCGCGCAGATCCTTGAGGGGCTCGATCCTGCGCGGCTCGGCGGCATGGTGAAGGCCGGGATCGCGGCCCGCCTGCGGGCGACGGAGGTCTCGCCGATTCTCGGTCAGCTTCTAAAGGCGGCGATCGCCGAACGCCGGCATGCCCCCTTGCTCGAAAGTGCGATCCGCTGGGCGGCCAAGACGCTGGCGGCAAACGATCACCTCGTCCGCGCGATGGTCCATGACAAGGCTGGCTCGATCCTGCGCTGGACCGGGCTGGATACCACTGTCGCGGACAAGCTCATTGGCGGTTTCGACCGTCTCCTCGCCGAAATGGCGGAGGATCCCGAGCATCCACTGCGACTGAAGGCGGAGGAGGGCCTCGATCGGCTCGCCTGGGACCTGCAATATGATCGCCGTATGCGCGAACGGGTCGAGGGGCTGAAGAACGACCTGCTCGACAATCCGGCTATGCAGCGCTGGCTCGACGGACTGTGGGAACAGGCGCGCGGTGCATTGTTGGCAATCGCGCGCGATCCCGAACGCGCGATGGCGGGCAAGCTCGGGGACGTTCTGCGCCAGTTCGGCGAGACGCTGCAGCATGATCCGCGGATGTCGCGGACGATCAACCGGTTCGTGCGCCGCGCCGCGGTCGGCGCGGCGGCGGATTATGGCGACGGCATCGTCAAGCTCGTGTCCGACACCGTGCGAAGCTGGGATGCAGACACGATCACCAGCCGGCTGGAGAACGCAGTCGGGCGCGATCTTCAATATATCCGTGTCAACGGGACGATCGTCGGCGGCCTGGTCGGGCTGGTGATCCACAGCGTGGACGTGCTGGTGTAACGGGTAGCGGCATCCGACCGGCTCGCGGTCCTCCACGGCGACAGGCAATACGCGGCCACGCCGAACAGGATCGGCCGCTGTCTGCAAGCGATCCGTGCGATCGCCGCACCAAGGGTCGCGGACATCTCGTCTGGTTGCTTGGTCATGATCCAAAGGCGTTCGAGTCGTTCTATAAGGATGCCATCTGCGTCCTGGTCGCAGAGAAGCGGACCGAGGGAGGTGCGGCGATCATCGCTGCGGTCACAGGCATCCATCGGCGCGAAGGCTGGGCGACGAACGCGAGGAGGGCCGGACGCGATCGGCGCGAGGGGCATGTCTTTACCCCCGACATGGCGACGCTTATCTTCGACACTGATGTCCTCGAGGACGGCAAACCCATCGTCGGGCTCGAGCGGGCGATGATCCTCGTCGCGGCCTGCGGGCAGCGCGAATGGCGGGTCACCGCGGGACGAGTGGGCAGGGCAACGCTTGCTTCGAACGGGTAAGCCGCGGGACCGCGTCGGTGCATCGGAGCGTGCCGTCGCGCGCGGTCCCGCCGGGCATTGTGGATCCGGGATCGGCGCCAGCAGCACGCCGGCGACACCCCGTCACGGCCGCGCCGGCGCGGGTCAGAGCTTGAGCGGGGGGCCGAGCCGCTCCATGCCGTAGGACCGCATCAAGCTATCGTCCTTCTCGGTGAAATAGCCGCCAGGACTAAAGCCGTCCTGCTCCCACGCGTTGAAGAACGCTTCCATCTTGCCGGCGGGGGCAAAGCTCAGGAGCAGACGGCCGGCCGTGGATCCGACAAACGCCCAAGCATGCGGAACGCCACGCGGCCCCAGGATACAGTCTCCCGTTTTCAACGCGTAGCGCGTCTCGCCCACCTGCACCGCATACTCGCCGTCGAGGACGTAGAAGAGTTCGTCCTCGCCGTGGTGGATATGCATCGGCGGGCCGCCCCGGCGCTGATTGGCCTGTTCGATGACGAACAGGTCGCCCTTCGCGTCGCTCGTCACGACCTTGTAGCTTGTCGCGCTGACGCCGATCTGGCGTTTCTGTCCAGCCCGATCGCTGCCGGCCCGCACCACCGCGACCGGCAACGCGCCGGCCGAACGCGGATCGGGCGTCGCACCAACCGGATCGAGGCGCGCCGGCGAGATCGTGTCGTGCGACGCCGCGTGCGACGCGGTGCCGCCAGCCAGCATCGCCAGCGGAAGAGCCAAGATCGATCGGCGTTCCATACGTCCTCCCGATGGTGACGTGCAGTACGGCATTCGTGACGGACCGGCCATGACGGACCTGCCATCGCTGTGCGCGGCGATCACCGTATCGGAATACCGGATCAAGGGCCAGTTCTGCCCCGTTTCGGGGACGGCTTCAGCATCGGTTTCCGACCATGTTTACGCCGGTCCTGCGGTATCGGCGGCGCAGGTGGCGACCCACCGTCAGCGGGCCGTCAGCGGGCCGTCAGCGCTCCCAGTCGGGCATCGGCCATCCCTTGGCCTTCGCCAGCAACCGCAGCGGCCCATGCGCATTCACCGCGAACGGCTCGTCCGCCCAGTCGAACGTCGGTGCGTCTGACACATGGTCCGAATAGAACCGTACATGCGCATCCGTCCGGGCGATGCACTCGCGCGCCATCCAGGCCTCGATCATGCGCAATTTCGCCGGGCCGTAGCAGTTCTCGCCGTCGATACCCGCCAGCAGATGGCCCTTGGCATCGCGCAGGCTCTCCGTTCCGATCACCGCGTCGAAGCCCAGCCGCTCGGCGATCGCCTCGACATAGAAGCGGTACGACGCGGTCGCCATGACCAGCCGGTAGCCCGCCGCGCGGTCCGCCTCGATCCGCGCGCGCGCGCCGGCGAACACGCCGTCGCGCACGACCCGGTCGGCAAACGCCTCCGCGCTGCGGCGTTCCTGCGCGGGCGACAGGCGCTTGCCGAGCATCATCCGCTGCATCACGTATTTCAGCCGCCCCCGGCTGATCAGCCGCCCGACATAGCCAAGCGCGGCCACGCCGGCGAACGGCACCAGCGCCAGCCGCCACGGCGCACCGCTGGTCCGCGCGGTATGCAGCAGGAACGGCGTCCAGGTCGGCATATGCGTGATCGTCTTGTCCATATCGTAGATAGCGAGGCGGACGGACGGCGCGCCGGACGGGCGGGCAGGATAGATTTCGGTCATCGTCGCGACTTACGCCGCATTCACCTTGCCGATCCAGTCGGTTTGCCGCAAAGGTGCGGCCGATGAGCGCGATGGCCGATTTCCAACAGGACGGTGCCGATACCGGCACGCTTCGGTTTACCGGCGATCTGTCGCTGGCCAAGCTCGGCAATCTGCCCGACCGGCTCGAGTCGGTCGATGCGTCGTCGGTCAAGCATGTCGATCTCAGCGGAGTCGACCGGATCGACACGATCGGCGCCTGGATCGTCCACCGCTTCGCCGCGCGCAACGATGCGACGATCGATGGGCTCGATGCCAATGACCAGGCGCTGTTCGACCAGGTCGTCGCCTCCGACCAGCCGATCGCCGCCAAGCCTGCCAAGGTCGGCGCGGTCAGCCGCGTGCTCGGCGAGATCGGCGATGCGGTCGTGCTGTCGGGCAAGACGATGCTCGGGCTGCTCGGTTTTCTCGGCGCCACCACGGTCGCGTTCGGCAGCGTCATCCGTCATCCGCAGCGGTTCCGGTTCAATGCGGTCGTCCAGCGCTTCGAGGTGGTCGGCGTCGCCGCACTCGGCATCGTCGGGCTGATGAGCTTCCTGATCGGCATGGTCATCGCGCAACAGGGCGCGGTCCAGCTCCGCCAGTTCGGTGCCGAAGTCTTCACGATCAATCTCGTCGGCCGCCTGACGATCCGTGAGCTCGGTTTGCTGATGACCGCGATCATGGTCGCCGGTCGCTCGGGCTCGGCCTTCGCGGCCCAGCTCGGCACGATGAAATTGACCGAAGAGATCGACGCGATGCGGACGATCGGCGTGTCGCCGATGGAGGCGCTGGTGCTGCCGCGCGTCCTGGCGGCGATCGTGATGATGCCGCTGCTCGGCTTCTACGCGTCGGTCATCGCGATCATCGGCGGCGGCCTCCTGTGCTGGGTGCAGCTGGGGATCCCGCCGGTCACCTTCATCGCGCGCATCCGCGAGGTCGTGCCGATCACCGACCTGTACATCTCGCTGATCAAGGCGCCGGTGTTCGGCGCGATCATCGCGATCGCGGGCTGCTTCCAGGGGATGCAGGTCGAATCCGACGCCGAGCAGGTCGGCCTGCGGACCACCTCGGCGGTGGTCCAGGGCATTTTCCTCGTGATCGTCCTCGACGCGTTCTTCGCGGTGTTCTTCACCTGGTTGGGTTGGGACTGATGCCCCGCAAGACAGACGATACCCTCATCTCCGTAAAGGGGCTGAAGAACGCATTCGGCGACTCGGTGGTGCACGAAGGGCTCGACCTCGACGTGCGGCGCGGCGAGATCCTCGGCGTGGTCGGCGGGTCGGGTACCGGCAAGTCGGTGCTGATGCGGTCGATCATCGGGCTGCAGACCCCCGCGGCGGGCGAGATCAGCGTCTTCGGCGAGCCCAATATCGGTCGCGAAGAAACCGAAGCGACCGAGATTCGCAAGCGCTGGGGCGTCTTGTTCCAGGGCGGTGCGCTGTTCTCGACGCTGACAGTAGCCGAGAATGTCGAAGTGCCGTTGCGCGAATTCTACCCGGACCTGACAGGCGCGCTGCTCTCGGAGATCGCGTCGTACAAGGTCGTGATGACCGGCCTGCCTGCCGACGCCGCGAACAAGTTTCCCGCCGAATTGTCGGGCGGCATGAAGAAGCGCGCGGGGCTGGCGCGGGCGCTGGCGCTCGATCCGGAACTGTTGTTTCTCGACGAACCGACCGCCGGGCTCGATCCGATCGGTGCCGCGGCGTTCGACGGGCTGATCCAGTCGTTGCAGAAGACGCTGGGGCTGACGGTGTTCCTGATCACGCACGACCTCGACACGCTCTATGCGATCTGCGACCGGGTCGCGGTGCTCGCCGACAAGAAGGTGATCGCGGTCGGGACGATCGATGAATTGATCGCGCTCGATCACCCGTGGATCGAGGAATATTTCAAGGGGCCGCGCGGTCGAGCCGCGGTCGCGACGCAGGAGGCGCACGCGCGCGCCGACGAGCAAGCTGCCCAACATCCTACCGAAGTCCAGTCCAAGCAGTCCGCGCCGGACGACGCCGACGCGACATACGCCGAGAAAGAAGCAAGGACGCGCTGATGGAAACCCGTTCGAACCACGTCCTAGTCGGCGCCGTCGTGCTGATCCTGCTCGCCTTGCTGGCGCTGTTCACCGTGTGGATCGCGCGGCTGGGCGGCAAGGAAGAGAAGGAATATGACATCTTCTTCCGCCAGTCGGTCGACGGGCTCGCGCGCGGGTCCGCAGTGGTGTTCTCGGGCGTGCCGTCTGGCCAGGTGAAGACGATTTCGCTGTGGAAGAACGATCCGCAGTTCGTCCGCGTCCGGATCAGCGTCAACGACGAGACCCCGGTGCTGCAGGGCACGACCGCGTCGATCTCGGGCGTCGGCTTCACCGGCGTCAGCCAGGTATCGCTCGATGGTGCGCGCAAGGGCGCTCCGGCGGTCGCATGCCCCGACGTCAACGGCCAGCCTTGCCCCTATGGCGTACCGGTCATTCCGACCAAGCAGGGCGGCCTCGGCGCGATCCTGAACTCGGCCCCGCAGTTGCTTGAGCGGCTGTCGACGCTGACCGAGCGGCTGACCGGGCTGCTGACCGACCGTAACCAGGCATCGATCGCGGGCATCCTCGAAAACACCAACCGGCTGACCGATGCGCTCGCCGATCGCGGGCCGGAGATCGCCGCGACGCTTGCGCAGACGCGCGTTGCGATCCAGCAGGCCGGCGATGCCGCGCAACAGTTCGGCGTTCTCGCCAAGACCACCAACGGCGTCCTGTCCGAGGACGTGAAGCCGGCAATGGCCAATCTGAACAAGGCGATCGTCTCCGCGCAGCGGAGCGCCGATACGCTGAATTCGGCGATCGGCGATGCGCGGCCGGGGTTGCAGGCCTTTTCGAAGACGACGATCCCCGAGGCCAACCGTCTGGTCCGCGATCTGCGGACGACCGCGGCGGCCTTGTCGTCGGTCGCCGAAAAGGTCGACCAGCAGGGTGCGAGTTCGCTGATCGGGCAGCAGAAGCTCCCGGATTACAAGGGTAAGTGAGGCACGCCATGAAGACACCGCTCATCCTAATCGCGATGCTGCCGCTTGCCGGGTGCATCAGCTTCGGCGCCAAGCCGCCCCCCACGCTGCTGACGCTGACGAGTGCGTCGACCGTGACGGTCGGGCAGAACCAGGATTCGGCGACGAGCAAGTCGATCACGATCCAGGTGCCCGTCGTGCCGCAGTCGCTGGCGACCGCGCGCGTGCCCGTGCAGGCCACCCCGACCTCGATCGCCTATGTGACCGATGCGCAGTGGGCGGAGCCGCCGGCGCGTCTGTTCGCACGGTTGGTATCGGACACGGTCGCGTCGCGGACCGGACTCGTGGTGCTGTCGACCGCGCAGTCGATCGGCGATCCGGGCGGCTTGCTGGGCGGCGAACTCCGCGCGTTCGGCCTCGATGCGACGACGCGCGAGGCGGTCGTGACGTTCGACGCCTCGCTCACCCGCGTCGGCAAGACGTCGGTCGAGAAGCATCGTTTCGAGGCGCGCGTGCCGGTGTCGGCGATCGACGCGCCCTCGGCGGCGGCGGGGATCAACCAGGCGGCGAACCAGGTCGCGACCGAGGTGGCGGACTGGATCGGGCGGTGAACGCGGCGTCGCTCTGAACGTTGACGCTCCCTGACCAGGAGAGCTGCAATGCCGCAGGGCGACAAGGACGCGTATACCGACAAGCAGAAGCGCAAGGCCGCGCATATCGCCGACGGCTATGAGGCGAGCGGCGTTCCCGAGCCGGAAGCGCAAGCGCGCGCCTGGGCCACGGTGAACAAGGATTCGGGCGGCGGCAACAAGTCCGGCTCCGGCCGGGGCAAGCCAGATACGCACACGGCATCGGGGGCAGGCGACCGGTCTGCCGCCGCGAAGAAGGGCTGGGCCACCCGGCGCGCGAACGCGAAGGGTTGAGCGCTGGCCTGCGTCAGAGCCGCAGCACAGCTTCCGCTTGGGCGAGGTGCAGCCGCTCGACCATCTGGCCATCGAGGCGGATGGCGCCCTTGTCCGCATTATCAGGAACCGCGAACGCCGCGACGATCGCGCGCGCCCATGCCAGTTCGTCCTTGCTCGGACCGAAGGCGGTATTTGCTGCCTCGATCTGCGAGGGGTGGATCAGCGTCTTGCCGTCGAACCCCAGCATCGCGCCTTGCGCGCATTCGGCATCAAATCGCGCCGGATCGTCGAGCGCGTTACAGACGCCATCGAGCGCGACGATCCCCGCGGCGCGAGCGGCCATCAAGATCGACGCGAGCGCCGGGAACAACGGCGTGCGCTCCGCTCCAAGTCGGCACCGCATCTCCTTGGCAAGATCGTTCGTGCCCGCCACCAGCGCGGTCAGTCGCGCCGACGCCGCAGCGTCGGACAGCGCCGGCAGCGACAGGATCGCGGCACAGGTCTCGATCATCGCCCAGATTGGCGTGCCGTCGTCGCCAAGCGAGCTGCGGACCGCATTCAACTCAGCCGGGTAGGACAGCTTGGGCACCAGCACCGCATCGACGCCGATCCCGCGTACCGCAGCGATGTCATCCGCGTACCATGGCGTCTCGAGGCCGTTGATCCGGACCACGAGTTCGCGTGCGCCGAAACCCCCGTCGCGCACGGTCGCAACGACCCGGTCGCGTGCGGCGCCCTTTTCCTCGGGCGCGACGGCGTCCTCCAGGTCGAGAATGACGACGTCGCAGGCGAGCGTCCGTGCCTTGGCGATCGCCCGCGGGTTGGACGCGGGCATGTAGAGCGCGCTGCGGCGTGGTCGATGCGTCATTCTGCCAGCCTGCATCAGGTGATGACGTCGGGCTTCAGGCGTCCGGTATACTCGGTGATACCTGCAATCGACTCCGCGGCGGCGACGATGCTCGCGAGCATCTCGCCAGTGTCGCGGTCGAGGTCGCCGCCGACGGGCTCGTAGCGTTCGAGATACACGCGCAACGTCGCGCCGCTGGTGCCCGTGCCCGATAGGCGGAACACGACGCGGCTGCCGCCGGCGAACAGGATGCGCACGCCCTGGTTGCGGCTGATCGAGCCGTCGGTCGGGTCGGTATAGGCGAACTCGTCCGCGGTCTCGACGGTCAGGTCGTCGAATGTCTGGCCGGGCAGCGTGGCGAGGCTGGTGCGCAACGCCGCTATCAGCGCATCGGCGCGCGCCGTCTCGACACCCTCGTAATCGTGGCGGGCGTAATAGTTGCGGCCGAACTTGGCCCAGTGATCCTGCGCGATTGCGTCGACGCTCTCGCCGCGGACCGCGAGGATGTTGAGCCAGAGCAGCACCGCCCACAGCCCGTCCTTCTCGCGGACATGGTCGGAGCCGGTCCCCGCGCTCTCCTCGCCGCAGATCGTCGCCATCCCCGCATCGAGCAGATTGCCGAAGAATTTCCAGCCGGTCGGCGTCTCATAGGCGGGGATGCCCAGCGCTGCCGCGACGCGGTCCGCCGCCGCGCTGGTCGGCATCGAGCGGGCGATACCCTTGAGCCCGCCTGCATAACCAGGCGCGAGGTGCGCGTTCGCCGCCAGCATCGCGAGGCTGTCGGAGGGGGTGACGAACCGGTGCTTGCCGATGATCAGGTTGCGGTCGCCGTCGCCGTCCGAGGCTGCGCCGAAATCGGGCGCGTCGGGGGCCATCATCGTCTCGTACAGCGCGTGCGCGTGGACGAGATTGGGGTCGGGGTGATGCCCGCCGAAATCGGGGAGCGGCATGCCGTTGCGCACCGTGCCAGCCGCAAAGCCCAGCCGGCGTTCGAGGATCTCGGTCGCATAGGGCCCGGTGACCGCGCTCATCGCGTCGAACGCAATCGTCAGCTTCGCGGCGCGGATCGCGTCGAAATCGAACAGCGTCTCCATCAGCGCGGCATAGTCTTCGACCGGATCGACGACCTCGACGGGCATGTCACCGACCATGACCTCGCCGTCCTGGTCGAGATCGATGTCGGCCGCATCGACGGTCAGCCAGCGGTCGATCTCGAGCGTGCGCGCGTTGATCGCGTCGGTGATCGATTCGGGTGCGGGGCCGCCATTGGCGATGTTGTACTTGATCCCGAAATCCTCGTCGGGACCGCCGGGGTTGTGGCTGGCGGACAGGACCAGCCCGCCGATCGCGCCACGCTTGCGGATCATGTGGCTCGCGGCGGGCGTCGACAGGATGCCGCCGCGCCCGACGATCACGCGGCCAAAACCGTTCGCCGCGGCCATCCGGATCGCGACCTGGATCACCTCGCGGTTGAGAAAGCGGCCATCGCCACCGATCACCAGCGTCGCGCCCGCCTTGTCCGCGACCACGTCGAACACCGACTGGACGAAGTTCTCCGCGTAATTGGGCTGCTGGAAGACCTTCACCTTCTTGCGCAGGCCCGAGGTGCCGGGCTTCTGGTCGCTATAGGGCGTGGTCGAAACGGTGCGGATCATGCGGGCTCCAGAAGGCTCGAATAGAGGTTTGCGTAACGCCGACCGCTCTCGTCCCACGAGAAGTCCGCGCGCATCGCGTTGCGCTGCAACATGGCCCACCGATCGGGGCGTGCATAGAGCGCGAACGTTCGGCGCAACGCATGGCTGAGTGCTTCGGGCGTGATGCCGTCATGCTGGATGCCGGTGGCGACGCCCGCGGCGATCGCGGCCTCGTTTGCGTCGATCACCGTGTCGGCGAGCCCGCCGGTGCGCGCGACGACGGGGATGCAGCCATAAGCGAGGCCGTAAAGCTGCGTCAGGCCGCAGGGTTCGAACCGCGACGGGATCAGGATCGCGTCGGCGCCCGCCTGGAGCAGATGCGAGACCGGCTCGTCATAGCCGATGCGGACGCCGACCCGGCCGGGGTGGCGCTCGGCGGCAGCGAGAAAGGCGCCTTCGAGCGCGGCATCGCCCGAGCCGAGCAGCGCGAGCCGGCCGCCGAGCGCGACCAGTTCGTCGAGCGTCGCGACGAGGACGTCCATGCCCTTCTGCCACGTCAGCCGGCTGATGACGGTGAAGATCGGCCCGTCGCCGCTGTCGAGCCCATAGAGAGTCTCGACCGCGCGCTTGTTCGCGCGGCGACGGGTGAGCGTGCGTGCGGTGTAGCGCGACGGCAGCGCCGCGTCGGTGGCGGGGTTCCAGACTGCGGGGTCGATGCCGTTGACGATCCCCGTGAGGCGATCGGCCCGGACGTTGATCAGCCCTTCAAGCCCCATGCCGAATTCGCCGCGCCGGATCTCGGCGGCATAGGTCGGGCTGACCGTGGTGATCGCATCGGCCGCTTCGAGACCGGCCTTCAGGAAGCCCACACCGCCATAATATTCGACGCCATCGAGCGCGAACGCCGCATCGGGCAGCGCGAGATCGGCGAAGATCTCCGCGCCATAGCGGCCCTGGAACGCGATATTGTGGATCGTGACGATCGTCTTGGCCGGGGCACCGGGGCCGGGGGCATAGCGCAGATAGGCGGGCGCCATCGCCGCCTGCCAGTCATGCGCGTGGAGGATGGCGAACTCCTGCCCCTCGATCACACCCGAGGCGAGATCCGCGGCGGCACGGCCGAACGCGGCGAACCGGAGCCAGTTGTCGACCCAGTCGGCGCCGGTCGCGTCGCCGTACGGGCCACCGCCGCGCGCGAACAGGCTGGGCGCGTCGAGGATCAGGAGCGGATGCTCACCAATCTTCGCCGCCAGGATCCGCGCTTCGACGCCGAGCAAGTCGGCATAGCGATGCACGACCTTCGCCTTCCTGGTGACTGCCGCGAGCGCGGGGTAGCCGGGGAGGAAGGTCGTCATCGCGACGCCGTGATGCGCGAGCGCGGCGGGCAGCGCGCCGACCACGTCCGCCAGCCCGCCGGTCTTGATCAGCGGATACGCCTCCGACGCCACCGAAAGGACGCGCATCATTCGAACTCCCGTTGCAGCGACGCCCGCGCCGGTCGCATGCTCATTCGGTCAGCCGGTCGATCATCGATTTGGTCACGAGCACCACGCCATTGTCGGTACGGCGGAAGCGGTGCGCGTCGAGTGCGGCATCCTCGCCGACGACGAGGCCGTCCGGGATCACCACGCCGCGATCGACTACCACCTTGGACAGTCGCGCACCGCGACCGATCTCGCAATGCGGCAGGATCACTGCCTGGTCGAGCATCGAATAGCTGTGCGCGCGCGTGCCCGTGAAGATCAGGCTGCGATGGATCGACGACCCCGAGATGATGCAGTCGCCCGAAACAAGGCTCGACACCGCTTCGCCGCGCCGCCCGTCATCGGCATGAACGAACTTGGCGGGGGGCGTGACCTCCGAATAAGTCCATAGCGGCCAGCTGCGGTCGTACAGATCGAGCTTGGGCACCACGTCGGTCAGATCGATATTGGCCTCCCAATAGGCATCGACCGTCCCGACGTCACGCCAATAGGCCTCGACTTCGCCCTCCGATCGCACGCAGCTGTCCGAGAAGCGATGCGCGACCGCCTTGCCGTGCTTCACGAGGTACGGGATGATGTCCTTGCCGAAGTCGCGCGCGGAGCCTGGCGTCTCGGCATCGCGGCGCAGTTCGTCGAACAGCAACCGAGTGTGGAAGACGTAGATCCCCATCGATGCCAGCGCGATGTCCGGATTGCCCGGAATCGCCGGGGGATCGGCGGGCTTCTCGACGAACGCGGTGACGTTGTCATGCTCGTCGACCGCCATCACGCCGAAGCCGACCGCCTCCATCCGCGGCACTTCGAGACAGGCGATCGTGACGTCCGCGCCGGTCTCGCAATGCTGTTGCAGGATCAGCTCGTAATCCATCTTGTAGATATGATCGCCCGCCAGGATGACCATGTATTCGGGCGCGTGGCTCTCGATGATGTCGATATTCTGGTACACCGCGTCGGCGGTGCCCTCATACCATTGGAACTCGCTGATCCGCTGCGACGCGGGCAGGATGTCGAAGCTCTCGTTGCGTTCGGAGCGCAGGAAGTTCCAGCCGCTTTGCAAATGGCGGATCAGCGAATGCGCCTTGTACTGCGTGGCCACGCCGATCCGGCGGATGCCCGAATTGATCGCGTTCGACAGCGCGAAATCGATGATCCGTGCCTTGCCGCCGAAATACACCGCGGGTTTCGCGCGCGTATCGGTCAGCTCCATCAGCCGACTGCCGCGGCCACCGGCCAGCACATACGCCATCGCGTCGCGCGCCAGTGGCTGTCCCCGCCGTTCAACCATGTCCGTCTCTCCCTAATCGTCCGCGGTATAACGCCCCGTCACCCGCGGGTTGTTCCGTCATTGCGCCGGATCGGTCTTCGAACTCGATCAGCCTTCATATTCCAGCATGATCGTCGCGAGCGGCGGCAACGTGACCCAGGCAGCACCTTTCTCGGCAACGACGCCGCCGAGATTGCCGAGCCCGCTGCCCCAATATTCATGCGCGTCGCTGTTGATGATCTCGCACCAGCGCCCGTCGAGCGGGAGCGGGATGCGATAGGGTGCGCGCGCGATCGGCGTCATGTTAGCGATGATCGCGACCGGCTTCGCGCCCGGTGCCTTGCGCAGCCAGGCAAAGACCGAATTGGCAGCGTCGTCGGCGATCAGCCATTCGAAGCCCTCGCTCTCGCAGTCTCGGGCGTGGAGCGCGGGCTTCTCGCGATAGACCGCGTTCAGGTCTCGGACGAGATTGCGAATACCTTCATGGCTGCGCGCATTGCGCAGATCCCAATCAAGCGCACGGCCTTCGGACCATTCGCGGCGCTGCGCGAATTCCTGCCCCATGAAGAGCAATTTCTTGCCTGGATAGCCCCACATGAACGCGTAATAGGCGCGCAGGTTCGCGAATTGCTGCCAGTCGTCGCCGGGCATCTTGGTCAGCAGCGAACCCTTGCCGTGGACCACTTCGTCGTGGCTCAGCGGTAGGACGAAATTCTCGCTGAACGCATAGACCAAGCCAAAATTGATCTCGCCATGGTGATGTTTCCGGTGCAGCGGATCGCGCGCCATGTACTGGAGCGTGTCGTGCATGAAGCCCATGTTCCACTTGAACCCGAAGCCCAAGCCACCGCTCTTGCCGTCGTCGCCGACGGGGGCGGAAACGCCCGGCCAGGAGGTCGATTCCTCAGCGATCGTGAAGATGCCGGGGTGTTGTGCGTACACCGCGCGGTTCATGGCGCGCAGGAACGCGACCGCTTCCCAATTCTCGCGGCCGCCTTGCTCGTTGGGGATCCATTCGCCCGCCTCGCGCGAATAATCGCGGTACAGCATCGACGCGACCGCATCCACGCGAAGCCCGTCGATATGATAGCGTTCGGCCCAGAACAGCGCGTTGTTGACGAGGAACGACGACACTTCGCGCCGGCCGAAATTGTAGATCGCGGTGTTCCAGTCGGGGTGGAAGCCGAGCCGCGGGTCCTCATGCTCGTACAGCGCGGTGCCGTCGAAATGCGCGAGCCCGAACGCGTCGGTCGGGAAATGCGCCGGCACCCAATCGAGCAGCACGCCGATCCCGGCCAGATGCGCACCGTCGACGAACCGCGCGAATCCCTCGATATCGCCGAACCGCGCGGACGGCGCGTACAGCCCGGTGGTCTGATAGCCCCAGCTCGGATCATAGGGATGTTCGCTGATCGGCATGAACTCGATGTGCGTGAAGCCCATCTCGACCACGTACGGGATCAACCGGTCGGCGAGCTCATCCCAGGTCAGGAACCAGCCCTCGGCGTCGCGGTCCCACGATCCGGCATGCACCTCGTAGATGCTGATCGGCACGCGGCGCGGATCGACCGAGGCCCAGTGCGCGCGGTGGCTGGTATCCGCCCATTCGTGCGCCAGCGTCCGCGTGATCGACGCGGTCGCGGGGCGCAGTTCGCTGGCAAAGGCGAACGGATCGGCCTTCAGCGGCTGGAGCTGGCCATCGGGGCCGACGATCTCGTATTTGTACGCGCGATACTCGGCGATGTCGGGGATGAAGATCTCCCACACGCCGACGTCGCCGCGTTTGCGCATCGTATGGCGGCGACCGTCCCAGTCGTTGAAGTCGCCGACCACCGAGACGCGCTGCGCATTGGGCGCCCAGAGCGCAAAATGGACACCGTGCGCGCCCTCATGCTCGATCAGGTGCGCGCCCATCTTGTCGTGGAGGCGGTGGTGCGTGCCTTCGGCCATCAGCACGTCGTCGACGGGGCCGAGCACGGGGCCGAAGCTGTACGGGTCGGTCACCCACCAGTCTGCACCGCCACCCTCGGCATGATATTTCACCGGCTGCGGATCGCCGTCGATCGGCCCCTCGAACAGCCCGCGATCGTCGATCAGGGGGAGCGTGCCGAGCGTCGTGCCGTCGAGCGCATGCGCCTCCGCGGTTGCCGCGCCCGGCAACCAGGCGCGCGCGAACGTGCCCCCGGGTCCGGCATGCACGCCGAGCAACGAGAAGGGATCGTCGTGACGCCCCTCGATCAGGGCAACGATGGCGCCTTCGGGTGGCTTCACATTACCGTCCAGATATCGCGCGCATATTCGCGGATCGTGCGGTCGGACGAGAACCAGCCGACGCGCGCGACGTTGCGCACGGTCGAGGCGACCCACGCGTCGCGATCGTTCCAGCGCGTGTCGACGCTACGCTGCGCGGTGGCATAGCTGTCGAAATCGGCGGCGAGCATGAACCAGTCGCCCTCGTATAGCCCGCCCATCAGCCCGGCATAACGCTGACGATCGTCGGGCGAGAACACGCCCGAGGCGATCGCCGATACCGCCTGGCGCAGCTCGTTCGACCCGTCGATCACGCGGCGGGGATCATAGCCCGACGCGCGCTTCGCCTCGACCTCGTCCGCGGTCATGCCGAAGATGAAGATGTTGTCGTCGCCGACCCGGTCCTTGATCTCGATATTCGCGCCGTCGAGCGTGCCGATCGTCAGCGCGCCGTTCATCGCGAACTTCATGTTGCCGGTGCCCGACGCCTCGAGCCCCGCGGTCGAGATCTGTTCGCTGAGATCGGCGGCGGGGATGATCTTCTCCGCCAGCGACACATTGTAATTGGGCAGGAACGCGACCTTCAGAAGCCCGCCGACCGACGGGTCCGCATTGATCCGACGCGCAACGTCGTTCGCCAGTTTGATGACCAGTTTCGCATTGTGATAGCTCGACGCCGCCTTGCCCGCGAACAGCTTTACGCGGGGCGTCCAGTCGCGTTCGGGATGGCTGCGGATCTGGTCATAGAGCGCGACCGTCTCGATGATGTTGAGCAGCTGACGCTTATACTCGTGGATGCGCTTGATCTGCACGTCGAACAGCGCGTCGGGGTCGATGCGCAGCCCCATGCTGTCCTTGATATGATTTGCCAGTGCCACCTTGTTCGAACGCTTCACCGCCCAAAACCGCTCCCTGAACGCTGCATCGTCGGCAAAAACATCAAGATCGATCAGCCGTTCGGCATCGTCGAGAAAGCCGTCACCGATCGCGTCGCGGATCAGCGTCGTGAGGCCGGGGTTGCACTGCTGGAGCCAGCGACGCGGGGTTATCCCGTTGGTCTTGTTGTTGATTCGCGTCGGATAGAGGCGGTGGAGATCGGCGAAGACCGTCTTCTTCATCAACTGCGTATGGAGCGCTGCAACGCCGTTGACGCTGTGCGATCCGGCAAAGGCGAGGTTCGCCATCCGCACGCGCCGCTCGCCACCCTCGTCGATCAGGCTGATCGCGGCGATCGCGCGGTCGTCGATGCCGTCAACGCCGCGCGCCTCGCGCAGCAGCCTTGCGTTGATCGCGTAGACGATCTGCATGTGCCGCGGCAGGAGCCGTTCGAACAGCGGCAGCGGCCAGCTCTCCAGCGCCTCGGGTAGCAGCGTGTGGTTGGTATAGCCGAAGGTGGCGCGCGTGATCTTCCACGCCTCGTCGAACGCGAATTCGTGGTGATCGATCAGCAGCCGCATCAGCTCGGCGACCGAGACCGCGGGGTGCGTGTCGTTCAGCTGGATCGCGGCCTTGTCGGGCAGCGTGCGGATGTCGCCGAAATACTGGATGTGGCGGCGGACGATGTCCTGGATCGAGGCGGACGAGAAGAAATATTCCTGGCGCAGCCGCAGTTCCTGCCCCGCGGCGGTCGAATCATTGGGATAGAGCACGCGCGTGAGCGTCTCGGCACGGAGCTGGTCGGCGAGCGCACCGGTGAAGTCGCCCGCGTTGAACCGGTCGAGCTTGATCGGATCGAACGCGCGCGCGGTCCACAGCCGCAGCGTGTTGACGTGTTTGCCGCGCCAGCCGACGACGGGGGTATCGACCGCCATCGCCTCGACCGCTTCGGCCGGGCTCCAGTGGATCTGGCCGCTGTCGGTCGCGGTCACCTCGCCTCCGAAGCCGATGAAATAGGCGCTCTCGCGGCGTTCGAATTCCCAGGGATTGCCGTGCGCGAGCCAGCTTTCGGGCATCTCGACCTGCCAGCCATCGTCGATCCGCTGGCGGAACATCCCGTTCACATAGCGGATACCATAGCCGTAGGCGGGGAGCGCAAGGCTCGCCATGCTTTCCATAAAGCACGCCGCGAGCCGCCCGAGCCCGCCATTGCCGAGCGCCGCATCAGGCTCGATCTCCTCGAGCGCGGCGAGGTCGACGCCGTGCAGTGCGAGCGCGCGCGTCACTTCGCGGCTGCGCTGCAGGTTCGTCACCGCGTCGCGCAGCAGGCGGCCGATGAGGAATTCGAGGCTGAGATAATAGACGCGCTTGGCGCCCGCCGCATGCGCCGCCTTGGTCGACGCCATCCAGCGTTCGACGATGTCGTTGCGCACCGTCAGGATCGTCGCCGCAAGCCAGTCGTGCGGGAGCGCCGCCTGCGCGTCCTTGCCGATCCGGTGCACGAGCGTGTCGAGGATCGAATCGGCAAGATCCTGGGTGGGCTGCTGTACGGCGATGTCTGAGGTCACGCGGCTTCCGGCTTGATTACGGTCGCGCTGATCGTAGCTCGCCGCGCGGCGTTGTCACGCGCGCTCGACGCCGCTTGGAAGATAATCGGTATCGGGGGGGGGGGAGACGTCGACCGCGTGCAAGGCCGGTCGACAGGGTCTGGGTAGACACTACCCGAGGGTAGTGGTGGACAGGGCTGGATTCGAACCAGCGTACGCTTGCACGGGCAGATTTACAGTCTGCTGCCTTTAACCACTCGGCCACCTGTCCAGATGGGCCGCTTATCAAAGCGAGGCGGCTCAATGGCGAAGCGCGCCCGGTGTGTCAACGCAGGTTTTGCGAAGTTTCGCGCTTCGCTGTTGCCGCGCGGGGAGAATGCCGACAAGGACGCCGCATACACAGACACGATCGAGAGCGAATATGGCACGCAAGGGACACAGGCCGAGCAAGGCGCCGGCAGGCCGCCCCCGCTTCTGGGGCAAGCACGCGGTTGGCGCCGCACTGAACAATCCGGAGCGCACGGTGCGCAAGATCCTCGGCACGCGCGAGGCGCTGGCCGGGTTCGATCTACCCGCCGACGTCCCCGTGACCTATGCCGAAGCAGCCGATCTGGCACGGCTGGTGCCCGGCGATGCGCCGCATCAGGGCGTGGTGATCGAGGTCGAGCCGCTCGAGGACATGTGGCTCGCCGACCTGCTCGAGCACGGCAAGGACGATAATCGCCCGCTGGTGATCCTCGACGGCGTGACCGATCCACACAATGTCGGCGCGATCCTGCGCTCGGCGGCGGCGTTCGATGCGCTGGGCATCGTGACGCCCGATCGCAACGCGCCACCCGAATCGGGCACGATCGCGCGCGCCGCATCGGGCGCACTGGAGAGCGTGCCGTGGATTCGCGTCGTCAATCTGGCGCGCGCGCTCGAGGAGATCGCAGCGGCCGGCTTCTGGCGGATCGGGCTGACCGGCCACGCGACGCAGACGCTGGGCGAGGCGATGGGCACGCAGCGCATCGCGATCGTGCTCGGCGCCGAAGGCGAGGGCATGCGGCAGAATACCGAGCAGCATTGCGACGAGCTCGCCAAGTTGCCGATCTCGGAAAAGGTCGAGAGCCTCAACGTCTCGAACGCCGCGGCGATCGCGCTCTACGCGGTCACGACGCGGTGAGTTTAGACCCCTTTCCCCGCCGGGGAGAGGGAAGGGCCC
>NZ_LMLD01000012.1:282752-297232 GCF_001421825.1 Sphingomonas sp. Leaf38 | reverse complement strand
GTTTGAGGCTCGGGACGGTTCGTCCCAACGCCCCTCTCCCTTCCGTCGCCTTCGGCTCCTCCCTCCCTCTCCCCGGAGGGGCGAGGGACAGTCAGTCCTCCGCGGCGATGCGGACCTTCAGTCCGTCCAGCGCGTCGGTGAGTTCGATCTGGCACGAGAGGCGCGATCCCGCATCGCGGTCGCTGGTCGAATCGAGCAGGTCGTCCTCGTCCGGCCCCATCGGCTTCAGTTTGGCCGCAAACGCCGGGTCGACATGGACGTGGCAGGTGGCGCACGAGCAGCAGCCGCCGCACAGCGCCAGGATCTCGTCGATGCCAGCGTCGCGAATGACTTCCATCACCGAAAGCCCCGCTTCGCCCATGATCTCGCGTTCTTCCCCTTCGCGCGTCACGACGATAAGCTTGGGCATGTCATTCTCCGAAAAATCTGACTTCGTTCATGCCGTTGCGTGGCGCCGGGATCAAGCATCATGGGCCTGAACGCGGACCAGCTCAAAACCGCGATGGCGGCCTTGTGCGAGATCGAGCCCGCCTTTGCGGTGGCGGTCGGCAATGCCGGGCACCCGGCGCCGCGGATCAGCGAGCGCGGCTTTGCGACGTTGCTGCGCACCATCGTCGGCCAGCAGGTGAGCGTCGCCTCGGCGCAGGCGGTGTGGACCAAGCTCGATACCGTGGTCGGCGGCGCGGGCGACCCCGCAAAGATCGCCGCCGCCAGCGACGAGACGCTGCGCAGCGCCGGATTGTCGCGGCAGAAACTCGGCTATGCGCGCAGCCTCGCCGACGAGGTGACGAGCGGCCGGCTCGATCTCGCCAACCTGCCCGAGGACGACGAGGAGGCGATCGCCGCGCTGGTTCGCGTGAAAGGGATCGGCCGCTGGTCGGCGGAGATCTATTTGCTGTTCGCGGAAGGGCGGACCGACATCTGGCCGGCGGGCGACCTGGCGATCCAGATCGAGGTCGGCCGGATCCTCGGCCACGAGACTCGCCCGAGCGAGAAGCTGACGCGCGAAGTGGCGGAGGCGTGGCGCCCGCACCGCGGCGCGGCGGCGATCTTCGCCTGGCATCATTACCAGGCGGACATGAAGGTGATCTGAGGGGAGGATTCCCCACCGCCCGTCATCCCAGCGAACGCTGGGATCTTCCCGTTTAAGCCGTGACGCCCGCCAACGGGGATACCCCAGCTTTCGCTGGGGTGACGGACGGGGAGGTGGCGACTTTGACGCGCCGCCCGGACGCAAGCGCTTGTTCCCGCTCGCCCCCTCCGGCAAAGCAGCTTCCGATGTCAGCGCCCAATCTTCCCGCCTCGGACTTCGCCAACTCGCTCGCCGAGAGTCATCGGACCATCGCCATCCCCGAGGGCGCGTCATTCTGGCGGCGGCTGTTCGCGTTCGTCGGGCCGGGATACATGGTCGCGGTCGGCTATATGGACCCCGGCAACTGGGCGACCGACATCGCCGGCGGGTCGGCGTTCGGCTATACTTTGCTGTCGGTCGTGCTGCTGTCGAACCTGATGGCGATGGTGCTGCAGGCGCTGTCCGCGCGGCTCGGGATCGTTGCCGGGCTCGATCTCGCCCAGGCCTGCCGCGCGCACTATTCGAAGCCGGTTTCGTTCGCGCTCTGGTTCTTCTGCGAAATCGCGATCATCGCCTGCGATCTGGCCGAAGTGCTCGGCACCGCGATCGCGCTGAAGCTGCTGTTCGGGTTTCCGCTCCTCTACGGCGTCGCGATCACCGTGCTCGACGTATTCCTGATCCTCGCGCTGCAACGCTTCGGGTTCCGCAAGCTCGAGGCGTTCGTCGTCGCGCTGCTGGTCATCATCGCCGGCTGCTTCATGTTCGAACTGTTCCTCGCGCGACCCGACATGGCGGGCGTGCTCGGCGGTCTGGTGCCGACGACGCAGATCGTCACCAACCCGGCGATGCTCTACATCGCGATCGGCATCCTCGGGGCGACCGTGATGCCGCACAATCTCTACCTCCACTCGTCGATCGTCCAGACGCGCGCCTTCGCGCGGGACGAGGCGGGCAAGCGCGACGCGATCACGATGGCGACGATCGACGGCACGGTCGCGCTGGGCCTCGCCTTCTTCATCAACGCCGCGATCCTGATCCTGGCGGCGGCGACCTTCCATGTCGCGGGGCGCACCGACGTCGCGGAGATCGATCAGGCGTATGAACTGCTCGCGCCGATGCTCGGCATGGGCGCCGCGAGCGTCCTGTTCGCGGTCGCGCTGCTGGCCTCGGGGCAGAATTCGACGGTGACGGGCACGCTTGCCGGGCAGATCGTGATGGAGGGTTTCCTCAACCTGCGCATGCCCGTCTGGGCGCGGCGGCTGGTGACCCGGCTGCTCGCGATCGTCCCTGCGGTGTTCGTGATCGGCGCGACGGGCGATTCGGGCGCGACGAAGCTGCTGGTGCTGAGCCAGGTCGTGCTCAGCCTGCAGCTGCCGTTCGCGGTCGTGCCGCTCGTCAAGTTCACCGGCGACCGTACGATCATGGGCGATCTGGTCAGCCCGGCCTGGCTGAAGATCCTCGCCTGGGGAATCGCCGCGGTGATCATCGGGCTGAACGGCACGCTGTTGGTTGGGATGCTCTAGGCGACGGGCGCACCGGCGTTGGGGAGGCTGGCGTCCTTGGCGGGCTTCTTGGCGAACAGGGCGCGATCTGCCGGCCCGAACGCGTATTTCCACAGGATGTAGAGATAGGTCGCGGCGATCGCGGGCTCGCCGACGGCCAGTTCGACCCATTCGTAGCGCTTGGGGAGCGCCGTGAACCCGGCCCCGACGACGATCGCGGCGAGCGCGGCCCAGACCAGCGGCCAGCGCCACGGCGACACGTTTGCGCCCAGCAGGCGGCCGAGCAGCTTGGACTTGATGATCGACGTCAGCGCCACCGACAGCATCAGCGCGATCGCCGGCCCCGCCGCCTGGTAGTTGACCGGATAGCCGAGGCGACGGATGACGAAGATCAGCGCAAAGCTCAGCCCAATCTGGAAGGCGAGCATCGCCGCCGAGATCATCAAGTTGCGGTGGCGCGCGATATAGACGAGCGCCGATTCGCAGACCGCACCGGTCGAGGCAAGGAATTCGGCCGTCAGCAGGAACGCGAGCGCGGCGGTGCCCGCGACGAATTGCGGGCCGACCACGCCCATCACCGCCTCGCCGGGGATCGAGCCCATCAGCGCGAGACCACCTTGCGCGGCCATGATCCAGAACGCGACCTGGCGAACCTGGTTGGCGATCGCGGCGCGGTCGTTGATCGCGAGGCTATGCGTGATGACGGGGCCGAGGATCGGGTCGAAGCTGGTCTTCAGCTTCTGCGGCAGGGATGCGACCTGCTGCGCCATGTAATAGATGCCGACGACCTTCGGCTCGAACATCACGCCGAGGATGAAGCGGTCGACGTTGCGGCTGCCCCATTCGAGGATGTCGGCGCCGGCAAGCGGCACGTTGGCGCGGGCGAGCGCGTAGAGCGGGCGCAGGTGCGGCGACCAGCCGCGCGGCACGCCGTAGCTGCGCAGGAACGGCACGAGGCTGGCGATCAGCGCCGCGGTCATCGACGCGACATAGCTGAGCACCAGGCCGTCCCGGATCGTGAAGTAGGAGAAGGCCCAGGCGGCGATCGAGATCGTCCATGGCTCGACCACCGCGCGCGCGGTGACCGCGGCCTTGACGTTGAGGCGGTAGGCGAGCGCAGCGAGGCTGACGTCCGACCAGGCGATCGCGACGATGATCAGCGGCAGGAACCGGTCGAGCCCGGTGATCGCGCTGTTCGGATACATGATCTGCGGGAAGGTGCAGAGCACGGCGCTAGCGATCAGCGAGGCGACGAAGGCGACCGCCATCGCATCCCACACCACGTTGGCGTGCGGGCGATCCGCGCTGCTGAGCGCCTGCGCAAGACCGCGCTTAAGACCGAGCGTGGCCAGCAACGCGGCGAGTTCGACGACGACGACCGCGATGGCGAAGCGGCCGACCAGGTCGGGACCGTAGATGCGGCCGGCAATGAACAGGAACGGGATGCGCGCGGCGAGGCGGAGGATGAAGCCGGCGATGTTGGTCCGACCACCCCTGGCGAGCGTGTCGATGTCCTGTGTGGATTCGGTCACGGGCGGGCGCCGTTGGTGGGTCGCGCCGCGGTAAAGCCGCGTCGTCGGTCGGAGCGAATGCTCCGCCGGCCGCGCTTGTGCGAGTCCGTCGGGCGCGGCCGGCTGCCGCCCTGCGCGTTCAATGCGCGGCGCCCCAGCTCAAACCGGTCCCGATCTCGATACCCAGGGGCACGTCGAGCGTCACCGCCGGCGTCGCGGCGTTGGCCATCACGCGTTCGATCACGGGCTTGGCCGCCTCGACATCGTCCTCGGGCAGTTCGAACACGAGTTCGTCGTGGACCTGGAGCAGCATGCGCACGTTGGGCAGCCCGGCCTCGAGCAACGCGGGGCCCATGCGGACCATCGCGCGCTTGATGATGTCCGCGCTCGTCCCCTGGATCGGCGCGTTGATCGCGGCGCGCTCGGCGCCCTGGCGTTCGTGCTGGATCTTCGAGCGGATCCGCGGAAAATGCGTTTTCCGCCCGAACAAGGTCGTCGTGAAGCCGGTCGCGCGGACGCTCTCGGTGGTGTCGACGATGTAGCTGGAGATGCCGGGGAATCGATCGAAATAGCGGTCGATCATCGCCTGCGCCTCGTCCGCGGACACGTCGAGGCGGCCGGCGAGCCCCCAGCGCGAGATGCCGTAGAGGATCGCGAAGTTGATCGTCTTGGCGCGGCCGCGCGTATCGCGGTTGACCTCGCCGAACAGCTCCTGCGCGGTGAGGCTGTGGATGTCGTCGCCATTCGCGAACGCCTGCTTCAGCGCGGGGACGTTCGCCATGTGCGCGGCCAGCCGCAGTTCGATCTGCGAGTAATCGGCGGCGAGGATGACGTTGCCGGGCTCGGCGACGAACGCGTCGCGGATCTGGCGGCCGATCTCGGTGCGGATCGGGATGTTCTGCAGGTTGGGATCAGTCGACGACAGCCGCCCGGTCTGCGCGCCGGTCAGCGAGTAGGACGTGTGGACGCGGCCCGTCGCCGGGTTGATCTGCGCCTGCAACGCATCGGTATAGGTCGATTTCAGCTTCGACAGCTGGCGCCAGTCGAGCACCTTCCGCGCGATCACCGCGCCGGGCGAATCCTTGTCGGCGGCGATCCGCTCGAGTTCGGTGACATCGGTCGAATAGACGCCGGATTTGCCCTTGCGACCGCCCTTGATGCCCATCTTCTCGAACAGCACGTCGCCGAGCTGCTTCGGGCTGCCGATCGTGAAGGGCGCGCCGGCGAGCGCGTGAATCTCGGTCTCGAGGCTCGCCATCTGCGCGGCGAACTCGGTCGAGAGCTTCGACAGCTTGGCGGCGTCGACCTTGATCCCGTGCATCTCCATCTGCGCAATGACGGGAACGAGCGGACGGTCAACCATCTCATAGACGCGGGTCGAGCCCTCGGCGGGCAGGCGGCGCTTGAACCGGCGCCAGAGGCGGAGCGTGACGTCGGCGTCCTCCGCGGCATAGTGGGTCGCGGCCTTGAGGTCGATTTCGTTGAAGGTCCGCTGCGACTTGCCGGTGCCGACCACGTCCTTGAACGCGATGCAGGTGTGCGAGAGGTGCGTGGCGGCAAGCTCGTCCATGCCGTGGCCGTGCAGCCCTGCGTCGAGATCGAAGCTCATCAGGATCGTGTCGTCGAACGGCGCGATCGTCACGCCGCCGGTCGCCGCATAGGCGCGGTTGAGGACGATCATGTCGTATTTGAGATTGTGGCCGATCTTCAGGATGCTCGGATCCTCCAGCAGCGGCTTCATCTTCGCGAGTACGATCGCGCGGTCGATCTGGACCGGGTTTTCCGCGAGCAAATCGGTGCCGCCATGCGCGATAGGTACGTAGCAGGCGAGGTTCGGATGCAGCGCCAGGCTGATTCCGACCAGATCGGCGCGCGTCGCGTCGATCCCGGTCGTCTCGGTATCGATCGCGATCCAGCCCTGGTGCCGCGCGATCGTGATCCAGCGATCGAGCGCCGCCTCGTCGACCACCGTTTCATAGTCGTCGTTCTTGCAGGGCTCGTCCGCGTCCATGTCCGCGACGACGGGCGACTCCGCGACCGGCGCCTCGGCCACCGCGGAGAGCTTGGCGATCAGCGACTTGAAGCCGTGATGTTCGAGGAACGCGCGCAAGGGTGCGTCGGGGATGCCCTTGAGCTCGAGATCCTCGAGCGGCTCGGGCAGCGCGACGTCGCATTTGAGCGAGACGAGCACCTTCGACAGCCGCGCCATTTCGGCATGCTCGATCAGATTGTCGCGCAGCTTGCTCTTCTTCATGCCGTCGGCCGCGGCGAGCACCGATTCGAGATCGCCATGTTCGAGGATCAGCTTGGCGGCGGTCTTGGGGCCGACGCCGGGGACGCCCGGCACGTTGTCGACGCTGTCGCCCATCAGCGCGAGGACATCACCGAGCTGCGCGGGCGTGATGCCGAAGAACTTCTCCGCGACATGCTCGGGGCCGAGCCGGCGGTTGTTCATCGTGTCGTACATGTCGAGCCCGGGCTCGATCAGCTGCATCAGGTCCTTGTCGGACGAGACGATCGTGACCGACCAGCCCTGCGCGAGCGCGGCCTTGGAATAACAGGCGATGATGTCGTCTGCTTCGAGTCCCTCGGTCTCGATGCACGGCAGCGAAAAGGCGCGCGTCGCGTCGCGGATCATCGGGAACTGGGGGACGAGATCCTCGGGCGGGGGCGGCCGCTGCGCCTTGTACTTGTCGTAGAGATCGTTGCGGAAGGTCTTGGACGACTTGTCGAGAATGACCGCCATGTGGGTCGGGCCGTCAGCGGCGTGGACCTCGTCCGCAAGCTTCCACAGCATCGTCGTGTAGCCGTACACCGCGCCGACCGGCTCGCCATGCTTGTTGGTGAGCGGCGGCAGCCGGTGATAGGCGCGGAAGATATAGCCGGAGCCGTCGACGAGATAGAGATGGGGCATCGGGCGCGGTCTAGCGGATGCGGGGGCGGGCTCCAATGGGCGAAGCGTGGTTGTTGGGTATCAGTCGGATGGAAAAGCGGTGGGGTTCTTGGGGCGTCGCTCGCTGCCCTCCCCCGAGCACCACCCCGGCGGAGGCCGGGGTCCAATCGGGGGACGGTAATAACGAAGCGGTGCGCGTCATTACGACCACCTTTCCATTTGGGCCCCAGCCTTCGCCGGGGTGGTGGCATAGTTTGGGGAACACGGCGTAGCTTGCCGCTACGGTCTCCGAAAGCTGTTCTCCCGCGAAGGCGGGAATCCAGGAGTCGCAGGCGGTATCGTATGTGGCTCCTGGACCCCCGCCTCCGCGGGGGAACAAGGGGTTACTTCTTGATCAGCCCAATCTCGACCAGCCGCTCGTACAGATAATCATGCGCGGTGATTGAGGTCGGGTAGCGGTTCGCGTTGTCCGGCGTGATCGTGCCCGGCAGCGTTTCGATCAGGAAATCGGGCGCCGGATGCAGGAAGAACGGCATCGAATAGCGCGAATGGCCGCGGCGCTCGGGCGGCGGGTTGACGACGCGGTGCGTGGTCGAGGGCAGCACTTTGTTGGTCAGCCGCTGGAGCATGTCGCCGACGTTGACGACCATCGCGCCCTCGGGCGGCTTGATCGACAGCCAGCGACCGTTCGCGCGGTCGAGTAGTTCGAGCCCGGCTTCCTCGGCGCCAAGCAGCAGCGTGATGAGGTTGATATCCTCATGCGCGCCGGCGCGGACACCCTCCGCATCGGCGGGGATCGGCGGGTAGTGCAGGAGGCGCAGGATGCTGTTGCCGTCCTTGACCGCGGGATCGAACCAGTCGGGTTTCAGCTTCAGGTGACGCGCGATCGCCGACAGCAGCTTGTCGCCGGCGCGGTCGAACGCGGCGAACAGTTCGAGGAAGACCGGCTTGAAGCCCTCGGGCCGCGTCGGCCAGACGTTCGGCGCCATCGTGTCCGCATAGCGATGACCCTCGGGCAGCTCGCGACCGACGTGCCAGAATTCCTTGAGGTCGACGACCTTGGCGTCCTTGGCGATCTCGGTCTTGAACGGCGTGTAACCGCGCGCACCGCCGCCGCCGGCGATGTGATAGCCGCGCTTTTCGTCCTCGGGCAGGTCGAACAGGAGTTTCGTCTCGGCCCAGGCGCGCTCGATCAGGTCGGCGGGGATGCCGTGATCGGCAACGATCGCAAAGCCGAATCGCTCGAACGACTCGCCGAACGCGGCGGCGAAGCCATCGGGGTCGGGGTCCTGCGTGGCTAGGCTAAGCGTCGGGACCTGGGCGGCTGGCGTGTCGAGCATGGGGGCGTGTCCGGATTGGTGGCTGTCCGATATAGGGGGGCAAAGGCTTGGTGCCAAATGCCTGAATCAGGACTGGGACATTATCGCATTTCGAACGGTTCTCCCCGCTAGGGGGGAAATGACGCCGAAGGTGACCGAAGCGGGACACGCAACGACGATTTTCCTTGCCTCCCCCTTCCGTCTGGCTAGCGCCAGCCACCTTCCCCTGGTGAGGAGGATTGTGGACTAGCCGCTGATGACGATCGTGCCTGTCGCCTTGTCCGCGCCGTCGGGCGCAAGTTCCAGCCGGAAGGGTTTGTTCTCATCAGTCGTGCCGATCAGGTTCGCACCCTCGGCATGCACCTGGTAGCCAACCTTGCCGAGCCGCTCTGCAAACCAGTCGCGCACGACCGCCGGGTTGGCGGGACTGGCGAAGGCGACGCGGAGCCCGCCGGTCTTATCGTCGCCGACGATGTTGAGCGTCCTGATCGACGACCCCGGATATAGGCGCACGCCGTTGAGATCGAAATTGCCGGTATCGATCTTGATCTTCGGCAGCTTCACCGAGCCCTGGAAGCCGGGGACGTCGATCTTCATCTCACCGGTCTCGCCGTTGATCGCGCCAAACACATTGCCGCCATCGGCGTTGATCGACACCGACGCGCCTTCATTCGAGCGGTCGCAAGCGGACAGCGCGAGCATCCCGGCGGTGGCGAGCAAAAGGGGGCGGAACATGACAGTCTCCCGAGTGTGTTGCGTTCGCAACACAGGTAGGGCGTGTGGCCCGATCCCGCAATCCGCCACGGCCGATACGGATTGCGCCGGTTGACGGGTTTCGCAAGACAGCCCGAGCGGGTAAGGCGCTGGCATCATGCAGACCCAGGACCCCCAATCCGACGCGCCGTCGATGCGTGGCGCGCCGATCGGCTTCGTCGAGTTCGTCGCGCTCGTCGCCTCGCTGATGTCGCTGACCGCGCTCGGGATCGACTCGATGCTGCCCGCGCTGCCGGCGATCGGCGACTCGCTCGGCGTCGCGTCGGACAACGGCCGGCAGTTCGTCGTGACTGCGTTCGTGATCGGCTTCGGCGTCGCGCAGCTCGTCCACGGGCCGCTTGCGGATCGGTTCGGACGGCGGACGGTGCTGCTCTGGTCGCTGGTGCTGTACATCATCGCCAACGTCGCGTGCGCGACCGCAGGGAGCTTCACGCTGTTGCTCGCCGCTCGCGCGTTCGGCGGGGCGGTGATCGCCGCCGCGCGCGTCGCGACGATCGCGCTTGTCCGTGATTGTTATCACGGGCGGGCGATGGCGCGGGTCATGTCGATCGCCTTCATGGTGTTCATGATCGTGCCGATCCTGGCGCCGACCTTCGGCTGGACGGTGCTCCAGTTCGGCGACTGGCGCGCGATCTTCTGGACGGTCGCAGTGCTGACGCTGGGGGTGTTCGTCTGGTTCTATCTGCGGATGCCCGAGACGCTCGCGCCCGAGAATGTCCTGCCGATCACGCCGGGACGCATCCTGGGCGACTGGCGGCAGACGGTCGCCGATCGCAATTCGCTTGGCTACACGCTCGCGTCCACCGCGCTGATGGGCGCGCTGTACGGCTATCTCAATTCGATCCAGCAGATCATGGCGGACGTGTTCCACCGGCCGACGCTGCTCGCACTGATCTTCGCGACGACGTCGGTGACGATGGCGGCGTGCAACCTGCTCAACGCGCGGATCGTGATGCGGCTGGGGACGCGGCTGATCAGCCATGGGGCGCTGTCGGTGCTGATCCTGGTGTCGTTGGTGCATCTGTTCGCGATCGAAATCGGCTTCGAGACATTGGTCAGCTTCGCGGTCTTCCAGGCGCTGACGCTGGGCTGTTTCGGGCTGGCGACGTCGAATTTCTCGGCGATGGCGATGGAGAATATGGGGCGGATCGCAGGTACCGCGTCGAGCGTGCAGGGCTTCCTGAGCGTGACCGCTGGTGCGGTGTTCGGGGCGCTGATCGGGCAGGCGTTCGACGGGACCACCGTGCCGCTGGTCGCAGGCTTCCTGTTCGCGGGGATCGCCGCGCTCGTCGCCATTCTGGTGACCGAGCGTGGGCGGTTGTTCCGGCCCGCATCCACCGTGCAGCCGCGCGCTTGAAGGAACCAGCGCGCACGTCCACCGTTCGCATCGGGTAGGCCCGCACCGTGCGGGCGTCCTGGAACGAGGGAGTGTGACCATGGGCGGACATCAGGTGCCAAGTGCCGGATCGGGCGACGACGGCTATGACGAGGAAGGCTATGACGAGAGCCAGCGCGCCGAGATCCTCGAGGCGACGCGCAACGGCCCGAGCGACGGCGTCATCCTGACCGACCTCGACCCAGACCTGGGCGAGAACGACACCGACGACGAGGCGATCGACGAGACCGCGATGGACTCCGAAGAGGTCGGCGAGACCGATTCCTCGGTCACGATGGATGAGGACGACATGGACGAGGACGATGTCCAGGACGAACTCGACGACGGCAGCATCGACGAGGACGAGGATCTCAAGGACGCCGACGACGTCGCGCTAAGGCCCTGAACGATCTGCGACGCGCCGTTACCGGGCGCGTCGCCCTCAACCGACGGCATTGGCTAGGATCGCCAGATCGTCCGTGGTCAATGCAGTGCCGGCGGCGTCGGTCGACTGCCCCACCGCATTGTCCGAAACGCCCGAGACCGCGTTCGATGTGACCGGTTCCGGTGCATCAGCGGCGACGTCATACGCCGTCCACACTGCCCCCGCCGACCAGAACGGGGGGCAGCGGCTGCGGAACAGGCGGGAAAACCCCATCGATGCTGCATCGCACACCGATCGTCACCAGTCGGTAAAGCACAGCTTTAGACCGCGCAGGACTGCTTTTTGCCGCTTTTCCGCTGTATTTCTGCCCAGTCCGCCGCGGCGTAGCCATGGTTCGTTCATCCAACTGACAGGAACCGTTGCTGTAACGCAACACAGCATAAGAGTTCCCGGAATATGACGGTTTTTGTGCAACCATGTGCCCGCCGGCCTGTTTCGACATGCCTGGACCAACCGACGCACCGTGCAGTCGGGGATCCACGCAACACTCGAGATAAGGTCACACGCATGCGTAAGCTTTCCCTGGCAATCGCCCTCGCCGCCGCAACGGTCGCAGTTCCCGCCTTCGCGCAGGACATGTCGGCAACGGCCCCCACCGACAACAGCGCACAGCCCGGCGAGGCAGCAGCGCCCGACGGCTCGAAGGCTTTCGGCATCGAGCCGTATTTCGGCGTGATGGGTGGCTGGGAGCAGTTCGACAACGAGCGTGGCCACGGCATCCCGCAGGCGCTGAACGCTGACAACTCGCTGCGTCGCGGCTACAAGCCGTCGGGCTCGCTGGTCCAGGGCGTGCTCGGCGTGAACGTGCCGCTCGGCCCGGTTTTCGTCGGTGCTGAAGGCAACGTGATCAAGGGCATCGAAGGCAACATCGATTGGGAATATGGCGCAGCAGGCCGTTTCGGCTTCCGCGCTGGCGACAGCGGCCTGATCTACGGCAAGGTCGGCTACCAGTGGGTCAACTTCGACAAGTTCTCCGCACGCTCGACCAACGGTGGCGACACCGGTCGTGACTACAGCGCGATCACCTACGGCATCGGCGCCGAAGTCGGTCCGCAGAGCATCGGCCTGAAGGGCATCACCGGCAACGCAGGCTTCCGCATCCGCGCCGAGGTCAACACCTTCGGCGACGCGCAGAGCTTCCGTCCGATGCTCGGCATCATCACGCACTTCTAAGCCCCTGCCTCGCAAGAGGGAATTGCTGGACGCGTAACGGGGGCGGGGAGTGGCTAGGGCCATTTCCCGCCCTTCGTGCGTCTGGCGTCCGCAGCGTTGCGAGCGAGTGAAGTATAGAAAGTATAGACGCTCGCGCGAGATCGCGGGAGCGGGCGGAGACCGCACGCGGGCGGGGGATGGCGGCACTGTCCCGCCCCTTGTTCGCCTGGCGCCTGCGGGCACCGGGGAGTGAAGTATAGGAAGTGCAGACGCTCGCACCATGATGGCGCGCGCGCCGACACCGGCAGGATCGCGGGGGTATGTTCGCGCCGTGCGGGCCGGGGGGATGGCTGGCATGCTGCGAACTGGGCATGTCGGCCCCGTGTAGGACAGCGAAATCGCGCGCCTGCGAGACGGAGGCATTGGTCCGTTTCGCCGCAGACGAGTCATCAGCGATGTTCACGATGCGTTCGCCTCGTTTCCGACTCCGCTCGCCGCAAGGCGGGGCCGCGCTACGGTGACTTTCGCGCGCGCGCGCGTACGCGCGAGCGATGATGGAGTATGTGTTTGATTTCATGCGGTTGCTCGGGGGCGATCGCGCTGGCGCCACGCGGGGGCGCGGGGGCGCGCGCGGTGCCCAGCCGGGAGTCCTGCTGCAGCTTCGGCTGGTGTTCTACGGCGTGCTGCTGGGGCTGATGATGCCGGTGATCCGCCAGATCGACTGGTCGGCGCTGGTGCCGCCGGGGCTGAAGATCGAATGGCCGACCGGGTTCGGGATCGCCTGGCCCGCCGGGCATCTGCGCGTGCCCGGCGGCTGGGGCTGGGGGGCGGATCCCGCCAAGACGGAGGCGTCGTCCGCTGCGGCTGCCGGCGCCGCGACCGATGCCGGTGCCGCCGCCACCGCGACCGGTGCGCTCGCGACCGCGGCGGGGGTGGCGAGTGCGGCGTCCTCCGCCGCGGCGCTGACCGCCGCGCTGTCGGGCGGCAAGCCGGTCTCCGCGCGCTTCACGATCTGCGGCCACGCCAAGCGGATCGACTGCATGGTCGACGGCGACACGTTCTGGATGGCGGGCACCAAGATCCGCATCGCCGACATCGACACGCCGGAGACTCACCCGCCGCGCTGCGCCCGCGAAGCACGGCTCGGGCAGGCCGCGACGGTGAAGATGCAAGGACTGCTCAACGCCGGCCCCTTCACGCTGGTCCCGATCAAGCGCGACGTCGACCGCTACGGCCGCAAACTCCGCCTCGTCGAGCGCGACGGCAAGTCACTGGGCGCCGAACTGGTCCGCCACGGCCTCGCGCGGCAGTATGGCGGGGGGAAGCGCTCGCCTTGGTGTGGGTGGGCGTGACGCCGCTTTTCGGACGACGAGTTTTGGCGTAACGTCGCAACGATGATGCGCGAGAAGGCCCTGTTCGAAACCAGCGACCCTACCGCGGAAGCGGAGGCCGATGCGCGGGCCGACTCCGATGTGCGTCATGGACGAATGATCAGCCACGATTCGGTGAAGCGGTGGCTCTCGTCTTGGAACACCGCCCGGCCGTTACCCCGTCCACGCGTCGGCGAGTAGGTTGCGGATCGTCTGGGCGGACGATGCGGTCGCCAATCTGGAGGCGATCTTCACCTATGTTTCGGCGTTCAACCCAGCCGCTGCCGGTGCCTTGGCCGACCGCTTGATTGCGGTCGCCGATAGTCTGGTGGCGTTTCCGCATCGCGGCCGCGATGTTGGCGAGGGGCGGCGCGAGATGACGACGGTCTGGCCGTATATCCTGCGATACCGGGTGGTCGACGAGACGGTGATCATCCTGCGCGTGCGGCATGGCGCACGTAATGAGGAAGAATGAGCGCGGTGGGTGGTGTACGGCCAGTTGATGCTGACGCGAAGTATATTCTAAATCATTCGTGGTTGGTTGGGATCGATAACATGATACCCCCTAAAATTTGGATTGTTGGCGGTCATGCCTGCATCAATTGCCAACGATAGTCCTCGCATGTAAATGTCGAGAAAATGATCGATCTCGTCCAAGGTGAAGATCATTCTATCTTTACCTCGATAAACGCTCAACTCGCGCTGTCCTAACGGGCCGCGACTACAATCAAGATATTCGTAATCGGCTTCTGCGAAGTCGTCTCGCGCAAACGTCGCGAGAGCTAACGAGGCTGCAACGTCGATTTCGATTCCTACCGGTTTATGGCCTAGTCGAAAACCGGGGATGACCACGGCCACGTCATCATTCTGCACGCGTACAAGCGGGGCCTTTATTGCCATAAAGGCCGTTCGTCCTCCGGGTAATCGTCCGATCGGTACGGCGCTAAACGGAATTCGATAGCACGTGGATCTTTGCGATGTGGCATATGAGCCCGCAATCTCGATCGCTTCGCAGTTTGGCTTCCATCCTGCTGGGGCGCCATGGCTAGCACAATATTCAACAGCTT
>NZ_LMLD01000012.1:250575-282691 GCF_001421825.1 Sphingomonas sp. Leaf38 | reverse complement strand
CCCGCCCCCGCCGGGTCGAAACTCGCGCTTCATAAATGAAGCAATATTTTCTGGACGAGCATTCAGCGGCTCATCGCCTAAGCATCGAGCTACGTCGAGAAAATTCATTAAAAGTAGGCTAGCCAAGCTATTATCTCCTTAATGGATTGTTCCGCGACGTTGCAAAACGCTGAAATATTCTTCTATATCTTCATTTCTAATTCGCAGGCCGAGACGGCCGACCGTAACTTTTGTATTCCAAACCTTATCCCATGGGCTGCCTTTTTCATGGGTCATATCGGATAGCTCAAATGCCGATTTGTTTTCGTAAATACCAAATACGTCGGCAACAAATATCTGATCTTCTAAGGAAAGATTGTATCCAATAGGAATTAGCTCTCCTGAAGATAGATCTAGGCGCTCCGCAAAGCGATCGATCGGCCGTTTCCCAAATTCTTTGAAGGCGTCCCTAACAACCTTTACAACGGGGCCGTGCTCCCATGCTTCAACAGGTTGCTTAAACAAAGGCTTATGCTTCGATGCCAAATACCAGCCGTGAGCATAAAAAATTAACTTGAGCAAACTCATCTGAGTCAAGCTACGTCCCGAATCCATTGCTAGTTTCAGGACGTAGTTGCTGACCTCTCTCGCGTCGTAAGGGGACGTTTGTAGGTCCACAGGCTTTTACTCGGCCGCGACCGAATCGCTGAACATGTCGCGCACTTCGCTCATGTCCATATTCGCCGCCGGGCCCTTCTTCGCGGTCTGGCGCTTGTCGAACGAGTCCCAGACGTCGTTCCACTGGCCCTTGGTTGCGGCCTTCGAATATTCGGTGGCGCGCTGTTCGAAGAAGTTGGCGTGCTCGACACCGTTCAGCATTGGGGCCAACCACGGCAGCGGGTGCTCGTCGATCATGTAGATCGGCTTCAGGCCGAGCTGCGTCATGCGCCAGTCGGCGATGAAGCGGATGTACTTCTTGATCTCCTTGGGGGTCATGCCGTTGACCGGGCCCATCTCGAAGGCGAGATCGATGAAATTGTCCTCGAGGCGGATCGTCGTCTGGCAGACGTCGGCGATGTCGTCCTTGACTGCCTTGGTGAGGCACTGACGCTCCGCACAGAAGGTGTGGAACATCTTGATGATGCCCTCGCAGTGCAGCGATTCGTCGCGGATCGACCAGGTGACGATCTGGCCCATGCCCTTCATCTTGTTGAAGCGCGGGAAGTTCATCAGCATCGCGAACGACGCGAACAGCTGGACGCCCTCGGTGAAGCCGCCGAACATCGCGAGCGTGCGCGCAATGTCCTGGTCGTTCTCGACGCCGAAATTCTGCATGTAATCATGCTTTTCCTTCATCTCGGCATATTCGAGGAAGGCGCCATACTCGCTCTCGGGCATGCCGATCGTGTCGAGCAGATGGCTGTAGGCGGCGATGTGGACCGTCTCCATGTTGCTGAACGAGGTCAGCATCATCTTGATCTCGGTCGGCTTGAACACGCGGCCATATTTCTCGTGGTAGCAATCCTGCACCTCGACATCGGCCTGCGTGAAGAAGCGGAAGATCTGCGTGAGCAGGTTGCGCTCGTGATCGCTGAGCTTCTGCGCCCAGTCGCGGCAATCCTCGCCCAATGGCACTTCCTCGGGGAGCCAGTGGAGCTGCTGCTGGCGCTTCCAGAATTCGAACGCCCAGGGGTATTCGAACGGCTTGTACTGCTTGGAGGCGTGAAGGAGGGACATGGGGTAAGCCTTTCGGGAAATGTCTTAAATACGTGAAACTGGTGGGATCAGGTGGGGTGCGTCATATCTCGGTGCTCCACTGCCACATCGCGGCGGCGGACATCGCGAGCACGATCGCGCCCGAGGTGAGCATGATGCCGATCATCCTGAACGCATAGGTCTGCCGTTCGGTGACGGTGTCGCTGCGCAAGCGGAACAGCATTACGATGCCGACGATTCCGAGCACGGTTGCGACCGCGAACATGATAGCTGAACCATATGTCATGCGACCAACTCGCATGGCGTGCGTTCAGCGACGGAACCCAACACAGGAGAACGACCATGGTCGATGCAACCCAGATTCAGGAACATGCCGAAGTCATCGGTGCGGACGGCGTCCATGTCGGCACCGTCGACAAGGTCGAAGGCAACCGCATCAAGCTGACCAAGAAGGACTCCGGCGCGCAGGTCGTCGAGGGCACGGGCAGCCATGAAGGGCATCATCACTTCATCTCGCTCGGGCTGGTTGCGGATATCGAGGACGGCAAGGTCCGCCTTTCGGCCAACGCCGACGTGGCGGTGACGTTCGAAGAAGAGGCCTGAGCCTTCAGCGGCGCGTTCGGTACGCGCCGCCGAGACTGCCCGAACCCCGGTCCGCTTCGCGCGGGCCGGGGTTCGTTGCGTCAGGCCGCAGCGAAGGGCCTTACTGACAGGCAAGGCACTCATCGTAATCCCTCGACTCGACGTCGATCTGGCGCAGGTCGATCGTGTTGTCCGCCTCGACGCCGCCCGCGAACCCGGCGCGCTGCACCGACTTCGAGCGGAGGTAATAGAGCGACTTGATGCCGAGCTCCCACGCGCGGAAGTGGAGCATGAGCAGGTCCCACTTTTCCACGTCCGCCGGAATGAACAGGTTCAGCGACTGCGCCTGGTCGATATAGGGCGTGCGATCCGCGGCGAGCTCGAGCAGCCAGCGCTGGTCGATCTCGAACGACGTCTTGTAGCAGTCCTTCTCCTCGACCGAGAGGAAATCGAGATGCTGGACCGAACCGCCCTGTTCGAGGATCGAGTTCCAGACCGCGTCCGAGTTCTTCGACTTCTCGCTCAGCATCTTTTCGAGATACGGATTCTTGATCGAGAAGCTGCCCGACAGCGTCTTGTGCGTGTAGATGTTCGCGGGGATCGGCTCGATGCACGCCGACGTGCCGCCGCAGATGATCGAGATCGACGCCGTGGGGGCGATCGCCATCTTGCAGCTGAACCGCTCCATCGCGCCGACATCGGCGGCATCGGGGCAGGGGCCACGCTCGATCGCGAGCTGCATCGAGGCTTCGTTCGCCTGGCTGCTGATGTGCTTGAACATGCGGAGATTCCACGACTTCGCCATCGCGCCCTCGAACGGGATGCCGCGCGCCTGGAGGAAGCTGTGGAAGCCCATCACGCCGAGGCCGACCGAGCGCTCGCGGCCCGCCGAATAGGCGGCGCGTTCCATGCCGGGCTCGTGGCGGTCGATATAGTCCTGCAGCACGTTGTCGAGGAAGCGCATGACGTCCTCGATCAGGCCCTTCTCGTCCTTCCACTGATCCCACGTCTCGAGGTTCAGCGACGACAGGCAGCAGACGGCCGTGCGCTCGTTGCCAAGGTGATCCTTGCCGGTCGGCAGCGTGATTTCCGAGCACAGGTTCGAGGTCGAGACCTTCAGGCCGAGCTCGCGGTGATGCTTCGGCATCGCCTTGTTCACGTGGTCGGCGAAGACGATGTACGGCTCGCCGGTCTGGAGACGCGTCTCGACGAGCTTCTGGAACAGCGAGCGCGCGTCGACGGTGGCGCGGATCGCCTGGTCCTTGGGCGAGCGGAGATGCCATTCCTCGCCGTTGCGGACGGCTTCCATGAAGTCGTCGGTGATCAGCACGCCGTGGTGCAGGTTCAGCGCCTTGCGGTTGAAATCGCCCGAGGGTTTGCGGATCTCGAGGAATTCCTCGATCTCGGGGTGCGAGACGTCGAGATACACCGCAGCCGACCCGCGGCGCAGCGAGCCCTGCGAGATGGCGAGCGTCAGCGAATCCATGACGCGGACGAACGGGATGATACCGCTGGTCTTGCCGTTGAGGCCGACCGGCTCGCCGATGCCGCGGACGTTGCCCCAATAGGTGCCGATGCCGCCGCCGCGCGAGGCGAGCCAGACATTCTCGTTCCAGGTGTCGACGATGCCGCCGAGGCTGTCGGGGACCGAGTTGAGGTAGCACGAGATCGGCAGGCCGCGGCCGGTGCCGCCGTTCGAGAGAACGGGGGTGGCGGGCATGAACCAGAGCTTCGAGATCGCGTCGTACAGGCGCTGCGCGTGGCCGGCGTCATCGGCATAGGCCGACGCGACGCGGACGAACAGGTCCTGGTAGCTCTCGCCCGGGAGCAGATAGCGGTCCTTGAGCGTGTCCTTGCCGAATTCGGTCAGCAGCGCGTCGCGGCTGTGATCGACCTCGACCGGGTAGATCTGCGCGCGCACGGAGTGGCTGTCCTGCGCCTGGCGCGGTGCCTTGGGGGCCTCTGCTTCGATGGCGGGGGCTGTTTGGTCGATCGTGTCTGTGGTCATGTCGCTATCCCGGCTGCTGTCTCTGAAATCCATCGAAACCGCTCCTAGTGTTCTGTATTCGTTCGAATCGGCGTCATGTTGCCATGCTACCATCGGACGGCCCCGAACGGGAGAACAAAAAGTGACCATCGCGGCGGTGGAAGGCGCGCTTACGGTCATATCGCATAGGACTATGCGAGGGTTGTTCTACCAGCGATTGGGTCCGCCCCCGAACGCAACCCCAAGAGATTGTGCCAAACCGCGCAGAGACGCAAGGGGGTGCGGGGGGTGTCCGGGGCTCGGTTCGTCGTGTTCGTCGCGGGGTTGAGCAGCGGCGAGATTCGCGACGCGTGGACTTCCGCGGGGTTCGCGATGTGCAAGGGGACGAAGCGGGAACGAAAAATTATTTACGCGGGGAAGATGGCAAATGTTGCTTTGGTTTGGGCGAGGGGGCGGTGCCCGGTATAGCGGCGCGATGCCGTTTCTCGTTCCCCCACGGAAGCGGTGGCCCAGGGGGCACGCGCGCCGCCCTGCTTGAGTCCTGGGCTCCCGCTTGCGCGGGGGAACGGGATGGGAGGATCATGTCCACGCCACGTTCAATCCACCACCGCCATCCCTACTGCACCTCCCCGGCGGAGGCCGGGGTCGTGGTGATCCTGGGGAGGTGGTGATCCTGGGGTGGTGGCAATCGGCGCTGTCTCATCCTTCGGTGATTGTGCGGATTTGCATCGCCAGCGCTTCCATCGAGAACGGCTTGGTGATCATCGACATGCCCGGCTCGAGGAAGCCCGACGCGAGCGCTGCATTCTCGGCATAGCCGGTCATGAACAGCACGCGGAGTCCGGGACGCAACACCCGGCCTGCGTCGGCAACCTGACGGCCGTTGAGCCCGGGCAGGCCGATATCGGTAACGAGGAGGTCGACGCGTTCCATCGTGCGCAACCGCTCGAGCCCTGCGGGCCCGTCATGCGCCTCTACCGCCTGATAACCGAGCTCTGCCAGCACGTCGACGATCAGCGACCGGACGACCCCGTCATCCTCGACGACGAGCACGATCTCGCCCGCGTTGGTACCTTGGTCCTGGGTCAGGCTCGGGAGCGCCTCGCCCTGCTCCGCCACGCCATGATGGCGGGGAAGATAGACCTTGATCGTCGTCCCATGGTCGAGCTCGCTATAGATTTTTGCATAGCCCTCCGACTGGCGTGCAAAACCGTAGATCATCGACAGCCCGAGCCCGGTGCCCTGGCCGATCGGCTTGGTGGTGAAGAATGGCTCGAACGCCTTGGCGATCGTGTCGGCGGACATGCCCGTGCCGGTGTCGGACACGCAGATGCAGACATAATGGCCGGGCCGGACGTCGCGCCCGCTGGCGGCAAAGTGATCGTCGAGATGCGCGTTGCAGGTTTCAATCGTGAGTTTGCCGCCGTCGGGCATCGCGTCGCGCGCGTTGATGACCAGATTGAGCAGCGAGTTCTCGAGCTGGTGCGGATCGCAGAGCGTGGTCCATAGCCCCGGAGCGAGCACCATCTCGAAATCGATCTGCTCGCCGGTCGTGCGGCGGAGCAGGTCTTCGAGCGAGGCGACCAACGCGTTGACCTGCACCGGGCGCGGATCGAGCGGTTGGCGGCGTGAGAAGGCGAGCAGCCGGTGGGTCAGCGATGCCGCGCGGTTGGCTGCGGTGGTCGCACCCTGGATGAAGCGATCGAGTTCGGTGATCCGTCCTTGCGCGACGCGGCGCTGGACGATCTCAAGGCTGCCGGTGATGCCTTGCAACAGGTTGTTGAAATCATGCGCGATGCCGCCGGTGAGCTGGCCGACCGCCTCCATCTTCTGCGCCTGGCGCAACGCTTCCTGAGCCTCGATCAATTCCTGCGTGCGATCGCGGACGCGCTGTTCGAGATCGGCATTGAGCGCCTGCAGGTCGCGTTCGAGCCGCTTGCGATCGGTGACGTCGGCGCCTTCGACGAAGATCCCGACGACCGCGCCACTTGCGTCGCGGATCGGCTGGTAGACGAAATCGACATAACGATTATCAACTGCACCGCCCGGCTCGGCCTGGACCGCATACAGCATGCCCGTCGCGGTGAAGGGGGCGCCTGTCGAAAACACGCTGTCGAGCAGGTCGAGGAACCCTTGCTCGACGGCATCGGGCAATGCCTCGGCGACCGTGCGGCCCAGCACCGGGCGGTGGCCGATCAGCTTGTCGTAGCCGGGATTGGTCAGTTCGAAGCGGTGCTCGGGCCCGCGCAGCATCGCCATGAAGGTCGGCGCCTGGGCGAACATCTGCCCCATCCGCTCGCGTTCGTCGCGCAAGGCGCGCTCGGCGACGACGCTTTCGGTGCTTTCATATGTCGTGCAGAACAAGCCGGCCGCCGCGCCGCTTTCGTCGCGGACCGGCGAATAGGAGAAGGTGAACCAGGTCTGCTCGTCATACCCCTTCCGATTCGTGACGAGCGGCAGATTCTCGAAATACGAGGCCTTGCCAGTGAGAGCGCGGTCGACCAGCGGGCCGATATCGGACCAGAGTTCGGCCCAGACCTCGGGTAACGGCTCGCCCAGCGCGGCTGGATGTTTATCGTGCAGGATGCGCGCGTAATGATCGTTGTAGAGGAAGCCGAGCTCTGGCCCCCACGCCACGCACATCGCGAATTCGGAGGCGAGCATCAACGATACGATCGAACGCAGAGACTGTGGCCAGCGCGCGGGCGGGCCAAGCGGCGAGCGCGACCAGTCGTGCGTGCGGATCATCGCGGCCATGTCGCCGCCACCGGTCAGGAAATCGGCGTCCGTCATCTCAGGTCCTTGCGCGCGCGTCGTTCGGCGCGATCCGATAGCGAATGGTGGGGGCCTTATCCACCATGCGAACGGCGCGTTTGCAGGTCACGCGCCCAGGATGTCGGCAAGCGCAGTGAGGCTGTCGACCCGATATTCCCAGTCCTGCGCCGCATCGGCATCGGGCGCGCGACGACCGCCATACTCCAACGGCCGATCCACATAGGCCGTCTGCAAGCCAGCTGCGCGGGCGGCGGCGAGATCGCTGTGATGCGCAGCGACGAGGCAGAGCTCGGCGGGTTCGATACCAAGCATGCGCGCGGTGCTCAGATAGGAGTCGGGGAGCGGTTTGTAGATACGGCTGACTTCGGCGCCGAGGATCGCATCCCAGGGAAGACCGGCGCGCCGGGCCATTGCCAGCATCAGCGCGATGTTGCCGTTGCTGAGCGTGACGATCGGGACGTTGGCCTTGAGCCGCGTCAGGCCCGCGACCGAATCGGGCCAGGGGTCGAGGCGATGCCAGGCATGCGTAAGGTCGGCGAGCGTGGCTTCGTCGAGCGTGGCGGGATCGATCGCGTGATGGCGGAGCAGGTCTTCGAGCGCCTCGCGGTGGAGCGTGTCGAGGATGACGAACGGACGCCGGCCGCTGCGCACCTCTTCCAATGCGGGCTGATACCGCTTGCGCCAGCCATCCGCGAAGCGGTGCGGGTCGATGTCGCTGCGGTCGAGGCGCGCAAGGACCGGCGCGGCGTCGCGCGCGATCCCGGAGCGCCAGTCGACGACGGTACCGAACACGTCGAACGCGAGCGCCTTGATCGGAGGATTATTCATGTGGGGAAGACTGCGCTGGCGGGTGGTTGGTTCCGCGCGGGCGCCGACGCGTATCTTCGCCTCTCCCTCCCCGACGGGGCGCGCGAGGCGACGTCTCACCCTACGCGGCGGATGCGCGAAGCCTGGCCCTGATTCAACCGCTCCAGGTTGAACGCCTCGTGAAACTCGATTCCCGCCTTGCCGTCGCGGGCCCAACGGACACGGGCGGGGATCATCTGATCTTCGAGCAGTTCGATCTGCAGCTCGACGCCATCGGGATTACCGTCGATCCTGAGCCCGTCGAGCATCGCTCCCGAGGTCGAGATGTCGCGGATGCGCACATCACCGCGAACCCCTCCGATCAGGATCCGGGCCGAGCGAAGCATCTTGGTCCGCGGTGCGCGGCTGACCTTGAAGCCGCTTGCGGTCGCCGTGCCGTTCTCGAGGCCGAGTTGCACGAGTGCCTCCTCGGCGCGGATCGGGCGTCCATAGACATAGCCCTGGATGTGCGTGCAGCCGAGATTGCGCAACAGGTCGATCTCGTCCTGGATCTCGACGCCTTCCGCGGTTGTCTCCATGCCGAGCGTGTCGGCGAGCGTGACGATCGCCTTGATGATCGCGGCGTTGCGGTTGCCGGGTTCGGCAGCGCCCTTCACGAACGACTGGTCGATCTTGATCTTGTCGAACGGCGCGTTGCGCAGATAGCCGAGCGACGAATAGCCGGTGCCGAAATCGTCGAGCGCGAGCCGTACGCCGAGGCCCTTGAGAGCCTTGAACATCTGTTCGGACGAGCGCGTCTCGTCGAGGAATACGCCCTCGGTAATCTCGAGTTCGAGCCGGCCTGGCGCGATCCCCGACTGTGCGAGCGCACTGGTGACGAGCGCCGGGAGAACCGGATTGGCGAACTGGATCGGCGAGACGTTGACCGCAACGCGGATCGTGTCGGGCCAGCGCGCGGCCTCGATACACGCGGTGCGCAGGACCCATTCGCCAATCGCTTCGATCAGCCCGCATTCCTCCGCCACCGGGATGAAGTCGGCCGGCGAGACCAATCCACGCGTCGGGTGGTTCCAGCGTATCAGCGCTTCGTAGCCGACGATCCGCACCGTCTTGGTGCTGACGACGGGCTGATAACATAGATGGAATGCACCCTCGGTAACGGCGACGCGCAGATCGTCTTCGAGCAGCTTGCGCGTGCGGGCGCCGGCCAGCATATCGTCGGAAAAGAACCGGTGGACGCCGCGTCCATCACCCTTGGCGGCATACAGAGCGAGATCGGCGTTGCGCACCAGCGTTTCGGACGTGGCCCCATCGTCGGGGGCGATCGCGACGCCGATCGAGCAGCCGATCGTGACCGCGGTCCCGCTGATGAAATAGGGCTGCGACAGCGACGCGATCAGATCGCGCGCGAGCGCCGCCAGCGTGTCGCGATTGTCGATCCCCGGCAGCACGACCTTGAACTCGTCCCCGCCCAGGCGTCCGACCAGCCCGGCATCGCCGACCCCGCGCTGCAATCGCTGCGCGACCTGTTGCAGCAACGTGTCGCCGGCTTGGTGACCGAGCGTGTCGTTGACCGCCTTGAACCGGTCGAGATCCATCAGGAACAGCGACGTTGCACGGTAGGGGCCGGTATTCTGTGCGAGCGTCTTGTCGAGTGAGACGCGCATCCGCTGGCGGTTGGCGAGCCCCGTCAGCCCGTCGAACAGCGCGAGCCGGGTGATCTCCGCCTCCGACTTGCGTTTCTCGGTCAGGTCGCTGCCCGAGCCGATGAAGCCCTGGAACCGACCGAGATCGTCGACCACCGGCCGGCCCGAGATCGACCACCAGCGTTCGCTATCGGGGGCCGCCGCGGCGCATACCGAATAGTCCGCGAACGACGTCCGCGACGAGATGTGGAAGGCGAGCGTGCGTTCGGTGCCGGGGGCGTCGCTATCCATCCGGAACAGCTCGGGCAGCGACCGGCCGACCGCGCTGCCGCCGGGTGCGAGATCGTGCGCGACTTTGGCCGACAAATACGTGACGCGACCTTGGCGGTCGGCCTCCCAGAACCAGCCTGCGCCATGATCCTCGAACTCGGCGATCATCTTGACCGCAATACGCCCTTCGATCGACGCAGTCGCGCGGTCGAGTTCGAGCGCGTGATCGATCCGCGCCAGGCTGATGATCGCGGCGACCAGGCAGCCCAGAAACACCAGTGCGATCGCCACCGGGATGCACGGTCCGGCAAGAATCGCGAGCGTCGCGACAAGCGCCGCACTGAAACCCAGCGCGGCGGCGCGGATCGGGTGGAGGCTGAGTGCGGTGATGCCGAGCACGCCGCCGACGGCGATCGCGCTGGCGAACTGGACCGGGCCGTCGGGAGCCGAGGTGATCGCCCACAGCAACGACGTCAGCGTCGCGGCCAACGCGGCGGCGCACAGCGTGACGATCTGATTGCGCTTGTGTGCGGCCAGTGCGCCGAACGCCGGCAGCCGGACGGTCGCGAACACCAGCAGCGAGCCGATCGCGAGAACGCCTGCATGTATCGCGATCCCGCCGATCCGTCCGGGGACACGCGTGACATCGACCGCGGCCAGCGCGAACAGCAAGGCGCAAGCGACGACCTGGATCGCCAGCGTGAACGGCCAGACTGCCGCGACCTGCGCCAGCTTTGCCACCAACAGATCGCTCACCTGATCGCGATCGTCTTCGGTCAGCCCGAACAGCGCGCGCAAGGGCAGGCTGCGCGGGCGGCTTTGCGCACGACGTTCAGCAGTGGGGAGCGGCGCGTACATCGGAACCATCCTTAGCGGGGCAAAGCTTGCGAAAGTGCACTCGGGGCAGCGGCATCATCCCCGGCGTGCGCCAGACGACGGGAAACAAACACGGTCATCCGGTGATCACCAAGGCGGGGCGGGGGCCGGATGCGGTGCGCGATGCCCGATCAATCGCGTGCGGCGACAATCCACCCGGATTGGTTTCTTTTGCGTAAACAAGGGGTTCGCGCTGTGCTCGAGTCGTCGCGTCGGGTTCGCTTCGACCGATTCCGTCGTCACCGGGGGAAAACTATCCGCCTTGCCGCGTTCAACACGCAAACCCCTCAGCGAGGCATTTCCCATGAGCGCAGTTTCAACGATCACGTCCGCCCTAGGGTTGGGCAAGAAGAAGGTCCGCTATGCGATCGTCGGGCTCGGCGATATCTCGCAGGCGTCGATGATGCCCGGCGTCGCGCATACCGGCAATTCGGAGATTACCGCGCTCGTCACCGACGATCCGGTCAAGGCGCGCGACCTGGGCAAGAAATACGGTGTAGAGGCGACCTATCGCTACGACCAGTTCGACCAGCTGCTTGCCTCGGGCACTATCGATGCGGTCTATCTGGGGACGCCGAACTGGCGGCATGCCGAGTTCGCGATCCCCGCGCTGAAGGCGGGCATCCATGTGCTGTCCGAGAAGCCGCTCGAGATTTCGGTCGAGAAGGCCGAGGCGATCCGCGATGCCGAGCGCGCGTCGACGGCCAAGCTGATGACCGCGTACCGGCTGCATTTCGAGCCGTCGACGCTTGCGGCGATCGAGCGGATCCGGAGCGGCGAGCTGGGTGAACTGATCGCCTTCACGTCATGCTTCACGCAGAAGGTCGATCCCGCCAATCACCGCGTGAAGAACGGCGTGCTGGCCGGGCCGTTGTTCGACATGGCGCCGTATCCGATTAACGCCACGCGCTATCTGTTCGGCGCCGAGCCGACCGAAGTGGTCTCGGCAGTCGCGACGCGACATCCCGATCTGGGGCTGGGCGATCTCGACGATACGTTCGCGGTGACGTTGCGCTTTCCCGGCAACCGTCTCGCGCAGTTCACCGTCTCCTATGCCGCCAACAATGTCGACAGTCTGACGATCGCGGGCACCAAGGGCAGCATCCACATGGACCCGGCCTATGGCTTTGGTGATGCGATGGAGCAGCGCGTGACCATCGGCGAGAAGAAGAGCCATGAGAGCTTCAAGCCGACCGACCAGTTCGGCGGCGAGATGCGCTATTTCTCCGACTGCATCCTCGAAGACCGCGGTCCCGAGCCCGATGCGGAGGAGGGGCTTGCTGATCTGCGCGTGATCGAGGGCGTGCTGGAGTCGCTGAAGATGCGTGCCCCGGTGACATTACCGCCATTCGTGCGCTCGCGTCGAATTTCGGCGGAGCAGGCGCAGACGCTGTCGCCGGTCAAGACCCCCGATCTCGTGGATGCCGCTAGCCCGACTGGGTGAGGCGATGCGCCGCTGCCCCCGTGATGGTTTTTGGGGGTGCATAGTTTTGCACCCCCTTCCGTCATCTTGGTGAAAGCCAGGATGACGGAAGGGAGGCGTTAAGACGTGGGAACAAACGGCGTGCCGACGACGCGGCGCGTCAGTTGGTTTCTGGTCGCGGCGCGCCGCTCATCGTCACGGGTTGCGGACCGTTGGCGGTCGCTTCGAGCGTCGAGTCACCGCCGAGCACGCGGTACAGCGTCACCCGGTTGCTCGCGCCGATCAATTGGGTCGCCACCAGATTGCGTTGCGCGGTATAGAGCGAGCGCTGGGCGTCGAGAGAGTTGAGGAACGTGTCGATGCCGCCGCGATAGCGTGCGTCGGTCAGCCGGTAGGTGTCCTGCGCCGCGGCGGAGAAGTCCTGGTTTGCCTTGAGCTGATCGGCGATCGTGCCCTGGCGCGCCAGCGCGTCGGCGGTTTCCTGGAACGCGGTCTGGATGGTCTTTTCGTAGGTGGCGAGTGCGGCGTCGCGTTGCGCCTTCGAATAGGCGACACCGGCGATCCCGGCACCGGCGCGGAAGATCGGGTAGCTGACCGAGGGCGCGACCGAATAGTTGAACGCACCGCCGCTGAAGAGCGAGGTGAGCGATGTGCTGGCGAATCCAAGGATGCCGGTCAGCGAGATCCTCGGGAAGAGTTCGGCGCGTGCTGCCCCGATCTCGGCGTTGGTCGCGCGCAGTTCATATTCCGATTCGACCACGTCGGGCCGGCGCAGGAGTATGCTGCTGTCCAGCCCGGCCGGCAGCGTGGCGATGGTCGGCAACGTCTGCTCGATCGAGGTTGGCAACAGGCGTATGTCGACGGGTGCGCCGACGAGGAGTTGCAATGCGTTGACGTCCTGCGCGAGCGCGGTGCGCTGTTGCGCGAGGTCGGACTGCGCGGTGAACAGGATCTGTTGCGCCTGGCGCAGATCGGTACGCGGCGCGACGCCGCCGCGTAGTCGCGCGTTGGTCAGCGTGACGCTGCGTTGCGAACTGGCGACCGTGTCCTGCGCGATCTTGAGCAAGCTTTGGTCGGACGCGTAGGTCAGCCACGCATCGGCAATGTCGCCGACGAGCGTCAGGCGCGTCGCGCGTGCGGCGGCTTCGGTCGCGAAATAGCGGTCGAGCGCGGCGCTGGTGAGTGAGCGGATCCGGCCGAACAGATCGAGTTCGAACGCGGTCGTGCCGAGGTCAACCGAGAAGGCGCTGTTCGAGTTCGATGAGCTGACCACCGATCCGGTGCCCCCGGTGCCCCCGGTGCCCCCGGTGCCCCCGGCGCCCGTGCCCGTCCCACCCGTACCAGTGCCGGTGCCGGTGCCGGTATTGCCGCCCGTTCCGGTGCCGCTGGTGACAGTGTTGCGCGTGCCGTTGCCACCGTCCGAATAGGTGTAGCGACCGCTCGCATCGACCTGCGGCAACAGGTCGCCGCGCTGGATCCGGTATTGCGCGCGCGTGGCGGCGATGTTGGCGGCGGCGACGCGGAGATCGCGGTTGTTCGCCAGCGCCTGAACGATAATCTGCTGGAGCCGCGGGTCGCGGAACACGTCGCGATAGGTGATCGCGGGCAGCGTCGCCTCGGACTGGCGCAGATACGCGTCGCCGATCGGGAGCGATGGCGGCACCGGGAGTTCGGTGCGCGCATATTTGGGCGCGAGCGAGCAGCCGGCGAGCGCGGTCGAGGCGGCGAGGATCAGGACTAGCGGACGCATCATGCGGGCTCCGGCCGGTGAGGGCCCTGTGGTTCGGGCGGACCCAGCGGTTCGTGGCGGTCGCCGTCGCTATCGTGGTGCCCGCCCTGATGACCGGTCGGGCGACCACGCAGCTTGGCGATGCCGTCGCGGGCGCCGCGGCGGACGAGGACGAAGAACAGCGGGATGTAGAAAATCGCGAGGATCGTCGCGGTCAGCATGCCGCCGACCACGGCGGTGCCGATCGCGATGCGGCTGTTCGCGCCCGCACCGGTCGAGAGGGCCAGCGGGAGCACGCCGAGGATGAACGCGAACGACGTCATCAAGATCGGACGCAGACGGATCTTCGCTGCGGACAGTGCCGCCTCGATGACGCGCTTGCCTTTCTTCTCCTCCTGCTCGGCGAACTCGATCATCAGGATCGCGTTCTTCGCGGCGAGCCCCATCGTCGTGAGCAGGCCGATCTGGAGATACACGTCGTTGATCAGCCCGCGCAGCGTCACCGCGAGGATCGCGCCGACGAGGCCGAGCGGAATGACGAGCAGCACCGCGATCGGGATCGTCCAGCTTTCGTAAAGCGCGGCGAGGCACAGGAACACGACGAGCAGTGACAGCGCGTACAGGTACGGCGCCTGGCCCGACGACAGGCGCTCCTGATAGGACAGGCCCGACCATGCGACCGACGTGCCGGGGATCTTGCCCGCGAGCTCGGCGATCTTCTCCATCGCGTCGCCCGAGCTGACGCCGGGCGCGCCCGAGCCCTGGATCTCGTAGGAGGAAATGCCGTTGAAGCGCGACAGCGTCGTCGGTGCCTGGCCCCAGCTCGTCTTGGCGAACGACGAGAATGGCGCCATCTGGCCGTTCGAGCCGCGGACGAACCACTGGCTGAGATCGGACGGTTGCGAGCGGAACTGCGCATCGCCCTGGACATAGACGCGCTTGACGCGGCCGCGGTCGATGAAGTCGTTCACATATTGCCCGCCCCATGCCGTCGACAGCGTCGAGTTCACGTTCGTCTGCGTGAGTCCGAGCGCCGACAGCTTCTGCTGATCGGCCTCGACGCGGAGCGTGGCGACGTCAGGCAGTTCGGTGAGGCGGATCGCGGTCAGCGAGGAATCTGCGCGGGCGAGCGCGAGCAGCTTGTCGCGGGCGGCGTTGAACTGGGTCTGGCTGAGGCTGCCGCTGTTCTGCAGCTGCATCGTGAAGCCGTTCGACGAGCCAAGGCCGCGGATTGCGGGCGGAACGAGCGAATAAACCTGAGCGTCGCGGAAGTTTGCGAACGCCTTCGACGCGCGACCGGTGATCGCGTCGGCGGTATTCTCCTTGCCCTTGCGTTCGTCCCAGGGCGCGAACGAGATGAAGCCCTGGCCGGTGTTCTGGCCGCTCGCACCGCCGCCGCCGCCGCCGCTGACGGTGAACATCGTGCCGACGTTCGCCTTCTCGTTGGTCAGGTAATATTGCTCGATCTGCTTTTGCAGCGCGAAGGTACGGCCCTGCGTCGCGCCGGCGGGAAGCTGGAACTGAACGATCCCGGTGCCCTGGTCCTCGGTCGGGAGGAAGCCCGTCGGCAACCGCAGAAACAGCACCGCCAGCAAGGCCACGGTCCCCGCGTAGATCAGCAGGAACAGCCATTTGCGGTCGATCACCGACTGCACCCCACGGGTATATTTCTGCGTACCCTTTTCGAACGTCGAATTGAACTTGTCGCCCGCTCGCGTGAAGAAATGCGACACCTTCGGGAATTTGCGCTCGCCCCAGCTCTGCTCGGACTTGCCCTCGGCGTCCTTCTTCTTCTGCTTGAGCAAGGTCGCGGTCAGCGCGGGGCTCAGGATCAGCGCGACCAGCACCGACAGCACCATCGCCGAGACCATCGTCAGCGAGAACTGGCGGTAGATCACGCCGGTTGATCCGCCAAAGAACGCCATCGGCAGGAACACCGCCGACAGGACGAGTGCGATCGCCACGAGCGCGACAGTAATCTCGTTCATCGACTCGATCGTCGCCTCGCGCGGCGAAAGGTCGGGATTTTCCTCCATCAGGCGCTCGACATTCTCGACGACGACGATCGCATCGTCGACGAGAAGACCGATCGCGAGCACGAGGCCGAACAGCGTCAGCGTGTTGATCGAGAAGCCGGCGAGATAGAATACGCCGAACGTGCCGAGCAGCACGACCGGAACGGCGATCGTCGGGATCAGCGTCGCGCGCCAGCTTTGCAGGAACACGAACATCACGATCACGACGAGGATGACGGCCTCGATCAGCGTCTTGATGACCTCGTCGATCGACAGCTTGATGAAGTTCGTCGTGTCGTTGGCATAGGCGAATTTCAGGCCGGGCGGGAACCGCTTCGCCGCGTCGTTGACATAGGCCTTGACCAGTTCGGCAGTCTTCAGCGCGTCGGCGCCGGGCGCGAGCAGCACGGCGATGCCGGCGCCGGGATGCGCGTTGATGCGGCTGCGTGCGTTGTAATTCTCCGCACCCAGCTCGATCCGGGCGACGTCGCGCAGCTTCACGGTGGCGCCGTCGTTCGTCGTCTTCAGGATGATGTTGGCGAACTGCTCGGGTGTCTGCAGGCGCGACTGTGCGGTGACGGTCGCGTTGAGCATCTGCGTATCGGGCTGGGGCTGACCGCCGAGTTCGCCCGCGGCGACCTCGGTGTTCTGCGACTGGATCGCGGTCGTGACGTCACTCGGGATCAGCTGGAAGCTCGCCAGCTTGTTCGGATCGAGCCAGATCCGCATCGCATATTGCGCGCCGAAGACGTTGCTGTCGCCGATGCCCGGAATGCGGCCGAGCGGGTCCTGCAGGTTCGAGACGAGATAGTCCGACACGTCCTGGTTGGTCAGCTTGTCGGTCTCGTCATAGACGCCGACGATCAGGAGGTTGTCCGGGTTCGACTTGCGGACGACGAGGCCCTGTTGCTGGACCTGTTGCGGCAGGCGGGAGATCGTCTGCTGGACCTGGTTCTGGACCTGGACCTGCGCGATGTCGGGATCGGTGCCCTTCTCGAACGTGACCGTGATCGACACCGAGCCGCGCGACGACGAGGACGAGCTGAAATAGATCAGTCCGTCGATGCCGGTCAGCGATTGCTCGACGACCTGCGTGACGCTGTTCTGGATCGTCTGCGCGTTGGCGCCGGGGAAGCTGGCCCGGATCGAGACCTGCGGCGGCGCGACGTCGGGATATTGCGCGATCGGCAATGCCATGATCGCACCGATGCCGCCGAGCATCACGATGATCGCGAGCACCCAGGCGAAGATCGGGCGGTCGATGAATACACGGGACAACATAAGGGCTTAGCCGCCCTTTTTCTGGCTGGACTGGCCACCGGAGGACTCGCCCGAGCCATCATCCTTGGGCGCTTCGATCTTTTGCGCGGTGTTTTCGGGGACCGGCTTCACGCCCTGGCCCGGCGCGATCTTCGACAGGCCTTGCGTCACGATACGGTCGCCGGGGTTGAGCCCGCTGGTGACCACCCAGAAGGCGCCTTGCGTCCGGTCCGCCTTGACCGTCTTCTGCACCGCCTTGTTGTTGGCATCGATCACATAGACCGTCGCATTGCCCTTGGCGTCGCGCGACAGGCCAGCCTGCGGCACGAGGAACGCGCGCTGGTTGATTGCCTGCGCGAACTTCGCCTGGACGAACATGCCGGGCAGCAGCAGTCCTTCGCGATTGGGGAAGCGCGCGCGCAGGGTCACGGTGCCGGTCTCTGTATTGACCAGCGCCTCGGCGAATTCGACGGTGCCGGTGGCGCCGTACTCGCTGCCGTCTTCAAGCGTGAGGCGGACTTCGGCGCGGGTCGGTACGATGCCGTTCTGGCCGAGCGAACGCCGCAGCGCGAGCAGGTCGCCGGAGGATTGCTGGATGTCGACGAACATCGGATCGAGCCGCTGGATCTGCGCGAGCGGGTCGGTCTGCGTCGCGGAGACCAGCGCGCCGACGGTGAACAGCGAGCGGCCGATGCGACCGGTGATCGGCGCGGGGACCGTCGTGAACTTCAGGTTGATCCGTGCGGTTTCGAGCGCGGCGCGGGTCTGTGCGACCGAGGCGGTGGCCTGGCGCGAGGTCGCAACGGCGTTGGTGTAATCCTGCTTGCTGATCGCCTCCATCTCGGCGAGCGGCTTGTAGCGGTCCGCGAGCACCCTCTGCGCCTGCTGGTTCGCCTGTGCGCTCTGCAGGTTCGCCTGCGCCTCGTTGGCGGCGGCGCGGTAGAGGCGCTGATCGATCTCGTAGAGCGGCTGGCCCTTCTTGACGAGCGTACCCTCGGTGAAGAAGCGGCGGCGGATGATGCCGGTGACCTGCGGGCGGACGTCCGAGCTTTCGAACGCGGTCGTGCGCCCGCTCAGCTCGGTGGTCATCGCGACGCTTGTCGGCTGGACGACGACATAGCCGACGGTCGGCGTGCCCTGGCCGGGCTGGCCGGCACGACCGGCCTTGCCCTGGGCCTTGTCGTCGCCGCCGGAACAGGCTGCGAGCGCCAGCGCGGGGACGAGCAGAACGGCGGACCGGCGCGCAGAAAATCGTTTGGCTATCAAGTTTGGTATCCGCGATCAGGTGTATGTCGGGCTAAACCACGAGGATGTACCAGAAGTATGTCAGTTGAAAAGCAGGCGTGAGAAATAGGGAAGAAAGAGTAACCTGGTTTGCTGGGTGGGGGTATTCTGTGCCGTAGCAGCCGGGGGACGTCCAGACGTGATTCCCCGCGAAGGCGGGGATCCAGACTGGGCTCCCGCCTTCGCGGGAGACCAGTGGCGAGTCCGCACCATTACGGCACCACCCCGGCGGAGGCCGGGGTCCAAATGGAAAGGTCGTAGTAACGGCGGACTGCGCTCCGTCAGCGAAGTCCCCCCAATGGGCCCCGGCCTTCGCCGGGGTGGTGCTTCGTCCGCGGGTCCCGCAAACTAAATCCTCTCGGATGTGTTGAAGCGTGATGCCGGAACGTGCCCGGCATGACGGATTGGGGGGCGCTATGATCGATGACGACAAGAAGGCAGCCGCGGTTGCTGCCGTGGCGGAAGTTCGGGACGGGATGCTCGTCGGGCTTGGCACCGGGTCGACCGCCGCGTTCGCGATCCGGGCGCTGGGCGAGCGGGTGACGATGGGTTTGGTGGTCCGTGCGGTCGTTACCTCCGACGCCAGCGGCAAGCTCGCGCGCGACGTGGGAATCGACGTCCTCGATTTTGCGGACATCGCGCGCGTCGACCTGACGATCGACGGCGCCGACGAGATCGACGCGCGATGTTTTGCGATCAAGGGGGCGGGGGGCGCGATGTTGCGCGAGAAGATCGTTGCCGCAAGCTCGGCACGGATGATCGTGATCGCCGATGGGTCCAAGCAGGTCGACCGGATCGGCGCGGCCAAGCTCCCGGTCGAGGTGCTGCCGTTCGCCTTGACCTTCGTGATGCGTGCACTGACCGAGCTAGGAGCGGCGCCGGTGATCCGCGACAAGTATCGGACGGATCAAGGTAATTTGGTCGTCGACTGCCACTTCGCCACGATCGAAGACCCCCGCGCTACCGCCGTCACGCTCGCCGCAATCCCCGGGATTCTGGGCCACGGTCTGTTCCTCGACGAGGTCGATGCGGCGTATATCGCAACGAACGGCGTCGTTACGCGACTGGAACGCTCGGGTGCATCCGCCTAAAGGCTCCCTATCTTGGCAACCAGATCGGATGCGCGGCGTTCGGTCAGTCTAGAGCGAGGCTTTCTTTCATGACCGATACCGCAACCGTCGCCCCCAAGGCGGACCCCATGCTGCACGAGGATGGCTCGCCCGAGCGTCTGGCGATCGATACGATCCGTACCCTGTCGATGGACGCGGTGCAGAAGGCCAATTCGGGCCATCCGGGCACGCCGATGGCGCTGGCGCCGGTCGGCTATACGCTCTGGTCGAAATTCCTGCGCTACGATCCCAAGCACGCCGACTGGCCCAACCGCGACCGGTTCGTGCTGTCGGTCGGGCATGCGTCGATGCTGCTCTATTCGCTGATCCACCTCGCCAAGATCGAAGAGATCGACGCCGAGGGCAACAAGACCGGCAAGGAGGCTGTCAGCCTCGCCGATATCGAGCAGTTCCGCCAGCTGTCGTCGAAGACTCCGGGCCACCCCGAATATCGCCACACGACGGGCGTCGAGACCACGACCGGGCCGCTCGGCCAGGGCTGCGGCAATTCGGTCGGCATGGCGATCGCCGAGCGCTGGCTCGCGGCGCGCTACAACAAGGACGGCTTCACGCTGTTCGACCATGACGTCTACACGCTGTGCGGCGACGGCGACATGATGGAGGGCGTCTCGGCCGAGGCGGCAAGTCTTGCCGGCCATCTGAAGCTCAGCAACCTGTGCTGGATCTACGACAGCAACCATATCTCGATCGAGGGCGCGACCGATCTCGCGTTCGACGAGGATGTCGGGCTTCGTTTCGACGCCTATGGCTGGAACGTCATCCATATCGACGATGCTAACGACACCGCGGCCCTCAGCCGTGCGATCGAGACGTTCAAGGCGACCACCGACAAGCCGACCTTCATCGTCGTGCATTCGGTGATCGGTTACGGCAGCCCCAAGGCGGGCAGCGAGAAGGCCCACGGCGAGCCGCTGGGCGAGGAGAATATCCGTCTCACCAAGCAGGCTTACGGTTGGCCCGAGGACAAGTCGTTCTACGTGCCCGATGGCGTGATCGAGCATTTCAACGGTGCGATCGCCGAGCGTGGCGCCAAGCTGCGTGACGAGTGGGTCGCGCTGACCGACAAGTATCGCGATGCGCATCCCGAGCTGTCGGCCGAGCTCGACATGATGCTCAAAGACGAGCTGCCCGAGGGCTGGGATGCGGACATCCCCGTGTTCGAGGCGGATCCCAAGGGTCTCGCCAGCCGTGATTCGGGCGGCAAGGTGCTTAACGCCATTGCCGCAAAGGTGCCGTGGCTGATTGGCGGGTCGGCCGATCTCGCGCCGTCGACCAAGACCGACATCAAGGGCCAGCCCTCGTTCGAGGCGGCAAATTACGGCGGCCGGAACTTCCATTTCGGCATTCGCGAACATGGCATGGGCGCGATCGTCAACGGCATGGCGCTGTCGCATCTGCGGTCCTACGGCTCCACCTTCCTGGTGTTCGTCGATTACATGCGCGCACCGGTGCGCCTGTCGGCGATCATGGAAGTCGGCGCGGTCTGGGTGTTCACGCATGATTCGATCGGCGTTGGCGAGGATGGCCCGACGCACCAGCCGATCGAGCATCTGGCGACGCTGCGCGCGGTGCCGGGTCTCGACACGCTGCGTCCCGGTGATGCGAACGAGGTTGCGGCGGCCTGGAAGGCGGTTCTGAAGGACGCGAGCACGCCGGCCGCGCTGATCCTCTCGCGCCAGGCGCTGCCGACGCTGGATCGGACGAAATATGCGAGCGCCGATGGTGTCGAGCAGGGCGGCTATGTGCTGGCCGACAGCGATGGCACCCCCGACGTGATCCTGATCGCGACGGGCAGCGAAGTGTCGCTGGCGATCGAGGCGCACGAAAAGCTGACCGCGGACGGCGTGAAGAGCCGGGTCGTGTCGATGCCGAGCTGGTATCGCTACGAACTGCAGGACGCGGCGTACAAGGAAAGCGTGTTGCCGCGTGCCGTGCGTGCGCGTGTCGCGATCGAGATGGCCGGGTCGATCGGCTGGGACCGCTATGTCGGTCTCGACGGCGCGACCGTGACGATGTCGACCTTCGGTGCCTCGGCACCGCTCGCCAAACTGCAGGACAAGTTCGGGTTCACCGTCGACAATGTCGTCAAGGTTGCCCGCCAGGTTATGGAGACCAAGTGATGGGTGCGCTCAACGATCTCGAAGGCTTCGGCCAGGCGGTGTGGCTCGATTTCGTCGACCGGAAGTTCCTGGAGGCCGGTGGTCTCCAGAAGCTGGTCGACGAGGATGGCCTGACCGGCGTCACGTCGAACCCGTCGATCTTTGAAAAGGCGATGGGGCATGGCGACGCCTATGACTCGACGCTGGCGACGTTCGACAAGGAGAACCCCGGCGCGGCGACGATCGACCGGTACGAGCATCTCGCGATCCAGGACATCAAGGCGGCGGCGGAGACGCTGAAGCCGGTGTACGATAAGCTCGATGCGAAGGACGGCTATGTCAGCCTCGAAGTGTCGCCCTACATCTCGGACGATACCGACGCGACGATCGCCGAGGCGAAGAAGCTGTGGGCGGCGGTCGACCGGCCGAACCTGATGATCAAGATCCCGGGGACGCTCGCGGGCGGCCCGGCGATCTCGACCGCGATCTCGGAAGGGATCAACGTCAACGTGACGCTGCTGTTCTCGATCGAGGCCTATGTGCGCGTCGCCGAGGCGTATGCGGCAGGGCTCGAGAAGCGCGTTGCCGAGGGCAAGCCGATCGACCGGATCGCCAGCGTCGCGAGCTTCTTCGTCAGCCGGATCGATTCGACGATCGACAAGGCGATCGATGCGCGGCTCGAAAAGGGCGACGCCGAGGCGGATGCGTTGAAGGCCGTGCGCGGCAAGGTCGCGATCGCCAACGCGAAGATGGCGTATCAATGGTATCTCGAGTTCCTCAAGTCGGATCGCTGGCAGGCGCTGGCTGCCAAGGGCGCGCAGCCGCAGCGGCTGTTGTGGGCGTCAACCGGGGTCAAGGATCCTAGCTATCCCGACACGCTGTATATCGACACGCTGATCGGCAAGGACACGGTCAACACGATGCCGCCGAAGACGATGGACGCGTTTCGCGATCACGGCACGTCGGCGGAGACGATCACGCAGGACGTCGACGGTGCCAAGCGCACGCTGGCGGAAGCCGAGCGGCTGGGTCTCGACCTCGACGGCGTGACGGGCACGCTGGTCGAAGAGGGCGTGGCGTCGTTCGTGAAGGCGTTCGACGACCTGCTCGGCGCGATCGCCAAGAAGCAGCCCGCGACGGCGTGAGCCTTCTGCCCCCTCTCCCCTGTGGGGAGAGGGCCGGGGTGGGGGGCTGCCAAGAGCGCCTCCGCCCGGAACTGCCCCTCACCCCGACCCTCTCTCCGGAGGGGAGAGGGAGAAGACAAGGATTTCCCCTATGAAGATCGGACTTATCGGCCTCGGCCGGATGGGCGGCAATATCGCGCGCCGGTTGATGAAGGATGGCCATGAGGTCGTCGCCTATGATCGCGATGCGGAGGCGGTGAAGAAACTCGCCGCCGACGGCGCGGAAGGCGCGGAGTCGCTCGACGACATGCACGCCAAGCTTGCGAGCCCGGCGATCTGGTGGGTGATGGTGCCCGCGGGCGCGCCGACCGAGAGCACCGTGCAGGCGATCGCCGAAAAGGCGAGCGCGGGCGACATCATCATCGACGGCGGCAACAGCTTCTACAAGGACGACGTCCGCCGCGCGAAGGAACTCGCCGAAAAGGGCATCCATTATGTCGACGTCGGCACGTCGGGCGGCGTGTGGGGGCTCGAGCGCGGCTATTGCATGATGATCGGCGGCGACAAGGAAACCGTCGACCTGCTCGATCCGATCTTCGCGACGCTGGCGCCGGGGATGGGCGAGATCGTCCGCACGCCCGGCCGCGTCGAGGGCAAGGCCGATCCGCGCGCCGAGCAGGGCTATATCCATGCCGGGCCGTCGGGCGCGGGGCACTTCGTCAAGATGGTGCATAACGGTATCGAATACGGCCTGATGCAGGCCTATGCCGAGGGCTTCGACATCCTCAAGGGCAAGTCGGGCGAGCATGTCGTCGAGGAGGAACGCTTCGACATCAACCTGACCGACGTCGCCGAAGTGTGGCGTCGCGGTAGCGTGATCTCGTCGTGGCTGCTCGATCTGTCGGCGATCGCGCTGGCGAAGGACGGCACGCTCGAAGGGTTCAGCGGCAGCGTCGCGGACTCGGGCGAAGGCCAGTGGACGATCGACGCGGCGATGGAGGAGAAGGTGCCGGCTAACGTGCTGAGCGCCGCGCTCTATGCGCGCTATCGTAGCCGGGTGGACCATACGTTCGGCGACAAGCTGTTGTCGGCGATGCGCTATGGCTTTGGCGGTCATGTCGAGATGCCCCAGTGAGCGGCGAGGTGAGCGGCGAAGTGAGCGGGGCGATCAAGCTCCTCGTTTCCGATGTCGACGGCACGCTCGTCGACAAGGAGAAGAAGGTCACCCCCGCGACCGTCGATGCGGTTAAGCGGCTCAAGGCGGCGGGCCTCGGCTTCACGATCATCAGCGCACGGCCTCGCTCGGGGATGATGCCAATCGCCGAGTTGCTCGGCATCGACGAGCCGATGGGCGCGTTCAACGGCGGGATCGTGTTCAAGCGCGATGGCACCGTGATCGAGCATCACATGATCGACGTCGATGTCGTGCGCGGCGCGATGGAGATCGTCGGCGATGCGCCGGTCGATACGTGGTTTTTCGCAGATGACATCTGGTACGCCAGCACCGACCAGGGCGGTCATGTCGGCAGCGAGCGCACGGCGTCGGCGCAGGATCCGGTGATCGTCTCCGACTTTACCGATCTGCTTGCCAAGGCGGACAAGGTGACATTCGTCAGCGACGACGAGGATCTCCTGCGCGACCTGCATGCCAAGGTTGCGGCGAAGTTCGACACGCAGGCGACAATCGTCCAGTCGCAGACCTATTATCTCGATATCACGCCCGTTGCGGGCAACAAGGGTAGCGGGATCGAGGAACTGGCGGACGCGTTCGGCATCAGCTTGACGCAGACCGCGGCGATCGGCGATCAGGCGAACGACATCGCGATGCTCAAGCGCGCCAAGCTCGCGATCGCGATGGGCAACGCGCCGCAGACCGTCCGCGACGTCGCGCACGAGATTACATCGCCAAACGATGCTGACGGCGTCGCGCACGCGATCGATACCTTTATCCTGAATGGAGTTTCCGCATGAAAGAGTTGGTTGCCTTCGACCTCGATGGAACGCTGGCCGAGAGCAAGCAGCCCTTGCAGGAGCCAATGGGCGAGGCGCTGGCGAACCTGCTCGACGTCGCGCATGTCGCGGTGATCTCGGGTGGCGACTGGCCGCAGTTCGAAAAGCAGGTCGCGAGCCGTCTGCCCGAGCGCGCCGATCGCACCAAGCTGTGGCTGATGCCGACGACGGGGACCAAGCTGTACCGGTTCGATGGCGAATGGCGTGCGGTCTATGCCGAGCTGTTCGAGGACGACGAGAAGCAGAAGATCCTGACCGCGTTCGACGAGTCGCTCGAGGCGACCGGGTTCGTGCCCGAGCAGACCTGGGGCGAGCGGATTGAGGATCGCGGCAGCCAGATCACCTTCTCGGCACTGGGCCAGGAAGCGCCGATCGACGCCAAGCACAGCTGGGATCCCGACTTCGCCAAGCGCAAGGTGATCCAGGCCGATCTGCGCCAGCGCCTGCCGGGGCTGTCGATCAACATGGGCGGCGCGACCTCGATCGATATCACGCGCGAAGGCGTCGACAAGGCGTATGGCCTCAAGAAGCTTAACGAGGCGAGCGGCATCGCGCTCGACAAGATGATGTTCATCGGCGACGCGATCTTCCCGGGCGGGAACGACTATCCGGCGGAGCAGCTTGGGCTCGATGTCGTGAAGGTGAGGAATGTCGACGGGACGCTGGCGGCGATCGCCGGGATCGTCGCGTGCCTGAAGTGATCGCATGAGCGTTGCGTTTCGCCGGGAGAGCGACGAGGAACATCTCGAGCCGAAGTTCGAACAGCCGATCGCGCCGGGGCCCAATCTGGTCACGGTGCGTGGGTTGGCGCTGATCGGCGAGCGGGTGGACGCGATCGAGGCTGCCGTTGCGGCAGAAACCGACGAGCAGGCTCGCAAGGTCCTCCTGCGCGACCTGCGCTATTGGCACACGCGCCAGACGACCGCGGAGATCGCGCCGTCGCCCGAGGAGGACGAGGTCGGGATCGGGTCGCGTGTCCGGGTTCGCATGAACGGCGTCGAGCGGGTGATTGCGATCGTCGGCGGCGACGAGGCCGAGCCTGGCGAGGATCGGCTGGCGTTCTCGGCGCCTTTAGCGCGCGCGCTGATGGGCGCAGCGGTCGGCGAAAAGGTCGCGTTCGCGGATAAGGCAGATGCGATCGAGGTGCTCGCGATCGACAAGGATGAAGGCTGATGGCTGAAGCGAAATTCGAGCGGCATCGTCAGGCGTGGACGCAGGACGAGATTCAGAAGCTGCACACGCTCGCCAAGAAGGGCATGGCGCTGAAGGCGATCGCCAAGGCGCTGACCCGGAGCGAGGAGTCGGTAAAGGTAAGGGCGAAAGAAGACTCGCTCAATATCGCTAAGTTGCGGTAGGGGCTTTCGCCTGACGTCATTCTGGACTTGATCGAGGATCCAGAGCCACGAGCGTAGCCGCTTATGGCTCTAGATCCTGACTTTCGTCAGGATGACGGAAAATCGACCCAATGCACCACCCCGGCGGAGGCCAGGGCCCAATTGGAAAGGTCGTAGTAACGGCGCGCAACCTGCGTCATGCCCGTCCCCCAATTGGGCCCCGGCCTTCGCCGGGGTGGTGTTTTCGTTGAGAGCAAGCGCTACCCTAAATTCCCCTTCCGCTTGCGGGAGGTGCTAGGGGAGGGCAGTGCCGCATACGCGCCGGTTCGCTCCTGGATGCGTTCCCTCCCCCGACCCCTCCCGCAAGCGGAAGGGGAGCTTTGGTGATCTGTCTTGGCGATCTCTCCCGACTACGACGCGATCATCCTTGGCGCAGGCGCCGCCGGCCTCATGTGCGCCGCGGTCGCCGGCCAGCGTGGTCGAAAGATTCTGCTCGTCGATCACGCCGAGCAGGCGGGCAAGAAGATCTTGATCTCCGGCGGCGGGCGGTGCAATTTCACCAACGTCCATACCGCGGCTGACCGCTACATTTCCGCCAATCCGCATTTCGCAAAGTCCGCGCTGGGCCGCTACACCGCGCAGGACTTTATCGCGCTCGTCAACTCCTACGGGATCGCGTGGCACGAGAAGACGCTGGGCCAGCTCTTCTGCGACGGCTCCGCCAAGCAGATCGTCGAGATGCTGCTCGACGAGTGCGACAAGGGGCGGGTCGATCTGTCGCTTGGCCGCGCGGTCACCGCGGTCGAGCATGCCGATGGCCGATATCGGGTGTCGCTCGACGGCCGCACCGTCACCGCGCCGGCGCTCGTCATCGCGACCGGCGGGCCATCGATCCCGAAGATGGGCGCGACCGGCTTCGCCTATGACCTGGCGCGGCAATTCGGGTTGAAGGTGGTCGAGCCGCGCCCCGCACTCGTGCCGCTGACGCTGGGCGGCGACGAAATCCTGTTTCGCGAGCTTTCCGGGGTCGCCGCGGATGTCGTCGCGACCGCCGGCAAGATCAGGTTCCGCGAGGCGGCGCTGTTCACGCACCGTGGGCTGTCGGGCCCGGTGATCCTGCAGGCGTCGTCCTATTGGCGCAACGGCCAGCCGATCGGGATCGACTTTCTGCCCGACCGCGACTCCGGCTGGCTGCCCGCCGCCAAGCGTACCACGCCGCGTGCGACTCTGCGCAAACTGCTCGCAAACACGCTGCCGGACCGACTCGCGGAGACTTTGAGCGACCGATTGGGCATGGCAAACGAGATTTCCACGCTCACCGATCGCAAGCTCCAGGACGCCGAACGCGCGCTAAGCCATTGGCAGTTCACGCCAAATGGCTCGGAGGGCTATGCCAAGGCCGAGGTCACCGCGGGCGGAATCAGCACCGCGGAACTCTCCTCGCAAACAATGCAAGCCAAACGCGTACCAATGCTGTATGCAGTCGGCGAAGCGGTCGATGTCACAGGGTGGCTCGGCGGCTACAATTTCCAATGGGCATGGTCGAGCGGGTGGGCCGCGGGTCAAGTCCTGTAGGGACCACCACGCCAGAGCCTTGCCGTTGCGTAAGCCGGCCACCAAGTAGGACGTACATGCCTTTTACAAATATTCCATCGCTTCTTTCCGAGGCGCTCGCCGCGCGTGGCTATACCGCGCTGACCCCTGTGCAGGCGCACGTGATCGAGGACAATGCGATCGGTCGCGATCTCGTCGTGTCGGCGCAGACCGGTTCGGGCAAGACCGTCGCGTTCGGCCTGGCGATGGCCGGCGAGCTGCTTGGTGAAGCAGGCGAAGACGGCGTCCAGCGCCTGCCCGCCCCCCACAAGCCGCTCGTGCTCTGCATCGCGCCGACCCGCGAACTCGCACTCCAGGTCAGCCGCGAGCTGATGTGGCTCTATGCCAAGGCCGGTGCGCGCATCTCGACCTGCGTCGGCGGCATGGACGCCTCGAAAGAGCGTCGTTCGCTCGCACACGGCGCGCACATCGTCGTCGGGACGCCTGGCCGTCTGCGCGACCATCTCGAGCGTGGCGCGCTCGACCTGTCGGCCTTGAAGGTCGCGGTGCTCGACGAGGCCGACGAGATGCTCGACATGGGCTTCCGCGAGGATCTCGAGCAGATCCTCGACGCATCGCCCGAGCAGCGCCGTACGCTGTTGTTCTCGGCGACGATGCCGCGGCCGATCGTGGCGCTTGCCAAGCGCTACCAGAAGGACGCGCTGCGCATCTCGACCGTCGGCGAGGATCGCGGTCATGGCGACATCTCGTACCAGGCCGTCACGGTTTCGCCGTCCGAGATCGAGCATGCAGTGATCAACCTGCTGCGCTTCCACGAGGCGGAGACGGCGATGCTGTTCTGCGCGACTCGCGATAACGTGCGCCATCTGCATGCCAGCCTGGTCGAGCGTGGCTTTGCCGCCGTCGCACTGTCGGGCGAGCATTCGCAGAACGAGCGTAACGCGGCGCTTCAGGCTCTGCGTGACCGTCGTGCGCGGGTTTGCGTCGCGACCGACGTTGCTGCGCGCGGGATCGATCTGCCGACGCTCAGCCTCGTCGTGCACGTCGAGCTGCCGCGCGATGCCGAGACGCTCCAGCATCGCTCGGGTCGTACCGGTCGTGCGGGCAAGAAGGGCACCGCCGTGCTGATCGTGCCGTTCCCGCGTCGCCGTCGCGTCGAGATGATGCTGCGCGGTGCCAAGATCAACGCAGAGTGGGTCAACGCCCCGACCGCGGAGGACATCCGCAAGAACGATCACGAGCGGCTGATCGGCATGCTGTTGCAGCCGGTCGAGGTCGAGGAGGAGGATCGCGCCCTCGCCGTCCGCCTGATGGCCGAGAAGACCCCGGAGGATATCGCCGCGGCGCTGGTGCACATGCACCGCGCGACGATGCCGCAGGCCGAGGATCTGATCGATCAGAGCAAGCAGTCGGTCAGCGACGATCGGTCGCAGGGTCCGCGCGCAGGCTTCGAGGATACGGTGTGGTTCCGCATGGATATCGGTCGTCGCCAGAACGCCGATCCGCGCTGGATCCTGCCGCTGATCTGCCGTCGCGGGCACATCACCAAGTCCGAGATCGGTGCGATCCGCATCGGCCCGAACGAGACCGCGTTCGAGATCCCGCGTGCGGTGGCGTCGCGCTTCTCGGCGGCGATCCAGCGCACGGCGCAGCAGGGCGAAGAGGAGAGCGGCGTCGCGATCGAGGCGATGCAGGGCGCGCCCGAGAGCGGTGCGCGGCATGACGGCGGCGGCGGTCGCAGCAATGCGGGCGGTCCGCGCTCGATGCTGCACCGGGCGGCCCCGCGTGGCGGTCCGGCTCCGACCCGCAAGCCGCCGTATCGCGGCAACCGCGAGCGGGGCTGAGCCATCGCGATCCTCCCCCACAAGGGGGAGGTGTCGCCGAAGGTGACGGAGGGTGAGGACGCGCAACGGATGTTGTGGATGCCTCCCCCTCCGTCAGGCTGATGCCTGCCACCTCCCCCTGGCGGGGGAGGATCGAGGGGGATCGGCTTTGCGGATTGCGCCCGGTGCGCTGGTGCCGCCCCCCCCTACCTCCGTCATCCTGACGAAAGTCAGGATCCAGAGTAACGAACGCCGTCCTGCTTGATCCTGGGTCCTGACTTTCGTCAGGATGACGAGAGGGGTGAGATGACTATGACCGACCTGCCATCCCCGCTGCGTATCCTTGTCGACGCCGACGCGTGTCCCGTCAAAGACGAGATCTACAAGGTCGCGTGGCGCCATGCGGTGCCCGTCACGATCGTCGCCAACAGCCATTTCCGCATCCCCGTCCATCCGCTGATCAGCCGCGTCGTCGTCAGCGACGGGTTCGATGCCGCCGACGACTGGATCGCCGAGCAAAGCGATGCGAAAGCGGTGGTGATCACCGCCGACATCCTGCTCGCCGATCGCTGCCTGAAGGCCGGCGCTACCGTGCTGGCTAACACCGGCAAGCCGTTCACCACCAGCTCGATCGGCGGCGCGATCGCGACGCGGGCGATCATGGCCGATCTGCGCGCGGGCGGCGACGTGATCGGCGGGCCGGCGCCGTTCTCGAAAAGCGACCGGTCGAGTTTCCTGTCCGCGCTGGACGCGGCCCTGGTCCGGCTGAAGCGCGGCTAGGCGCCCGCGGCACGACCCGTTTTACCGGCTGGCGAGCACGCGCGGGGTTGCCATGCCCGCCTCGGCATCGGCATAGGCGCGCGTTCATTGAAGGACGACGCATGCAGATGGACGCTGGCGGCCCGGCCTTGGGGCTGGATTTCGGCACGACCAACAGCGTCGTGGCCTTGGGGACGAAGGGCGGCGCCCCCGAACTCGTGAGCTTCGCCGCCCCCGCCGAGACGAGCCCGGTGTTCCGCTCGGCGCTGTGCTTCTGGCAGGACGACAGCGGCAAGGGGCTCGCGTCGGATGCGGGGCCGTGGGCGATCGCCGAATATATGGAATACCCGCTCGACAGCCGGTTCATCCAGTCGTTCAAGTCGGTCGCGGCGATGAAGACGTTCGAGCAGGCCTCGGTCTTCGACAAGCGCTATCGCTTCGAGGAGATGGGGCAGCTGTTCCTCGAGAAGCTGATTTCGCATGCGGGCGGCAAGCTCGACACGCGGCCGCACCGGATCGTGGTCGGGCGGCCGGTCGAATATGCGGGGGCGCGGCCCGACGAGGCGCTGGCAAGGACGCGCTATGACGCCATGTTCAAGGGCTTCGGCGCGGAGATCCAATATGTCTATGAGCCGCTCGGCGCGGCGTACAGCTATGCAACGCGGCTGACCGAGCCGGCGACGATCTTGGTGGCGGATTTCGGCGGCGGTACGAGCGATTTCTCGGTCGTGCGCGTGGCCGAGCCGGGCGCGGCGCGGCGGTGTACGCCGCTCGGGCATGCGGGCGTCGGGATTGCGGGCGACCGGTTCGATTACCGGATCCTCGACCGGCTGGTGCTGCCGATGCTGGGCAAGGGCGGCGCGTACAAGTCGTTCGGCAAGGAGCTGGAGATCCCGCGCGCCTATTTCGCCGACTTCGCGGACTGGTCCAGGCTGGCGCTGATGCGCAACCGCAAGACGATGACCGAGCTGGAGCGGTTGCAGAAGACCGCGGTCGATCCGGACGCGATCGGGCGGATGATCGCGGTGATCGAGAATGAGCTGGGCTATCCGTTGTACGATGCGGTGGGGTCGCTCAAGCGCGCGCTGTCGAGCGGCGAGGACGCGCATTTCCACTTCGCGGGGGCGGGGCTGGAGATCGAGGCGGACGTGACGCGTGCGCAGTTCGAGGGCTGGATCGCCGACGACGTGGTGCGGATCGAGGCGGCGGTGGACCGTGCGCTCGAGGTCGCGAACGTCGGTGGGGGCGATATCGACCGCGTGTTCCTGACCGGCGGGTCGTCGCTGATCCCGCGCATCCGCCGGATCTTCGTCGAGCGGTTCGGCGAGGCGGCGATCATGAGCGGCGGCGAACTGACGTCGATCGCGCACGGGCTGGCCCTGATCGGCGAGCAGGACGACATCGCGGCGTGGTCCGCCTGATGGTGCCGCGGGTTCTGCTGGGGACGGCGCAGGTCCCGGGCGGGGGCGAGCTTCGGCTGCTCCAGCGGGGTGCCGAGTTTTCGATCATGCTCGGCGCGAACGAGCTGATGAACAGCCGGCTGAGCGGCTCGGAAGAGGCGCTGGCGGAACAGGCGTGCGACCGGATCGGTGCGCGGCCAGGCGTGCGGATGCTGATCGGCGGGTTGGGCATGGGGTTCACGTTGCGCGCGGCGCTCGCGCGGCTGGGGCCTGATGCCGAGGTGGCTGTGGCGGAGATCGTGCCCGCGGTGATCGAATGGGCGCAGGGGCCGATGGCGGCGCTGCATGGGGAGAGCCTGACCGATCCGCGGACTAGAATCTTCGAGGGCGACGTGGCGACGGCGATCGGCGAGGGGGAGTGGGACGCGATCCTGCTCGATGTCGACAATGGTCCGGACGGGATTTCGCGGCCCGGTAACGATCGGCTGTACGGGGCGGCGGGGCTGGCGCGTGCGCGCGCGGCGCTGCGGCCCG
>NZ_LMLD01000012.1:249363-250521 GCF_001421825.1 Sphingomonas sp. Leaf38 | reverse complement strand
CGGCTTTGCGGTCGACGAGGTTATCGCAAGGGCGACACGCAAAGGCGGCGCGCGGCACGTGATCTGGTTCGCGACCAAATCTTGATCGGGCGCTGGACCGTCTTGGTCGCGCTGTCGGCGGTGGTTGCGGCAGTGCTGGAACTCGTCGGGCTGCCCGCGGGATTGCTGCTCGGGCCGATGATCGCGGCGGTGGTGCTTGCGGTGCGCGGGTGGTCGCTGAGCGTGCCCCTGTCGGCGTTTCGGGCTGCGCAGGCGGCGGTGGGGACGCTGATCGCGGGCTCGATCACGACGGGGATCGTCGCGACGGTAGGCCAGCATTGGCCGGTGTTCCTGATGGTCAACGGCGTCACGCTCGCGGCGAGCAGCGTGCTCGGCTATCTGCTGAGCCGGTGGCAGGTGCTGCCGGGCACCGTCGCGGTGTGGGGATCGACGCCGGGTGCGGCGAGCGCGATGGTGTTGATGGCGCAGGCCTATGGCGCGGATTCGCGGCTGGTCGCGGTGATGACCTATACGCGCGTCGTCTGCGTCGCGGTGGTCGCGTCGGTGCTGGCGGCGGTGATGGTCGGCGGCGGGAGCGGGCATCACGTCGCCGCGTCGTGGTTCGCGGCTGTCGATCCGATTGTAGTGCTGCGGACGATCACGATCGCTGGGGTTGGTGCGGGGGTTGGTGTCGCGTTGAAGCTGCCGGCGGGGGCGCTACTCGGCTCGCTGGTGGCGGGGGCAGCGTTGAACGTCACCGGGGTCGCGCAGCCGGTGTTGCCGCAGTGGCTGCTGGCGATCAGCTATGCGGTGGTCGGGTGGAAGATCGGGCTGTCGTTCACGCGCGATACGGTGCGCGTGGCGGGCAAGGCGATGCCGCGGATCCTGCTGTCGGTGGCGCTGCTGATCGCGTTTTGCGGCGGGATCGCGGCGGCGTTGACGCGCTGGTGGGGGATCGATCCGGTCACCGCCTATCTCGCGACCAGCCCGGGCGGGATGGATTCGGTCGCGATCATCGCTGCGTCGAGCCCGGTCGACGTGCCGTTCGTGATGGCGCTGCAGGTGCTGCGGTTTCTCGGGGTGTTGCTGATCGGGCCGCCGCTCGCGCGGTTCGTGGCCACGCGGCAGGGCGGGGTGCCGCCGGTTATTCCGAGTTAGGGCGATCGGCTGATCCTCCCC
>NZ_LMLD01000012.1:235948-249319 GCF_001421825.1 Sphingomonas sp. Leaf38 | reverse complement strand
GGGAAGGGTAACAGCGGTTGCGTGTCCTCCCCCTCCGTCACCTGCGGTGCCACCTCCCCCTGGCGGGGGAGGATCAGCTAGCTTTTGGTCGGGCGGTAGGCTTCGACGTCGATGTCGTGGCGTTTGAGCTTATCGTAGAAGGTTTTCCGCGGGATGCCGAGCGCGGCGAGTGCGGAGCGGACGTCGCCGCTCACCTGATGCAGCGTGGCGCGGATCGTTGCTTCCTCGAACTTGTCGACGCGCGCGGGGAGGGGGATGTCGCTGTCCTCGTCGGTGGCGTCTTCGGCTTCGACGCGGAGCACCAGCCGCTTGGCGAGGTTGTCGAGTTCGCGGACGTTGCCGGGCCAGTCGTGCTGGCCGAGATAGGCGAGCGTGGCGGTATCGATCGTCGGCACATCGCGGCCGAACCGCTCTGCCGCCTGGTGCAGCAAGTGGCCGAACAGCAGCGGAATGTCGTCGCGGCGTTCGCGCAAAGGCGGGATGCGCAGCCGCACCGCGTCGAGCCGGAACAGCAGGTCGGCGCGGAAGCGGCCCTCCTCGACGGCCTGGTCGAGCCCGGGCTTGGCCGCCGCGATCACGCGCAGGTCGAGAGCGCGGGGGAGGTCGCCGCCGACGGGCATGACTTCGCGTTCCTCCAGCACGCGGAGCAATTTCGCCTGGAACGCGGGGAGCGTGCTCTCGATCTCGTCGAGGAACAGGGTGCCGCGGTTCGAGGCCTCGATCCGGCCGGTGCGCGGCAGCCGCGAGTCGCCGTCATGGCCGAACAGCTCGATCTCGGCGACCGCCTCGGGCAGCGCGGCGCAGTTGACCGCGACGAACGGCCGCGAGCGGCGGTTGCTCCAGCGGTGGAGGAGGACCGCGACGAGCTCCTTGCCGGTACCCGTCTCGCCCTCGATCAGCACGTCGATATCGGCCTGCGCGATCTGGCGCATGGTTTCGCGGAGGCGGACCATGACGGGCGTTTCGCCGATCAGCGGCTCGGCGCCGATCGTCTCCTCGGCGGCCGCACGCAGGCGGCGATTGTCGAGGACGAGGCGGCGCATCTCGAGCGCACGCCTGGCGCCCGCGATCAGGTGATCGGTCGCGAAGGGTTTCGGGATGAAGTCGAACGCGCCGTTCTTGAGGGCTGCGACCGCCATCGCGACATCGCCGTGGCCGGTCATCAGCAGCACCGGGATCTCGTGGTCGATCGCGGCGATCCGGCGGAACAGCTCGAGCCCGTCCATCTTCGGCATGCGGATGTCGGACACCACTGCGCCGTCGAACCCGGCGGTCACACGGGCCAGCGCGACGGTCGGATCGCGCTCGGCGATCACCGCGATCCCGGCGAGTTCGAACGATTGTTCGAGCGCGCCGCGCAGGACGTCGTCGTCGTCGACCAGGAGAACGGCCTGCTCTGTCATGCTTTTACCAAGATCATGCGGAAGATTGCGCCTTCGGGGGCTGGGACGAGGTCGAGCGTGCCGCCGAACTCGGTCATGATGTCGCGCGCGATGCCGAGGCCAAGGCCGAGGCCGTCCTTCTTGCTCGTCGCGAACGGGGTGAAGAGATGGTCGGCGATATCGCGTGCGATGCCGGGGCCGTTGTCGGCGACGGTCAGCACGACGTCGCGGCCTTTCCGGCCGACCGTGACGCTGACTCGCGCGTCGCGCCGGTCGGCGACCGCGTCGAGCGCGTTCTGGAGGAGATTGACGAGGACCTGTTCGAGCCGGACGCGGCCGGCGATCACGGTCAGCCGCGCCTCGGGACCGGTGGGCAGATCGAGCGTCACGCCCTTCGCGCGGAAGCGGTCGCCGATGAGCAGGCGGACGCCGTCGACGGCTTCGTCGAGCGCGACCGGGCCGATCGACCCTGCGCCGCGTCGTGCGTAGCGGCGCAGGCCGGCGGTGATCGTGCCGATCCGGCTGGTGAGGTCGACGATCGACTGGAGGTTGGTCGCCGCACGCGCGGGTTCGCCGCGCGCGAGGAAGGCGGCGGCATTGTCGGCGAAGGTGCGGATCGCGGCGACCGGCTGGTTGATCTCGTGCGCGACGCTGGCGGTGATCGTGCCGATCGAGCCGACCCGGTTGGCGTGCGCCAGCTCCTCGCGCGCCTGGCGAAAGCGCTGGTCGGACGCCTCGCGCTGCTCGACCTCGATCTGCAGCCGGTCGGCGGTGGCGCGCAGCTCTGCGGTGCGCCGCGCGACTTCGGCCTCGAGTTCGGCGCGTGCGCCCGCGTTGCGCTTGCGGCGTGCCTGAAGCCACCAGGCGGCAACGATCACCGCGATCGTCAGCAGCGCCGCGATCGCGGTCGCCCAGCGCGTGCGTGCCGCAGCGGTGCGCAACGCGGCGTCGAGCGGCTCCATATGCACCAGCCGCCAGCCTGCGATCGGCACCGGGAGCGAGACCGCGATCGCCGGCGACCCGTTGGGCAGCCGCGACACCCCCTCGTGCCATACGCCGCCACGCAGCGTCAGCGGTGCCGGGTCGAGCGGCGAGGTGCCGAACTGGCGTGTCGCGATCAGTGCCGCGCGACGCGCAGCGGGCAACGTGCGCGTCGTTCGGAATTCGAGCTTCGGATCGCTCGCGATCAGGATGATGCCATCGGGATCGGTGACGAAGGTCGCCATCATGTCCTGGATCCACGCGCGTGCGATCTTGCCGAACTCGACCTTCACCACCACCACGCCGAGCGGCCGGCCGTCCCGATCGATACGCCGCGACAGATACAGGCCAGGCCGCCCGCTCACGCTGCCGAGCGCGAAGAACTCGGTCGCGCCTGACGCCATCGCCTTGGTGAAATAGTCGCGATAGCGATAATCGTGGCCGAGAAAGCTGTCCGCGCGCGCGGCGTTCGAGGCGGCGATCGTCATCCCCTGCGTGTCGAGCGCGTAGATCACCGGGGCGCCGGTCCGCGCCGCCAGCAGTGCCAGCTTCGCGTTGAGCGCCGGATCGACCGTGCCCGAGGCGAGCGCGGCACGAACGTCGGGATATTCGCCGAGCATGATCGGGAGCAGGCGATAGGTCTGCAGCTCCGCCTCGAGCAGGCGAAGGTTGCTGCGGGTCTGCTGGACCGCGCGCAGCCGCACCGTCGCGGTCGCGTCCGCCACCGCGCGTGGGCCGTAGATCGAGGCAACTCCGGCGACGACGATGCCGAGCGCGGCGAATGCCAGCAGAACGGCCAGCGCGGTGATGAAAAGGGGGGATTTGAACCGCGCCATTTGTGCGGATTATCACACACCAAAGCGTCCCGCTACCGCTGAAAAGTGACATTTTCCGCACATCAGAAGACCGGGTATGTCCATAAACCACGCAAAACCAACGTTTTAGATAGGGTCCGACCCGGTCTTGTAGTCCGCGGTCCGGCCCGGCATTACCGTCGCCATAACGTCCCGTGACAACGGGCGAAGGTTTTCAGGAGGCGATGTTGACCCTACCATCCCAGACATATGGCGTCGCGGAAACGCCCGCGCGCAAGCGCTGGAGCGGCCAGCTCTACATCCAGGTGCTGATCGCGATCGCGCTGGGCGCGGCACTCGGGCATTTCTATCCGACGTACGGCGCAGCGCTCAAGCCGCTCGGCGATGCGTTCATCAAGCTGGTGAAGATGATCATCGCTCCGGTGATCTTCCTGACGCTCGTCACGGGTATTGCGGGCATGAAGGAACTGGGGTCGGTTGGCCGCGTCGCGGGCAAGGCGTTTGCCTACTTCCTGTTCTTCTCGACGCTCGCGCTGATCGTCGGCCTGATCGTCGCCAACGTCGTCCAGCCGGGCGCGGGGATGAACATCGACGCCGCCTCGCTCGATACCAAGGGCATCGCCGACTACACCGTCAAGGCGCACGAGACGACGATCACCGGGTTCCTGATGAGCATCATCCCGGACACGATGGTCAGCGCGTTCACGGAAGGGAACATCCTTCAGATCCTGCTCGTCGCGATCCTGTTCGGCATTTCGCTCAGCCTGGTCGGTGAGCCTGCCAAGCCGGTGCTGAACTTCCTCGAGCGGCTCAGCCTGATCGTCTTCAAGCTGGTCGGCATCCTGATGCGCGCAGCCCCGCTTGGCGCATTCGGCGCGATCGCGTTCACGATCGGCAAATACGGGATCGGCAGCCTCGCCAATCTCGGTGCGCTGGTCGCGACCTTCTATCTGACCGCGATCCTGTTCGTCGTGGTCGTCCTCGGCACCGTCGCGCGCCTCACGGGCTTCTCGATCTTCAAGCTGATCAAGTATCTGAAGGCCGAACTGCTGCTGGTGCTCGGCACGTCGTCGTCCGAAGCCGCGCTGCCGAACCTGATCCAGAAGATGGAGGCCGCGGGCTGCGAGAAGTCGGTCGTCGGGCTGGTCGTGCCGACCGGCTATTCGTTCAACCTCGACGGTACCAACATCTACATGACGCTGGCGGCGCTGTTCATCGCGCAGGCGACCAACACGCATCTGACGCTCGGGCAGGAATTGCTGCTGCTGGTCGTCGCGATGATCTCTTCGAAGGGTGCGGCGGGTGTGACCGGCGCGGGCTTCATCACGCTGGCCGCCACGCTGTCGATCGTGCCGACCGTGCCGATCGCGGGGATGGCGCTGATCCTCGGCGTCGACCGCTTCATGAGCGAGTGCCGTAGCCTGACCAACTTCATCGGAAACGCGGTCGCGACGATCGTCGTCGCCCGCTGGGAAGGTGCACTCGACCGCGACAAGCTCGACGCGGCGCTGTCGGGCAAGCTGCCCGAGTTCGTGCCTGCGGCGCTGCCAGCCGATGCCGCGACTGCCCATTGATGTCGGTGGGGACGGCTTGGTCCGTCCCCACCCACCAGTACCGGATTATCTCATGACCCTACCGACGATGCGCCGCTTGCGGTATGCGGCCGGCTTTGCCGCGGCCGCACTTTCGACCACCGCCGCACTTTCGACCACCGTTGCCGCGCAGACCGCGCCGGCGCCTGCCAACGACGCGCCTTCGACGCAGGCGAGAATTGGCGCCAAGGAGCTGTCCAGCACGGCCGAAGCGTCGCCGATCGCCGAGGCCTATCCCAATGCCGCGATCGGCGATGGTGTCACCGCAGGCGGCTACAACCAGTCGCGCTGGGCGGAGGACTGGTCGAAACTGCGCGATCCGAAGAAGCGCAAGGACATCGTAGACCAGCTCAAGTTCATCTCGATCGCGGGTGACGGCGACGTCTATCTGACGCTGTCGGGCGAGGCGCGGTTGCGCGTCAACGAAACGACCAATCCCAATCTGCGCAACGCCGAAGCGCAGCGGCAGGATATTCTGCGCCTGTTCGGGGGCGCCGATCTGCATGTCGGCCAGCATCTTCGCTTCTATGGCGAACTCGCGCACGGCACGCTGGAGGGGCAAAACCTGGGTACCGCGCTGCCGAACCTGCGTAACAGGCTGGCGGTGCAGCAGGCGTTCGTCGACCTGACCGGGACGGTCGCCGATGTCGATGTCGGCGTGCGCTATGGTCGCCAGACGTTTGCCGACGGTCCGAACCTGATGGTGGTGCCGCGCGACAACAACACGCTGTATTTCGGGTTCAACGGGTTCCGGGCCTGGGCGCGCACCGCCGGCGTCCGCGCCGACGTGTTCGATTTCAAGCCGACCGCTTATGGGAACGGGGGGACGCAGGACGACAATGCCGAGAGCGCACGGCGGTTCTCGGGTATCTCGACCGGGCTGGTCGTGCCGGAATCGCTGTTCGGCGGGTCGAAACTCTATGTCGATCCGTTCCTGTGGCGGCTGCGCAACCGCTCGGCGGTGTGGGGCACCGACACCGCCCGCGAAGTCCGTAACTTCTACGGGCTGCACATCTGGGGCGATGCCGGGCCGGTCAATCTCGACTGGACCATTAACTATCAGGGCGGATCCTACGACAACCGCTCGATCAAGGCGTGGCTGTTGCTGCTCGCGCAGACGTATCAGCTGGGGAAGGGCAAGACCGCGCCGCGGATCGGTTTCCATGCGGACTATGCCAGCGGTGGCGGCGCGTACGGGAACGGCACGCTGCGCACCGCGCTCGCGCCGTTCGGCAACAACATCTATTACAGCTACCAGCTGTTCGCGACGCCGACCAACCTGATGGCGCTTGCCCCGAACGTCACGTTCACGCCGTTCGGCAAGTTGCGCATGACCGCGGAATATCAGCTGTCGTGGCGCGATACGACACGCGATGCGGTGTACCGCGCGAACGGGACCGCGTTTGCGGGCACGCAGAATGTTGGCGGTAAGAAGATCGCCGACACGATCCGGTTCCAGGCGGTGTACCCGTTCACCTCGCGGCTGTCGTTCACGGGGCGGTACGAGCATCTGATCGCCGGGCCCGCGCTGGCGAATGCGGGCTATAAGAGCTCGGACTTCCTGGCCGGCTGGATCAGCTACCGGTTCTGATCGGTCTCACGCCGTCATCCTGACGCAAGTCAGGATGACGCGGACGGCGGTGATACCGCCTGAATTAACCTGCGACACATTGCGTCAAGATCCATGCGATTTAGACCATACCGGTCCTTCAATTTCGCGTTCGACTGTGGCACATGGACTCCAACATCAGGAGCACATGGCCATGGATCTTAGCTTCACGCCCGAAGAAGAATCGTTCCGCGACGAAGTCCGCGCGTTCTTCCGCGACAAACTCCCCGCCCGCCTCTCGACTTTGGTCCGCGAAGGCAAACGCCTGCGCAAGGCGGACATGGAGGAATGGCACGCGATCCTGAACGAACGCGGCTGGCTCGCGAACCATTGGCCCGAAGAGTGGGGCGGTCCCGGCTGGAGCGTGATCCAGCGGTTCATCTTCGACAACGAATCGGCGCTCGCGCACGCGCCCCGCGTGGTGCCGTTCGGCGTGAACATGCTCGGCCCGGTGCTGATCAAATATGGCTCTGAAGAGCAGAAGAAGCATTGGCTGCCGCGCATCCTGGATGGCTCCGACTGGTGGTGCCAGGGCTATTCCGAGCCGGGCGCAGGCTCCGATCTCGCGGGGCTCAAGACCACCGCGGTTCGGAACGGCGACGTCTATGTCGTCAACGGCCAGAAGACCTGGACGACGCTCGGCCAGCATGCCGACATGATCTTCTGCCTCGTCCGCACCGACGCGACCGCCAAGAAGCAGGAGGGAATCTCGTTCCTGCTGATCGACATGAAGTCGCCCGGCATCGAAGTCCGCCCGATCACGCTGATCGACGGCGAGCAGGAGGTGAACGAGGTGTTCTTCACCGATGTCGAGGTACCCGTCGCCAACCTCGTCGGCGAGGAGAATCAGGGCTGGACCTATGCCAAGTATTTGCTGACCTATGAGCGCACCAACATCGCCGGCGTCGGCTTCTCGATCGCGTCGTTCGAGCGGTTGAAGGCAGTCGCGCAGATGCAGAAGAAGGGCGGGCGGGCGCTCGCCGAGGATCCGTTGTTCGCTGCAAGGATGGCGCGCGTCGAGATCGATCTCGCCAACATGCAGACGACCAACCTGCGCGTGCTGGCCGCGGTCGCGGGCGGCGGCGCGCCGGGGGCGGAAAGCTCGATGCTCAAGATCAAGGGCACCGAGATCCGGCAGGAGATCACCGCGCTGACGCGTCGCGCCTATGGCTCCTATGCTGCGCCCTACATACCCGAGGCTCTGGAAGCCGGGTGGAACGGCGAGGATGTCGGGCCGGAGGATGCGGCGATGGCGGCGCCGAGCTATTTCAACAACCGCAAGCTGTCGATCTTCGGCGGATCGAACGAGATCCAGAAGAACATCATCTCCAAAGCCATTCTGGGTCTCTGAGCACATGAACTTCGACCATACCGACGATCGCCGCATGCTCGCCGACACGCTCGTTCGCGCGCTGCGGGACGGCTATCCGATCGATACGCGCAATGCGGGCGCGTATAGCGACGCCGGGTACGACCCGGCGGTCTGGCAGCAGTTGACCGAACTCGGCATCGTCTCGGCGCTGTTCGACGAGGCGGCGGGCGGCTTCGGCGGCAGCGGGTTCGACATCATGGTGGTGTTCGAGGCGCTTGGCCGCGCGCTGGTGGTCGAGCCGTTCCTGGGCGCGCTGATGGCCGGTCGCGCGCTGGCCGCGGGCGGCGGGCATGACGAGACGCTCGCCGCGATCGTCGCCGGCGAGACGATCGCCGCGTTTGCGCAGGAGGATGGCGCGACGCCGGTGACCGCGACGAAGAGCGGCGATGGCTGGACGCTCAGCGGGACCAAGGCGGTCGTGGCGCAGGCTGGTGCGGCGTCGGTGTTCGTGGTGGTGGTCGAGCAGGACGACCCGCTCGTGTTCCTCGTGCCCGCGGATACCGCCGGCGTGTCGGTCCGCAGCTACAACGTCGTCGAGGGCGGTGGCGCTGGCGACGTCACGTTCGATGGCGTGACGCTCGGCGCCGACGCACGCATTGGGAGTGGAGGGCAGGGGCAGGCGATCGTCGATGCGGCGGTCGGCGCCGGGTTGCTCGCGTTGTCGGCCGAGGCGGTCGGCGCGATGGAGTTCGTCAAGGAGGCGACGCTCGGCTATCTGCGCGACCGTAAGCAGTTCGGCGTGCCGATCGGCAAGTTCCAGGCGCTCCAGCACCGCATGGCGACGGTGCTGCTCGAGATCGAGCAGGCGCAGTCCGCGGTGATCAATGCCGCCTCGGCGTTCGACGGCGACGATGCGAAGGCGCGCGCACGGGCGCTGGCGGCGGCGAAGTACACGATCGGGCGGACCGGCGCGCTGGTCGCGGAGGAGTCGATCCAGCTGCACGGCGGGATCGGCATGACGTGGGAATATGCGGTGTCGCATTACGCAAAGCGGCTGGTGATGATCGACCACCAGCTCGGCGACGAGGATCATCACCTGCAACGCTACATCGCGCTGGGGTAAGAGCCCGTCACCGCCGCTCCGTCGTCCTGACGCGCCCCGTCACTTCGAGTTGTCCCGTCACCCTGACGAAAGTCAGGGCCCAGGGTCACGGGCATCGGCTTTTGTGGCTTTGGATCCTGACTTTCGTCAGAATGACGGTGAGGGGATGACCGTGAGGGGGGGCAGGAAGGAAGCGCAGCCTACCGCCCGCGCTTCCCGATCATCGGGCGCAGCCGCACGCCGAGGCAGATCACGGTCGGCCAGAGCAAGGTGTTGAGGATGTCCAGCGAGGTATCCTCCCACCGCCACGACCCGAAGCTCAGCCGGTCCATGATTTCGTTGAAGGCTTCACCGGCGACGACGACCCACCACGGAATGAACGTCCCGAACGATCGCCGCGTGACCAGCCGCGCGATCATCAACAATGCCATGCCCGCGTGGATATGGAGGATGGCGTCGGGCAATCCGGTGCCGTCCCCGATCCAGATAATGGCATCATGATAGAGTTTGGGGATCACGCGTCACTCCGAACAAAAACGGCGGTGCCGCGTCAGTGCCAGCCTATACGAGCCTCAGCCGGGAGCGACAATCGTGCCCAGCATCAGCGGCTTCAGATCGCCGATGGTCGCGTCCAGCCACGCGATGAACCGGTCGATCCGCGCGATCCGGCGGACGTCGCGGTGGACGACCAGCCAGAACGAGCGCTGGATATCGACAGCCTCGGGCAACACGCGGACCAGCCCCGGCACGCCGTCGCCGATGAAGCACGGCAATATGCCGCACCCGGCCCCCGCCGCGATCAGCTCGGCCTGCGCGACGATGCTCGAGCTGCGGATCGACGCGTCGAGCCGGCTGTCGATCTCGGCCAGATAGCGGAGCTCGGGCGCGTAGATCATGTCGGGGACATAGCCGATCAGCCGGTGGCGCATCAGATCCGCGGTGGTCGCGATCGGGCCGCTCCGGGCGAGGTGATCGGGGTGCGCGTAGAGCCCGAGATGGTAGTCGGTGAGCTTGCGCGCGACCAGCGGGCCGCTTTTCGGGCGTGCGAGCATGACGGCGATATCCGCCTCGCGCCGCGACGGGTTGAGGAAGCCGGTCGAGGCGATCAGGTCGATCGCGATGCGCGGATGCTGGTTGGTGAACGCGGCGAGGCGCGGCGCGAGGATGCGGCTGCCGAAGCCTTCGGACACGCTCAGGCGGATCGGCCCGGCGAGCACGCCCGCGTCGGTGCCGACGACCTCCTGGATGCCGAGCGCGGCGGCCTCCATCGTCTCGGCATGATCGAGCAGCGCGGTGCCGCGTTCGGTCAGCGCGTAGCCCGCGACGGTCTGTTCGAAGAGCGTCGTCTGGAGCCGGCGCTCGAGCCGTTGCAGGCGGCGCGAGACCGTGGTTGCGTCCTGGCCGAGCAGCTTTGCGGCGGGGCCGAGCCGGTGCGTGCGCGCCAGGGCGAGGAAATAGCGGACGTCGTCCCAATCCATGAACGGCTCACCTTATGCTGCACATTTGCAGAGAGACTCTGCAAACAGCCCTACTTGGCTGCGAAACGCTTATGGCCGACGATGCCGACAACGAGAAGAGGATGCCCATGCGAACGATCGAGAATTTCACGAGCGGCGCGGCGAGCAAGGCCGAGCGCTTCGGCGACGTGTTCGACCCGAATTCGGGCGAGGTGCAGGCGCGTGTGCGGCTGTCGGGCGCGGTCGATCTGGATGCGGCGGTCGCCGCCGCGCAGAAGGCGCAGCCGGGCTGGGCCGCGACCAACCCGCAACGCCGTGCGCGCGTGATGTTCGAGTTCAAGCGGCTCGTCGAAGCGAACATGGACGAGCTCGCGCGCATGCTCTCGTCCGAGCACGGCAAGGTGATCGCGGATTCGAAGGGCGATATCCAGCGCGGGCTCGAGGTGATCGAGTTCTGCTGCGGCATCCCGCACATCCTCAAGGGTGAGTATACGCAAGGGGCCGGGCCGGGGATCGACGTCTATTCGATGCGCCAGCCGCTCGGCATCGGTGCGGGGATCACGCCGTTCAATTTCCCGGCGATGATCCCGCTCTGGATGAGCGGCGTCGCGATCGCGACGGGCAACGCGTTCATCCTGAAGCCCAGCGAGCGTGATCCGTCGGTGCCGGTGCGGCTCGGCGAGCTGTTCGTCGAGGCGGGGCTGCCCGAGGGCATCTTCCAGGTCGTCCACGGCGACAAGGAGATGGTCGACGCGATCCTCGATCATCCGGCGATTGCAGCGGTCAGCTTCGTCGGCTCGTCCGACATCGCGCATTATGTGTACCGCCGCGGCGTCGAGGCGGGCAAGCGCGTCCAGGCGATGGGCGGCGCGAAGAACCACGGCATCGTCATGCCCGACGCGGATCTCGACCAGGTCGTCGCCGACCTGTCGGGCGCGGCGTTCGGCTCGGCGGGCGAGCGGTGCATGGCGCTGCCGGTGGTCGTGCCGGTCGGCGAGAAGACCGCGATTGCTTTGCGCGAGAAGCTGATCCCGGCGATTGCCGCATTGCGCGTGGGCGTGTCGACCGACAACGACGCGCATTACGGGCCGGTGGTGAACGCGGCGCATCGCACCCGGATCGAGAACTGGATCCAGACGGGTGTCGACGAAGGCGCCGAACTCGTCGTCGACGGGCGTGGGTTCGCGCTTCAGGGGCATGAGAAAGGTTTCTTCATCGGCCCGTCGCTGTTCGATCACGTCGCCACGGAGATGTCGGCGTACAAGGAGGAGATCTTCGGGCCGGTGCTGCAGATCGTCCGCGCGACGGACTTCGAGGAGGCGGTGCGGCTGCCGAGCGAGCATCAATATGGCAACGGCGTCGCGATCTTCACGCGCAACGGCCACGCCGCGCGCGAGTTCGCGGCGCGGGTGAACGTCGGGATGGTCGGGATCAACGTGCCGATTCCGGTGCCGGTCGCGTATCACACCTTCGGCGGGTGGAAGCGCAGCGCGTTCGGCGACACCAACCAGCACGGGATGGAAGGCGTGAAGTTCTGGACCAAGGTCAAGACGATCACGCAGCGCTGGCCTGACGGCGGGGTTGGCGACGCGGCGAATGCGTTCGTCATTCCGACGATGGGGTGATCGGATTGCTCTTCTTTTCTTCCGTCATCCTGACGAACGTCAGGACCCAGAGCCAGACGCGTCGGCGCGCGTGGCTCTGGGTCCCGGGTCAAGCCCGGGATGACGGCTGGGGGAGGGGGGCGAAACCCCAATCTTCGGCCAGGTCACGCCATGTCGGATTGTCGGTCTCGATAAGTTCGAGCTTCCAGGCGCGGCGCCAGTTTTTCAGCTGCTTTTCGCGTCCGATGGCTCCTTCCATCGTAGCCGCCATTTCGAACCACACGAGCCGCTTGACGTCGTACACCTTGGTAAAGCCGCCGAAGGACCCCGCACGGTGCTGAATAATCCGCGGCAGCAGGTCGGAGGTTACGCCGATATAGATCGTACCGTTGCGCCAGCTTGCGAGGATGTAGACCGCCGGTTGCCGCTCCACACCATTTCCCCCAATTGTCATCCTGACGTACGTCAGGACCCAGAGCCAACACCGCTAGCGTCAGAGGCTCTGGGTGCCGAATCAAGCCCGGCATGACGGAGATAGGATCACGATGAACCAGCTTGCCGCCAACCAGTTCGACCTCACCGACGACCAGCGCGAGATCCAGGAGCTTGCGCGCCGTTTCACCGCCGACCGGATCACGCCGCACGCGGCCGGGTGGGACGAGAAGCACATCTTCCCGCGCGACACGATCAAGGCGGCGGCGGAACTCGGCTTCGCCGCGATCTATGTCAGCGAGGAGAGCGGCGGCATCGCGCTCGGGCGCCTGGAAGCCGCGTTGATCATGGAGGCGATGTCGTACGGGTGCCCGTCGACGAGCGCGTTCATCAGCATCCACAACATGGCGGCGTGGATGATCGACCGGTTCGGATCGGCCGCGGTGAAGGACAAGTATCTTCCCGATCTCGTCACGATGGACCGGCTGGCGAGCTATTGCCTGACCGAGCCGGGTTCGGGGTCGGATGCCGCCGCGCTCAAGACGCGCGCGGTGCGCGACGGCGACGACTGGATCGTGACGGGCTCGAAGCAGTTCATCTCGGGGGCGGGTGAGAACGAGGTGTATGTCACCATGGTCCGCACGGGTGAAGACGGCCCCAAGGGCATCTCCTGCCTGGTGATTGAAAAGGACATGCCCGGCGTGTCCTTCGGCGCGAACGAGAAGAAGCTGGGGTGGCATTCGCAGCCGACTCGGCAGGTGATCTTCGACGGCGTCCGCGTGCCGGGCGCCAACATGGTCGGCGGCGAGGGCGAGGGCTTCCGGATCGCGATGATGGGGCTCGATGGCGGGCGGCTGAACATCGGCGCCTGCTCGCTCGGCGGCGCGCAGCGGTGTCTCGACGAGGCGATCGCCTATACGCGCGACCGCAAGCAGTTCGGGAAGGCCATCGCGGACTTCCAGAACACGCAGTTCATGCTGGCCGACATGGCGACCGAACTCGAGGCGGCGCGCGCGCTGCTGTACATGGCGGCGGCGAAGGTGACGGCGAACGCGCCGGACAAGACCAAGTTCGCGGCGATGGCG
>NZ_LMLD01000012.1:186306-235893 GCF_001421825.1 Sphingomonas sp. Leaf38 | reverse complement strand
ATGGGTATCTGCAGGACTATCCGATCGAACGCTTCTGGCGCGACCTGCGCGTGCATTCGATCCTCGAGGGGACCAACCAGGTCATGCGCATGATCGTCGGCCGCGAGCTGACGCGGCAATGAGTCCGCGCAGCTTTGCTCGCTCCTTCTCCTCCGCGGCTCCGCGTCTCCGCGTGAACCAAGCATTTTCTCACGCGGAGACGCGGAGGCGCGGAGATTGTGCCCGGGAGGAGACCGCGTGACTGAGGATCTGATCGTTGCGAATGAAGGGCCTGTCGGCCGTATTCGGTTGAACCGACCAAAGGCATTGCACGCGCTTAACCTCGCTATGTGCGAGGGCGTGCTGGAGGCGCTCGAGGCGTGGCGCGGGGATCCGTCGTTCGAGGCGATCATCGTGGATCATGCCGAGGGTCGTGGGTTCTGTGCGGGCGGGGATATCCGGATGCTGGCCGCATCGGGTGCAACCGACGGCGTCGAGGCGCGGGCGTTCTTCCATGCCGAGTACCGGATGAACCACCGGCTGTTCGTCTATGCCAAGCCGATCGTGGCCTTCATGGACGGGATCACAATGGGCGGCGGCGTCGGGCTCGCGCTGCCGTGCACGTACCGGGTGGCGACCGAGAACACGAAGTTCGCGATGCCCGAGACGGGGATCGGGTTGTTCCCCGATGTCGGTGGCGGCTGGTATCTGTCGCGGCTGCCCGGGCGGATAGGGCAGTATCTTGCGCTGACCGGGCATCGGATCAACGGCGCCGATTGCCTGGCGCTGGGCCTGGCGACGCATTATCTGACGAGCGCCAAGCTCGAGAGCGTGAAGGACTGGATCGTCGAGCGTCCGCGCGAGATCGACGTCATACTCGAAGGGTCGTCCGACGTGCCCGACGATGCCGAGATCATGACGCATCGTGACGAGATCGCCCGGCTGTTTGCGTCCGACGTGCTCGAGGAGATCTATGCCGCGCTCGACGCCGATGGTGGCGCGTGGGCGGCAAAGACGCTTGCGACGCTCAGGACCAAGTCGCCGCAGACGATGAAGGTGTCGCTGCGGCTGCTCCACGATGGTGCGGCGATGGCGAGCTTCGCGGACGAGATGAAACAGGAATACGCGGTCGGCGCGCATGTCGTGCAGCGGCACGACTTCATCGAGGGCGTCCGCGCGGTGATCGTCGACAAGGACAATGCGCCGCGCTGGGATCCGGCGACGCCCGAGGACGTGACCGATCACGTGATCGACCAGATCTTCGCGCCGCTGCCGGAGAGCGAGGCGTGGACGCCGGGTTAATCCGTCATTCGGACGAAAGTCGGGATCCAGAGCCATTTGCGATGACGCTCGTGGCTCTGGATCCTGGATCAAGTCCAGGATGACGATGCTTATTGGAGACTGACATGGCCGATTACGAAACGATCCTCGTCGAGCAGCGCGGGCAGGTCACGCTCGTCACGCTCAACCGGCCGCAGGCGCTCAACGCGCTCAATTCGCAGGTGCTCGCGGACCTGATCGCCGCATTCGCCGCGTTCGATGCGGATCCGTCGCAGGGCTGCGCGGTGCTGACCGGTAGCGCCAAGGCGTTCGCCGCGGGCGCGGACATCAAGGAGATGCAGAGCCAGGGCTTTGCCGACATGTATGCGAGCAACTTCTTCGCCGGCTGGGAGCAGGTGACGCGGACGCGCAAGCCGATCATCGCCGCGGTCGCGGGCTATGCGCTGGGCGGCGGCTGCGAGGTCGCGATGATGTGCGACTTCATCCTCGCCGCGGACACCGCCAAGTTCGGCCAGCCCGAGATCAAGCTCGCGGTGTCCCCCGGCATGGGCGGATCGCAGCGCCTCACGCATGCGGTCGGCAAGGCCAAGGCGATGGAGATGGTGCTGACCGGGCGGATGATGGATGCGGTCGAGGCCGAGCGCGCAGGGCTGGTCTCGCGGATCATCCCCGCCGACGAGCTGATCGAGGAAGCGGTGAAGACCGCAGCCACCATCGCCGCGATGGCGCCGTTGGCGGTGCTGGCGAACAAGGAGATGGTCAACGCGGCGTTCGAGACGGGGCTCGCGATGGGCGTCCAGTTCGAGCGGCGGCTGTTCCACGGGCTGTTCGGCACCGCGGACCAGAGCGAAGGCATGGCCGCCTTCGTCGAGAAGCGCGCGGGGAGCTGGACGGGGAAGTAGCAGGCGCGTCGCCGCCCGCCCGTTATCCTGACGAAAGTCAGGATCCAGGGTTACGGGCGGTGTCGGTCTTGGCTCTGGATCCTGACTTTCGTCAGGGCGACGGAGTTTGGGGGGCAGGACGTAGCCGCAGATCGCGGGGTTGGATCGCGAGCGACACAGTCGCCGCGGCAGATTTAGGAGAGAGAACATGGCACGCATCGGATTCATCGGGCTCGGCAACATGGGCGGCGGGATGGCTGCCAACCTGGCGAAGAAGGGCCATGACGTCCGCGCGTTCGACCTGAGCGCCGATGCGCTCGCCAAGGCGAAGGCCGCGGGCTGCCTGCCGGTCACCTCCGCCGCCGAAGCCGCGGACGGTGCCGAGGCGATCGTGACGATGCTCCCCGCCGGCAAGCATGTCGCCGAGGTGTACGACACGCTGTTCGGCGTCGCATCGCCCTCCGCGATCCTGATCGACTGCTCGACGATCGACGTCGCGACCGCCAAGCAGGTCGCCGAGGCGGCGCAGGCCAAGGGGCTCGCCGCGGTCGATGCGCCTGTCTCGGGCGGGATCGGTGCGGCCAATGCGGGGACGCTCACCTTCATGGTCGGCGGTTCGCGCGAGGCGTTCGATCGCGCGCAGCCGATCCTCGCCGACATGGGCAAAGCGGTGATCCACGCCGGCGCGAACGGCGCGGGGCAGGCGGCGAAGATCTGCAACAACATGATCCTCGGCGCGACGATGATCGCGACCTGCGAGGCGTTCGTGCTGGCCGACAAGCTCGGGCTCGACCCGCAGGCCTTTTACGACATCGCCAGCGTATCCTCGGGCCAGAGCTGGTCGATGACGAGCTATGCGCCGCTGCCCGGGATCGGGCCCGACACGCCCGCCGACCATGACTATCAGGGCGGGTTCGCAGCCGCGCTGATGCTCAAGGACCTGCGCCTCGCAATGGCGGCAGCGCAGGACGTCGGCGCGGATACGCCAATGGGCGCGAAGGCCGCCGAGCGCTACGAAGCGTTCGCGGCGGCCGGGCAGGGTGGGCTCGACTTCTCGGCGATCATCCGCACCTTGCGCGACTGAATCTCAGAGGAAGCGGATCAGCATCAGCAGAAGCCCGAGGATCGACGCCAGCCAGCACAGGCTGCGGACGTAGCGGATACCAAACAGATATAGCGGGATGTACGCGATCCGCGCGCCGAACCACAGCCAAGCACCGATCGCGCCGAGCCCGCCGGTGCGATCGGTCACCGCCAGCCCCAGCGCGAGCGCGACGAACACCGGATAGGTTTCCTGGAAGTTCTTGAGCGCGCGTTCGGCGCGGCCGGCCATCTCGCCCAGCGGCTTCTGGTCGCCGTCGCGTGGGCCGGCATTCCAGTCGAGCCCGCGATCGCGCGTCGCGGTCTGTCCCTGGATCATGACATAGGCGAACAGCAGGACCGTCGACCAGCCCAGCAGCAGCAATTCGGTAGGCAGCGTCATCGTCGATCTCCGCAAGGGGTGCGGGTCTCGAACGCCGCTACGCGCGCGGGGTTGCGCCGTGTCGGGGTGCGCTGACACGCTGGCGCGCATCATGCGCGCGGTGGAACGCGCGATCGGCATCGTCGATCGCGCCGAGCAACGCACCGAAGCACGGCGCCTCGTCGATCGGATAGACCCGCGACAGGTCGTGGCCGAGCGCGAAGACGTCGCGCTGCGTGAGCAACCCGATCGCGACGATGCGGTCTTGATCAGGCATGTGTCATGCTCCCATGGTGTAACACACGTTAACACGCCAAAGCGGTTATGTATCACAACTATTATACGACAAAGGGATCAAGCGAGGCTTAGTCAAGTCCAAGCCGTTCGCGGGCGTGCCACCGCGTCATCATCAGCACCGCCACCACCGCCAGGCCGGTCGCCAGTCCCGTCCAGATGCCGACCCCGCCCCAGCCGTGCGCGAAGGCGAGCCAGGCGCCGACGCCGATGCCGATCCCCCAATAGCCGATCGCCGCGAAGATCATCGGCACCGTCGTGTCGCCGAGCCCGCGCAGCATCCCCGCGCCGATCACCTGCGCGCCGTCGACGACCTGGAACACCGCAGCCACCGCGAGCAGCGAGATCGCCAGCGCGACGACCGGGGCGTTGGCAGGCGCGTCGACGTCGAGGATGATACCGATCAGCAGTTGCGGCGCGAGCACGAGCAGCAGGGCGGTCAGCACCATGAAGCCCTCGCCGATCGCGAACGCCGTCCAGCCGGCGCGGCCGATCCCGGCGCGGTCGCCCCGCCCCGAGGCGAGACCGACGCGGATCGTCGCCGCCTGCGCGATGCCGAGCGGGACCATGAAGGTGACGCTCGCGATCTGGATCGCGATGGCATGTGCGGCAAGTGGCACGGTGCCCAGCAGGCCCATGAGGAAGACGGCGGCGATAAACACGGTCGATTCGAACCCGAGCGTGATCGCGATCGGCAGCCCGAGTGTCCACACCGCGCGGTACCTCGGCCAATCCGGGCGCCAGAACCGGCCGAGCAGACGGTAGCGGCGGAACGGCCGAACGTAGACGATGACGGCGGCCATCGCGACGAAGCTCAGACCGTTGGCGATGCTGCTCGCGGTGCCAGACCCGAGCAGGCCGAGCGCGGGCAGCCCTGCATGGCCGAAGATCAGCAGCCAGTTGAGCGCGGCGTTGACGACCAGCAATCCGACCATCACCACCAGCGACCAGGCCGGTTTCTCGAGCGCGGCGACGAACGCGCGCAACACCAGGAAGGCGAGGCTCGGCAACATCCCCCACATGACCGCGCGTACGAACCGCGCCGCTTCGTGCGCGAGGCGCGGATCCTGATCGAGCAGGTGGACGAGGATCGCTTCGGCGTTCCACAGGATGATCCAGGACGGGATGCAGAGCGTGGCGGCGACCCAGATGGTCTGGCGCACGGTCCGCCGGATATCGCGCACCGCATGCGGCCGTGCGCCACGCTCGCGCGCGATCATCGGCACCGCCGCGGTGGTCAGGCCCATGCCGAAGATCAGGAAGACGAGATAGAGGTTGAGCCCCAGCGTCGCCGCGGCCAGCGTATCCGACCCGAGCCGCCCGAGCATCGCCACGTCGGTCGCGCCGACCAGCGCTTGCGCGAGGTTCGTCGCGACCAGCGGCCACGCGAGTGTCAGCGTGGATTTGAATTCGGTGCGCCAGGGGCGGGGCGGGGTGATCATGTCCCGGCTTTACCCCGGTTCGCCGGCAAGTCGATCACCGACCGATGCTTCGGCGTGGGGCAATCCGGCGCGCGCTCGCGGCGAGGACCCCGCCACTACCTACTCCGTCATCCTGACGAAAGGGGGGTGAGTGCGCATCAAAGACCTTAACGCTAGTCGGTATGCCGCCCTATCGCATCAACCCGGCGGCGCGGAGTGCGTGTTCGATCGTCGCCTGGACCCCCGCCGGAGCCGCCGCGCGCGGCTTCGCGGCGGGCTTGGGCGTCACCGGAATCGCGATCTTCGCAACGCGGTCGCCCGCCGCGGGCTTGGGCGCGGCGGCGGTGTCGATCAGGCCCCAGGAGCTGGCGATGACCGCGGTGCTCGAAATCCCGACGTCGAGCATGTACGGCCCCACAGCGCCGAGCCGTTCGCCGCGCGATGGATCGATCGGCGTGCCGTGCCCCATCCCCGGCACGGTCCAATCCTCGACCACCGCGCGCCCCTGCGCGTCCGACCAGGTCCGGTGCACCGCGTTTCCCTTGCGGTCCTCACGCACCGTTTTCGCGTCGACGCCGTGGATGCCGCGCCACTGCCTTGCGATCGTGTCGGCGTTGGCGACGCTCACGGTCGCGTCCGCGCCGCCATGCCAGATCGCCAAGGTCGGCCAGCGCCCGTCATGACCGCGCGCGCCGCTGCGGACGAGCTCGACCAGCGCCGTGTCGCTGGTGTCGCCATGCCCGCGCATCCGGTCGAGCGCCTGCGACACGCCTGTCGCGGTGCCGTAGGCGAGTCCACCGATCGCGGCACCGCCCGCGAACAGGTCGGGTCGCGTGGCCAGCATCGCGACCGTCATCGCGCCGCCCGCGGACAGACCGGTGACGTACACGCGGCTGCGGTCGAGAGCGTGGCGCGCGATCATCGTCTCGGTCATCTGTGCGATCGATTCCGCCTCGCCGCCCGCCTGCGCGGTGTCTTCGGAGGCGAACCAGTTGAAGCAGAGGTTGGGATTATTCGCGCGCGTCTGTTCGGGAAACAACAGCGCAAAGCCGGCCCGGTCGGCAAGCTGCGACCAGCCCGACCCGTGATCATAGCCCGCCGCGGTCTGCGTGCAGCCGTGCAGGACGACGACCAAAGGCGCGCCGGCGCGCAGACCGGGCGGTGCATAGCTGTAGCCGAGTAACGCGCCCGGGTTCGTGCCGAATTCGATCAACGGTGTCAGGCGGGTCGGCGCAGTGTCGCGCGGGATTGGTGCCCCGGCACGCGCCATGCGGGCGATGGTATCGGCGATGTTTCTCACAAATCGAGCCTTTCGTCGCAACGCGAACTCGGCCGCGATCATGTCTCAACGTGGGAAGTACATCATTTGTTGCTGCACTGCAGCAAAAAGGTCAGGTGTCTTGCCCGAGCATGTCGCACGCTTCGCCAATCGCTGTGTAGATCCGGTCGAGATCGGCATCGTCGATGCAATAGGGCGGCATGACGTAGACGGTGTTGCCGAGCGGGCGGAGCAGCAGGTCGCGGGCGCCGAAGAACGCGAGCAGGCGTGGGCCGATCTGCGACAGATAGCCGTCTTCGCCGCGCAGTTCGACCGCCGTGATGGTGCCGATCTGGCGCGCATTGGCGATGCGGGGATGTTGGGCGAGTGCCTCCAGCCGCGTCGCCTGACGGGCGGCGAGATCGGCGATGCGGTCGCGCACCGGTTCGTCGCGCCAGATCGACAGGTTCGCAGTGGCGGCGGCGCAGGCGATCGGGTTGGCGGTGTAGCTCGACGAGTGGAAGAACATCCGCGACCGGTCGGTGCCGTAATGCGCCTGGTAGATTGCCTCGGTCGCCATCGTCACCGCGAGCGGGATCGCGCCACCGGTCAGCCCCTTTGACAGGCACAGGATATCGGGCACCACGCCTGCCTGTTCGCACGCGAGCAGCGTGCCCGTGCGGCCCCAGCCGGTCATCACCTCGTCGGCGATAAACAGGACTCCGTGGCGCGCGCAGATGCGGCGCATTTCGGCTAGGATATGCGCGGGATAGATATGCATCCCGCCTGCGCCGAGCAGCAGCGGCTCGACGATGAACGCGGCCGGATGCGCGGCGCAGGCCTTCTCCAGCGCGTCGAGCGTCGCCTGCTCAAGCCCGGCGGCGGGAAACGGGATCGTCCCGACGTCGAACAGCAGCGGCGCATATGCCCGGTTGAACACGCCGCGCGCGCCGACCGACATCGCGCCGATCGTGTCGCCGTGATAGCCGTGTTCGAGCACGAGGATGCGGTGGCGATCCTCGCCGCGATCGAGCCAGTAGCCGAGCGCCATCTTCAGCGCGCACTCGACGCTGGTGGATCCTGAGTCGGAGAAGAACACGCGCGTCAGTTCGGGCGGCATGATCGCGGTGAGGCCGCGCGCGAGGTCCTCGGCGGGCTGATGCGTCCAGCCGGCGAAGATGATCTGGTCGAGCTTGCCCGCCTGCTCGGCGATCGCCGCCATGATCTTCGGGTTGGCATGGCCATGCGTGGTCACCCACCAGGACGAGATCGCATCGACGATCCGCCGGCCATCCGCCGTGTAGAGCGCGGCGCCCTCGGCATGCGTGACGAGCGGGATCGGCTCGCGCAGGCCGTGCTGCGTGAAGGGGTGCCAGACGGGGGACTCGCTCACCGGAACGCCGCCAGGTCGAAATTCGCGGCGAACGCTGCGGCCAGCGTCGCCGCGTTCAGCGGATCGAGACGCGGCAGGCGGCCGAGCCGGCGGACCTGGCCGAGCGCGGCGATCGTCGCCTCGCTATCCTCGACCGCATCGCCGACGAACGCGATGCCGAGGATCGGCACGCCGCGGTTGCGCAGTGCCTCGATCGACAACAGGCTGTGGTTGATCGTGCCGAGCCCGGTCCGCGCGACGAGCACCACGGGCTTTGCCCATCGCGCGAAAAGGTCGGCGAAGATCAACTCGCGCGTGACGGGCACCATGACTCCACCCGCGCCCTCGACCACCAGCGCGCTGTCGACCTCGGGCAGCGCGAGCCGCTCCGGATCGATCGCCACGCGGTCGATCTCGGCGGCGAGATGCGGCGAGCACGGTGTCGTCAGCCGGTAGGCTTCGGGGAGGACGCGGTCCGCGGGGACGCCGAGCGTCACGACCGACGCCGCATCGCTGCCGTCCGCCAGCCCGGCCTGCACCGGCTTCCAGTAGCGCGCGCCGAGCGCGGCGGTCAGGCCGGCGGCGAACACGGTCTTGCCGATATCGGTGTCCGTCCCGGTGACCACGATCGTCATTGCAGCGCCTCTTTCATAACCGCACCCAAAGCCTCGATATCCGCCGCGGTCGCGTTCAACGTTAACGATATCCGCAACCGCGACCCGCCCTCGGGCACGGTCGGCGGGCGGATCCCGCGCACGTCGAACCCTGCCGCCTGGATCGCGCCCGCGACGCGCATCGTCCGCGCCGCATCGCCGAGGACCAGCGGCAGGATCTGCGACCCGGTCGCCGCCACGCCATAGGGTGCCAGCACGCGCTCGGCGACCGCGACCAGATCCCACAGCCGATCGCGCCGCGCGGGTTCGTCCGCCATGATCCTCAAAGCCTCGCCGACGGCCAGCGCCATCAGCGGCGACGGCGCGGTCGAGAAGATGAAGCCACGACCGCGATTGACGATGAAGTCGCGCATCACCGCGGCGCCACACAGCAACGCGCCCTCGCAACCGAGCGCCTTGCCGCAGGTGCGCAGGCTGATGACGTTCTCTCGCCCGTCGAGTCCCTCGGCAAGGCCACGACCATCGGTGCCGAACACGCCCGTCGCATGCGCCTCGTCGATCAGCAGGATCGCGTCGTGGCGATCGGCGATCTCGGCGAGTGCGGCGAGCGGGGCTTGGTCGCCATCCATACTGTAGAGGCTTTCGACGGCGATCCACACGCGACCGGTACCGCCCGACGTGCGCCATGCGACGATCGCGTCCGCGAATGCGGCCGCGTTATTATGCGCCGCCGCGACGACGGTCGCGCGCGTCAGGCGCATCCCTTCGTGCGCGCTGGCATGGATCAGCGCGTCGTGGACGATCAGGTCGCCGCGCTGCGGCAGCGTCGCAAACAGGATAGTGTTGGCGACATATCCGCTGGCGAAGAATAGCGCGGCCTCGGTCCCGAAGAATCGCGCGGCATCCGTTTCCAGCGCCTCATGCTCGGGCGCATTGCCCCGCAGCAGCCGCGATCCGCCTGAGCCTACCGGTACGCCGGTCGCCAGAGCCTCGGTCATCGCGGCGCGCAATCGCTCCGATCCGGCAAGCCCCAAATAGTCGTTCGAGGCGAAGTCGATGCCTGTGCGCGGGCGGAGCGACCGGTACCGGTCGGCGGCGGTCAGCGTGGCGAGGTCTCGTTCCTGGTCGGCGAACATCATCGCGCCGCCCTAGTCATTATGCGGCGTGAAGACGATAGCGCGGGGTCCAAACCTCGCGTCATCTCACGCGGACGGCGCTTCATGCTACGGCACGTCGCTCATCGCTCGATATCGCGACTCCGCCGACCGGACATCAACACCCGCGAGTTGCGATCACCGCGAAAGTCTCGCGCTGGCCAATCGCACCCGCGGCGCTAGGTTAGGCCTTTAACGCCGCGATGAACCCGCGCGCGCGCGCGCCGACATCCGCTGCGGTCATCCCTGGCGCATACAGGGCAGAGCCGAGGCCAAATCCAGCCGCACCCGCCTTGCGCCAACCCGCCATGATCTCGGGCACGATCCCGCCGACCGGGAGGACACGTGCGTCCTTGGGGAGGATCGCGCGCATCGCCTTCAACACCGCGGGGCTTGCGGCTTCGGCGGGGAACAGTTTGAGCGCAGCGGCGCCAGCGTCGAGCGCGGCGAACGCCTCGGTCGGCGTCGCGATGCCCGGCAGCGCGACATAGCCCTGCTCTGCCGCGGCGGCGATCACGCGCACATTCGCGTTGGGCGCGATGATCAGGGTCCCACCCGCCGCGCCGACCGCCGCGACGTCCTCGACGCGCAAGACCGTGCCTGCGCCGACGACCGCACGCCCTTCGAACCGCCGCGCCAGCCGCGCGATGCTGTCGAGCGGGTCGGGCGAGTTCATCGGCACTTCGAGGATCGTAAAGCCCGCCTCGACCAGTGCTTCGCCGATCGCCTCGACCTCATCGGGTTTCACGCCGCGCAGGATCGCGATCAGCGGGCATTTGGCGAAGGCGTCGTCAAAGGCTTGGCGGTGCGTTGTGCCGGGGGTCATGCTGCAAGATCCTGGATGCGGGTGATGCCGGCCACGAACGCGGCCTGGCTGTCGATATGGTGTGAGATGCCGCCGAGCGCATCGATCGCGTCGGCATAGAGTGCGCCAAGCGCGGGGTCGGCAAGGATATGTACCGTCGTTCCGCGCTCGATCCGCGCGGCAGTATCCGCCCCGATCAGCAAACCACTTGCGAACGAGGCGGCGTGCGCATCGTCGGCGAGTCCGAGCACACCGCGCGCGCGGATCGCAAACAGGCTGGCGGCGAGATCGCGTTTCGCGCCCTCGCTAACGCCTTCGCGGAATGCTGGGCCGGGTTCGACCGGATGGCCGAGCTGGCTGGCGAGAATGCCGTGCGTCCGCAGCAGCGCGAAGAGTTCGCCGGTCATCGCGGTGGTGAAGCGGGTAATCGCGCCGCGCTCGATCGTCGCCCATTTGCAGTGCGTGCCGGGTTGGCACAGCAATGCGTCGGCAGGCACAAGCCCGGCAGCGACCGCACCGAGCAACTGCACTTCCTCGCCGCGCATCACGTCCGCGTGCAATCCGTCGCGGTACGACAGGCCAGGCACGATCGCGGTTCTATCGTCGATCCGGTGGAGCGCGGTGGCGATCTCCGCGAGCCCGGCGGGGGCAGCGACATAGGAAACGGTGTGCCAGCCGATGGTCGACCCGACCATGCCGGCAAGCAGCATCGGCAGATCGCCGAGCCGATCGCGGATGCCGGCGACCTCGCCCGCAAAATCGTCTGATTTCACGCTGGCCGCACCGCGTCCGTCACGCTCGACCGCGGCGACCTGGCCATCGTCGATCCGAAACGCGCGCCGATTGGAGGTGCCCCAGTCGACTGCGATGAAAGACGTCATCCCCGCACCCTCGATCCCGTCAGCCTGGTTCTCGCGCCTGCATATCGCCGGCCGTCTCCAGGCAAACCCATATCATGTCCCCAGAGCGACGCTCTGGACGTTCGGGGACAATTATACGACAATTGTTCAAAGTCCAGTGGGGTGCCTGATGACGCCATTATATGCTCGCTCGATCCAGACAGGTGACAGCGCGCTGATCTTGCGCCAGAACTTCGGGCGATGACGGCGGACATGACAGAGCATGATGGGGCGATCCCGGTGACGGCCGGCGGGCGGAACCTGACTCAGGCGCTGCTCGATACGCTGGGTCGCGCGATCGTGACCGGCTATTACGAGACGCGGTCGTTTCCAACCGAGGCGGACATCGCCACCAAGCATGACGTCAGCCGTTCGGTCACGCGCGAGGCGGTCAAGATGCTGACCGCCAAGGGGCTGGTGAGCGCCCGTCCGCGGCAGGGGACGATGGTGCAGCCATCGAGCACCTGGAACCTGTTCGACACCGACGTGCTGCGCTGGACGCTGGAGCGTAAATTCTCGGTCGACCTGTTGCGGCACTTCAACCAGTTGCGGATCGCGATCGAGCCCGAAGGTGCTGCGCTGGCGGCGCAGTTCGGCGACGAATCGGACCTGCTGGCGATTCACCGCGGGCTGGACCGGATGGCCGCCGCGGAGGCCGGCTCGGGCGACCCGCTCGATGCGGACATCGCGTTTCACGTCGCGATCCTGCGGGCGTCGAAGAACCCGTTCTATGCACAATTCCAGTCTGTCGTATCGACCGCGCTGCAGACCTCGATCCGCTTCACCAACCGGATCAAGGGCCGCTCGGCGAACGTCGCCGACCACGGTGCGGTCGCGGCCGCGATCGCCGCACGCGATCCGGACGCCGCCCGGATCGCCATGCGGCGGATCATCGGCGACGTACTGACGTTGATCGGCGACGAGTAACCGTCCGCCGATCTGGCGAGCGCGCGGCGTTATCCTCGATCACCTTTCCCGGCGGTTTTCGATTCACTTGGCTGATCCACGATAGGATTGCCGGAACGGGCCCGTTGGCGTGCCGTTGATCTGCAAAAGAGGGATGCGGATCGGTGCTCAAGATCAGTGAACGCGTAGAGAATAGTGTAGAATTGATGGCGGCGGCGCCGGTGGCGGCGGCACTGGTCGACCGACTGGCGCACGGCGGCATGGTCTATGTCGCCGCGGATGACCTGCGCGCGACCGAGATCGCCGCGATCGCCAGCGCATTGGCACCCGATGCGGTCGTCGTCGCATTGTCGTCGAGCGATGCGTTGCCAGGTGACGATTCGCCGGCATCGCCCGCCAATGTTGGCTTGCGGGTGGCTGCGCTCCGTCGCTTGCGGGCTGCGACCACGAGTGGAACCGGACCAATCCTGCTGGTGACGACCGCCGAGGCTACTGCGGTGCGCTATCCCGACCCTGCGATGTTCGACGCCGCGCCACCGCGGTTGGCGGTCGGCGAGACGATCGACAGCGACGCGTTCGCCACGACCGCCGCGGAAATCGGCTATTGCGTCGACGACCGTATCGACGAACCCGGGGAGATCGCGGTCCGCGGCAACGTGATCGACATCTTTCCCGCCGACCGCGCCTCGCCCGTCAGGATCGAATTCGCCGATGGCCGGATCACCGCGCTTCGGGATTATGACCCTGTGTCGCAATTGGGGTCGGCGGACGTCGCTTTCGTCGAGATCGGCCGTGCGACCGAACCATCGGCGGACAAGGGCGTCGCGATCCTGGTGCATCTCCCCGGCGCGGCGGTGGCGTTCGATCCCGGCGTCGATCGTCGTCGCGACCGGTTTCTCTCGCTCGCCGCCGATGGCCTGCCGCGGCGCAGGGCGAGCGCCGATCTGGTCACGGCAAAGGCGTGGGACGCCGCAGTCGCCAAGCGTGACGTCGTTGCCCTCGCGCCGGGCGACGACCGGGTACCGCGCTTTATCGAGCTGCGCGATCCGACGCGCGGGTTTGTGCGGCTGGCACGCGATGTCCTCGCCGATTCGCGGCTGGTGCTGATGGGATCGCCGCGCGACCTGCGGTTCCTCCAGCCGCGGCTCGAACGCGGTGCGAAGATCCAATTCGCGACGATCTCCTGCTGGTCCGAGGTGGCGGCCGCCAAGCCCGGCACTGCGATGATGCTTGCTGCGCCGGTCGACCGTGGCTTCGTCGCGGCGGGCGTCACCGTCGTCGCGAGCGCCGACCTGCTGGGTGGCCGTGCCCGCGGTGACGAACTCGGCGCGAGCGGCGGCGCTGCGCTTGCCGGCCTGTCGAGCGAACTGCGCTGCGGCGACGTCGTCGTCCATGAGGAGTTCGGGATCGGCATCGTCCGCGGGCTGGAAATGCTGCCCGATACCGGTGGCGATGCGATCGTCCTGGGCTATGCTAAGGACGGCCGTCGCCTTGTGCCGGTCGCGGAGGCGGATCGTATCTGGCGCTATGGTGCGGATGCGGATGCGGTGACGCTCGACGCGCTCGATGGATCGTCGTGGCAGAAACGACGTGGTGCGATCGATGCGGCAATCGCGGAGAGCGCTCGCACGCTTGCCGCGCTCGCCGCCGAACGTGCGGCGCGTACGACCGACCCGATCGTCCCCGACCGCGCCGCCTATGAGCGTTTTGCGGCCGGATTCGCCTTCACCGAAACCCCCGATCAGGCGCGCGCGATCACGACCACGCTGGCCGACCTCGCGCGCGGCACGCCGATGGACCGGCTGGTCATCGGCGATGTCGGCTATGGCAAGACCGAGATCGCCTTGCGCGCGGCGGCGGCGGTCGCGTTGGCGGGCCGGCAGGTCGCGATCGCCGCACCGACGACGGTGCTCGTCCGCCAGCATATCGAGACGTTCACGCGCCGCTTCGCCGGCACCGGCGTCACGGTTGCCGGGCTGTCCCGTCTTTCGAGCACGGCCGAAAAGGCCCGCGTGAAGGCGGGGCTCGCGGACGGGTCGATCGGCGTCGTGATCGGCACCGGCGCGATTGCGGGCAAGGGCGTCGCCTATCGCGATCTCGCGCTCGTCGTGATCGACGAGGAGCAGCGTTTCGGGGCCGCGGACAAGGCCAAGCTGCACGCGCTCGGTGCGGGCCATGTGCTCACGCTCAGCGCGACACCGATCCCCCGGACGCTGCAATCGGCGATGATCGGGCTGCAGGGTTTGTCGGTCATCGCGACGCCGCCCGCGCGTCGCCAGCCGATCCGGACCGCGGTCGCGACCTTTGACGACGCCGCCGTCCGTGCGGCATTGCGGCGCGAACGCGCGCGTGGCGGGCAGAGCTTCGTCGTGGTGCCGCGGATCGACGACATGGCGCCGCTCGCCGCGAAACTCGCCAAGCTCGTGCCCGAACTCGGGCTCGTCCAGGCGCACGGCAAGATGGCCGCCGCCGAGATCGACGAAGCGATGGTCGCGTTCGCCGCGGGGGACGGCGACGTGCTGCTCGCGACCAACATCATCGAGGCGGGGCTCGACGTGCCGCGCGCCAACACGATGATCGTCCACCACGCCGATCGGTTCGGCCTGTCGCAGCTGCATCAGTTGCGCGGGCGCGTCGGGCGTGGCGGGCGGCGCGGGCAGATCATGCTGCTGACCGACGGCGACGCGACGATCGCCGAGGCGACGCTTAAGCGGCTGCGGACGTTGCAGGCGTTCGATAGGCTCGGCGCGGGCTTCGCGATCAGCGCACGCGATCTCGATCTGCGCGGGGCGGGCGATCTCGTCGGCGAAGCGCAGGCGGGCCATATGAAGCTGATCGGCATCGACTTGTACCAGCATCTGTTCGGCCGCGCGCTACGGCTGGCGCGCGGCGAAAGCGTCGACGACGGGGTTCCCGACCTGCATCTCGACATCGGTGGGAGCCTGCCGGAGGCGTGGATCCCCGAGGAGGAAATCCGGCTGTCGCTCTATGGCCGCCTCGCGCGGCTCGAAGACGTCGCCGCGCTCGACCAGTTCGAGGCGGAACTGGAGGATCGCTTCGGAACCATTCCCGATCCGGCCCACCATCTGCTGCTGGCGACCCGCATCCGCCTGCGCGCCTGCGCGGCGGGAATCCGCCGGATCGATGCCGGCCCCGCCGCGATCGCGTTCACGCCGCACGATCGGCGCCGGAATGTACCCGCCGCCGATCTGGTCAAGAAGAACGGCCGCTGGATCGCCAGGCTCGCGATCGACGATCCGGTAGAGCGTGCTGCACGGATCGAGGCGATACTCGACACGCTCGCCGACTGATCACTCGGCGGCGGCCAGCGGGATCGATCCCGCGTCGCCACGCAATGCTTCGTCGGCCAGTGCCGCCAGTATGGCGCGGACCAGGTCGACGACGCGCGCGAACCCGGCACCCGGCGCGTGCAGCTTGCGGTCGAGATACAGCGTCCGGTCGAGTTCGAGCTGGATCGCGTGGATGCCGATAGCCGGACGGGCATGGCGTTCGAGAATGTGCCCGCCGGCATAGGGGGCGTTGCGCGCAACCGAAAAGCCGCGCGTGGCACATATCGCGTCGGCCCGATCGACGAACCGCGGCGCGGCGGCATGGCCGAACCGATCGCCGAGCACGATACGCGTCCCGCCCGGTCCAAGCGGCGGCATCGAATGCAGGTCGAGCAGCACCGCCGCGCCGAACCGCGCATGGGCGGCCTCGAGCGCGGCGGCGACCGCGGCATGATAGGGACGGTGATCGTTCGTGATCCGCGCCGTCACCTCCGCATCGCTGAACCGCCGCGCCCACAGATCGCCCGCGCCTGATACACGGCGCGGCACCAAGCCTAGGCCGCTGCGCAATTTGGCGGATTGGTGCGCGGCGGCGATCGTCGCGGCACCCTCGTCGAGCAGCGGATCGCGTTCGTGCTCGGCGCGATTAAGATCGATCCAGGCGCGTGCCCGGCGCTGGACGATCATCGCCTGATCGGTCCGCGCTGCCCGCGCGACCGCATCGACCAGCCGATCCTCGAGCGGGAGCAATGCCGCTAGCGGGACCCGCAACGCAGTTTTCAGGGCTAGTGGATAGTCGCGCCCGGCGTGCGGGACGGAGATAACCACCGGGCTCGACGGCGGCGCGGCGTCGACCCTGTCGAAGGATGGCCCATCGAGGGAGGGCCCGTCGAAGGAGGGGAGATGCATCGCGCCACGCTATAGCGACGCGTCGGCGCGGGCAATCGATCTGGAAATGTTAACCGCTTTGCGCGTACGAACAGTGTCTCAATGTAGGCGTGAAAACAGGACTTTAGATCGATGTTGCGAATCCTGCTGGCCGAGGACGACCAGGTCATGCGCGAATATCTCACGCGGGCACTCGAACGGTCGGGCTATGCCGTGACCGCGGTCGACCGTGGGACGGCGGCGATCCCGCTGCTCGAAACCGAGACGTTCGACCTGTTGCTGACCGACATCGTCATGCCCGAGATGGATGGGATCGAGCTCGCACAGAAGGCGGGCGAGATGTGCAAGGACCTGCGCGTCATGTTCATCACCGGCTTTGCGGCGGTCACGTTGAAGGCCGGCCGCGCGATGCCGCAGGCCCGCGTCCTGTCGAAGCCGTTCCACCTGCGCGACCTGGTCGCCGAGGTGGATCGGCTGTTCGAGATGGATAATGTCACCGGGATGCATTGAAGGCTTGCGCCCCGCGATAAGCGCGGCTAGTGGAGCGCTCCGGCGGGCGTGTAGCTCAGTGGTAGAGCACTGTGTTGACATCGCAGGGGTCGCAAGTTCAATCCTTGCCACGCCCACCATTGAATTGGCTCTATCCGGTCATCTCCTGCCCTGCGGCGGAAACGACGGATAGAGCCGCTTCACCGCACGGTGTGCGCGCGACGCGCGATGTATCGGCGTCGATCCCCCCAAAATGCGATGAACCGCGGGTCAGTCGATCTTGGATCGGCCCGGCGCGCAGAAATCCGGTTCGTGAGGAACGGGAACGATCCTCAATTGCCGTGGTGTGACGAGGCATGGCCAACGGTGGCGGTGCCGACGCGCCGTGGCTACGTAGCGGGAATGAACCCGCCCGCGCCGATGACCGAAGAACGCGACCTATCGTCGATCATCGCAGCGCGGAAATCGGCCTGGATACGGTCCGGGCGTACCACCAGAAGCGCTTCGGTTTCATCGAACCAAACTAGGCTGCGATCTTGAGGTCCTGCATCACGTCGGCGGTGATCGACAAGCTCCGCTTGCGCGCGTCGTGATCGTAGATCGCGCTCGTCACCATGACCTCGTCGACACCGGTTCGGGCAACAAACGCCGCGATCCCGCGCGCGACGGTGGCCGGGCTGCCGACCGCCGAGCATTGCAGGACATGTCCGAGGATCTGGTTGCCCTGCGCGCCGAGCGACTCACGGTAGCCCGCGACGGGCGGCGGCAGCTGGCGGGGGTTGCCGGTCCGCAGCGCGACGAACGACTGTTGTTGCGAACTGGCGAGCAGTTCGGCCTCGGCGTCTGTGTCGGCCGCGAAGACGTTGAACCCGGCCATCGCATGCGGCTTGGCGAGGCGCGCGGACGGGCGGAAATCGCGGCGGTAGATCGCGAGCGCGGCGTCGAGCGCATCGGGCGCGAAATGCGACGCGAAGGCGTAGGGCAGACCGAGCGCGGCCGCCAATTGCGCGCCGAACGTGCTGGAGCCGAGGATCCACATGTCGACGTCGGCGCCCGCGCCGGGCGTCGCGACGATGCCGGTCTGGCCGTCGTTCGCGAAATAGCTCTGCAACTCCATCACGTCCTGCGGGAAGGCGTTGGCGTCGGTCTCCAGCGTGCGGCGCATCGCGCGCGCGACGCGCTGGTCCGAGCCGGGTGCGCGGCCGAGGCCGAGGTCGATCCGGCCGGGAAACAGCGCGTCGAGCGTGCCGAACTGCTCGGCGATCGTCAGCGGCGCGTGGTTGGGGAGCATGATGCCGCCCGAGCCGACTCGGATCGTGCTGGTGGCTGCCGCGATATGCGCGATCACGACCGCGGTCGCGGCGGAGGCGATCCCGGTCATGCCGTGATGTTCGGCGACCCAATAGCGCTGGAAGCCGACACTTTCGGCGTGGCGCGCGAGATCGGCGGCATTAGCGAGCGCCTGGGAGACGGTGCCGCCTTCGACGACGGGGACGAGATCGAGCAGGGAATAGCGTGTCATCCGTCAGAGATAGGTACCGAGCGGTAGCTTATCCACCCCCCGTCATCCTGACGTCTACCGCCGTCATCCTGACGAAAGTCAGGACCCAGGGTTGCGGGGGGCGGCGCTTTTGGCTCTGGGTCCTGACTTTCGTCAGGATGACGGATTGGGGGGGGGCGTGGCCCTCAAAACCCCAGACTGTACCGCACGGCCATGCCGTGGTCGTCGGGCAGCGCGGCGATGTTGCCGGGGTCGCGGCGCCAGAACAGGTTCGTGTCGAGCCCGCCGCCGAACGCGGGCAGCCCGTAGCGCAGCTCGACGTCGAGTTCGCGGCCTTGCGGGGCGAGGTTGAGGCGTTGCGTGGTCCAGTCGGTGACGGTGCCGCTGGAATAGTCGAAATAGGTCGGGAGGCGGAGGTCGACGCCGCCGCGCGCGACGCGCAAGGGTTGGGCGATGCGCAGGCCCAGGCTGTCGCGGCCGAACACGCCGTCCTTGCCGATGTCGGCGGCAAACGCGGTGGTGCGGATCAGGCCATCGCCGTCGAACCCGCTGCGGACCAGCGCTCGCGTCCAGCCCTTCCGCATCGATCCGCCGACGCTCCAGCCCGCGCCCGCGTCGAATCGTGTCTTCGCATCGACGAACCACGTCGCTGCGCGCGTCGCCCCTAGCGCCGCATCGAAGCGCGCGCCGAGGACGGTGTCGCGCTCGTCCATCCGGGTGGCGGAGATCATCGTGGATACTCTGCCGAAGCGACGATCGACCGTCAGCGAGGCGCGGGTATAGGCCGAGCGCTGCCAGCGATCGCGGAGCCGCACGTCGCCGCCGCGCTGCGTCAGGACGTCGCCATTCTCGATTCCCGCGGTGAAGCCGAACCCGGCAACGCTCTGCCGCATCGCGCTGGAGGCGCGCGTGGTGCTGTCGAAGCCGATGCCGCCGGTGTTGGCGATCAGGAACGCGGGTTCGGACTGGTTGGAAAGCTGCGCGCTCAGCGCGCCGGATCCCTGCGCGAAGCCAAAACCGAACGACAAATTGCCGCCGAGCCGCTGCGTCACCATCCCGGCGATCGCGCGCGCGCTGGTCGCGTCGGTGGCGGACAGCGATGTGCGATCGAGCACAACGTCGCCGTTGGCGCGCGGGGCGAGCGTCATGGATACGGTCATCCCGCCTTGTGCTAGCGCGACGGTGCGGAAGCGCGATTGCAGCGCGCCGCCGAGCGAGCGTTCCGGGCTGCGACGGGCAATCGTCTTGGCAAGGTCGATTGCGAACGGGCGGCTGTAGCCGTCGAGGATTACCGCGCCGAGTTCGCCCTGCACTGCGTCGCCCATGGGGGCAGAGAGCGTGGCGTTGCCGCTCGTCGAGACGACGGCTTTCGAGCCCGCCATCGAGGTCGCCCCGAGCGGCTGAAATGCGCGCGTCAGGTCGAGCACGCCATTACCATAGACCGAGTCGACGCCCGGTGCGCCAACGTCGCGCGCGCTCTTGAACAGGATGTCGACGATCTGCGCGCCGGTGAGGTTGGGAAACGCCTGCGCCAGCAACGCGACTGCACCCGATATCTGCGGCGCGGCGAACGACGTGCCCGACCAAAGATAGGCGGTGTCGGTCTGGTCGGGCGCGCGGACGCTTTCACCGACCGCGGTGAGGAAATGCGCGGCGCCGGTGCCGGCGCGGTCGCTGAAGCTCGATATGCCATCGCCCGCGCCGATCGAGCCGGCGATGATGACCTGGTTGCGGCCTTGCGCCTCGCTGGCGACGTTGGTGAATGGATCGGGGTTGGTCGAGCCGTCATTGCCCGCCGCGATCACGACGACGAGCCCCGCGGCGGTGGCGCGGCCGACCGCATCCTTCAGGCTTTGCGGCATATCGGAGCCGCCGAGCGAGATGTTGACGACCTTTGCGCCCGCGACCCGTGCCGCGTCGAGGCCCTTGGCGATTGCGTCGGTGCCGAACTTACAGCCCGAATCCTCGTCGTCCTTGCTTGCGGTCGCGCAGGTGCCGGGGCGGTCGGCGCGCAGGACGATCAGGGTCGCGTCGAACGCCACGCCGTGCGTGCCCGTGCCGTTGCGGCGTCCGGCGAGCGTGAATGCGACCGCGGTGCCGTGGCCCCCCTCGTCGTCGATCGACGTGTTGCCGGCGACGTCCTGCGACGCGGATGAGATGCGGCTGCCGAACTCCTGGCTCTGCAGGTCGATGCCGCTGTCGATCACGCCTACGCCGATGCCCTTGCCGGTCGCGCCGACGGTATAGGCCGCGAGCGCGTTCATCGAGACGGCGCCGACGGTCGCGCGATATTCGGTGGTGTCGTTGCTGGACGGAGTCGGGGTCGGCGTAGGAGCGGGGGGCGGGGTCGGCGTCGGTGTCGGGGTCGGGGTCGGTGCCGGAATCGTCACCGACGGCGGAGTCGGCGTGCTGTTGATGCCGCCGCCACCGCCCCCACAGGCCGCAAGGAGAAGTCCTGTTGCCACTGGCGCCGATCGCAACAGGTCGGCCTTGATCCGTCGCATGAGTCCCACCCCTTTTACCCCGCCAAGCTACTGGAATATAAAGCGTTACGCGATGGTAAACATAGCGGGCAGACACGGCGGCGGTCGGAGCCGGCTTGCCCGCCCGGTTCGCGGTGCCTAGAGGTTCGCGCCATGCTTGCCAGCCTCGACCATGTTCGCAACTGGATCTTCGATCTCGACAACACGCTGTACCCGGCGAGCGCGGACCTGTTCGCGCAGGTCGACGCGCGAATGACCGGGTTCATCCAGGATCTGCTGGGGCTCGATCACGAACAGGCGCGGCGCGTGCAGAAGGGGTATTTCCACAATCACGGCACGACTTTGTCGGGGTTGATGACCGAGCATCACGTCGACCCGCACGCGTTCCTCGCGCATGTCCACGATATCGAGATGGACGTGATCGAGCATGACGCGCCCCTGGTCGCCGCGATCGCCAAGCTGCCGGGGCGCAAGCTCGTCTTCACCAACGGCGACACGCCGTACGCGACGCGGATCCTCGACCGGCTGGGCTTGAGCGAGAGTTTCGAGGCGATCCATGACATCCACGCGATGAACCTGATGCCGAAGCCGCACGCGTCGGCCTATGCCGGGTTCTGCGCGGCGTTCGATATCGATCCGGCGCAATCGCTGTTCGCCGACGACATGGCGCGCAACCTGACGCCGGCCAAGGCGATCGGGATGACGACCGTGTGGATCGACAACGGCTCCGAACAGTCGCCCGACGCGGCGCGCGACCATATCGATTTTACCGTGCCGGTGCTCGCACCGTGGCTCGAAACCATCCTGGAGACATCATGACCTTGCAGACCATCATCGACGCCGCCTGGGACGATCGCGCCAACCTCGGCCTGGAGACGAAGGGCGAAATCCGCGATGCCGTCGAGTCCGCGCTGGCGATGCTGGACGCGGGCACTGCGCGCGTCGCCGAGCCGACGGCTGACGGCTGGCAGGTCAATCAGTGGCTCAAAAAGGCGGTGCTGCTCTCGTTCCGGCTGAACGACAACGTCGTGATCGAAGGCGGCTCGGCTGGCGCGCCTGCGTTCGACAAGGTGCCGTCGAAGTTCGCCGGCTGGGGCGACGCAGAGTTCCGCGCGGCAGGCATCCGCGTCGTGCCGGGCGCGGTCGCGCGCCGCGGCAGCTTCATCGCCAAGGGTGCGATCCTGATGCCGAGCTTCGTCAATATCGGCGCCTATGTCGGCGAGGGCACGATGGTCGACGCCTGGGCGACGGTGGGCAGTTGTGCGCAGATCGGCAAGAACGTCCATCTGTCGGGCGGTGCCGGCATCGGCGGCGTGCTCGAGCCGCTCCAGGCCGACCCGGTGATCATCGGCGACGGCGCGTTCATCGGTGCACGCGCCGAAGTCGCCGAGGGCGTTCGCGTCGGCGAGGGCGCGGTTCTGTCGATGGGCGTGTATCTGGGCGCGTCGACCAAGATCATCGACCGCGCGACCGGCGAGGTGTTCAAGGGCGAGGTGCCGCCCTATGCGGTGGTCGTGCCGGGCTCGATCGGCGGCGGCGACGGCAAGCCTGCCTTGTACTGCGCGGTCATCGTAAAGCGGGTCGATGCGCAAACTCGTTCCAAAACCTCGATCAATGACTTGCTGAGGGACTGATCGGGTCGACAACCGGATGGGCGCTGCCTATCCGGGTCGAAACACACCTAGGAGAAATATTTTGACCGCTGCCGCCAGCCAGGTGCTCGACCGCGTCCTCGTTCTCGAAATGGTCCGCGTGACCGAGGCGGCGGCGATCGCCGCGTCCACGCTCGTCGGGCGCGGCGACGAGAAGGCGGCGGATGCCGCCGCGGTCGAGGCAATGCGCGAGGCGCTCAACTCGCTGTACATGGACGGCACCGTCGTCATCGGCGAGGGCGAGCGCGACGAGGCACCGATGCTGTTCATCGGCGAGAAGGTCGGCTCGGCGATCGGCAAGGGTCCGAAGATCGACATCGCGCTCGATCCGCTCGAAGGCACGACGATCTGCGCCACCGCAGGGCCGAACAGCCTCGCCGTGCTGGCGATCGCCGAAGAGGGCGGGCTGCTCAACGCCCCCGACGTCTATATGGACAAGATCGCGGTCGGTCCGGGCTATCCGGAGGGCATCATCGATCTCGACAAGACGCCGACCGAGAACATCATGGCGGTTGCGGCCGCCAAGGGCGTGCCGGCGCGCGACCTGATCGTGTGCGTGCTCGATCGCCCGAGGCATGAAAAGCTGATCGCCGAGCTGCGCGCGGTTGGATGCGGCGTGATGCTGATCGGCGACGGCGATGTCGCCGGCGTGATCGCGACGTCCGATCCGGAGACGACCGTGGACGTGTATATGGGCTCGGGTGGCGCACCCGAGGGCGTGCTGGCATGCGCGGCGCTGCGCTGCGTCGGTGGCCAGTTCAAGGGGCGTCTCCTGTTCCGCAACGACGACGAGCGCGGCCGTGCGGCGAAGTGGGGGATCACCGATCTCGACAAGCAGTACGACCTGTCCGAGCTGGCCAAGGGCGACTGCATCTTTGCCGCGACCGGCGTGACCGATGGCTCGCTACTGGCCGGCGTGAAGCGGAAGAAGGGCAAGATGACCACCGAGAGCGTGGTCATGCGCGCGTCGTCGGGGACGGTGCGTTGGGTCAAGGGCGAGCATCGGACGGATTGATCGGGGCAACACCCGGCGACCGTTCGGCCACGGCGTCCGCTGGCATAGGCAGTTCCTCGGCGGGAGGCCGAAGCGCGTCGCCACTCAGGCGACGCGCTTCTGTATCCAGTCCGCTCCGATAGCGACCCGGCCTTCGCCGGGGTGAGGTATTTGGTTCGGGGTGCGGACCGCAATGCTGTTTCCCCGCGAACACGGGGATCCAGTCCCACCTCCCGCCTTCGCGGGTGAACGAGGAGGAGGGCCCGGCATGATGCTTCCGACCGTCCTTCTATGCGCCACTCTCGTGGCGATGCTCTGGTTCCTCAAGGGCGACCTGCTCGGCTATCGTCGCACCAAGCGTCTCCCCGACACCGCATCACGTCAAAAGACCTACCGCCTGTGGATCGCCAAGGCGGTGATCGCCTTCGTCCTGCCGGCCGCCGCTGGGCTCGCGCTGCTCGAGCGGCTCGACGCACTTATCATGATCCCGTCGGAGTTCGACGACCTTCGCATGCTGCTCCCGCGCTTCGAGGGGGACAGTCGCGCGTTCGTGCTGGGGATGATGGGAGGCGGTGCGCTTGCAGGACTGGCGATCGGCGCGTTCCTCGCGACCCGGCGAAACGGGCGCATGCTGAAGCCGATCGGCAACGTCGGATCGCTCCTGCCGCGCAACCGCGCCGAGATCGCGAACGCCGCCGCCATGGCGATCACGGCAGGCATCGCCGAGGAACTCGCCTTTCGGCTGTTCCTCCCGCTTCTGCTGGCGCTCATCAGCGGCAGCGCGATCGTCGCATTCTGTCTGTCGCTTGCGCTGTTCGGGGCGATGCACCGGTATCAGGGATGGGCCGGCGTCATCGCCACGATGGTCGTCGGCGCATTGTTGACCGCGATTTACGTCATGACCGCATCGCTGTGGCTGGCGATGCTGGTTCACGCGCTGATCGACCTGAATGGATTGGTCATACGGCCGATCGTCGCCGGAGCGTGGCGCGTCAGTTCTTCATCCGCCAGCCGGTCTTGAAGATCAGCGCGATGACGATGAGGCATGCGGCGAGGAAGCCCGCCGTGACCGCGAGGCTGATCCCCACCGCGACGTCGCCCTGCCCGAAGAAGCTCCAGCGGAAGCCGCTGATCAGATAGACGACCGGGTTGAACAGGCTGACGGTGCGCCACGGCTCGGGCAGCATGTCGATCGAGTAGAACGCGCCGCCGAGGAAGGTGAGCGGCGTGATCAGCAGCGCAGGCACGAAGTTCAGCTGTTCGAACCCGTTCGCCCAGACGCCGATGATGAACCCGAACAGGCTGAACGCGACCGCGGTCAGCACCAGGAACGCGATCATCGCGAGCGGGTGTTCGATGCGCAGATCCACGAAGAACGAGGCGGTCGCGAGGATGATGAGGCCTAGGATCACCGACTTGGTGGTCGCCGCGCCGACATAGCCGATCACCATCTCCATCGCCGAGACGGGCGCGGACAGGAGCTCGTAGATCGTGCCGGTGAATTTGGGGAAGTAGATCCCGATCGACGCGTTCGAGATGCTCTGCGTGAGCAGCGACAGCATGATCAGGCCGGGGACGATGAAGCTGCCATAGCCGACGCCGCCGACCTGTTGCATCCGGCTGCCGATCGCACCGCCGAAGACGATGAAATACAGCGAGGTGGTAAGGACGGGGGTGACGAGGCTCTGCCACAAGGTGCGCAGCGCGCGGGCCATTTCGAAGCGGTAGATCGCCCAGATGCCGTGGATATTCATGCGCGCTCTCCGACGAGATCGACGAAGATGTCTTCGAGGCTCGATTTGCTGGTTTCGAGATCCTTGAAGCCGATGCCGAGTTCGGCGAGCTTGCGGAGCAACGAGGGGATGCCGGTGTGATCGGCCTGCGCGTCGAACACGTAGCGCAGACGCTTGCCGTCGTCCTGAAGCGACACGTCCCAGTCCGCCAGTTCGGCGGGGATCACGGTCATCGGATCCTGGAGCGACACGTCGAGTTCGCGCTTGCCGAGCTGCTTCATCAGCGCCGCCTTGTCGTCGACCAGCAGCAGCTTGCCCTTGTTGATGACGCCGACGCGGTCGGCCATCTCCTCGGCCTCCTCGATATAATGCGTCGTCAGGATGATCGTCGTGCCGCCTTCGCGCAGGCGGTGGACGAGCTTCCACATGTCGCGGCGCAGCGCCACGTCGACGCCCGCGGTTGGTTCGTCGAGAAACAGGATCTCGGGCTCGTGGCTGAGCGCCTTGGCGATCAGCACGCGGCGCTTCATCCCGCCCGACAATTCCATGATCTTGGCGTGGCGCTTGTCCCACAGCGACAGGTCGCGGAGCACCTGTTCGATATACGCGCTGTGGCCGGAGCGGCCGAACAGACGGCGGCTGAAGGTGACGGTGGCGAGCACCGTCTCGAACATGTCGACGTTGAGTTCCTGCGGCACCAGCCCGATTCGGCTGCGCGCCTGCTTATAGTCGCGGATCGCGTCGTAGCCGGCGACCTTGATCGTACCGGCGGTGGGCGTGACGATGCCGCAGATGATGCTGATCAGCGTCGTCTTGCCCGCGCCGTTGGGGCCGAGCAGCGCGAAGATCTCGCCGTTGCGGATGTCGAGATCGACGGGGTGGAGCGCGGTGGTACCGCTCTTGTAGGTCTTGGTGACGCCCGCGACGGACAGGATCGGTTCGGTCATTGGCACCCCTTTTTGTGTGGGGGAGATGGGGGTGGGGGGAGCTTATTGATAGGGGGCGGGCTACCCAAATCCCGTCATCCTGGGCTCGACCCAGGATCCAGAACCATGCACGTTCCGATTGTGGCTCTGGGTCCTGACTTTCGTCAGGATGACGGAGTGGGTGGGGTTAGCCCGCCCGCGCTGCCGCTACGGCCTTTTGCAGGTCTTCGAGCGGCAGCGCGCCGGACAGGACTCGGTCGCCGACGACCCAGCTCGGGGTGCCGGTCAGGCCGAGCTTGGCGGCGGTTTCCATGTTCTTGGCGATCTCGGCGTCGGCGGTCTTCGTGAAGCCCGCCTGCGAGAGGTCGACCCCGGCCTTGCCCGCCGCTGCGGCGATCGAGGCGTCGCTGACCGGGCCGCCGGCGTAGAGCGCGTCGTGGAACGGGGCGAACTTGCCCTGCTGTGCTGCCGCCAAGCTCGCGCGTGCGGCAATGCGGCTTTCGGCGCTGAGGATCGGGAGTTCGCGGAAGACGACGCGGACCTTGGGATCGGCGGCGATCAGCTTGGCGATCATCGGCAGGCTCGCACGGCAATAGCCGCAATTGTAATCGAAATACTCGACCAGCGTGACGTCGCCCTTGGGATTGCCCGCCCAGGCGCTGCCGAACGGCGTGAGAATCGCATCGCGGTTCGCGGTGACGGTTTTGCCGGACTCGCGGTCGCGCAGCTTCTCCATCGCCTCGGGGAGGATTTCGGGGTGCGCCAGCACGTAATCATGGACGATCGATTCGACCTGCGCGCGCTCGACGCCGCCGCCTTGCCGATCGAAACCCCAGACCGCGAGGCCTCCGATGACGGCGCCGGCGACAGCGATCGCCGGGAATGTGAATTTGCTCATTTGCGGCGCTTATACTGCTTGGGATTGTCGTCCATCACGTTCTGCGCGGCCATCGCGATATCCTGCGCGCGGATCCAGTCGGTGGTGTTCGCAGGGATATTGGCGAGCGCATATTGCGCGCTGGCCGACGCGGTCCGCATGTCGCCGCCCATGCTTGCGCGCTCGGCGGTCGCCAGCGCGGCGCGCGCGGTGTCGCCGGTCAGTTCGTAGACCGTGCCGAGCTGCATCCAGGCGAACGGGTTCTGGTCGTCGCGGCCGACCGCGGTGCGCAGGACGCGAGTCGCCTCGGGATAGTTCGCCTTGTTCTCGGTCGCTATCAGCGCGTGGCCGAAGGTGGTCGCGATCAGCGGGTTGTTGCGCGAGCCTTCGGTCGCCTCGCGCAACGGCACCAGAGCGTCGGTCGGCTTGCCCGCCTCGAGCAGGATCTGACCCTTGATCTCGAGGAAATAGGGGTCGGTCGGCTCGGCCTTCACCAGCGCGTTCGCCTCGGCATCGGCTTTCTCGGGATAGCCGGCTTTGTGGTACGCATAGGCGCGGGCGTAGTGCGCGTAGATCGACTGGTTGCTGGGCGGGAAGGCCTGCAGCGTCTGGTCGGCGGGCAGGACGTAACCGGCGAGCTTGGCCTTCACGCGGCGGAAGCGCTCCTCGAGCGCGGCGTCGGGCTTGTTGGCCCAGGCGGGCGAGGCCTGGAGATCGGCGGTAAGCGTCGCGACGCGCTCGCCCGACAGCGGATGCGACTGCATGAACGGATCGATGTTCGCGGTACCGAAGCGATATTCCTGCTGCTGCAATTTCTTGAAGAAGCTGAGCATGCCGCGGCCCGAGACGTTGGCCTCGCGGAGGAACTTCGCGCCGGTCGCGTCGGCGGTCGATTCCTGGACTCGGCTGAACGAGAGATAGCTGCCCATCGCCGCCTGCTGACCCGCCGCCATGATGCCCGCGCCGGCTTCGCCGCTGCCCGCGGCCATCGCGGCGAGGCCGAGCACCATCGAGAGCAGGTACATGCCCATGGCGGGCTTGGTGCCGCGGTCGGCGAGGACGACATGGCCGTCGGCGATGTGGCCGAGCTCGTGCGCGATGACGCCCTGGACTTCGTTGGCGTTGTCGGCGGCCTGGATCAGGCCTGAGTGAACGTAGACGGTCTGCCCGCCCGCGACGAACGCGTTGATCGACTCGTCGTTGATCAGGACGACCTTCACGTCGCGCGTCGACAGGCCGGCGGCCTTGATGAGCGGGTTCGACATCTCGGCGAACATCGTCTCGGTCTCGGCGTCGCGAAGAATCGACTGCGCCTGAAGGGGTTGCGTCCAGAGGAGGAGGGCGGTGGCTGCGGCGGCTACGAAGCGCTTCATGCCGGGGGTTATCGTCGATTGGTGGCGGGGGGGCAATGGTCGTGCGGCCGGGCGTGCGGTGGTCGGAGACGCGGGATCGTTCGGGGCGCGCGTCGACGCACTGTTGTGGTGATGGAGGGCGCGCTTGGAAACTGGACCTCCCCGGCGGAGGCCGGGGTCCAATTAGGGGACGGTGCTAATTGAGGGTGGCGCTTCGTTATTGCCACCTTTCCAATCGGGCCCCGGCCTTCGCCGGGGTGGTGGTGGGTGGGGGAGCCGGGGGCGTCCCTCTACACGCCGAACGTCCCAACCGCGCATTGCTCTTGTGTCATGTTCTCCCGCGAAGGCGGGAGCCCAGTCTGTGTCCCCGCCTTCGCGGGGACCCATGTTTTTGGCGCGGGGAACACGTCACCGGTAGCCGTCGTCCGTCCCACAAACGAAAACGGGCGCGGCCTTTCGGTCGCGCCCGTTTCTTTGGTCACAGCGTCCGGCGTTAGCCGAAGGTGCGCTGCCACCAGCCGCGGCGCGGGGCGCCGTCGGGGCCGTCGTTGGTGCCATCGTCGGCGCGGTCGGTCGCGACGTCCTGCGGCTGGACTTCGGCCTTGGGCGGCGTGGTCGCGATCGGCGTATCGAGCGGTTCGCTGGTCGGCGCGGCATCGCCGGCGTCGACCACGGCCGCCTTGCGCGGGCGACCGCGGGGCTTGGCGACCTTGGCAGGCGCGTCCTCGACGACCGGCGTTTCGGCCACCGCGTCCGACGCCTTGCGGCGCGCACGCTTGGGCTTCGGCGCCGCAGCCTCGATAGTCTCGGCGGGCGTTGCGCTCACCTCGTCCATCGTCGCTTCGGCGATCGCCTCACGACGACGGCGGCTCGGCTTTGGCGCAGCCGGCTCGGCCGCGACGGGCTCGGGCGCGACCGGCTCCGGCGCGACCGTCTCGACGTCCGCCTCGACCGCGCGCGGCTTGCGACCGCGGCGGGCCTTGGGGGCTGCCTCTGCAACCGGCTCGGCGATGTTTGCCGCAGCGGCTGCTGCGCGGGCGCGGGGACGACGGCGCATCTTCGGACCGTCCGCGACCTCTGCGACCGGCGCCTCCTGAACGACCGGCTCTTGCGCCGGCTCGTAGGGGGGCTCGGCATAGGTCGATTCAACCGGCTCATACGCCTCGGGCTCGGGGGCCTCGGCGATCAGCTGGGCATCGTCGATGCTGCTGACGGCGACCGACTGGCCGTTCTCCGACCCCTGCTCGTTGCGGCGACCGCCGCGACGTCCGCGACGTCCGCGACGACGACGGCCTTCGCCCTCGACGCCGTTGGCCTGTTCGGCCGACATGATGGTCTCGGCCTCCTCGCCACCACCGACTTCGACGATGTCGCCCTCGACCGCGTCGATTTCCTCGACGTTGGTGTCGGCGTCCTCGAACGAACCCTCGCCGTTGGTGCCTTCGACCGCGCCGTCCTCGCCGGGACGCGCGCGACCGCGACGACCGCGGCGACGACGACGCTTCTTGCCGCCTTCACCGTCCGCATCGCGACCCTCGCGTGGTGCGCGCTGCTCGCCGTTCGCCTCGCGACTCCCTTCGCGACGGCGTGGCTGCTCGGCCTCGGCCTCTTCGACCTCGTCCTCCTCGATCTCGTCCTCGATCTCCTCGGGAAGGTCGTCCTCGTCTTCCTCGATGATCTGGACGAACTTGGGGGCGTGCGCGGGCGGCGGGCCACTGGCCTCGACCGTCATGTGCGCGCCTTCCTCGTCCTGGCCGGGGATGATCTCGACGATCACGCCGTAGCGATCCTCGATCTCGGCGATGTCGGCGCGCTTGCGGTTGAGGATGTAGACCGCAGCCTCCTGGCTCGCGCGCAGCGTCAGCAGCGAGCCGCGACCGCGCGCGGCCTCGTCCTCGATGAGGCGGAGCGCGGAGATGCCCGACGACGATGCGGTGCGGACGAGCCCGGTGCCCTCGCAATGCGGGCAGGCGCGCGTCGATGCTTCGAGCACGCCGGTGCGGAGGCGCTGGCGGCTCATTTCCATGAGGCCGAACGACGAGATGCGGCCGATCTGGATGCGCGCACGATCGTTCTTCAGCGCCTCCTTCATCGCCTTCTCGACCTTACGGACGTTGGAATTGTTATCCATGTCGATGAAGTCGATGACGACGAGCCCGGCCATGTCGCGCAGGCGGAGCTGGCGCCCGATTTCCTGTGCGGCCTCGAGGTTGGTCGCGGTCGCGGTCTGCTCGATGCTGTGCTCGCGCGTCGAGCGGCCCGAGTTGATGTCGATCGAGACGAGCGCCTCGGTCGGGTTGATGACCAGATAGCCGCCCGACTTCAGCTGGACGACGGGATGGTACATCGCCGACAGCTGATCCTCGACGCCCGCGCGCTGGAACAGCGGCACGGGATCGGCATAGTGCTTGATGCGACGCGCGTGCGTGGGCATCAGCAGGCGCATGAACTCGCGCGCCTGGCGATAGCCGTCCTCGCCCTCGACGATGACCTCTTCGATTTCCTTGTTGTAGATGTCGCGGATCGCGCGCTTGATCAGGTCGCTGTCGCCATAGACGAGCGCAGGGGCCGACGCCTGCAGCGTGGCCTCGCGGATCCCGTCCCACAGGCGGGCGAGGTAATCGAAGTCGCGCTTGATCTCGACCTTGCTGCGCTGGAGCCCGGCGGTGCGGACGATGCAGCCCATCGAGGGCGGCAGCTGCATATCGGCCATGATCGACTTCAGGCGCTTGCGATCGCCCGCGTTGCTGATCTTGCGCGAGATGCCGCCACCGTGGCTCGTGTTGGGCATCAGCACGCAGTAGCGACCGGCCAGCGACAGATACGTCGTCAGCGCCGCGCCCTTGTTGCCGCGCTCTTCCTTGACGACCTGGACGAGCAGCACCTGGCGGCGATGGATCACGTCCTGGATCTTGTAGCGGCGGCGCAGGTTCATGCGACGCTCGCGCAGGTCCTCGACCGCGGCATCGTCGCTGCTCGACTTGCGCTTGCGACGTGGGGCGTCGCTCGCTTCGCCGCCTTCGAGTTCCTCGGCGACGTCGGGATCTACCCCGCCATCGTCCTCGAAGCGCTCGATATCGTCCTCGTCGTCACCTTCTTCGTCGTCCGCGTCATAGTCGGCGCGCAGCGCGGCCTCCTCTGCGGCATGCTCGGCTTCCTCGCGGAGCAGCGCGTCGCGGTCTTCCTTGGGGATCTGGTAGTAATCGGGATGGATCTCGCTGAACGCGAGGAAGCCGTGGCGATTGCCGCCGTAATCGATAAACGCCGCCTGGAGCGACGGCTCGACCCGCGTGACCTTGGCGAGGTAGATATTGCCTTTCAGCTGCTTGCGTTCGGCACTCTCGAAATCGAATTCCTCGATCCGGTTACCTTTGACGACGGCGATCCGGGTTTCTTCCCGGTGGCGTGCGTCGATCAGCATGCGCGTTGTCATTATAGAATCTCCGCGCGCGCGCCGGGCCTGTCGGCAGCCGTCGCGCGCTTGATGGTGGGGCGGTCGGACACGGACGTCCTGAGCCGCGGAAGGTATGCAAAACTGCCTCTGCTCGGTTTGCATGCCGCGGGAACTCTCCCTGCGGCGCCCGCACGACCGCGATCCCGTCGGCAAAGGCCGGTCGGAGAGCGGGGCGGGGGGAATGCGTCATTCGAGCGTCAACCTGAATTGCCGCGCCGGCGAGGATCCGCAGGCGGGCGTCGAGACCAGCGCGTCGCTGGTCAAAACCAGGCGACACACGGCTGTACGACAGGACTAGCACTGCATACCCGATCCCGCAATGCGCCACATTGTGTCGGCAAACCGCCCGCAGACACGCGCGCTTCACCGCGGAACTGGGGCAGCAAGGCGCAGAATTGCCGGAGCGGCAGCGCGTTGCCGGCAAATTCGTGGCAAACGGCAAATTAACCGCACACCGCAACGCGCCCTTGTGACACCGGGGCTTACCTGTCCGTGCAGCGATCGGATGTATCGATCAAAGGGGTGTAGCATGGATTTTCGCTGGACCGGCGGCACGTCCGCACGGCAAGGACGCGGGGTGTTGACCGTCATCGCCCTCATGGCCGGCTGGCTGGCGAGCGTGCCCGCCTGGGCGGCGACCGTGCAGAGCGTCGCGATCCGGGACGGGCGGATCGTGATCCGGTTCGACGAGGCGGTCGGCGATGCCGCCAGCCGCGTGCTGACCGGGCCGCGCCAGATCGCGGTCGACGTGACCGGTGCGTCTCCGGGCCGCGAGGTCGCGGCTCGTGGGCTGGTGACGGGCGTCACGCAGATGCGCAGCGGGCATTCGGGAATGCGGATGGTGTTCGATCTCGCCGAGCCGGCGATCGTCACCGATGGCGGGTTCGATTCCGAGGGCCGCGAACTCACGCTGGCGCTGCGCACGGTCGACGACAACCAGTTCGCGCAGGCCGGGATCGCCGGGCCGATCAACTTCTTCCCGTTCAATTTCGGGGCGGCGTCGCGGCCCAGATACAAGGTGTCGGTGCCGGTGCCGCCCAAGGCGCGCGGGGTTCGGCTGCCACGCGTGGAGGGTGACGACACGCGGCCGCTGGTGGTGATCGATGCGGGACATGGCGGCGTCGATCCGGGTGCGATCGGGCCCAATGGGCTGCGCGAGAAGGACGTGACGCTCAAGGTCGCCAAGGCCATTCGTGACGAATTGCTGGCATCGGGGCGCGTGCGCGTGGCGCTGACGCGCAGCGACGACCGCTATCTGATCCTGCGCGAGCGGTACGGCGTCGCGCGGCGGCTGAAGGGCGATCTGTTCATCTCGATCCACTGCGACAGCACCGGCACCGAGACCGCGAGCGGCGCAACCGCGTACACGCTGTCCGAGGTGGCGTCGGACAAGGAGGCAGCCCGGCTGGCGGCACGCGAGAACAAGGCGGACGTGATCTCGGGCGTGAACCTGGGCGAGGCGCCCGCGGACGTGTCGTCGATCCTGATCGACCTGACTCAGCGCGAGACGATGAACGCGTCGGCGACGTTCGCGCGGTTGCTCGGGCGCGAGGCCAAGCCGCTGATGCCGCTCAAAGCGAACTTCCACCGGATGGCGTCGCTGATGGTGCTCAAGGCGCCGGACATGCCGTCGATCCTGTTCGAGACGGGGTATATCTCGAATCCGCAGGACGCGGCGTTCCTGGACAGCGCCGAGGGGCGGCAGCGGATCGCGGAAAGCGTGACGCGCGCGGTCGAGGTCAATTTCGCGCGGCGGATGGCGACGCGGTAGGGTTTGGGGAGGGGGCAGCCCCTTCTTGTTCTCCCGCGAAGGCGGGAGCCCCCGTCTGGACTCCCGCCTTCGCGGGAGAACATGCTTCTGGCGGGCGTTGCGGTTTCCTCCCGCCCCACATCATGCCACAAGTCGCCCGAATTGCTTTGAGGCTGACGACATGACCGACGCGACGCGGGGCGCACCCGAGACGGGGCCCGAGACGAGCCCCGAAACGAGCATTCGCGAGCTTACCTTTCGCGGGATCGTGCTCGGCGGGATCATCACGCTGCTGTTCACCGCGGCGAACGTCTATCTCGGGCTCAAGATCGGGCTGACGTTCGCAACGTCGATCCCCGCCGCGGTGATCTCGATGGCGGTGCTGCGATTGTTCAAGGATTCGACGATCCTCGAGAACAACATCGTCCAGACGATCGCATCCGCCGCGGGCACGCTGGCGGCGATTATCTTCGTGCTGCCCGGCCTCGTTATGATCGGCTGGTGGCAGGGCTTTCCGTTCTTCACCACCGCGGCGATCACGATGTTCGGCGGCGTGCTCGGCGTGCTGTTCTCGGTGCCGTTGCGCCGCGCGCTCGTCGTCGACACCGTGCTGCCCTACCCTGAGGGACGCGCGGCGGCGGAAGTGCTGAAAGTCGGCGCGGGCAGCCGCGAGGGCGGCGAGGAGAGCGCGCGCGGGCTCGGCATCATCGTCGCCAACGCGGTCGTCTCGGCGGGCTTCGCGATCCTCACGCAGACCAAGCTGGTCGCGGCCGAGGCCGCGACGTGGTTCCGCGTTGGCGCGGGCGCGACCGGGATCTCGGGCGGGCTGTCGTTCGCGCTGCTGGGCGCGGGGCATCTGGTCGGCATCTCGGTCGGCATGGCGATGTTCGCGGGCGTCATCATCGGCTGGTGGATCCTGCTGCCGATCCTGACCTCGGGAGGGAGCATCACCGGCACCGCGGAGGTGATCGCGACCACGGTGTTCCGCTCGGACGTGCGCTTCTTCGGTGCGGGCGTGATCGGCGTCGCGGCGATCTGGACGTTGCTCAAGATCGCAGGACCCGTGGTCGGCGGCGTGCGCTCGGCGCTGGCGGCGTCGGCGGCCAAGCGGGGCGGCGAAGTGCTGGCGCTGGAGGAGCGCGACATTCCGATCGGGATCGTCGGGATCGGCTCGCTCGCGATGCTCGTGCCGATCGGCATCCTGCTGTGGACGGTGTTGCAGGGCGGTCCGCTCGAGGCGTCCGCGATCGGGCTCATCGCGGGCAGCCTGATGTTTATCCTGGTCATCGGCCTCGTGATCGCGGCGGTCTGCGGGTATATGGCCGGGCTGATCGGCGCGTCGAATTCGCCGGTCTCGGGGATCGGCATCCTCGCCATTCTCGCCGCCTCGATCCTGCTGGTGTCGTGGTTCGGCCGCGCGGTCGAGCCGGGGACGACGCAGGCTCTGGTCGCCTACGGGCTGATCGTGACGGGGATTGTGTTCGGGATCGCGACGATCTCCAACGACAATCTGCAGGATCTGAAGACGGGCCAGTTGGTCGGCGCGACGCCATGGAAGCAGCAGGTCGCGTTGCTGATCGGCGTGGTGTTCGGATCGATCGTGGTGCCGCCGGTGCTCAACCTGCTTGGCAGTACGCTCGGGTTTGCGGGCGCGCCGGGGGCGGGGCCCAATGCGCTGGCGGCCCCGCAGGCGGCGCTGATCTCGGCGCTCGCGAAGGGTGTGCTGGGGGGTAATCTCAATTGGGCGATGATCGGCTATGGCGCGCTGACGGGCGTGGTCGTCATCGCGGTCGACGAGCTGCTGGGCAAGGCGGGCAAGCTGCGCTTGCCGCCGCTCGGCGTCGGGCTGGGCGTGTATCTGCCGATGTCGGTGACGCTGCCGGTCACGATCGGCGCGGTCGTGGGGTTTGCGTATGATCGTTGGGCGGATCGGGCGCGGGATCCTGAGTTGGCCAAGCGGATGGGTGTGTTGACCGCTACCGGCATGATCGTCGGGGAGTCGCTGTGGGGCGTTGGCTTTGCGGGGATCGTGTATCTGACGAACAAGGAGACGCCGTTGGCGGTGGTTGGGGATGGGTTTGCTAGCGTAGCGCTGGTCGGCGGGACGCTGCTGTTCGGCGTGCTGACTTGGGTGATGTACCGCCGGACGATGGCGGTGTCGCGGTAGGCGCGTGCCCCCACCCTTCCCACTCGGCAAGAGCCGGGCGGGCCCTTCCCTCTCCCCCGAGGGGAGAGGGGAAAGGTAAGCTTGTTTCCCCGCGAAGGCGGGGATCCAGACTGGGCTCCCGCCTTCGCGGGAGAACAAGAAGCGGGAGATGCGTTCGGTTCTAGTGCACCACCCCGGCGGAGGCCGGGGCCCAGTTGGGGGACGTCGCTGACTGAGCGATGCGCGTCGTTACTACAGCCTTGCCAACTGGGCCCCGGCCTCCGCCGGGGTGGCGGCTTAGTGCCGGGGTGGCGGCTTAGTGTCGGGGTGGTGCTAACGAGCGAGCGAAGGATGGTGTCCGTCCGGACGCCCCCCCGTCACTTCATCGCGGCGAGCATGTCCTTGATCGGCACGAACGCGAAGCCCACCGAGCTGTCGGCGATTCCGTACGGCATGAAGATCGTGTCGCCATGCTTCAACGCGCCGCAGCTATAGACGACGTTGGGGACATAGCCCTCGCGATCCTGATCCTTAGCGGCGAGGATCGGCTGCTTGGTGCGGCCGATCACCTTCGACGGATCGTCCTTGTCGAGCAGCACCGCGCCGATCGAATATTTGCGCATCGCACCGACGCCGTGGGTCAGCAGCAGCCACCCCTCGTCGAGCTCGATCGGCGGCCCGCAATTGCCGATCTGCACCAGCTCCCACGGATATTCGGGCGTCAGGATCTTCTCGCCATCGTCCCAGTCGGTCAGCGTGTCCGACTTGAGCAGGAACAGGTTCTCGCCGTCCTGCCGGCCGATCATCATATACTGGCCGTTCACTTTCCGCGGGAACAGCGCCATGCCTTTATTTCGCGCGGCGGGGCCGGTCATCGGCACGAGATCGAACGCGCGGAAGTCGCGCGTGCGCATCAGCTCGGACTGGATCACCGAGCCGTTATACGCGGTGTAGGTGCCGATCCATTCGTAATCGCCGTTCTCGTGCTGGAAGCGGACGATGCGCAGATCCTCGAGGCCCTTCGACTGCGCCTGCGTGATCGGGAAGATCACCGTGCCGCTCAGCGTGCTGTCGCGGTGGCGATAGACGGTGACGGGGCCGATCGGCATCTCGTCCTCGCCGCTGCCGACCGCATCGGTCGCGGTCGCGAACGGCGGCTCGGGCGCGAGCTTCATCTGGTTTTCGCAGGTGATTATGCCTTCGCGGAACGCGACCGACGAGATGTGCCCCTCGCCGACCGCGCGCAGGCTCATCAGGATGCGCATCGAGCCCGGCGGCATCCCCGACTGGTCGAAATGCGGCACCGCGCTCGGGTTCATCAGCGCGGCGGCGGCATAGCTGTATTCGTGGCAGAAATAGGCGCCGATCAGCTGGCGCTTCTCGTCGCCGATCTCGGCACCATTCAGCCCGAGCATGTCCTCGATCTGGTCGTAGCGAGTCATGAATACGCGGCGCGTCTGCCAGTGGCGCGCCTCGAAATCCTTCAGCACGACCTCAAGCTGCGACCGCGCTTGTGCGGGCGTCATTTCCAGCACTTCGCCGACGAGCCGCTCGGTGCGGCTCGGCGCGCCGCCATGACCGCCCCAGGCGATGTGAAACGGCCGGACGACGACACGCGAAGGGTCCGCGTGCAGCCGCAGCTGGTGGTTGAACAGATCCATCGTAGCAGTGCCCCGCGTCGTTCCACTCAACGCGCCGTCAAGACCGGGACCCGCTGAGGTCCGGCTAAGCGACGACGCGGGTGGCTCCTGCCACGCTTTGCGCTGCTTTAGATACCCCTGAAATGGCGCAACTTGCGAGTTGCAGTGCCAAAATCGACTCGGCGCCCTGGTTTCGGTTGAGCCCGGTCGGCATCAGACCGTCATAGCAGCCGCCATCCGCGACGCTCGCGAGCGGCAGATCGAGGTCGTTGACGCCGAGGAACCAGCCATAGGCGCGCAACGCCTCGTCGCGCCAGCGCACGTCGCCGGTCGCGTCATAGGCAGCGGCGCACGCGTCGACGGTCGCCTGCGCTTCGAGCGGCTGCTGGTCGAACTGCAACGGCTCGGCATAGGGCCGGTTGAAGCTCTCCGACCCGACCGCGCGGAAGCGGCCTTCGGGCGAGGTCTGCTTGGCGACGATCCAGTCGAGCGTGGCGAGGCCGCACTCGATCAGGTCCTGACGCCCCAGCGTCTGGCCCGCCCGGATCAACGCCTGCGGGAGACGCGTATTGTCATAGGCGAGCACGATCTCGAACCACTGCCATTCGGGGCGGCGGGCCTTGGCGAGCAGGTCGAGATGGACCTTGGGGAACGCCTCGAGGATCGACAGCGACAGCTGGTGGCCGGGCTTGGCCTCGAGCATCGCCGCCGCGCCGAGCATCGCGAACGCCTGCGCACGCAGGCTGCCGAGTTCGAGCGCCATCGATGCGGTCGAATCGAACATCGCGGTCGCCCAGTCGCGATGCTTGGCCGCCTGCGCATCGCGCGCGGTCACGCCGAGCGACCAGAGCGTGCGACCGTTCGAATCCTCCGACCCCGCATCCTCGCACCAGGTGCGATCGAAATTCATGAAATTGCGGAAGCGGCGCGTGTCCGGGTTCCAGGCATATTGCACGAACGACGCGTAGATCGTCATCCACTTGTCGCGCAGGACCTCGTCCATGTCGGGGATCGCGCTCATCAGCATCAGCGCGCGGCAGTTGTCGTCGATGCAGTAGCCGTGACGGCGATCCGGGATCGAATAGATCGAATGCTGGAGCATGCCCGTAGAATCGCTCATCCGCTCGACCGCGGCGAAATCGGGCGCGAGCTGCTTGAGCGGCGCGGGCACCTTGGCAAGGCGGAACGGGCGTGCGGCCACGATCGCGCGGATTTCCGTCATCATCGCCTCGGCGAGCTTGGGCCAGATCATCGTGCGACCGCGCGCATAGGCACGCTCGGCCAGCCGGTTGCGATCGCGATCGTTCGACATCAGCGTGTCGATCTCGCGCGCGAACGCGTCGACATCGCCGAAGGGCACGAGCACGCCGTGGCCGTCCGCGAGGATTTCGGTCGCGTGGACGTATGGCGTCGAGATGACGGGCTTGCCGACGCCGATCGCGTAGCTGAGCGTACCCGACGTGATCTGCGCAGGGTTGGTGTACGGCGTCACGTAGACGTCCGCGGCCTGGAGATAGTCGAGCAGCTCGCCATGTTCGAGAAACGCATCGACGAACGCGACATTGTCGGCCACGCCCTTGTCGGCGGCGAGCGCCTTGAGCTTGTCGCGGTACTTCTCGCCTTCATAGGCGACGAGGTTCGGATGCGTGGCACCCAGCACGACGTAGAGCAGGTCGGGATGCTTCGCGATCACCGCGGGCAGCGCGTTGATGACCGTCTCGATCCCCTTGTTGGGCGCGAGCAGGCCGAACGTCAGCATGACCTTGCGGCCGTCCCAGCCGAACTTGTCCTTGAGCGTCGCTGGATCGAGCAGATCGCGGTCGGGCACGCCGTGCGGGATCATGACGACCTGGCGCGGATTGGCGCCATAGACGCGCTGCAGAATGTCGCGGCCACGCTCGGCCATGACGACCACGCGCGCGGCGCGGCGGAGCAGGCCTTCGAGCACGCGACGCTGGTCAGCGTTGGGCTTTTCGAGGATGGTGTGCAGCGTAACGATCACCGGCAGCGTCGTACGGTCGAGCAGCGCGAGGATATGTTCGCCGGCGGGGCCGCCGAAGATGCCATATTCGTGCTGGAGCCAGATCGCCTGCGCGCCGCTCGCCTCGATCTTTCGCGCGGTGTCGATATACGCCGACAGCTCCGGCTCGGGGATCGTCCCGGTGACTTCGGCCGGATAATCGTATTTACCGGGGTGATCATCCATCGCGTACACATCGACGGCGATTTCGGGAAAGCGCGCGCGCATGGCCGTGAAAACGTCGGTCGTGAAGGTAGCGAGCCCGCACTGCCTCGGTAAGAAATTACCGATCAGCGCCAGTCGCGCGATATTCCCACCGTCCGCCGGTTTCACCATACCCTGTCCCTCGTTTGAGCGCGCACTTCTGGGAGAACCCGGTCGCGCATCCATTTGAACGGTTCAGGTAGCATAAAGTTTCATCCCATACTGCAGTGCAGCACGGGAAAAATATCAATCCAAATCAATTTGATATTTCGCAAGCCCTATCCGCGGCCCCGGTACGACGCGACCCCCTGATCGGGCAGCCACAGATCCTGTGGCGGTGCACTCGATTGCCAGAACACGTCGATCGGAATTCCGCCGCGCGGATACCAATAGCCGCCGATGCGTAGCCACACGGGCTTCATCTCCTCGAACAGCCGCTCGCCGATGCCGACGGTGCAATCCTCGTGGAAGCCGGCATGGTTGCGGAAGCTGCTGAGGAACAGCTTCAGGGACTTCGACTCGACGATCGTTTCGCCGGGAACATAGTCGATCACGAGATGCGCGAAGTCGGGCTGGCCGGTGACGGGGCAGAGCGACGTGAACTCGGGCGCCGCAAACCGCACGAGATAGGTCCGTCCGGGCCGCGGGTTCGGAACATAATCGAGCACGGCCTCTTCTGGAGAGGCGGGAAGGGCGCTGTTCTGGCCAAGATGCAATGGGTTCTGGGGAGCGGTCATACGCCGCCATGTAGGATGCGATGACGCGCAAGAAAACCACACTCGTACCGATCCTCGGCGACCAGCTCACGATCGACCTCGCCGCGCTGCGCGGGCAGGATCCCGCGACGACGATCGTGCTGATGATGGAGGTCGACGACGAGACGACCTATGTCCGCCATCACAAGCGCAAGATCGCCTATATCCTGTCCGCAATGCGGCATCATGCCGAGGCGTTGCGCGCGGCGGGCTGGACGGTGGAATACACCAGGCTCGACGATCCCGACAATGCGGGCAGCTTCACCGGCGAGATCGCGCGCGCGGTTGCGCGGCACGACCCCGCGCGGATCGTCGTCACCGAGGGCGGCGAGTGGCGCGTGATGGCGATGTTCGAAAGCTGGGAGACGCTGTTCGGCATCCCCGTCACGATCCGCAGCGACGACCGGTTTTTGGCAAGCCATGCCGATTTCGAGACCTGGGCGGCCGAGCGCAAGTCGCTGACGATGGAATGGTTCTACCGCCAGATGCGGACGCGTACCGGGCTGTTGATGACCGACGGCAAGCCCGAGGGCGATCGCTGGAACTTCGACAAGGAGAACCGCAAGCCCGCCAAGAACGACCTGCTGATGCCGCGCCCGCTGGTGTTCAAGCCGGATGCGATCACGCAGGACGTGCTGGCACTGGTTGCGGAGCGGTTCGCCGAGCATCCGGGGAGTCTCGACGGGTTCGACTATGCGGTGACCGCCGGGGATGCCGAGCGGCAGGCGGCGAACTTCTTCAAACACGCGCTGGCGCAGTTCGGCGATTACGAGGATGCGATGCTCACCGGCGAGCGGCATCTGTGGCACTCGATCCTGTCGCCCTACATCAATTCGGGGCTGCTCGATCCGCTCGACCTGTGCAGGCGCGCGGAGGCGGAATATCGCGCCGGGCGCGCGCCGCTGAACGCGGTCGAGGGCTATATCCGCCAGATCATCGGCTGGCGCGAATATATGCGCGGGATCTACTGGCGCGAGGGGCCCGATTACGTCGAACGCAACTTCCTCGACCATCACCGCGAACTCCCCGGCTGGTACTGGACCGGCGACACCGACATGCACTGCCTGCGCGAGGCGATCGGCCAGACGCTCGAGACCGCGCATGCGCACCACATCCAGCGGCTGATGGTGACGGGCAATTTCGCGCTGCTGATCGGGGCCGACCCGGCCAAGGTCCACCAATGGTACCTCGAGGTCTATGTCGACGCGTATGAATGGGTCGAGCTGCCCAACACGCTGGGGATGAGTCAGTTCGGCGATGGCGGGCTGCTGGGGTCGAAGCCGTATATCTCGTCGGGTGCGTATATCGACCGGATGTCCGATTATTGCGGGACATGCCGGTACAAGGTTAAGCAGCGGATCGGGCCCGACGCGTGCCCGTTCAACGCGCTCTACTGGGATTTCCTCGCGCGACACGAGGACAAGCTCGGGCGCAACAACCGGCTCGCGATGCCGTATCGCAACTGGCACAAACAGACCGAGGCGGACCGCGACGCGACGCGTGCGCAGGCCGCGCAGTTTCTCGCCTCCCTCGACGCGAGCGGCCCCGCTGGCTACTGATACGTCAGCAAAAGGAGCCGGATATGGACGCGTTGGTGACCACCGAATGGCTGGCGAGCGAACTCGGCGCGAATGATCTCAGGATCGTCGACGCGACCTATGCCGAGGGACGCGACGCGGCGGCGGAATATGAGGCGGCGCACATTCCCGGCGCGGTGTTCATGAACCTCGCCGAGCTGCGCGATACCGACAGCGACCTGCCCAACATGCTGCCGTCCGCGGAGAAGTTCGCGAGCCGGATGCAGACGCTGGGTCTGGGCGATGGCAGCCGGATCATACTGTACGACAGCTCGCCCTGGCATACCGCGGCGCGCGCGTGGTGGATGTTGCGGCTGTTCGGCGCGCACAATGTCGCGATCCTCGACGGCGGGCTGGCCAAATGGCAGGCCGAGGGGCGCGAGACGGCGTCGGGCAAGGAGACGCTGCGGCATCGCCACTTCACGACCTGGGCGGACCTCGAGGGCGTGCGCGATCTCGATCAGATGACGGCGAACGTCGACAGCGGCGCGGAGCAGGTGCTCGACGCACGCTCGGCAGCGCGCTTCACGGGGGCGGAGGAAGACCCGCGGCCCGGCACGGCGCCGGGGCATATTCCGGGCTCGAAGAACCTGCCGCAGGGCGCGGTGTTCAACGCGGACGGGACGTGGAAGACCGGCGACGCGCTGAAGGCCGAGTTCGACAAGGCGGGCGTCGATCTGTCGAAGCCGCTCGTGATGACCTGCGGCTCGGGCATTACTGCGGCGGTGCTCGCGTTCGGCGCGCATCTGCTCGGCAACGACGCGGCGCTGTACGACGGCAGCTGGTCCGAATGGGGTGGCGACCCCTCGACTCCCAAGGCGACAGGAACGGCATGAGCGATACGAACAAGCCGGTCGGCGATGCGACCAAAGTCGTTCTCGCCGGTCGTCGCCCTGAATGGACGCGCGGTGTTGGAGAGGGGGGCATCGTCAGCCCGCCGGTCTGGCGCGCGTCGACGATCCTGTACGATTCGGTCGGCCATCTTCGCGACAGCGCCACGCGCGATACGCATCACCGGCTGTTCTACGGCCGCAAGGGGACGCCGACGCAGTGGAGCCTTGCCGATGCGCTCACCTCGCTCGAGCCGGGTGCGGAGGGGACGTTCCTCTATTGCTCGGGCGTCGCGGCGATCGCGGCGGCGTTGCTGTCGGTGCTGTCGCCCGGCGACGAACTGCTGCTGGTCGACAGCGCCTATGATCCGACGCGCGGGATGGCGGGCGGGCTGCTCAAGCGGTTCGGCATCACCACGCGCTATTACGACCCGATGATCGGCGCGGGCATCGCCGACCTGATTGGCGAGAATACGCGCGCGATCTTCATGGAAAGCCCCGGCTCGCTCAGTTTCGAGGTGCAGGACGTCCCCGCGATCGTCGCCGCCGCCAAGGCGCGGGGGGTGACGACGTTGCTCGACAACACCTGGGCCACCCCGCTGTTCTTCCCCGCGATCGAACGCGGCGTCGACCTCACGATCCTCGCCGGCACGAAATACGTCGTCGGCCATTCGGACGTGATGCTCGGCTCGGTCACCGCCGCCCCCGGGCATTTCAAGAAACTGCGCGAGACGAGTTTCCAGCTCGGCCAGGTCGCGAGCCCCGACGATTGCTGGCTCGGCAGCCGTGGCCTGCGCACGATGGCGGTCCGCCTCGCGCAGCACCAGTCGAGCGCGCTCCAGATCGCCAAGTGGCTCCAGTCGCGTTCCGAGGTCGCGCAGGTGCTCCATCCGGCGCTCCCCGATTGCCCCGGCCACGACCTGTTCGTCCGCGACTTCAAGGGATCGAGCGGGCTGTTCTCGTTCGTGCTGAACGGCGGCGACGAGGCGGCGCGCGCTGCGCTGATCGACAAGCTAGAGCTGTTCGGGATCGGCTATAGCTGGGGCGGGTTCGAAAGCCTCGCCATCCCCGCCGACCCGCAGCGGTACCGCAGCGTCACCAGACGCGACGCGGCGGGGCCGATGGTCCGTCTCCAGATCGGCCTCGAAGACCCCGTCGACCTCATGACCGATCTCGAAGCAGGGCTGGCCGCGTTCGCAGTCGCGCGGGGGTAAGCGCAAATACCACTGCAAGTGCGTGCACGGTTCGACGCGATGCGCGCGCGCGTGTCGCGCATCACTGTGGCTGTTGCGCAACATCCGTGTCGTCAATCCCACGGTTGGCGCAATATTATCTTGTGCGGCCAGCGCTCCGCTGTCACATGTCGGTCATCGCAAGGAAAGACCGCACTCGGAGGGCACGCCCTCGATAGATGCGGCGTCCGCGGTTGCAGGCGGGGACATCGCATTTCCAGTATCGAAAGGGAAACGATGCGCTTCACCACACTTCTTCTCGGCGGCATCGCACTGGCCGCTGCTACCCCCGTGTTCGCACAGGACGAGGCGACCGCACCGCCCAAGGACATTACCGTCTCGGGCTCGGTCGGGCTGGTCAGCGACTATCGCTTCCGCGGCGTGTCGCAGTCGGACGAGAATCTCGCCGTGCAGGGCGGCATCACCATCGCGCACAAGAGCGGGCTGTACATCGGCACCTGGGGATCGAACCTGGCGGGCTGGGGTACGTTCGGCGGCGCGAACATGGAGCTCGACCTGATCGCGGGCTACAAACTGCCCGTCGGCGGCGGCGGGACACTCGACGTCGGGGCGACGTGGTACATGTACCCGTCGGGCTTCAACAACACCGACTTCATCGAACCCTATGCCAAGCTGTCGGGCACGGCCGGACCGGTCGCGCTGACCGCTGGCGTCGCCTATGCGCCCAAGCAGCAGGCGCTGGGGCCGTGGTACAGCAGCGGCGCCTCGGTGGCGGTCGGCTATGACCGCGTCAACGCCAAGGACAGCAACCTGTATCTGTGGGGCGACGTCAGCAGCGGTATTCCCAACACCGGGCTGACCGTGAAGGGGCATGTCGGCTATTCGAACGGCAACAAGGGGCTCGGGCCGTTCGCGACCAGCGTGTCGCCGACCGGCGAGTATTTCGACTGGCTGCTCGGCGCCGACTATGTGATCCCGTCGACTCCGCTGACGCTAGGTGTCGCGTATGTCGATACCGATATCGGCAAGGGCGAGTCGGCGTATCTCCAGCCGAGCTTCAGCCGCGGGCAGGACGGCAATGGCTCGATCGCCAACGGCAAGGTGCTCGTCTCGCTCACCGCGGCGTTCTGAACGGTTTCGGAAGACGGCGCTCCTGACCCTTGCGTCCCCGCGAAGGCGGGGACGCAGACTGGGCTCCCGCCTTCGCGGGAAAACAAGAGGGTGAGATGAAACTTGCGGACTTCGTCGCGGGAGAACAAGGCGCGCGCCGAGACTTCCCAACTCTTTCGGGAGAACACGGGAGCCGCGCCGAGACTTCCCAACCCGTCACCCCAGCGAACGCTGGGGTATCTCTCGGGGCAGATGACGTCTGCCACAGGGGGAGATCCCAGCGCGCGCTGGGATGACGGTGGGGTGGGCCCTTCCCGACGAGGGACCAAGCCTTACGGAGCAAGTCTTACCGGCACAAAAAAAGGGCGGCTCCCGCGCGGGAGCCGCCCTTTTTCGTTCGTCGCGATCAGTTCGCGGTGGTGCGCGCGTCCTGGCCGTCGCCCTCTGGCGCAGCGACGATGTCGCGCGTCGTCGAGCCCTTGTCCACGACCGTCGTGCCCGGATCGCCCGCGCTCGATCGGATGCCGGGATCGTCGCTGTCCGCGCCGGCATTGGCGACGACCCCCGATTCCGCCGGGCTGCGCGCGGCGGCGCCGCCGAACAGCGCGTCGAGCGTCTGCGCGTTGGCGGCGGTATCCTGCGGGCGGGCGGCACCCGGCTGCGGCGGGACCAGCGCGAAGTCGGGCGGGATCACGAGCGGGGCCTGGCGCGCTACGGCGAACTCGTCCGGGCGCGCACGGTCGAGGCTTCGGCCTGCGCCGCAACCGGACAGGAGGGCGACGCTCGCCAGACCGGCAGCCAGGGGTACGAACTTACGCATGGGAATTCTCCACAGGGGGCTTCTCGCGCACGAGCAGCGCCCGAACAAGCAGGACGAGCACGCCGACAGTAATCGCTGCATCGGCGACATTGAAGACCAAAAACGGACGCCACTCGCCGATGTGTAGGTCGGCGAAATCGACGACATAGCCGAGCCGGATCCGGTCGAGGATGTTGCCGATCGCGCCGCCGAGTACGAAGCCCAGCGCGACCTGATCGGCCGGGTTCTTCTCGCGCGTCATCCACACCGCGACGCCGACCGCGATCGCGCCGGTCAGCAGCACCAGCGCCCAGCGCGTCAGGTGGCCGTCGGCGGGGAGCAGCCCGAGCGAGATGCCGATATTCGGCACGAACCGCAGGTCGAAGAACGACGTGATCGTCTGCGAATCGCCGAGCGAATCGATCCCGAGCGGCTTCGTCACCGCCCATTTGCTCAGCTGGTCGGCGAGGAAGAGCGCGGCGGCGGCGGCGAACCCCGCCTTGGGGAGGTTACGCATGCGCCACGACCCCTTCGCAGCGATCGCATAGCTCGCCATCGACCTTCACCTCGGGAAGGTGGCGCCAGCAGCGGCCGCATTTGTGGAAGTCGGTGCGCGTCACGGTAACCGTGTCGCCGGGCGTGACCTTGGCGACGATGAACGCCTCGGCCAGCGCGTCGGCGTCGAGCAGCATCGTGGGGACGGTGACTTCGGCCTCAAGGCTGGAGCGGACCGTCTTCTCGCGGCGCAGCGGCTCGATCGCCTCGGTGACGGCCACGCGCAACTCGCGGATCTCACGCCACTTGCTGCCGACCACGTCGTCCGCGTCGAGCGACGGGAGCGACGGCCATTCGAGGTAATGCACCGAACTGTCGTCGCTCGGGAACCTCGCCTGCCAGACTTCCTCCGCGGTGAAGCAGAGCACCGGTGCGGCGTAGCGGACCAGCGCGTGGAACAGCACGTCAAGGACGGTACGGTACGACCGTCGCTTCACGTCGTCCGACGCATCGCAATAGAGCGAATCCTTGCGGATATCGAAGAAGAACGCGGACAGATCCTCGTTCGCGAAGTCGGTCAGCAGGCGCGTGTAGCGGTTGAACTCATAGCTTTCCGCCGCCTGGCGCAGTTCGGTGTCGATCATCCGCAAGCGGTGGAGGACGTAGCGCTCCAGCTCGGGCATGTCGGAAACCGCGACGCGCTCCGATTCCTCGAAGCCTTCGAGCGCGCCGAGCATGTAGCGGAACGTGTTGCGCAGTTTACGGTACGCGTCGGAGGCGGTGGCGAGCACCTCCTTGCCGATCTTCACGTCGTCGAAATAGTCGGTCGAGGCGACCCACATGCGCAGGATGTCCGCGCCGCTCTCGCCGATGATCTTCAAGGGATCGACGACGTTGCCGAGGCTCTTCGACATCTTGCGGCCCTGGCCGTCGAGCGCGAAGCCGTGCGTGAGGACCGCGTCATAGGGTGCGCGACCGCGCGTGCCGCAGCTTTCGAGCAAGCTCGACTGGAACCAGCCGCGATGCTGGTCCGAGCCTTCGAGATACAGGTTGGCGCGCGTTCCTTCGCCGTAGCGCGCCTCGACGGTGAAGACGTGCGTGCAGCCCGAATCGAACCACACGTCGAGGATGTCCTTCACGACCTCATAGTCGGCGAGGTCGTAGTCGGGGCCGAGCAGCGCCTGGTGGCCGTCGGCATACCAGGCATCCGCGCCGTTCTCGCGGAAGGCTTCGACGATGCGTGCGTTGACCGCGGGGTCGTTCAGATACTGGCCGGTGACGCGGTTCACGAACAGCGCGATGGGGACGCCCCAGGCGCGCTGGCGCGAGATGACCCAGTCGGGTCGGCCCTGCACCATCGACGTGATCCGGTTTTCGGAGCGCGCGGGGATCCAGGTGGTCGCGGCGATCGCGTCGAGCGCGATTTCGCGGAGCGTGGCGCCGTTGCTCGACCCAGGCCCTTCGACTTCGCTCAGGGCGAACGGGGTGGGTGTGGATGCATCCCCAACCCCGTTCGTGCTGAGCGCAGTCGAAGCACCTTCGGTCCCGACCGATGAAGGCGCATCCATCGGGATGAACCATTGCGGGGTCGCGCGGAAGATCACCTTGGCCTTCGAGCGCCACGAATGCGGGTAGCTGTGCTTGAAGTCGTCGCTCGCCGCGAGCAGCGCGCCGGTCGCGCGCAGGTCGGTGCAGATCGGGCCGTCGGCGGCCACGAACTTCTTGTTGATAACCGAGCCTTGCCCGCCGAGCCAGGCCCAGTCGGCGCGGTACATCCCCGCGCCGTCGACCGCGAAGACCGGGTCGATGCCGTATTGCTTGCAGAGCTCGAAATCGTCCTCGCCATGGTCCGGCGACATGTGGACGAGCCCGGTGCCCGCGTCCGTCGTGACGAAATCGCCGGGGAGGAACGGGCGGGGCTTTGCGAAGAAGCCGCCGAGTGCGTGCATCGGGTGACGCGCGGTGGCGCCTTCGAGTTGCGAGCCCGTACCCGACCACTCTTCCTCAAACGTAGTGGTAACCACAGTGTCTTGAGAATGCTTGATGTCGAACGCTCTGGCCGCGAACGATTCGATTAGGCTACGCGCGATCAGCAGGCGGCCATAGCGAACGTCTGGCGTACGACTGACGTCTTGCATTGGCTGGCGCATGTCAGCAGGCCCAGCCTCTGATTTGAACCGGCCGACAACATACTCGATTTCAGGCCCATAGCTCAGCGCCTGGTTCACCGGGATCGTCCACGGCGTCGTCGTCCAGATCACCGCATGCGCGCCGACCAGTTCGGGTGCGTTCGGCGCCTCCACGATCTCGAACGCGACGTCGATCTGCGTGGAAACGATGTCCTCATACTCGACCTCGGCCTCGGCGAGCGCGGTCTTCTCTACCGGCGACCACATCACGGGCTTCGCACCGCGGTACAGCTGGCCGCTCTCGGCGAACTTGAGCAGCTCGCCGACGATCGTGGCCTCGGCGTCGTACTTCATCGTGAGGTACGGATCGGCCCAGTCGCCCATCACGCCGAGCCGCTCGAACTCGCCCTTCTGCACGGCAACCCATTTTTCGGCATAGGCGCGGCATTCGGCGCGGAACTGGTCGACGGGGACGTCGTCCTTGTTCAGCTTCTTGGCACGATACGCTTCCTCGACCTTCCACTCGATCGGCAGGCCGTGGCAGTCCCAGCCGGGGACATAGGGTGCGTCCTTGCCCATCAAGGATTGCGAGCGGACGATGATGTCCTTCAGCACCTTGTTCATGGCGTGACCCATGTGGATGTCGCCGTTCGCGTAGGGGGGGCCGTCGTGCAGGATGAACCGCTCGCGCCCGAGCCGCTGTTCGCGCAGCCGGTCGTAGATGCCGAGTTTCGCCCAGCGCTCGAGGATCGCCGGCTCCTTGGCGGCGAGGCCCGCCTTCATCGGGAAGTCGGTCTTCGGCAGGAAGACGGTGTCGCGGTAATCGCGGGCGGGCGCAGGAGTGTCGATCATAAGTGGGCCGGGCTGTAGCCGAGCGGAGGACGCGTTGCCATCCCCCTCCCACCTCTGCCGTCGCCCCAACGAAAGCCGGGATCTCGTGCGGCGGGGCCCGGTTCCATGACCGGGATACGCCA
>NZ_LMLD01000012.1:178218-186245 GCF_001421825.1 Sphingomonas sp. Leaf38 | reverse complement strand
AAAATCGCGCGCGCCTGCGCGCAATCGGCATCCATTTGCGTCATCAGCGCGTCGAGGTTGTCGAACTTGGCCTCCGGCCGGAGATAGGCGATCAGCGAGACGTCGATCGTCTGGCCGTACAGATCCTCCGAGAAATCGAAGAAATACGGCTCCAGCAATTCCTTCGGCGGGTCGAAGCTGGGGCGGATGCCGAGATTGGCGGCGCCCTTCAGCACGCGGCCATCCTCCAGTCGCGCGGTGACCGCGTAAATCCCGTAGGCGGGGCGGAGATATTTGCCCATGTCCACGTTCGCGGTGGGGTAGCCGATCGTTCGGCCGACCTTGTCACCGTGCTGCACCACGCCCTGGATCGCGAACGGGCGGGTGAGGAGGCGCGTCGCGGTCGCCATGTCGCCGGCGCGCAGCGCGTCGCGGATACGGGTCGAGGATACGGTCTCGTCGTTCAGCGACACCGCGGCGACCGACACCGCGCGAAAGCCGTGCGCTGGGCCGTGCGACGCCAGCGTGTGGACCGTGCCGGCCTTGCCCTTGCCGAAGGTGAAATCCTCGCCGGTGACGACGCCGCCGACGCGGAGATTATCCCCCAGCCGCTTAGCGATGAACTCCTCGGCGGTCAGCGCGGCGAGATCGCCGTCGAAATGGAACACCACCATCGCATCGGCACCCGCCTCGGCGAACAGCCGTTCGCGCTGGTCGAGCGTGGTCAGGCGGAAGTGGGGCGCGTCGGGGCGGAAATGGCGAACCGGGTGCGGGTCGAAGGTGGCGACGAGCGCCGGGCGGCCCTCCGCCTTCGCCCACGCGATCGCGCGCGCGACGACCGCCTGGTGACCGAGGTGAAATCCATCGAAGTTGCCTAGCGCGACAATCCCGCCCGCAAGCTGCGAAGGAATGGCCGCGCCGCCGTCGAGCCGCTGCATGGAGGCGGGCTATAGGGGCGCGGAAGGGGGCACGCTACACCTCTTGTTCCCCGCGCCTTGTTCTCCCGCGAAGGCGGCAGCCCCGTCTGGACTCCCGCCTTCGCGGGAGTCGTGCCCTTACCGGCGGGTGAGGGTGACGAAACTGAAGGCGGGGCGCTGCTTTTCGCCTGCATGGTCTTCGCGGGCGATCTCGTGCCAGCCCTCGAACGCGGGGACGATGGCGTCGCCTTCGGGTTCGTCGTGGACTTCGGTGAGTTCGATCCGGTCCGCATGGGGGAGCAGCTGCGCATAGATCTGCGCGCCGCCGATCACTGCGACGTCGTCGCCGGCCAACGCGAGCGCCTCGCCGATTGAGTGCGCCACTTCCGCACCGTCGGCGTGCCAGTGGCCGCGCGTGAGCACGATGTGGCGGCGGCCGGGAAGCGGGCTGGGGAAGCTCTCGAACGTTTTCCGGCCCATCACCATCGGCTTGCCCATCGTCAGCGCCTTGAACCGCTTGAGATCGGCGGGGAGGCGCCAGGGGAGCTGGCCGTCGCGGCCGATGACGCCGTTGCTGGCGCGGGCGAGGTAGAAGGTGATCATGCGGACATCATGCCGGATCGGGGGGCTGGGGGCTACTCCCCCGTATAGGGTGGCACCCCAGCCTCCTCCACCCCGGCCTTCGCCGGGGTGGTGGTGAAGGGATCAGTTCGGGGCGTGTTCCTTCACATACGCCTCGGGATCCTTCTCGACGACCTTCACGCCGTTCAGGTGGTTCGCCTCGAACGCCGCGAACCGGACGCCCAGCTCGTGCCGCTCTTCCAGCGTCGCATGCTTGCGGAAGTCGGTCAGGCCCTGGCGCTCTTCCTCGGCGAGGTGATCGCTGTTGGCCTTGTTGCACTCGCCGACCGCCTCGAACCATGCGTCCGAGCCGACCGGGTGCTTGTCGACCGCCTCGCCGGTCTCGCGAATGTCGTTGTGATCCTCGATCGCGTCCTCGGTCTCCTCGGCGGCCGAGTCGGCGTCGTTGCCGCCGGTGCCGATCTTCATCAGCCGCGGGTAGAAGAATCGCTCTTCCGCCTCGGCATGCGCGTCGAGCAGGTTCTTGAGGCGGGTCCACAGGGCCGACAGCGCCTCGGTATCCTTGGCGTCGATCGAATCGATCTGCGCGAACAGCGCCCGCTGCTGCGCGTGTTCGTCGAGGATGAGCTGTGTGATGTCCATGATAGGCCTTCCGAATAGGTTCGGACGGTCAACCGTGCGGACGGCACCCAGTTCCTATTGCGATTCGCTCTCTGTTCAGACGGCGACGGGCGCTTTGATGTGCGGCTGCGCGACATAGTCGTGGAGCACGAAATCCTCATATTCGTACGCGTCGACCGAGTCGGGCTTGCGGACGATCTCGAGCCGCGGGAGCGGGCCGGGGTCGCGGCTCAACTGCAGCCGCGCCTGCTCGAGATGGTTCGCATAGAGATGGCAGTCGCCGCCGGTCCAGATGAACTCACCGACCCCGAGCCCGCATTGCTGCGCAAGGATGTGCGTCAACAGCGCATAGCTGGCGATATTGAACGGCACGCCGAGGAAGATGTCGCCCGAGCGCTGATAGAGCTGGAGCGACAGCTTGCCGTTCGCGACGTGAGTCTGGAACAGGCAGTGGCACGGCGCGAGCGCCATCGCATGCAGGTCGCCCGGATTCCACGCGCTGACGATCTGGCGGCGCGAGGCGGGGTTGGTCCTGATTTGGTCGATCAGCGCGGCGATCTGGTCGATATGGCGGCCGTCGGCGGTCGCCCAGTCGCGCCACTGCTTGCCATAGACCGGGCCAAGATCGCCGGCCTCGTCCGCCCATTCGTCCCAGATCGCGACCTTGCGCTCCTGCAGCCAGCGGACGTTGGTGTCGCCGCGCAGGAACCACAGAAGCTCGACGATGATCGAGCGGAGGTGGAGCTTTTTGGTCGTGAGCACGGGGAAGCCCGCCGCGAGATCGAACCGCATCTGCGCGCCGAAGACGCTCAGCGTGCCGGTGCCGGTGCGGTCCATCGTCTCGACGCCGGTCGAGAGCACGCGGTCCATGAGGTCAAGATATTGGCGCATTAGGTGTGCGTAGTCGGGTGCGCGGTCGTGCTCAAGTGGATGTAGTTGCGCGTGCACGCTGGAGTGTCGCGCTGCAGGCTGGCCCGTGCCGCCACCGCCCGTGCCTTTGCGTCCTGTCGGCGACCTTGCCACCGCGCACGCACTTTTCGCGGGGTTGACTGAGGCCTGCAACGAGATCGTGGCGGTCGCGTATCTTGATCCGAATCGGCGGCTTCTCGGCATGCGGCACGTTGTCGGGGGGAGGGACCATGTCGCGATCTCGATCCGGACGGTCGCGGCCGATGCGTTGGCGTTCGATGCGGCCGGCGTGGTGATCGCGCACAACCATCCCAGCGGGGATGCGACGCCGAGCGCGCGCGACCTGGCGTTCACGCGCGCGCTGGCGGCGGCGTTGCGGACGCTGGAGGTGGTGTTGCTCGACCATCTGGTGATCGCTGGGGGCAAGGTCACGAGCCTGCGGGCGATGGGCGTCGTGTGAGCGACGGGTCTTCTATCCGGCACCACCCCGGCGGAGGCCGGAGCCCAATTGGGGATGGTGCTAACGGAGTCCAGCACGCAATTACTGCGACCTCTCCACTTCGGCCCCGACCTCCGCCGGGGTGGTGCATCTGTTTCGGTCAGGGCCGAAGCCAAAACTCACTGCAAGCGACACCCCCGGATTGCCTCCGGCGCCGGCCGCGGCCCGGTCGCGCGGAACGTCGCCAGATAGCCGCCGGCCGATGGCATCTCGTGCATATCGACCTGCGTGTATCCCACCGCGGCGAACTCGCACTTCAGCAACGCCGGCGGCGTCCCGTGGTCCTGCGTCGGGCGGTTCGCATCGACCACCACGACCAGCCCGTCGGGCTTCAGCGACGGTCGCAACCGCCACAGGAACTCGTAGGGCTGCTCGATCTCGTGATACATGTGCACCATCACCACCCTGTCGAAGCTTGCATCGGGCAGCTTCGGGTCGTTCGCCTCGCCCAGCTTCACGCTGACGTTCGCCAGATCCTCGCGCGCGACCCGCTCCGCCAGCTGGTCGCGGACGCTCGCGACGATGTCCTCGGCCAGCACGCGTCCGTCCTTGCCGACACGGGCGGCCATGCGAATCGTGTAATAGCCTTCGCCCGCGCCGATGTCCGCGACCGTCATGCCCTTGCGGATCTCGGCCTTGTTCATGACCTCGCCCGCCTCGTTGAGCCGGTCGCGCGCCTCCTCGTTCGACCAGCGCGCCGAGACGATCGACGCGACCGGCCGATCGGCGGCGGGGAACGCCAGTTGCTTCGGCTCGCGCTTGATCAGCGGCTTGCTGCCATCGCAGGCCGCAAGCAGGAAAACCGGCGACAGCATCAGGGCAAGGGCACCCCTCAGCCTCAATCGACGTCCTCCACCTCGACCGCCTCGCCTGTCACGCGCTGCGACAATGCCGCGGCCATGAACAGCTCGAGATCGCCGTCGAGCACGTCCGACGGGCTGGTCGAGACGACCCCGGTGCGGAGGTCTTTCACCATCTGGTACGGCTGAAGCACGTAGCTGCGGATCTGGTGGCCCCAGCCGATATCGGTCTTGCCCGCATTCTCGGCATTGGCGGCAGCTTCGCGGATCGCCAGTTCACGCTCGTACAGACGCGCACGGAGCTGGTTATACGCCTCGGCCTTGTTCTTGTGCTGCGATCGCTGGTTCTGGCACTGGACGACGATGCCGGTTGGCACGTGCGTGATACGCACCGCGGAATCGGTCGTGTTGATGTGCTGACCGCCGGCGCCGCTCGCGCGGTACGTGTCGATGCGCAGGTCGCTTTCGTTGTATTCGACCTCGATATTGTCGTCGACGACCGGATAGACCCAGACGCTGGCGAACGAGGTGTGGCGGCGTGCGGCCGAGTCGTAGGGGCTGATCCGGACGAGGCGGTGGACGCCGCTCTCGGTCTTGGCATAGCCATACGCATTCTCGCCTTTCAGCAGCAGCGTGGCGGACTTGATGCCCGCCTGCTCGCCCGAATGCTGGTCGATCAGCTCGACCTTCAGCCCGTGGCGTTCGCCCCAGCGCGAATACATCCGGCTGAGCATCCCCGCCCAGTCCTGGCTCTCGGTGCCGCCGGCGCCGGCGTTGACCTCGATATAGGTGTCGTTGCCATCGGCCTCGCCCGCGAGCAGCGCCTTGATCTTGTCCTTGTCGGCACGCGCGGCGAGTTCGGCGAGCGCGGCGACGCCGTCCGCCTCCATCGCGGTGTCGCCCTCGGCCTCGGCCATCTCGATCAGCTCGGACGTGTCTGCCAGCTCGCTCTCGATCGCGCGGGTCGCGCCGATCGCCTCGTCGAGCCGACGACGCTCGCGCATCACCTCCTGCGCGGCCTTGGGATCGGACCAGAGCGCCTGATCCTCGACGCGCGCGTTCAGCTCGTCGAGACGACGCAGCGCGCGGTCCCAGTCGAGGAAGCGGCGCAGCAAGGCCAGCGCGTCTTTGATGGTGTCTACGTGAGCCTGCGCTTCGGCGCGCATGGGTATTCTCCAAAATGTCCGTCATCCCTGCAGACGCCGGGATCCCCGTCCGCGAGCGCGCGGGTGTGGGCAGAGATTCCAGCGTACGCTGGGATGACGATGTAGGAACTGCGCTAGTAGATTCCGCCTTCTCTTTGCAAGAAATCGCTGTCGCGCGGCGCTTCGGCCTTCTTCACGGCGACTGTCGCGGCGGCCGCCGGGGCGGGGCCTGCGCGGCGTGCGGCTCGGCGCGGTTCGCTTTCGGGCTTGAACGCTTCCCAGATCACCGCGGGCTTGGGATCGTCGGTGTTGGGCCATGTGCCGTAGACGGGACGCCCGCTCGCGCGATCGATCCGGACCATGCGGATGCCCGCCGGCGCGCGGAACGGCAGCTTGGGCAGATCCTCATACGCCTTGACCGCAAACTGTTTGAAGATCGGTGCGGCGAGCGTGCCGCCCTGTGCGGCCCCGCCCAGGTTCCGCGGCGTGTCGAAGCCGATATACAGCCCGCCGACGAACTGCGGCGTGCCGCCGATGAACCACACGTCGGTCGGGCCATTGTTGGTCCCGGTCTTGCCGAACATCGGCCGGTCGAGATCGCGCAGCGTCACCGCGGTACCGCGCTGGACGACGCCTTCGGTGATATGGACCATTTGGTACGCGGTCATCGCGTCGAGCACCTGGCGCTGGCGCGTGACCGGACGCGGCATCGGCTTGCCGTCCCAGTCGGGGGCGTTGCAGCGGTCGCAGGCGCGCCAGTTCTCGGGCCAGATCACCTTGCCGTGACGATCCTGGACGAAGTCGATCAGAGAGGGCGGCCCGCCCTTGCCGTTGTTCGCGAGGATCGAATAGGCGTTGACCATCCGTCCCACCGTCGTCTCGCCCGCACCCAGCGCGAACGAGAGATAGGGCGCATAGTCGCCGACGCCCATCTTCTTGATGGTGGCGACGACCTTCGGCATCCCGGTCTGCGCGGCGGTGCGCACCGTCATCAGGTTGCGCGACTGCTCGATGCCCCAGCGCATCGTGTGCGGCCCGGCACCGCGCGAATTGCCGAAGTTGCGGAAGCATTTCTGCCCAAGCCGCGCGCCCTGATAGACGCAGAACGGCCCGTCGACGATGATCGAGGCGGGCGTCATGCCGTTGTCGAGCGCGGCGGAATAGACGATCGGCTTGATCGTCGATCCCGGCTGCCGCATCGCCTGCGTCGCGCGGTTGAACGCCTGCAACCGGTCGTCGAACCCGCCCTGCATCGCCAGCACGCGGCCCGATGCGGGCTCCTCGACGACGAACGCGCCCGACACCTTGGGAATAGCGCGCAACGAGAAGTCGCTGCCGTCGGGCGCCACCGCGATGATGTCACCCGTCTTGATCGCGCCGAACGCGTTGCCGCCCTTGCCGCGCACCGCCATCTGCGCGGCATAGCGCGGCAGCGTGCCGGTCTTGCCGGTGCGGAAGCCGAGGCTCCAGGCGTTGCCGTCCTTGCCCGTCACGATCGCCGCGACCCAGTCGCGGTAATCCAGCGCGATATTGCTGTTGAGCAGCGGCTGGAGCCAGTTGTCATCCTCGATATCGACATGGCGAATGGGGCCGTTCCAGCCGCGCCCGCTGTCGAACCGCACCAGGCCATCACGAAGCGCCTGCTGCGCGAGATCCTGCAACTTCGCGTCGAACGAGGTCCGCACCCATAGCCCGCCCGAATAGACGCTGTACGGGCCGTCCTTCGCGTTCTCGCCGAACTTCGCCATCAGCTGGCGGCGGACCTCCTCGACGAAATAGCCGCCGACGCTCTCGAACTTGGGCGTGCGACGCAACACCGCACCCAGCGGCTCGGCATTCGCCTGGTCATGCTGCGCCCGCGTGATGAAGCCGTTGTCGAGCATCCGGTTGAGTACGTAGTTGCGGCGGATCATCGCGCGCTCGGCATTGCGCACCGGATCATAGTTCGACGGACCCTTGGGCAGGATCGCGAGATACGCCATCTGCGCGAGATCGAGCTGGTCGAGCTCCTTGTCGAAATAGGCATGGCTCGCCGCCTCGACGCCGAACGCGTTGCGACCAAGCGCGATCTGGTTGAGATAGAGCTCGAGGATCTGCTGCTTGGTCAGCGTATCCTCGATCTTGTACGCCAGCACCGCCTCGCGCAGTTTGCGCGATGGCGAATAGGCGTTGCCGATCAACAGGTTCTTCGCGACCTGCTGCGTGATCGTCGATCCGCCCTTGGCGCGCTTGCCGGTGCCGAGCTTGGTCGCGTAATCATAGACCGCGCCCGCAAGACCGGGATAGTCGACGCCGTGATGCTCGAAGAACGACTTGTCCTCCGCGGCGAGGAACGCCTTCACCAGCAGCGGCGGATATTCGGCATAGCTGAGCTCGACGCGGCGTTCGCGCGCATAGCTGTGGATCGGCGCGCCATCGATCCCGCGGACGTTGGTCGGCAACGGCGGCTCGTAGGTGCGCAGCGTATCGACCGACGGCAGGTCGCGGATGACCGCGAGCCAGAACGCGAAGATCGCGACGAAACCGAGCACGACCAGCGCGAGCGCGGCCTTGGTCCAGCGGCTTGCCCAGGCGC
>NZ_LMLD01000012.1:177986-178174 GCF_001421825.1 Sphingomonas sp. Leaf38 | reverse complement strand
GCGACAACCCGCCCCGCAACCTGTCGGTGGTGCGGCGGGTCGCCGTCGTCGGATTGGGGGAGGGGTCGGACGCCATAAATATTGGCGTCGCATCTAGCAGGTTCCCGGGCGCTTGCCAGCCTTCGGTGGCGCAGGGGTGGGCCAGTCGCCGTCGCCGAAGCCGATCGCAAGCGATCCTCCCCCGCCAG
>NZ_LMLD01000012.1:164573-177928 GCF_001421825.1 Sphingomonas sp. Leaf38 | reverse complement strand
GCGACAACCCGCCCCGCAACCTGTCGGTGGTGCGGCGGGTCGCCGTCGTCGGATTGGGGGAGGATTGAACCGCGGCATGCGACGTTTTGCAGCCCGAACGCTGTCGCCGCGGCTTTGCTTGTGGCAGCAGGCGCCGATGACTCCGCCTGCTCTGCCGATCCTTGCCGTGCTGCCCGACCTGCTCGCCGCTTTGCGCGCGCGATCATCGGCGGTGCTCGTCGCGCCGCCGGGTGCGGGCAAGACCACCGCGGTTGCGCCGGCCCTGCTAGCCGAGCCATGGTGCGCCGGCGAGATCCTGCTGCTGTCGCCGCGGCGCCTGGCGGCGCGGGCGGCGGCCGAGCGGATGGCGGCGACCGCGGGCGAACCGGTCGGCCAGACCTTCGGCTATGCGACCCGCATGGACAGCAAGCGGTCCGCCGCGACCCGGGTCACGGTGATCACGGAGGGCATCTTCGTCGCGCGAATCCAGGGCGATCCCGAACTCGCGGGCATCTCCGCGGTGCTGTTCGACGAGGTGCATGAGCGCAGTCTCGACGGCGATTTCGGTCTCGCGCTCGCGCTCGACGTGCAGGCGGCGTTCCGGCCCGACCTGCGTATCGTCGCGATGTCGGCGACGCTCGATGGCGCTAGGTTCGCTGCGCTCATGGACGGCGCTCCGGTGATCGAGAGCGAAGGGCGTAGCTATCCGCTGACGCTGCGCCATATCGGCCGCCAGGCGGAATTGCGGATCGAGGATTCGGTCGCGTCGGCGATCCGTCGCGCGCTCGGCGAAGCGGAAGGCGGCGTGCTCGCCTTCCTTCCCGGCGTCGCGGAGATCGAACGCACCGCCGACCGGCTCGCCAATCTTCCCGACGATATCGTGCTGCACGAGCTTCACGGCAGCCTCGACCCCGCCGCGCAGCGTGCCGCGATCCTTCCCGAACCCGATGGCCGCCGCAAGGTCGTGCTCGCCACCAGCATCGCCGAGACCAGCCTGACGCTCGACGGGATCCGCATCGTCGTCGATTCAGCCCTCGCCCGGCGCCCACGCTACGACCGCGCCGCGGGGATGACTCGGCTGGTGACCGAGCGCGCAAGCCAGGCCGCGGTGACGCAACGCGCCGGCCGCGCTGCCCGCCTTGGGCCGGGCGTCGCGTATCGCTTGTGGGAAGAGGCGGCGACCGCGGGGCTGCCGCGCTACGATCCGCCCGAGATCCTGGAGGCGGACCTGTCGGCGCTGGTGCTCGCCTGCGCGCTGTGGGGCGTCGGCGATCCGCGTGAGTTGCGCTGGATCGATCCGCCCCCGGCTGCTGCGATCGACGAGGCGATGGCGCGACTGACGACGCTGGAGGCGATCGAGGACGGCCGCCCGACGCCGCACGGACGCGCGATCGCGAAGTTGCCGATGCCCCCACGGCTGGCGCATATGCTGTTGCGGGCGGGGGAGCGCGGCCTCGCGCCGGTCGCGGCGCAGGTTGCGGTGCTGCTCGGCGAGCGCGGGATTGGCGGGCAGGACGTCGATCTCGAAACGCGTCTTCGCCGGTGGAAGACCGAGCGCGGGCCGAAGGCGCAGGCGGCGCGGGGGATGGCCGAGAGATGGGCGAAACTTGCCCCCCTTCCGCTTGCGGGAGGGGTTGGGGGGGGGCGTGACATACACCAGGGGCGCGGCGTTGCTGGGTCAGCCCCTCCCCCGACCCCTCCCGCAGGCGGGAGGGGAGCAGAGGTATGCGTCGCGCTTGGCTTCCCCGATCGGGTCGCGCGCCGGCGCGATGCCTCCGGGGAGACCTGGGCTTCGGTCGGCGGGCGGGGGTTCCGGCTCGACCCGACCTCGCCGCTGGCGCGGTCGGAATGGCTCGCGGTCGCCGACACGCAAGGCTCGGCGGCGGGCGCACGCATTCTCTCGGCCGTTGCGATCGAGCAGGCCACGGTCGAAACGCTGTTCGCGGACCGGATCGAATCGCGCCGCACGGTGGTGTTCGATTCCACGACCGGCGGGATCCAGGCGTTGCGCGAACGCCGGCTCGGCGCGATTCGTCTGTCCAGCGGCCCCGATAGCGGCGCGGATCCGGACTCGATTCTCGCCGCGCTGCTGGCCGGCGTCCGCGAGCATGGCCTCGGCCAACTCGCGTGGAGCGACGGCGCGCAGGCGTTGCGTGACCGTGCCACCTATGCCGGCGTGCCGCTCGACGACGCGACGCTGCTCGACCGGGTGGAGGAATGGCTCGCCCCGCTACTGGCGGGCAAGCGCCGGCTCGATGCGATCGCGCCCGGTGCGCTGGCCGAAGCGTTGCGCAACCTGCTCGGCTGGGACGCGATGCAGACGATCAACCGCCTTGCCCCGCCCGATTTCACCAGCCCCGCCGGCAGCACGCACGCGATCGACTATGCGGCCGAGGGCGGCCCGCGCGTCGAACTCCGCGTCCAGGCGCTGTTCGGGCTCGGCGTGCATCCGGTGATCGGCGAGGGCCGCGTGCCGCTGGTGCTGAGCCTGACATCGCCCGCCGGCCGACCGATCCAGACGACGCGCGACCTGCCGGGATTCTGGGCGGGCAGCTGGACCGCGGTGGCGAAGGAAATGCGCGGGCGCTACCCCAAGCATCCCTGGCCCGACGACCCCGCCGCGGCCTCGGCCACGCTGCGGACGAAAAAGGCGGATGCAAGGGGCGCCGGTTCGCGATAAGGGAGCATCCATGCCTACCGCCCGTATTTTCCAGCGCCCCAAGAACGCCATGCAGTCCGGCAAGCACCGGACCGACGCCTGGCAGCTCGAATTCGAACCCTCGGAGGCCAAGCGCCCCGACCCGCTGACCGGCTGGGCCGGCAGCGGCGACACGCGCGACCAGCTCCGGCTGCTGTTCCCGACCGCGGAGGCGGCGATCGCGCACTGCGAGCGTGAAGGGTTCGGGTACACCGTCGTTCCTGCGCCGCAGAAGACGCTGAAGCTTCAGAGCTACGCCGACAACTTCAAGTAAGCGGGGCGCGCTCGCCGCGCGGCTGCTGTCTTACCGGCATCCCAGCGAAGGCTGGGATCCAGAGTTACGGGCACGGACGCTCGTGGCTCTGGATCCTGGGTCGAGCCCAGGATGACGGCCTGGGGCTGGGCTAGAGTATGGACCCCGCCAGGATCAGCAGCATCTTAGTGTCGATCGCGATGCCGGCCTTGCGCTTCGCCGCGACGAACGCCGGCACCTCGGCCAGCGGAACCCGGTGCACGGTGATGTTCTCGTCGCTGTCGCCGCCGCCGTTACCGACCTTGGTCAGCCCGGTCGCACGCACCAGCGTGAAGCATTCCGAGGTCATCCCGGGCGACGAGTAGAACACGCCCAGATCTTCGATCGAGTCGGCGCGGTAGCCGGTCTCTTCCTCAAGCTCGCGCCCGGCCGCCACCGCGACGCTCTCGCCCGCGGTCTCGTCGCCGACCAGCCCCGCGGGCAGTTCGAGGCAGGCGCGGCCCAAGGGAACGCGGAACTGTTCGACCAGAATCACGTCGCCATCGTCGATCGCGACGATGACCGCCGCGGCGATCTGGCCCTGACGCGCGGCGAATTCCCACGTGCCCTCGGTCTGGACGGTCAGGAATTTGCCCGCCCATACGGTCTTGCTCATAGTTCGATCAGCCTGTCGGGAAGTTCGTTGACCGGCGCACCGGTACGCGGGAAATGCTCGGCGAGCACGCGGCCGATCTGCGCGACCGCATCGGCCATGCCGTCGGCGGGGCGATCGTCGCGGACGCCGGCCAGCACCGCCGCCATCGCCGCACCCCAGGTTTCGTTCGGCACGCGCGAGTGGATCGCATCGTCGGCGATGATCTCGGCACGGTGCTCGGCAAGCGATAGATAGAGGAGCACGCCGGTCGCGCCCCTGGTGCGCTTCTCGGCGCCCGCGCGGAACAGCAGCAGCGCGCGCCGCCGGACGCGACGCGCCTTGGTCGCCCCCGGGGTCAGCGCAACGCGCACCGAAGTCGCCGCCAGAACGAGCCGCACGCCGAGGAACACCAGCGTCACCAGCACCAGCGCGATAGCGTAGAGCGCGCCCTGCGGGGCGGATTGCGCCCAGGGATCGACGAGACGCGCATAGATATGGTCCGCCGCAACCGGCCGGAACGCGAGCAGCGCCAGCGTCAGCAGCATGCCGAGCACGGCCCAGTGCATCGATACGTCATGGTAGGAGTCGGACTGCCGCGCGACGATCGTGACGATCTCGCCGGTCGTCGCGGTCTCCGCCTGCGTCACCGCCGCGGTGACGCGGTCGTGATCGGTTTCGCTCAGCCGCATGTCACCAACTCCCCGATGCGCCGCCGCCGCCGCCGGATCCACCGCCGCCACCGCCGAAACCGCCGCCGCCCCAGCCGCCCCCACTATCGCCGCCACCGCCGCCGCCACTCCAGCCGCCGCCGCCACCACCGCCACCACGGGTCATCGCGTCGGCGATGCTCCACAGCACGATCGGCAGGGCGCCGCTGCCACCGCCGCTACCGCCATCGGTATAGCGCCTGCCACCGGCGCGCCGCGACAGCATCGGGATGACGATCGCCGCGAGCACGATCCCGAAGAAGATCAGCCCGATCGGCACGCCGCCGCCGCTCGAACCCGACCGGCGATGCGTCTTGTCATATTCGGCCGCCGCCGCCGCCACTTTCGCGCGCGCCTCCGCATCGGGGAGCGCGAGCTGGTCCGCGACCGCATTGGTCCCCGCGACGATGCCGCCGGGAATATCGCCTGCCTTGAACCGCGGCAGGATCTGCTGGTTGATGACGACGCTGGAGAACGCGTCGGTCAGTACGGGTTCGAGCCCGTAGCCGACCTCAATCCGCACCTTGCGGTCGTTCGGCGCCACCAGCAGGATCGCGCCGTTGTTCGCGTCCTTCAACCCGACGCCCCAGCTCCGGATCAGGCGATTGCCGTAATCCTCGATCGGATAGCCGTCGAGGCTCGGCACGGTTGCGACGACGAGCTGGTTGCCCGACGATTTCTGCAGGTCGTCGAGCCGCTTGGTCAGCGCCGCTTCCTGGTCGGGCGGGATGACGTTGGCCGCATCGACGACGAAGCCGGTGAACTTGGGCAAGGTCTGCGCGGTGGCGGCCCAGGTGACGGTGCCGCTTCCCAGCAGCACCGCGCAGGCCAGCGTGGCAAGGTAGCGGATCATCGCGCAGACCCCATCATCAGCTCGCGTTGCCGAAGTTTACCGTCGGCGCGGTCTCTGCACCCGGCGTGGTCGCCGCGAACGGGACCATTGGCTTGGCGCCGTAGAAGATCTTCGCGCCGACCGCGTCGGGGAAGGTGCGGATCTTGGTGTTGTACGCCTGCACCGCGCCGTTGTAATCGCGGCGCGCGATCGTGATGCGGTTCTCTGTGCCTTCGAGCTGGCTCATCAGCGTGGTGTAGTTGCCCTGGCTCTTCAGCTCGGGATACGCCTCCTGCAGCCGCTGGAGCGAGACTCCGACCGCGCCCTGGACGCGCTGATACTGCGCCATCTTGGCCGGATCGGAGAGGTCCTCCGCCGACACCTGGACCGAGTTCGCCGCGGCACGCGCCTGCGTCACCTGGACGAGGATATCCTTCTCCTGTGCGCCCGCCGCCTTCACCGTGGCGACGAGGTTCGGGATCAGGTCGGCGCGACGCTGATAGTCGTTCTGGACGTCGGCCCAGCGTGCCTTTGCGGTTTCCTCGGCGGTCGGGATGCTGTTGATCCCGCAGCCCGCGAGCGCGGATGCGAGGAGGATCGCGGCGGCGCCGCGGGCGATTGGGGCACGTGACATCGGGGTTCTCCTGAATAGCTGTATCGCCCTCATAGGACAGCCGGCAGGGTTGGCGAAACCGAAATCGGCGGTTAACTTTATGGGAGATTTGAAAAGGGGGCGGGGATGCTCAAGGAATTCAAGGCGTTCATCATGCGCGGCAACGTGCTCGACCTCGCCATCGCGGTGATTATCGGCGCGGCGTTCGGCAAGATCGTCACGTCGCTGACCGACGACGTGCTGATGCCGGTGATCGGCAAGATCTTCGGCGGGCTCGATTTCTCGAGCTATTTCTGGCGGATGGGGCCGGTGCCGGCGAATTATGCGGGCTCGCTCAGCGACTATGCGGCGCTCAAGAAGGCGGGCGTGCCGCTGCTCGGCTATGGCGCGTTTGCGACGCAGCTCGTCAATTTCGTGATCGTCGCGGGCATCATCTTCATGATCCTGCGCGTGGTGAACCGCACCGCGGCGCTGATCGAGCGCGAGACCGCGCGGCTGAAGCGCGAGGAAGAGGCGACCCCGGTCGCGCCTGCACCCGAGCCGGTCGAGATCGCGTTGCTGCGCGAGATCCGCGACGAGCTGAAGGCCAGGGGGTGACCGCCCTGTCCCTCTCCCCTGCGGGGAGAGGAAGGAGCCGTTAGGCGACGGAAGGGTGAGGGGCCTGAGGCTTCGGCGCGGGATCCCAACACCCCCTCATCCGGCGCTGCCGCGCCACCTTCTCCCCGATGGGGAGAAGGAAAACTTCACGCGGCGGCGAGATCCTCGGCGTTTGCATCCGCCAGGCTCGTGCCGTCGAGGATCCGCGCGGTTTCGTCGCGGACGCGCATCATCGCATAGCGGATCGCGCAATCCGCCTCGCTCTTGCAGTCGAGGCAGGGCCGGTAGGCCGTCCGGCTGACGCACGGGACGAGCGCGAGCGGCCCCTCGATGATCCGGATGATCTCGCCGAGCGAGATCAGGTGGCTGGGGCGCGACAGGCGATAGCCGCCCATCTTGCCGCGATGGCTGTGGAGCAGGCCGGATTCGCGCAGATCGGCAAGGATCAGCTCAAGAAACTTGCGCGGCACGTTCGCTTCGGCAGCGATGCGAGTCATCGGGATCGGAGGGCCACCGACGGGGGCCCCGCCAAGAAAGATCATCGCGCGAAGCGCGTAGCGGGAGCGCTGCGTCAACATAATGCAGATTGCTATGCACGCGGTTTGTGGCGAGCGGAAGGCGGTTTGGCACGTTGCGTGCTAAGACTTCGCGGATCGGGACAAAAAAGCCGCGCCCGCCGGGCTTTTCAACGCGCTGCGCCTTCCCTATATCGGGCTTGCCGTCGGGGGAATTATCTCTTGGCGGCTATGGCGATAAACCGTGGCGTGTCATAGACACAGCGGACCCGGGGGCAGTACCCGGCGACTCCACCACCGCCCTCTTCGCAAGAGGGGGACGATGACGGGGTCGAACTAGGATCGACGTGTGTTCAACGACGCTATGTTTCGCTCGGAATGGGACCACCGCAACGGCCCATACACAAGTGCCAACGATAACGAAGCACTCGCAATTGCCGCATAACTGACGGTCTAACGACCTAAGTTATACGGACGAAAGCGCGGTTCGGGCCACACCGGGCAACAGAAGTGGAAACCGGCGGTACGGGGAGCACCGAGCAACAGAAGCTCCCCACTTCAAGCATGGTCAGTCCAAGATGCGGCTTTTAGGCCATGGCGTTGTCCTCACGCGATCGTGCCGGCAGATGCCTTTGCCGCCTCCGGATAGCGTCCGTTCAAGAGAAACGCCGCGGGTCCGTAGCGTTCTACCAGCAGGACGTGCGCTGCATATGCGACTGCCGATGCCAGCGCGATGGTGAATGCGAACGCGGCATAAGGGTTCCATGACACGCGCACGAGTATCAACTTTGTCGCGATGATGATTGGGAAGTGCAGGATATAAATCGTGAACGATGCATCGGCAAATCGCCGAACGATCGTCGGGATGGTCCGTATCTTCACGGCCGAGCGCAGGATCAAGATCGATGCGGCGGGCGGGCAGACCGCCATGCCGATAAGCTCGACGAGATCGCCGACGATCGCCCGGCGGAGCGGATCAAGCGCTAGGCTCGCGCCGCCGAACCAGCTCGCATAGGTGATACCAACGCAGACCAAGATGATGACCGGTGTCCGGATCGAGTGAGTCATCGTCCGGAACAGCATCGGCGACCTCGCGAGCAGGAACCCGAGCAGATAGAAGGGGGCATAACCGAGCATCAGCTGGATGTGCGACAAAGGCGCGGCATAGCGCGGCGGGGTATGCCCCGCCAGAACCTGTCGCGTAAGCATCATCAGCGCGCAGCAAGCAAGCGCGGTCGCGAGGAGTATGATTGTCTGCGCCGACCGGCTGGAGCCAATTGAACGATTGGTGAGAGCGCGCTCGATCCGAGCGATTGCGCCGGAGCGGCGATCCCACTGGTGGAACGCGTAGCTGAGCGGCGCGTAGGCGAGTAACGCGACAAGGAACCAGAGGTGATACCAGTCCTGCGCGATCACAAAGGGCCAGCGCGTGCGATCGGGAAGATCGTCGAGCATGTAGCCGATCAGCGGACATATCACGAGTAGCCCGACCAGCAGCGGCATGCCGATCTGAACGGTGCGCCGACCCAGCCATGCCAGCGGTGACCGGCGGCGCGCCAAGGCGTACCCGCACAACAGCCCGGAAATCAGCATGAAGCTCCCCATCCGGAATGCGTGCGATATCAGCGGGATCGTGGCAAATACGGGGATATGTTCCAAGCCGATCGCACCGTGCAGGATGACGCCGCCGAGCATCAGGATCGCCCGCCACATCGACAGACCTTCGATCCTGGTGCCGGCTGCGCCCGGGCTCATAGCCGAACGATCGCCGGACCTGTGGACCGCGCTTCGAGCGATGGCGGACACGCCCGTGCAGACGTGTGTCGAACGATTGCCGTCAGTACCGGCTTCATCGCAGAGGTCAGCCTGCCATAGCCCTTCGAATTCAGATGGATGCCGTCATCGACATAAAATGCACCGGGCCGATGGTTGACCAAGAAGAGCGGGACGATGTTGACGAAGGTCGCGCCGGGCGTACGCCGCGCGATCGCGCGCGCGGCAGTATTGAAGCTGGTCTGTTCTGGGAGGTTGCCCCACCGGGTCGGCGTCGGTTTGAGCGACACGATCACGACCGGGACATTACCCCATTTCGCCGACTTAAGTGCCAGGAATGTCCGTAGATTGGCGACATCGTCGGCGGCGCTTGCTCCTTTGGCGATATCGTTCTCACCCGCGTAGAAGACGATCGCGCGAGGCGGCGCGCCATGGGGTTCGTTACGGACCATTTGCAGCAACTCGGGCATCGTCGCGCCGTCGACCCCGCGGTTGCGGACGTCCAAAGGCGCCATGTCGCTCGCCAGCGTCGTCCATTTCTGGATTGTCGAACTGCCGATAAACCACAGTGCGCATTCGCTTGGGTGCGCGCGGTTGGGCAGCGTCGCGGATGCTGCCCGCATCGCGGCGCGCGATTGCATCACGAACAGACCGCCCCCGAAAATTACCGCAAAAACCAAAACGGCGACGCTTAGCTTGCCGAGTTCAGCCAATCGCGATGTGGACAGCGTGAAGCGTCTAAGACCTTCATGACGCCGGGCCGCAGGAATATCGTTGTCGCCTCGCGCCACTGCGCCTCACCTATTGCCTCGGTAGGGCGACATAGCGGCGGGGCGTAAGCCAAACGTTAATCCGCAACGGTCGTCGCGAACGCTGTCAATCGAGCTGCTTGTGCAACAGCCGGCTTAACTGCGCGCCGGTATAGGGTTTCGCGATGAAGCGGGCCTCCCCGGGTAACGTCGTCTCGCAAATCTCGCCCGCACCCGACGTGACGAGAATGGCGATGTCCGGACGCCGATCGTAAACCGCGTTGGCCAAGCCCACGCCATCGAGGTGGCCCGGCATTCTGATGTCGGTGAACAGCGCGCCGATGTCGGGGCGTTCCTCGAGACGCGCCAAGGCGTCGCGGGCGTTACTGGCCTCGACTACTTCGAAACCTGCGTCCTCTAGGGCCAAGTGAGAGTGGACGCGGACGAGAGGATCGTCGTCGACGACGAGGATGACGGACTTCAGGGTGCAATTCATATCGGTTCGAACTGCTGGCCCATTGCTCCGTTCCGAGATTAACCGTCTTCTTCGTGAAACAATGCGGCAGGCGGTTGGTCTAACGAAAAAGGGGCCCGGTTTCCCGAGCCCCTGCATTAATTTATGTTAAGTCGCAAAGACTTAGTCGCGATCGCCCGTCAGGAACGCCGGCGCGAACTCGGGGGCCTTGTCGCCGTCCGAGCGCTCAGCGCGGGGCGCGCGCTCGCCGCCACCGCCGTCACGACGCAGGCCACGGCCACCGCCGTTGCCGCCGGCATCACGACCGCCATCGCCGTCACGACGCGGGCCACGGGGACCACGGTCACCGCCGCCTTCGCCGCGCGGACCACGACCGCCGCCGCCGTTACCGGCATCACGACCGCCATCGCCATCGCGACGCGGGCCGCGCGGACCACGATCGCCACCCTCACGGGGCTCACGCGCCGGGCGGGTATCTTCCAGCTCTTCGCCGGTCGTCTGGTCGACGACGCGCATCGACAGGCGAACCTTGCCGCGCGGATCGATCTCGAGGACCTTGACCTTGACTTCCTGGCCTTCGCTCAGCGCGTCCGAGACCTTCTCGACGCGCTCGTTCTTGATTTCGGACACATGGACGAGACCGTCCTTGCCACCCATGAAGTTCACGAACGCACCGAAATCGACCAGGTTGACGACCTTGCCGTCATAGACCTTGCCGACTTCGGCTTCCTCGACGAGGCCCTTGATCCACTTGATCGCAGCGTCGATCTGCGCGGGGTCGGACGACGACACCTTGATCACGCCCTCGTCGTCGATGTCGACCTTGGCGCCGGTCTGCGCGACGATCTCGCGGATCACCTTGCCGCCGGTGCCGATGACTTCACGAATCTTCGACTTCTCGATCGTGAAGGTCTCGATCCGCGGTGCGTGTGCGGACAGTTCCTCACGGGTGTGGTCGAGCGCCTTGGCCATTTCGCCCAGGATGTGCGCGCGGCCTTCCTTGGCCTGTGCCAGCGCCTTGCCCATGATCTCTTCGGTGATGCCGGCGATCTTGATGTCCATCTGCATCGTGGTGATGCCCTCGGACGTGCCAGCCACCTTGAAGTCCATGTCGCCGAGGTGATCCTCGTCGCCCAGGATGTCCGACAGAACCGCGAAGTTCTTGCCCTCGAGGATCAGGCCCATCGCGATGCCCGACACCGGACGCTTCAGCGGAACGCCCGCATCCATCATCGAGAGCGAACCGCCGCAGACCGTCGCCATCGACGACGAGCCGTTCGACTCGGTGATGTCCGACAGAACGCGGATTGTGTACGGGAACTCTTCCTTCGACGGCAGCACCGGGTGCAGCGCGCGCCAAGCGAGCTTGCCGTGGCCGACTTCGCGACGACCGGGCGCACCGAAGCGACCGACTTCACCGACCGAGTATGGCGGGAAGTTGTAGTGCAGCATGAAGTTTTCGTACGACAGACCGTTCAGGCCATCGATCATCTGCTCTGCGTCGCGCGTGCCGAGCGTGGTGGTGCAGATCGACTGCGTCTCGCCGCGCGTGAACAGGGCCGAGCCATGCGTACGCGGGAGGAAATGCACCATCGCCTCGATCGGACGGATCTGCGTGGTGGTGCGGCCGTCGATGCGGGTGCCGTCCTTGAGGATGGCGCCGCGGACGATCTCCGCCTCCAACTTCTTCATCAGCTTGCCGGCCGCCATCTGGTCCTGCGGGGTCGCATCGGCAAAGGCGGTCTTGCCCTTGGCGCGTGCGGCATTCAGCAGGTCCGAGCGCTTGGACTTGTCGGTCACCTTGTAGGCGGCCGCAATGTCTTTGCCGATCAGCTTCTTCAGCTTGTCCTTGGCGGTCGACAGGTCGGCCTGCTCGGCCATTTCCCACGGATCCTTGGCAGCCTGCTCGGCCAGATCGATGATCAGGTTGGCGGCTTCGCGGCACGCCTTGTGCGCGAACTGGACCGCGCCGAGCATGATCTCTTCCGAAAGCTCCTTGGCTTCCGATTCGACCATCATCACGGCCTGGCCGGTGGCGGCGACGACGAGGTCGAGGTCACCCGCCTTGGCTTCGTCGAGCGTCGGGTTGAGGATGTAGGCGCCGTCGACATAGCCGACGCGTGCTGCGCCGATCGGGCCCATGAACGGCACGCCCGAGATCGTCAGCGCCGCCGACGCCGCAACCATCGCGAGGATGTCCGGCTCATTCTCGCCGTCATACGACAGAACCTGGCAGATCACGTTGATCTCGTTGTAGAAACCCTCTGGGAAGAGGGGACGGATCGGGCGATCGATAAGACGGCTGGTCAGCGTCTCCTTTTCGGTCGCGCCGCGCTCACGCTTGAAGAAGCCACCGGGGATGCGGCCGCTCGCGGAGAACTTCTCCTGGTAATGGACGGTGAGTGGGAAAAAATCCTGCCCTTCCTTGACGGTCCGTGCAGCCGTGACGGCGCACAGAACGACGGTCTCGCCGAGGGTGGCGAGCACGGCGCCGTTTGCCTGACGGGCCACGCGGCCGGTCTCGAGCGTCAGCGTCTTGCCGCCCCACTGGGCGCTTACGGTTTTGGTATCGAACATTCTTTTTCCTTCACTCCGGTCGCCAGATGCGAACGGGGCCTATGTGCGGGCTTAGCCGGCCCGCGGCGGTGTGGAGCGAGTTGTCGCTCCCAAAGGGATCGGCCGAATTGCCTTTCCCTAAAGTCTTCCCCGGCGAAGGCCGGGGTCCAATTGGGGTACGCTGCGTGTCGCGCGCGCCGCCTGTCTAGAATCTTTTTGCCATAATGCCAAAAGGGGCGACCTTTCGGCCGCCCCTTCGGTTACTTGCGAAGGCCGAGCTTCGCGATCAGATCCAGGTAGCGCTGGCCGTCCTTGTGACGGAGATAATCCAGCAGCGTCCGGCGCTTGTTGACCATCATGAGAAGACCACGACGCGAGTGGTTGTCCTTCTTGTGGCCCTTGAAGTGCTCGGTCAGGTTCTTGATGCGCTCGGTCAGGATCGCGACCTGGACTTCCGGCGAACCGGTATCGCCCTCGGCGCGCGAATGCTCCTTGACGAGCTCGGTCTTGCGTTCAGCGGTAATCGTCATGAATTCGTCCTACGACATCACAGATTGAAACCGCGAACGACCCGGACGTCTCCGTCCTCGACCTCGACCAGCGCGACCGGGACGGCGTCCAGCTCGGCAAAGTATTGGCCATCGTCTGCGGCGATCCCGGCCAAGATACGCCCCTGTCGGAGCGCCCCTGCCTGGTCGGGGGTGAGGGAGAGAGCCGGGATGTCGTCCAGCGCCACCCTCAAGGGCAGAAGTACATCTTCAAGCGCGGAGGCCTTAGCGAGTTCGTCCAGTTTGTCCAGCGATATCGCGGCGGAGAGGTCGAACGGACCCGCCTTGATGCGGCGCAGCATGGTGACGTGGCCGACGGTTCCGAGCGCCAGCGCTATGTCGCGCGCGAGGCTGCGGATATAGGTGCCCTTGGAGACGTGGGCGGTGAGGGTGACTTCCCCTAATTCCTCCCCGGAACGGGGAGGG
>NZ_LMLD01000012.1:154524-164535 GCF_001421825.1 Sphingomonas sp. Leaf38 | reverse complement strand
GGGGGGCTCGCCACCAGCGGAACGTTCGCGGAAGCCCCCCTCCACCAGCTTCGCTGGTCCCCCTCCCCGTACCGGGGAGGATAGCGAATAAATCGTCACGTTCCTGCTCGCCAGCACTACGTCCTGCCCGGCACGCGCGAGGTCGTAGGCGCGCTCGCCGTCGACCTTCAGCGCGGAATAAGCCGGCGGCACCTGCGCGATCGGGCCGGTAAATTGCGCCAACACCGCCTCGACCGCCGCCATCGTCGGTCGCACGTCGGAGGTGGCGATGCTCACCCCCTCGGCGTCGAGCGTGTCGGTCTGCACCCCAAACATCACGGTGAAATCATAGATCTTGTCGCTGTCGAGCATCCGCCCGGCCAGCTTGGTCGCCTCGCCGACCGCGATCGGCAGCACGCCGGTCGCCAGCGGATCGAGCGTCCCCCCATGCCCGACCTTGAATTTGTCATAGCCGCCGTTGCGCAAGGCGCGCTTCACCGCGGACACGCCCTGCGTCGAGCCCAGCCCCAGCGGCTTGTCGAGAATGATCCAGCCATGCATCTTCGGGGTCCTTCAATATCGTAAGGCGGGGCAAACGCCACCTACTCCGTCATCCTGACGAAAGTCAGGATCCAGAGCCATGAGCGACGGTGTTTGGTACCCTGGATCCTGACTTTCGTCAGGATGACGGGGAGGGGTGAAGGGCAGGGACTACCCTAAAGCCTCCGAGAAATGCCGGCGGCAGAGCGCGACATAGCGGTCGTTGCCGCCGATTTCGGTCTGCTGCCCCTCGGCGATCGCCCGTCCGCCCGCATCGACGCGCAGGTTCATCGTCGCCTTGCGCCCGCACATGCATACCGACTTGATCTCGACGAGCGAGTCCGCGAGCGCCAGCAATCGCGCGGAGCCCGGGAAGAGCGCGCCCTGGAAATCGGTGCGCAATCCGTAGGCCAGTACAGGGATTCCGACGACGTCGCAGACATGAGCGAGCTGGTCGACCTGGGCGGGGGTCAGGAACTGCGCCTCATCAACCAAGACGCACGAGATCGCGTCCTCGGCGTGCTGCCGGGCGACGCACGCGTCGAGATCGGTCGTCGCGTCGAAGGCGATCGCGGGGGCCTCCAGCCCGATCCGCGACGTGATCGTCCCCGCGGCGAACCGGTCGTCGATTGCCGCGGTGAACAGCATCGTCCGCATGCCACGCTCGCGATAGTTGAAGTCCGCCTGGAGCAGGTTCGTCGACTTCCCCGCGTTCATCGACGCATAATAGAAATACAGCTTGGCCATCGCGCGTCTCTAGGCGCGCGCCCTATGATGCGTCCACTGCGCGTATAGACATTGCAGTCCGGCTCGATACCATCCGCGACGATGATGGGGGATTGTCATGCGCAGTGCCATTTGGGTTCTCAATATCTTCGCGACAATCTGGGGCGCTATCGGTCTCGCCGGCGTCGGATGGCCGGCGAGGGCTGTCCCGATGGTGATCTCGGTTTTGCTGATCACCTGGGCGAGCCGTATACCCGCGCCTGAGCGGACAGCGGCGGATTCCAAGCGCATCGGCCGGCTGATCGGAACCTGGACCATGGTCGAGGGGGTCGCGATATTCGCGACGTTCGCGCTGACCCCGAAGCTCGGCGTCCCCGATGCCGCGGTTCCGATCCTGGCGATCGTCGTCGGGTTGCACTTTCTGCCGATCGCGCGTGGCATACCGATGCCAGTCTATTATGCGACCGGGCTGGCGATGATCGCGACGGGCGCGGTCGCGTTGCTGCTACCCGGGGCGGTTCGGTACGCCGCAACTGGTCTTCCCTGCGCAATCATTCTTTGGGCAAGCTGCGTCGCCATCGGCCAACGGGCGCGACGGCGCGTCCTCGTCTAGCCCTCGTCGGCTGCCAGATCGCGGGCGATGTGCGGGTCGCGCAGCAGCGTGTCGATATGGGTGCCCTCGTCGAAGCTCTCGTCGGCGAGGAACTTCAGCTTGGCGGCATACCGCATCTGCACCCGGTTCGCGACTTCGCGCTGGAGATAGGCGGTGTTCGTCCGCAGCGCCTTGAGCACCTTCTCCTCGTCCTTGCCGAGCAGCGGCTTCACGAAGACGGTGGCGTGGCGCAGATCCGGGGACATTCGGACTTCGGTGATCGTCACGAGGTGCTTTTCGAGCACCGGATCGTGGACGTCGCCGCGTGCGAGGATGTCCGACAGCGCGTGACGCGCCTGTTCGCCGACCCGCAAGCTGCGGACGACTTTTACTTCTGGGGTATCGGCCTTCATTCTTCTCACTCCCTCGCCCCTCCGGGGAGAGGGTAGGGGTGAGGGGCGGCCGCGAACGTTACCGCCCGGTACTGCCCCTCACCCGACCCTTTCCCCGCAGCGGGCACCCATGAAAGTAATACTTTCATGGGACCCAGGGGAGAGGGCTTCAGTTCATCACAGCGTGCGTTCGCGCATCTCGACTTCGAACGTCTCGAGGACGTCGCCGGCCTTGATGTCGACGAAGTTCGACGTGAACGTCACACCACATTCCAGCCCGGCGCGGACTTCGGCGACATCATCCTTGAAGCGACGCAGCGATGCGATTTCGCCCTGGTAGATGATGACGTCGTTGCGCGTGATGCGCGCCTTGAGCGCCTTGCGGATATTGCCCTCGGTAACGAGCAGACCCGCCGCCTTGCCATGCTTGCCCGCCGAGAAGACCTCGCGGATATCGGCACGACCGACGACCGTCTCGAACGCTTCCGGCCCAAGCTCACCGGCCATCCCCGCCCGGATCTCGTCGATCAGGTCGTAGATCACGTCATAGTACTTGAACGCGACCTTCTGGCGCTCGGCGATCTCGCGTGCCTTGGCGTTCGGGCGAACGTTGAAGCCGATGATCGGTGCACCCGATGCCGCCGCGAGCGTCACGTCGGACTCGGTGATGCCACCGACGCCCGAACTCAGCACGCGCGCCTTGATCAGGTCGGTGGAGATCTTGTTGATCGCCCCGACGATCGCCTCGACCGTACCTTGCGTATCCGCCTTCACGACCAGCGGATATTCGATCGCCTGCTTGTCCTTGAGCGCCGAGAACATGCTCTCGAGGCTGGCAGGAACCGATGCGGTCCGCTTGTCGGTCTTCACACTGCGACGATATTCCGCGACTTCGCGGGCCCGTGCCTCGTTCTCGACGACCTGGAACGGATCGCCGGCCGACGGGACACCCGACAGACCCAAGACCTCGACCGGCATTGCCGGACCCGCTTCCTTGATCTGCTTGCCCTTGTCGTCGACCAGCGCACGGACCTTGCCGCTCTCGCCGCCGACCACGAAGATGTCGCCGACCTTGAGCGTGCCGCGGTTGACGAGGATCGTCGCGACCGGGCCACGACCCTTGTCGAGCTTGGCTTCGATCACCGTACCCTCGGCGGCGCGATCCGGATTGGCGCGCAGTTCGAGCAGTTCTGCCTGGAGCTGGATCTTCTCGATCAACGTATCGAGACCGATCTTCTTAGTCGCGGAGACTTCGACGTCCTGGACGTCGCCGCCCATGTCCTCGACCACGATCTCCTCGCTCAGCAGGCGCTCGCGCACCTTCTGCGCATTGGCGCCTTCCTTGTCGATCTTGTTGATCGCGACGATCATCGGCACGCCTGCCGCCTTGGTGTGGGCGATCGCCTCCACCGTCTGCGGCATCAGGCCGTCGTCCGCCGCCACCACCAGGATGACGATGTCGGTGACGTCCGCGCCGCGCGCACGCATCTGCGTGAACGCCTCATGGCCCGGCGTGTCGAGGAAGGTGATCTTCGACTTGTCCTTCAGCGTGACCTGATACGCGCCGATATGCTGAGTGATGCCACCCGCTTCGCCGCGCACCACGTCGGTGCCGCGCAGCGCGTCGAGCAGGGACGTCTTGCCGTGATCGACGTGACCCATGATCGTGACGACCGGAGCGCGGGGCTTCAGCGTCTCTTCGGCATCGTCGATCGTGTCGTTGGCCAGATCCTGGTCGACATCGCTGACGCGCGTCAGGTTGTGACCGAACTCGGTGACGAGCAGCTCGGCGGTATCCTGGTCGATCGTCTGCGTCATCGTGACGGGCATGCCCATCTTGAACAGCGCCTTGACGAGGTCGGCGCCCTTCTCGGCCATGCGGTTGGCGAGTTCCTGCACCGTGATCGCCTCGGGGACGACGACGTCGCGGATCTGCTTGGCCTGCGCCTCGCGCGGACCACCCGTGCCGCGACGCTCCTTCTCGCGCGCACGCTTCAGCGCGGCGAGGCTGCGGGCGCGTGCACCATCACCATCGCCGAGCGCGCGGTTGACGGTGAGCTTGCCCGAGGTGCGACGATCGTCACCCTTGCGGTCACGCTGCTGCGGACGCGCTGGCACTGCGTCGCGACGGACGCCACCGGCCGGAGCATTCGCACCAGTTGCACCTGGGCGAGCGGCGGTCGTGCCGGCGTTGCCGGTCGTTGCCGGCGCCGCGGCAGCGGGGGCCGCGACAGGCTTCGGCGGCGGTGGAGGACGCTCTGGACGTGCGACCGGCGAGAACCGGCGCGGTGCCGGGAATGCCGGATCGCGAGTCAGTTCGATGATGGGCGGCTGTGCCGGCGGTGCGACAGGCGCCGGCGCAGGCTTGGGAGCCGGTGCAGGCGCCGCGGCAACCGGCGCGGGCGCAGGCTTCGGTGCAGCAACCGGAGCCGGGGCGGGCGCCGCAGCAACGGGGGCTTCGACCGGAGCCGGCGCGGGCGCTGGCGTCGGTGCTGCGACCGGAGCGGGAGCCGCTTCGACCACAGGAGCGGGTGCGGGCGCAGGAGCCTCGACGAGCTTCGGCGCCTTGGCTTCAGCCTCGGCACGCGCACGCTCAGCGACGCGGTTACGCTCGTCTTCGATCGCCTTGGCGCGCTCGGCCTCTTGGCGACGACGCCCTTCTTCCAGCGTGTTCATGCGCTGCTCTTCAGCCTCGCGGAGCAGCTTGGCCTGGCGCTCTTGCGGCGACAGATTGCTCTGCTGCTGACGCACAGGGGCGGGCGCAGGCTGCGGTGCGCGCGCCTGCGGTGCCGGGGCTGCGGGGGCAGCCGCCGGGGCGGGCGCGGCAATCGGTGCCGCGTCCGCAACCTGCACGTCGGGCTCGCCCGGACGGCGCAGCACGCGCGCACGCTTGGTTTCCACGATCACCGTATTCGATCGGCCGTGGCTGAAGCTCTGCTTCACCTGGCCGGTCTCGACCGTGCGCTTCACACCCAAAGGTGCGCGCATGCCAAGTTTCGGCTTCTCGTTGTCCGTGTCGCTCACTCAAATTCCTCAGTCATATCCACGGCCGGGCGTTGTCCGGTCGATCCGGACGCCCCTATATTTTGTGACGCCGATGCGCCCTGCGAGGCCGTTTCGCAAGACACGGAAGAAGGTTCGGAGCCGATAAAATGCAGCCAACGGTCGAGCGCTTCGCTCACCCGCTTTGCTGCAGCGCGGTCTGTCAGGCCAATGTGTACCACATTTTCCCGTCCCAGCGCCAACGCCAATATGGTGCGCGACGCAGGCAGTGCCAACCCCCGCAAACCCGAGCCCTCGACATCGTTGCCGATGCGCCAGGCCTGGTCGAGCTTGCGGTTGCCATCCTCGGCAGCGTCGGACGCGTGATACAGCGCCTTCAGCTTGCCCTGGCGTGCGTTCTGCTCGATCCGGTCGGAGCCGATCAGCACCGTCCCCGAGCGCGATTCGAGCCCGAGCCGGTCGAGCGCGTTACGCGCAAGTGCGGATTCGATCATCGCTGGAAGCTCGGGTGCGATGGTAAACTCGCCGGTTTTGAACGCTCGCGCGAGCGCGCCTTTCAGCTTGCCCTTCTTGATCGCCGCCTCGAGTTCGAGTCGCGTCACCCCGATCCACGCACCGCGGCCAGGAGCCTTGGCACGCACGTCGGGATGAATCTGGCCATCGGGGGCCAGCGCGAGTCGCACCAGATGCGGGCGAACGTCGCGCTCGCCTGACAGGATGCACTTGCGGATGGGGGCGTCTTCATCCCCCTCGCGCAAGCGAGATGGCTTGGGCTTGCGCCCGGCACCATCCTTGTTCTTGGCCGAGGCCGGGCGCCCATCCTTCGGTCCTCTCCCGCTAGCGGGAGGGGAGGAAGGAAGGTCGTCGGTAGCGCCTAGCGTCTCATCGGGAGGGTTCCGCATGTGCGTCCTCCTGCGCTGGAGTTGTCTTGGGCGCGTCGCGGTCGACCAGCAGCTGGCCGCCCGCGCCGTAATTCTCGGTCGAGACTTCCTCGATCACGATCTGCACCGCAGCCGGGTTCTTTCCCAGCCGCTGCACGAGCGACTGGGTGACGTCGGCGACGATGCCGGACTTCTGGTCCTTCGTGGCAGACCCCGAGATGCGAATGCTGACGAAGGGCATCAGGCCTTGTCGCCCTCGCTTTTCGTGTCGGTCTTGTCCGCAGCGTCCTCGACCGAAGCGTCGTCCGCCGGAGCGTCCTCAGCCACGGCTTCGTCGGCCGTCGTCTCTTCAGTTGCAGCGTCCTCGACCACGGCGTCATCAGCCGAAGCCGCTTCCACCGGAGCCTCGTCCGCCTCGTCGGCGTCAGCTTCGGGGGCCTCGTCCTCGAACCAGTGCGCACGCGCGGCCATGATGATCTCGTTACCCTGCTCGTCGCTCAGGCCGTATTCGGCGAGAATGCCGCCCTTGGGCTCGGGACGCTTGGGCGCGTCGTCGTTGCGACGGCGTGGCTCGACGCGCTTCTTCTCGACCAGCTCGTCGGTCGCCAGATCGGCGAGATCGTCGAGCGTCTTGATCCCCGCCTTGCCGAGCGTGACGAGCATCGCCTCGTTCAGGTACGGCATGTCGATTAGCGCGTCCTCCACGCCGAGCGCGGTGCGCTCCTCGCGGCTGGCCGCGTCGCGGCGCTCGAGCGCCTCGGTCGCGCGGTTCTGCAGCTCGCCCGCGAGGTCCTCGTCGAAGCCCTCGATGCCGGCGATCTCCTCGACCTCGACATAGGCGACCTCTTCGAGGTTGGTGAACCCTTCGGCCACCAGCAGCTGTGCGAGCGTCTCGTCGACGTCGAGCTCCTTCTCGAACATCGCCGAACGCTCGACAAAGTCCTTCTGGCGCTTCTCGGAGGCATCGGCCTCGGTGAGGATGTCGATCGCCTTGCCGGTCAGCTGCGACGCGAGCCGCACGTTCTGGCCGCGACGGCCGATCGCCAGCGAAAGCTGGTCATCGGGAACGACCACCTCGATGCGCTCTTCTTCCTCGTCGATCACAACGCGGCTGACCGAGGCCGGCTGCAACGCGTTGACGACGAAGGTCGCGATGTCGGGCGACCAGGGGATGATGTCGATCTTCTCGCCCTGCATCTCCTGCACGACGGCCTGAACGCGGCTGCCCTTCATGCCGACGCATGCGCCGACCGGATCGATCGACGAATCATGGCTGATGACGCCGATCTTCGCGCGCGAACCGGGATCGCGGGCCGCGGCCTTGATCTCGATGATGCCGTCGTAGATTTCGGGCACTTCCTGCGCGAACAGCTTCTTCATGAAGTCGGGATGCGCGCGGCTGAGGAAGATCTGCGGCCCGCGGTTTTCGCGGCGGACGTTGAGGATCAGCGAGCGGATGCGGTCGTTGACGCGCACCACTTCGCGCGGGATCTGCGCGTCGCGGCGGATGACGCCTTCTGCACGGCCCAGGTCGACGACGACATGGCCGAACTCGACGCGCTTGACGACGCCCGTGATGATCTCGCCTGCGCGATCCTTATACTCTTCGAACTGGCGCTCGCGCTCGGCGTCGCGGACCTTCTGGAAGATGACCTGCTTGGCGGCCTGTGCGGCAATGCGGCCGAACTCGATCGGGGGCAGCGGATCGACGATGAAGTCACCGAGTGCCGCGTCCTTCTGCAGCTTCTGCGCGCCCTTGACGTCGACCTGCTTGAAATAGTCATCGACCGCCTCGACCACTTCGACGACGCGCCACAAGCGCAGATCGCCGGTGTTCGGATCGAGCTTGGCGCGGATGTCGTTCTCGGCGCCGTAGCGCGAGCGGGCGGCGCGCTGGATCGCGTCCTCCATCGCCTCGATCACGATCGCCTTGTCGATCATCTTCTCCGACGCGACCGAATTCGCGATCGCGATCAGTTCCGCGCGGTTTGCGGTGACTGCCGTGGCCATCAATGCTGTCCTTCTTCGGTGTCGGCCTCGTGAGCGTCGGGCTCATCGGTGGGCGTGTCTTGATAGAAAACTTCGTCCGCGCCTTCGATCGAAAGCGGCGCGGTCGCGGCGATGAGTCGGTCGGTCATGACGAGCTTGGCGTCGGCGACTTGGCTGAAGTCGATCGTCATGATCTTGTGCTTGTTCACGTCGACGGTGATCTTGGTGCCTTCGACGCCCATCAGATTGCCCGAGATCTGCTTGCGATCCTCGAACGGCGCGACAAGGCGGATACGCGCCTCCTGGCCTTCCCAGTCGGCAAAGTCCTGGAGCCGGGTCAGCGGGCGGTCGATACCGGGGCTCGATACCTCAAGACGATACGCGTCCTCGCCGACCGGGTCCTTGCCCTCGGCTTCGAGCGCATCGAACTTGTCCGAGATGCGGCGCGACAGTTCGGCGCAATCCTCGATCACCAGCTGGCGGGTGTCGGGGCGCTCGGCCATCACCTGCAGCGTCGGGTCGGACTTGCCGCCCTGCATGCGCACGCGCACGAGGCTGAGGCCGAGCGCCTTGGCTTCGGGTTCGATCAGGTCGGTCAGCAGGGCGATATTCGCCATCGAAATTCCAAACAGGGCCAAAGCACAGGGGGTTTCCGCCGCGGAGCAAGCCCCGCAGCCTCTTCACCTGGCGATGTAGAGAAGTGATGTCTCTATACGCCGGGTGGCGCTGGTCCGCAAGCGCGGGCAACCTTCGTTCGTCACGCCGCGTTTGACTAGGGATTTCCGGGAGAGAATCATGATCCGCAAAACGCTGTTCGCCACCAGCCTGTTGTCCGCCACGCTGCTCGCTTCGACTGCCTGTTCCGCGCAGCCCGCCGCGGCCGGCAAGCCGTTCAAGGAGACGGTCGTCGCCGATTTCGAATCGCCTTGGGCGATGACGTTTCTGCCCGACGCGCGCATGTTGGTGACCGAGAAGAAAGGGCAGATGCTGCTCGTTTCCGCCGATGGCAAATCGCGCCAGACGATCGCGACGATCACGGTCGATTCGGCCGGGCAGGGCGGTCTGATGGACGTCGTCCTCGCCCCCGACTTTGCGACCAGTCAGCGCGTCTATTTCAGCTATTCGACCGCGGGGGAGGGCGGCAAGGGCGTCGTCCTTGCACGCGGGCAGCTGTCCGTTCCCGTGTGCGTCCAGGCGCCCTGCGACTTTGCCCGTTTGGAAAATATCACCGAATTGTATCGCGCGCGTCCGTTCGTGGAGGGCAACGGCCATTACTCTGGCCGCATCGCCTTCTCGCCCGATGGCAAATATCTGTTCTTCACAAATGGCGAGCGGCAGAAATTTACCCCGGCGCAGGATCCGAAAGCGACGCTCGGCAAGGTGTTGCGCCTGACGCTCGACGGCAAGCCCGCGCCCGGCAACCCGCTCGCTGCCAAGGGCTTTGCGCCGGAGGTCTGGAGCTACGGCCACCGCAACCTGCTCGGCATCGCGTTCGATGCGAAGGGCAATCTGTGGGAACAGGAGATGGGCCCCAAGGGCGGCGACGAGGTCAATTTGATCAAGCCCGGCCTCAACTATGGCTGGCCCAACGCCTCGAACGGCAGCCACTATGACGGTCGCGACATCCCCGATCACAAGCCGGGCGATGGCTATGAAGCGCCCAAGGTGTCGTGGAACCCGGTGATCTCGCCCGGCGGCCTGATGATCTATTCGGGCGCGATGTTCCCGCAGTGGAAGGGCGACGCGTTCATCGGCGGGCTGTCGTCGCAATCGCTCGTCCGCGTCGACCTGAACGGTACGACCGCCGCGAAGGGTGATCAATGGGACTTGGGCGCGCGCATCCGCGAAGTCGAACAGGGGCCGGACGGCGCGATCTGGCTGCTCGAGGACGGCGGCGATTCGCAAGGCC
>NZ_LMLD01000012.1:125239-154457 GCF_001421825.1 Sphingomonas sp. Leaf38 | reverse complement strand
GGGGGGGGGGGGGGGGGGGGGGGGGGGGGCGACGTACGTACTGGCGTCCGGCTGGTGGGGCACGCCCCTCCCCCGACCCCTCCCGCAAGCGGAAGGGGAGCAGAAGATCAGTCGCGCACGATCAGATAGTTCATCCGCGCGGCGGCAATCGGCTTGTCGCGCTCGTCCTGCCAGGCGGTGGCCTCGACGTTCGCAACGCGCGTGCCCAGCCGCGTCACCACGCCGGCCGCGCGCGTCGGCTTGTCACGCCCGCCACGCATGAAATCGACCGTGACGTTGACCGGCTTGATCCGCGGGTCGGACCCATTGGCGCCTTCGGCCTCCAGCGCATGCTGCAACGCGGCGATCGCCGCCATCTCGAGCAACCCCGAGATCGCACCGCCATGCAGGAACCCCGGCCGTCCCAGCACGTCGTCCGCAAATGGCATCAGCAGCACGGGCGGTGCGCCCGCCTCGATCTCGACCGAGACGCGCAGGATCTCCGCATAGGGCGGCAGGCCGATCGTCATGCCTCGATCCTTCTGTTGAGGCCCATGCCCGCCACGTCGCCCACCACCATGAACGTCCCCGCGACATGCGCGAGCGGATCGTTCGGGTCGCCGTCATGCGCCTGCCCGCGCACGAACGCGATCGAGCGCGTGATCCGGTAGCATTCGCCGCGCCCGATCACCGTCTTCCCCGGCGTCGCGGGGCGCAGGTAATCGACGCGCAGGTCGAGCGTGGCGTGCGGCACGAACGCGTTGCGCTTGATCCAGATCGCCAGACTCGTCGCCATGTCCATCATCGTGATGATCGGCCCCGACGCGATCACGCCGCTCGCCGGATCGCCGATCAGCCGTTCGTCATAGGGCAGCGCAAGCTCCGCCCAGTCGTCGCCATGCGCGTGATAGCGCATCCCCAGCGCGGCGCCGTGCCCGCCGAACCCGCGCGTCGCAAACCATTGTGGATCAAAACCAGCCATCCGCCCGCCTCTACACGCCGCGTGCGCACGCGCAACATTGCGGGCTAGCGCGGGGGTGGTTAGCGTTGCCGCAAAGATCGAGAGGATCGCCTAAATGAACGACCGGGTCACCATCACCGTCACCGAGGGCGTTGCCGACGTCCGCCTCAACCGCGCGGACAAGATGAACGCGATCGACCCGGCGATGTTCGCGGGCATCTCCGCCGCGATCGACCAGCTTGCGGGCATGAAGGACGTCCGCTGCGTCGTGCTGTCGGGCGAGGGCAAGGCGTTCTGCGCCGGGCTCGACATGGCGTCGATGGCGAGCGGCGGGTCGGGGCTGGAGCTTGGCGAGCGGACGGCGGGTGGCGCGAACCTCCCGCAGCAGGTCGCGTGGGGCTGGCGCACGCTCCCGATGCCGGTGATCGCCGCGGTCCACGGCGTCGCGTTCGGCGGCGGGTTTCAGATCATGTCGGGCGCGGACATCCGCATCGCGCACCCCAGCGCGCGCTTTGCGATCCGCGAGACCTATTGGGGACTCGTCCCCGACATGGCGGGGATCGCGCTGTGGCGGACGCTGGCGCGCGACGACGTACTGCGCGAACTCACCTACACCGCGCGCGAGTTCGATGGCGCGGAGGCGGTGCGGTACGGCTTCGTCACGCGGCTGTCCGAAGACCCGCTCGGCGAGGCGATGATGCTCGCGCGTGAGATCTCCTCCAGGAACCCGCAGGCGATCCAGGGCGCGAAGCGTCTCTACAACCTCGCGGCGGATGCGGACGCAGTGGCGATCCTGCACGCCGAGACCGAGGAACAGCTGAAGGTCATCCGCACGCCCAACCAGGTCGAACAGGTGCGGGCCAACATGGAAAAGCGCGCGGCAGTGTTCGTCGACTAAGGCCCCCGCGGGCGCGCGCGTCATCCTGACGAAAGTCAGGACCCAGAATTGCGGAGGGCGGCGCGTAGTACTATGGGTCCTGACTTTCGTCAGGATGACGGGGGAGGGCGTTCGTTACCACCCCGGCGGAGGCCGGGGGCCAGTTGGAAAGGTTGTCGTAACGAAGCGCCGTCCTACACCATCAGCATCGCCCAACTGGACCCCGGCCTTCGCCGGGGTGGTGTGTTACGGATTGGGGGGGGGCCGCTACTTCACCTTGTCGTACGGCGTGAAATCCCGGAACCGGCAATAGCCCGACGGGATCGACATGCCCGGCGACACCGTCCGGAAGCGGTCGTTCTGGCAAAGCTGCCCGCCGTAAACATCGACGATCATCGTATCGAGCGGCCGCAGCGAGGGGCACCCGCCCACCGGCCCGGTCTTCCAGATCCGCTTGCCCGATTGCCGGTACAGGATCGTCTGCGAATCGACGATCTCGGGCCCGTTCAGCTGTTGCAGGTTGATGCACCGCACCGGGGCGCCCGCCGGTCGCCCGGCGAGCGGGTCGGACTTGCCCGCCACCAGCATCAGCGCCACCGCCGCGAGAACCGGTGCGCGCATCATGGCTTCCGATACGGTACGAACGCGCCGAAGCTGCAACTGCCGGTCGGGAAGCGCGACGCCTGGTCGAACGTCCGGGCGATGTCGCCTCGGCACAGCTGCCCGGTCGGCGTCTGCGTGACGAGCACGTCGCCGCGCGCGATCCCCTCGCACCCGCCGACGGTATCGCTGCGATAGACCAGGTTGCCGCTGGCGCGGTACAGGATCGTCGCACCATAGCCCGAACTCTGCTTTTGCGGGAACTGGTTGATGCAGCTTACCGGCTTGCCCGGCACCAGCCCCGCCAGTTCCTTCGCCAGCTTCTCCTGCACGCCCGCCTCGCGGACCTGTGCGCGCTCGACATCGGCCTGCGTCTGCGTACACGCGCCGAGCAGCGCCGCCGGCAGCATCAGGAGTGGCAGGAAAAGCATACGCATCGCAACGCTCCTCGAAAGTCTTGCCACCTCCATACGCCTCTTACCAGCGAAACGCATCCTTCGCCGCGCGATAGCCCGCCAATTGCTCGACCGACGTCGCCCGCAGGAACGGATTCGTCGCGCGCTCCAGCCCCATCGTCGTCGGCACGGTCGGCTCACCCTTCGCGCGCGCCGCGTCCACCTCGGCCATCCGCGCGACGGTATCGGCATTGTCCGGCTCGGCGACCAGCGCATAGCGGCCGTTGCTCTGCGTATATTCGTGCCCGCAGAACACCTCGGTCTCGTCCGACAGCACCGCGTATCGCTGCATGTTCGCGAACATGTCCGCGGGCGTGCCCTCGAACAGCCGACCACACCCCATCGCGAACAGCGTGTCGCCGGTGAAGATGGCCGCATCGTCGGCGAAGTGGAACGCGATATGCCCCTGCGTATGCCCCGGCACGGTCATGACGGTCGCCGCATGCGCGCCGATCCGCACGACATCGCCCTCACCGACCTGCTCGTCGAGCGTCGGGATCCTGTCCGCCTCCGCCGCCGGGCCGACGATCGTCGCGCCATACGCCTTCATCTCGGCGTTGCCGCCGGTGTGATCGGGATGCCAGTGCGTCGTCCACACCCGGTCGATCCGCCAGTCGCGCATCTTGGCGGCGGCGATCACCGGCCCCGCCTCGCCCGGATCGACCACCACCGTCTCACCCGAGACGGTGTCGTGAATCAGCCAGGCATAATTGTCGGAAAGGACGGGGACGCGGACGATATCAAGCATCAGCCTCTTACCACTTGCCAGTGTTCGGCATCGACGCCCAGGGCTCGGCCGGATCGAGCGCGCCATCGGCCTGCAACAGCTCGATCGAGATGTTGTCTGGAGTCCGCACGAAGGCCATGTGCCCGTCGCGCGGCGGACGATTGATCGTGACGCCTGAGTCCATCAGTCGCTGGCAGGTGTCGTAGATATTGTCGACGCGGTAGGCGAGATGCCCGAAATTGCGGCCCTCGCCATAGTCCTCGGGATCCCAATTATGCGTCAACTCGACCTCGGCGGCCTCGTTGCCGGGGGCGGAGAGGAAGATCAGCGTGAAGCGGCCCTTCTCGTTTTCCATCCGGCGGACCTCCTTCAGCCCGAGTAGCTCGAAGAACGCGATCGTCTTGGCCGGATCGGTCACGCGGATCATCGTGTGGAGGTATTTCATGCTTGCTCCGAGGGTTGTTCGGAACGGGAGATAGGCACGGGGAGGGGGTGGTGAAAGGGCGCGACGTCAGCGTCCGACCGGAACGCCGGTATTGGGCGTGCCGGCACGCGGTGCGCTGCCGCCCGCGTCGAACTGCCGCAGCGCGGTTACCGCGCTCCGTCCCACCGAGGTCTCGGGCGCCAGCCGCGCCGCCTGTCCCCACGCCGCGCGCGCGCCAGCCTCGTCACCTGCCAGCGCCGCGATATTGCCCGCCTCGAGCTGCACCGACGCGTCGTCCGCCGCGCGCTTCAACGCCTCGCCGATATCCGTCTTGGCACGCGCGGGATTGCCCTCGCGCCGCGCCAGCGTCGCCGACAACAGCCACGCGAGCGGATCGTCCGCGGCATTGGTCAGCGCCAGATCGATATCGGTCCGCGCCGATTCGAGATCGCCCGTCGCGACCAGCGCGCGCGCATGGTCGAGCTGCGCCTCGCCCAGCGGCAGACCGGTGAGCGTCCCCGCGGTCAGCGCCGAATCGAGCGCCGCGCGCGCCTTGGCAGGCTGTGCCGCAGCCAGCCATGCATTCCCCGCCTGCGCCCAGTAGGTCGCGGCGCGTATATCCTTGGCGAGTTGTGCCGCACGCGCGGCCTCCTCGAACTCGCCCGCGGCGGAGGGCCAACTCTTCTCCGCGGCGAACGCCAGCCCGGCGCATCCCCGCGCGAGAAAACGCCCGCCGGCGATCCGCCAGCGTCCCGCCTCGGCGCGCGCCGCCGCCGGATCGCTCTCGGCAAGCGCGACGCAGCGTTGCAACCGGTCGGTCCCGATCTCGAGCGGACCCGCCATCGCCTTTGACGACGCCACGCTGGGCTTGGGCGACGCCACGTTGGGCTTGGGCGTGGCGGCCGCGGGGCCAGCCTGCGCCAGCGACAGAAGCAGCAATGGCAGGATCATAAAGCGGCGATCACATCCTCGACCGCCCGGATGATGAGGGAAATGTCGCTGTCGCGCGACAGGCGGTGGTCGCCGTCCTTGACCAGCCATGTCTGCACATCGGCTGAACGCAACAGCTCGGCCAGCCGCGCGGTGCGGTGCCACGGCACGTCGGGATCGCGCTGCCCCTGGACGAGCCGGACCGGGCCGTCGATCGCGATCTCGCCGAACATCAGCCGGTTCGCCTCGCCCGACGACCAGAAGGCGCGGGTATAGACGGTGGGCTCGGGACCGTACGGGTTCTTGCGCTCGATCCGCCCGTTGGTCAGCAGCGCCATCTTCTCGTCGGTGGTGAAGCCCCAGTCGGTAAAGTCGGGCGCGGGCGCGATCCCGACCAGCCCCTTGACCAGATCGGGGCGCAGCTTCGCCACGAGCAGCATCAGCCACCCGCCCATCGACGACCCGACGATCACCGCGCTGTCCTCGACCAGCGCGTCGAGCATCGCCAGCACGTCGTCGCGCCAATCGGCCAGCGTCTGCTCGTCGAACGCGCCTTCGCTCTGTCCGCACCCGCCATAATCGAACCGCAGGAACGCGCGCCCCTCGGACTTCGCCCACGCCTCGAGCGTCACCGCCTTGGTCCCGGCCATGTCGGAGGCGTAGCCCGACAGGAACACGATCGTCGGCGCGGTGCCCGGCGTGTGATGATAGGCGAGGCGCGGGCGCTCCCTGACGGGCGGCGTGTCGGCAGACGGCGTGTCGGCAGAGTGCGGGGCGGCGGGCGGCGTGGTCGTATCGGTCATCCCGCAGCTTTAGACCGTCTTCGAGGGGCTGGTGAAGATGTCTTCGATCGCCAGCCCGAACAGTTCGGCGATCTTGAACGCCAGTGGCAGCGACGGATCGTAACGCCCAGTCTCGATCGCGTTGACGCTCTGCCGCGACACGTCGAGCCGCTCGGCCAGGTCGCCCTGGCTCCAGTCGCGCTCGGCGCGCAGCACCTTGAGACGGTTTTTCATGCGCCGCGCCGCATCGTGGCGATGTTGTAACCCCAGCCGACCCACAGACCGGCAAACCACAATACCGCCGCGTAATAGGCGGCGATGTGCGGCACCAGCCCGAAGCCTTCGAGAAATCCCCATGCGGTCATCACGCTCAGCATGAACCCGCTGGCGACCAGCGACTGGCGGATCAGCAGCATCCGCAGATATTCGTCGGTTTCCTCGACGATATAGCGGCCGAGCACGAGGAAGATGCCGATCAGCGGCAGCGCGGGCAACAGCGCGGCGACATAGGCGATCGGCCCGTGCAGCGCCCCACGCCGGAACAGATAAATCGTGGCGAACAGCAGCGCTACGTAGACGAGACTGAGCACGATGACGCGCCGGTTGTACCGGCGAATGGCAGGGTTCGTGAGCATGGAAAGCGTCCTTTCGAATCGGTAAAGGAAACTTGTCATTACCACTGCGCAGAGTCAATGAGGCTTTACACGTCATCACACACGTCATCACAGTCCTCCCCCTGGCGGGGGACGATCGCAGAAGCGTTCCAGGCGTGACTTTATCGTAACCTTTGGAAGCCCGCGGGCTCCCGGCAATCGTCAGATGATGAACTCGACCGTCTTCATCTGCACCTGATCCGCCGCGACCGCGCCGCGCTTCTCGACCATCTGCCGGTGCAGTTCGGCGACCGTCTCGCTCCCGCGCGTCTTGCACAGTGCCGGCACGAAGGCATGGACCAGCGCGCCGAGGCCGCCCTTGATCATCGTGATACCGAAGCGTCCGGCGACGCCGAAATGCTCGGCATAGCTTTCGCCGACGGTGGCGGGGTGATCGAGGAACAGGCGGCGGAACATCGGCAGTCTCCTGTCCTCCGCTATATCAGCGCGCGGCCAGGGCGTCGACCATCCCCGCCGCCAAGACGCTCAGCGTGTCGTCGCGCGCGCCCATCACGACGATCCGGTCGCCGGGGCGGGCTTCGGCGACCAGCGCGGCGGCGGCCTCGGCGCGGTCGGCGATGTGCCGCGCGTCGCGACCGCCCGCGACGATCTGCCCGACGATATCCGCACTGGTGACCGCGCGATCGACGGTGCCGCCGTAATAGGCCGGGTCGGGAAGCACGAGGATATCGTCCTCCGCCATCCGTTCGACGAACGTCGCGACGAGTTCGCGACCCATCACCTTCAGCGGGCCATAACCATGCGGCTGGAACAGCAGGAGCAGCCGCCCGGGAAACGCGTGAAGCGTCTCGAGCGTGGCGGCGATCTTGTCCGGGTTGTGCCCGAAATCGTCGATCACCGCGACGCCGGCCGCCTCTCCGACGCGATCGAACCGGCGACGCAGGCCGGTGAACCCTGCGATCGCCTTGACCGCATCGGCCAGCGACACGTCCGCCGCCATCGCCGCGCCGATCGCGGCGAGCGCGTTCGATACGTTGTGCCGGCCGGGGACGGCGAGCTTTACCGGCGTCCGCACGCCGCGCGATACGAGATCGAAGCGGATCGCGAACGGCTCGGGCTTCAGGTTTTCCGCCCGCAGGTCGGCGGACGCATCGATCGCAAACGTCGTCACCTGACCGCGCGGCAGCCGCGCGGCGAGCGCGGCGGCGTCGGGGTCGTTCGCATTGACCACCGCCGTCTCGGCCTTGGCGATGAAGTTGCCGAACAGCAGGCGGAGCTCGTCGAGCGACTTGTGATCGAGGCTGACGTTGTTGAGCACCGCGATCTTCGGCGCATAGCCCGCGATCGATCCGTCGCTCTCGTCGACTTCGCTCACGAACACCTCGCCCGCACCGACCAGCGCGCTCGCGAACGGCGCGTCGGCGGTCGCGAAGTTCTTCATCACCGCGCCGTTCATCACCGTCGGATCGCGCCCGACGGCATGCAGGATCCAGCCGATCATCCCGGTCACGGTCGACTTGCCGCTCGTCCCCGCGACCCCGATCGGCAGCCGGCTGTCGTTGAACAGCGACGCGAGCATCGACGCCCGCGTCGCGCGCTCGCAGCCCAGAGCGTCGGCGGCGATCATGTCGGGCACGCTCGCCTCGATCGCGGCGGAAGCGATCACCAACTGGTCCGCCGAGACGATCCCGCTGCCGTCCTGCGGGAACAGCGCGACTCCCTTCGCCGCGAGGTCGTCGAACTTGGCGGGGACGCGGCCCTGGTCGAGGTTGCGGTCCGATCCCGCGACAGTCGCGCCGCGGCCCGCGAGGATCATCGCGAGCGGCATCATGCCCGAGCCACCGATGCCGACGAAGAAACAAGATTTGCTGATATCCATCGGCCCGCGATATGGGCGGTTCGGTAACGGGGCAAGGTCGGGAACACGAACAATGCGCATCGGTGTCCTCGCCGCGTCGAGCCGGACCAATCCCGCGGCGATCGCCAAGATCACCGCGTATGCGGCGACCGCCTTCCCCGGGGTCGAGCTGGTCTTCCATCCGCAATGCCTGGAGACCGACGGCCATTTCGCCGGCTCCGACTTTCGCCGTGCCGCCGCGTTTCTCGAATACGCCAACGACCCGGCGTTCGACGCGCTCTGGTTCCTGCGCGGCGGCTATGGGGCGAACCGCATCCTCGCGATGGTGATGCCCGACCTTGGCCGCGCGGCGCGGCACAAGACGTATCTCGGCTATTCCGACGTCGGGTTCCTACTCGGGGCGCTCTATGCCCGCAGGATCGGGCGGCCGGTACACGGGCCGATGGTCAGCGACATCAACCGCCACGACGGCGAGGCGACGGTCGCGCGGTCGCTCGGCTGGATGGTGCACGGCGATCGGGCAGGATTGGAGCCGGGGCTGGAGGGGCGGCCGTCGGCGGCGTTCAACCTCAGCATCCTCACCTCGCTGATCGGCACGCCGTGGCTGCCCGACCTCACCGATCACGTCCTGATCGTCGAGGAGGTGTCCGAGCCGATGTACGCAATCGACCGGATGCTGTTCAAAGTCGCCAATGCCACGCAGTTGAAGGGGATTGCCGGGGTGCGGCTGGGCGCGGTGACGGCGGTGCAGGAGAATGATCCGCCCTGGGGCGAGACGCTCGACTATATGATGATCCGCTGGTCGCGCGACATGGGCGTACCGTATCTCGGGCGCGCGGAGATCGGGCACACGCAGGCGAACCGGGTGGTGCCGTTCGGCGTGGTCTGAGCGGGTAGAACGGCGCGCGCGACAAGAACCAGCACCTCCCCGGCGGAGGCCGGGGCCCAAGTGGAAAGGTCGGCGTAATGAAGCGTGATCCGCCGTTAGCACCGTTTCCCAATTGGACCCCGGCCTCCGCCGGGGAGGTATCTCTTCCTGAAGATGCGCTTTATGGCACCGCCGTCGGATCGATCAGCTGCATCCCGCCAAACCGCACCTTGGGCTGCCCCGGCAAGGTATAGCTCGCCGCCACCTGATCTACCGCCCAGGCGCGCAAATTCGCGACCACCTCGATCCGCTGCTGCCGATCCCGCTCGCGCATGAACACGACCAGATCGTTGCGTCGGTTGCAGTCGCGCGCGTCCGCCGTCGCGCATGGCGAATAGAGGATCGCCAGCGCCACGATTTTCCCGGCGGGATCGAGCACCGCCGCGCCCTTTTCCGGGCAGCTATGCGCGCGACACGCGGTAAAGCGGTAGAGACTTCCGATCCGCGTCGGTTCGTCGGGTGGTCCGTGCAAGACCTCGATCTGCTGATCCGCGACGTCGCCATTCGCGTACAGGTACGAAGCCTTGCGCGTGCCGATGAACCGCCGGACCGTGGCGGTGAACGCCGGCGCCATGACCAGCTGGTTCGTATCGCGACACGCCGCAAGTCGGGTTGGCGCGCATCGTGGTGCAGGCGCAGCGGCGGCGGACAACATCAGCAAAGCACCCAGCATTCCTGTCTCCCAAACGTCGCCGCCATGCTGCACCGGTCCGTTATGTCCGTCTAGAGTAGCCCTCTTCGCGGATCGCCTTATATACGCACGGCGCGATGCGCGCTCGTACGCACCAATCCCGAGAGAAAGTCTCCCATGTCTGCAATGTTCCGAATCACGCTTCCCGACGGTTCCGTCCGCGAGGTTGCGCCCGGGACTACCCCCGCAGACGTCGCCGCGGCGATCGGGCCGGGGCTCGCCAAGGCCGCGCTCGCCGCGCGGATCGACGGGCAGGTGCGCGATCTCAGCCGGCCGTTCGAGGGTGATACCGCGCTCGCGCTGGTGACCGCACGCGACGAGGCCGATGCGCTCGAACTCGTCCGCCACGATCTCGCGCACGTCATGGCGGAGGCGGTACAGCACCTGTTCCCCGGCACGCAGATCACGTTCGGCCCCGCCACCGACGATGGCTTCTATTACGACTTCGCGCCGAAGGACCGGCCGTTCACCGACGAGGACCTGCCCGCGATCGAGGCCGAGATGCGCGCGATCATCGCTCGCAATGAGCCGTTCCTGCGCGAGGTCTGGTCGCGCCAGCAGCTGATCGACCGCTGGACCGAGCAGGGCGAGACGTTCAAGGCCGAATGGGCCGCCGAGCTTCCCGAGGGCGAGGAACTGACGATCTATCGCCAGGGCGAGTGGCTCGACATGTGCCGCGGCCCGCACATGGTCTCGACCGGCAAGCTCGATCCCGCCGCGTTCAAGCTGACTCGCGTCAGCGGCGCCTATTGGCGCGGCGATCAGAAGAACGCGATGCTCAGCCGCATCTACGGCACCGGGTGGCTCAACAAGAAGCAGCTCGACCAGCATATCTTTCGGCTCGAGGAAGCCGCCAAGCGTGATCATCGGAAAATCGGCGCGGAAATGGACCTGTTCCATCTCCAGTCGGAGGCGCAGGGGTCGGTGTTCTGGCATCCCAAGGGCTTCGTGCTTTGGCGGCAGATGGAGGCGTATATGCGCCGCCGGCTCGACGCGGCGGACTATGCCGAGGTGAAGACGCCGCAGCTGATGGACGCCAAGCAGTGGGAACAGTCCGGCCACTGGGGCAAGTATCGCGAGAACATGTTCGTCGTGCCGGACGAAATACCGAACGTGGAGGACGAGGGTGCGGTGCTGTCGGGCGAGGGCGACCTGATGGCGCTGAAACCGATGAACTGCCCGGCGCACGTCCTGATCTTCAAGCAGGGGATCAAGTCGTATCGCGACCTGCCGATCCGGATGGCGGAGTTCGGCTGCTGCCACCGCAACGAGCCGCATGGCGCGCTGCACGGCATCATGCGCGTCCGCCAGTTCACGCAGGACGATGCGCATATCTTCGTCCGCGAGGACCAGCTGGTCGAGGAGGTGCGCAAGTTCTGCGAGCTGCTCGACAGCGTTTACAAGGATCTGGGCTTCGAGGAGTATGCGGTGAAGCTCGCGCTGCGCCCCGAAAAGCGGTTCGGCGAGGATGCGATGTGGGACAAGGCCGAAGCGGAGCTGCGCGAGGCGGTGATGCAGTCAGGCCTGAGCGACACGATCAAGGCGAACTTCGAGGAACTGCCGGGTGAGGGCGCCTTCTATGCACCCAAGCTCGAATTCCACCTGACCGATGCGATCGGGCGGACGTGGCAGGTCGGCACGATCCAGTCGGACCGCGTGCTGCCCGAGCGACTCGACGCGTCGTACGTGGGTGCGGACGGCGAGCGGCACCGGCCGGTGATGCTCCACCGCGCGATCCTGGGCACGTTCGAGCGGTTCATCGGCATATTGATCGAGCATCATGCCGGGCGCTTCCCGCTGTGGCTGGCACCGGTGCAGGTGGTGGTCGCGACGATCGTGTCGGATGCGGACGACTATGCGCTGAAGGTCGCGGCCGACCTGCGCAAGGCGGGGATCCGCGTCGAGACCGATCTGCGCAACGAGAAGATCAACTACAAGGTGCGCGAGCATTCGCTGGCCAAGGTGCCGCTGCTGTTCGTGGTCGGCAAGCGCGAGGCGGACGAGGGGACGGTCGCGATCCGGCGGCTCGGCAGCCAGGGGCAGGAGATGATGAGTCTCGACGATGCGGCGGCACGGGTTGCGGTGGAGGCTCGCGCTCCCGATATGTGAGTCCGTAACGGGCCGGCTATTCGCGAGTGCGAATTTGCGCTATAAGCCGGCCCAAATACTTTGTCAGAAACCACAGGAGCAACCCCCATACGTCCTCCCACGATGCGCCGGCCGATGCAGACGCCCGCAATGAACGGCCCGCGATTCAACGAATTCATCCAGAGCCAGAAGGTCCGCGTGATCGATCACGAGGGCGAGAATCTGGGCGTGATGTACACGCGCGAAGCGATCGAGCAGGCAGCCGAGCATGGCCTCGACCTGGTCGAGGTGTCGCCTAACGCCGATCCGCCCGTCGCCAAGTTCCTCGATGTCGGCAAGTTCAAGTACGAGGCGCAGAAGAAGGCGAACCTCGCACGCAAGTCGCAGAAGACGCAGGAGATCAAGGAGATCAAGATGCGTCCGAACATCGACGACCATGATTACGACACGAAGATGAAGAAGGTGAACGACTTCATCGGCGAGGGCGACAAGGTCAAGATCACGCTGCGCTTCCGCGGCCGTGAGCTCAGCCATGGCCAGCTCGGCATGAACCTGTTGAAGCGCGTGCAAGACGACGTCGCAGAGATCGCCAAGATCGAGGCATATCCGCGCATGGAAGGCCGTCAGATGCTGATGGTACTCGCGCCGAAATAACCCCGGCGGCGCTGGTATCAGCGCATGCAGGTCTGGAAGGCCGGTTCGACAGGGGTCGGGCCGGCCTTTGTCATGTCCGCGGCGGTCGCGGTCGGGGTCGGGTCTGCAACGGTCGGACTGCACGGTTTAAGCGCGCGGGATCTAAGATTTTTTCCAACGGTGGCGGAAGCGGGGGGTAGCGCCTAGATTCCCCTGCAATGTCCTCTCCCAATTCTCCCGATCGATTCAACGAAGACAAATCCACGTTCGCGGTGCGCGGCGGTGGTGAAGCACCCGACCTTGCGGCGGGCGTCGCGGCAATCCGCAACGTGCTCGACACGCTGCCGATCCGCCCCGGCGTCTATCGCATGCAGGATGCGCGCGGCGACGTGCTCTACGTCGGCAAGGCGCGCGCGTTGCGGAATCGAGTCGCCAACTATGTCCAGGTCGAGCGGCTGACCAAGCGCCTCCAGCGGATGGTGTCGCAGACGCGGTCGATGACGATCGTCACGACCAACAACGAGGCCGAGGCGCTGCTGCTCGAATCGCAGCTCATCAAGCGCTATCGGCCCGCCTACAACGTGCTGTTGCGCGACGATAAGAGCTTCCCGTTCATCCTGCTGCGCGACGATCACGATTTCCCGCGCGTCCAGAAGCATCGCGGCGCCAGGCGCGCGAAGGGCAATTACTACGGCCCGTTCGCCAGCGCAGGGTCGGTCAACAACACGCTCAACGCGCTCCAGAAGCTGTTCCTGCTGCGATCGTGCACCGACAGCTTCTTCAAGACGCGCGACCGGCCGTGCCTGCTCTACCAGATCAAGCGCTGCTCCGCGCCGTGCGTCGGCCGGATCGACGAGGCCGCGTACAAGGAGCTGGTCGAGGACGCGAAGAGCTTCCTCGCGGGCAAGTCGACCGGCGTGCAGGCCAAGCTCGGCGCGCAGATGCAGGCCGCCGCCGAGAATATGGACTTCGAGCTCGCCGCGCTGCTGCGCGACCGGTTGAAGGCGCTGACGTTCATCCAGGGCACGCAGGCGATCAACGCGGAAGGGGTGGGCGACGCGGATATCTTCGCGATGGCGTGCAAGGACGGGCTGATCGGCATCCAGGCGTTCTTCATCCGCGGTGGCCAGAATTGGGGGCATCGCAGCTTCTTCCCGCAGCACACCAACGACGTGCCCGAGGACGAGGTTCTCACCAGCTTCCTCGGCCAGTTCTACGAGGACGTGCCGCCCGCGAGGCAGATCCTGCTCGACCGCGAACTCCCTGAAGCAGCGCTGCTCGTCGAGGCGCTGGGCGAGCGCGCGGGCTACAAGGTCGCGCTCCAGGTCCCGCAGCGCGGCGATCGCCGTCGCCTGATGGATCAGGCCAAGCGTAACGCGATCGAGGCGATCGAGCGTCGCCAGGCCGAATCGACCACGCAGGCCAAGCTCCTGCGCGAGGTCGCCGACCTGTTCGATCTCGCCGAGCCGCCGCAGCGGATCGAGATCTACGACAACAGCCATATCCAGGGCACCGCCGCGACCGGCGCGATGGTCGTCGCGGGGCCCGAGGGCTTCCGCAAGGGCCAGTATCGAAAGTTCAACATCAAGGACAAGGACACTATCCCGGGCGACGATTTCGGGATGATGCGCGAGGTCTTTACCCGCCGCTTCGCGCGCGCGCAGGCCGAGGATCCCGATCGCGATTCGGGCGAATGGCCGGACCTGGTGCTGATCGACGGCGGCAAGGGGCAGCTGAACACGGTCAAGGCCGCGCTCGAAGAGATCGGCGTCGAGGACGTGTGCCTCGTCGGGATCGCCAAGGGGCCGCAGCATGGCCGCGACGGGCGCGAGGTGTTCCACATGCTCGACGGCCGCGAATTCCAGCTGCCGGTCAACGCGCCGGTGCTGTTCTACCTCCAGCGGCTGCGCGACGAGGTCCACCGGTTCGCAATCGGCGTCCACCGCGACAAGCGCAGCAAGGCGATCGGCGCGAGCCCGCTCGACGAGGTCCCCGGCATCGGCCCTGCGCGGAAAAAGGCGTTGCTGATGCATTTCGGCACCGGCCGCGCGGTGCGCAATGCGAGCCTGCAGGATCTGCAACAGGCGCCGGGAGTCTCGGCGGGCGTCGCGCAACAGGTGTATGACTTCTATCATTCGCGGTAGCGTCTGGACCGTCCAGCGCACGGCCCTGTGATGCGTCGTCTGCGGGGGATGCCCTCGCCGCGACGGGAAGGGTAAGGACGATCATGCACCTCCGCGCAGCCGCCATCGTCGTCGCCGTCCGTCAGCATGGCGAGCATGGCGCGATCGTGCGGGCGCTGACTAGGAACGACGGCGTCCAGCCCGGCTATGTCCGCGGCGGGCGGTCGCGCGCGATGCGGCCGGTGTTGCTGCAGGCGAACGTCATCCAGGGCGAATGGCGTGCGCGCACCGGCGAACAGCTCGCCTCGCTCACCGCCGAGCTGATCCACAGTCGCGCGCAGATGCACGGCGAGCCGCTCGCCGCAGGGGCGCTCGAATGGGCGACCGCGCTGACCGCGGCGGCGCTGCCCGAAGCACAGCCCTATCCGCAGATCCACGACGCGCTGGACGGTGTGCTCGGCGCGATCGAGGCGGCGCCATCCGCGCGCGGCTGGGCGGCGGCGCTGGTGCGGTACGAATTGCTGATGCTCGCGGAACTCGGCTTTGGGCTCGATCTCGACCGCTGCGTCGCGAGCGGCACCGCGGACGATCTCGGTTTCGTCAGCCCCAAGAGCGGCGCTGCGGTCTCGCGCGGGGCTGCGTTCGGCTATGAGGCCAAGCTGCTCAGATTGCCCAGCTTCCTCATGGTCGGCGGCGAGGCGGACTGGCCCGACATCTTCGATGGGCTGCGATTGACCGGCCATTTCCTCGCGCGCGACATCCTCGTCGACCGGCGCGCCGACCCGTTGGCGGCACGCGATCGGCTGGTCGATCGGCTCAAAAGGGCGGTTGCGTGAGTGCGCACCGCCCGGCAAGGGCCGCGCAGGAGGAACGCACATGCCCTTGATCGCGATACTGGCCGGCGACGGCATCGGACCCGAAGTCACCGCGGAAGCGCGCCGGGTGCTCGATACGCTCGGCCTCGACCTGACCTATGAAGAGGGTCTCGTTGGCGGCGCCGCGTACAAGGCCGCGGGTCATCCGCTGCCGCCCGAGACGCTCGACCTAGCGCGGCGTGCCGACGCCATCCTGTTCGGCGCGGTCGGCGATCCCGACTGCGATGCGCTCGAACGCCACTTCCGCCCCGAGCAAGCGATCCTCGGCCTGCGCAAGGACCTTGGGCTGTTCGCGAACCTGCGCCCCGCCAAGCTGTTCGCCGGGCTCGAGGACGCCTCCGCGTTGCGACCCGAGATCGCCCGGTCGATCGACATGGTCATCGTCCGCGAACTGACCGGCGACGTGTATTTCGGCGCCAAGGGTATCCGGACCACCGCCGACGGCCTGCGCGAAGGCCATGACGAGATGCGCTATGACGAGGCCGAGATCGCGCGCATCGCGCGCGTCGGCTTCGAGACCGCACGCACGCGCAAGGGCAAGCTGTTGTCGGTCGACAAGGCCAATGTGCTTGAGACCTCGCAGCTGTGGCGCGATGTCGTGATCGAGGTCTCGGCCGACTATCCCGATGTCGAACTCAGCCACATGTACGTCGACAACGCGGCAATGCAGATGGTCCGCAATCCCGGCCAGTTCGACGTGATCGTCACCGGCAACCTGTTCGGCGACATCCTGTCGGACGAGGCGTCGATGTGTGCGGGTTCGATCGGGATGCTGCCGTCGGCTGCGCTCAACGACTCGAACAAGGGCATGTACGAACCGATCCACGGTAGCGCGCCCGACATCGCCGGGCAGGGCAAGGCCAATCCGTGCGCCGCGATCCTGTCCGCGGCGATGATGCTGCGCCATTCGCTCGACCTGCCCGACGCCGCCGACCGGATCGAGGCTGCGGTCGCGGCGGCGGTTCTCGGCGGTGCGCGCACACCCGACCTCGGTGGCACGCTGACGACGTCCGCGATGGGCGATGCGGTGCTGGCCAAGCTCGGTTGACGCCCGACCTGCTCGAACTCGCGGTCGTCATCCCAACGTTCAATGAAAAGGCCAATGTCCCGACGCTGATCGCCAAGCTCGACCAGGCGCTGGCCGGGCGCAACTGGGAGGCGATCTTCGTCGACGACGACAGTCCCGACGGCACCGCCGACGCCGCGCGCGCGATCGCCCGGCTCGACACGCGCGTCCGCGTGATCCAGCGGATCGGCCGGCGCGGGCTGTCCTCGGCGTGTATCGAGGGGATGTGCGCGACCGCGGCGCCGGTCGTCGCGGTGATCGACGGCGATCTGCAGCATGACGAGACGCTGCTGCCGGCGATGCTCGACCGGCTCAAGGATGGCGAGACCGACGTGGTGATCGGCTCGCGCTTCGTCAGTGGCGGCGGCACCGGCGAGTGGGACAGCGACCGGGTCGCCAAGTCGGCGCTCGCCACCCGCATGTCGCGCCGCGTGCTGAAATGCGATCTCAACGATCCGATGAGCGGGTTCTTCATGATCCGCACCGATATCGTCCGCCGCCTCGCCCCCGCGCTGTCGGCGATCGGCTTCAAGATCCTGCTCGACCTGCTCACCGCGTCGCCGACGCCGCTCCGCTTCGTGGAGGTCCCCTACACCTTCCGCTGCCGCACCGAGGGCGAGAGCAAGCTCGATCACGTCGTCGCGATGGAATATCTGATCGCGATCTACGACCGGATGTTCGGGCGCGTCGTGCCCGTGCGGTTCGCGATGTTCTCCGCGATCGGGGTGCTCGGCGTCGGCGTGCATATGGGCGTGCTCACTGCCTCCTATCTCGGGCTCGGCATCCCGTTCCTGCCCGCGGAGATCCTCGCGACGTTCGCCGCGCTGACGCTCAATTTCTTCCTCAACAACGCGCTCACCTATCGCGACCGCCGCCTGAAGGGGTGGCGGCAGATGCTCGACGGCTGGGTGTCGTTCGCGCTGATCTGCGCGGTGGGGGCCGTCGCCAACGTCGGCGTCGCGGCGTTCCTCCACGATTTCCGCAACGGCGCGTGGGCGGCGTCGGCGCTGGTCGGCGTGCTGGTCGGCGCGGTGTGGAACTACGCGCTGTCGTCCAAATTCACCTGGGGGCGGTACTAGCGACGTCGCAATCCTCCCCCGCCAGGGGGAGGTGGCACCGAAGGTGACGGAGGGGGAGGACACGGAACCTAGGTAATCGCTTACCGCCCCCTCCGTCTTGCGAAGTGCCAGCCACCTCCCCCTGGCGGGGGAGGATTGAGACACCCGGACCGCCTTCACACACCCGCAAGGCTTGTCATCGCGGCTCCCCAACGGCAAAGCGGCGGGCATGAAGCGCAAGACCGGCCAGGATCGTTCGATCACCCAGAATTGGCGTCCCGCGACGCGCGCCATCCGCGGCGGCACCGCCCGCAGCGAATATGGCGAGACGTCGGAGGCGTTGTTCCTCACCTCGGGCTATTGCTACGACAAGGCGGGCGACGCCGCGGCGCGCTTTGCCGGCGAGCAGGAGGGGATGACCTATTCCCGCCTCCAGAACCCGACCGTGCAGATGCTCGAGGAGCGGATCGCGTTGCTGGAAGGCGCCGAGGCATGCCGGACGATGGCGACGGGTATGGCGGCGATGACCGCGGCGTTGCTCTGCCAGCTCCAGACCGGCGACCACCTCGTCGGCGGCCGCGCGGCGTTCGGGTCGTGCCGCTGGCTGACCGACACGCTGCTGCCCAAGTTCGGGATCGCCACGACGATCGTCGATGCGCGCGATCCGCAGGCGTTCCTCGACGCGGTCCGCCCCGAGACCAAGGTGTTCTTCTTCGAGACACCCGCGAACCCGACGATGGACATCGCCGATCTGAAGGCGATCTGCGACATCGCGCGCGAACGCGGCATCACCACCGTGGTCGACAATGCGTTCGCGACGCCGGCGCTCCAGCGGCCGATGGAGTTCGGCGCCGACGTCACCGCCTATAGCGCGACCAAGATGATGGACGGGCAGGGCCGCGTGCTCGCCGGCGCGGTCTGCGGGACCGAGGATTTCATTACCAACACGCTGCTGCCCTTCACGCGCAACACCGGCCCGACGCTGTCGCCGTTCAACGCATGGGTGGTGCTCAAGGGGCTCGAGACGCTCGACCTGCGCATCCACCGCCAGTCCGAGAACGCGATGAAGGTCGGGCAATTCCTCGAAGGCCGGGTGCCGCGCGTGCTGCACCCCTTCCTGCCGAGCCACCCGCAGCACGAGCTCGCGATGCGCCAGATGGATGCGTGCGGCCCGATCTTCGCGTTCGAGGTCGAGGGGCGCGAGCAGGCGCACGCATTGCTCGACGGGCTCGAACTGGTCGATATCTCGAACAACATCGGCGATTCGCGCTCGCTGATGACGCATCCGGCCTCGACCACGCATGCGAGCGTCTCGCCCGACAAGCAGGCCGAGATGGGCGTGACCGAAGGGCTGCTGCGAATCAACGTCGGGCTCGAGGACGCGCAGGACGTGATCGACGATCTTGACCAGGCCCTGAGCAAGGCAGGCTTGTGAAGGCGCTGTTCCCCAACGCGGCGACGACCGATGGGGTGACGGTCCGCGTGTCGGTCAGCTATCTGCCCGAACAGTCCGAGCCCGATCGCGGTCGCTGGTTCTGGGCGTATCATATCCGGCTCGAGAACGGGGGCGACGAGAGCGTCCAGCTGCTCACCCGCCACTGGGTTATCACCGACGGCCGTGGCGCACGTCACTCGGTCGAGGGCGAGGGCGTGGTCGGCGAGCAGCCGGTGATCGAGCCGGGGGCGAGCTTCGATTACGTCTCGGGCTGCCCGCTCGCGACGCCGTCGGGCGCGATGCAGGGCACGTACCGGATGGTCCGCGAGGACGGCGCGATCTTCGACGTCGAAATCCCCCGCTTCGCGCTCCTCGCACCCGCGGTGCTGCATTGAGAAGTCCGCGATGAAGCGCACGCATCTCCCGCTCAACGGCCTGCGCGTGCTCGATGCGGCCGCGCGGCATTTGTCGTTCACGCGCGCCGCGGACGAGCTGGCGGTGACGCCGGCCGCGGTCGGCCAGCAGATCCGCGCGCTCGAGGATACGCTCGGCGTCGTCCTGTTCCGCCGCACCACGCGCGGGCTTGAACTCACCCCCGAGGCGGAGGCGGGGCTGGGCGCGCTGCGCGGCGGCTTCCTCCAGTTCGAGGAAGCCGTGCGCGCGATGCAGGCTGGCCAGTCGTCCAAGTCACTGACGATCGCCGCGCCGCGCGACCTGACCGAAAAATGGCTGATGCCGCGGCTCGCGCAGATCGCCGAGGCCGATCCCGAACTCCGCTTCGTGCTGATCACCGCGGACGAGAATGTCGACTTCACCGAAGCCAATCTCGATCTCGCGATCCGCTGGGGCGATGGCCCGGGCGAGCATGAGGGCGAGGCGCTCGAGTCCGAAGGCATGGTGACGATCGCCGCGCCCGGCATGGACGGCGACTCGGCGATCGCATGGTCTGGTGAGGAGGGCGTGGCACTGGTCCGCGTTACCGACGCCGGGCTCGCGATCGATGCGGCGGCGGCGGGGCTGGGGCGTGCGACCGTCCCCGAACTGCTGGCGCGGCGCGATCTGGCGCAGGCCCGCGTGCGGCTGATCGGCGAGTCGCAGCCGTCCAAGGGCGGCTATTGGCTGGTCGCCCCGTTGCCGCAATGGCGCCAGAAGAAGGTCCGCGCGCTCGTCGACGCGCTCACCGCGTGAGGCAGCCCGGGCGCAGACCGCGGCGTGCCGGCGTTTCGCCGGTGCTGAAGACCCGCCGGCTCCGGTTGCGCCCGCTCGTCGAGGGGGATGCGACGGCGTTGCATCCGATGCTCGCCGATGCGGACTTGATGGCCTATTCCGCCGACGGCCCGCTCGACAGCGTCGACGATGTCCGCAGCTATCTCGCCGAGGAGGCCGCGCCGGGCAACCAGCGCACCTGGGCGATCACACGCACCGGCGACGACCGCGCGATCGGCTGGGTCTCGGGCAGCGAGGCCGACGGGGCCGGGGTAACCGAGATCGGTTTCATCCTCGCGCGTGAGGCGTGGGGACGGGGGATTGCGCGCGAGGCGGTGTCGGCGGTGATCGACCGGCTGTTCGCCGAGGGGCGCAAACGCGTGTTCGCCGACGCCGATACCGAGAATACCGCGTCGATCCTGTTGCTCGAGCGCCTGGGATTTCGCCGCGAGCGACTGTTGCGCGACGAATGGGAAACGCATCTCGGCCTGCGCGACAGCCTGATCTACGGTCTGTGCGCGGACAGCTGGCAGGCCGCCGGGCGCGCCTAGGCCGTTTCTCCCACCCCGGCGGAGGCCGGGGCCCAACTCGAAAGGTCGGCGTAACGAAGCGCCGCCCTCAGTTAGCGACGGTCCCCAATTGGGCCCCGGCCTTCGCCGGGGGGGGCTCCAGCTCCACAGGCCCCACTGCCGTTCTCCCGCGAACGCGGGAGTCCAGGTTGCGGGCGATGGCGTTTGGTATCCTGGGCCCCCGCCTTCGCGGGGGAACCGTGGTGCGATGAAGCTATTTACCGCGCCGCCAGCAACGCCAGCGCCCGCCCCATCAGCCCCGCGAACCGGACCTCGCTCACCGCGTCATCTGCGCGGTGCCAGTTACCGGTCGCGGCGTACCAGCGTCCGTCCTTGGCCTGGACGAGGTAGTTCAACGTCTGCACCCCAGGCTCGCCGCCGCCCTTGAACCCGACATAGCCGAACCGCTTGGCGATCGCCGGATCCACCCCCGCGTTGATGGACATTATCGCCCGGGTCGTAGCATCCGCCCCGCGCAGGCGATCGAGCAGCCCCGCCATCGCCGCGGGGCTGGCAAACCATTCGACGCTGTCGATCGCCACCGGCTTGCCGGCGAACACGGTCGGGTCGAGCGTGGCCGTCGCGATCGTCGCCGCCGTCTCGGCCAGCAGCGACCGGCGCGCATCGACCGAGCCTGCGGCCCAGGCCCTGGTCAGCGCGGCATCGCCCTTCACCGCGAACATCTCGCGCGTCGTCATCACCGGCACGCTGCCGCCGGCCGATGCGGCCATCGCATCGACCTTTGCGCGTCCGAGAGTGGTCAGCAGCGTATCCGTCGCGGTGTTGTCGCTGATCGAGACCATCAGCGTCGCCAGCGTCTGCGTCGTCACCGGCGATCCCGCCGGCCAGGTCTGCAACACGCCCGAGGGGAGCGACGGCGCGCCGGCCGTCACGACGTCCGCCCAGTGCCGCTCGCCCGCCGCCACCTGTCGCGCCAGTTCCGCGAGCACCCACAGCTTGAACGCCGACCCGAGCGGCGCGGCGACATCGGCACGATAGTCGAGAATCGGCGCGGGTTTGCCCTCGCCGAGCGCATACAGCCCGAACCCGCTGGCCCCCGGCAGCGCGCGAAACTCCGCCTCGAGCTTGGCCATGCTGTCGTCGCGCGGCGCGGTGCCGGTAATCAGCAGCCCGGTCGCGGCATGCGGCGGGGCGGGATCGATCACCAGGCGGACGCTCGCCGTGCCGCGCGCATACCTGACGGTCAGGTCGGCCGACCATGCCGAGGTCGCTGTGAAGGCGTCGATCCTTTGTGGCGCGCCGATGGCCGCCTTCAACTGCGCGGCGATCGCCGACAGCTGCGCCGCCGGCACCTTGTCGCGGAAGCTCGCGGCGAAATAGGTTCTGTACGCCCCGCGACCGTCCAGTATCGCCACGAGTGCGTCCGCCCTGGCGCGCAACGCCGGGTCTGGCTGAACCCCCTGCGCGCCGACTCCGACGGGCAACAGCGCCATCAGGATCGCGAGCAGCCGGAGCGCCAGCCTGCGCATCAGTTCTTCAGCTTCCACCCGCTCTTGAGCAGTCGGTAGCAGAGCGTCGCGAGCACCACGTCGATCACCAGGATCACGATCCCGCCGATCATCACCGGCGAATCGGCGATCCCCAGGAACCCGTAGCGAAAGCCCGAGATGATGTAGAAAAACGGGTTGGCATGGCTGAACGCGCGGAAGGCGGGCGCGAGCTTGTCGACCGAATAGAAGGTGCCCGACAACAGCGAGAGCGGTGCGATCACGAAGTTGGTGACCGCGGCGGCATGATCGAACTTGTCCGCCCAGATCGACGTCAGCACGCCCAGCAATGCCAGGAATACCGCGCCGAGCAACCCGAACCAGATGATCGCGAGCGGTGCATGCGGCGTCACGTGCACGCCGGGATACAGCGCCATCGCCGCCCACACCACGACCCCGACGATGACCGCGCGCGTCACCGCGCCGCCGACCAGCGCGGCGAGCAACTCACCCGTCGACAGCGGCGGCTGGAGATAGTCGACGATCGTCCCCTGCATCTTGCCGACCAGCAGCGAGAAGCTCGCATTGGCGAATGCCGGCCCCATCATCCCTTGCGCGATGATCAGCCCGGGGGCGATGAAATCGGCGAACGCGACGATCTGGCCATCGACCGGAACCGGGCTTTTCGCGCCGGTCGCGATGGTGAACACGATCAGAAACAGCAGCGTCGTGATCGCCGGCGCCCACACCGTCTGAAGCTGCACCTTGAAGAACCGGCGCACCTCCTTGATATAGAGGGTGCGCAGTCCCTCCCAGTTCACGCTCTTGATGACGGGAACGCCGGGGGCGGAGTGCACCGCCGAATGGATTTCACCGATTGGGGGCTGGCTGCTCATAGGCATTGCGGGTAATCGCTGCCGCCGCCGCCCGCAACCGCTTAACACTGGCCGGCTGACGCTGACTAAGGAACGAATATGTCCTGGACCGACGAGCGCATCGAGACGCTCAAGACGATGTGGGAGGCGGGGCAGACCGCCAGCCAGATCGCCGAAGCCTTGGGTGGCGTCAGCCGCAATGCCGTGATCGGCAAGGCGCATCGCCTCGAGCTGCAGGCGCGCCCGTCGCCGGTGAAGCCGAACGACCCCGAAGCGAAGGCGGCGGCGGCTGCTGCAGGGGCAGGGGCTTCGGCCCCGGTTGCGGCGGACGCGGCCGAGCCGGTATTCGTCACGCCCGAGCCTGCGCCCGTCGCGCCGCCGGTGGCGGCACCGCCCAGCGCGGCGGCCAAGCCTGCTGCACCGGTCGCGCCCGAGCCGGTCGCTGAAGAGCCCGAGGACGCTGAGGACGAGAACGGCGACGAGGACGAGGACGAGAACGGGGACGAGGACGAGGTCGCTCCGGTGGCACCGGCCGCTCGCGCGCCACAGCCGATCCTGCGCTCGGTCGGCCCCGGCGGCTTCCTCCGCCAGGCCCCCGGCGAACAGCAGCCGCCGAGCACGCCCGCGCCGCCGCGCCGTCTGGTGCCCGCCAAGCCGTCCGCCGAGATGGCGAACAAGACGAGCCTGCTCGAGCTGAACGACCGGATCTGCAAATGGCCGCTCGGCCATCCTGGCGAGCCCGACTTTCATTTCTGCGGCAAGGCGGTGAACCCCGGCTTCCCCTATTGCGTCGACCATTGCGGCCATGCGTACCAGGCGCAGCTGCCGCGGCGCGATCGCCGTCCGACTCCGCCGCTCCCGTTTGGCGGTCCTCGGCCTCGATAAGCCTGCTTCGATGCGGGCGGCCGCAAACCTCATCCGTCATCCTGACTTGCGTCAGGATGACGGAGTGGGTGGTACATCGATCGTGACATAGAAGAGGCCGCTTCCTCAGCTGGGGAAGCGGCCTCTTCTGTATCAGCTAGACATGGGCAAAGCCCATGTCGTCGGACGCGGCGGGGGACGCGGCGGGCCGCGCCGGCCGGGTCTTGGGCGACCGCTGCCAGCGTGGCAGCGGCCGCCCTTCGCCTCAGAACCGGAACGCGGCCGTGGCGCGCAGGCTGTGCCAGCGGAAATAATCGAAGTTACGACGGAAATCGGTGCCCGACGCGTTGCCGCGCGTGAAGGGGCCGCCGGTCGGTCCACCCGAAGCGCGGACGCGGTAGTCGGTGTCTTCATACTGGTGGTACTGATATTCGAGGCCCACCGAGAAGTTCTTGCCCAGCTTCTGCTCGATACCGCCGCCGCCGACGATGCCCCATTCCTTGCTGCCACCGTTGGTGGTGAAGGTGTTGGCGGTGTTGCCCGTCGTGAAGCTGTTGTCGATGTTGGCATAGCCGACGCCGAACGTGCCGTAGAACAGCGTCGTGTTCGCCGCATAGCCGAGGCGACCGCGCGCCGAGGCTTCCCACTTCAGGTCGCGCGTCATGGTGTAGAAGGCGGGCGTGGTGCTGAACGCCGAAACGCTGTCGCTGACCTCGTTCTTGCCGAACTCGCCGACGACGCCGACGACGATGTTGCCGCGCTGGTAATCCGCGCCGACGCGCGCCGAATAGCCGATGCCATCCTTGTCGCTACGGCATCCGCGACCACCGTTGCCGGGTGCGATATTGCTGGTCGCGCGGCCGTTGCAGAAACCGGGCGAGAACGCGTTGGCGACGGTCGCAGTCGAGATGGTATCGCGGAAGACACCGTCCAGATTGCGATCGAACTCGATCGTCTCGCCAACATCGTTCGGCTGGACGTCATAGCCGAAGGATCCGCCGACATAGACGCCGCTGAACGGTGCATCGGCGGTGACCTCCTGCGCGGCGGCAGGCGTTGCGGCGAATCCCAATGCGGCGCTCCCGATCAAGGCCGATATCATTCTCTTGCTCATATTCACTCCCGGAAACCACATGACAGGTTTTTCATAAACGGCGATCGACGGAAAATTTATCCCTTCGCCACAATAATCTGCGTCAATGTGGCTTTCGGGTTACACGAGAACAAACGGAGCCTGTGGCTTTGTCCGACGCCTGCGGCTACGCTCGGCGCATGGCTGAAGATCTGTTCGCGTCTCCGGGCGCACCTGGCGTCGGCAAACCCGCCGCCACTACCTATGACGCCTCCTCGATCGAGGTCCTCGAGGGACTCGAACCCGTACGCCGCCGCCCCGGCATGTATGTCGGCGGCACCGACGAGCGCGCGCTGCATCACCTTGCCGCCGAAGTGCTCGACAATGCGATGGACGAGGCGGTGGCGGGGCATGCCACGCGGATCGAGGTGACGCTCGACGCCAATAATCGCCTGACGATCGTCGACAATGGCCGCGGCATCCCGGTCGATCCGCATCCGAAATTTCCCGACAAGTCGGCGCTCGAGGTGATCCTCTCGACGCTCCACTCAGGGGGCAAGTTCGCGGGCAAGGCGTACGCGACCTCGGGCGGCCTGCACGGCGTCGGCATCAGCGTCGTCAACGCGCTGTCGTCGGACACCGTCGTCGAGGTCGCGCGCGACAAACAGCTCTACCGACAGCGCTTCGCCAAGGGGCAGACGCTCGGCCCGATCGAGCATCTCGGGCCCACGCCGAACCGTCGCGGCACCAGCGTCGCGTTCACCCCCGATACCGAGATCTTCGGCACCGAACTGAACTTCAAGCCGCAGCGCCTCTACAAGCTCGTCCGCTCGAAGGCGTACCTGTTCGCAGGCGTCGAGATCCGCTGGCACTGCGCGCCTGACCTGATCGGCGACGACACGCCTGCGCAGGCGGTGTTCCAGTTCCCCGGCGGCCTTGCCGATCACCTGCGCGACCAGATCGCCGGCCGCGAATGCGCGACCTCCGATTTCTTCTCGGGCTCGCAGGACTTCCCGAGCGCGAACGGCGAGACGCAAGGGCGCGTCGAATGGGCCGTTGCGTGGCCGCTGTGGAGCGACGGCTCGTACAGCTGGTATTGCAACACCATCCCGACCCCCGACGGCGGCACGCACGAGCAGGGCCTGCGCCAGGCGCTCGTCCGCGGCCTGCGCGCGTTCGGCGATCTCGTCGGCAACAAGAAGACCAAGGATATCAGCGCGGACGACGTGATGGTCGGCAGCGAACTGATGCTCTCGGTCTTCATCCGCGAACCGCAGTTCCAGAGCCAGACCAAGGATCGCCTCACCAGCCCCGAGGCCGCGGGCCTCGTCGAGAAGGCGGTGCGCGATCATTTCGACCATTTCCTCAGCCACAACATGGATCGCGGCAAGGCGCTGCTGAACTATGTGCTCGAGCGGATGGACGAACGCCTGCGTCGCAAGCAGGAGCGCGACGTCAAGCGCAAGACCGCGACCTCCGCGCGGAAACTGCGCCTGCCGGGCAAGCTGACCGACTGCTCGGCGAACTCGCCCGAAGGCACCGAGTTGTTCATCGTCGAGGGCGATTCGGCCGGTGGTTCGGCCAAGCAGGCGCGCGACCGGAAGACGCAGGCGATCCTCCCCATCCGCGGCAAGATCCTCAACGTCGCCTCGGCGACCAGCGCGAAGATCTTCGCCAACCAGGAAATCGCCGACCTGACGCTGGCGCTTGGCTGCGGCACGCGCAAGGACTGCACGCCCGACACGCTGCGCTACGAACGCATCGTCATCATGACCGACGCAGACGTCGACGGCGCGCACATCGCGACGCTGCTGATGACGTTCTTCTTCCAGGAGATGCCCGAACTCGTCCGCCGCGGGCATCTCTACCTCGCGCAGCCGCCGCTCTACCGCCTGACCGTCGGCACCAAGAGCGTCTATGCGAGAGACGACGCGCACCGGGCCGAGCTCGAACGCACTGTGTTCAAGGGCAAGAAGGTCGATGTCGGCCGCTTCAAGGGCCTTGGCGAGATGAACCCCGGCCAGCTCCGCGAAACCACCATGGACCCCGCCACCCGCGGCATGCTCCGTATCACGCTCCCGCAGGAATATGAGGAGCGGGCCGGGGTGAAGGATCTGGTCGACCGGCTCATGGGCAACAACCCCGCGCACCGCTTCGCCTTTATCCAGGAGAATGCAGGGCGGATGGACGAGGAAGCGATCGACGCGTGAGACGCTAATCGTATTGACAATCTGGCGGGGTGGGCTTAGGTGGAGTTTACGTTCGACCCTGCAAAAGACGCGGCCAACATCGCCAAGCATGGCGTGTCGCTCGAAGCGTTTGCGGGGTTCGACGATGATCCGGTCGTCAGGATCGACGGTCGATACGAATATGGGGAAGTCCACTACCGTGCCTACGGCCGGATCGCCGGCCGCGGCTTCTGCGTCGTCTTCATGCAGAGAGAGGCGACGATCCGCCTCATCAGTTTTCGACGAGCGCATGAAAAGGAGATGCGGCGTTATGAATAAGATGCCGCCACCGCCAGACTATGACGAGAATCCGGAGTGGACCGAGGAGGATTTCGCTAAGGCCCGCCCCGCATCCGAAGTCCTGCCCCCCGACGTCGCCGCGCTGCTGGTCCGCCGCCGCGGGCCGCAGGCCGCGCCGACCAAGAAGACGGTGACCCTCCGCCTCGATCCCGACGTGCTCGACAAGTTCAAGGCCACCGGCCCGGGGTGGCAGTCGCGGATGAACGAGGCGCTGCGACAGGCCAAGGTCTGAGCCGCGCCACGTTCGGCCAAGGTTGACGCACCTCCCTCACCGCCCGTATTAGGCATTCCGGGCGGTCCATCGGGGCCGCCCTTCTCGTTTCGAAGAGGAAGCGCCTGTGACCATCACCCCGCTCATGCCCGTCTACCCGCGGTGTGGCGTGCGTCCGGTCCGAGGCGAGGGCGCGTACCTCTTCGGTGAGGACGGCCAGCAATACCTCGATTTCGCCAGCGGCATCGCGGTCAACGCGCTCGGCCATGGCCACCCGCATCTGACCAAGGCGATCGCCGACCAGGCCGCCACGCTGATGCACGTGTCGAACCTGTACGGCAGCCCGCAGGGCGAGCATCTCGCGCAGCGGCTTGTCGACAACACGTTTGCCGACACGGTGTTCTTCACCAATTCGGGTGCGGAAGCGGTCGAGTGCGCGATCAAGACCGCGCGGCGCTATCATTTCGCCAACGGCAATCCTGAGCGGCACACGCTGATCACGTTCGACACCGCGTTTCACGGCCGCACGCTGGGCGCGATCTCGGCGACCAACCAGGCCAAGATGCGCGACGGGTTCGAACCGCTGCTGCCCGGATTCGCCTATGCCAAGTTCAACGATCTCGAAGGCGCGCTCGCGCTGATCGACGACAATACCGCAGGCTTCCTGGTCGAGCCGATCCAGGGCGAGGGCGGTATCCGCCAGGCGAGCCCCGAATTTCTCCAGGGCCTACGTAAGGCGTGCGACGAGCACGGCCTGCTGCTCGTCCTCGACGAGGTCCAGTGCGGCTATGGCCGGACGGGCAAGTTCTTCGCGCACGAGCTGTACGGCATCACCCCCGACATCATGTCGGTCGCCAAGGGCATCGGCGGCGGCTTCCCGCTCGGCGCGTGCCTCGCGACCGAAGAGGCGGCCAAGGGCATGGTCGCGGGGACGCACGGCTCGACCTATGGCGGCAACCCGCTCGCGATGGCGGCGGGCGAGGCGATCCTCGACGTGATCCTCGAGGACGGGTTCCTTGCGCACGTTACCGCGATGGGCGACCGGTTGCGGCAGGGGCTCGAGCAGATGATCCCCAACCACGATCACCTGTTCGACAGCGTCCGCGGGACCGGGCTGATGCTCGGGCTGAAGCTCAAGAGCGACAGCCGCGCGTTCGTCGCGTTCGCACGCGATCATCACAATCTGCTGCTGGTATCGGCGGGCGAGAACGTCATCCGCATCCTGCCGCCGCTGGTGATCGACGAGAGCCATATCGCCGAATGCCTCGACAAGCTGTCGACCGCTGCGCGCGTCTACGTGCCCGCCGCCGACGATTGAAACCGATCCTCCCCGCATGCGGG
>NZ_LMLD01000012.1:105502-125189 GCF_001421825.1 Sphingomonas sp. Leaf38 | reverse complement strand
TCGCCCCGACGTGTCGCGTTCGTGGAGGCCCCCTCCACCATTCGCCATGCGAACGGTCCCCCTCCCCGTGCCGGGGAGGATGATATGACCCGCCATTTCCTGAATCTCACCGACGCCGGCGCCGACGGCATCGCCGCGATGCTGGCCGACGCGCTCGATCGCAAGGCGGCGCGCGCCGGCTTCCCCAAGGGCCGCGCCGATGCCGACGCGCCGCTCGCCGGCCACACGCTGGCGATGGTGTTCGAGAAGAATTCAACGCGCACGCGCTTCTCGTTCGACATGGCGATCCGCCAGCTCGGCGGCACCTCGATCGTGTCCGACGCCGGCTCGATGCAGCTCGGCCGCGGCGAATCGGTCGCGGATACCGCGCGCATTCTGTCGGGCTATGTCGACGCGATCATGATCCGCACCGACGATCACGCCAAGATCGAGGAGATGGCGCATTACGCCAGCGTCCCCGTCATCAACGGCCTGACCGACGCATCGCATCCCTGCCAGATCATGGCCGACCTGCTGACGATCATCGAGAGTGGCAAGACGCTGCCCGGCCTCAAGCTCGCGTGGCTCGGCGACGGCAACAACGTGCTCGCCTCGATCGTCGAAGCGGCGGGGCTGATGCAGTTCGACGTCGTTGCCGCCTGTCCGCAAGGCTATCAGCCGACCGAGGCCGACGTCGCGCTCGGCAAGGGCCGCGCGAAGGTCGTCGCATCGCCCCAAGAGGCGGTCGAGGGGGCGGACATCATCGTCACCGACACCTGGATCTCGATGGGGCAGGCGCATGCCGAGACCAAGCTGAAGGCGCTGACCCCGTACCAGGTCGACGCCGCGCTGATGGCGATGGCCAAGCCCGACGCGAAGTTCCTCCACTGCCTGCCCGCACACCGCGGCGAGGAGGTCACGCCCGAGGTGATCGACGGCCCGCAGTCGCTGATCTGGCAGGAAGCCGAAAACCGCCTCCACGCGCAGAAATCGGTGCTGCGCTGGTGCTTCGGCCAGATCGGCTAGTCTGAACCCCGTCCGTCATCCCGGCGAAAGCTGGGATCTCCCCGTTTGGGCCGCTGCGTCCGCCAATCGGGATGCCCCAGCGTTCGCTGGGGTGACGGACGGGAGCGAGAACGGGCGATCGCCAGATTACCCGATCGGTTGATCGGGCGCCCGCGCGCCCCCATTTCCGTCATTCCCGTGGAGACGGGAATCCATAAACTCCGAGCCGGCGTCGAGACCATGAGCGTTTGCCGCTCTGGAACCCCGCCTGCGCGGGGATGACGACGCGATGGGGAATGACGAAGGAATGATGGTGAACGACCCCAACATGACCGATCTCGACCGCGCGCTGGCGTTTGCGATCCCCACGCGCAGCGCGCGCGGCCGGATCGTCCGGCTCGGTACCGCACTCGACGAGGTGCTCGCCGCGCACGCGTATCCGCCCGCGATCGAGAAGCTGCTCGCCGAGGCGCTGACGCTCGCCGCGCTGATCGGTTCGACGCTGAAGGACGCGAGCGGCCAGCTGACGATGCAGACGCGCACCGACAATGGCGTCGTCCAGCTGCTGGTCTGCGATTACCGCGGCGGCGAAGTCCGTGGCTATATCGAATATGACGCGGACAAGCTCGCCGAGGCCCCCGCCGAGCCGTCGTTGTTCGCGCTGTTCGGCGCGGGCTATCTCGCAATTACGTTCGACATGGCGAGCAGCAACGAGCGCTACCAAGGCATCGTCCCGCTCGATGGCGACACGCTGTCGGAGGCGGCGCAGAGCTATTTCACGCAGTCCGAACAGATCCCGACGATGGTCCGCACCGGCATGGCCAAGGGCCCCGACGGTCGCTGTGTCGCGGGCGGACTGTTCCTCCAGCATCTCCCCGAGGGCGAGGACGGCCGCGAGCGGCTGCATACCAAGCTCGACCATCCCGAATGGGAGCATGTCGCCACGCTCGGCAACACGATGGGCGTAGACGAACTGACCGACGCCGCGCTGCCGCTGGAGACGCTCGTGTGGCGGCTGTTCAACGAGGAGGAGGATGTCCGCATCCTCGCCGACATCCCGATCACACGCGGCTGCCGCTGCGATCCGGCGTACATCAAGGGCGTGATCTCGAAATTCCCGATCGATGAACGGCGCTCGATGGCGGACGAGACGGGGTTCATCATCGTCGACTGCGCATTCTGCGCGAAGAAATTCCCAGTGGCGGTGGGTGAGTAATTCCTCGTCCTGGGTAAAGCCAGACCAGCCCGCGACGCACGCATGCGAGGTGAGGGGATTGATCGTGGGGCCGCCCAGGCCAGGGGCCCTCTCCTAGGGCGCTGCCTTGGCTCGTCTTGGGGGCGAGAGGGATAAACGGAGCGTTAACGTCCTTTTCACCCTTTGCCGCTAGCCCTGAACCGGTGCTTTTATTCGGCACGTTTTTTCTCCCTTATGGCGCGGTTCGCGCCAACCTTCGGGGGCCGCTCACTGGGCGGCCCCTTTCTTTTTGCGCGCCGCTGGCCTAGCGGACGTCGCATCATGACATCTCCTGCTCCTTTTGCGGTCGCGCTCGTTTCGGGCGGGCTCGACTCGATGATATCCGCCGCGCTGGCGCGTGAATCGGGCAAACGTCTGCTCGCGCTCTCGTTCGACTATAACCAGCGCCACCGCGTCGAACTCGCCGCCGCGCGGCGGATCGCCGATGCACTCGGCGCCGAACGCCATATCGTCCTGCCGATGGACCTGTCCGCATTCGGCGGCTCCGCGCTGACCGCCGATATTGACGTGCCGAAGGACGGCGTGGGGACCGAAGACGGCGGCGGCATTCCGGTGACCTACGTCCCCGCGCGCAACACGATCTTCCTCAGCCTCGCGCTCGGCTGGGCGGAAGCGGCGGGCGCACGCGACATCTATATCGGCGTCAACGCGCTCGATTATTCGGGCTATCCCGATTGCCGCCCCGAGTTCATCGCCGCGTTCGAAGGGCTCGCCGAACTCGCGACCAAGGCCGGTGTCGAGGGCGATCCGTTCCGCATCCAGGCGCCGCTGCAGACCATGACCAAGGCGGATATCGTCCGCGAAGGTACGCGGCTCGGGCTCGACCTCGGCCTGAGCTGGTCGTGCTACGATCCCGCGCCGGGTGGTCTGCATTGCGGCGAGTGCGACAGCTGCCGCCTGCGCGCGCGCGGCTTCGACGAGGCGGGGATCGCCGACCCGACGCGCTACGCCGTGAAGCCCGTCTGACGATGAGCTACGCGGTCAAGGAGATGTTCCTGACGCTGCAGGGCGAGGGCGTCAACGCCGGGCGTCGCGCGGTGTTCGTGCGGTTTGCCGGCTGCAACCTGTGGTCGGGGCGCGAACAGGATCGCAGCACCGCGGTGTGCCGGTTCTGCGATACCGACTTCGTCGGGACCGATGGGCTGGGCGGCGGCAAGTTCGTCGATGCGCCGGCGCTCGCCGCGGCGGTTGCGGGCTTCTGGGGCGAGGGCGTGCGCGACCGCTTCGTCGTGCTGACCGGTGGCGAACCGATGCTCCAGATCGACGATGCGATCGTCGATGCGCTCCATGCCGAGGGGTTCCGGATCGCGATGGAGAGCAACGGGACGATTGCCGCGCATCCCGGCATCGACTGGGTCTGCATCAGCCCCAAGGCGGGCAGCATCGTCGTCCAGCGCACCGGCGACGAACTGAAACTGGTCTGGCCGCAACCGGGCACCGATATCGCCGATATCGAAACCTGGGATTTCGCGAACCTGCTGCTCCAGCCGCTCGACGATCCGCAGGCGGACGCGAACCGCGAGGCGTGCGTGGAGACGGTGATGCAGCGGCCGCAGTGGCGATTGTCGTTGCAGACGCACAAGCTGCTCGGATTGCGCTGAACGACCCGCGGGGAAGATGGGGTCTGCGATGCTGCTGTCGCGCGTCCGGCATCCCGGCACGCGCCGACCCGCCCGATACCGTTGACCATCGCCGCCGCGCCCTGTCTCAAAAGAGAGGGGCGGCGTCCGCCGGGACGTCGCCCCGGAGGGTGGCGGCCTCCAGCAGGACGGCCTTGTTACCGTCCGGCTATGCCCAGGCCGACCGGCGGCCAGTTCTGCGCACCGCATTTCTTGACGACCCACTCGCCCTTCTTGTCCCAGCAGATCGCGTCCAAGCGCACGATGGGGGCGTTGCGGTCCCGGCCGATATAGCGCGGGAAACGCTGTTCGCCCCACGGTATCAGGCTGTTGCGCAACTCGCGCGAGCGGGCGAGCGCCACGTCGGCGAAATGCCCGCGGGGCGCAAATACCGCATCGCGACCGATCGACGCCGCCGTCTGGCAGAAGCCATATTGGGCGGCGACGGTGGCGAAGCTCGAATAGGTCCGGGTGCCGAACTGGTCGAGCGCGGCCTGGCCCGCCCTGGGGCCCGCTGCCTTGTTCACGCGCAGGAAATACTTGGTCAGCGTGTCGAACGCGCCCTTCAATTCCTCGCCGTGATCGGCGAGGATCGCGTTATAGTTCGGCACCGTCAGCAGGGTCGGTTCGAACTGGCACTGGAGCGCCGCGACGTTGAGCGCGGCGCGCATGTGCCACACCAAAGCGGCGCGCGTCTCCGTCGACGTGGCGCCGGGCAACACCTGACCCAGGTCGGATTCATCACCCGTGACAGCCGCCCCCGAAAAATCGCGCGACTGCAAGAAAAACTGCGCCGACGCCGACTGCGCCATAGCGAGCCCGCTCGACGCTACGCATAGCGCGAGCGCGGTACGCAACACCTTCATTCAAACCTCCCCAGGGCATTCCAAGTCGACGAATCTAAAGCGTTTCCGTCAAACCCCCAAGCGATTTTAACCTTTTGGGCAGGACGATTTCGCGCGGGCCGCCGGTCGATTCGACGGCTGCGAAACGACCCAGCTCTACGGCCATTTGCGCACCGGCCGGGTTGCCTCATCATCCCCGGTATCGCGTCCCGGTGCACGATAACGCGAAAGGGCCGCCCGGTTGCCCGGACGGCCCTTCACACAAGCAATGTCTTTGAAGGCCGGCTGCCGAGGCGGCTGGCCCTCGCGACGATTACATCGCGTTGTTGGTCATCATGGTGTCGTTCGACATCATCGTGTCGTTCGCCATCATGGTGTCGTTGGCCATCATGCCACCGTTCGACGCACCGTCAACGGCGGTCATGTTGTCGGTCATGGTGTCCATGCCCTCGGTGGCGTTCATGTCGGTGACCATCGTGTTGTCGGTGGTCGTCTCGGTCTTCGGACCGCAGGCCGACACGGCGAGTGCCGCGCTGGCGATCAGCGAACCGGTCAGGACCTTGGAAATGAGTGCACGCATGTGGAAGCTCCCTAGATAGAGGATTTGGCTGGCTGCTCGCCCTTAATACCCAAATCGTAGTGGACATTAATCCGATAACGCTTTGCCCTCAAGCCTCGTTTTCTTGAGGACAAGAAACTGTTTCAAGGAAAGCATCGACCGTCAACGCAAGCGCAGCGTCGAAGGTTGCAAGGTCCGCCGAAATGCCAAGCGATTGCAGGCTGGTAACACCGTATTCGGGAAGGCCGCACGGGACGATGCCACCAAAATGGGCCAGGTCGGGCGCCACGTTGACCGAAAAGCCGTGCAGCGTCACCCAGCGTTTCACGCGTACGCCGATCGCACCGATCTTCGCTTCACGTCCCTTATCGAGCGTCCAGATGCCGACGCGGCCCTCGACCGCGAACGCCGCGACGCCAAGTTCGCCTAGCGCCGCGATCACCCAGGATTCGAGCGCATGGACGTAGCAGCGCACGTCGCGCCCGCGCTTGGTGAGGTCGAGTACGACATAGCCAATCCGCTGGCCCGGCCCGTGATAGGTGTATTTCCCGCCGCGCCCGGTCGGGATCACCGGAAAGCGCGCATCGATCAGGTCGCCGGGATCGGCGCTGGTCCCCGCGGTGTAGATCGGCGGGTGTTCAAGCATCCACAGCAGTTCGCGCGCCTCGCCGGCGCCGACCGCGGCCGCGCGTGCCTCCATCTCGGCCAGCGCATCGGCATAGGGGGTGAGGCCGGCGCTGGTGCGCCATTCGATCTCGGGGGGCAGGGGGCTGGTCACCGATCCCAATTGCGCACCCGTCGCCCAAGTTGCAACCACGACGCGCCCAGCATCTATCCCGCAACCATGTGGTCAAGCGCGGGGGGTTGGGCTAGTCCGCGCAGGAACGAGAACGGGGAGTTCGGCGCATGGTGAAGATGGGAACAGTCTGGGACCGCACGGTCGAGGTGCTCAACGGTCGCACCGGCATGATCGCGCCGATCGCGCTGGTCGGCATGCTATTGCCCAGCGTCGTTCGGGACGGCTTCGTCGCCTATGCGACGCCGGGCACGATATCGTTTGCGTTGGTCGGGGTCATCTTGGCGATCGGGACGTTGGCCGCGCTGCTCTGGGCGCAACTCGCGATCGTGGCGATCGCGACCGATCCCGCCACCGACGCGGCCTCCGCGCGTCGCCAGGCGGGGGCGCGCCTGCTGCCCGCACTCGGCGTCACCGCGCTGCTCACGGTCCTCGCGCTGCTGCTGGCGGTGCCGCCGGTGATCGTCCTCATCCAGTCGGGGTTCGATGTTTCCGCCGCCGCCAGTGGCAGCAGCGTGCAGATGACCCCGCCCAGCGCCGGCGCGGCCGGGTTCACCGGGCTCTACGCGCTGGCCTATCTGGTCGCGGCGCTCTGGATCGGCGCGCGGCTGGTGCTGCTCAACCCGGTCATCCTCAACGAACGCCGCGGGATCGGCGCGATCCGGCGCTCGGTCCAGCTGACCAGGGGGCTGACATGGCGGATCATCGGCGTCCTGATCCTGTTCGCGATCGTCATGCTCGTCTCGACCTGGGCCGCGCAGTCGGTGACGGGGGTCATCTTCCGCCTCGCGCTCGGCGCCGACGGGATCGTCACTGCGACCTTCGTGTCGGGGATCGCCGCGACGATCGTCACCACCGCCTTCACCGTGCTCGCCGCGGTCTTCACCGCGCAGCTCTATGTCGCCGTCAGAGAGAAACACGCCGCCCCATGAAGCTCGATTTCGCGACCGTCCTCACCGATGCCTGGACGTTGTTCAAGCGCGACCGCGACCTGTTGCTGCGGATCGCCGCGCCGTTCCTGTTCCTGCCTGCCTTCGCGCTCGCGCTCGTCGTCCCCGATCCGCCGATGCCGGTGGCGGGTGCCGGCGACAACGAGGTGCAGGCGATGGCCTGGGCCGATGCGGTGCAGAGCTGGGCGGCGGCGCATGGCGGCTGGTATCTGCTCGCCTATGTCACGAGCTTCTTCGGGACGTCGCTGTTCTACGCGCTGTATCTCGACCGCGATCGGCTCGATCTGCGCACCAGCCTGACGCGCTGTCTGCGGATCTTCCCGCGCTTCCTGCTGGCGATGGTGATCGTGTCGCTGCCGGCGGGGGCGGGATTGCTGCTGTATGCGATCCCCGGCCTCTACATTCTTGGCCGGACGATGCTGACCGGGCCGGCGCTGTTCGCCGAAGCCCCGCTCGGCGCACTCGGCGCGATCCGCCGCAGCTTCGTGCTGAGCCGGGGCGCCGGGTTGCCGCTGATGGGGCTGGCGGCGTTCAGCTACATCTCGGGCTGGCTTGCGGGCGCGCCGTTCATGATGCTCGACCGCGCGCTGCGCGACGGGGGCGAGCCCAATCCCGTGGCGCTCGCGATCGTCGATGCGGGCGCCGCGGTCGCGGCCATGGCGGCGGGCATCGCGATGGCGCTGATCGCGATCTCGGCCTACCGCCGTCTGGCACGGTAGGGCCGCGACTCAAGAGGCAGCGCAAGACGCCGGCACCTTCCGCCTCCTTGGTCTCCCGCGAAGGCGGGAGCCCAGTCTGGGGCCCCGCCTTCGCGGGAGAACCATGTCTTGCGAGCTACCCCAGCTTCGCCAGATACGGGATCTGCGGCGCGGTCTCCGACGGCAGCACCCCCGACGCCCGCGGATCGGGAAACGTCTCGATCGTCCGTTTCACCGCCACGAACCCCTGCGCGCGGTAAAAGCCCAGCGCGCTGGGATGATCGAGCGTGCAGGTATGCAGCCAGACCCGCGTCACCCCCTTCGCCCAGGCGCGCGCGCACGCCTCGGTCATCAGCCAGCGGCCATGACCTTGCCCGGCCAGTTCGGGAATCAGCCCGAAATACGAGATTTCGCACGCGCCCGCTTGCCGGGAATCGAGTTCGAGCATTCCGACCTCGATCCCCGCCGGATCGAGCACCGCATACACCATGATCCCCGGATCATGAACGATCGCCGATAGCGCATCGTCCGCCATCACCAGCCGCGAGAACCAGAGCCACGGACCGCCGATCCGCCGGAACAGTGCGCGGTATTTGTCCAGCGCTGGCTTATCCCACCGCACCAGTCGCAACCGCGATCCCGGGCTCGGCCGAAGCGGCGGCCGCGTCCGCATCTCGAGCGTCGTGACGATCGTCGCCAGCGTGTCGCCGGCGACCGGGATCAGCGCCATTCTACGACCACACCGCGCGCGGCGGCAGGCTCATCAGGATCGCGTCGATGTTGCCGCCGGTCTTCAGGCCGAACAGCGTGCCGCGATCATAGACGAGGTTGAACTCGGCATAGCGCCCGCGCCATTCGAGCATCCGCGCCTCGTCGGCCGCATCGAACGGCGTGTTCATCCGCCGCCGCACGATCCGCGGATAGGCGTCGAGGAACGCCTCGCCGACATCGCGCGTGAACGCGAAGTTGGTCTCGAAATCGCCGTCGAGATGATCGAAGAAGATCCCGCCCACGCCGCGGCCGACCTTGCGGTGCGGGATGTAGAAATAGGTCTCCGCCCACTCCTTGAACCGCGGATAGTGCGCCGGATCATGCGCGTCGCACGCCGCCTTCACCGTCGCGTGGAAGTCGGCCGTGTCCTCCTCGATCGGCAGCGGCGGGTTGAGATCGCCGCCGCCGCCGAACCAGCGCTTGGTGGTGTTGAGGAAGCGGCAGTTCATGTGCACCGCGGGGACATGCGGGTTGGCCATGTGTGCGACCAGGCTGATCCCGGTCGCGAAGAAGCGGGGATCCTCGCCCGCGCCGTGGATCGACTTGGCGAACTCGCCCTCGAACGTGCCGCCGACGGTCGAGACGTTGACGCCGACCTTCTCGAACACGCGACCCTTCATCACGCCCATCACGCCGCCGCCGCCGGGCCCGCCCGACGGGTCGATGCGATCCCACGGCGTATAGGCGAACGCGGCGTCGGAGCCGGCCTCGCGCTCGATCGCCTCGAACTCGGCGCAGATGCGGTCGCGCAGCGATTCGAACCAGTGGCGGGCGGCGGCTTGCTGGGGGTCGAGGTCGATCATGGCGCCATCCCTACCAAATCCTCCCCGGGACGGGGAGGGGGCAGGTGATCTGCATACAGCGCCTATCACAGCCACCCGTCATCCTGACGAAAGTCAGGACCCGGGGTAACGGGCGCCGCCGTTTGTGGCCCTGGGTCCTGACTTTCGTCAGGATGACGGGCGCGCGTAATCGACCGTGTTCGTCCGACCACGCGCTAGGCTGGCCAGCCGCCCGTCTGGCGCAGCGCCTCCGCCGCGACGATCCCCGTCGCCACCGAAATGTTCATCGATCGCAAGCCGGGCCGCATCGGAATCAGCACGCGCAGGTCGGCGCGCGCATGCACGTCCTCGGGCACCCCGGTCCCCTCGCTCCCCATCAGCAATATGTCGTCGTCGCGGAACGCGGCCACGTCCAGCCGCACCGCACCCTTCGTCGTCAGCAGCACGATCCGCCCCGTCGCCTGGCGCAGGAACGTCTCCCAGTCGACATGGCGAACGACGTCGAGCGCGCCGACATAATCCATGCCCGAGCGCGCCACGGCCTTTTCGCTCCAGGTGAATCCCATTGGTTCGATCAGGTCGACGCCGATCCCCATGCACGCGGCGGTGCGCAGGATGGCGCCGACATTTCCGGCGATATCGGGCTGATACAGGGCAATACGCATACCGGATCCTCTAGCGTGGCAGTAACCCAAAGCAAAAGGGAGTTGGCAAAGCGCGGTCACGCCGTCTATCAGAACGCAGCCTCCGTGGGGACGGTCGGGTGGATTGGGGATAGGGTTTCGCGAAACCGGGCAACCCAGTCGGCCACGAAAAAAATAACGTGCAAGGGCGAGATGAATGGCGACAGTCGACGACATGGTTCCTCCCGGCGAATCGCCAGAGCCGTTTCACGAAGAGGACCATGACCCTCGCCGCCGTGATTTCATCAATATCGCAGCGGTTTCCTTCGCCGGGGTCGGCGCGGTCGCGATCGTCCTGCCGCTCATCAACCAGATGAACCCCTCTGCCGACGTGCTCGCACAGTCGACCACCGAGATCGATCTGTCGAAGATCCTCCCCGGCCAGGCGATCAAGACGTCGTTCCGCAAGCAGCCCTTGTTCGTCCGCAACCTGACGCCGAAGGAAATCTCGGAAGCCGACGCGGTCGACATCTCGACCTTGCGCGATCCGCAGACGCTCGAGCAGCGCACCAAGGCGGGCAAGAAGAACTGGCTGATCACGCTGGGCGTCTGCACGCATCTCGGCTGCGTCCCGCTCGGCGCGGGCGAGGGCGAGAACAAGGGCCCGTTCGGCGGCTATTTCTGCCCGTGCCACGGCTCGGCCTACGACACCGCCGCGCGCATCCGCAAAGGCCCTGCACCGACCAACCTCCACGTGCCGGACTATGCCTTCAACTCCGACACCGTCGTCACGGTAGGCTGAGGAAACTGACATGAGCTTTCCCTGGGCCAAGCAATACGAACCGAAGCTGCCGCTGACGCGGTGGCTGGACGAGCGGCTTCCCGTTCCCCGGCTCGTCTACAATTCACTCGGCGGCGGCTATCCCGTCCCGCGCAACCTCAATTACTTCTGGAACTTCGGCGTCCTCGCCGGCGCCGCGCTGGCGATCCAGATCATCACCGGCATCGTGCTGGCGATGCATTACGCCGCCAACGGCGCGGTCGCGTTCGATTCGGTCGAAAGCATCATGCGCGACGTCAACGCGGGCTGGTTCCTGCGCTATGCGCACGCCAATGGCGCGTCGATGTTCTTCATCGTCGTCTACACGCACATCTTCCGCGGGCTCTATTACGGCTCGTACAAGGCGCCGCGCGAGATGGTGTGGCTGCTTGGCGTGGTCATCTTCCTGCTGATGATGGCGACCGCGTTCATGGGCTATGTCCTTCCCTGGGGGCAGATGAGCTTCTGGGGCGCGCAGGTCATCACCGGGTTCTTCTCGGCGATCCCGCTCGTCGGCGACACCATCCGCATCTGGCTGCTCGGCGGATTCGCGCCCGACAACGCCGCGCTCAACCGCTTCTTCTCGCTGCATTATCTGCTGCCGTTCGTGATCGCGGGCGTCATCATCCTGCACATCTGGGCGCTGCACATCCCCGGCTCGAACAACCCGACCGGCGTCGACGTGAAGGGCGAGCAGGACACCGTGCCCTTCCACCCCTATTACACGGCGAAGGACGGCTTCGGGCTCGGCATCTTCCTGCTCGTGTTCGCCAGCCTGTTGTTCTTCTTCCCGAACTATCTCGGCCACCCGGACAATTACATCCCGGCGAACCCGCTCTCGACGCCCGCGCACATCGTGCCTGAATGGTATTTCTGGCCGTTTTACGCGATCCTGCGCGCCTTCACCGCGGACTTCATCCTGCCGGCAAAGCTGTGGGGCGTGCTGGCGATGTTCGGCTCGATCCTGCTGCTGTTCTTCCTGCCCTGGCTCGACAGCTCGCCGGTCCGTTCGATGAACTACCGTCCCAAGGCGCGGATCGCGTTCTGGGTGCTGGTCGCCGACATCCTAGTGCTCGGCTATTGCGGTGGCGCCCCCGCCAACGCGTTCTACGTGATCCTCAGCCAGATCTGCGCAGCCTATTATTTCGCGCATTTCCTGATCATCCTGCCGCTGATCTCGCGGTCGGAACGGCCTCGGCCGCTGCCCAACTCGATCACCGAGGCGGTGCTGGCCAATCATGGCGGGACCAGCCCCGCGCATACCGCCCTTGAGACGTCGCCGACGTCGTCCACGCCGCACGCCGCGCACTGATACGAACTCGAGGACACACACATGGTTCGTCTCATCGCATCCATCGTCGGCGCGGCCTTCGTGCTGGTGCTTGGCATCGCGCTCTTCGGCAGCATCTCGGGGGCGATCACCGACCCCGTCGCGCCCTCGGCCGAGAGCGTCGCGCACAAGCATCCCAAGGAACTCGAGCTTGCCTCCAACGGCGTGTTCGGCAAGTTCGACCGTCGCCAGCTCCAGCGCGGCTTCCAGGTCTACAAGGAGGTCTGCGCCGCCTGCCACTCGCTGCGGCTGGTGTCGTTCCGCGACCTGCAGAAGATCGGCTATTCGGAGCCCGAGGTTAAGGCGATCGCCAGCCAGTGGGTGATCGAACAGCCGTCGATCAACCCGGAAACGGGCGAGGCGGCGACGCGCAAGAACATCCCGTCGGATCGCTTCCCGCTGCCGTTCGCCAACGAGGTCGCCGCCCGCGCCGCGAACAACAACGCGCTGCCGCCCGACCTGTCGCTCATAACCAAGGCGCGTGAGGAGGGGACCGCCTATGTCCACTCGCTGCTGACCGGCTACACGACGCAGCCGGCGGCGCTGCTGAAGGAATTCCCGGACATCAAGACGCCCGAGGGTCTCCACTACAACCCGTATTTCGCGAACCTCAACATCGCGATGCCGCCGCCGCTGACCTCGGATGGTCAGGTGACCTATGCGGACGGGACGAAGCCCACCAAGGAGCAGATGTCGACCGACGTCGCGGCGTTCCTGACCTGGACCGCTGAGCCCAACCTTGAGGCGCGTCACGCCGCCGGGTTCGCGTCGATCATCTTCATCCTGATCTTCTGCGGGCTCGCCTGGGGCGCATATCAGAACGTCTGGCGCGACGTTAAGCATTGATGCTCGCAGGGCTCCCACGGTAAGGGCGCACGGATAGAGGGAGCGGCGGACGGGCGAACAGCCCGATCCGCCGCTTTCGTTTTGGCCGTAGTGCGGCGGCGCGATACGTCTGCCGCCAGTGCGAAGAAGGGAACGCCCATGTCCGATACCGAAGAGCGCAACGCCGACCTCAAGGCGCTGATCCGCACCATTCCGGACTTCCCCAAGCCCGGCATCCAGTTCCGCGACATCACCACCCTGCTGCTCGACCCGACCGGCTGGGCGACCGCGATCGCGCGGATGGTCGCGGTGGTCTCGGGCCCGGTCGATCTCGTCGCGGGTATCGAGGCACGCGGCTTCCTGTTCGCCGCCGCGCTCGCCGCGCCGCTGAAGGCCGGCGTGTTGCTGATCCGCAAGGACGGCAAGCTGCCCGGCGCGACGATCGCCGAAGACTATACGCTCGAATATGGCACGGACCGTATCGCGATCCACGCCGACGCCTTCGCGCCCGGCGCCCGCGTCCTGCTGGTCGACGACCTGATCGCAACCGGCGGCACCGCGCGCGCCGCGGTCCGCCTGCTGAACAAGGCGGGGGCCGTGGTGACGCAAGCGCAGTTCCTCGTCGACCTCCCCGATCTAGGGGGCGCGGAGGCACTGCGCGCCGACGGCATCGACGCCACGGCACTGATCGACTTCCCCGGCCACTGATGACACGCCACTGATCCCGTGGCGCTGACCGATTTCCGGCAGGACACCAGCGCTGTTAAAAACCGTTCCCCCGCGGATGCGGGGGCCCAGCTAAGTACCGCAGCACCCCGCCACCCTGGCCCCCCGCCTCCGCGGGGGAGCAGCTAGGGTGTGGCCATGATCTTCGACGTGGGTTTCCCCGGCCGTGTCTACCGCCACCGCGCCACATCAGCCGCCGTCGATTTGCGGACCGAAAAGATTGCCGGGCCGGCGCTGTCACGCTTCGTCATCCACCGCTCGCACCAAGCTCGTCCTCGGAGCGGACGGACCTGCGCCCCCCTGAATATCCCCCCGGCGGAGGCCGGGGTCCAGTTGGGAAACGGCGCTCATGGAAGGCTGCGCGCAGTCACTCCTGTCCTCGCTATTGGACACCGGCCTCAGCCGGAAAGGGTGGCCTCGGGCCGGTTAGCCCAAAGCTTGTTCGCTGCGGCCGTCACCTCCGTCAGATCCCGTTCATGGAACTTGCGACACACCGAGTCCGTTGTGCGACGAATGGCGGCGCGTTGTGTCCGCTCTCCACGTACGGGAGATTTTTCATGTTTATGAAGCGCTTCGGCATTATCGGCTTGGCCTTGGGCCTCGGACTCGGCGTTGCCGGCTGCACCGACGGCTATGGCTATGGCGGCGCAGGCCTCGGCTATGCGAGCGACCCATATTATAGCGGCGGCTACGGTGTGGGTGGATATGGTGGCGGCTACGGCGGCGGCTATGACGGCTTTGCAGGCTATGGCGGCCTGAATTCCTATTATGGCTGGAGCGGGGATTATTATTATCCCGGCTCGGGCGTGTACGTCTATGATCGCAACCGTCGCCCGTATCGCTGGAACGGTGATCAGCAGCGTTACTGGCAGGGACGCCGCGGCAACTATCGCGGCGCCGGCAATTGGGGCAATTTTGCGCGCGGCAACAGCCCTGCGGCGCGCGACTATCGCCAGGATCGTCGCGAGGCCAATCGCGATTTCCGCCAGGACCGCCGCGAGGATCGCGGACAACTCCGCAACGGGCAGATCACCCGTGACCAGTTCCGTGGCGAGCGGCGCGACGCGCGCCAGGGCTATCGCAGCGAAGCCCGGCAGGACCGCCGAGAATTCCGCCAGAATCGCGGCAATGGCGGTGGCAATCGAAGCTTCGGCGGCGGCAATCGCGGCGGCGGCGGCAACCGCACGCCACGCTAAGGCGCGCCGGGCCTAGGCGGACGGTGCAGGCGCGTCTTGGGGGCGCGTCTGCACCAGCCCGTTCGATACGAACGTCATCACCAGCACGTCGTCCTGATTGAACACGCGCATCCGGCTCTTGAAGATCCCCATTTCGGGCCGGCTGGCCGACACGCGCTTTTCCAGCACCTCGTTCTCGCACCGCAGCGTGTCGCCCGGATAGACGGGCTTCACCCATTTCAGCTCGTCGATCCCCGGCGAGCCGAGTCCCGCCTGACGGTTCTCCTTCAGATGTGCGACCAGCATCGCCATCGTCATCGCGCACGTATGCCACCCACTAGCGGACAGCCGCCCGAAATGCGTCGCCGCAGCCGCCTCGTCGGACAGGTGAAACGGCTGCGGATCGTATTTCGTGGCGAAGTCGATCACCTCTTCGCGGGTCACGGCATAATGGCCAAACGACGCGGTTCTACCGACCTCGATGTCCTCGAAATACTGCATGCGCGCCTCTCCTCTTATCGTTGCAGCACCTTCTGGAAGGGCGCGGCGGTGCCGTCCAGCCCCGCCTCCGCCGGCAACCCGATCAGGTCGCGCAGCAGGGGCTCGATCGCGACATTGTCGAAGCTCGCGATCGTCTTGCCGCGTGCGAACGCCGGCCCGTTGGCAAGGAACAGCGCGCGCATCTCGGGTGCCATGTTGTCATAGCCGTGCATGCCCCCGCCGAAGGTCTTGGTCGGCGCGCTCGGATCGACTCGCCAGCCGACGTCGGCGAGGCAGAGATAGCTCGGCACGCGCGGGTTGCGCCCATAATGGAACCGCGCGGGGATCTCGCTTTTGCGCCAGCATTGCAGATGGTCGTGCCGCTTGAGCAGCCGCGCCTCGAGCGCCGCCTCATGCCCCGGAACCGCGAACAGCGTCGCATAGGGCCCGGTCTCGACTGTCCGGTAATCCGCCTTGTCCGCAATCATGTCGAGCGCGACGACCCGGTCGCTGCTCGTCGCCGCCATGCCGTGGTCGGCAACGATCACGAGGTTCGCACGCTGGCCGAGCGCCGCGAGCCCGTCGACCAGCGCGCCAATGCTCGAATCGACGTCCGCAATCGCGCGCGTGACGCCCGCGCTGTCGGGGCCGTCCGCATGGCCGGCGCTGTCGACCGTATCGAAATACAGCGTCACCAGCTTCGGCCGGATCGCCGCCGGGCGCCGCATCCAGTCGAGCACCGCGTTGACGCGCTGCGTCCCCGACACCTGCTGGTTGAACTGCTGCCAGTCCTTCGGTCGCGTCCCGCCGTCGATCGCGCCGTGACTGTCAGGCTTGACCATGCCGCCGACCGCGACGTTCGCGCCCGGCCAGAACATCGTCGCGGTCCGGATCCCCGCCTTTTCCGCATCGACCCAAATCGGCGAACTCTCGCTCCACCAGAACGGATCGTCGCTCGCCATCGTGAAGGTCTCGCCCGGCCGCGCGGGATCCTCCATTTTGTTGCCGACGATCCCGCTGCGATCGGGCCGCAGACCCGTCACCAGCGTCCAGTGATTGGGAAAGGTGATGCTGGGAAAGGATGGCCGCATGCTCGCAAACACCCCGCCCGCGCGTAGCCGGTTGAGGTTGGGCGTCACGCTGCGGTCGAGATAATCAGGCCGAAACCCGTCGATCGACACGAGGATCGTGACAGGCGCGCGCACGTCCGAAGCCGGCATCGCGGTCGCTGCCGTGATGGGAGCAGGCGCGCTGATCGGCGCGAGGGCAGGGGGCGTGTAAGGATACGCACACCCGGCGAGCGCGGCGGCGAGCGCGGCGGCGAGCGCGAGCGCGATGAACGTCGAAGCAGTCTTCATGCGTGTCGTCCCGAACGAGTCCCGAATGCGCGGCTCTCTACCCGTGTCGGTCGGCGGACGAAAGCGTGGCCAGGCAACGAAGTGCTAAGCTTTCGTCAACCTGGTGGACCTAGCATCGCACGATGGGCCGCTCTTTCATCATCGCCACCGCCGGTGCTTCGGCGCTGATGTTCGCCGGGGTCTGGACCGCAACCGCGCCAGCGTCGGTCGTTGCCGCATCCGATCCCGGGCCGTCGGCACCGATGTCGATCCGATCGCCTGAGGCGAACGCGAGCGAGGCGGATGCCGTCGTCCGCTCCCGACCGATCGTGCCCGTCGCTGCGGAGGATAGCGCGCCCTATAACGTCGTCCGGGCGCCCTATGGACGACCCTATGGACGACCGAGCGCACCCCAAGCGACGCAATCGCAGCGCTCGGTCTATTATAGTGGCTGTCGGGAAGCTCGAGCCGCTGGCGCTGCGCCGATCTATCGCGGGCAGCCCGGCTACCGCCCGGGGATGGACGGCGACAATGACGGGATCGCCTGCGAGCCGTATCGCGGCTGACTCGTCACTGCCCGCGCCGCGTGGCCGGGGCCTCAGCTATGCAGGAAGTGCATCACGTCGCCGTCATGGACGACATACGCCTTGCCCTCGGCACGCAGCTTGCCCGCCTCGCGCGCCTTCGATTCGCCGCCCAGCGCGATGAAGTCGTCATACGCGATCGTCTCGGCGCGGATGAAGCCCTTTTCGAAATCGCCGTGGATCTCGCCCGCCGCCTGCGGCGCGGTCGCGCCCGCATGGACGGTCCAGGCGCGTGCTTCCTTCGGGCCGACCGTGAAGAAGGTCAGCAGCTGGAGCAGCTTGTACCCCGCGGTGATCACGCGCGCGAGCCCGGTCTCTTCCAGTCCCAGCTCGCCCAGGAACTCGCCGCGGTCCTCGGCGGGCATCGTTGCGATCTCGGCCTCGATCGCCGCCGACACGACGACCGCCTCGGCGCCCTCGGCCGCCGCCTTTTCGAACACCCGCGCCGACAGCGCATTGCCGTTCGCGGCATCGCCCTCGTCGACGTTGCAGACGTACAGGACGGGCTTGGCGGTCAGCAGCTGCGCTTGTGCGAACACGCGCGCCTCGTCCTCGTCCTTGGGCACCGTCAGCCGCGCGGGCTTGCCTTCGCGCAGCAGCTCGAGCGCCTGGCCGAGCACGGCGGCGCCGATCTTGGCTTCCTTGTCGCCCTGCATGCCCTTCTTGGCGAGATTGGGGACGCGCTTCTCCAGACTTTCGAGATCGCTCAGCATGAGTTCCGTTTCGACCGTCTCGGCATCGGCGATCGGATCGACCTTGTTGTCGACATGCGTGACGTCGCCATTCTCGAAACAGCGCAGGACATGGACGATCGCGTCGACCTCGCGGATGTTGCCGAGGAACTGGTTGCCGAGCCCTTCGCCCTTCGACGCGCCGCGCACGAGGCCGGCGATGTCGACGAAGCCGAGCTGCGTCTCGATGATCTTCTGCGAACCCGCGATCTTCGCCAGCGAGTCGAGCCGCTTGTCGGGCACGCCGACGTTACCGACGTTCGGCTCGATCGTGCAGAACGGATAGTTCGCCGCCTGCGCCGCGGCCGTCTGCGTCAGCGCGTTGAAGAGGGTGGACTTGCCGACGTTCGGCAGCCCCACGATGCCGCAGCGAAAACCCATGATATGCCCTTGGTATAAGAATGTGTCGGCGCTTTAGGGCAGGGCGAAGAGGAACGCCAGCAAGGACGCCTGCGCCTGTATCTCGATCCACCACATCGATGTGATGCACCATCCCGGGCGAAGGCCGGGGCCCAATTGGGGGACGGCGCTGGCAAAGGTCTGCGCACCGTTACTGCGACCTTTCCAATTGGGCCCCGGCCTTCGCCGGGGTGGCTGCTGGTTTTGATGGCGTGATCGACCCACCCGATTGCCGCAATGCAGCAAAAATTACCGTACCGCTCGGTAGATAAGCCGTTTCCCGTGCGTATATCGCGTTCTGCCAGTCAGAATTTAGGAATAGCATGACCACCACCGCCCACGGCTTTGCCGCGCAATCCCCCGCAACGCCGCTCGCGCCGTTCAGCTTCGAGCGCCGCGCGCCGGGCAAGACCGACGTCGCGATCGACATCGCGTTCTGCGGCGTCTGCCACTCGGATCTCCACACCGCCAAGGGCGAGTGGGAAGGCACGCTGTACCCGTGCGTTCCGGGCCACGAGATCGTCGGCCGCGTCACCGCAGTCGGCAGCGACGTCACCAAGTTCAAGGTCGGCGACATCGCCGGCGTCGGCTGTATGGTCGACAGCTGCGGTACGTGCCCGTCGTGCACCGACGGCGAGGAGCAATATTGCGAGACGACCGGGTTCGTCGGCACGTATAACGGCCCCGATCCCGTGCTCGGCGGCCACACCTTCGGCGGCTATTCGGATCATATCGTCGTCGACGAGGGCTTCGTTCTGAAGGTTTCGCATCCCGAGGCCGATCTCGCCGCCGTCGCGCCGCTGCTCTGCGCGGGCATCACCACCTACTCGCCGCTCAAGCACTGGAAGGTCGGCCCCGGCCAGAAGGTCGGCATCGTCGGTCTCGGCGGTCTCGGCCACATGGGCGTCAAGATCGCCAACGCGATGGGCGCCGAGGTCTATGTCTTCTCGACCTCGCCGAACAAGCGCGACGACGCCAAGCGTCTCGGCGCGAAGGACCTGATCGTGTCGAAGGATGCCGATGCGATGGCGGCGCATATGAACAGCTTCGACTTCATCCTAAACACCGTTGCCGCACCGCACAATCTCGACCCGTTCCTCGAGCTGCTCAAGCGCGACGGCACGATGACTCTGGTCGGCGTGCCTGCCGAGCCGCATCCGTCGCCCTCGGTCGGCAATTTGATCTTCCGTCGCCGCCAGCTGGCGGGCTCGCTGATCGGCGGGATCGCGGAGACGCAGGAAATGCTCGATTTCTGCAACGAGCACGGCCTGGTGTCGGACATCGAGATGATCCGCATGGACGAGATCGAGCCGGCGTATGACCGCATGGTCAAGAGCGACGTGAAGTACCGTTTCGTCATCGACATGGCGTCGATGCCGAAGGCGTAACCACTTCTAC
>NZ_LMLD01000012.1:103973-105444 GCF_001421825.1 Sphingomonas sp. Leaf38 | reverse complement strand
GGGGGGGGGGGGGGGGGGGGGGGAAAGTGCCGTAAGGGTCATCATTTGTGGCTAAGCCCCACCCCAACCCTCCCCTGAAGGGGAGGGCGAAGATACGGCAACACCACCACCCCGGCGAAGGCCGGGGCCCAATGGGAAGGCCAATCTGATGAAGGGCAATCCTTCGTTAGCGATGTTCCCCAATTGGGCCCCGGCCTTCGCCGGGGTGGTACTTTGCCTGCCGAACTGTCTCAGCCGCCCCGATCACCACCGATAATTGAAACTGATGCTGATCCGCTCGCCCTTCGCAGCATTCGGCACGACCTCATGCCTGAGCCAGCTCTCCCAAAGAAACACGCTCCCCGGCTTCGGCACCGCATAGACGAACGTCCGCAGATCCTCCGGCGCATCGTCGAGCCGCGTCGGCGCCGCCATCATCATCGGCAGCCGCGGATCCTCCAGCTTTAGCGCACCCGCGCCTTCGGGAATCGTCACGTACATCGTCCCCGACACGACGCTGTGCGGATGGATATGCCCCGAATGCGCGCCGCCGGGCTTCAGGACGTTCACCCACAGGCTGTCGAGCTTCAGCTTCCGCCCCCCCAAATCGAACGCGCAGTCCTTCGCGAACGCCGCGACATGCTTGTTGAGCAACCGCACCAGATCGCCGAACCGCGGATCGCGCAGCGGCAGGTCGTTCAGCGACGCGTAGGACGTGTACCCGCGATAGCCATGCGCCTTCGACCACGCGACACCCGCGCGGTCCGCCTTGGACAGTTCGAGCGCAGCGTCCTCGAGCTCCTCGACCAGAGCATCGTCGCCGAGATCGGCCTCGTAGAACCGCGTGGCGAACAGCGAGCGGGTGGTCATGGTTGCATCCTTACAGCGACATCATTCATGAAACGGACGTCGTCGCCCGCCGCCAGCCACGGCGCCTCCGCGGCGATCGCGCCGAGCATGTCGGACAGCGGCTCGATCTCGGTCTTGGCGTAGTTGCCGAGCACATAGCCGGTGACGCGGTCCTTGTGCCCCGGATGCCCGATGCCGAGCCGCACGCGGCGGAAATCGGGGCCGAGATGCTGGTCGGTCGAGCGCAGCCCGTTATGCCCCGCGGTCCCGCCGCCGGTCTTCACCTTGACGCGGAAGGGAGCGATGTCGAGTTCGTCGTGGAACACCGTCAGCGCATCGACGTCCAGCTTGTAGAAGCGTAGCGCCTCGCCGATCGACCGGCCGCTGTCGTTCATGAAGGTCGCAGGCTTGAGCAGCAGGATCTTCTGCGTGCCGATCCGGCCCTCCTGCGTCCAGCCCTGGAACTGCTTCTTGACCGCGCCGAAGCCGTGCACTTCGGCGATCGCGTCGGCGACCATGAACCCGACATTGTGCCGGTGCATCGCATATTGCGCCCCCGGATTGCCGAGTCCCGCCCAGATCTGCACGTTCTATTCTCCAAGGTGAAACGGATGGTCCGCCCCATATACGGTTCTCCCGCGAA
>NZ_LMLD01000012.1:101123-103908 GCF_001421825.1 Sphingomonas sp. Leaf38 | reverse complement strand
ACAGCTTAGGCGCATAAAATAAAACGGGCGGGAAAGCCCTAGCCATCCCGCCCGTCCGATCAGAAAATCCTCATCCGAAGACGAAGGGCCGAAACCCTTAGTCCTTCTTCTGCGGCGTGATCTTATCGTCGTCGTTGTGATCGTCGTTAGGCTCGACCACGGGCTCTTCGTCCGAAGCAGCCTCGGCAGCCTGCGCCTCGGCGACTTCAGCCTCGAGCTCTTCGTCCTCGACGGTCGGCACGGTCGGCGGCACGATCGTGGCGATCGCGAAGTCGCGGTCGTCGATCGCGGGCGTTGCGCCCTTGGGCAGCTTTACGTCGCTGATGTGGATCGAATCGCCGATTTCCATGTCGGCGAGCGAAATCGTGATCTCGCTCGGGATATCCGATGCGTCGACGACCAGTTCGATCTCATGGCGCGTGATGTTGAGGACGCCCTTGCCCTTCTTGATGCCTGGCGCGTCGTCTTCGTCCGTGAACACGACCGGCACGGCGACCGTCACCGTCGAGTGCGCACCGATGCGCAGGAAGTCGACATGGATCGGGCGATCCGAAACCGGGTGGAACGAGACGTCCTTCGGCAGCGTCCGCACGCCGTTGACCATCACGATCGAGTTCATGAAGTGGCCGGTCATCAGCGCCTTCATCAGCGCCTTTTCCTCGAGGTGAACCGACATCGGCTCCTTGTTCAGGCCGTAGATCACGGCAGGCACGCGGCCATCACGACGCAGCGCCCGGGAGGCTCCCTTGCCAACCCGGTCACGCGTCTCGGCTGCGAGCGTCAACTGGTCGCTCATCTGTATTCTCCGAAACCCGTTTGTTGTCCTTCCCGCCCACGCCTCCAGGGATGACCATGGACCGGAAGCGCGGGCGCATAGCGGAGATTCGCGTAAAAAACAATCAGGTCGTCATGCGGAGGGGGCCGGCGCCGTCACTTGATCCATGGCCGCTCGCGGAACCACTTGGTCACGATATACTTCACGCCCTCCATGACCGGCATGCCCTCGTGCAGCGTCAGGCCGTTGGGGGTGCCGTCGGGGTTCATGTTGTTCCACGTGAGCAGCATGCCGCGTTTCGGGGCGATCTTGATGCCCGCCTGCGGGAACCAGGTCGCGCCGCCCTCGGGCACGTCGTTGAGGAACACCATCGCGGTCCAGGTGCGCTGGCCGCCTTGCTCCTGCATCTTGGCCCAATAGCTTTCGGATTCGTGGAAATAGTCGTGATGCGCGCGGAATTGCTGGCCGGGGGCGTAGCGCTGGCCCTGCATCGTCTCGCCGTGGAGCAGGTCGATCCCGAGCAAGGTCGCGATCGCCTCGTCGGTCGGCTGTACCTCGGGGGACCAGCGATCCATGTCGCAGCTCTCCGACGTGCGGAAGCTGCTGTTGGGGCGATCCGACAGCAGGGTCGACGGCCGCCGCTTCGAATCGATCATCGCGATCAGCTGCTTGCAGGTCTTGGGATCAAGGAAGTCGGCCTGGTAATAGAATTGGACCGTTGCCATCGCGATGCGCTGCACCGCCGGGTTGGCGTCGAGCCGGGCGGCGACCTGCGATCCGGCGGCCTGGCGGAGCGCCATGGCCGGATCGACCTTCTTGGCTTTTGAAAAGATACCCACGCCGCAGGATTTGGCGAACTCGTCTGGAAACGCAAGAGCCCCGCGGCGAGTGTATCGCCTCGGGGCTCTCCCCTGTTACTGCGTGACGGGCAGCCGGCGCCTACCAGAAGATGTCGTACACCGTGTCGACCACGCGGCCGCTGTCCAGATCGACCAGCAACGCGTCGTTGTAATAGCGCACCCAGCGATACGGACCGTACGCCTCGGGCAGGCGATAGGTGTACGGGTCCTGGATCCAGTAATTCTGGTTGTAGAGGATGCTGTTCAGCGAAAAGCCGACCCCGAAGCGTCGATAGCCCGAGCCCCAGCCGCTTGGCGCATAGTAGCGCGGGAGGCGATAAGCACCGCGGTTCGAGGCGCGGTAGTTGCTCCACGCATAGCGATTGTCATTACGCCAGCCGCGGTTCCACGCGCCACCCTGGTTGTAGCGGCCCGGGTTATAGCGGCCCTGGCTGTAACCCCGGTCATAGCCACCGCGGCCATAGCCCTGGACGGCGCCGTAAGCGCGGTTGGGCTGGCGGTTTTGGTAGCCGTCACGACCGCCGTTGCGCCAGTCGCCCCGGTTGTCGCCCCGACCATCATTACGCCCGTTATTACGCCAGTCGCCGCGTCCATTGCGGTCGAACTGGCCGCGGTCCGCCTGCTGATTGCCGCGATCGAGCCCGGGCTGACCTGGGCCGCGGTTCCAGTCGCCGCGATCCTGACCGGCTTGCAATCCGGGGCGATCCTGCCGGTTCCACCCCTGACCAGTACCGCGCTGGCCGTTCCACTCGGGCCGGCCGCGGCCATCGGGGCCGTCGCCGCGGATCTGGGCCTGGACGCCGAGGTCGGCGCGTTGCGGGCGTGGGCCCTGGTCGGGCGCGGCGGGGCGATCGGGACGCTGCTGGAACGCCTGGCCGTCGGGACGTGGTCCGCGATCGGGGCGCTGGCCACGATCCTGGCGTGGACCGTCGTTGCGGCCCCGGTCGCCCCGGTCGCCCCGGTCGCCGCGGTCCTGGTCGATCTGCTGCGCGGTGGCGGCGGTCGCCATCATGGTCGCCGGCACCAGGGCCGACGCCGCCATCAAGAGTTTAAGTAACTTGCCCGTCATCGCCGTGATCCTCGACTGCCGGCGCACGAGCCGGCTCCTATGATGGATCAGCTCTAGACCGCGCGGCGTGAGGCGACGCTG
>NZ_LMLD01000012.1:95025-101057 GCF_001421825.1 Sphingomonas sp. Leaf38 | reverse complement strand
CCCCGGCGAAGGCCGGGGTCCAATTGGGGATGATAGGCAACGAAGCGCGCGACGCACTACTGCGGACGTTCCAATTGGGCCCCGGCCTTCGCCGGGGTGGTGCTCGACCAACTGTGGCCGATATCCTGATGCCAGCCCGTGCACTACCATTGATCGGCCGTGCCGAAATCGCGGGCCGCACGTCTCGCTCCTCCTTGTTCTGAGCGGCGCGCGCTACCGCGCCGGCGGCGGGACCAGCGCCGGCACCAGCCGTGCGGAGTCCGCGGGATCGATTCCGGGCCGCGGTCCCGCGGGGATGACTTCCTCGCCGCGGATTGCCCGCCCGGCGCGCTGGATCGCCTCGACGACGCGCGGGTAGACACCGCACCGGCACAGGTTGGTGATCTGCGCGCGGATCACCGCCTCGCTCGGATCCGCATTGCGCTTCAGCAGGGCTGCCGCCGCCATGATCATCCCGGGAATGCAGAACCCGCATTGCGGCACCGCCTCCGCGATGAAGGCGAGTTGCACGGGATGATTGCGCTCGCGCGACAGTCCCTCGATCGTCGTGACGTAGGCGCCCTCGATCGAACCGATCGGCACGCGGCAGCTGCGCATCGCGCGCCCGTCGATATCGACCGTGCACGCACCGCATTGCCCCGTCCCGCAGCCATATTTGGTGCCGGTCAGGTTCGACGCATCGCGCAGCGCCCACAGCAACGGCGTGTCGTTGTCGAGCTTGTATTCAATCGGCGCGGTGTTGACGGTGAAGCGGCTCATGCCGCCGTCCTAGCCCGCCGCGACGGATCGCACCACGCGGCATTGCCACGCGTCGCCACCCCGGCTTATGTCGCGCGCAATAACGAGAGGGCGCAACACAGATGCACGTCGATACCAAATCCACAGCAGCAGCCGGAGGCGATGCCAGCCACGGCTATGACGCGCCCGATCTGCGCGTGTTCGTGTTCGCGCTGTTCTTCATCTTCGGCGGCATCACCTCGCTGAACGACATCATCATCCCGAAGATGAAGGAGCTGTTCACGCTCGACCATGCGACCGCGATGCTGGTCCAGTCGGCGTTCTTCCTCGCCTATGCGCTGTTCTCGATCCCCGCCGCGGCGATCGTGCGCAAGGCCGGCTATATGCGGACCGCGTCGATCGGCCTCGTGACGATGACCGCGGGCTGCCTGTTGTTCATTCCGGCGGCGGGGCAGGCGAGCTTCGGCATGTTCCTGTTCGCGCTGTTCGTGCTCGGCGCCGGGATCACCGTGGTGCAGGTCGTGGCAAACCCGCTGATCTCCGCGCTCGGCCATCCCAAGTCGGCATCGAGCCGGCTGACGTTCGCGCAGGCGTTCAACTCGCTCGGCACGACGATTTTCCCGTATGTCGGCTCGGCGCTGATCCTCGGTGGGCTGGCGACGGTCGACTCGTCCAAGCTCACCGGTGCGGCACTCGACGCGTATCGCAGCGAATCGTCGAGCACCGTGGTGCACACCTATATCGGCCTCGCGATCGCGCTGCTCATCGTCGCGGCGGTCGTGTGGACCAGGCGCAACCGGCTCAACGAGGAGCAGGACCAGACCGGCAGCATCTTCCATGCGTTCACGCTGCTGAAGCGCCCGCGCTTCGCGATGGGGGCGGCGTGCATCTTCCTGTACGTCGGCGCCGAAGTCGCGGTCGGATCGCTGATCGTGAACTATCTGATGCAGCCGAGCGTGATGGGGCTGAGCGACGTGGCGGCGGGCAAGCACGTGCCGTTCTACTGGGGGGGCGCGCTCGTCGGGCGGTTCATCGGCGCGTACGTGCTGAACAAGGTTTCGCCGGGCAAGGTGCTCGCCGGCGTCGCGACGGGGACGCTGGCGCTGATCCTGATCTCGGCGAACACCGAGGGCGCGATCTCGGGCTGGGCATTGCTGGCGATCGGTCTGATGAACGCGGTGATGTTCCCGACGATCTTCTCGCTGGCGTCCGAAGGTCTTGGCAAGCGCGCGGCCGAAGGGTCGGGCGTGATCGCCACGGCGATCGTCGGTGGCGCGATCATCCCGTATCTGACGGGGATGCTCGCGGATACGTCGGGCAGCCTGCACTTCGCGCTGCTGCTCCCGGCGATCTGCTACGCGCTGATTCTGGCCTATGGGCTGTACGCGCGGAAGCCGGTGGCTGAAGCGGTCGCCTGAACCCTCCACGGCATCCTGGGCTCGACCCAAGACCCAGAGCCACGACCGCTAGCGTATGTGGCTCTGGGTCCTGACTTTCGTCAGAATGACGGACGCGGAAGGGGCGGTGCGGCGCGGCCGATCGCGAGGTCGGCGCCGGAGAAGCGGATCGGCGTGCGGAGGCCGGGGATGGTCGAACCGTCCGGTCGCTCGGCATTGATTCGCATCCCGCGCGCGATCACCTGCGGATCGTCGAACGCCTGCGCGACAGTGTTGATCGGCCCGGCGGGCACGCCGACCGCCTCCAGCCGCGCGAGCAGCGCGAGCTTCGGGACCTGCGCGGTCGCCGCCTCTATCCCCGCGAACAATAGGTCCTTGAAGGCGAGCCGCCCGGCGTTGGTCGCAAAGCGCGGATCGTCACGCATCTCCGGCAAGCCCATCGCATCGCAGAAGCGGCGGAACTGGCCGTCATTGCCGACCGCGAGGATGAACCAACCGTCGCTGGTCGGGAAGACCGCGTAGGGGCACACGTTCATGTGCGCGTTGCCGACGCGCGTCGGCGAGACGCCGCTGGCGAACCAGTTCATCGCCTGGTTGGCGAGCACCCCGGTCATCGTGTCGAGCAGCGCCATGTCGATCTGCTGACCCTCGCCGGTCCGCTCGCGCATCGCGAGTGCGGCCTGGATCGCGATCACGGAATACAGCCCGGTCATGATGTCGGCGAAGGCGACGCCGATCTTTTGCGGCGCGCCGTCGGGCTCGCCGGTCAGGTCCATGATGCCGCTCATGCCCTGGACGATGAAGTCGTAGCCGGCGCGGGGGGCATAGGGGCCGTCCTGGCCGAAGCCGGTGATCGAGCAATAGACGAGCCGGGGATTGATCGCGGCGAGGCTGGCATAGTCGAGCCCGTATTTGGCGAGCCCGCCAACCTTGAAATTCTCGATGACGACGTCGGCGTCGGCGATCAGCGCCAGGACTTCGGCCTGGCCTTCGGGGGTGGTGAAGTCGGCGACGACCGAGCGCTTCCCGCGATTGGCGGCGTGGAAATAGGCGGCATCGCGCGACCCGTCGGGGTTGTCGATGAAGGGCGGGCCCCAGCTGCGCGTGTCGTCGCCGGCGGGGCTCTCGATCTTGACGACGTCGGCGCCGAGATCGGCGAGCACTTGGCCTGCCCAGGGGCCGGCGAGGATGCGGGCGAGCTCTACGACTTTCAGCCCGGCGAGGGGGGTGGGCTTCCGTCCCATGTTCAAATCACCACCCCGGCGAAGGCCCGGGCCCAATTCGAAAGGCCGGCGTAACTGGGCGCACCATCAGCCAAGGTGCGTCCCCCAATTGGGCCCCGGCCTTCGCCGGGGTGGGAAGCGAGCACGTGGCCTATCACTAGAACGCCGCGATACCCGTAATCGCGCGGCCGAGGATCAGCGCGTGGACGTCGTGCGCGCCCTCGTAGGTGTTGACCGTCTCGAGGTTCATCAGGTGGCGCATCACCTGATATTCGCCCGAAATCCCGTTGCCGCCGTGCATGTCGCGGCTCATCCGCGCGATATCGAGCGCCTTGCCGACGTTGTTGCGCTTCACGATCGAGACCATCTCGGGCGCGAACCGGCCTTCGTCCATGAGGCGGCCGACACGAAGCGACGCCTGCAATCCGAGCGCGATCTCGGTCTCCATGTCCGCCAGCTTCTTCTGGAACAGCTGGCGTCCGGCGAGCGGCGTGCCGAACTGGTTGCGGTCGAGGCCGTATTGGCGTGCGGCATGGAAGCAGAATTCGGCCGCCCCGAGCGCGCCCCACGAAATCCCGTAGCGCGCACGGTTGAGACAGCCGAACGGCCCCTTTAGCCCCTGCACGTCAGGGAGCAGCGCGTCCTCGCCGACCTCGACCTCGTCCATCATCACCATGCCGGTGATCGATGCGCGGAGCGACAGCTTGCCCTCGATCTTGGGCGTCTCCAGCCCCTTCATGCCGCGTTCGAGGATGAAGCCGCGGATGCCGCCGCCATGCTCGTCGGACTTCGCCCAGATCACGAACACGTCGGCGATCGGCGAATTCGAGATCCACGTCTTGGCGCCCGAGATGACATAGCCATTGGCCGTCTTCTTCGCGCGCGTCGTCATGCCGCCGGGATCGGAGCCCGCGTCGGGCTCGGTCAGGCCGAAACAGCCGATCCACTCGCCGGTCGCGAGCTTGGGCAGGTATTTCTTCTTCTGTTCTTCGGAGCCGAACGCGTTGATCGGGTACATCACGAGGCTCGACTGCACCGACATCATCGAGCGATAGCCCGAGTCGATCCGCTCAACCTCGCGCGCGACCAGACCATAGGCCACGTACGACGCGCCGACGCCGCCATATTCTTCCGGGATGGTCGGCCCGAGCAACCCGAGCGCGCCCATCTCGCGGAAAATCGCGGGATCGGTATGCTCATGCTGGAACGCGTCGACGATCCGTGGCGCCAGCTTGTCGTCGGCATAGGCCTTCGCGCTGTCGCGGATCATCCGCTCGTCCTCGCTCAACTGATCGTCGAGCAGGAACGGATCTGCCCAGTCGAACTTGCCCATCCCGGCCATCGTCATCTCCTTCGTTGACCGCCGACTTCGTGGTTCGTCGGTCGAAAGTCCACCCCCCATGGCCGGTTTACGCATCGATCAGCGTCAGCACGTTTAGGGTCACATGCTGCCGGCCGTTGATCGACTCGACGCGGTCGACCGCCAGATCCGCGACGATATGCCCGCGTAGCGCGAACTCGGCATCGGGCAGCGAATCGATCCAGTCTCGAAGACCGGGTACGGGATCGGCGACGATCGTCAGCCGGTGCTGCGTGCCGACGAACGTCGCGCTCGCCCATGGCGTGCACGCGATCGTGGCGATGTGCATCGTCACGCCGGCCGCGCCGGCATGGCTGCGCAGACCGCGGATCAGCAGCGTGCCCGCGTCGCGGCCGCGGAGCGCGTCCATCCTCACGACGCGTTGCCCGCAATGAACGACTCGATCCGCGCCACCATCGGTTCGCGCGCCTGACGGCCGCGACGCAGGTCGTGGACAAGCCGCGGATCGCCGACCGACAGCCGCCCGAACTTGGTCATCGGCATGCCCGTCTGTCGCAGATATCGATCGATCTTCATGAGAATCGTCACCGTCGTTCCTCCCGAGTCTGTGCGTCTCGTTCCTGATCTGTTCCTGCAAATCCTACTTGTCTAGGAAATTTCCTGCGCTAGGGTCGGGGGGTGTCGAAATCTGCATCCGATCCCGACCCGAGGCACGCGCTGGCGACGCTCGCGGCGGCGCGTGGGGACAGTCTCGCAGCGCTGTCGGCGATGCTCGGGCGCAACGTCGCCTATCTCCAGCAATATGTCCGGCGGGGATCGCCCAGGATCTTGGGCGAACGCGATCGGCGGCTCCTGGCGGCGTATCTCGGCGTGGACGAGGCGGTACTCGGCGCGCCACCCGACCGCGTGAGGGGCTTCCGGATCCGCCGGCTCGATATCGCGGCGTCGGCGGGGCCGGGCGCGCAGGTCGATGGCGAGATCGTGCTGGGCACCGATACGCTCGACCCGGCGCTGGCGCGGCAACTCGGCTTACGCGACGGGCAGGCGGCGATCATCCGCGTGCGGGGCAGTTCGATGGAGCCGGGGCTGTTCGACGGCGATCACATCGTCGTCGACACCGCCGATCGAACGCCGCGCGCGAAGGGTGGGCTCTACGTGATCCGGATCGACGACGCGGTGATGGTGAAGCGCGTTGCGCTGGCGGGTGGAACGCTGGTGGCGACGAGCGACAATGCGGCGGCGGGTCCGGTCCCCGAAGGGGCTATCGTCGTGATCGGCCGAGTCGTCTGGCAGATGCGCAAGCCGCGGTGACGGGCGAACGTAGAGGATCCAAGCGATCCTTCCCCGCAAGGG
>NZ_LMLD01000012.1:0-94978 GCF_001421825.1 Sphingomonas sp. Leaf38 | reverse complement strand
GGGGGAGGTAGGCGCTAACCCGTGTTCCGTGTCCTCCCCCTCCGTCACCTGCGGTGACACCTCCCCCTGGCGGGGGAGGATCAGAAGTTTCGCCGTCTCGATACGCTGGCTGCAGCGACTACGTAGGACGAACGGATGGGGTGAGGGCCGGGGCGTCTACCGCCGGTCGCGCAACCACACGAGGACCGCTGCCGCGACGCCGACCCCGGTCCCGATCAGAAACCCCGGCGTCGCCTGCCCGATCGCGAAACCGACTCCCGCGCCGCCGAGCATGCCGAGCGCAACGAGGAATCCGCCCGCGGCACTGGGGTCCTTGTGGGGGGGAAGGGGTTCGCGGGAAGTCGGATCGGCCATCGCCCTGTCCTGCCACGCGCGACCGTGGGATGCCAGTCACAGCGACATGCCCACGTCTACGCCGCGCGCGTTCGGCCGCGCCGACGAAACGTGGCGGAAATACGGCGTTACATACTGTTCCGCCACGACAAGCCCGGCTAGGAGCCGGATATGGTGTTCCGCGTCGCGCGAGCCGGGCCGGCCGCCGCCTTTTTCGTTCTGACGACCGCCGTGGCCGCGTCCGGGGCGGGGGCGCAGACCGCGCCTGCGCCTGCGCAGACCACACCGGCCGATACGCCGATGTCGCTGGATCCCAATTCGCCGCTCGCCGCGCTGCCCGATATCGGTGTCGCCTGGCCCGATCTTGCGAGCGCACCGATCGACCCGGCGACGACGATCGCGACGGTCGATGCCAATACGGAGAGCCGCTATGCCTGGCGGATCGACGGCATCGACGGGATCAACGACACGCTGCTGCGGCAGCGGTTCGCCGCGCTGTCGACGCTGGACGCGAACGATCACCAGCCCGCCAACGCTGCGCAACTCGATCGCCGCGCGCACGAGGACGCCGACCTGCTCAACAGCCTGCTGCGCGCCGCGGGCTATTACGATGCCGCCGTCGTCACGCGGGTCGAGCCCGGCGCGAAGCCGATGGTCGTGCTGTCGGCGGCGCCGGGCACGCTCTACACCTTCAAGGGGGTGACGATCGACGGCCTCGCCGCTGCGGGCGACAAGGCGCCGGACCTGGCGGCCGCGTTCGGCGTGAAGCCCGCGGATCCGGTCAATTCGGACGCGATCGTCGCGGGGCAGGCCAAGCTGACGACGCAGATCGGGCGCGAGGGGTTTCCGTTCGCCAAGGTCGGCGATCCGGCGATCGTCGTCGATCACGCCACCCGCACCGCGACGCTCGATCTGTCGGTGGAGCCCGGCGGCGCGCGCAAATTCGGCGCGATCCGCGCGTTGCCCGGCAACCGCGTGTTCGGCGCGGATCATGTCGCGGAGATCGCGCGCTTCTCGCCCGGCGATATGTACGACGCGGCCAAGCTCGACGATCTGCGCCGCGCGTTGGTCCAGACCAGCCTCGTGTCCGCGGTCGATCTGAAGCCGGTGCAGGGCGCCACGCCCGACACCGTCGACGTCGCGGTCAAGCTCGATCCGGCGCCGCCGCGCACCGTCGCGGGCGAGCTCGGCTATGGCACGGGCGAGGGCGCACGCGCGGAACTCAGCTGGACGCATCGCAACCTGTTCCCGCCCGAGGGCGCGCTGACGGTGCGCGGCGTGCTGGGGACGCAGGAGCAGCTCGGCTCGATCGTGTTCCGGCGCAACAATTTCCACGCGCGCGACCGGGTTCTCACGCTCCAGGCGTCCGGGGTGCATACCAATCGCGATGCGTATGACGCGAAGACCTTCTCGCTCGCGGGCAGCCTGGAACGGCAGACCAACATCTTCTTCCAGAAGACCTGGACCTGGTCATTGGGCGCCGAGCTGATCGCATCGGACGAGCGCGACGTCATCGTATCGACGGGCGCGCCGCGGCGGCGAACGTTCTTCATCGGGGCGCTGCCGACCACGCTCAATTACGACGGCTCGGACGATCTGCTGAACCCGACCAAGGGGTTCCGCCTTGGTGCGCGGCTCAGCCCCGAGGTCTCGTTGCAGAATTCGGTGTTCGGCTATGCGCGCACGCAGTTCGACGGCAGCGTGTACCAGCCGTTCGGCGACCGCGTGGTGCTCGCGGCGCGCACCCGGCTCGGCACGATCGTCGGCGCACCGCGCGACGAGGTCGCCCCCTCGCGGCGGTTCTACGCGGGCGGCGGCGCGTCGGTGCGCGGCTATGGCTATCAGTCGATCGGGCCGCGCGATCCCAACAACGACCCGATCGGTGGGCGCAGCCTGACCGAATTCTCGATCGAGGCGCGCGTGCGCGTCCTGGGCAGTTTCGGGATCGTGCCGTTCCTCGACGCGGGCAACATCTATACGTCGCCACTGCCCAAATTCACCGGGCTGCAATACGGCACCGGTATCGGCGTGCGCTATTATTCGAACTTCGGCCCGATCCGGCTCGACGTCGGCACGCCGATCAACCCGCAGCCGGGCGATAGCCGCATCGCGGTGTACGTATCGCTGGGGCAGGCGTTTTGAGCGAAGACGCCGCTCTCCCAAAGCCTCGCATCGCGTGGTGGCGGTGGATCGTCAGCGCGGTCATGGCGCTGCTCGTGATCGTCGGGACCGCATTGCTGATCGTCGACACGGGAATCGGCCACCGCTTCGTCGCGGACCGCATTGCGGCGATCAGGACCGCCAACGGGCTGCGCTTTACGGTCGGGCGGATCGAGGGATCGCTGTACGGCGATACGCGGTTGGTCGATTTGCGCGTGTATGATCTGGAAGGGCTGGTCTTCCAGGCGCCCAATGTCGAACTCGACTGGTCGCCGTTCGACTGGTTTTCGAACCGGCTCGAGATCCAGCGGCTGATCGTCGATCGCGCGATCCTGACGCATACGCCGCGGACTCGCCCGTCGCAGACCCGTGGCCCGATCCTGCCCGATTTCGATATCCATATCGGCCAGCTCTCGGTCGGGCGGCTGACGCTGGCGAAGCGCGTGCTGGGGACGCAGCGGATCGGCACGCTCGACGGACGCGCCGACATCCGCTCGGGGCGCGCGCTGGTCGACCTGAAAGCCCGCGTCGCCGGCAGCGACGATCTGAAGCTGCGGATCGATGCCGAACCCGCGCGCGACCGCTTCGACATCGACGTCGCCGCAAAGGGCGCGGCCAACGGCGTCCTCGCGCGGATGGTCAGGGCGAAGGGCCCGGTCGCGCTCGCGGTCACCGGCGACGGCAGCTGGGCGAAATGGAGCGGCCGCGCGAACGGCATGATCGGGACGACCCGAGTCGTCGACCTCGCGCTCGCGCAGGTTGCGGGGCGTTACACGCTGTCGGGCACGCTCTCGCCGTCGTCGCTCCTCAAGGGCAGGCTGCAACGGCTGACCGCGCCGCGCGTGCTCGTCAACGGCAGCGCCGGGTTCGCCAACCGCCGGCTGGACGGTACCCTCTCGCTGCGCACGCCTGCACTCGCGATCGACACAACCGGCATCGTCGATCTCGGCACGAACGCGTATCGCAACGTCCGGATAAAGGCGCGGCTGCTGAGGCCGCAGGCGTTGTTCGACACCATGACCGGCAACATGGTCGAGCTGCGTGCGATCCTCGACGGGCCGTTCGCGACCGCGGCGTTCGACTACCGGATCGATGCGGGCCGTTTCGCCTTCGATCAGACCGGGTTCGAGAACGCGCACGCGGCAGGCAAAGGGCGCCTGTCCGCCGCGCCGGTCACCGTGCCGATCCGCTTCACCGCCGCGCGCGTGACCGGGGTCGGCAGCGTGGCGGGGGGCATCCTACGCAACCTGTCGGTCGACGGACTGCTCCGCGTGACGCCGACGCTACTGACCGGCGACGCGCTCCGTTTGCGGTCCGACAAGCTCAGCGGCAGCATCAATCTGGCAGTCGATCTGCGCAGCGGCCAGTTCGAGGTTGGTATCAACGGCGGGCTCGGGCGGTATCTGATCCCCGGCCTCGGCATCGTCGACGTCAAATCGACGTTGCGCGTAGTGCCCGGTCCGAACCGCAAGGGCACGCGCGTGATCGGGCAGGGCAGCGCGCAGATGGTGCGGCTCGACAACGCGTTCTTCCGCAGCCTCGCGGGCGGCCTGCCGCGAATCACCACCAATCTCGAACGCACCACCGACGGCGTGCTGCACTTCACCAACCTGGTGCTGACCGCGCCGCAGATCCGGCTGACCGGCAACGGCTATCGCAGGCGTGACGGGACGTTCCACTTCGAGGGCGGCGGGCGGCAAGCCACCTACGGCCCGGTGACGCTGAACCTCGACGGTCAGATCGAGAAACCGGCGCTCGACCTCGTTTTTGCCAGCCCCAACGCCACGCTCGGCCTGTCGAACGTCCGCGCGCATCTCGACCCGACGCCGCAGGGCTTCGCGTTCACCGCGGCGGGCGGATCGCGGCTGGGGCCGTTCACCAGCAACGGCGCGATCCTGCTGCCACCGGGCGCGGGGGCGACGATCCAGATCGCGGCGCTGAACGTCGCCGGGACGCGCGCAAGCGGCGCTGTCGCGGTCGTCGATGGCGGCTTCAACGGACAGTTGGCGGTCGCGGGCGGCGGTATCTCGGGCGAACTCCTGTTCCGCCCGGTCGGGCAGATCCAGCGCATCGAGGGACATCTCGCTGCCAAGGCCGCGACACTCGACACCGTTACGCTGCGCCAGGGTAAGCTCGATTTCGTCACCTTGCTCGATCCCGCCGGCACGTCGATCGAGGCGAAAGCGACCGGCCTCGGGCTGCGTCGCGGCCCGCTCAGCCTTGCGCGATTCACCGGCGCGGCCTCGCTGCGCGGCGGCGTCGGCACGATCCGCGCGTCGATCGCGGGGTCGCGCGGGCGGGCGTTCGATATCCAGAGCGTCACGCAGGTCACTGCCAACAGCTACGCGGTCTCCGCGCAAGGCACGCTCGACGGTCGCCCGCTGAAACTGCTCACTCCCGCGGTCCTGACCCAGGCCGAGGACGGCTGGCACCTCGCGCCGACCAGACTCAGCTTCGGCGGCGGCGAGGCGCAGGTCGGCGGGCGTTTCACCGGCAATAGCACGGCGGTCGACGCCAGCCTGACGCGCATGCCGCTTGCATTGCTCGACATCGGCTATCCCGGGCTGGGGCTCAGTGGTTCGGCGTCGGGTCGCGTCAACATCGCCACCGCGAACGGCGCCGCGCCGACCGGCAAGGCCGATCTCACGATCCGCGGGCTCAGCCGCGCTGGTCTCGTCCTGTCGTCGCGTCCGATCGACGTCGGTGTCGCTGCGGTGCTCTCGCCCGACAAGCTCGGCGTGCGCGCGGTGATCGCCTCGGGCGGCAAGACGATCGGCCGCGCGCAGGCACAGCTGGCACCGTTGGGGCAGGGGGACCTCGCCGCGCGCATCACCAACGCGCGCCTGTTCGGTCAGCTTCGCTACAGCGGGCCTGCCGACACGCTCTGGCGGCTCACCGGGGTCGAATTGTTCGACCTGTCGGGTCCGGTCGCGATCGGTGCGGACGTCGTCGGCACGCTCGCCAACCCGACGCTGCGCGGCGTCGTCCAGGCGAACGGCGCGCGGATCGAGAGCGCGACCACCGGCACCGTCCTCACCAACGTGCAGGCGACGGGTCGGTTCGGCGGATCGCGCCTCGTGATCGACCGGTTCGGCGCGGATGCGGGCAAGGGGGGCCGGGTCACCGGCAGCGGCCAGTTCGAATTCGCCGCCGCGGCGGGGATTGGGCTCGACCTGACGCTGCAGGCCGACAAGGCGGTGATGATCAATCGCGACGATATCGGCGCGACCGTCTCGGGGCCGCTGACGTTCAGGTCTAACGGCTCGGGCGGCACGATCGCGGGCGACGTGGTGCTGAACAAGAGCCGCTACCGTCTCGGCCAGGCGACCGCCGCCAGCGCGGTGCCGCAGCTCAACATCCGTGAGATCAACCTGCCCGACGGCGGCGAGGAAGTCGCGACGCCGACCAAGCCTTGGGCGCTGGCGATCAAGGCGCGTGCGCCGAACCAGGTGATGGTCAGCGGCCTGGGGCTGACCAGCGAATGGTCCGCCAACCTCCAGATCGCCGGCCAGCCCGACAATCCCGCGATCACTGGACGCGCCACGCTGATTCGCGGCGATTACGAGTTTGCCGGTCGCCAGTTCGAGCTCGCGCGCGGTGTCATCCGCTTCGACGGGCAGGTGCCCGCCAACCCCGCGCTCGATATCGAGGCGAATGCCGATTCGACCGGGCTCAGCGCGTCGATCCGGGTGACGGGCTATGCGCTCAAACCCGAGATCGGTTTTACCAGCACGCCCGCTTTACCCGAGGATGAGCTGCTCTCGCGGCTGTTGTTCGGCACCTCGATCACCAATCTTTCCGCGCCCGAGGCGTTGCAGCTGGCCGCGGCGGTGGCGGCGTTGCAGGGGGGCGGCAATGGCCTGAACCCGATCAACGCGGTGCGCCGCGCCGCCGGGCTCGACCGCCTGCGTATCCTGCCCGCCGATCCGCAGACCGGGCAGGGTACCTCGATCGCGGCGGGCAAATACGTCACGCGGCGGCTGTATGCGGAGATCGTCACCGACGGGCAGGGCTATTCGGCGACTCAGGTCGAGTTCCAGGTCACGCGCTGGCTATCGCTGCTGTCGAGCATATCGACGCTAGGCCGCCAGAGCGCGAACGTGCGCGTGTCGAAGGATTATTGAGCACCCCCGTTCGGGCTGAGCGAAGTCAACGCCAACTCCGGTGGGCAGGCCCTTCGACTTCGCTCAGGGCGAACGATAAGAGAATTTTTTCGGTTTAGGACCCAGTCATGAAGCCCGTCATCTTCGGCCTGTCCGGCCCCGTCCTCACCGCCGCCGAGCGCGCGTTCTTCGCCGCGTGCGAGCCCGCTGGCTACATTCTGTTCAAGCGTAACATCGTCGACCGCGCGCAGGTCCGCGCGCTCACGGATTCGCTGCGCGCGCTGGCGGGTCGTGACGATCTGGCGATCCTGATCGACCAGGAGGGTGGCCGCGTCGCGCGGATGGGGCCGCCCGAATGGCCGGCGTTTCCGGCGGGGCCGGTGTTCGACGCGGCGTATGAGCGCGCGCCGATGACCGCGATCCAGGCGGCGCGCGCGAACGGGCAGGCGCTGGGGGTGATGCTCAGCGAGGTCGGCATCAGCGTCGACTGCGCGCCGCTGCTCGACGTGTCGCAGCCCGATACGACCGAGGCGGTGTCCTGCCGGACCTACGGGTCGGACCCGATGCGCGTTGCCGCGCTCGGCCGTGCGATGCTCGAGGGGCTGGCCGAGGGCGGCGTCGTCGGGATCGTCAAGCACATGCCCGGCCATGGTCGCGCGAAGCTCGACACGCATCATCACCTGCCGACCGTGACCGCGACCGATGCCGAGCTCGCGGTTGACCTCGAACCCTTCCGCACGCTCAATCAGGCGCCGATGGGGATGACGTCGCACATCGTGTTCGATGCCTGGGATGCCGATCGCCCCGCGACCTTGTCGCCGATCGTGATCGATCGGATCATTCGCGACCGGATCGGATTCGACGGGCTGTTGATGACCGACGATATCGACATGAGGGCGTTGTCAGGAACGGCGGGCGACAAGGCGGCCGGCGCGATCGCCGCGGGGTGCGACGTCGTGCTCGATTGCTGGGCGCGGATGGACGAGATGGTCGAGATCGCCGATCGGCTCGCGCCGATGTCCGCCGTGTCGCGCGCGCGGCTCGATCGGGCGATGGCGTCGGTCGGCGGCGGCACCGGCGATCTTGCCGCGCTGATCGCCACGCGTGACGCCTTGTTGCAGGCGTCGGGCGCGGCGTAGCCAGCGGCGTTAGAAGGACTCGAACCCGTCGTCGTCGAACGTTGCCGCATCTGCCATCGCGGCAACCTTCGCGGGCGGTGACCAGGCCTCGCGCCGCGGCGGTTCCGCCCAAACTGCGCTGCGCCCGCCGCCATAGCCGCCCGCGGACCGGTGGGCGTACTGCGTCGGCTGTGCTGACGGTGCGCCGTGGCCGGGCGCAGCGCCGATGCGGAACTTCGCGGCCTGGTCCGACAGCGCGGCGACCTCCGAGGTCAGGTTGCGCGCGGCGGACGACGCCTGCTCGACCATCGCCGCGTTCTGCTGCGTCGCCTGGTCCATCGCGGTGACCGCGGCGCTGACCTCGGTTATGGCGGTCGATTGCGCGCGGTTGTCATCGGCGATTTCCGCGAGCAGCGCGTGCACGCCGCGGACGTCCGCCGAGATCGCCGACAACGCGCCGTCGACGCGCTGCACGCGCTCCACCGCGGTGCCGATATCGGCCTGCGTCGCGGTCAGCTGGTCGCGCGCGCGCCCGGCCTCTTCCTCGGCGCGCATCGCGAGCGCGGACACGAGATCGGCGACCACCGCGAACCCGCGTCCGGCCTCGCCCGCACGTCCCGCCTCGACCGCGGCGTTCATCGCCAGCACGCGTGTCTGGAACGCGATCTTGTCGAGCCCCTCGATCACGCTGTCGATTCCCTTCGCGCTCTCGCTCACCCGGGTCATCGCCTGGACCGCCTCGTCGGCGATCACGCGACCGCCGGCGACCGTGGCGATCGCGCCGTCCGCGCGCTCGACCGTCTGCCCGGCGGCGACCGCGGTCGCCTGCAACCGCTGGTCCATCTGCGCGATCGCGGCGGCGGTCTGTTCCAGGCTGGCGGCATTGCCTTCGGTGCGGCGCGCGAGATCCTCGCTCGCCTGAGCGATCTCCCTCGATCCTGTGCTGATCGTCGTCGTCGCCTGCGCAACCGATCCGATGACGTCGCGCAGGCTGTCGATCGCGCTGTTGAAATTATCCTTGAGCCCGGTGAACGGCGCGTGGAGATCGGCGACGATCTCCACGGTCAGGTCGCCGTCCGCCAACGCGGTGAGCCCCGTGCCCAAGCTGTCGACGATCAGCGTAGCCTGCGCCCGTTTCTCGGCGTCGGCCGCCTGCAGCTGGTTGCGGAACGCCAGAATGGCCCTGGCCATGTCGCCGAGTTCGTCGCCGCGATCCGCCCCCGTCACATCGGCCGCGAGATTGCCGTCCCCGAGCGCGCGCATCGTGTCCGCAAGGCCGATGATCGGCTGCACGACGCGCCGCGCCGCCATCGTCACGAAGACGATGGTCCCGGCACTGCCGACCGCCAGCGCGATGACGAGAGCGACCATCGCGATCGTGCCGATCCGCGCCGCACTGCGCGCGGACCGCTGTGCATTCGCCTCAATCGCCGCCCCCGCCGAGTCCATCGCGACGTCGAGGCGGCGGAACCGATCGAAGAAACCGGGCAGCATCGCGCGCGCAGCGGCGGGATCGGTGCCGCTGCGATCGACGAGCTGCGTGGCGGACCGGACATAGGCGCGCGTCGGCGCCGACAGCCTGGAGGTGGCCGCGGCGACCGAGGCGTCGCCCGTATACGCGGCGTCCGCCGCGATGCGTTTGCGCAGCGCGACGAGATGCGCGCGGAAGTCGTCTGGGATCTCGTTGCGTCCGAGCATGCCCCCCGGCGCTGCGACCTGGAATGCGGCGAGCACGTCGCTGCGGATCGCATCCTGCATCATGGCCGCGGCTTCGTGATTGGCGAACAGTGCGGTCGCCGCGGTATGGCGGTGCGACGCCGCCGTCTGCATCCAGGCGGCGGCGATGCCGGTCGCGCCGCATAACAGCACGAGTCCGAACAAAACCGCCCCCGCAATCCGGATGGCACGGTTCAACGACGCATCGCGCGTTCTGGAACTCGGCTGTGACATGGTTCGGCAACCTCTTCCAGGCTCGGGCGGAATGACATTCCTATAATAGGACAGGTTGAGCTGACCCGAGGATCGCAGAGCAATATTGTGTCGGCATACGTCGCATCCTGCCGGCATTGCGCCGGTCGGGGGCCCAGGCGCCTTCTGCCGCTGCGCGCTGCACCCGATCGCGGCCGTCGCGCGCTGTCGACCGCGTGTCGATCGAGCAGGAATCCGCCGCTGCCCAATCGGGTGCGATGCTGTACCGTCGGGCGATGGACGACGCACACTTGACGCTAGACCTGGACGGTTGGGAGGGGCCGCTCGACCTGTTGCTGACGCTGGCGCGCGCGCAGAAGGTCGATCTGCGGCGGATCTCGATCCTGGCGCTGGTCGAGCAATATCTGGGCTATGTCGAGACCGCGCGCGCGCTCAAGCTCGAGCTTGCCGCCGACTATCTCGTGATGGCGGCGTGGCTCGCCTATCTGAAATCGGCGCTGCTGCTGCCCCGCGATCCGCTGGCCGACCCCGATCCCGAGGCGCTGGCGTTGCGGCTGCAGCGCCGGCTCGAGCGGCTGAGTGCGATGCGCGAGGCGGGCGCGCGGCTGATGGCGCGCGATCGCAGCGGGCGCGACGTGTTCTCCCGTGGCGCCCCCGAAGGACTGCGGACGGTGCGCAAGGCGGTGTGGCAGGCCGAGATCTTCGATCTGATCGCTGCCTATGGCCGCATCTCGGCGCGGACGCGGCCGGTGATGCACGTCGTCGCCGATCGCGAGGTGATGACGCTCGAGGCAGCGCTCGACCGCGTCTCGACGCTGATCGGCGAACGGATCGACTGGAGCGCGATCGAGAGTTTCCTGCCCGAGGCGGGCGAGAAGTTGCGACGTTCTGCGCTCGCGTCGAGCTTCGTCGCCGCGCTCGAACTCGCGCGACAGGGGCGGATCGAACTGCGCCAAGCTGCGCCGTTCGCGCCGCTCTATCTGCGCGCTCGCGCATCGTCCCGCGCATCGTGACGCCGCCCGATGCCCTCACCCGCGCGGTCGAGGCGGTGCTGTTCGCCACCGACGCGCCGCTCACCGTCGATATGATCCGTGCGCATGTCGGGGCAGGCGATGTCCGCGCCGCGCTGAACCGGCTGGCGGACGACTATGCGGGCCGCGGGATCGTCGTCGTCCGGCGCGGTGATCGATGGCAATTCCAGACCGCCCCGGAGATGGCGCACATGCTGCGCCGCGACCGCGAGGAGCCGCGCCGACTGAGCCGCGCGGGGATCGAAACGCTCGCGATCATCGCCTATCACGAGCCGGTCACGCGCGCGGAGATCGAGGCGATCCGCGGCGTCCAGATCTCGAAGGGGACGCTCGACGTGCTGATGGAGGCGGGCTGGGCGAAACCGGCGGGGCGGCGCGATGTCCCGGGGCGGCCGCTGATGTTCGCGACGACGCCCGAATTCCTCATCCATTTCGGGCTGACGAGCCGCCGCGACCTGCCGGGAATCGACGATCTGCGTGCTGCCGGGCTGCTCGATCCGGTCGATCTCGCCTTTGATCGGCTCGAAGACGGCGAAGATCGAGCGGGGGATGGCGAGGTGGCTGGCAATGCGGCGAGATGAGGCTTAGATAGGGTTCAGTTTCCAGGAGAATTGCCATGGGCGGTTTTAGCCCGATTCACTTGCTCGTCCTCGCGGTCGTCGCGATCCTCCTTCTCGGCGGTGGCCGGTTCTCGAACCTGATGGGCGACGTCGCCAAGGGCGTGAAAAATTTCAAGAAGGGTATGTCCGAGAATGACGACGACACGCCCGCCAAGCCTTCGGCCCGGATCGAAGCGCAGAAGTCGGCCGATCCGGCGTTCGACCGCGACGGCAATCGCGTCCGCGACGACCGTCCTGCCTGAAGCCGGCGGACTTGACGACTTTAGATAGGCGCGGCTGAATGTTCGATATCGCGCCCTCCGAGTTTCTGCTCGTGGCCTTCGTCGCGCTGGTCGTGATTGGCCCGAAGGATCTGCCAAAGGCGATGCGCGTGGTCGGCTATTGGGTCGGCAAGGCGCGTGGTGTCGCGCGCCAGTTTCGTTCCGGTTTCGATTCGATGGTTCGCGAGGCCGAACTCGAGGAAATGGAAAAGCGCTGGGCGGCGGAAAACGAACGGATCATGCGCGAGCATCCGCAATCTGGTCCGGGCGCGGAGACTACGCAGGTCGTGCATTCGCCGGAGACCGAGGAGCATCGTCGCGATTATCGCTCGATCGACGCGGTCGATGATCATACGAGCGAGCCCGTGATGGTCGAGAAACCGGTTGTCGCCGCCGCGCCGCCGCACGCATCGCCTGCCGCCGCGGACCCGCCCTTTGAGGACCCCGGTGTTGACCCGATCGCGCCGCCGGCGGCTGTTCCGGTCGTTCCGGCGATAGGTCATCCCGATGACAAGACCGGCAAGTCCGACGTCGCGTCGTCATGAGCGGGACTGCCGTAAGCGTGACCCCCGTGATCGCCTCCAATAACGCCGAAAGCACAGCATGAGCGAGATCGACGCAAGCCGGGCGCCGTTGCTCGACCATCTGATCGAGCTGCGGCGGCGGCTGCTCTATTGCATCGCCGCGCTGATCGTGACGTTCGGAATCGCGATGTACTTCGCCGAGGATATCTTCGGCTTCCTCGTTCACCCACTGCTCGCGGCGGGACAGAACAAGGTCATCTATACCGAGATTTTCGAGGCCTTCTTCGTCCAGATCAAGGTCGCGTTCTTCGCCGCCATGATGCTGTCGTTCCCGGTGATCGCGAACCAGCTGTGGCAGTTCGTCGCCCCCGGCCTCTACAAGAAGGAGAAGCGCGCGCTCCTGCCATTTATCCTCGCGACGCCGGTGCTATTCCTGACCGGCGCGGCAATGGCCTATTACATCGCCATCCCGATGGCGCTGCACTTCCTGCTCGGGTTTGACGGCATGGTCGGCGGCATCCACCGCGAGGCATTGCCCGCGATCGGGAACTACCTGTCGTTCACGATGCAGTTCCTGTTCGGCTTCGGCATATCGTTCCTGCTGCCCGTGCTGCTGATGCTGCTCGAGCGCGCGGGGATCGTGACGCGTAAACAGCTGATCGGCGCGCGGCGCTATGCGATCGTCGCGGCGTTCGCGATCGCTGCGGTGCTGACCCCGCCGGATATCGGGTCGCAGCTGCTGCTCGCGATCCCACTCGTCATCCTGTACGAACTCGCGCTGATCGGAATCTGGTTTACTGAACGCAGCCGGGCCAAAGCCAAGGCGGTCGAAGGCGAGTCCACCGACATCGTCGAAAGCTGATCTTCGGTCGAGCACCGAAACGAAAACGGGGTCCGGTGCGTGTGCACCGGACCCCGTCCCGTATCGGAAGCGCCAGGGCTTACTTGGCGTTGTCTGCGGTCTTTGCGACGGTCTTGCCTGCCGACGCGACGTCCTTGCCTGCACCCTCAACCGTGTTGCATGCCGACACCATGAGCGCGCCCGCGACGACGACCAGTCCAACCAACTTACGCATATAACTTCCTCCAAGACGGGCTTGAATGCCACCGGAGGTGCAATGTTCGGGGGGCGTATTCGTTCCGATCACGAAACCAGAATGCCGCTATTTCGCGCGGCATGCGAACCGTCACGGCCGATCGAACGATAAAGGCCCGGAAGCATCACCGGGGGGGGGAGGGTGCTGCTTCCGGGCCTATGACTTGGACAGCGAGAGCGGGGGGGCATAAAGTCGCTGTCCGAAATGTTGAACGGCGATCGCGCTGATCCGTTCCCTATCGATTATGATTTTTTGAAAAAAAGTTCGGCCCTGATCTCGGTTAATTACTGAACTTGCTACGAATTAATCGCGACCTTTAACAGCGAATGCGATTTCATACGCGCCAACCAGCGGGTCGTGATGCAACGGGGCGCGCAACTGCCGCGACAGGCCTTCCATGACGCGGCCATAGCGCGACGCCGCCTCGCGCAGCGCGTCGCTTTCGACCAGCGCACGCGATACGACGCGGAGCAGCGCACGATCGGGCAGGTCCGACGGTTTGACGACGATCCGGATCTGTGCGGCGGGATCGCATGTCATCGCCAGCTCGATCGTCTCGGTGGCGAGGAACGCGATCGCGACCGCGACGTCCTGATTGACCAGGTACGGATCGATGTCGAGCGTGATGCCCAGGCCATGCGAGCGATCGGAGGCGGTCGCGCGGATGTTCGCCGAGAGTTCGCCGATCATCGTCCGCAGGTTAAGGCCACGGTTTTCTTCGAGTTCGGCGAAGTGATTGCGGTGGACGACCGCCAATGCGTCGACGCGGCGCTGGATCGAGGCGTAGGCGGCGGTCGCGTCCGCGCTCGGCGCACTGCGCGCATGGAAGTTGATCAGGCTGGAAATGACCTGCAGGTTGTTCTTCACGCGATGATGGACTTCGCGCGTCAGCTTGGTCTGGCGCACCAACCCTTCGGCAAGGCCCGCTTCGTGCAGCGCCACAGTCTGGCTGATCGCCTGGAAGGTATCGCCGAGCTCGCGGATTTCCTGCGCAGGCAATGTACGGACGGCGCCCAAATCGAGCGCCTCGCCCGGCGTGAACGCCGCGACCGCGCCCCGCAGTCGGCGTAGCGGTCGGATCAGGAGCCGGTCGACGACGAACCAGGCGATGCTCGCCGCGGCGATCCACATCAGCAGCGGTAACAGCATCGCGACGACCAGCGACGACGTCACCGGAGCGCTGCGGATGCTGGTGCGCAAGGCAATGCCGGCGATCCCCAGATCAGTCCGCATCGTCTCCATGCGGTCGAGCGGACGCTCGTCGGGGATCGTCTCGAGCGTCAACGCATCCTGATCGAGAACCAGTGCGCTGCCGAAGATCAGCGCACGGCTCGACGGACGCCCGATCCGTTCGAGAAACGGCTGCGGGAAATAGGCGCGCGCCGACGTATCGCCACCGGGGCCGGAGATTGCCAGTACAAGACCGCGACGCGGAATGATTGCCGCGGTAATCGGCATATCGTCCTGATGCAGCGTGACGGGATTGGGGATCGGCGTTCCGCACAGGACGGTGCCGTCGCGGTCGGTGATGACGAAACGCGTTCCCGCGGAGGATTGCTGCGCGAAGACGCCCTGCGCACGCGCGCAACTCGGTGCATCGGCGGGGTCGTTACCCAGCGCGTTCACCGCCACCCGGAGCGCGGTCATATCGCCGACCAGCTCGATCGCGATCGCGCGCGCGCTTTCGTTCGCCGTAACGCGCAGACGCGCACGGGCTTCGGTATCGGCAAGCCGTGTGGTCTGGAACGTGGCAAACACTGCGATCAGCGCCAGTGGGAGCAACGCGGCGCTCAAGATAAGGAACAGCTTCGCGCCCGTAGGCAGGCGTCCCATTGCGGCCGTCAGACGCGTTTCCCCTGGTCCGCCGACGTCCGATGACGGCGTTGGCGCGCTATCCGGCATCGATTGCGAGGCCATGCGGCCCGCGCTCAGTCGAGCTTGCCGAGAAGGTCGAGCAGATCGTCCGGGATCGCTTCGTCGACGGTCTTCTGATATACCGAACGCAACGCCGATCCCATTTGCTGGTCCTTATCCGGAACCTGCGCGGGTTTCGTGGCAGGCACCGTATTCTGCGTGTCGTGGCCCAAACTCAAAACTTCCCCCTGCACGACGCGAACCGAGCCATCTGGCAAATCATGTCACATAGAGACGATACACGCCGCCTGCTCGACGGATATCAAGCGGGCGGCGGAGTCGCCAAAGATGTTCGTGAAACCAAACACGCTGTCGTTAGTTCCACGCCTGAGCGAAAAACACGTCCTCGTTACCGGTCGGCTTGCATGCTGACAGGCGAATCGGGCGGGGTAGTGGTTTTCGGGCGCGTGGTTTTTCGGCCGCCGCCATTGCAATGACGCGAGCCACCCGACACATGAAGGGCCGCGTAGATCAGGGAGTATTCGTTACCCATGTCGCTTGGACAGCAACTTGCACCGCACCTTCCCTTTTTGCGGCGCTATGGCCGGGCCCTGACCGGCAGTCAGATGCACGGTGATAAATACGTGCGCGCCACGCTCGAGGCGATCGTTGCCGCGCCCGAGGAATTTCCGCGCGACGTCGATCCCCGTCTCGGACTCTACCGCATGTTCCAGGGTATCTGGAACTCGGCGAATTTCGACGAACTCGCCGACGAGGGCGCGAATGATGCGGAAGGCCATGAGGCTGTCGCGCGCGCACGGCTTTCGCGGATGACGCCGCTGTCACGCCAGGCGCTTCTGCTGACCGCGATGGAAGGCTTCACCCCCGAGGATGCCGCGTATCTGATCGAGGTCGAGACGAGCGAGGTCGACGACCTCGTCGCCGAAGCGTTGACGGAAATCGAAAGCCAGACGCGCGCCAAGGTTCTCATCATCGAGGACGAGCCGATCATCGCGATGGATATCGAGACGATCGTTCGCGATCTCGGCCACGACGTCACCGGTGTCGCCGTCACGCGTGACGAGGCAGTGGCACTGGCGATGGAAATGCGGCCCGGCCTCGTTCTTGCCGACATCCAGCTCGCCGACGACAGTTCGGGTATCGATGCCGTCAAAGATATCTTGGCAGAGTTCGAGGTCCCGGTGATCTTCATTACCGCCTTCCCCGAGCGCTTGCTGACCGGTGAACGTCCTGAGCCGACGTTCCTGATCACCAAGCCGTTCCAGCGCTCGACCGTGAAGGCCGCAATCAGTCAGGCGTTGTTCTTCGATCAGGCGACCGTCCCCGCCGTTTAACGGCCGCGGCGTTCAATACCGCTGGCAACCGCTTGATTGTGTGGCGGTATCGCTGCATCCTGGGTCCGCTTCCACAAATGGTTGCGGACCCAAAACGGTTTTCGAGGGTTTACTCGCTATGGCTGACCCGAACGAACGCATTCACATCGAGACGAACGACGCGCGCGCTGGCGCTACACCAGGCATTACGCGCTACATTCTGGCGATCTCGCTTGTCCTCGTAATCGTTATCTTTGGTTTTCTCGTCCTGCGCTGACCTGGGTTTACCGCGGATGACTGGCATTGGCGGTTGGAGCGCCTATGTCTGTCGTCACGCGATATATCCCGCGGGTCGGCGACGACGCCCGCAAAGTATGACGACTATCGGAATTGATAGGATTTCCATGATTCAGCCTGCTCCACACGCCGATGACGACGGTGACATCGACGAAGTCGTCGCGCCGGTGGAGCATGTCTCGCTGTCCGATGCGGAGTTCAAAGTTCAGCTCGCGCAAGTGATCCCGCATCTCCGCGCGTTTGGACGCTCGCTGTCGGGTAGCCGCGATCTTGCCGATGATCTGGTTCAGGAAACGCTGCTCAAGGCGTGGGCGGCGCGGTTGCGTTTCCAGGCGGGAACCAACATGCGGGCGTGGACCTTCATCATCCTGCGCAACCTGTATCTGTCGCAGATGCGCCGCGCGCGCTTCAAGGGCGAGTGGGACGATCTGGTCGCCGATCGCATCCTTGCCGCGCCGGCAAGCCAGGATCGGCACGTCGAGCTCGGCGATATGCAACGTGCGCTGATGCATCTCCCGCAGCCCCAGCGAGAGGCGCTGATCCTGGTCGGTGCCGGCGGCTTCGCCTATGAAGAGGCGGCTGAGATTTGTAACGTCGCGGTCGGTACGATCAAGAGCCGGGTCGCGCGTGGCCGCGTCGCGCTTGAGACGATACTGACCGACGGATCGCTGCCGTCACGCCGCGACCACGAGACCGATACCAGCAAGACCGCGCTCGACTCAATCATGGGGGATGTCGAACATCTGAGCCGCGGGCGATGACTCGCGCAGGTCGCTAGAAATTTGGCTGGTCTGGCATATAAATTGACGTATCTTGGAAACTGTCGGCGCGTTTCGATCAAATTTGCCAAAAGATGGTTGGAGTATAATAGGCGCTACGTCTTGTTTGGCCAACTGGGGCCATTTCTCATGTGTTACCTCGTCACCATCCTGACGGCGTCTTGATCAATGAATACTCCGGCCCGTGCCATCGAGTCGGCTCAGTAGTTGGGCCATGTCGTCGGGCACGCTATTCTGTTCGCTAAAGGCATTGCGCAACGCATGACCGACCGCGTCGGTGACGCGCGGCCGCCGTACGACCTGTTGGCCATCCGTTTCGCGTTTGATCGTGAGAGAAGAATACATCATACCGCGCACAACGTGCGACGGCGCAGTTCGTTGCTGTCGTTTGTCAAGCGATACTTTTATTATCGAGTATTGCGGGATGACCAGAGTGAACACTGAACATAAGTTAAATAACGCGATCGATCGCGCTCGCCGGTGGTCGCCATTTCTGTCGATGATCCTCGACCGCGAGCCGGCGATCGCGCAATCCCTCGCCCAAGGTCATCTCGATCTGGACCTGTCGAGCGCCGCGCTGGACATGCCCGTTGCCAAGCGGCTGCGGCTTGCGCGACGCGCGATGGCGCTCAACGTTGCGATCGGCGATCTCGCGGGGGTTCTCGATCTCACCGCGGTGACGGGCGCGTTGACGCGGTTTGCCGATCAGGCGCTCGATACCGCGATCCGCGCTGCCATCGAGGAGCGGACGCCGGGGGCCGAGCCGCTTGGCTTCACCGCGATAGCGCTTGGGAAGCAGGGGAGCGGCGAACTCAATTATTCATCCGATATCGATCCGATCCTCTTGTTCGATCCGGTGACGCTGCCGCGAAAACCGCGCGAGGAGCCCGAACAGGCCGCGGTCAGGATCGGCAAGCGCGTGGTCGAACTGCTCCAGGCCCGCGATGGCGATGGCTATGTCCTGCGCGTCGACTTGCGGTTGCGGCCGTCGCCCGAGATCACACCGATCGTCCTGCCGGTGGAGGCGGCGATCGGCTATTACGAGGCACAGGCGCTGCCGTGGGAGCGGGCCGCGTTCATCCGCGCGCGCGCAGCGGCGGGCGACATTGCGCTGGGCCAGCGGTTTCTCGACACAATCCGCCCGTTCGTCTGGCGGCGCGCGCTCGATTTCGGTGCAATCGGCGAGATCCGCGGTATCTCGGCGCGTATCCGCGACCATCATTCACAGGGGCAGGCGTTCGGCCCGGGCTATGACCTCAAGCGCGGGCGCGGCGGCATTCGCGAGGCGGAGTTCTTCGCGCAGATCCACCAATTGATCCACGGCGGCCGTGATGCCACCTTGCGCGCGCCGGCGACCCGCGACGCGCTCGCCCGGCTGGCCGGGGCGGGTTGGATCGGTACCTCCGAAGCGCAGGCGCTGATCGACGGTTATACGCTGCTCCGGACGATCGAGCACCGCGTGCAGATGATCGACGATCGCCAGACGCACGCGCTACCGACCGGCGACGCGCTCGACCGTGTTGCGAAGCTGCACGGGCTGGATGATGCAGGCGCGTTGCTGGCGCTTCTGTCACCGCACGTCGCGGCGACCGGGCGCATCTACGACGCGCTCGACGACACGGAGCGGCCTGCGTTCTCGCATGACGCGGTGACGCTGGAGACCGACCTGGCCGCCGCCGGGTTCGTCGCGCCCGAGCCTGCGCGTCGCCGGATCGAAGCATGGCGGGGGGGCGCCTACCCTGCACTGCGCAGTCCTGCCGCGCGCGAGGCGCTGGAGGCGGTGCTCCCGACTCTCGTCAACGCATTTGCCACCGCGCCGGTGCCGCAGGCCGCGTTGCTGAGGCTTGATGCGCTGCTCGAACGCCTGCCGAGCGCGATCAACATCTTTCGCCTGCTTGAGGCGCGGCCGGGGCTGGCGACGTTGCTCGCGGCGATCCTCAGTCACGCGCCGACGCTCGCCGACGATCTCGGGCGGCGGCCGGACCTGCTCGACGGGCTGATCGATGCCACCGCGCTTGAGCCGGTCGACGACATCGCGGCACTCGAGGCGTCGATGCGCGCGGGCGATGCCGGCGGCGATTATCAGGCGCGGCTCGATCATGTCCGGCGGGTGGTTGGTGAACGACGGTTCGCGCTAGGGGCGCAGATCGTTGCGGGAGCGTCGGATCCGCTTGACGTCGCTGCCGGCTATGCTCGCGTTGCGGAGGCGGCGATCGCGGTACTCGCGCGCGCGACGATCGACGAGTTCGCCAAGGCGCATGGGGCGGTGCCGGGCAGCGAACTCGTCATTCTGGCGCTCGGCCGGATGGGCGGGGCGATGCTCACGCACGCATCCGACCTCGACCTGATCTATCTGTTCACGGGGGACTTCACCGCAGAGTCCGATGGCGCAAAGCCGTTGGGTGCGACGCTGTATTACAACCGCCTGGCGCAGCGCGTGACCGCGGCGCTGTCGGTCGCGACCGCCGCCGGGCCGCTATACCAGATCGACACGCGGCTGCGGCCATCGGGCGGGCAGGGGCCGCTGGTCGTCACGCTCGACAGCTTCGCCCGCTATCAGCGCGAAGATGCGTGGACGTGGGAGCATATGGCGCTGACCCGCGCGCGCGCGGTATTCGGCTCGATGGCCGCGCGTACCGCGGTCGCGGATACCGTGCGTACGGTGCTCGAGGGCGACCGCCCGACGCGGGACGTGGTGGCCGATGCCGGGTCGATGCGGGCGGATATGGCGGCGCACAAGCCACCCAAGGGGCCGTTAGACGCCAAGCTGCTCCCCGGTGGGCTCGTCGACCTCGAGTTCGCGGTGCACGTCGTCCAGCTGGTCCATCGTACCGGCTTCGATGCCGACCTCGGCAAGGCAATCGATACGCTGATCCAGCGAGGGCTCGTCCCGGCGTCCCTACGCGGCGCGCATGACGTGCTGACCCGGTTGCTCGTCACGCTCCGGCTCGTCGCGCCCGATGCCAGTCCGCCGGGCCATGCGACCGAGGACCTGATCGCGCGTGCGATCGGGGTTGCCGATTGGCCCGCCGTGGTTGCCACCCTCGAATCGACACGGCAGGAGGTAAGCCGGTTCTGGGCTGAATTGACGGGAGAGCAGGATGGATGAAGGCGCTAAGATTCCCGACGTGACGGTCACGATCGACGCCGCGGACGTGTCGCTGGCGAACCTGGGCGCACCGCTCGTGGTGTATTTCTATCCGAAGGACGACACCGCGGGCTGCACCGCCGAGGCAAAGGACTTTTCCGCGCTCGCCGAAGCGTTCGAGTCGGCCGGTGTGACGGTCGTCGGCATCTCGAAGGACACGCCTGCCTCGCATGCGAAATTCATTGCCAAGCACGCGCTTGCAGTTCGTCTCGCGAGCGATGGCGAGGGCGTCGCCTGTGATGCGTTTGGCGTCTGGGTCGAGAAGGCGATGTACGGCCGCAAATATATGGGCATCGAGCGCGCGACTTTCCTGTTCGGCGCCGACGGGACGCTGGCAAAGGCGTGGCGCAAGGTCCGCGTGCCCGGCCATGCGGAGGCGGTTTTGGCAGCCGTAAAGGCCCTATGAAGACTAGGTAGTAACACGTGGAGATTCGCCGACATTTCGCGCCGAAGATCCGAGGTCTCATCCTGTTCCACGGCAATCGTATCAATTCGCTTCAACTCGCCGCAACAACCTGCCGCTCCGCCGCGCGGACGGCATAATGCTATTGCTCGGGGCAGTGGGATCCGGCCTAACCCACAATGTCTGGTGCGCGGAGGGGCTGCGAGTCAGGACAGAGTTTCGGAGCCGTCCGCTGCAAGGGCGAACGGCCCTGTATTTTTTTGTCGGGGACCAATGGTCGATTTTACCGGTGCAGCGATCGTGACCCGTCTCAAGGGCGTGATCGTGGTGTATAAGGCGTTTACGGGTCGCCGGTTGGCAATGGCCGCGACGGTGATGGGTCTGGCCGCTTTTGGCGCCGCGGCCGAGGCGCAGGTCGCGCCGCACGCCACCGCGGAAAAGGTCGCGTACCGCTCGGTCGAGACCGGCACGGGCGGCCCGATGATCGCCGCCAACACCGTAGAGGCGAGCGCCGATCTGCGCGCCGACGCGCAGTTCCGCACCTTGTTCCAGACCTGGAAGAAGCTCGACGCTACGCAGCAGGGCGTGATCGCGATCCCGTCGGTGCAGCCGGTTCACTCGCTCTCGTTCACCAGTAATTTCGGCATTCGCTCGGATCCGTTCCGCGGCACCGCGGCGATGCATGCCGGCGTCGACATTCCCGGCCCGATCGGCACGCCGATCTATGCGACGGCAGACGGTATCATCGCGCATGCGGGTCGTCAGGGCGGCTACGGCAACATGGTCGAGATCAGCCACGGCAAGGGTATCGCGACGCGCTACGGCCATCTCTCGAAGATCCTTGTCGGTGACAATGTCCGCGTCACCCGTGGCCAGTTGATCGCGCTGATGGGCTCGACCGGCCGCTCGACCGGGTCGCATCTTCACTATGAGGTGCGTATCGACGGGCATGCGGTGAACCCCATCCCATTCCTGACGACCGCCGATTACCTGCTCGCGGCACAGGATCGCTCGGTCAACGCGATCCCGGTCTCGACCGGCGGCCCCGCCGCGCAGGACTAATGGGGGCACGAGCCCTCCCCCAATAACCCCAAGCCCGACCCGTCATTCCAGCGAAAGCTGGGATCTCCCTCCACGGGGACGGACCATCGATAGAAGACAATGGCGGCCCCGCGGTCGCGCCGACGAGCCAGCCCTCCGCCCCACGGGCAAGCCCAAGGTTGCCGCGGATAGCGCAACCTCCTATCTCCAGCCCATGGCAACGCTGGCTCCCGACATCATCCTCACCCCCTCCGCCGCGGCGCGCGTCGCCGCGATCGCCGTCAAGCAGGGGAAGCCGGCGATCCTCCGGCTGTCCGTCGACGGTGGGGGCTGTTCGGGGTTCCAGTACAAGTTCGGTTTTGCCGATTCTGTCGAGGACGACGACGTGATCGCGGAACATGACGGCGTGAAGCTCGTCGTCGACAGCGTCAGCATCGACCTCGTCCGCGGATGTGCGGTGGATTACGTCGAGTCGCTGGCCGGGGCCGCGTTCAAGGTCGAGAACCCGAATGCCGCGTCGGGTTGCGGTTGCGGCTCCAGTTTCTCGGTCTGATCGCCTCATGAAAATCGTCACGTACAACGTCAACGGCATCAAGGCGAGGTTGGCGCGGCTGATCGAGTATCTCGTCGAGGCGCAGCCCGACATCGTCTGCCTCCAGGAGCTGAAATCGAGCGACGATACGTTCCCGATCGCCGATATTGAGGCGGCGGGGTACGGCGCGATCTGGCATGGCCAGAAGGCGTGGAACGGCGTGGCGATCCTCGCCAAGAGCGGAACGCCCAAGGTGCGCCAGCGTGGTCTCGACGGCGAACCCGAAGACGAGCACAGCCGATATATCGAAGCGGAGATTGACGGCCTGATCGTCGCCGCGCTCTATCTCCCCAACGGCAACCCGCAGCCCGGTCCGAAGTTCGACTATAAACTACGCTGGATGGATCGCCTCGCCGACCGTGCCCGCGTGCTGCTCGCGGAGGAAAAACCGGTCATCCTCGCGGGCGATTACAATGTCATCGCCAACGACGACGACACCTACTCGGTGCGCGCGATGCAGAACGACGCGTTGATGCAGCCCGAAAGCCGCGAGCATTACCGTGCGCTCGTCGCGCAGGGTTGGACCGACGCGCTGCGCACGCAATTTCCAAAGGGTGGCGTGTGGACGTTCTGGGATTATCAGGCCGGCGCATGGCAGCGCGACGCAGGCTTCCGGATCGACCATCTGCTGCTCAGCCCGCAGGCTGCCGACCGGATGATCGATGCCGGCGTCGACAAGGCGTATCGCGGCCGTGAAAAGGCGAGCGACCATGCGCCGACCTGGGTCCGGTTGCGATGAGCCGAGCGCTGCTCGGCGTCGCGCTCGCCACACTGGGTTTCGCCGGTGCCGCGGCGGCACAGGAGCGGGACTATTGTCCCGACCGGCCGGGCATCGATACGCCGGCCTGCACGATCGCACCGGGTCGCATCTCGGTCGAGACGTCGCTGGCCGACTGGACGCGCGACAACCAGCCCGGATCGCGTGAGGACAATATCCTGTTCGGCGACACGCTGGTCCGGGTCGGTCTCAGCGACACGATCGAGGCGCGGATCGGCTTTACGCCGTTCGGGCATGACCGGATGCGCGATCCGAGCGGGGTTGAGACGGTCGACGGGATCGGCGACGTATCGCTGGGCATGAAGGCGAACCTGCTCCACCCCGACGGATCCGACCTGTCGGTCTCGGTCCTGCCGTTCGTGACGCTGCCGGTCGGGCGATCTGCGATCGGTGCGGGTGACTGGGGGGCGGGGTTTCTCGTCCCCGTGACGTACGAATTGTCGGATGCCGTATCGCTTGACCTGACGCCGGAGATCGATGCGGCGGTCGACGAGGGCGGCAATGGCCGCCATCTCGCCTATAGCTCGACCGCTGGCCTGTCCGTGAAGGTCGCCAAGGCGTTCACGCTGACCGGCGAGGTGCAGGCGTTGCGTGACGACGACCCCGATCGGCATGCGACGCAGGCGGTGGCGGCGCTGTCGCTGGCATGGATGGCGAACGACGATCTGCAGTTTGACATATTCGGCGCTGCCGGGCTGACCGCCGATACCCCCGATGCCCGGCTCTATGCCGGCATATCGCGCCGCTTCTAGGTGCTGGTCGGCCTGCTCCTGCTGCAAGCGGTAGCAGGGCCGCCGCTCCCGCCCGAATTGCGCAGGCGCAGGCCGCGCGCGACGATGCCGTGCCCGGTCCAGACCGATCCCGATGGCGAAATCGTCGTCTGCGCGCGGCCGACCGACCAGCGGCTCGCGACGCTGGGCGCGCCGGTCCAGCCTTTACGCGGCGATCCGCTGTCGTTCCGCCTGCCAGGCGGGGGCAGGGGGAATGTCCATGCGATCCGCACCGAACTGCCCGGTGCGTCCGGGCAGGGGGTAGCGGTGACGCTCAAGATCCCGTTCGGGAAGGGAAAGCGGGAGTAGCGCGGGCATTCCGCCGCGGGTCTCCGCCACCCTATTCTCCCGCGAAGGCGGGAGCCCAGACCGGGTCTTCGCCTTCGCGGTCAAACATTGTCGCGCGCGTTCTACAGCGTCCGTTCATAGACCTGATAGACCTTGTTCACCCGGCTCTCGATCGTCTCGGCGATCGATCGCATCCCCTGGTTGTCGTCGAGGATCCAGCCGATCTCCGCGCGCTGGGCGCCGTAATGCTCAACCGAGGCGCGGCGGATATATTCGATCATCATGAAGGCGAGCTGGCTCGCCATCCGCGACGCCTGCAAGTCCTTGACCACCCCCATCAGCGGCACGCGCACCGTCCGCACCTTGGGTTTGCGGAGCCACCACAACAGCTTGGCCCAGCCGAACGGGAACAGGCTGCCCTTCAACGGCTTGATCGCCTCGTTCAGGTCGGGGAGCGTGATCATGAACGCGCAGGGCCGGCCGTCGACCTCGGCGATGCGGATCAGGTCGTTGAAGACGATCGGCTTCAGCTTGACGCCGACATCCTTGATCTCGGGCGGGGTGAGGGGCACGAAGCCCCAATTGTCCTTCCACGCATCGTTGAGGATCGACAGGATGATCGCCGCCTCCTCCTCGAACTTCGTCTTGTCGACGTTGCGGATGACGATGCGCGGGTTCTTCTCGCCCGACTTAATGATGCGCTGGACGATCGGCGGGAACTGCTTCGTGACGTCGACCTCATAGGTCATCAACTGCTTGATCGGGCGATACTGTGCCCATTCGATCCAGCCGCGATATTCGCGCTTGGCATGCCCCATCATGATCGTCGGCGGATGATCATAGCCGTCGATCAACAGCCCCGGCTCCTCCCAGATCGACATGCTGATCGGGCCGAGCGCGCGCGTCATGCCCTGATCGCGCAGCCAGCCTTCCGCGCGCGCGAGCAGCGCCTGGAAGATGTCCTGGCGTTCGGCCTCCATCAGTCCCCATTGGCCGACGCCGGGGCCGAAGCCCTGCTCGGCGGGCATCGTCAGCGCGAGCGTATCGATGTGCGCGGAGATGCGACCGACCACGCGGCCATCCTCCTCGGCGAGGAACTGCTGCACCTTGGCATGGCTGAACCAGCCGTTCTTCTCGGGCGTGATCAGCCCGAGCGCCTCCGACTTCAGCGGCGGCACCCAATTGGGATCGTCGGCATACAGGCGGAACGGCAGATCGATGAAGATCTTGCGATCCTTCAGCGTCTCGACCGGTCGAATGATGATGTTAGCCATGTGTCGTTCCCGAATACGCAGTCGCGCGTGTCTAGCCAGCGTGGCCGACAAAGGCGAGAGTCACATGGATCATCGTAAAAACCTGTCAGGGTGATCGTGTTTCCTTGGAGCGGCGGCAGCGACACGGCCTGTAAATGCCACGCTGCGGCCACTATCTTCGGGCAATGGATATGCCCATGGACACCTCGCTCAGCCTCGCTCGCGGCACGGCCGCTCCCGTTCCAGCCACACCCGTAGCCGGTGCCGGGGTGGTGCGTATCGCCGACGACAAGGCGATGCTGCGCGCGGCCGCGGATCTGACCCGCGATCTCGTGAAGCCGCGGCCGATGGTGTATTGGGGCGACCTGATCGCGTCGGTCGCTCTCGGCTATGGTGCGCTGGTTGTGGCGGCGACGAGCGGTTCGACCGCGGTCGTGGTGGTCGCCGCGATCGTGTCGGTGCTCGGGCTGTACCGTGGCTTGAGCTTCATCCACGAAGTCAGTCACATGAAGCATGCGTCGGTGCCCAACTTCCGGCTGTGCTGGAACATCCTGGTCGGCGTGCCGATGATGACGCCGTCGTTCATGTATGAGGGCGTTCACAACCTGCACCACGCCAAGACCCGCTATGGCACGGTCGAGGATCCCGAATATCTACCGCTCGCGCTGATGAAGCCGTGGACGTTGCCGCTGTTCATCGTCGTGTCTGCGCTGGCACCGATCGCGCTGCTGATCCGGTTTGCGGTCCTGTCGCCGCTCTCGCTCCTGTCGCCAAAGCTGCGGACGATGGTGGTCGAGCGTTATTCGGCCCTGGCGATCAACCCGCAATTTCGTCGTCGTGCGCCGGAGGGCGAGGCGAAGGCCTATTGGAACCATCTCGAAGTCGCTGCGAGCCTATGGGCGATAACGCTGATCGGCATCACCGCGGCGGGCGTTCTGCCGCTGCGCGCGTTCCTGACGATCCTCGGCGTGGCATCGGCGTTTGCGGTCCTCAACCAGGTCCGCACGCTGGTCGCGCATCTGTGGGAGAATGACGGCGAGACGATGACGGTGACCGCGCAGTATCTCGACACGGTCAACGTGCCACCGCCGGCTTTGCTGCCGGCGCTGTGGGCGCCGGTGGGGCTGCGCTATCACGCGCTGCATCACTTGTTGCCGGGGCTCCCGTATCACGCGCTGGGTGAGGCGCATCGCCGGATCTCGGCGGAGCTGGATGCAATGTCGCCTTATCACAAGGCGAGCTATCCCGGGCTCCCGGGTCTGGTCAGCAAGATCGCGCGCAGCACGATGGTCCGCCGCTGAGACCGGCCTCCCGCGTTGGCCCGCGTTGCGAGGCCAAAAGCTGGATTATTCCTCGGAGCGGATCAACACCGCTTCGCCGATCAACAAGAACAGCAGGAACGGCGCCCACGCGGCGAGGAACGGCGGGTAGGCGCCGAGATTGCCCATCGCGAGCGCGAAATTGTCCGCGACGAAGAACGCGAAGCCCAGCGCCATGCCGATCACCGCGCGGACGAACAGCTTGCCCGATCGCGCGATACCGAAGGCAGCGACCGCGCCGAGCAGCGGCATCAGCACCGATGAGAGCGGCCCCGACAGCTTGTGCCACAGTGAACCCTCGAGCGCCTTGGTAGGCCGGCCAGCGTCGGACAGGTCGGCGATCGCGGCCTTGAGCGCGCCGAACGACAGCCCGTCCGCATCGACGCTCGCCAACGTGAACTGATCGGGTCGAACATCCTTGCCGATCACCACGGAGCCGAGCTTGGTATCGGTGCCGCGTGCGACGTCGAACCGAGTCGCAGGGCCGACCAGCCAGCCGCCGGCGGGGGCGCGCTTGCCATGATCGGCGCGCAGGATCGCTACGAGGTTACCGCCGGTCCGATCGTACAGCGTGATCCCGCCAAGCCGGGTCGCGTCACCGCGGCCTCGGATCTGCGCCACCTCGATCAGGTCGTCACCGTCGCGCACCCACACATTGGCGCGGTCGCCGCGATCGATCGGCAGCTTGCCATAATTCACCTTCTGCCACTGGTTCAGCGTCGCGGTCGCGCGCGCCACCACCCGGTCGTTGAAGACGAAGCTGATCACCGCGACGCCGAGGCTGGCGACCAGCAGCGGCGCGAGCACCTGGTGCGCGGACAGGCCCGACCCCTTCAGCGCGACGATCTCGCTGTTCTGGTTCATCGTGATCAGCGTCAGGATCGTGCCGAGCAGCACCGAGAAGGGCAGGAAGCGCGAGACGATCTGCGGCACGCGCAGCGATACATATTGCCACACCTGCGCATCGCCATTGCCCGGGAAGGCGAGGATGTCGCCCGACTCGCTCAACAGGTCGAGCGCCTGGAGGACGAGCACGAGCGCGGCCAGCACGGCGAACGTCCGCAACAGGAACATCCGGCCCATGTAGATCGCGACCGTGCGCGACGGGAAGAAGCTGACGGTTTTCATGCGGCCTTGCTCTTGCGGAAGCCCGGAATGCGTTTCGTGATGGCCTTGAACGTCTTCGAGAAGACGCGTTCGAGCGCACCGATCGGCTGGCCGCCCGGGACATAGGCGATCGTGTAGTACATCCACAGGATCAACCCGGCGAAGATCGTGAACGGCACCCACAAGGCAATGATCGGGTCGATTCGGCCAAGTTCGCCGACATCGGCGGCGTACTGGTTCACCTTGTGATAGGTGACGATCATCACGATCGACAGGAACACGCCGAGCGCGGACGACGAGCGCTTGGGCGGGACTCCGAGTGCGAGCGCGAGCAGCGGCAACAGGAACATCGTCGCGACTTCGGCGAGGCGGAAATGGAATTCGGAGCGGCTGCCGTCGCGCTGCTCGAGCGTCGCGCCGCGTTGGCCCTGCTTTGCGAGTTCGGGCAGCGTGTATTCGAGATTGCGCCCGCCGCGGACTCGGAAGCTCTCGAACTTGGGCAGGTTGATCGGCAGATCGTGGCTGGTGAAGGTGAGCACGCGCGGCGTCTTGAACTCGGGTCGGTTGTGGACGAGCGTGCCGTTGGCGAGCCGGAAGATGATGACGTTGGGATCGTCGGTCGCCAGGAACTTGCCCTTCTCCGCGGTCACGCCCAGCCAGTCGCCAGTCTGGCTCTGCGCATGGACGAAGATGCCCGACAGCTCGCGGCCCTTGTCCTTGCTCTCCTCGATCCGCAGGGTCATCTTGCTGCCGAGATTGGTGAACTCGCCGACCTTGATCGACGCGCCGAGCGCCCCCGTGCGCAGCTCGAACCGGAGCCCCTCGTAATAATAGCGCGCGATCGGCTGGACATAGCCGACGATCGCGAGGTTCAGCAGCGCCAGCGCGATCGTGTACATATAGGGCACGCGCAGCAGCCGGTTGTAGCTCATGCCGACGCCGCGCAGCACGTCGAGCTCGGACGAGGTCGACAGCCGGCGGAAGGCAAGCAAAATGCCGAGCATCAGCCCGATCGGGATGCCTAGCCCCAGATATTCGGGCAGCAGATTGGCGAGCATCCGCCACACGACGCTGATCGGCCCGCCCTGCGTCGCGACGAAATTGAACAGCCCGAGCATGCGATCGAGCACGAACAGCATGACCGCGATCAGCAGCGTCGAGAACAGCGGCACCGCGATCAGCCGGGCCATGTAGCGGTCGATGGATTTCATGCGCGGATAGGGCTCGGTATGCTGGGTCGCGCGGGTATAGGGGGGCGGGGGCAAAGCGTCATCCCCAATCGCATCGGCTTAGTGAACGATCATTCAGCGGCGATCCGGTCGCGCGCCATCGGGCGATCCGTGGCCAGCGCCGTCATGACCGCGCGCTCCAGCGCCATGAGCGTGAACGGCTTGCGCAAGACCTCGTGCCCACCGAACTGCGCGACGTTCACTTCGCCGGCGAACCCGGTGACGAACAGCACTGCGACATGCGGGTAGAGCGGGGCAAGCGCGGCGATCATCTCGGGGCCGGTCTGGCGTGGCATCAGCACGTCGGAGATGATCAGCCCGATCGACGGATTCTCCGCCAGCAGGGCAGGGGCGGCAAGCGGATCATCGCACGCGATCGGGTGATGTCCGATCTCCTCCAGCGCGCCGGTCGTCGCCGCCAGCACGCGCGGATCGTCCTCGACGACCAGGATATGCAACAGGTCGGGCGTCGTCGGTGCGGCCGGCTCGGCTGTCGCGACCAAGGCGGTCGATAGCGGAACGGCGGGCAGTGCTGCGGCGCGCGGAAAATAGAGCGTGACCGCCGTGCCTTCGCCCGGCGCGGAGACGATGCCTACCTCGCCCTGCAACTGCTGGACGAGCGCAAAAATCTGGCTCAGGCCAAGCCCGGTCCCCTTGCCGACTTCCTTGGTAGTGAAGAACGGCTCGAACACGCGCTCGGCGATGTCGGGGGCCATGCCACAACCGTCGTCATCGACCCTGATCGTCACATAGTCGCCCGCCGCACACCGTCCGACCTGCTCTGCGAGCAATGTCGTCGTGCCGGTAGAGACCGTCAGCGTGCCACGGCCGTTCATCGCATCGCGCGCGTTGACCGCAAGGTTAAGGACCGCATTCTCAAGCTGGACACGGTCGGCGCGGATGCAGCCGCCGACGGCATCGTCGCGGACGATGACCGTGATCGCATCGCCGAGTGTGCGATCGAGCAGGTCGGACATGCCGCAGACTAGCGCGGCAGCGTCGATCGTCTCGGTTTTCAACGACTCCTCGCGGCTGAAGGCGAGCAGGCGGCGGGTCAGCGCTGCCGCCCGGTTCGCGCCCTCGGTCGCGCTGTCGATGTGGCGGCGCGCCGTGACAGGATCGACCGCGACACAGCGGCGCGCAAGTTCGAGCCCTCCGAGCACCACCGCCAGCATGTTGTTGAAGTCGTGCGCGATGCCACCCGTGAGCTGGCCGACGGCCTCCATCTTCTGGATCTGCCGCAGCTTGGCTTCCTGCACGCGCAGTTCGGCGGTGGCGGTGGCGACCGCGGCGGTCAGTTCGTCGGCGCGCTCGCGTTCGAGCTCGGCATCGGCCTGCGCGACCGCGCGATCACCGACCGCCCGGATCGTGAGCCAGCCGAGCATCAACGCGCCCAGCACGATCAGCACGCCGAACACCGCGAGCACCCCCGCGATCCAGCTGGAGCGTTCGACCGAGCCCATTGCCGCCGCCGTCCGGTCGTCGAGCAGCGCACGTTCGCGGGCGATCAGCGTGTCGAGCGTGGTGTTGATCTCGGTGAGCGTCGGCGCTTTGCGCCCCTGGTAATAGCGCGCGAGCGCCTGGCCGTTCTTGCCATAGCTCGTGTTGAGCGCGGTCAGCGACAGCTCGCGGCCGCGTGCGTCGTATGCGGCGCGCAGCCGGTCGATCCGCGGTTGCTGCTCGGCATTGTCGTTGGTGACCTGGTCGAGCCGGTCGATCTGCGTGCCCGCCAGCAGCCATTCGTCGAAGTACAGCTGGCCGAGCTGCTTGTCGCCGCTGATGACATAGCGGCCGAGCGACGCCTCGGACCGCGCGATCGTCCCTGACAGCGTGCGGGCGAGGATCATCACGTCATAGCTGTGCGCCTGCAATTCGAGCGCGCGATCGCGCTGGCGGTTGGCGTTGCCCAGCGTGACGATGAGCGCGACGAGAACCGCCGCGCCAAGCAGCCCCATCGCGACGAGCATGACGATCCGCCATGTCGTTCCGTCACCTGACGTCGCGGTTCTGGCCTCGCTTCGCATCACGCGTACATCCTAGCGAGTCGTTGCCACCGCGCAATGATTTCGATTTCGGGGGGAGGGTGACTGGTTCCTCCGGGGTGGAGATGACCCAAAGCCGCCGCCATCCTGACCAAAGCCAGGATGACGAGGTCCCGGTACGAAACTTACCCCCCGCCCGTTAGCTGGGCTTAGTCGATCACGCCGACCGCGCGGCCCGCAGCCTCGAACATCGTGAGGATCTTCGCGACCTGCGCGTCGGTGTGCTCCGCGCACAGCGAGCAGCGTAGCAGGAACGTGCCGGCGGGCGTTGCGGGCGGGCGCGCCATGTTCACGTAGAGACCGCCCTCGAGCAGCGACTGCCAGATCGCGATCGCCTGTTCCTGGTCGGTCAGGATGATCGCGATGATCGCCGAATCGGACGTCTCGGTGCCGAGCTTGAAGCCCATCGCCTTGAGACCGGCATGCATCGCCCGTGCGTTCTTCCAGAGTTGCGCGCGCTTGTCATGCGCGGTCATCAGCTTGCGGATCGAGGTGGCGGCGGTGGCGACGACCGACGGCGGCAGCGAGGCGGTAAAGATGTAGGGACGGCAGGCGAAGCGGACCATCTCGAACTTGGGATGGTTCGACACGACGAACCCGCCGACCGTGCCGACCGACTTCGAGAAGGTGCCGACGACGAAATCGACTTGGTCGGTCAGCCCCATCTCCTCGTACACGCCGCGGCCATTGGGGCCGAAAAAGCCCATCGAATGCGCCTCGTCGACCAAAACCATGCAGCCATGCTTCTTGGCGACCGCGACCATTTCCTTCAGCGGCGCGATGTCGCCGAGCATCGAATAGACGCCTTCGAGCACCACCAGCTTGCCGGCTTCCTTGGGCAGGCGGCCGAGCCGTTTGTCGAGATCGGTGACGTCGTTGTGGCGGAAGCGGACGATCTCGGCATTGCCCTGCTTGCAGCCGTCGTAGATCGAGGCGTGGCTGTCCGCGTCGAGGATGACGTATTCGCCCTTGCCCGCGAGCGTCGAGATGATCCCGAGATTGGCCATGTAGCCGGTCGAGAACACGATCGCGCCGGTCATGTCGTAGAAGTCGCGCAGGGCTTGCTCGACGTCGATATGGTCGTGGAACGTGCCGTTGAGCATGCGGCTGCCGTTGGTGCCCGACCCGAACTTATCGAGCGCGTCCTTGCCGGCCTGGATGACGTCCGGGTCGAACGTCATGCCCATGTAGTTGTAGGTGCCGAGCAGGATTGTATCCTTGCCGCGGATCACCGCCTGCGTGGGCGACTTCACCTCGTCCATCACGATCGTGAACGGGTTGCGCACGCCGGACCGTACCAGCGCCTCGCGTTCGGCGATGAGGCCGTCGAACTTCGACATCAGGTCGCGTTCGGGGGCGACCTCGGCGATGTCGAGGGGGAGGGCGTGGGCGGTGGTGGCGGCTTCGGTCATGTTCGGTTCCAGATCAGGACGGTATCGCCCCCTGCCGTTCGCCCTGAGCGAAGTCGAAGGGCCTTGGTACCATGTGCTTCGACTTCGCTCAGTACGAACGGGTGGGGGGTATGGGCGTGCTCAGGCGGCCTTAAGCTTCGCGACCGCGTCGACCAGCTGGCCGACGGTTTCGATCTCGGCCTGCATGTTCATCGTGATGATGATGTCGAATTCGTCCTCGATCGCGGCGACGAAATCCATGACGGTAAGGCTGTCCCATTCGAGATCGCCCTGGAACGTCGTCGCATCGGTGAGCGCGACGCCCTTCTTGTTGAAGGGCTCGATCTGCGCGGTGACGGTGTCGTAGATCTGCTGACGGTCGCTCATGATAATCCCTTCGGTGTCGCCAGCATCCCTGACAGGGAATTGCGGCGGCTTTTCGGCGCTATAGCAGCCCCGCGGCGCGATACCATGCGGCGGTTTGCGCCAGCGCTTGGCGGGTCGGGACGCTGGGAGTCCACAGCGCAGGCGGGGGTGGCTTGTGCGAGACCCAGTCGGGGTGGCAGAAATAGCTGACACGGTCGCGCGTCAGCTTTGCCTTGCGGCGCCGGACGAGCCGGTCGGCGGCGGACGCAAGCTTCAACAGGGGGCGGGGTGTCGAGAAGACCTTGACCGGCTTGCCCACCGCCCCGTTCACGGCCGTGCCGATCGCGAGCGCGAAGTCACGGTTGTCCCACCCGTTCGGCACCCCGTCGTCGGGTTCCATGATCGCCGGTGTATCGGCACTCTCGGCGAGCGCGAGCAGCAGCGCGGTCAGGTCCTCGACATACAGCAACGAGACGCGCGTGCCCTTGGGGGGCATAGGCACATAGCCCGATCGCGCAGCCTTGAAGACGTCGAGCAGGTCGTGATCGCGCGGGCCGAAGATCGCGGGCGGGCGGACGATCGTCCAGTCCAGCGCGGATATCTGCACGCGCGTTTCCGCCTCTGCCTTCGACCAGCCGTAATTCGACAGTGCCGGCTCGCGCGCGGCGAGCGAGGAGACGTGGACGAAGCGGCGGATGCCGGCATGCTTCGTCGCCTGGAGGATCCCTTCGGTACCGGCGACATTGCCGTCGGCAAACCCCGCGCGGTCGGCGGCGTTGACCACGCCGGCGACGTGGATCACCGCATCGGCGCCTTCTACCAGCGTAGCGAGGCTCTTTGGACGATCGAGCGCGCCCTCGACCCACGTCACGCCGATGCGCTTGGCCTGCGGCTTGCGGGCGAGCGCGCGGACGGTATGGCCGGTCTCCAGCGCGTGGTCGATCAGGTGGCTGCCGACGAACCCGGTGCCGCCGGTGATTGCGAGGATCATGACCGTGCTCTCGAGGTAGCTGTCCGCCAGATCGAAGCTTGTTCACCCGCGAAGGCCGGTACCCAGACGGGGCACCGGCCTTCGCGGGTGAACGTTGCGCGGCTGGTCATACCAGCGCCAGGTGATTGCGGTGTACCAACGCGGATCTTGGAGCGTACCCCAGGATCGCCGCATGATCGTCACTATGGCGACCGAGCAGACGCACAGTATCTGCCGCGTCATACTCGGCAAGCCCGCGCGCGATCGTACCCGCAGGTCCCTCGATCGTCACCAGATCGCCGCGCGTGAAACCGCCGTCGATCCGGGTCGCGCCGGCCGCGAGCAAACTCCGGCCCTGGCCGAGCGCTGCCGCAGCACCCGCATCGACATGGATCGCCCCCTTCGCGGTCAGCCCACCCGCCAGCCAGGCTTTCCGCGCAGACGCCGTGCGCTCGGCGGTGAACATCGTGTGGCGGGCAGGGGTCGACAGCGGGTGCGCGATCCGACCCGACGCGATCGCCAGCGGGATGCCCGCCCCGGTCGCGATCCGCGCGGCGGCGATCTTCGAGGCCATGCCGCCCGATCCCATCCCCGAGCCCGATCCGTCGTCCGCCATGCCCGCGACCGCGTCGATCCGGGGGACGGTGGCTATATGAGTCGCGGACGGATCGGTGTGCGGGTTGGCGGTATAGAGTCCGTCTACGTCGGAGAGCAGGATCACGCCCTGCGCGCCCGCCGCCTGCGCGACGCGCGCGGCGAGGCGGTCATTGTCGCCGAAGCGGATCTCCTCGGTCGCGACGCTGTCATTCTCGTTGATGACGGGGACGACCTTGAGCGACAGCAGGCGGTTGAGCGTGGCGGCGGCGTTGAGGTAGCGGCGGCGGTCTTCGAGATCGTCGAGCGTGACGAGCATCTGCGCGGCGTTGAGCCCCTGCGCCGCGAGCAGTTCGGCCCAGACCTGGCTCAGCGCGATCTGGCCGGTCGCGGCGGCGGCCTGCGCGTCCTCGAGACTCGCGCGTCCACCCTTCGACAGGCCGAGTCGGCGCGCGCCCAATGCGATAGCGCCGGACGATACGATCGCGATCTGTTGGCCCTCAGCGGTGCGCCCGGTGATGTCGGCGACGAGGCCCGTAAGCCAGTCGCGTCGAACGCTGCCGTCGGGATCGACGAGCAGCGCCGAGCCGATCTTCACGATCAGCCGCGCGCAAGACGACGGTGGAAACATCATGCGTTCCCCTCCCGCTTGCGGGAGCGGTTAGGGGAGGGGAGGGCATGACCTGTCATCGAGAAAGCCCTCCCCCGACCCCTCCCGCAAGCGGGAGGGGAGAAATTCGGAGCAGACCCACTTCCCAAAGGGGAGAGGGCTAAGAAGGCCCCTACAGCGGCGACCATGCGACCGGGACTTCGCCCTCTTCGAGGTCCTTCGCCGCGCCCGGCGCCGGGCCGATCGCGCCGATCAGCTTGTCGAGCACCGCCTCGATCCCCGCACCGCTCGCGCCCGAGATCGCCATCACCTCGGCGCCGCTGGCTTCCGCCAGCTCCGCCGACAGCGCCGCGATCAGCTCGGCATCGAGCATGTCGATCTTGTTGAGCGCGACGATGACGTTCTTGTCGGTCAGCCCCTCGCCGTAATTCGCCAGCTCGTCGCGCACGATCCGGTACGATTCGGCGACGTCCGCGTCGTTTGCGTCGACCAGATGCAGCAACACCCGGCACCGCTCGATATGTCCGAGAAACCGGTCGCCGATGCCGGCACCCTCGGCCGCGCCCTGGATCAGGCCCGGAATATCCGCGACCACGAACTCGCGCTGCTTGTGACGCACCACGCCCAGCTGCGGCCGCGTGGTCGTGAAGGCGTATTCGCCGACCTTGGCCTGCGCGTTGGTCACCTGGTTGATGAAGGTCGACTTGCCCGCGTTCGGCAGCCCGACGAGACCCGCATCCGCGAGCAGCTTCAGTCGCAGCCAGACCCACGCCTCGCCATAGGGCCAGCCGGTGCCGTGCTGGCGCGGGGTGCGGTTGGTCGAGGTCTTGTAGCTGGCGTTACCGCGCCCGCCGTCGCCGCCGCGGAACAGCACTTCGCGCTGGCCGACCTGCGTGAAGTCGATCAGCACCTCTTCCTTGTCCTCCGACAGCACCTGCGTGCCGAGCGGGACGCGGATCACGAGGTCCTCGCCGCCCGCGCCGGTGCGGTTCGAGCCCGAGCCGCCCGAGCCGCGCGGCGCGCGGAAATGCTGCGTGTAGCGGAAGTCGATCAGCGTGTTCAGGCCGGCGATGCACTCGAACACGATGTCGCCGCCCTTGCCGCCATTGCCGCCATCGGGGCCGCCATATTCGATATATTTCTCGCGGCGGAAGCTGACGGCACCGGGGCCGCCCTCACCCGAACGAACGTAGATCTTGGCTTGGTCTAGAAAATGCATCGCCGCCCCATAGCGAAATTGGCGAAAATCGCCAGTGTCTGCGATTCGGGTTCCCGGGCCGGGTTGCTCAGGCCGATGGGCCGGCGGCGGCGTCCTTGCTCGCGAGCAGTGCGTCGAGTGCGAGTTCGCGCGCTCTCGACGCGGGCAGGCCCAGCGCGCGGGCCATCGGCGCCCCCATCAGCGCGTCGCCGAGCGCCATCAGCACCAGCGTCAACGTCTGGTCCTGGATCGGCTGGTCGCCGGGCATGTCACCCTCGGCGAGTTCGTCGACCAGATCGTGGATCGCGGTGAGAATCGGGTCGAGCGCGTCGGTATTGCCCGACAGGATCATCCAGCTCGCCAGCGCGCCCGCGCCGCCCTTGCCGAACGCGTCGAACGTCATCTCGACGACTTCGCGCGGATCGAGCTCGCCAGCACGCACGCGCAGCACCGCGGCGCCGATCGTGCCGACGATGTCCGCCGCCATCCGCGTGATCAGTGCGGTGTGCAGCGCCTCCGCCGAGCCGAAATGGTGGAGCAGATTAGCATGCGTTCGCCCGACCCGGCCTGCCACCGCCTTCAAGGTGACGGCGCTGGGGCCGCTTTCGACAAGCAGCGCACGCGCGGCTTCCACGGCGGCGTCACGCGATTCGGTGGGGGAGAGGCGCTTGCGCGGTGTTGACGTCACGGACCGGGAAACCTATTTACATCAATGTAAGTAACGAATGTTGATCCCTGTTTGGAGGTTTCCGTGGCGAAAGCAACCACGCCGGCCGATCTGACGATTACCCCGCGCGACCGGCGCTTCGGTCGGGGCGCGATGATTCGTCGCTGGTGGCTGAACGACGATCCGATCGCGACCGCGTTCTACAACGCGCTGTCGGTGACGTTTCCCAAGGGCGAAGGCTATTTCGTCGATAGCGTGCGCAAGTTCCGCGACGACACGCCGCCCAAGCTGACCGCCGAGATCAACGCCTTCATCAAGCAGGAGGTGATCCACACGCGCGAGCATGTCGCGTTCAACCGCCATGTGACCGACCAAGGCTATGACGTCGCGCCGTTGATGGCGGATGTCGATGCACAGTTGGCGATCACCAAGGACAAGCCCGCGATCGCGAGTCTCGCGGCGACCACCGCGCTCGAGCATTTTACCGCGATGCTCGCGCACGAACTGATCGCCAACCCGAGGCATCTCGCGGGCGGCGACGAACAGGCGGCGGCATTGTGGCGCTGGCATGCGGCGGAGGAGATCGAGCACAAGGGCGTCGCCTACGACACTTGGCTGCATGCGACTCGCGATTGGCCGCGGCTGCTGCGATGGCGGATCAAGTCGCGGGTGATGCTGATCACGACGTGGCGCTTCTTCACCGGGCGTGCGCGTGGGATGGCTGAACTGCTGCGGCAGGATGGCCTGACCGGGCCGCGGGTTTGGGCGCGGATGGCGTGGTATGCGTTTGGCAATCCGGGAATGGCGCGCAAGGTTGCAGGCGTCTGGGCGGCGTATTTCCTGCCGGGTTTCCACCCCTGGAAGCATGACGACCGCGCGCTGATCGGGTTGGCCGAAAGCGAATATGAGGCGGCGGTGCTGCCTGTGGCGAAGCGAGTGGCGGCGGTGGCGTGACGCGGTCCGTCATCCCGACCACATCCTAGGTCACCCGCGAAGGCGGGAGCCCAGAATCGCAACCGGCACCGACCGCGACTCCTGACCCCCGCCGTCGCGGGGGAACCGCGGAGATGAGCCGCACCGTCGCCAGATGTACCACCCCGGCGGAGGCCGGGGCCCAGCTGGAAAGGGTCTGGTAACGGAGCATTGAGCTCCGTCAGCAACGTTCCCCAATTGGGCCCCGGCCTTCGCCGGGATAGTGGGTCATATTCTAAGGGCTGCCGCGCGATTCACGCCGCCATCGGCATCGGCGCGCATCGATCCTCATCGAGATCCAGCTCGAACATCACTGCAGGCGCCTCGCCACCGCGCCCGCGCGAGGTCCGCGGCTCGATCCGGCCCGTTGGCCGGAACCCGAGCTTTGCCAGCACGCGCCCCGATGCCGGGTTGTCGACGAAGTGAAACGCATCCAGCCGCCGCAATCCCAGCGCATGTCGGGCCATCGCCACCACTGCCTCCCCAGCCTCGGTCGCATAGCCGCGACCCCAGGCGTCCGGCGCCAGCCAATAACCGAGCTCATGGCCCGTCTTCGCCGCCCGGATGGCGATCCCGCCGACGAGTCGTGGCGTACCGGCGTCCATCGTCTCGATCATAAAATGCGGATCGTGCGCGCCGCGCGGCTGCGCCAGGAACGCCTCGGCATCGCCCAGCGTATAGGGCCAGGGCGCACGCGCCAGCTTGGCGATCACCGATTCGTGGCCGATCGCCCGCGCCAATGCAGGCGCATCTTCCGGCCAGCCCGGCCGCAACGTCAGTCTCTTGGTGCGCGCGAACACGGCTCTCTCCTTCACGCATCGCGCCTGACGCCCTGCCATGTCCGGATGACAGGGCAGCGACAGGCGAGGGGGAGGGAGCAATAAAAAAGGGAGCCGGGGTGACCCGCCTCCCTTGTTCAGGTTCGCTTTCGCGACCCGGGTCACCCTGGTGGGCAACCCGGATGGTTACCCGATGTTATTCGGCTGCTGCTGCCATGTCGGCACCGTCTTGACCGGCGTCGTTCGCTGCCATCTCGACCGAGCAGAACTTGCGCCCAAGTTTGCCCTGGCTGAACACGACGCGACCATCGACCAGCGCGAACAGCGTGTGGTCCGTGCCGATGCCGACGTTCGTGCCCGGGTAGAACTTCGTCCCGCGCTGACGCACGAGGATGTTGCCGGCGACGCACGCCTGGCCACCGAACTTCTTGACGCCGAGGCGACGACCGGCCGAATCGCGACCGTTGCGCGAAGAGCCGCCTGCTTTCTTATGTGCCATCTGAAGCTACTCCTTATGCCTGAGCGGCCGGGGCGGTGTCGCCCTGGTTGCTCTTGGCGGTCTGGCCACCAACGCTGACGATCTTCAGGATCGTGTGCTGCTGGCGATGGCCGTTCTTGCGACGATAGTTGTGACGACGACGCTTCTTGAAGACGATGACCTTGTCCGCCTTCGCCTGCGCGATGATCTCTGCGGCGACGGTGAAACCCTCGACCGAGCGCAGCTCCGAGCCTTCGCCCGCCAGCAGCACATCACCCAGCGTCACCGACGCACCTGCATCGCCCTCGATCTTCTCGACGACGATCTTATCTCCGGCGGCGACGCGATACTGCTTGCCGCCCGTGCGCACGACTGCGAACATGGCCCTTGTCACTTTCCAAATACATGTGCCCCACGAACGCAGGGTCCGCCGGGAGAAGCCGGGCAGCTAAGCGAGGGGGGCGGCGTTGTCAACCGCGAACGGGCGCGGCACGACGGTTTAGGAGCAAGGAAACGATGCGCTTCGCCACGCGCCGGACCTGGTCCGCAAGCAATGGCGTCGCGAATCAGCATGGCGTCGCGCATCACTAGCGACGATGGACGCCGGACCATCACGCCCCGCTGGCAAGGGAGGTGATTCGCCTCAGTGGCGGTGGACCTGCCGCAACGCGTATCGCCCGTCCGCATAGTCGCTGAACAACCCCGAGATCGCGGGATGATCGACGGGCTCGTCGCTATCGTCGGGGACCAGATTCTGCTGGCTGACATAGGCGACGTAGCTCGACTCCATGTTCTCCGCGAGCAGATGGTAGAAGGGCTGGTCCTTGCGCGGGCGAATGTCCTCGGGGATCGCCGCATACCATTCGTCGCTGTTCGCAAACACCGGATCAACATCGAAGATCACGCCGCGGAAATCGAACAGGCGGTGCCGCACCACGTCGCCGATCGAAAAACTTGCGTGCGAGATCGGCGGCGCGACCACCTCGACGGGGATAAGCGGGCTGGTGATGTCGTGAGCGATACTGTCGTGTCGGGGCATATCCGTCAATTTAGGGTCTGTTTTGCGCTGCACAAGGAAAACGCGTCAGGCGGTGCGTGTGAGGCCAAAATCCGCTTGCGTCCCCGGGGGCACTTCATTAGAGGCCGCGCTTCGACCGATCGGAGGCGCTGTTCGCAGAGCTTCGGATGACCTGCGGAGAGGTGGCAGAGTGGTCGAACGTACCGCACTCGAAATGCGGCGTACCCGCGAGGGTACCGTGGGTTCGAATCCCACCCTCTCCGCCACTACTGTCCTAAGTGATTGTTCCCCCTCAACTCTCTCGCAAATCGTCGCTTTTCACCGTCCGGGTGTTACGAAGCGATGCTACAAAATGCGATTGATGGCCCGTGTCCGAACAACCAGTGATGGGGGAGGCGAATCGTCGTCCCAGCCGGGCTTCGATCGACGATCGGCAAAACGAACCTCACGCAGGGCCTTGAGCGGCTTCCAAAAGCTGAGGTTAATCGTCGCGCAGGCCCAGTAATCGAACGATTCCAAGCCCAGATTGCGCGGGCGAGCGGAGGGTCAGGCGATGAGCCAGCGGACGGGGACACGGCTCCTCGTGCAACCGCGTCTCACAGCGCATCGGTTATCGTCAGGCCGACGCTGATGGCATTATTTGACGGCTATGTTCGAGAGCGGCAGCCGTCACCGGCCACGATCAAACGGTGGCGGCCCGTGATCGCCAATCTGGCTCACCATCTAGGTCATAATGAAGCCCCGCGGGTCAGCGCCGATGACACCGTAGATTGGAAAGAGGCGCTTATGGACCATGGCGTAAGCGGTCGAACCATCCGGGGAACTCTATCTGGCGGCGGCGAAAGTTATGTTCCCTTGGGCTGTCGAGAACCGCAAGCTGGCAACGAACCCGGCGACGGGATTTTTAGTTTGCGTTCCAAAGCGCGTCCGGTCTCGGGGGCCGAGCTTCACCGCAATGGAGGTGCGCACCATTCTGTCTGGGTCGCTTGTCATGGATCAGGGGCGCGTCAGCCCCGAGCATGCACTGGCTCGACGATGGATACCTTGGATGTGCGCCTATAGCGGTGCGCGTGTCGGCGAAATCGCCCAGATGCGCGGGTCCGACATTGTCGAGATAGAAGGAGTGTGGGCAATGCGTATCACTCCGGAGGCCGGGTCAACGAAGAACGGGCACAGCGGGATCGTCGCTCTGCACCCGCACCTACTGGAGCAGGGTCTGCTGACGATTGCCCGCCGAGCCGGGGTAAGCCGATCATCTATGACCCCGAGCGGACGCGCGGAGGTTTGGCTGGAAACGCGCACCATAAGAAGGTCGGCGAGCGGTTGGCCGGATAGGTGCGCGATTTGGGGGTGGACGACCCTCACGTCCAACCGAACCATGGCTGAAGGCACCTGTTCAAAACGTTAGCCCGTCGAGCGGGGATCGCGCCGGAGGTGCGACATGCTATTCAAGGGGACGTGCCGCGTAGCGTAGGCGAGGCCTATGCCGAATGGCCAATCGATGTCCGCGCGCAGGCTATCCGCTTCTTGCCGAGATTTGATGTGGGATAGGCGATCCCTGAAGTCGTCCCCGCAGGCGGGAACGAGTGTCAGTTTATAGCACCCAGACGTTGAAAAAGCGACGATGTGCGAGAGAGTTGAGGGCGAACAATCACTCGGGAAAGTAATGGCGGAGAGCGTGGGAAGCCCTGCTCCAAGCCCGATCTCTCTGCGTCACGTGCGATTTCAAGGTGGGCGGATAGCAGATTGTCGCGCTGGAAGTGCTGCTTGCTGCCGTCATCTCAAGCGGCATCTCGCATGAATGCCCGGTCGTATCGGAAACGACCGGTTTCGATACTATGTGTGAGGAGGTCGTGCTGATGCAGTCCGACATTCACAGCATGTTCGATGCCGGATGCGATTTCCTGGCTCCTGTCTGTCACCACGGCAACACGCTGGTGATAGGGCCGGACCGCTATCGATTCGGCGATTACCGAAGGCTGGGTCTGCTGCTGTCGATCCGCGTCATCGTATTCAGGACGCCGTCGATCGCGTGGATCGCTCCGCGGACAGCGGGCACAGCTTACGATGATGTCTCTCTTCCCATTGATTAGCCATCGTCGGCAGCCGGCGTTAAATGGCCGGAATGATGAAGAGCCAAATCAATCCGCGCGTGTTTTGGGGTGCGTCCGCCATCATTGCCTTGCTCCTGGCGACGACGCTCGCGATGCCGGGTACCGCAGACGCCGCTTTCAAGGCGGCGCAAAGTTGGGCGATCGACACCTTTGGATGGTTCTACGTTGCATCGGTGGCCGTATTCCTGGTGGTGGTGCTCACACTGGGTTTCGGGCCGGCAGGTAAGCTGAAGCTCGGGCCGGATGATTCCGAACCCGATTTCCCGTATCTGTCATGGCTTGCGATGCTCTTCGCCGCAGGCATGGGCATTGGGCTCATGTATTTCGCCGTGGCCGAACCTATCCAGCATTACATCAAGCCCCCAGAGGCCGAGAGCGGCACCATTCTGGCCGCGCGCGAGGCGATGGCAATCACCTTTCACCATTACGGTGTTCATGCCTGGGCTATCTATGCCCTGGTAGGGCTTAGCCTGGCCTATTTCACCTATCGGAAGGGCATGCCGCTGACGTTGCGGTCTGGCTTGTTGCCGATCCTGGGCAAACGCATCAACGGTCCGCTGGGGGACGCAATCGACATCTTCGCGGTGTGCGGGACGGTCTTCGGCGTCTCGACCTCCCTCGGCTTCGGCGTCTCCCAGATGACCGCGGGCCTCGCTTATAACTACGGCCTGCCCGATACGATCACGACCAAGGTCATCGTGATCGTGCTCGTCATGGGGGCTGCCACGATGTCGGTGCTGAGTGGCGCAGACCGCGGCATCCGGCGCCTGTCAGAACTCAATCTAACGGTCGCCGTGCTGCTAATGCTGTTCGTTATGGCGGTCGGCCCGACGCTGTTTCTGCTGCGTGCGCTGGTGCAGAACTTCGGCCTGTACCTCGACCATTTCGTGATGCGCACCTTTACCCTGTACGCCTACGAACCACGCGCGTGGATGGCGGACTGGACATTGTTCTACTGGGCGTGGTGGATCGCATGGTCGCCATTCGTCGGCATGTTCATCGCCCGTATTTCGCGCGGGCGGACGATCCGTGAGTTCGTCATCGGCGTCCTGTTCGTCCCCACCGCCTTCACGTTCCTGTGGATGACCGTCTTCGGCAACACTGCCATTTCGCTAGATCTGGGCCCTGCGGCAGGCGGGATCGCAGATGCGGTGCAGGCGGACCTGTCCACGGCCCTGTTCAAGTTTCTCGAATATCTGCCGGCCGCAGGCGTTACCTCCACACTCGCGATCGCACTGGTTGCAATCTTCTTCATCACCTCTGCGGATTCGGGAGCACTGGTGATCGACACGCTGGCATCTGGGGGTGCCGAGGACACGCCGCGCTGGCAGCGCGTCTATTGGTGTGTTCTACTGGGCGTCACGGCTACGTTGTTGCTGGTGGCGGGGGGACTTGGCGCGCTGCAAGCCGCGACGCTGCTCGCAGCGCTGCCATTCTGTTTCATCATGCTGCTGCTGGCGGTCGGCCTCGTTCGCCAGACCAACGCCGATCTGGCCGGCATAACGCTGGCGGACGACGCGCCTGCGGTTAGCGAACGGATCAAGCGACTGCTCGTCCCGGCCCGTCGTACCGACATCATCGAACAGCTGGCGCGTAACGGGGAACCGGCGATCAGGTCGGTATATGACGCTATGCAGGTAGAGGGCTGGACGACCAATGAACTAGCGGTTGAGGAGGGCCTGATCGTGCTAACGGTCGGCACTGGCGGTGACAATTCATTCGTCTACCGTCTGGCGCCACGAGCCCGACCTCTTGCAGCCTATACCGCATTGGAGGCGTCGGAAGCCCGCCGCACCATGGCTTGGACGTTGGCAGCGCAGACGAATAGCGGAACCCGGTTTCGCGACCTGACCGGCTTCTCTTCTGATCAAATCGTCAGCGACGTGCTAACCCAACTGGAACGATGGCGTCTTGCTGGAACCACAGGCGCTCGATGATGCCGTGAGTTAATGAGGCGCTGCCTCCCGCAAAAGCTGAACGGTCATTGCTGGAAAGGTGCGTAGCCAAAGGCTTACGCCCGATTGCGCTAATCACAGCGTAACATGCCTTGGCGTCGCACGGCTTTTGGCCGTACTCGTGCTAACGCTGCTTTTGTGGATCGCGGTATGGATGTCCGGTATCGACGCGACGGTCGCCGGCGAGCTGGCCGCCCGCCTGGACCCGATCCGCAAGCCACACGGCGCGCCCGATGCGAAGAATTCGCCGCTGCATCCGCTCAAGCATGGCTTGCAACCCAGGTTGGCGTTCGTGATCGTGCCGATCATCGGGTTTGCGAATGCCGGAGTTGCACTTGGTGGCGTGGGCGCGGGCAGGCTGATGATGCCGTTGCCCGCCGGCGTCGCGGCCGGGTTGTTCATCAGCAGACAGGTTGGTGTGCGCGGCGCGGTCTTGGGTGCCACAAAGCCAGGCCGGGCATCCCGTCCGCGCTGGGCATCATGGGGGCAGCCCTATGACGCCGCGCCGTCGTGCGGGATCGGCTTTACGATGAGCCTTTTCAAAGGCGGCCTCGCTTTTGCCTATCCCATGTCGGTTGACGAGGTGAAGATCGGCGCGCTCGCGGGCTCGATCCTATAGGCGCTGGCCGGCTATACCGCCCGGCGGATCGCCGCCAGCAAACCTTAACGCCCTGTTGGCACTACCTCGATGATCCGGTCGCCGGCTTCCAGCACGGCGACTTGCGGCTGCCAGAAACCGTAGCGCTGGTCGCCGCGATAGATACGCAGGCCGAGGCCGGTAGCAATCTTTGATAGCGGCTGGCCGATCTCGTGCGGTGCGACCGCGCGTTCGTGCAGCGACACCGCGCCGTGGAGCCCGGCCAGGTCCATCATATAGTCGGCCAGATGCGGACCGCTGGTCGAGCCGGCGAGCAGCAATCCTGCGAAGCTGGCCGGGTTGATGACGGTATTGGCACCCGCCTGAGTCGCGAGCGCCTCATTATCCTCCGACCGGATGACGACGCTGATCGGCAGGTCGGCGGCAAGACGCCGTGCGGTCAGCACGATCAGGATCGACGTATCGTCACGCCCCGCGGCGACGATCAGCGCGCTCGCGCGGGCGATCTTTACCGCCTCCAGAGTCGCGTTGCGCGTGGCGTCACCGGCCAGCACGACGACGCCATCAGCCTCGGCTTTGTCGAGTGCATCGGCGCGTGGGTCGATCACGACGATCTCACCGGGCTTGCGATCCCGCCGTATGAGTTCGGCTACCGCTTCCATGCCGCTGGTGCCGTGACCGGCGACGATGACGTGACCGTGAAGGTCGCGTTGCAGGACGCGCATGCGCCACTTCTCCCAAACCTGCTTGAAAACGAAGTTATACGCGGTGCCGAGAAAGATCAGCCACACGAACAGACGGACCGGCGTCACCACGAACGTATCGAACAGTCGCGCCCGGTCGGTGACGGGCACGATGTCGCCATAGCCGACCGTGGTGACGGTGATCATCGTGAAATAGACGACATCGATCAGGCTCACATGGCCGTCGCTGTTGTCGCGCAGGCCTTCCCGGTCGAACCAGTGGACCGCCAGCGCCACCCCGATCAGCGCGAGCGCGAGCAGGATGCGCCATGACAGCGCGAGCCACACGGGTGTCCGGCTGCGTTGACGCAACATCGGTAGAAGCTCTGTAGATTTCCGGTTTCGGGGCGGCATGAATGCAGGTTTAGCGCGTATCGAAGCGTTGGACAGCCATCTGTCTTCCTGCCAGCAACGGCAAAACAGGTGCGCAGGCGAGTGACGTGGTCGATAATCTGGTGGCGATAGTCGCTGCGCATCAGCCGATGCTGGGCCTCGCCTTCGTGGCCGCGCTCTTGATCGCGTTTGCGACCGGGCGGTTTCCGCCGGTGACGATCGCGGTGTTCGGTGCGGGCGTGATGATCGCGCTGGGTTGGCTCACCCCCAAGCTCGTCACTGCGGCCTTTGCCAATTCCGCCCCTATCACGATCGCGGCGTTCTTCGTTCTCTCGGGCGCACTCGTTCGCCCCGGCACGATCGAGGCGCTAGCCAGCGTTATCGTTCGCCGAGCGGCAAAAGCGCCGAGACGGACCGTTGCTGAAATGCTGGCAGGGGCTGCGATCGCGCCGGCCTTCATCAACAATACCCCGGTCGTGATCGTGCTGATCCCGCATGTGTGGCGCCTCGCGAAAACAGTGGGTATCCCGGCGACACGGCTGCTCATTTCACTGTCCTACCTGTCCATCCTGGGCGGCACGATGACGCTGATCGGTACCTCGACCAACCTGCTCGTCGATGGCGTGGCGCGCTAACGGGCAGGCTGCTTTCGGCATCTTCGAGATCACCGGGGTCGGGCTAGCCGCCATGCTGGCCGGCGTGCTGACGATGCTCGTGCTGGGGCCAAAGCTCCTCCCGGCACGGCCTGACAACGAGATAGCAGATCGGCATCACCTCGATCGTCACAGCGCAAGGGATGGCCCGCTGGGGCGACCCCGCCGGGTCCGCGCCGGAAAGAGCCGTCGGAAGGTGACGGAGCGCCACCCGCGGGGCATAAGCCCAACGAATGAATGATTTGGCCGCTGCACGATCCGACCTGACCAACCGATTGGCGCGCCTCGCGCTGTATCGCTGGTGGCGACGATCGGTTGTGGGCCGGGTCGATCATGAAACGGTAATCGCGCGGATCGTCGAAGATAGCGGATGGTCGCCGCGCTACGCGTTCATGACGATGATGTCGGCGGGTATCGCCGTGCTCGGTCTGCTGCTGTCTTCGCCAGCCGTAGTCATCGGCGCGATGCTGATCTCGCCGTTAATGAGCCCTATTCTCGGCTTCGGTTTCAGCCTCGCGCTCTTCGATTTCGGCGAGCTGCGTCGGTCTTTGAAGGCCTTGGCGCTGGGCGCTGTCGCAGCGATTGCGTTCACCGCGCTGATCGTCACCATCTCGCCGCTTCAGGCGCCTACCGCGGAGATCGTCGCGCGGACCAGACCCAATTTGTTCGATCTTGCGGTTGCGCTTTTTGCAGCGCTTGCCGGAAGTTTTGCGATCATCCGCGGTCGCGGCGAGACGATCGTCGGTGTCGCGATCGCCACCGCGCTGATGCCGCCACTCGCGGTCGTCGGCTACGGCATCGCAACGCGCAATATGCCCGTGGGGGCAGGGGCGTTCGCGCTGTTCGTCACCAATTTTATCACCATCGCGTTGTCGGCGACCGCGATGGCGCGCTTCTATGGGTTCGGCCATCACCTGTCCCGGCGGCAAAGCTGGATGCAGACGATCGTCTTGCTCTTCGTCTTCGTCGCGATGGCAGTTCCGCTTGGCATATCGCTGAACACGATCGGACGTGAGGCGGTGGCGGTCTCGCAGGCGCGCTCCCTGCTGACGGCCAAGTTCGGCGACGAAGCCCGCGTCACGCAGCTCGATCTCGATTTTGCCGCCCAGCCGCTGGTCGTACGGGCCGTGGTGATTACCCCGCGTGGTAAGATGCAGAAGACGCCGATGATCCAGGCGGCGCTGATCGAGACGCTTGGCCGCCCCGTCCGGCTCGATCTCGATCAGATCCTGCTCGAGCCGGGGGCAGGAGCATTGGAGGCACAACGCGAAGAGCTTCGTCAGGCGGGCGATACCCCCAGTCCCGAAGCGCAGCGCATAAGGTCTCTAGCCAAGATGATTGCCCTGGTGACGGGTATCGCGTCCGACGAGGTCACGATCGATCGTGACCATCGCCGCGCTACCGCGTCGGCCGCGGCGTTACCCGGAGCGACTGTTGCGACCTATCGTACGCTCGAGGCACGCGCGGCGGCAGAGACCGAAGGCTGGTCGGTCGTGATCGTACCGCCGCAGGGGCCGCTGCCCGAGATCGCGTTTGCCGACAATGTGGACGCGCTGGACGATGCGGCCCGCGCCGGCGTCGCGACGTCGATCTGGGCGGCACGGCGCTGGAACATGCCGGCGCTTGGCGTGCCGGGCCTTCCGGAGGGGCAGGCGCCGGCGGCACCGAGCCTTCCCCAGCGCAGGGCGCTTGCGATCGCGACGCTGATGCGCACGCAGGGCCTCACCCCCGTTCCAGCCCCGCCTGCCGGCCAGCGTTTCGCGCTCGTCACCGGCGTGACGGCGCCTGCGCAATGATCGGCGGTCTCGCGCTCACGCCGTTCGCTGCCGCCGCGATCCGGATCGTACTCGCTGCGGCCCTCGCGCTGGGTCTTCCCGATGGTCCGGCACGGTCGGTCATTCTCGCGGCGACGTATAGCGTCGTCCTCTTCTGCGTTATCGGCCAGGGCGGCACCATCAAGCGCGTCCTCGAACGTCTGACAGCCAAGGAAACGACCCGATGAGGGCACGATTGCTCCGTCTCGCCCACCAGTTGCGCGAGAGCTACTGGTTCGTCCCCACGGTGATGGCAGTCGGCGCCCTGCTGCTCGCGGCCGGTATGGTGTGGCTGGACAGTCATCATGCGACGCAGTGGATGGACCGGCTGCCGTGGCTCTATGCCGCACGCCCCGACGGCGCGCGCAGCCTGTTGTCGTCGATCGGCGGGTCGATGATCGGGGTCGCCGGCACGACCTTCTCGGTAACGATCGCCGCCGTCGTCTACGCATCGGGACAATATGGCCCGCGGCTGTTGAGCAACTTCATGTCGGACCGGGGCAACCAGGTGACGCTCGGCACCTTCATCGCGACCTTTCTCTATTCACTGGTCGTGGTGCGGACGATCCGGTCACCGGGTGAGGCCGCGGGGGAGGCGGCGTTCGTGCCGCAGCTGGCGGTGCTGGTCGGCGTGCTCCTCGTATTGTGCTCGATCGCGGTGCTGATCTACTTCATCCACCACGTTCCCAGCCGTATCCACATCAACAGCGTGATCGAACGTATCGGCGATAGTCTGTTAAAGGAAATCGACGAGCGATTTCCCGTGTTCGTCGGCAAGGCGCTAGACCAGCGCGACGACGACCGTATCCCCGACGCGTTCCGCCCCGACGCCAGCACCACTGCGATCGAGCGCCGGGCTGGTATCCGTGCCAAGCATACCGGCTATATCCAGCTGATCGACGAGGACGCGCTGATCTGCGCCGCGCGTGAAAGCAAGCTGGTCTTGCGGCTGCAATATCAGTCCGGCGACTTCGTGCATCGCGGCAGCATTCTGGTCGAGGCGTGGCCCGGCGACGCGCTCGAGGATGAAGCACAGACCGCTCTACGCGCCGCCTTTGCGATCGGATCGCGGCGAACAGGCATGCAGGACCTGCGCTTCCTGATCGACGAACTGGTCGAGATCGCGGCGCGCGCGCTGTCGCCGGGCGTCAACGACCCGTTTACTGCCAACTCCTGTCTCGACTGGCTGGGGGCGGCGCTGTCCGATCTCGCACGGCGCGACCTGCCGTCGCGGCTGCGCGCCGATGACGACGGGGAGCTGCGGGTCATCGCGCATCCGCTGACCTTTGCCGGGTTCATCGACCGGGGGTTCGGCGCGCTGGCGCAATATGCGTCCGCCGACATGATCGCGGGCAAGCGTTTCCTCGCCGCGCTAGGGGACGTCGCGCTGAGCTGTGGCGCCGCATCGCGGGTTGCGATCCTCGCCAAGCAGGCCAGCCAGTTCCGCGACCTCGCCGATGGCGCGCTGAAGGGCTCGAACCGCGATGCCGTTCTCGACCGCGCGGACGAGTTGCTGCGCGCACTCGCCCAACCCGATTACAGACGCCGGCTTCGCGACAGCCAGGCTTGGCTGGGAGGTACTGCATGATCGTCGCCATTGCACTGGTCGTCGCCCTGATCGTCACGCTGGCGCTGACCTTCGGCACGTTCGCACGGAGCGACGGATGGCGCGCGACCGTAACCCCGCTCGCGTCGATCATCGGCTCCGGGTTCCTGATCTGCGGCCCGTTGCTCGCGCGCGAATTCGGCAGCGCCGCGATCCTTGCGATGGCGACGCTGCTTGCGATTGCCTACGCCGCAGGCTGGGTCATCCGGTTCAACATCGTTCACGTCGAAAATCACCTTGCGAACGCGCCGTTCAACGATCCCATCGCCTGGATCGCGCGGATCACCCAAGGCGTGCTCGCGCTCGCCTATGCGGTGTCGGTCGCCTATTACCTGAAGCTTCTCGCCGAATTCTCGCTGAAGCCGGTGTCGATCGACCCGGCGTAGCAGCCAGTTGCCGCCAACATCATCGTCCTCATGACCGTGCTCGCGCTCGGCGGGAGTCTGCGCAGGGTCGAGCATCTGGCGCACGGGACGGTGTCGATCAAGATCGGGATCATCTCGGGCCTGCTGGTCGCGCTCGGAATCGCCTGGCTGACGAATGGCATCACCGACCCGTTGCCGCCGGTGCGGCTGTCCTGGGCGAGCATTCCGATGTTGCTCGGCCTGATCATCACCGTGCAGGGGTTCGAGACGTCGCGCTATCTCGGGCATGACTACCCCGCTGAGATGCGGATCCGGACGATGCGTCACGCACAGTGGATCGCCTCGGGCATCTACCTCGCCTTCATCGCGCTGCTGACGCCGTTCCTGTCGCGGGCTGCAACGACGGAAGGCGTTGCCGGTATTCTCGACATCATGGATTTGATCGCGCCGGCGCTAGGTATCTTCGTCCTGATCGGTGCGGTGTCGAGCCAGCTGAGCGCCGCGGTCGCGGACGAGGCAAAGATAACCCCGTCGCGCGTGCGGGTGGTGCTGCGGCGGCATGGATCACCGTGCGACTGGCGCATACGGCAAGCCGCCCGCACCGCGCTCCACCGCTTGGCGGAAGCCTCCGAGGGAACCAGAGCGGGTCACCGTCCGACCATCGAGGCGTTCGACGGACCCCGGACTGTTGGATTCGAGCTGTAAGCCAACCGGCGGAAGGCTGGCGGGATCGGCTACGATCGGACATGGAGCCGGGGTCGACGTCGCCTAGGAGTACGCACCCCATGTTTCTGAAAGGTGCGTTTGGTTTGGCGCTTGCCGTGATACTCGGCAGTTGCTCGAAACCCGCAGTGTCGACAGTAAGCCTGTCACCGGACGGAACCATCGGTATCGACGCCGGAATCTCGTCTGCCGGCGCGTTCCAGGTTTCGATCCAGCATCGCAACAAAACGCTGATCTATCCGTCACCGGTAGGGATCCTCCTGGCAGACCGTCCCTTCAGGTCTCTGGTGGAAACAGGCCGCCAGGCCTTCGTCCCGGCGTTCGGCTGCTCAGGCGAGCGGCTGAGCGCCCGCGAGAAGGTTCAGGGTGGTCGGATGGTCGTCCTCGAGACTAGCGCCTGCGATGACGGTGCAGCATTCCGGCTTATCGTCCCGGCGATGGCGGGGCCGGGCAAATGGCGTGTCACCGGAGAGTCGACCCGCTTTGTCACGGCGCGCAACGACGCCTGTCTGGGCGTTCGCCATGCGGAGTTCTTCAACAGTCACGAAGGCGACTACCGGCCCGTTCGCCTGCGCGCGCTGACGCACGACGATCTCTACGATCTCCCCCTTACCTGTGCGACCGGTCAGGCGGGCGAAACCTATGCGCTTACCGAGAGCAACATCGAAAATTACGCCGCTGCGTATCTGACGGGTACGGCATCTGGTGACGGCGTCTCGATCCGACTGACGCCGCGCCCCGATGACGACCGTCTGGCCGCCATATTACCGGTCCGGCAGCCGATCACGACGCCGTGGCGCATCGTGATGATCGCCGACCGCCCGGAACGGCTGGTTGAAAATCAAATGGTTCAGCGGCTCGCTGCAAAATCGCGGCTTGCCGATACGACGTGGATACAGCCTGGCAAGGCCGCGTGGGGTTGGTGGTCGGGCCTGCTCGCACCGGATGTGCCCAATGCCGGTCATAATATGGCGACGTACCGGCGCTACATCGACTTTGCCGGGCGCATGGGGCTCCGCTACTATGTCATCGATCAGGGCTGGGCATCCACGCCATCGGGGAGGGGCCGTCCTGCCGATGTGCTGACCCCGGCCAAGGGCATCGACGTGCCTGAACTGGTCGAATATGCCCGGCGCCGCGGTGTCAGGATCTGGTTGTGGACCGACTGGAAATCGCTCGACGGACGCATGGATACCGTCCTGGCGCGCTGGCAGGGCTGGGGCGTGGCGGGGATGAAGGTCGACTTCATCTATCGCCAAGATCAGGCCGTCGTCGGTTTTTATCACCGTCTGCTCGCCACGGCAGCCCAGCGCCGCATGCTGATCAACATGCACGCCGCGTTCGTGCCGCATGGGCTGGAAACGACGTACCCCAATTTCCTCACCCAGGAAGGGGCGATGGGCAACGAGTATAACCGTTGGAGCCGCAAGGTCACCGCGGGCTATGATGTCAGGGCGGCCTATACGCGTGCGACGATCGGGCCGATGGATTATACGCCGGGCGGGTTCCGCAACGTCACGCCGGCCGCGTTCTCGCCGCAGGCGCCTGCTCCCGAGGTGATGACGACGCGGGCGCATCAACTCGCGCTGTTCGTGCTCTATCCCAGTCCCCTGACGAGCCTTGCCGACGCGCCGGTTGCGTATCGGACATCAGACGGGCGTTGGGCGCCAGGCGTCACCTTCCTCCGCGACGTGCCGACCACATGGGACGCAACCCGCGGCATTGCGGGTGCGATGGGCGAATGGATCGCCGTCGCTCGCCGCAAAGGCAACCGTTGGTACGTGGGCGCGATAACCGACGGCAGGACGAGGGCCGTTTCCCTGCCACTCGCCTTCCTGAAGGACGGACGGTGGACGGTCCGCGCCTGGCTTGACGGCACCACGCCCACCGCGCTCGATCGACGGACAGGCGAGGTCGGCGCTACCGGCACACTGGGCGTCCGCATGTCCGCAAACGGTGGTGCTGCCCTTATTTTCGAACGACCATGAGTCGAAGCCCCACGTGCTGATGGCAAGGTGACGTTCTCATAACTGGGATATGTCAGGGACCAATATCGATAGCATCGGCATTTGCAGGCAACTGTCTCGCCCCGTCGTCATCGTCCTGCACCCACCCGTCGATGCCAAGCCGGTGACACTCGAGACTATGGGGCGACGCGCGTTTGGCAGCCTGTGGGGCCTACCGGTTCACCGTCGGGCCGTCTTGGTGAGGCTCAGTCATGGGCGCTGACTGAGTCTCTGATATGGGGTGGAAGCGCAGATCGCGCTGCGGCACCGGCATCGTGACGCCGTGTTCCTTGAACAGGTCCCAGATGCGAAAGAACACGTCGCTCGTGACGTTCCCGACTCCCGCTTCGGGACTGTCGATCCAGATCCGCAGGTCAAATTCGACCCCGTTGTCGCCGAACGCCTTGATCCAGCAGACAGGGGCAGGGTCGGTGAGCACGCGTGGCGAGACGCTCGCGGCCTCGACCGCAAGCCTTTGCGCCAGCCGCAGATCGCAATCGAACGAAACCCGAAACCCGACATGAACCCTGACGTCCCGGCTCGAGAAGGACCAGTTCTCGACTTCGTCGGTCATCAGCCGTTCGTTCGGGATCAGATGCTCCTTGCCGTCACGGGTCAACACCGAAACCGCGCGGACACCGATCTTGTTGACCCAACCGAAGGTATCCCCGACCGCGATGACGTCGCCGGGCTTGATCGATCGATCGAGCAGCAGGATCAGTCCCGCGATCAGGTTGCCGAGTGTCTTCTGGAGGCCGAAACCGATCGCCAGCCCGAACGCTCCCGAGAATACGGCAAGCGCGGTGAGATCAATGCCGAGCAGGTCGATGCCGATGAAAATCGCGAAGGTGACGACCGCGATCTGCGCGAGCTTCTGGAACAGCACCCGTTGCGCCGCATCGAGCACACGTGCCTGGCCGATCCAGCGTAGGATCAAGCCGAGCAACGCGCGGGCGGCGAGGAACAGGAGAAGCGACAACCCCACCGCGTTGACGACGTCGAGCAGCGAGATGCGGCGGGTGCCGATACCCATGCTGGCGCGGTCCAATCCGGCTACCAACGGGGTCAGGCCACCCAGGCGACTTGCGAGCACGATGAACAGCAACGCTGCCGCGATCAGCGACGCCGGCCGGCTTTGCAGGCCAAGCGAACGGGCATTTCATACGCGAACGCGGCAACGGCGATGGCGAGCGCGGCGGCGAGAAGAAGATCTGCGCCCGGGTCCAGGCCACGGATGCCGAGGAACGCCGCCAGAATCAGGGCTGTCACGCCGGAGCGTGTGAGCGCCATCAGCCGCGATGAGATCACGTCAGCATATTTCGGCGCCAAGGCAGGCAGAAGGTATCGGCAGGCGAGGCGCGCTGCGAGGACGCCAAGAAGAAGCGCGGTACTCAGGATCGCGACAGCGGCAATCAGGTCATGGAACGGTAGCGCCGCCCAACGGTTCAGATAGCTCTGCCACCAAGCAACATGGTCCAACCGGTTTCTCCAATGCCGGTTCCTTAGCGCTGTTCGCCTGACGCGGAAATGCGCTCTCCTTGCTAAAACGTGATGCAGATATCATCGCCTTTAATGAACGTACGTTCAGGTTTCTGGTTGAGAGCGTCGACCCAGGGGCGTGGACCGTGCAAGGACGAGCCTCACGGCCTCTGGAGAATTGACGATGGCCCTGATGGCCCTGCTGCTATTGCCGTTCGCTGCCGCGGCGCTGTTGGCGCTTTGCGCGCGCACGTCGCGCGGCGTCCATATGGCGATCGCGGCAGGGGCGAGCGCGGCGGGGCTGGTCGTGCTGCTGGTCGCGGCGCCGGCCGTGCTTGCGGGGACACCGATGGTCACGCGGATCGGCTGGGTGCCGGCGCTTGGGCTGAATCTGGACCTCTGGCTCGATCCGTTGGGGTTGCTGTTCGCGGGGCTGATCCTCGGGATCGGCCTGCTCGTCGTGATCTATGCGCAGGGGTATCTTGCGAAAAGCGAGGCGACGGGGCGGTTCCTGTCATGCCTGATGCTGTTCCAGGGGGCGATGGTCGGTATCGCGCTGTCGAGCAACATCCTGTTGATGCTCGTCTTCTGGGAATTGACCAGTCTTTCGTCGTTCTTGCTCATCGGGTTCTGGCGCGATCGTGCCGATGCCCGCCAAGGCGCGCGCATGGCGCTGGCGATCACGGGCGGTGGCGGGCTCGCGCTGATTGGCGGCATGCTGCTGCTCGGCCAGGCGGCGGGGTCCTATGACCTCGCGACGATCCTCGGTCGCGTCGACCAGGTCCAGGCCTCGCCGCTCTATCCCGCGATCCTCCTGCTCGTCCTGCTCGGCGCGTTCACCAAGTCGGCGCAGTTCCCGTTTCACTTCTGGTTGCCGCACGCCATGGCTGCCCCGACCCCGGTCAGCGCCTATCTGCACTCTGCGACGATGGTGAAGGCCGGCGTGTTCCTGCTGGCGCGGCTCTGGCCGGTGCTCGCGGGGACCGAGCCATGGTTCTACATCGTCGCCTCGACCGGCCTGGTCACGATGATCTTCGGCGCGGCAGTCGCGCTGTTCCGGGATGATCTGAAGGCGATCCTGGCCTATTCGACGATCAGCCAGCTCGGGCTGATGGTGATGCTGCTCGGGTTCGGCACGCCCGCCGCCGCCACCGCCGCGATCTTCCACATCCTCAACCATGCCGCCTTCAAGGCGGCGCTGTTCATGAACGCGGGCATTGTCGATCACGAGACGGGCACGCGCGACATCCGCCGGCTCGGCGGGCTGGCCGCGCTGATGCCGATCACCGCGACGCTGGGGACGCTCGCGGTCGCGGCGATGGCGGGACTGCCGCCGCTTGGTGGGTTTATCTCGAAGGAGATGATGCTCGAGCAAAGCGCGCATACCGTCTTTGCGGGTCAGGCCCTCGTCGTGCCGCTGCTGGCGACGATCGCGGCCGTCCTGTCGGTTGCCTATTCGCTGCGCTATGCCACCGGCCTGTTCTTCGGCACACGCCGCACCGGCGAGGTTGCCGCGCCGCACGACCCGAACATGGCGATGTTGGCGCCGCCGGCGATACTCGTACTGATTGCGCTCGCGCTGGGTCTGCTGCCGATGACGGTCGCCGGGCCGCTCGTCGCGGCTGCGGCCGGCGCGGTGGTCGGTGGCCCTGCACCCTCGCTGGACCTGGCGCTCTGGCACGGCATCAATCCGGCACTTGCGATGAGTGTGGCCGCGGTCGCGATCGGTGCCCTCCTGCTTTGGCGACGCGCACCGATCGCGGCATGGCTGGACGGCCGGGCGGCGCTAGACGCCCGGCGCATGTTCGACGCTGCGATGGAGGCGATCGTCGGCGGTACGCGCCGGTTTACGCTCGCGCTGCATGCCGGATCGCTGCAACGCTATCTGCTCGCACTGTTCGTGGTGGCGATCGTGCTGGGCTTCGACGCGGCGCTGACGCCGGGTGGACTGCCGGGCGGGGTCCGGCCGACGATCCCGGCCTCGCCGGTCGCCGTCGTTGCGTGGATCGCGCTGGTCGCGGCCACGCTGGTCGTCGTCATCCGGCAACGGCAGCGTTTTCTCGCGCTGATCGTCATCAGCGTCATCGGCCTCGTCATCGCGCTCATCTTTGTCCACCTTTCGGCGCCCGACCTCGCGCTGACCCAGGTCGCGGTCGAGGTCGTCACCATCCTGCTGATGCTCTTGGCGCTCCACCTCCTGCCCAAGGCGCCGCCGAGCCTGTCGAGCGTATCGCGCAAGGTCCGTGACGCCGTCGTCGGCATCGTCGCAGGGATCGGCACCGGCTGGACCGCCTGGGCGGTGATGACGCGCGAAACACGCGACACCGTGTCGTCCTATCATTGGGCGAACAGCTATTCGGGCGGCGGCGGCAAGAACGTCGTGAACGTGACCCTCGTCGATTTCCGCGCCTTCGACACGCTGGGCGAGATCATCGTGCTGGGCATTGCGGGGCTGGCGATCTTCGCGCTGCTGGAGCCCGCCGCTCGGGGCGTCGCCGGGCGACGGCTGCGCGCATGGCGGGAAGACCTGCCGCATTCGCCCGAGCGCCATCCGATGATGTTCGTCATGGCGGCGCGGTTGCTGATGCCGCTCGCGCTGCTCGTCGGCATGTACATCTTCCTGCGGGGGCATAATCAGCCGGGCGGCGGTTTCATCGCGGCGCTGGTGTTCGCGATCGCGATTCTGCTCCAGTATCTCGCCTCGGGCTTCGACTGGACCGACGAGCGGCGCCGGATCGGGGAGCATCCGCTGATCGCGTCGGGCGTCCTGATCGCAGCCGCGACCGGACTCGGTTCGCTCGTCTTCGGTGCGCCGTTCCTGTCGAGCAGCTTCGGCTATTTCGACGTGCCGCTGATCGGCGAAGTCGAACTGGCGACCGCGACGCTGTTCGACGTCGGCGTGACGTGCGTGGTGCTGGGCGCCGTCATGATGGCGCTGGCGCAACTCAGCCACGTCGCCCAGCGTGCCGCGCGCCACGCCGAGGCCAATGACGAGACGGACGCCATCGACGGAGAGCAGACGCGATGAGCCTGGAATTCCTGATAGCCAGCGCGATCACCGTGCTGACCGCGGGCGGCGTGTATCTCAGCCTGCGCGGTCGCACCTTCCAGGTCGTGCTCGGGCTGACATTGTTGTCCTATGCGGTGAACCTGTTCCTGTTCGCGATCGGTCGGCTGGTCATCGATCGGCCGCCGCTGTTCACAAAGGGCGTGACCGAGCATGCCGACCCCTTGCCACAGGCGCTCGTGCTGACCGCGATCGTCATTACCTTCGGCATGACGGCGCTGGTCGTCATCCTGTCGCTGCGCAGCTTTCTCGAAAGCGGTTCGGACCAGGTCGACGGCATCGCCGACGCGGCCGAGACCCCGGACGACACAAATTTCCGGAAAAACCCGCAATGACCGCGCTCGATCATCTCGTCATCGCGCCGGTCGTGATCCCCGCGGTCGTCGCGCCGTTCGCGCTGCTCGCGATGCGGCGGCGGCGGCGGGTCGGCGTGGCGATCTCGCTTGCCGGGTGCGTCGTGCTGCTCGTCGCCGCGGTCGCGTTGTTCGGCGTGGCGCAGGACGACGCGATCCGCGCCTATCCGCTCGGCGGCTGGCCCGCACCGTTCGGTATCGTCCTCGTGCTCGACCGCCTGTCGGCGATGATGCTGGTGCTGGCGTCCGTCCTTGCGCTCGTCGTGATGATCCATGCGATCGTGACCGCGGTCGATCGCAAGGGCTGGCATTTCCATCCGCTCTTTCATTTCCAGCTGCTCGGCCTCAACGGTGCGTTCCTGACCGGCGACCTGTTCAACCTGTTCGTGTTCTTCGAGGTGTTGCTGATCGCCTCCTACGGCTTGATGCTCCACGGGCAGGGTGGCGCGCGGCTGAAGGCTGGCGTCGCCTATGTCGTCGTGAACATCGTCGGCTCCGCGATATTCCTGATCGCGCTGGGGCTGCTCTACGGCCTGACCGGAACGCTCAACATGGCCGATCTCGCGCGGCGGATCGCGGTGCTCGGCGCGCCCGATCAGGGGCTCGTCCGCCTCGCCGGGCTGCTTCTGCTTACCGTCTTCGCGCTGAAGGCCGCGGTCGTGCCGCTCCATCTGTGGTTGCCGCGTACCTACGCCGCGACGATGCCCGTCGTCGCCGCGCTGTTTGCGATCATGACCAAGGTCGGCGTCTATGCGATGATCCGCACCGTGCCGCTGATCTTTGGCGACGCGGCGGGGGCGGCGGCCTGGGTGCCCGCCCCGTGGTTGCTGCCTGCGGCCGTGCTGACCGCGGTCATCGGCTTTGCCGGGGTGCTAGCGGCGCGCGCGATGCGTGAACAGGCTGCGTTCGCGATCCTGGGATCGACGGGGACGCTGTTGCTCGCGGTTTCGTGCTGGACGCAGGCGACGACCGCGGCGGCGCTCTTCTATCTCTTCCACGCGACGCTGGCCGGTGCCGCGCTGTTCCTGGTGGCGGACGTGACCTTGCGCCGGCGCGGTCAATATGGCGACGCGGTCGTACCCAGTCCGCGCTTCGAGGGACAACAGGCCATCGGATTGCTGTTCCTCGGTGCGACGATCGCCGCGGTCGGCCTGCCGCCGCTATCGGGGTTCGTGGCCAAGCTGTTCATCCTCCAGACGACCGCTGGCACCCCGGGCTGGATCGTGATCTGGGCGACCGTGCTCGGTACGACGCTGATCGGCGTCATCGGCTTTTCGCGCAGCGGCAGCACGCTGTTCTGGAAGCCGGCAGCCGAGGATGCCGATTCGATCGCGTGCCCCGACCGAACGCGCGCCGAACTCGCCGCGCCTGTCCTGCTGGTGGCATTGCTCGCGGTGCTGACGCTGGCCGCCGGCTGGGCGACCGCACAGACCCAGGCGACCGCCGCACAGATCTTCGCGCCCGAGCGCTATGTCGCTGCCGTTCTGCAGAGAGACCCCCGATGATGAAGCGCGTCCTGCCGCACCCCGCTCTGTCGGCGATGCTGGTCGTCGTCTGGCTGCTGATGGCCAACGAGATCACGCTCGGGGGCTTCCTACTCGGCGGGCTGTTCGGGTTGATCCTGCCCAAGTTCACCGAACCCTTCTGGCCCGATCGGCCGCGGGTCCGGTTCGGCCGCGCGGCGATCGGCTATGTCGGCATCGTCCTGTTCGACATCGTCGTCGCCAATTTCCAGGTTGCCCGCCTCATCCTGTTTCGCCGCAACCGCGATCTTCGGTCGCGCTGGCTGGTCGTTCCGATCGACCTGCAGACACCCGAGGCCATCACGGTATTGGCAGGCACGATCAGCCTGACGCCGGGCACGGTATCCTCCGACGTTTCGGCGGACGGTCTCTCGTTGCTGGTCCATGCGCTAGACGTCGACGACCCGGACGCGGAGATTGCCCGGATCAAATCGCGCTACGAAGCGCGGCTGCAGCGGGTGTTCGCATGATCGCCATCGCCCTTCAGGTCGCGACGGGGTGCGTCGCGCTCGCGCTGCTGTGCAACGGATGGCGCCTGCTCAAGGGGCCGGCGCTCGGCGACCGGATCGTCGCTCTCGACACCATGGTCATCAATGCGATCGCGCTGATCATATTGATCGGGATGATCGGCGAGACCTCGAGCTATTTCGAAGCGGCGCTACTGTTGGCCATGGTCGGTTTCGTCAGCACGATCGCCTATTGCAAGTTCATCCTGCGCGGGGACATCGTCGAATGAGCCAGCTTGTCGATATCGCCGTCACGGCGTTGGTGCTGCTTGGCGCCACTTTCGTCCTCATCGGCAGCTGGGGGCTCGTGCGGCTCCCGTCGACGATGGAGCGATTGCATGGCCCGACCAAGGCTACGACGCTGGGGCTGGGGTCTCTCCTGCTGGCATCGGTCGTCTATTTTCACGGCCGGCTCGGCATCTGGACGGCGCATGAGTTGTTGATATCGCTGTTCCTGTTCATCACGGCGCCGATCTCGGCGAACATGATCGCAAAGGTTCATCTGCACCGTCTTCGCATCGCGGAGATCGTGGAGCCCGACAGCATCGCCGGCCCGCCGCCAAGGCCCGAGGGCGATGGCGACTGGGCGACGTTCGAGGCCCCGAAGCGGAACACGCCAGCCTCCACCGCCAATAGCTGACGCGTTCGATAGGCATTTCACCAGAGAACAGCTGCAACGGACCGCCGTGCGCGCGGACGATGCAGTGACCACGCGTTATCTGTGCCGTCGGAGCAGGACGGCGATGTGGCTTGCGCTGTCCTGGCGCAGGTTGTGGCACCGGTAGCGCGATCGACTGTCTTGTGACTTTGACCGGAATAGCGGAGTTATGGTTGGGGTGGCGCATCCTTCTGCGCCGCAGGTTGGGCGGCTTCGGCGCGGTTCATGCCCTCGACCTCGGCAGCCGTCTTGAAGTCCAGCAATTCGACCTGGAAGACGAGATCGGAATTGGCGGGAATAGGCCCCGAAGCCTGGGCGCCATACCCCATGGCTGCCGGAATGCAGAAACGCGCGACCCCGGACCGGGCCATCGTCTGTAATCCTTGCGAGAACCCCGGAATCACGCCGTTAACTGGCAAAGGAGACCGCATTCCCTGGTCGAACACGGCCCCTGTCGTCGCGAGATAGCCAATATAATTTACCAGCACGACATCGCCTGCTGCCGGCTTGGCCCCGGAGCCTGCTCGCAGCATCGTCGATCCCAAGCCGGACGGTGCCGTCGTTGAACACCGCCGTTGCGCTGCCGGTACCACGGGGTTCAGCGGCAACGCGATTATCGTGTTATCCGTCTTGGCATTGGCCTGTCCTGCGGGACGCGGCTTCTGCGCTGGGTTCGCCGCTGCGGTCGCCGGCAGCAGAGCAGTGAGTAGCGGCAGGATCGCGGCGAGGACGAGGCGGGATGAGGCGTGCGAAATGAATGGCATGGCCCCGGCTATATGCAAGGCGCGCTGTCGGCGCCAACTCGTTATCAGGCGAGATGCCACTCCGTCCCCTGGGAACAGCGTCTGCCCGCCGGATCACCGCTTGTGGCGGGACAGGCACGTCCACATCACCTCGTTGCTAACGACCGACCAACTATGCCGCCCGCCCCGCATCACGCGCGCAGCGACGGAGGTGCGGTCGGCGCATTGTGCGTACCTCTGTTCGTACGAACAGGCAGTGACGGCGCGCGCATATGGTCTCGAGCAGCCGTCCAAGGTCGCCCAGCGGTGCAGCGCTGCCGACTGCGAATACTGCCAATAAGTTGCGCCAGCGCCACCCCCAGCGATCGGGTTGGTCGTGTCAGCATCTCCTGCGAAGGTCAGGCCGGGCATAGGCTACGCCGGTGCGACAGTCGCGGGACCGGCTTGTCTCGAATCGGCCGCGAGTACGCGCGTTCCGGCTTCGACGACGGTGATTGACGTCCCGGGATCGTTGATTGCGGGCGACAGCGCGCGACGCAATCTCCGATCGGACCTCAGGCCAAAGCGTGGGTCGTGATCGCAAGGGTGCCTGTCGGGGACTGTAAAGACTCCCTGGATCCGACCGAACTGACCCGCGTCGGGTCTTGTCCGCGAGCATCGGAATAGATCGTCGGCGGCCGGGTCATATTCACCACGCCAATCAGCATATCCGGGGCAATGTTCGTTCCATCGTTTCTTCGATGTCCGAGCGTAAAATTGCTAGTGGTCTGTCTTCTCCATGTCTGACGACCAGCTGGCTCATACAAAATGCGGTGTATTTGATGATGAGCTATCGTATGGACTCAAAAAATACTTTTACATTTTAGAATATAGAGGTGCTATCTCGGGCCCTACTCTCTAAGCCATTATTTGCCTAAATGGCGGGAACTCCAAATATTTCGGACAAAGCGCCGCGTTGTACCGTGGTGGTGCGAACTGCGATTGATGGCGCATGTCCGAACGTCGAATGATGATTGGATTCTTATTTCTGCATGCGGCAAAACGCTATGTCGGCCGCGGATGGTCTGGCTGGGCTTCATGATACTCGTCCGACGTCTTGCGCCCGCGCGCCGACGCGTCGTTTCGGTTGCCCCCGATCCGACGCCGGCGCACACTAGGGTGGTCTACCAATGAGGAACAATCGCATGAACGCTACCGATGACCGTCGCCGAGCCGGAAGAAGGCACCTCTTGATTGCGGCCGTCGTCGTTCTCGTGGCGATCACAAACTATACCGGCGTGAAAGACGCTGTTCGCGACTTTGAGCATGGCTTCCGGGACGGCTTCGGCGGGCGTTGAGCGGCGCGCCCTCCAACCCGTGTCGCCTATCAAAGCCTGCAACAGGCTGACCGCTTTCCCGCTACGGCCACAGCATCGAGCCCGGCTTGCTTCACCCGTGGCGCGACGGGTTCAGATCGCGTCCGCGATGGGACGGACATGGCCTCCGCCGGCACGTTGGCGTCGATGTGCGCCATCAGCGTCGCAACGATCACCTTCCCGTGACCGTGATGCTAGGGATCGACCGCGATATCGATGATGTGGAGGAACAGCGCTCCGTCTCCGCATGATGCGACCCATGCCGACCGTCCGGTCAATCCTCTCGCCACGACCACGTCGCGACAGCAGCTGCGGCGCGCATGTGCGCAAGGCGTGACCGCGACCTCGCTCTGCCGGCAGGCGCCCGCGACGTTTGCCGGCCAAGTATAGTGGCAGGTTTTATCTTCGGCGATGCGCAGACTCGCGCGACCAACGCTACGCTGGCGACATTCCAATAGGCATCATCAAGTTCAGCGGTTGCGAGAAACTTTACCGGACAAGCAAACGCCCGGACCGTTGCCGATCCGGGCGCCTGCGTGACGATCGCTCGTCAGCCCCCATTTTTGTGCTTCCGCTCTGCACCTTGGGTGCGGCGTAAAAGCAGTCCCCGAACCACGGCCGTTGCCTGTGTCTCAGCGAGGTTTTTGCTAGTTATGTCAGCGGGCTTTGTCACGGTATTTGCGAGAGTGCTGGCACGATTGGATAGGCCCTGTGGCGATTGCGCAACATACCAATCTAGCCATGCGGCAGGACGCAACCAATGGCAGCGCGTGACGCGGGCGCGGTTGCCTCGCGCGGGGCCGCGTCCTAGAGCCACTGGACTGTTTCCCTAACGATCGAACCCGGTTGCCCATGATCCTGTCCCGCTACGAACGGATGATAGCCCGCCGCTATCTGCTGCCGGGCAAGGGCGAGGCGTTCATCTTCCTCGTCGCCTCGATCAGCCTGGTCGCGGTGATGCTCGGCGTCGCCGCGCTCGTCATCGTGATGAGCGTGATGAACGGCTTCCGCGCCGAACTGTTCGACAAGATCGTCGGGCTCAATGGCCATGCGGTGGTGCAGGGAGTCGGCGGCAAGCTGCCCGACTGGCGCGAGATCGTCGCGCAGGCGCGTTCCACGCCGGGCGTGACCAGCGCGGTGCCGCTGATCGAACAGCCGCTCGCCGCCACCTATAACGGGCGTGCCGAGGCGGTGCTGGTGCGCGGCATGCGCGTCGACGACATCCGCCGCAATTCGACGATCCAGAACAAGATCGTGATGGGCTCGCTGTCCTCGATCACGCAAGGGTCCGGCCGGATCGCGATCGGCTCGCGGCTCGCCGAATCGCTCGGCGCGCAGGTCGGGTCGGACATCTCGCTGTTCAGTCCTCAAGGGCAGACCACGCCGTTCGGCACGGTGCCGCGGATCGTCAGCTACACCGTCGGCGCGATCTTCGAGATCGGCGTCTATGATTACGACAAGGCCTACATCATCATGCCGATCGAGGATGCGCAGACGCTGCTCCTGATGGGCGACGCCGCGGGCATGGTCGAGCTGAAGACGGTGAATGCGGACAAGGTCGGCGAAATCCTCAAGCCGCTCGCCGACAGGATCGGCGGCCGCGCGATCATCCAGGACTGGCGGACGATGAACGCGCAGCTGTTCGAGGCGCTCGCGGTCGAGCGGGTGGCGATGTTCACCGTGCTGTCGATCATCATTTTGGTCGCGGTGTTCAACATCCTGTCGTCGCTGATCATGCTGGTGCGCGCCAAGACGCGCGACATCGCGATCCTGCGGACGATGGGCGCGACGCGGGGCGGGCTGATGCGGATCTTCATCGTCGTCGGCACGACGATCGGCGCGCTCGGGACGCTCGCGGGTCTCGTGCTCGGCTTCATCTTCCTGTTCTACCGCCAGGGGGTGGTGAACTTCGTCCAGCTCGTCACCGGCCAGAACCTGTGGGATCCCTCGATCCGCTATCTGACCGAACTTCCGTCGAAGACCGACCCCGTCGAGATCGTCGTGATCGCGGCGATGGCGCTGATCTTCAGCTTCCTCGCGACGCTCTATCCGGCCTGGAAAGCGGCGAGTACCGACCCCGTGCAGGTGCTGCGTTATGAATAATGGCCTGAAGATCGACCGCCAGATCGAGCGCGACCATGGCTATGTCCTCCAGACGAGCGGGCTGACCAAGAGCTTCACGCAGGGTGGCGCGACGATCGACGTGCTGCGCGGCGTGGATCTCGCGATCGCACCGGGCGAGATCGTCGCGTTGCTCGGGCCGTCGGGGTCGGGCAAGTCGACGCTGTTGCAGGCGGTCGGGCTGCTCGAAGGTGGCTTCCAGGGATCTATCAAGATCGCGGGGACCGAGGCGTCGAAGCTCAACGCGCATGAGCGCACCGTCGTGCGCCGCGACAGCCTGGGCTTCGTGTACCAATTCCATCACCTGCTCCCAGATTTTAACGCGACCGAGAACGTCGTCCTGCCGCAGCTTGTCCACGGCGCCACGCGCGCCGAGGCGGATGCGCGGTCGGCGGAGTTGCTGACTCAGCTCGGCCTCGGCCACCGCCTGACGCACCGCCCGAGCCAGCTTTCGGGCGGCGAGCAGCAGCGCGTCGCGGTCGCCCGCGCGCTCGCCAACAAGCCCGCGCTGGTGCTGGCGGACGAGCCGACGGGCAATCTCGACGAGCATACCGCCGACATCGTCTTTGCCGAGTTCGTCCGGCTGGTGCGCGAACAGGGCACCGCGGCGGTCGTCGCGACTCACAATGAACGGCTCGCCGCGCGGATGGACCGCGTGCTGCGGCTGCACGAGGGACGGCTGGCATGAGCTGGGACGCGACGCCGACACTCGTCGGGCGTCACGTCACGCTCCGCCCGCTGGTCGCAGACGACAAGGACGCGTTGGTCGCCGCCGCGTCGGCGGACGATCTGTGGGACCTGTTCTACGCCAATGTCGCGATGATGAAGGCGCCCGATCGCTGGTTCGCCGCCGCGTTGCGCGAACAGGATTTCGGCCGCGCGCGGATCTTCGCGGTGGTCGCGGGCGACGCCGTGGTCGGCTCGACCCGCTTCATGCGGATGAACGCCGGCAACAAGCGGCTCGAGATCGGCGGCACCTTCTACGCCACCGCGGTACAGCGCACCGGCGTCAACACCGAGGCCAAGCTGATGCTGCTGACCCATGCGTTCGAGACGCTCGGCTGCGAATGCGTCCAGATCCGCACCGACAGCCTCAACAAGCGGTCGCAGGCCGCGATCGAGCGGCTCGGCGCGAAACGCGACGGCGTGCTGCGCGGGCATCAGGTGATGGCGGACGGCCGCTTGCGCGATACCGTCGTGTACAGCATCTTGGCGCACGAATGGCCGGGCGTGCGTCAGAACCTGACGTATCTGCTGAGCCGCCACGGGTGTGCTGCATGACCGCGATCACCGATTTCACCGTCAAGGCCGCCGACGGCACGCCCGCCTCGCTCGAGGCGTATCGCGGCAAGGTGCTGCTGATCGTCAACACCGCGTCGAAATGCGGGTTCACGCCGCAATATGAGGGGCTTGAGGCGCTCCACCGCGACTATGCCGAGCGCGGGTTCGAGGTGCTCGGCTTCCCGTGCAACCAGTTCGGCGGGCAGGAGCCGGGCGATGCGGCGGAGATCGCGAATTTCTGTTCGCTGACCTACGACGTGACGTTTCCGGTGTTCGCGAAGGTGGACGTCAACGGGGGGGATGCGGACCCGTTGTTCGAGCGGCTGAAGGCGGATGCGCCGGGCGTGCTGGGGTCGAAGGCGATCAAATGGAACTTTACCAAGTTCCTCGTCGATCGGGAGGGGAGGGTCGTCGATCGCTATGCGCCGACGACCAAGCCTGCGGATATTCGGGCGGATATCGAAAAGCTGCTCTAAAGCGGCTGCCACCACCGGCACATCGGCTACCACCCCGGCCCGTCCTACCACCCCGGCGAAGGCCGGGGCCCAAATGGAAAGGTCGCAGTAACGACGCGCAGGCCTTAGTTCGCAACGCCCCCCAATTGGGCCCCGGCCTTCGCCGGGGTGGTGGTGGTGGTGGTGGTGGTGGTGGGCAGCACCCTCACCAAAAGGGTGTTCCCCCGCGAAGGCGGGGGCCCAGACTGGACTCCCGCCTTCGCGGGAGAACAATGCTAACCGAAAACGCGAGCGCGCCCGTCTTGCGTGCCGGCGCCGTCCTCAACCCACACTCCCGTCATCCTGACGAAAGTCAGGATCCAGAGTCACGCAGTCCGCCGTCCGCGGCTCTGGATCCTGGGTCGAGCCCAGGATGACGGGGGCAGGGCGGACGACCCCCGCGCCCCCGGCAACCCCCGCCTCGGTTCGTCGCGTCGGCGCGTGCATCGCCCCCCAACGCGACTGGTCGAATCACGCTCGAGCGCCTACCTGCAATCGATGCATTCCGGTTACGTCCCGCTCCGCGTCTTCTCCTGCTACACCATGCTCGACGGCGCCATCGATCCGAAGGCGATTGCCAAGCAGGCGCGCGCGCTCGGCTTTCCCGCCGCGGCGCTGACCGATCGCAACGGGCTGTATGCCGCGATGGCCTATTCGGACGCCGCCAAGAAGGACGGCGTCCAGCCGATCATCGGCGTGATGCTCGGGGTGAGCCGCCCCGACATGCCCGACGGCGTCGCCACCCCGTTCGACTGGATCGCGCTCTATGCGCAGAACACGACCGGCTACGACAATCTGTGCGCGCTCGTCTCGATGGCGCATCTCGACCGCCCGATCGAGATGCCCGCTCATGTCGATTTCGCAGCGCTCGAGCGTCACACCGACGGGCTGATCGCGTTGACCGCGGGGGGCGAGGGCGGTCTCGCGCGGCTTTTCGCCGAAGGGCAGCCCAACCGTGCGCGCGCCTATCTCGACCGGCTGCAGGGGCTTTTCGGAGACCGCCTCTATATCGAGCTCTCGCGCCGCGGCGATGCGACCGAGATCGCCGCCGAGGCGGCGCTGATCGATATCGCCTATGAGCGCAACCTGCCGCTGGTCGCGACCAACCCGTGTTGCTTCACCGAAAGCGCGTTCGGCGACGCGCATGACGCCATGCTCTGCATCGCGCACTCGACCTATGTCGAGACCGAGGACCGCATCCGCAGCTGTCCAGAGGCCTGGATGAAGCCGGCCGCGGTAATGCACGAGATGTTCGCCGACCTGCCCGAGGCGATCGCCAACACGCTCGTCGTCGCCCAGCGCTGCGCGGTGATGGCGCCGTACCGCAAGCCGATCCTCCCCAGCCTCGCCGGCGATATCGAAGGCGAGGCCAAGCTGCTGCGCGACGACGCCGAGGCCGGTCTCGAAAAGCGTCTGGCGCGGATCACCGAGCTTCACGGGGAAGGCGAGGACGGCTGGCGCGAGGTGTATCGCAAGCGCCTCGCGTTCGAGGTCGACGTGATCGTCCAGATGGGGTTTCCCGGCTATTTCCTGATCGTCGCCGACTTCATCAAATGGGCGAAGGATCACGACATTCCGGTCGGCCCGGGCCGTGGCTCGGGCGCAGGCTCGGTCGTCGCCTGGGCGCTGACGATCACCGATCTCGATCCGATCAAGCTGGGGCTGCTGTTCGAGCGCTTCCTGAACCCGGAACGTGTGTCGATGCCCGACTTCGACATCGATTTCTGCGAAACCCGCCGCGTCGAGGTGATCCGCTACGTCCAGGAGAAATACGGCCGCGATCAGGTCGCGCAGATCATCACCTTCGGAAAGCTGAAGGCACGCGCGGTGCTCAAGGATACCGGCCGCGTGCTGCAGATGAGCTATGGCCAGATCGACCGGCTGGCAAAGCTCGTCCCCAACCACCCGACCGATCCCTGGACGCTCGAGCGCGCGCTGAACGGTGTCGGCGAGCTCGCCAAGGAATATGCCAACGACAATGGCGTGCGAAAGCTGCTCGATCTGGCGATGAAGCTGGAGGGGCTGCCGCGCCACTCGTCGACCCACGCGGCCGGCGTGGTGATCGGCGACCGGCCGCTCGCGCAGCTCGTGCCGCTCTACCGCGATCCGCGCTCGGACATGCCCGTCACGCAGTTCGACATGAAATATGTTGAGGGTGCGGGCCTCGTGAAGTTCGATTTTCTCGGGCTGAAGACGCTGTCGGTGCTGCAGAAGGGCGTGCAATTGCTCGCCAAGCGCGGCGTCAAGGTCGATCTCGACGCGCTCGAATGGGACGACGCCGGCGTCTACGCGCTGCTCCAGAAGGGCGACACGGTCGGCGTGTTCCAGCTCGAATCGGAGGGCATGCGCCGCACGCTGTCCGCGGTGCGACCGTCCAATTTCGGCGACATCATCGCGCTCGTGTCGCTGTACCGACCGGGCCCGATGGACAATATCCCGTCGTTCGGCAGGCGTAAGAACGGCACCGAGACGATCGAATATCCGCACCCTGCGCTCGAAACGATCCTGTCGGAGACCTACGGGATCTTCGTGTACCAGGAACAGGTCATGCAGGCCGCGCAGATCCTCGCGGGCTTCTCGCTCGGCGGCGCCGATCTGCTGCGCCGCGCGATGGGCAAGAAGATCAAGGCCGAGATGGACGCGCAGCGCGCGATCTTCGTCGAGGGCTGCGCCAAGGTGAACAATATCCCGAAGGCGAAGGCGAACGAACTGTTCGACTTGATCGACAAGTTCGCAGGGTACGGCTTCAACAAGAGCCACGCGGCCGCCTATGCGCTGCTCGCCTATCAGACCGCGTGGCTGAAGGCGCATTACCCGCACGAATTCTTCGCCGCCTCGATGTGCTACGATCTGCACCAGACCGACAAGCTGGCGATTTTCACCGACGACATGCGGCGTCTGGGGATCACGTCGCTGCCGCCGTGCATCAATGCGAGCCAGGCCGAGTTCGACGTCGAGGCGCATGAGGATGGGCTCGCCGTCCGCTATGCGCTCGGCGCGCTCAAGAGCGTCGGCGAAGGCGCGATGGAGAAGCTCGTCGTCGAGCGCGTCGAGAACGGTCCGTTCGCCGGGCTCGACCAGCTCGCCAAGCGCGTCGATCCGCGTCTGCTCAACAAGCGCCAGCTCGAGACGCTCGCGGCTGCGGGCGCGTTCGACTCGTTCGAGCCCAACCGCGCCGGCATCCACGCGACCGCCGAGACGATCCTCGCGATCGCCGCGCGCACGCACGAACAGAAGACCAGCGGGCAGGGCGGGCTGTTCGGCGATGCCGAACCCGCGGGCGATGCGATCAAGCTGCCGCCGTCGGTGCGCTGGACGCTCAGCCAGCGGATGGACCAGGAAAAGGAGGCGTTCGGCTTCTATTTCTCCGCGCACCCGGTCGATCGCCACCGCCACATCGCCAACAGCCACGGCGCGCGCGCCTATACTGCGCTGTCCGAACTCAACATCCCCGACGACGGCAGCCGCGCGGGCGCGACGATGGCGGTGCTGGTCGAGGACGCGCGCTACCGCACCTCCGCGCGCGGCAAGCGGTTCATGATGGCGCAGTGCTCGGACGCCAGCGGCCAGTTCATGGCGACGTGCTTCGACGAGCAGGTCTCGAAGGATCTCGAGGAAGCCGCCAAGGCCGGCGGATGCGGGCTCATCACCGTTGAGCTCGATCGCAAGCCCGGCGAGGACACGCCGCGCGTCAGCATCAAGCGCATCCAGCCGTTCGAGGGGCTCGCCAACCTCGCGCGATTCCAGGTGGTGGTGACGATCTCGGACATGGCCGCGTTCGCCGGGCTCGCATCGTTGCTCGCCGACCATCGCGGTGCGCGCGGCGAGGTTCGCGTGAAGGCGCAACTGCCCGATGGCGAGCTGTGCGTGCTGCTCGGCCGCGACTTCCTGCTCGACGGCGAACTTGCGGAGCACATCGAGTCGTTGCACGGTGTGACCAAGGTAGAGCTAAAGACCTCTGAAACGAGGCTCGCTCTGGTCGGATAACTGCTTGGGAGAGCGTGAATGCGTGGTGGAATGCAGGATTTCGAGCTTCGAGTCCCCCGGCTGATCGACCACGCCGCCCGCGAACACGGCCATCGGGAACTCGTCAGCTACTGGGCCGACGGCCGCGAGACCCGCACGAACTGGTCCGGTGTATCGCGCGACGCCCGCAAGCTCGCGCAGGCGCTCGAAAAGCTCGGCGTCGCGGCCGGTGACCGCGTCGCGACGCTGGCGATGAACCACGCGCATCACCTCGTCGCCTGGTACGGCACGATCGGGATGGGCGGCGTGATCCACACGATCAACCCGCGCCTGTTCGACGAACAGCTCGTGTACATCGCCAACCACGCTGAAGACCGCGTGATGCTCTACGACAAGGCGTTCCAGCCACTCGTCGACCGTCTGCGCAGCCAGTGGACCAGCGTCCGGCATTATATCTGCTTCGACGACCTCGGTCCCGACGGTTTCCAGGCGCTGCTCGACGCCGAGGATGGCGATTACGACTGGGTCGAAGGGCCGGAGCGCGATCCGTGCATGCTCTGCTACACCAGCGGCACCACGGGTAATCCCAAGGGCGTGCTCTACACGCACCGCTCGACGATGATCCACGCGATGGCCGAGGTCGCGCCCTGGGTGTTCGATCTGTCCCCCAATGCCGTGGTGTTGCCGGTCGTGCCGATGTTCCACGCCGCTGCCTGGGGGCTGCCGTTCGCCTGCGCGCTGTCGGGGGCGAAGGTGGTCTATTCCGCGGTCAACGATCCCACGGTGCTGTGCCGGCTGATGAACGACGAGAAGGTGACGCACTCCGCCGGCGTGCCGACCGTGTGGCTTGCGATGTTCGGCCATATGGACGCGACCGGCGATGCGCCGCGCCATCTGAAGCAGGTGACGATCGGCGGATCGGCGGCGCCGCGCGCGATGATCGACCGGATCATGCGAATGGGCGCCACCGTGAAGCATCTCTGGGGCATGACCGAGACCTCGCCGATCGGCACCGCAGGCTTCGCGCCGCCGCACTGGGACGACATGACGCACGACGAGAAGCTCGATCTCGTCGGCAAGCAGGGCAGCGTGCCCTTCGGGATCGAACTGCGCATCGTCGACGACGAGGGGAAGGTCCTCCCGCGCGACGGCTCGATCGCGGGCAAGCTCCAGGTCCGCGGGCCGTGGGTGGTCCAGCGCTATTTCGGCGCGGACGCGGATGCGGTCGACGCGGACGGCTGGTTCGACACCGGCGACGTCGCGATGCTCCACACCGACGGCACGATGCAGATCACCGATCGCTCGAAGGACGTCATCAAGTCCGGCGGCGAATGGATCAGTTCGGTCGATCTCGAAAACGCTGCGGTCGGCTGTCCCGGCGTCGCGGAAGCGGCGGCGATCGGCGTGTATCATCCCAAATGGGACGAACGCCCGCTGCTGATCGTGGTGCGCAAACCCGGCGGCGACGTCGGCGATCAGGCGATCCTCGATCACCTGTCGAAGCACGTCGCCAAATGGTGGCTCCCCGACGCGATCGTCTTCGTCGATGAGCTGCCGCACACCGCGACGGGGAAGCTGCTCAAAACGGCGTTGCGCGACCGCTTCAAGGATTTCGCGCTGGCGGCGGCGTAAGGCGGCGGCGTTCGACTGACTCGCCGCGCCACTGACGTTTGAGACACCGAAGTCGGCCACAGCAACGTCCGTCATCCCAGCGCAAGCTGGGATCTCCCGGTTCGGGTCTCGGCGCACACCACGCAGAGATCCCAGCGTTCGCTGGGATGACGGATCGGGCGAAGCGGCGGACGGGAGAGGTTGGTCAATACGCCGAAGGGAGGCACCACGGCGTACTAACCCGCCCCAACATTTCGCACTTGCACAATGCCTACGATCCAGCGAGCTTGTCACAATGACAGTCGGCCCCCCGATCCTGCGTACCGGCGCGAACGAGGCGAATGCCGTCACGCTGCCCGCGCGGCCGGAGGCGCTGCGTCTCGATCCCGCCGAAACCGCGGTGATCGTCATCGACATGCAGAACGCCTATGCGTCGCCCGGCGGTTATGTCGACACCGCCGGCTTCGACATCGCCGGATCGGCCGCCACGATCGCGCAGATCATTAAGGTCCTCGCCACCGCGCGCGCCGCGGCGATGCCAGTGGTCTTCCTCCAGAACGGCTGGGACGCGGACTATGTCGAGGCGGGCGGTCCCGGCTCGCCGAACTGGCACAAGTCCAATGCGCTCAAGACGATGCGCGCGCGTCCCGAGCTGCACGGCCGCTTCCTCGCGCGCGGCGGGTGGGATTACGAGATCGTCGACGCGCTGAAACCCCAGCCGGGCGACATCCGCGTTCACAAGACGCGCTATTCGGCGTTCTTCAATTCGCAGCTCGACAGCATCCTGCGGTCGCGCGGCGTCCGCAACCTCGTCTTCGTCGGCATCGCCACCAATGTCTGCGTCGAGAGCACGCTGCGCGACGGCTTCCACCTCGAATATTTCGGGGTGATGCTGGAGGATGCGACGCATCACCTCGGGCCGCCCGAGATGCAGGCCGCCACCGTCTACAATGTCGAGAAATTCTTCGGCTGGGTCAGCACCGTCGGCGATTTCTGCGGTTCGTTCGGGCAGTTGCCCGGATGACGTATCAAGAATACCCGTTCGTGCTGAGCGAAGTCGAAGCACCGCCACCCCCCATGCCCTTCGACTTCGCTCAGGGCGAACGGAGGTAGAGGAGCCGATCATGCCGTTCGACGCCATCAACCCGCCGCAGTTCCCGACCCCGATCGCACCCTATTCGGCGGCGGCGAAGGCCGGCAACACGGTGTACGTCTCGGGGGTGCTGGCGCTGGGCGAGGGGGGCATCGTGTTGCATGTCGGCGACGCCGCGGCGCAGACCCGCGCGGTGCTGGAGACGATCAAGACCACGCTCGAGGCCGCGGGCGCGACGATGGCGGATATCGCCTTCAACCATATCTTCCTGAAAGACCTCGCCGACTATGCCGCGTTCAACACGGTGTATGCGGAGTATTTCCCCGGCCCCAAGCCCGCGCGCTACTGCATCAAGACCGAGCTGGTGAAACCCGACTGCCTTGTCGAGATCGCCAGCATCGCCCACCTCGCCTGATGCCCGACGCAGGCGGCATCCACTGGGAGTCGCACGGCCAGCCGGACGGGCCGGCGATCCTGTTATCGAGCGGTCTTGGCGGATCGGGCAGCTATTGGCAGACCAATCTCGCCGCGCTCGGCGCCCGCCACCGCGTCATCACCTATGATCACCGCGGCACCGGTCGCTCCGATCGCCAAGTCGCGGGCGATCTCACCGTGGAGGCGATGGCCGCGGACGTCGTCGCGCTGATGGATGCGATCGGGCTCGATCGCTGCACCTTTATCGGCCACGCGCTCGGCGGGCATATCGGGCTCGCGCTCGCGCTCGTCGCACCCACTCGGCTCGACCGGCTCGTCGTGATCAACGGCTGGGCCAAGCTCGACCTCCACACCGCGCGCTGTTTCGACACGCGGCTCGCGCTGCTGCGCAACAGCGGTCCGCGCGCCTATCTCCACGCGCAGCCGCTGTTCCTCTACCCGCCGCAATGGATCGCCGATCACCACGACGCGCTCCAGGACGAGGAGGAGGCGCTGCTCGCGCACTTCCCCGGCGCGGACATGATCGAGCGTCGTGTCGCGGCGGTGCGGCGCTTCAACATCGCCGGCCGCCTCGACGAGATCCGCGTGCCGACTCTGCTGGTCGCGTCTGACGACGACATGCTGGTGCCGCCGTCCGCCTCCGAAAAGCTCGCCGCGGGCATACCCGGCGCGCTGCTCGCGCGGATGGCGGTCGGCGCGCACGCCTGCAACGTGACGCGGGCGGCGCATTTCAACATGTGGCTGCTCGACTGGCTCGACGGCGAATAGGAGCGGCATATGCAGGTCGGCGTCTTCGTTCCCATCAACAACAATGGCTGGCTGATCAGCGAGACTGCGCCGCAGTACAAACCGAGCTTCGATCTCAACAAGGCGATCGCGCAGGCGGCCGAGAAGCATGGCCTCGATTTCCTGCTGTCGATGATCAAGCTGCGCGGCTTTGGCGGCAAGACCGAGTTCTGGGACTACGGGCTGGAGAGCTTCACGCTGATGGCCGGGCTTGCCGCGGTCACCGAGCGGATCAAGATCTTCGCGACCTGCCCGACGCTGCTGATTCCGCCCGCGTATGCCGCGCGGATGTGCAACACGATCGATTCGATCAGCCATGGCCGGTTCGGGCTGAACCTCATCACCGGCTGGCAGCCGCCCGAATATACGCAGATGGGGATGTGGCCCGGCGACGAACATTTCCGCAACCGCTACGCGATGCTCGACGAATATGCGCACATCCTACGCGAGCTGTGGGACGAGGGGACGTCCGACTTCAAGGGCGACTATTACCAGATGACCGACTGCCGCGTCTGGCCCAGGCCGACCGGCGACATGAAGATCATCTGCGCGGGATCGTCCGACGACGGCCTCGCCTTCTCCGCCAAATGGGCGGACTATGCGTTCTGCCTGGGGAAGGGCGTCAACACGCCCACCGCGTTCGCGGTCAACAACGAACGCCTCGCGGTCGCGACCGCGAAGACCGGGCGCGACGTGCAGGTCTTCGTCCTGATCATGATCATCGCCGCCGAAACCGACGACGAAGCGATGGCCAAATGGCAGCATTACAACGCTGGCGTCGATGTCGAGGCGATCGCGTGGCTGATGGATCAGGGCGCGAAGGATACGCACAATAAGGACACCAACGTCCGCCAGCTCGCGGCCCCCGAGGGCGCGGTGAACATCAACATGGGCACGTTGGTCGGCTCGTACGAAAGCGTCGCGCGGATGCTCGACGAGATGGCCGCGGTGCCGAACACCGGGGGTGTGTTGCTGACCTTCGACGATTTTCTGGAGGGGGTGGAGGCGTTTGGGACGCGGATCCAGCCGCTGATGACGAGCCGGGTGAGTGTAGCCTGAGGCTGCACGCGCCTGCACCAGAGCCGCGCGTTGCCCATCGCCAGCGTCTCTCCTGCTAAAAGTGGATGGCAGGGGCGGGGGAAGAGCGAGCGGTTGAACGAGCGCCATCCATGCACCACCCCGGCGAAGGCCGGGGCCCAATTGGGGGACGGTGATAACGATGCGTAGCTGTCCGTTACTGCGACCTCTCCACTTTGGCCCCGGCCTTCGCCGGGGTGGTGAATAGCGTGGCGTGACTGCACCCGGAACGTCGTCCGTCGCGCGCGCTTGCGCCCCACGCAACCCTGTTTCCCCGCGAAGGCGGGGACCCAGACTGGACTCGCGCCTTCGCGGGAGAACAATCAGCGCGATGACCGGAGGCGCTAAGCCGAGCGCGGCGTACGCTTGGCCTTCCGGATGCGCGGCTCGACCAGCATGTCTGCCGCCTTCTTGATTTCCTGCCGAAGCTCGTCGCGCTTCTCGTGGATCGACGCGATCACCGGGCCCATTGCCACGCCGAGATCGACCAGCACCGCCTCGGCCAGCTGGAGCGAACTCTCCAGCGTCTCGGGCACCGCATCGGTCACGCCGGCGCGGTAGAGCTCGGCAGCATGTGCGGTATCGCGGGCGCGCGCGACGATCGGCAGGTCCGGCGCCAACGCGCGCACCCGCCGCGCGAGCCGTACCGTCAGCACCGGGTCGTCCATCGTCAGAATCAGCGCCTTGGCGGTGTGCAGCTTCAGTCGATCGACCAGCTCCGCGCGCGAGACGTCGCCGAACAGCACCGGGTGCCCTTGCCGCCGCGCGGCTTCGACCGAGTCGATGTCCGCCTCGACCGCAACATATTTCTGCCCGTGGATCGCGAGCATGTCCGCCACCATCCGCCCGACCCGGCCAAAGCCGATCACGACCGTGCCCGGCCCCTCGTCGTCAATCTCGATATCGCCCGGATCGGCTACCGACCGGCTCTCCAGGTGACGCGAGACGGTGCGGCCGAGCTTGGCGAGCAACGGGGTGATCGTCAGCCCGATCGCGGTGACGGTCTGCCAGAACGACGCGGTCGACGGCAGGATCAGCTGCGCCTGCGCGGCGGTGGCGAGCACGATCAGCGTCGTCTCGGACGGGCTGCCCATCAGCAGGCCGGTCTCGGCCGCCACGCCGCGCCGCGAATTGGCCACGCGCAGGAACAGGAACGTCACGATCGCCTTGACCGCGACGACGCCCGTCACCGCGAGCAGCAGCGACGGCCAGTTCTGCGCGATCAGCCGCAGGTCGAGGCTCATGCCGACCGAGATCAGGAACACGCCGAGCGCGAGGCCCTTGAACGGCGCGGTGATGACCTCGACCTCGCTGTGATATTCGGTCTCGGCGATCAGCAGGCCTGCGAGCAGCGCGCCGACGATCGGCGACAGCCCGGCGGCGGTGGTCGCGACGCTGGCGACGATGACGACCAGCAGCGACGCCGCAAGGAACAGCTCGGGGCTCTTGGTCCGCGCGGCCTGGCCGAACAGCCGCGGCAGGACGACACGTCCGCCGACATACATCGCGACCACCGTCAGGCCCCCGCGCAACGCCACCCCGGCGATGTCCGCCCAGCCATCGGCGCTCGCGGTCGGCGCGAGCGCACCGAGCACGAAGATGATCGGGACGAGCGCCAGATCCTCGAACAGCAGCATCGCAAACGCGCCGCGGCCGACCGCGCCGGTGGTGCCGACGAGCGGCAGGACCAGCGCGGTGGACGAGAGCGCGAGCGCGAAGCCCAGCCCGATCGCGCCGGCCCATCCCTGGCCGATAAAGTGGAGCGCGACGCCGATGATCAGCGCGGAGCCGATCAGCTCGGCCGCGCCGGTACCGAACACCAGCCGCTTCATCGACCATAGCCGCTTGAAGGAAAGTTCGAGCCCGATCGAAAAGAGCAGCAGGATGATCCCGAACTCGGCGAACGGCTCGATCGATTCGGGGTTCGAGATAGTGAGGTAATACAGCCACGGCGCGACGCCGGTGAGGGCTCCGAGCCCGGCGGGACCGACCAGCAATCCGACCAGGATGAACCCGATGACCGGGCTCACCCTGAATCGGGCAAATGCGGGGATCACCAGCCCGGCAGCGCCGAGAATGACGAGCGCATCGCTGAAACCGTGATTGTCGAGCCTGAGTGCCATCCGCCTACCCTAGGGGCAGGGCGGTGCGGTTAGAAGCCGCATCAGTCCTCCTTGGTGGAAAGACCGCCTTTCGCCGCGAGCACATAGGGCTTCACGCTCTCGGGCTTGTTCATATAGGGGGTCCGCCGCGCGGCCTTGAGCCGATCCTTGCCGAAGCGGTCGAAGCACACCTGATCGCTCTGGTTGCCCCCGATCACGTGATAGGCGTCGGAATCCTCGCCCACATACAGCGCGACATGGCCGCCGCCCGGCCGGATGAAGGTCAGCACGTCGCCCAGCGCCGGCTGTCCCGCGGGTTCGCCAAACTTGCCCCAGTTCAACGCCCAGAGCGGATCGACCGGGGGCGTCTTGCCGGCGCGCTTGGCGACGATCGCCATGAACAGCCCGCACCAGGGAATCGAATCGGCGGTGAACACGTCTTCGACCTTGCCGCCGAGTTCGTCGGCCCAGCCGAGGATCGTCGGGTTGTTAACGGCACCGGGTTTTTCGAGGACGCCGACCAGCTTGCGCGCCTCGGTCACCACGCGCGGCAAGGTGCCGACGGTATCGAGCCAAATATAGTTCTTTGACGTGATAGGCATCTGCTGTCTCCGGATCGTCGCCAAACGCAAAAACCCGGAGCGTCTGGGACGCCCCGGGTGATGTATTGGTTGGGTAGTCGGAGAAGTACAGGCCGATCGCGTCGGAAACGATCGCGATCGGCCTGTCTATAGTCGGGCTATAGTTATGCCCAGTTGGCCATTTCGGTTTCAAGGTTCGCGCGGACCTGCTCGAAGAACTGCTCGGTCGTCATCCAGGGCTGGTCGGGGCCGATCAGGATCGCGAGATCCTTGGTCATGTGGCCGTTCTCGACGGTCTGGACGCAGACGCGCTCGAGCGTCTCGGCGAACTTCGTGACGTCGGGCGTATCGTCGAACTTGCCGCGATACTTCAGGCCACCGGTCCATGCGAAGATCGACGCGATCGGGTTGGTCGAGGTTGCCTTGCCCTGCTCGTGCATGCGGAAGTGACGCGTGACCGTGCCATGCGCGGCTTCGGCCTCGACGGTCTTGCCGTCCGGGGTCAGCAGGATCGAGGTCATCAAACCCAGCGACCCGAACCCTTGCGCGACCTGGTCCGACTGGACGTCGCCGTCATAGTTCTTGCAGGCCCAGACGAACTCGCCGTTCCACTTGAGTGCAGAGGCCACCATGTCGTCGATCAGGCGGTGCTCGTAGACGATGCCCGCTTCCTTGAACTTGTCCTTGAACTCGGCCTCGAACACTTCGGCGAACAGATCCTTGAAGCGGCCGTCATAGGCCTTGAGGATCGTGTTCTTGGTCGACAGGTACACCGGCCACTTCAGGTTCAGGCCGTAATGCATCGAGGCGCGCGCGAAATCGCGGATCGAGTCGTCGAGATTGTACATCGCCATCGCGACGCCTGCGGACGGGAACTGGAACACCTCGCGGTCGATCGTCGCGCCGTCATCGCCTTCGAAAACGAGACGCAGCTTGCCGGGGCCGGGGACGAGGAAATCGGTCGCGCGATACTGGTCGCCGAACGCGTGACGGCCGACGACGATCGGGTGAGTCCAGCCCGGGATCAGGCGCGGGACGTTCTTGATGACGATCGGCTCGCGGAAGATCGTGCCGCCCAGGATGTTGCGGATCGTGCCGTTCGGCGACTTCCACATCTTCTTCAGGCCGAATTCGGTCACGCGCTGCTCGTCGGGCGTGATCGTCGCGCACTTGACCGCGACGCCGTGCTTCTGCGTGGCGAGCGCGCTGTCGATCGTGACCTGGTCGTCGGTGGCGTCGCGATGCTCGACGCCGAGATCGTAATAATCGAGCTGGATGTCGAGATACGGCTTGATCAGGCGCTCACGGATCCATTCCCAAATGATCCGCGTCATCTCGTCGCCGTCGATCTCAACGATCGGATTCTTAACCTTGATCTTCGCCATGTGCGCGTCCTTCGGGGAGGGGTTTGGGGAGCGTCTAGGGGAGCGCGCCGCGTCGATCAACCGTTGGGCACCCCCCGAGGCAAGCATTGCGCAACCGTTGGCCCTGTCAGGAAAAGCCGGTTCATCGTTGTATCGCGCGTCGTGCACGGATAGACCCGCGCGTTATGGCATCGCTCGACAAGCCGCCCGTCACGACCTCCACGGTCAAATGGCGATTTCCCGCAGTCCATCCGGAAGGCCACAAATACGTCGCGATCGCGACCGGCATCACGCTGCTGCTGACGATCGTCAGCCACGTGCTGTTCTGGCCGATGGTCGGCGTGGTGATCTGGGTCGCGACGTTTTTCCGCGATCCGGTCCGCACCACGCCGCAGGGCGAGGGGCTGGTCGTCGCACCGGCGGACGGGCTGATCACGATGATCCAGCGCGTTCCCATCCCGCGCGAACTCGCCGGCGAGAATGGTCTGGGTGACGCGCCGCTGGTCCGCGTCTCGATCTTCATGTCGGTGTTCGACGTGCACATCAACCGCACCCCGATCGCGGGGACGATCCGTCAGGTGGTCTATATCTCGGGCAAGTTCCTCAACGCCGATCTCGACAAGGCGAGCGAAGAAAATGAGCGCCAGCATTTCGTGGTCGAGGACCGCAGCGGAATGCGGATCGGCTTCACGCAGATCGCCGGCCTCGTCGCGCGCCGTATCCTCGGCTTCGTGAAGGCGGGTGACATGGTCGCAGCCGGGCAGCGGATCGGCCTGATCCGGTTCGGCAGCCGTGTCGACGTGTATCTGCCCGACCATGTCGTGCCGCAAGTGTGCCTTGGTCAGCGCAGCATCGCGGGCGAGACCATTCTCGGTCGCGTCGGTGGCGTGCCTGTCGGGGGTATCGCGCAGTGATGGACCGCAACGACATTGACGACGGCTCGACCGATTCGATCGAAGGACGCGGGCGTGGCCGCTTCGGCCGCACGCGCCGTGCGCCGCGTGGGCTTCCGTTGCGCGCGGTGGCGCCGAATGCGGTAACCGCGCTCGCGCTCTGCTCGGGTCTCAGCGGCGTGCGATTCGCGATCGGAGGGCAGTGGGAAAGCGCGGTTGCGATGATCATGGTCGCGGGCGTGCTCGACGGCCTCGACGGCCGGATCGCGCGGATGCTTCATGGCGAGAGCCGGTTCGGTGCCGAGCTCGATTCGCTGTCGGACGCAATCTCGTTCGGCGTCGCGCCGGCTTTGATCGTCTATCTCTGGTCGCTCGCAGCGCTGCCGCGGGTGGGCTGGATCTGCGCGCTGATCTTCGCGGTATTCTGCGCGCTGCGCCTCGCGCGGTTCAACGCGAAGATCGACGAGAGCCACCAGCCGCATAAATCGGCCGGGTTCCTGACCGGCGTGCCCGCGCCCGCGGGTGCCGGCCTTGCACTGATGCCGATGTTCTTCTGGTTCTGGACCGACGAGGCGCGCTTCGCATCGCCCTATTTCGTCGCGCCGTGGGTCGCGTTCATCGCGTTGCTGATGGTGTCGAGCGTCGCGACCTATTCCTGGGGCTCGCTCAAGCTCCGCAGCAACGTGCGGTTCGAGGCACTCGCGCTCGTCGTCCTGCTCGGTGCCGCGATGGTGAGCGCGCCGTGGCATACGCTCAGCATCATCTGCGTCCTGTACCTGATCTCAATGCCGTTCAGCATCGCCAGCTATGCCAAGATCAGGCGGCAGCGTTCCAGCGGCGCGCGGACGACGGAGCCTTCGTCGACGCCCAGCGCCTGACGGCGATCCGGCGCTCGGCGACAGCAAGCGTCCGGAGCGGCTGGAAGGCGGGTTCGACATTGCCCAGCGCGAGCCGGACAATGCGATCCCATTGCGGCGCGATCGACGATACGATCATCATGCCTGCGACCGCGAATGCACCTGCAAAAACCATGAAGCTCAGAACCAACATCACGTCCGCCTTCCTATGAGTTGCGAACAAATTCCTAATATCCGCAAACACTTGGTCAGAAACATCGTTCCACTCGTCGCATTTCGAATCTCGCCCTGCCGGGGTGATTCCGCGCCGAGTCGAACATCTGTTCCTCTCTGAGCCCTTTATGTTCTCATTGCGTTCCGTGAGTCAAGCTGTGGTTGAGCGATTGCCTTTCGGATAAAGCCACGCTAAGGGGCGCGCCTCTAACCCCGCATGGGAAGCATCATAGCCCGGTGCGTCACGGTCATTCGGCCAGGACGTCATCCGCTTCCCAGAGGCACAACCGGAAGGATATATCCCTATGGCGGCACCAGTCGTCTCCATGCAGCAGCTCATTGAAACGGGCGCGCATTTCGGCCACCAGACTCACCGGTGGAACCCCAAGATGAAGCCTTACATCTTCGGCGATCGTAACGGCGTCCACATCCTCGACCTCTCGCAGACCGTGCCGTTGTTCGCACGCGCGCTCGAGTTCGTCTCGTCGGCCGTCGCCGGTGGTGGCAAGGTCCTGTTCGTCGGCACCAAGCGCCAGGCGCAGGAGCCCGTCGCGGACGCCGCGCGTCGCTCGGGTCAGCACTTCGTCAACCATCGCTGGCTGGGCGGCATGCTCACCAACTGGAAGACCATCTCGGGTTCGATCAAGCGTCTCAAGACGCTCGAGGAAATGCTGTCGGGCGACACCGTCGGCCTGACCAAGAAGGAAGTCCTTCAGCTCACCCGCGAGAAGGACAAGCTCGAGCTTTCGCTCGGCGGCATCCGCGACATGGGCGGCATTCCCGACGTGATGTTCGTGATCGACGCGAACAAGGAAGAGCTGGCGATCAAGGAAGCGAACACGCTGGGTATTCCCGTCGTCGCGATCCTCGATTCGAACGTGTCGCCGGACGGCATCGCCTTCCCGGTTCCCGCGAACGACGACGCTGCCCGCGCCATCCGCCTGTACTGCGAGGCGATCGCGATCGCCGCGACGCGTGGCGGCCAGGAGCAGCAGCGCCGCACCGGCACCGACATCGGCGCGATGATCGAGCCGCCGAAGGAAGAGGCCGTCGCTGAGCCGGTCGTCGAGGCAACCGCCGACACGGCGCAGGTTGCGGCGAATGCGGATACCGCTGCCGAGTTCGCAGCCGAGGGTGAGCGCCAGATCGACGCGTAAGCGTCGTCGCCGAACCGTCATGCGGGCGGGGTAGGGCATTCGCCTTACCTCGCCCGCAACTACATTCAGACCTAAACAAGGATGAGAGACATGGCCGATATCACGGCAGCAATGGTCAAGGATCTGCGCGAAAAGAGCGGCGCGGGCATGATGGATTGCAAGAAGGCGCTCAGTGAGAACGCCGGCGACATGGATCAGGCGATGGATTGGCTGCGGACCAAGGGTCTTGCTGCTGCCGCCAAGAAGTCCAGCCGTACCGCGGCCGAGGGCCTGGTCGGCGTCGCCGTGTCGGGCACCAAGGGAGCAGCGGTCGAAGTGAACTCGGAAACCGATTTCGTCGCCAAGAACGACCAGTTCCAGTCGTTCGTCCGTGACGTGACGCAGATCGCGCTCGCGAAGGGCGGCGACATCGAGTCGCTCAAGTCGCAGGCGATGCCATCGGGCAAGACCGTCGAGGAAGTCCTGACGAACAACGTCGCGACGATCGGCGAGAACCAGTCGCTGCGCCGCTCGCGCACGCTGGAAGTCAGCAAGGGCGCGGTCGTGCCCTACATCCACAATGCAGCCGCGCCCGGCCTCGGCAAGATCGGCGTGCTCGTCGCGCTTGAATCGGAGGCTTCAGACGAGGTTCTCCAGGCGCTCGGCAAGCAGCTCGCGATGCACATCGCCGCTGCGTTCCCGAAGGCGCTGAACGAAGCCGACCTCGACGAGTCCGAGATCGAGCGCGAGCGCGCGATCGCGACCGAGAAGGCTGCCGAGTCGGGCAAGCCTGCCGACATCATCGCCAAGATGGTCGAGGGCGGCATCGCCAAGTACCGCAAGGAGCATGCGCTGGTCAGCCAGCTGTTCGTGATGGACGGCAAGACCAAGATCTCCGACGTCGTCGCCAAGGCCGGCAAGGATGCGGGCGCCGAGATCAAGCTGGTGGACTATGTCCGCTTCCAGCTCGGCGAAGGCATCGAGAAGGAACAGTCCGACTTCGCCGCCGAAGTCGCTGCCGCTTCGGGCGTTCCGCAGGCCTAAGCCGACTTCCTCCCTCGCCCCTCCGGGGAGAGGGAAGGGGCTCGCGGCTACTTGGCCGTGGGAGGGGTGAGGGGAGTGGCAAGGTCTCGAACCTCACGCCCCCTCATCCGGCCCTGCCGGGCCACCTTCTCCCCAAGGGGCGAAGGATTAAGGCGGTGGCACTCCACCTGCCTCGTCATCCTCGCGCAGGCGGGGATCCATATCCTCCCCGGGCGGTGATCGATCGCGACGCCAGCCGCTATGGGTTCCCGCCTCCGCGGGAATGCCGGTAATGTCTTGTGCGCACTCCTGCGACGGATGATTTTCCGTCGCTTTGCCGTCCAGATTCGGTGCAACCGCCGCGCAGCGCTTCCCATCGCCGCCCCCGCCGCCTAAGGTCCGCGCCGCCCCGCCAATCACAATTCGAGATTTATGACGCCTCCGCGCTACAACCGTATCCTGCTGAAACTGTCGGGCGAGGTCCTGATGGGACCGTCCGGCCTGTCGATCGATCCCACAGTAACCGCGCGCGTCGCGCAGGAGATCGCGGACATCAAGGCCAAGGGCTATGAGATCTGCATCGTCGTCGGCGGGGGGAACATCTTCCGCGGCATGGCCGGCGCCGCACGCGGCATGGACCGCGCGACCGGCGATTACATGGGCATGCTCGCGACCGTGATGAACGCGCTCGCGGTGCAGAACGCGCTAGAGCAGATCGGCGTTGACACGCGCGTCCAGTCTGCGATCCCGATGGCGAGCGTGTGCGAGCCGTTCATCCGCCGCCGCGCCGAACGCCACCTCGAAAAGGGCCGCGTCGTGATCTTCGCGGCGGGTGTCGGCAGCCCTTATTTCACCACCGATTCGGGCGCCGCATTGCGTGCCGCCGAGATGAAGTGCGACGCGCTGTTCAAGGGCACATCGGTCGACGGCGTCTACAACGCCGACCCGAAGACTCACCCCGACGCGGTGCGGTACGAAACGGTGTCGTACAGCCGCGTGCTGTCCGACGACCTCAAGGTCATGGACGCGAGCGCAATCGCGCTGTGCCGCGACAACAATATCCCGATCGTCGTCTTTAACATCCGCGAACCCGGCAATCTCGCCGCTGTGCTGGCGGGTGATGGTGTGTCGACGGTCGTTCAGAACGAGCAGGAGCTTTAAGATGGCCGCATACGACAAGACCGATCTGGAACGCCGCATGGCAGGCGCCGTCGAAGCGCTGAAGCATGATCTGGCCGGCCTGCGTACCGGCCGTGCGTCGACCGCGTTGCTCGATCCTGTGATGGTCACGGTGTACGGCTCGTCGATGCCGCTCAACCAGGTTGCGACCGTGTCCGCGCCCGAGCCGCGGATGCTGTCGGTGCAGGTCTGGGACAAGTCGAACGTCGGCCCGACCGACAAGGCGATCCGCTCGGCGGGCCTCGGGCTCAACCCGATCGTCGACGGCCAGACGCTGCGTCTGCCGATCCCCGACCTGACCGAGGAGCGCCGCAAGGAACTCGCCAAGCTTGCCGGCCAGTATGCCGAAAAGGCGCGCATCGCGGTCCGCAACGTGCGCCGCGACGGGATGGATTCGCTGAAGGTCGATGAGAAGAAGGGCGTGTTCGGCGAGGACGAGCGCAAGCGTCACGAAACCGAAGTCCAGAAGCTGACCGACAGTATCATCGCCGAGCTCGATGCGACCGCGACCGCCAAGGAAAAGGAAATCCTGGGCAAGTGAGGCCGTTGGCCTCTTCGACTGCGCCGTTGGCTGCCGTCCCGTCGGGCGGGGCGGTGCCGCGTCATGTCGCGATCATCATGGACGGCAATGGCCGCTGGGCGAAGAAGCGGTTCCTGCCGCGCTTCGCCGGGCACAAGGCCGGCGTAGAGGCGGTGCGCAAGGTCACGCGCGCCGCACGCGCGATGGGGATCGAGGCGCTGACGCTCTACGCGTTCTCGTCGGAGAATTGGCGGCGTCCGCCCGAAGAGGTCAGCGACCTGATGGGGTTGCTCAGGCATTTCATCCGCAGCGATCTCGACGAACTGGCACGCGAGAACGTCCGTCTGCGCGTGATCGGCGATTATCACAGCTTCTCGCCCGATCTGGTGGCAATGGTCGACGATGCGATCGCGCGGACCGCGAGCAATACCGGCCCCATTCTGGCGATCGCGCTTAACTACGGCGCGCATGCCGAGTTGGTGGGGGCCGCGCGGCGCCTGGCGGAGCGCGCGCGCGACGGTGCACTCGACCCTGCGAGCATCGACGCGACGACGATCGAGGCGGAACTCGATACGCACGATCTGCCGCCGCTCGATCTGATGATCCGCACCTCGGGCGAACAACGGCTGTCGAACTTTCTGCTGTGGCAGGCGGCCTATGCCGAGTTGCTCTTCGTCGACACGCTCTGGCCCGATTTCGATGCCGCCGCGCTCGCCGATGCGGTCACGGCGTTCGGGCAACGCCAGCGCCGCTACGGTGGTCTGTGACTCCGCTGTTCCCGCGCGAGCGCGGGGGGGCGGGGAAAAATACTCGGTTTGGAGTGGCCTTTTGACGACTCTGCCAGACCCGGCGAACGCGCCCGATCAGGTGCTGCGAACGCCTTCAAACCTCAAACTTCGGATGATCGCCAGCGTCGCGATGATCGTCGTTGCCAGCCTTGCGCTGACGCTTGGCGGGATCGCGTTTTGGCTGTTGGGCGTGGTTGCTGCGCTGTTCATGATGGCGGAATGGTCGACGCTGCACGGTGCCGACGCCAAGACCAAGCGGATGACGCAGTTCGCGCTGTCGGTGCCGCTCGCGCTGATGGCACCCGCATCGCTGATCCTTGTGATCCATGATTTCTTCACGCTTGGCCTGCTCGCGGGCGCGGCGTTCTTCGTCGTCATCACCACGCGCCGGCCGCAGCTCGCGCTTGGTATCCTGTACTGCGGGCTTCCCGTGCTGGCGCTGATGATCATCCGGCGGCAGGACGACGGCATTCTCTATACGCTCTGGGCGCTGTCGCTGGTGTGGGCGTGCGACATCGGTGCGTTCTTCACCGGGCGGACGCTGCGCGGGCCCAAGCTCGCGCCCGTGATCAGCCCGAACAAGACCTGGTCGGGGCTGATTGGTGGCGTTGTGCTGGCCGGTGCGGTCGCGGCGGTCCTGCACACGCAGCACGGCTTGCCGATTCGGCTGGCGCTCGCGACCCCCGTGCTCGCCGTGCTGGCGCAGATGGGCGATCTTTATGAGAGTTGGATGAAGCGGGTGGCGGGTGTGAAGGACAGCGGGAATATCCTGCCGGGGCATGGCGGCGTGATGGATCGGCTCGACGGACTGGTCCCGGTCGCGCCGGTCGCGGCGTTCCTCGTCCTGTTGCCGCATTTCTACGCATGAAGAGCGTGACGATTTTGGGCGCGACCGGCTCGGTCGGCACGTCGACGCTCGACCTGATCGAGCGGGAGCCCGACCGTTTTCGCGTCGTCGCGCTGACCGCGAATTGCGACGTGGCCAAGCTCGCCGCCGCCGCGATCCGGACCAAGGCGGAATTTGCCGTCGTTGCCGATGCGGGCTGCCTTCCCGATCTTCGTGACGCGCTGGCCGGCACGGGGATCCGTGCGGGTGGCGGCGCCGAGGCGATCGCCGAGGCGGCAGCGTCGGGCGCCGATTGGACGATGGGCGCGATCGTCGGGTGCGCGGGGCTGAAGCCGGTGATGGCGGCGATCGAGCAGGGGGGCACCGTCGTCATCGCCAACAAGGAGCCGCTGGTCTCCGCGGGCGACGTCATCCTCGCCGCGGCGAAGCGGACCGGCGCGACGCTGCTCCCTGCCGATTCCGAACATAACGCGATCTTCCAGTGTTTCGACGCGAGCCGGCCCGAGCGCGTCCGCCGGATCATCCTGACGTGCAGCGGCGGCCCCTTTCGCGACTGGACAACCGAGCAGATGCGCGGCGTCACGCTCGAACAGGCGGTCAAGCATCCCAACTGGTCGATGGGCGCGAAGATCTCGGTCGATTCGGCGACCTGCATGAACAAAGGCCTCGAACTGATCGAGGCCGCACGGCTGTTCCCGATTCCGCACGACCGGATCGAGATCGTCATCCACCCGCAATCGGTCGTCCACAGCCTCGTCGATTACGTCGATGGGTCCGTTTTGGCGCAACTTGGTCCCCCCGACATGCGGACGCCGATCGCCCACACACTAGCATGGCCCGACCGGATGGCGACGCCGATGGCGCCGCTCGACCTGGTAGCGATCGGCCGACTCGACTTCGAGGCCCCCGATCCGGTGCGCTTTCCGGCGCTGCGACTCGCGCGCGAGGCGTTGGATGCGGGGGGCGCGCGGCCGGCGATCCTCAACGCCGCCAACGAGGTCGCGGTCGAGGCCTTCCTCAAGCGCCGCATTCGTTTCCTCGAAATTGCCGCAATCGTGGAGGATACGCTAGAACGCTACAACCCGGCCGCACCGGACAGCGTCGATGCCGTACTGGCGATCGACGCCGAGGCGCGGGTCCTGGCGGGCGAGCGTGTGAAGGATTGCGCGGTTTGATCGAAACACCCGGTATCCTGTTGACCGTCCTGTCGTTCGCCCTGGTGATCGGGCCGCTCGTGTTCGTGCACGAGATGGGGCATTACCTCGCCGGACGCTTTTTCGGGATCAAGGCGGATGCGTTCGCGATCGGCTTCGGTCGCGAGATCGCCGGATTCACCGATCGCCGCGGCACCCGCTGGAAGTTCGGCTGGCTCCCGCTCGGCGGCTATGTAAAGTTTGCGGGGGACATGAACCCGGCGAGCCAGCCCTCGGCCGAATGGCTGTCGCTGCCGGCCGACGAGCGCCAGCGCACCTTCCAATCGAAGCCGGTATGGCAGCGTGCGATCGTCGTCGCGGCAGGGCCGGTCGTCAATTTCGTCGTCGCGATCCTGATTCTCGGCGGCTTCGCCCTGGCTTATGGCGACATCCGCATGCCACCGGTCGTTGGCGGCACGGTGCCTGGCAGCGCGGCCGCGGCGGCGGGATTGCAGGTCGGCGACCGGATCACCGCGATCGGCGGGCGGTCGGTCGAGACGTTCGACGACCTCGCTCGCTTCGCGCGCATCCGCGCCGGCGAGCGCACGCAGATCGATGCGGTGCGCGGCGACCAGATGGTCTCGCGCGATCTCGTGATCGGCACCGAGCTCCAGCGCGATCGGTTCGGCAACGAATACAAGATCGGTCGGCTGGGGATCGCCGGCGCCAAGCCCGTGATCGTCCCCGTCAGCCTGATCGAGGCGCCGGTCGTCGCGGTGAAGCGCACGGGGCAGATCGTCTCTATGATGGTCGAGACGCTCAGTCAGGTCGTCACCGGGCGTCGGTCGGTGAAGGAACTCGGCGGCCCGCTGAGCATCGCCAAGGTGTCGGGCGAGCAGATGTCGCTGGGGCTCGATGCCTATGTGTTCCTGATCGCGCTGGTTTCGATCAATCTGGGGTTCATCAATCTGCTGCCAGTGCCGATGCTCGATGGCGGTCATCTGTTCTTCTATGCGATCGAAGCGGTGCGCAGGCGCCCGGTCGAGCCGCAGGTGCAGGAATGGGCGTATCGCGGTGGCCTTGCGGCGATCCTGGCGCTGATGCTGATTGTGACCTTCAACGATCTCGGCAATTTCGGGCTCTGGAAGAATCTGGCTGGCTTGATCGGCTGACCTCGATAGGGCAGGGCGGGCGCGCCTTGTATGTGCACGTTTTTAGGGTGGGTTTGGTGACAGCGATCAACGGTTACGATTTCGCGCGGAAGGGCGCCCTGCTTTTGGCAGGCACGATCCTGTCCGGCGTGCCCGCGTTCGCGCAGACGGCGCCTACGGCACCAGCTACGCCCTCGTCGACCACGCCGCCCGCGCGGAACGCGGTCAACGGTGCGACGAATGCTGTAACGCCGGTAACGGCGCCCGTATCCGTCCGGACGATCAAGACTTTGCGGGTCGAAGGGTCGCAGCGCATCGAGCCCGAGACGGTGCTGTCCTACACCAAGCTTCGGCTTGGCATTCCCTACACGGCCGAGACGCTCGACCAGGCGCTGAAGGATCTTCAGGCGAGCGACCTGTTCGCGGATTATTCGATCGCCGGCGTCGAAGACGGTAACATCGTGTTGCGCGTCCGGGAGAACCCGATCATCAACCGCGTGATCATCGAGGGCAATAAGGCGCTCAAGAGCGACAAGATCACCAAAGAGATCAAGCTCGCGCCGCGCCAGATCTTCACGCGCACCGCGGTCCGTCAGGACATCTCGCGGATCATCGAACTCTACCGCCGTCAGGGGCGCTTCGCGGCAGTGATCGACCCGAAGATGGTCAATCTCGACCAGAACCGCGTCGACGTCGTGTTCGAGATCAGCGAAGGGCCGAAGTCGAAGGTCCGCCAGATCAACATCCTCGGCAACGAGGTGTTTTCCGACGATCAGATCCGTGGCCAAATGGCGACCAAGCAGGCGCGGCTGTTCCGCCTCCTGTCGTCGGCGACCAGCTATGATCAGGATCGCCTGTCCTACGACCAGCAGAAGTTGCGCCAGTTCTACCTGACGCAGGGCTATGCCGATTTCCGCGTCACCTCGGCGGTCGCCGAACTGACGCCGGATAAAAAGGACTTCATCATCACGTACGTGGTGGAAGAAGGGAAGCGCTACAAGTTCGGCGACGTGACCGTCGACAGCCAGATCCGCGACTTCGACAACTCGAAGCTCGCCGCTACGCTGCCGCTCAAGAAGGGTGATTGGTACAACGCCAAGCTGGTCGAGGATTCGGTCGATAACCTTAGCCAGACCGCGGGCCTGTTCGGCTACGCCTTCACCGAGGTGAACCCGGAGTTCCAGAAGGACGCCGAAACGCTGACGATGGGGATTAATTTCAACATCGCCGAAGCCAAGCGGACCTATGTCGAGCGGATCGAGATCAACGGGAACACGCAGACGCAGGACAAGGTCGTCCGCCGCGAGATCCGTCTGGCGGAGGGCGATGCGTTCAACAGCTTCCAGGTGAAGCGCTCGCAGGATCGCATCAACTCGCTCGGCTATTTCGCCGACAAGATGGAGATCAAGCAGCTGCCGGGTTCGGCGCCCGACCGCGTGATTCTCGAGACCAACCTCGAAGAGAAGTCGACCGGCGAGCTCCAGCTGTCGGCAGGCTATTCGAGCCTCGAACGCTTCATTATCCAGGCGAACATCACGCAGCGCAACTTCCGCGGCAAGGGTCAGGAACTGCGTGCGGGCGTGAACTATTCGAGCTATTCGAAGTCGGTCGAGCTGGGCTTCACCGAGCCGTATCTGTTCGACAAGAACATCGCGCTCGGTGGCGACATCTTCCGTCGCGATTACAACTCGTTCAGCTTCAGCGGGAACGATCGCCAGACCAATTATTCGCAGGTCTCGACCGGCTTCCAGTTGCGCGCCGGTGTGCCGCTCACCGAATTCTGGTCGCTGTCGGGTCGTTATGGTCTGTCGTACGATCAGGTGACGCTCGACAACCAGTTCTTGAACGCGGACGGCACGTGTAACAGGCTCCAGGCCGGTAATTATCTGTGCGATGCGATCGGCAATCGCTGGACGTCGTCGATCGGCTACTCGCTCAGCCGCGATACGCTCAACAGTCGCCTGCGCCCGACCGCGGGCTCGCGTTTCTCGTTCAGCCAGGATTTCGCCGGGCTTGGCGGCGACGTGAAGTATCTCCGTACGCGTCTCGAAGGATCGAAATACGCGAACCTTGGTAGCGGCTTCATCGGCTCGATCATTGCGGAGGGTGGCTATATCCATCCGCTCGAAAAGAGCCCGGGCCCCGGACGCGACCCCATCCGCATCACCGACCGCTTCTATCTCGGCGAACCGCAGTTCCGCGGCTTCGACATTCGCGGCGTCGGACCCCGCGTCTTGCGAGCTGCGTATATCAACAATGCCGACGGCACGCAGTCGGTGCAGACGAGCCGCGACCAGCTGCAGGACGACGCGCTCGGTGGTCGCGCTTATTATCTGGCCCGCGCGGAGATCGAGATCCCGTTGGGGTCGGGTGCACGCGAGCTGGGGCTGCGTCCGTCGATTTATGCGCAGGTGGGCAGCCTCTTCGGTATCAAGAAGCCGCTCCCGACCGCAGATTTTCCGTTCACGCTCGATAAAAACGGTAACCGGGTCTACCAGGCCCTGCCGCTTCGCGACGGCGCAAACAACATCCTGTACAACAACGTCTACACCCCGACGGGCACGACGGTACCGGTGACTCGCCTGACGACGTGCTCCGCGGGCTATTCCGCGACGCCCACCACCGGAAACGCAGGGTGTGTCGGTGGCGAGTCCAACACGGTCGCGCCGGGTACCGCGCCATTCCAGGAGACTTTCCTCGGCAATTCGGCCAAGCCGCGTCTGTCGGTCGGTATCGGCGTGAACTGGAACTCGCCGTTCGGCCCGCTCCGGATCGATCTCGCCAAGGCCTTGCTCACCCAGAAGGGTGACGACCCCAAGCTTATCACTTTCAACGTAGGGACACAGTTCTGATGACGACGTTCAAGACGCTTCTCCTCGCCGCAGCGCTCGTCGCACCGGCTGCCATGACCGCGACCGCTGCTGATGCACAGGTTTCGGGCGTGGCCGTTGCCGACGCGCAGGGCGCGATCGCCAACTCGAAGGCCTGGAACGCGGCTCGCGCCCAGATCGAGACGACCTACAAGGCACAGCTCGACCAGGCCGAGACGCGCCGCCAGGCCGTCGCGCGCGAGCTCCAGCCGCTGGTCACCGCGTTCCAGACCGCACAGCGTGCGCCCGGCGCGACCGAAGCGACGCTTCGTCCGCAGGCTCAGGCGATCCAGACGCGCGAGAATGCCGCCAACCAGGAACTCGCTCGCCTGACGCAGCCGGCGCAGCGCGCACAGCAATATGCGATCGAGCAGATCCAGGCGAAGCTCAGCGACGCCGTGACTGCCGCGGTGCGCGCGAAGAACGTCAGCCTGTTGCTGCGTCCTGAGGCTGCGCTGTTCGCACAGCCGACCGCCGACATCACCGCCGCGATCACGACCGAGCTCGATCGCCTGGTGCCATCGGTCAGCACGGCCGTGCCCGCGAACTGGCAGCCGAACCAGCAGGGTGGCCAGCAGCAGGGCGCCGCGGCGGCGCCAGCCGCGCGTGCGCCAGCCGCGACGCGCACCCCGCAGGGTCGCTAAGCCGAACCGATGAGCGAGATCGACACTGCCGACAACGCGGCTGAGTCCGACGGCAAGACCGGCATGGGCCCGCTCGACATAGGGCGCGTCATGGCGGCCTTGCCGCATCGCTACCCGATGCTGCTGGTCGATCGTGTCGAGGATCTGATCCTCGACACGTCGATCACCGCGATCAAGGCGGTGTCGATGAACGAGCAGTTCTTTCAGGGGCATTTTCCCGGTCGGCCGATCATGCCGGGCGTGTTGATCGTCGAGGCGATGGCGCAGGCTGCGGGAATTCTCGCGGTCGAGTCGCTGGGGCTCGCGGGCTCGGGCAAGCTTGTCTATTTCATGGCGATCGACGGCGCGAAGTTTCGTAAGCCCGTCGAACCTGGCGTGCTGCTCAAGCTCGAGGTGAATTTCGTCCAGAAGCGCAGCGCGGTGTGCAAGTTTGCCGGCCGCGCCCTGGTCGATGGGCAATTGGTGGCCGAGGCGAACTTCACGGCGATGATCGCCGACCCACCCAAGGCCTGACATCGAGGCAATCTTGTCAATTCAGGCGCGTCCGTGTACGGGCGCGCCTTCCATTTCAGGCTGGTCGGAACCAGCCACCTACCGGAGAAGTCCCATGAAGGCCGATACGCATCCCGATTATCACATGATCACCGTCCAGATGACCGATGGCAGCAAGTACCAGACTCGCACCACCTGGGGTAAGGAAGGTGACGTGATGACGCTTGAGATCGATCCGCTCGCGCATCCGGCATGGACCGGCGGCCGTGGCACGATGCTGGACACTGGCGGGCAGGTTGCGCGCTTCAACAAGCGCTTCGGAGGCGGTCTCACGCTGCGCAAGTAAGTACGCAAACTCCTCAAAACGGGTTCGAATTTCTCCAAAATGGCTGCGTTTGTTAACACAGCGTTAGCCATCGGCGACTTAGACTGGGTTCATAAGAACGAGGTCATCATGTTCGCCGCCGAATTCGAACCCGCAGAAAGTTCAAGCCGGCGCCGCTCCCCGCGTGCGCCGGTTTCGCTTGATGTGCGGATCGGCAAGGCGGGACGGACGCTGTGCAAGGTCGTCGATCTCTCGGTGCACGGCGCACGCCTGCAGACCTATTCGGCGCTCAAGCGCGGTACCAGTATCTGGTTGACCCTTCCCCAGATCGGACAGGTCGTTGCCGAGATCATGTGGGCCGACGATTTTACCGCCGGCTGCCAGTTCCGTACGCCGCTTCCGATCGAGGCCTTCGAAGCGCTCGTCGGTAAGGATGCAACGCACTGAGCTGTCTCGGGCGTGACCGCTTGTCGGCGGTTTGCCACTATCCAACGATTTACGACCGGCCCAGTGATCCAGCCCCTTCGCAAAATCGTTCACGATGCCTGCAAACGCATTCGCCGACCATGGCCTGATACAAACTCCCGGTTCTGACGCGGTCATCCCGATCTGCCGCTCGTCTAAGACCGCGCGCGTCGGGCATCCTGTTTTACGACCATGTGGCACGCTCGCTTGTGGCCAGCTTGGATCTGCGCTGAGATGGTGCCCGTAGGTGCACGAGGGCGAAGCCTGGGGCGCGCTGTGGCGCCAGAAATTCAAAAATTGCCACAAATATGCAAAAAAGCGTTTGACGGGTTTGTGGAGTGGTCCTAGAGGGGTGTCACCGCAGCGAACGGCCCCATGGTCTGGTTGCTTCGGTCGCAAAAAACCAGATGCTCCAAGCTTCTCGAAAGGGAGGTTATGCGAGTGTCGGTATTTTTGTCGGCTCTTTGACATTGTAGGTTTAGATG
>NZ_LMLD01000011.1:1743645-1778578 GCF_001421825.1 Sphingomonas sp. Leaf38 | reverse complement strand
CCGCCCACATGTCCCTTCATCTAAACCTACAATGTCAAAGAGCCGACAAAAATACCGACACTCACATAACCTCCCTTTCGAGAAGCTTGGAGCATCTGGTTTTTTGCGACCGCAACAACCAAACCATGTGGCCGTTCGCTGCGGTGACACCCCTCTAGGACCACCCCGCAAACCCGTCAAACGCTTTTTTACAGTCCCGTGGCAGTTTTTGGATTTCTGGCGCCACAGCACGCCCCAGACATCGCCCTCGTGCACCTACGGGCACCATGTCAGCGCGGATGGAGCTTCGCCAACGCGATACCGGCAAGGTTCTGTGCCCGCCCGATGTAACGTATGCGAACCGTGTCGAAGTCGCTTAGCCGGTCGACAAGTCGTTGACGGTGCGCAGCCAGGCTTGCGCTGCGACATGGCGCGAGCCCGTTCGCTTGCGTGACGACCAACGTCGAATCGCCGAGCAATATGATATTACGCTCGCCGTGGCGCTGGGCAATTTCAACAGCGTAGAGCGCGGCAAGCCATTCCGCGTCGCTGTTCGTTCCCTCACCGAGGTCGTGCCGATAATGCGCGTGTCCTCTAAGGACGACCGCACACTCCATCAGTCCAGGGTTTGGCCTGCAGCCGCCGTCAAAAAAAAGCTTGGTGCGCCGCAACGGCCTCATGGGTTTGTGTTCGCCGCATTTGGATTCTGCGACGAACGCGGATCACGCTTATGCCAAGCCAATGCCGTGCTGAGGCCGAGCATGACAAGACCCGCGGCCGATGAGCCACGTCGCACCAACCGCAGCCCCCCGAGCGCCAGAAGGGATGCGGGGATGCCGACCTGAAGCCCTACGATCGCAGTGCCCGTTGTTGCGACGATCGCGCCGGCGCTTCTCGGTTGCGGGGACGCCACATCCGGCTTTTCGGACATGGCCCAGTCGGCGACCGCCGCGCCACGCTCGCCAAGCGGCTTGTCCCCGCCGACCGTCGTATCGCAGTCGGTCTCGCGTTCGAGTTCGGCGTTCAATTCTGCACCGAGCAGAAAGACATACGCTGAAAGCCATAGCCAGGTCAGCAGCACGATGACCGCGCTCAACGATCCGTAGGTCGCACCGTAATTGCCGAACCGCGACACATAAACGCCAAAGCCGACCGTAGCGGCCAGCCAAATCGCGGTCGCCGCCAGTGATCCGGGCGTCAGCCACCTCCATTTCGCCGCCGTGCGGTCCGGGCCAAACCGATAAAGGCACGCCGCCGCAGTGATCCCCAGCGCAGCCAGCACGCTATAGCTGACGATCCGGATCGCCACGAGCAGGACGGCCGGTGCACCTGGGATCAGCCCGTCGAGCAGTGCGAAAGCAGCCATTGACACAACGGCAGCCAAGGCAAGTCCCACCGCGCCAAGGGTAATCGTAAACGCAAGCACGTTGATCGTGACGAATCCGCGCGTCTCGCGCTGCTCATAGGCGATATTCAGCGCGGTGACGATCGAGGATGCGCCCTTCGTACCGCCGTACAAGGCGATCCCCAACGCCACGATGAGACCGAAACCCTTCTTGCCTTCCGACGTGCCGACCACCGTCGTCAGCTGATCGCCGATCACGCGCGCTGCATCGTCGGGCAACACGTCGAACAAGCCGCGAATGTTGGCCACGATCGTGGCGGTATCGGCAACGAGACCGTAGATCAGGACGATCGATGCGAGCAAGGGTACGATCGCTGCGAATCCGTAAAACGCCGTACCCGCTGCGATCAGGCCGATATTGTCGTCACTCGCCTCGGCCCAGGTGCGCTTCAGGACGCTCAGCCACTCGCGTGCCGACATCGTCCATGGGCTGGTTGCCCTGTGCTCAATAGCGTCCATGTCTGCCAGCGTCTTGCCCCTCGGGATCGGTTGATGAGGAGATGCCCTCGCGCTCGCTTAACGCGGCGCGCGCCAAAACGTGCCGGAGGTGGCCAGCCTATAGCTGTCGCAAAGCCTCTGCAGGACGTGCACCGAGAATGGGCCATGCGCCCGCCAACCCGATCGCCATCGTCAGCGTAGCTCCACCGATCAACGTCGCGACGACGGTCGCGTAATCCGGGAGCCATTGGAACATGAACAGCTGCGTCACGACATACCATGCCCCGCCGAGACCGAGCAATAAGGCGAGCAGCGACAGAATGATGCTCAAAATCGCATATTCGAGCGCTTGAACCGCCAGTACCTGCCACCGGGTCGCGCCAAGCGTGCGCAGGATCACCCCATCATAGGTCCGCGCCTCCCGCGCTGCAGCGATCGCGCCGATCAGGACGGCTATCCCGGCGAGGATCGCGACCGAGGCCGCCGCGGTGATCGCGGTCGCCATCTGCGCCACGATCGTCCGGACCTGACCCAGCACACCGCGCACCTCGATCACCGATACGGACGGAAAGCGAGGGAGCAGAGCACGCATTACGTGCGACTCTTGGCCCGGCGCCAGATCGATGGTCGCTGCCAAATTATGCGGCGCATCCGCAATAGCGTTGGGCGAGAACACCATGACGAAATTGAACCCCAGCGTGTCCCAACTGATCCGACGAAATGACGCGATCGTCGCCGTCCGCTCGACCCCCAGCAGGCTGTAGCTGAGCGGATCGCCGATCTTGAGATCGAGCGCCCTCGCCAACCGCTCGTCGATCGACACCAGCGGCGGCCCGCGATAATCGCGCGGCCACCATGCCCCCGTCGTCAGCGTGCTCCCCTCGGGCAGAGTCGCTGCATAGGTGAGCCCGCGCTCACCCCTTAATGCCCAGGCACCCTCGGGCAAGGTCTTCAAGTCGGCGACGCGCACGCGCCGGTAGCCGGTGATTGTACCGCGCATTGCGGGCACGGTCCGAACCGCGGCATGACGCGCGACACCGGCGATCACGTGGCGGAACTCCGTCTCACGATCGGGGGGCACGTCGAGCGCAAACAGCGCCGGCGCACGCTGCGGCACCGTCCGCGCGATATTCGCCTCGATGCTCGTGCGGATGGCAGCAAGCAGCACGAAAAGGGTCAGGCCGAGTCCAAGCGCGACGACAAGCGTTCCGGTTCGTGATCCAGGCCGATGCAATCCAGCGATCGCCAGCCGCAGCACCGGCCGTCGCGATCGCGGTAGCAAAGCCGCCCCACGCCGTACGGCCCATCCAAAACCGGCCAATATCATCAACACGCCCGCGACCGCGGCGAGAAAGCCCGCGCTTAAACCTGGCTGTTCCGCGGTCGACAACGCCAGGCCGATGATCACGAACGCTGCGGCCGCAACCCAGGGAAGCGTCATACGTCGCGGCACATTCCGGTCACCCGACACACTGCGCAATAGCCCCGCCGCCGGAATATGTCCCGCTTCGATCAGCGGCGGTGCGGTAAAGGCGAGCGCGATCAACATCCCGTAAGCCGCGGCGAGCGCAAGCGGCGCGGCTTGGATGGCAAACTGTGGCGCGACTGGCAGAGCGTTGCCAGCAAGCCAAATAATCGCCGGCACCGTCGCCACGCCCGCGATCAGGCCACCGACGATGCCGAGCCCTGCAACGACTGCGACCTGGAGGATATATATCCGGGCGACGATCGACGAGGTTGCGCCGAGGACTTTCAGCGCGGCGATGCTGCCGCGGCGCGCGGCGAGATAAGACGATACGCCATTGCCCACGCCAATCCCGGCGATGACGAGCGCGGACAGGCCCACCAGAAGCAGAAACTGTCCCATGCGGTCAACGAACCGGTCGGCGCCGGGCGCGGCGCGATCGCGTGTCTTGGCTTCCCAGCCACCGGTCGGGAACGCAGCCTTGAATCGCGCGACCATCGCGGCCGGTGAAGCGCCTGTCGGGATTCGGACGCGATATTTGCTTTCGTAAAGGCTGCCGGGCTGGACAAGCGCCGTACGCGAAATTCCCGCGAGCGAGACGATCGCGACGGGACCAAGCGTGAACCCTTCGCCCAATCGGTCAGGTTCGACCGCGATGATCCCGCCGACCGTGAACATGGCCGTTCCCAGCCTAAGCTGGGCGCCGGGCGCGACCCCCAGGCGATCGGCCAGGGCCGGCACGACCAGAACTGTCTTTGCGTCGAGCGCTTTGGCCGTCACGCCGCGCCGCAGCATGAGCGCGCCGTAGAGCGGATAGGCCGCATCGACGCCCTTTAACTCGATCGGCACGCCATCGGTGCCGCGCACCGCCATTGCCTGCATCCGAATGGATTCAGACACCGCGCCTAGGCGTCCGAGGGCAGCGCGTTCATCCGGCGTCGCGACGCGCTGGGACACGGCCAATTCGATGTCGCCGCCCAGGATAGTGCTGCCCCGCGCGGCAAGCTCGCGGTCGATCGATTGCGTCAAGCTGCCGATCGCGGCGAGGGTGCCGACCCCGAGTAACAGGCAGGCGAGCAACAGGCGCAGCCCGCGAAACCGCAGATCGAGTTCGCGCCGCGCAAGCCGCCACGCGAGCCGCCATTCGCTCATCGCAGGCGATCCGCTACGATCCGACCATCGCCCAGCTCGACGATCCTGTCGCACCGCGCTGCCAACAGTGGATCGTGCGTAATGATGATCAACGTCGCGCCGGTCGCAGCGCGACGATCGAAGAGCAGGTCCATGATCGACGCTCCCGTCGTGGCGTCGAGGTTGCCGGTCGGTTCGTCGGCGAAGACCAGATCGGGGCGCGGCCCGAGCGCGCGCGCGATCGCCACGCGTTGTTGCTCACCACCCGACAGTTGCGTCGGATAATGCGTGAGACGGTGTGCGAGGCCAACCGCCCCGAGTTCGGCCTCGGCGCGTTCGAAGGCATCGGACATCCCCGCGAGTTCCATCGGCACCGCAACATTCTCAAGCGCGGTCATCGTCGGCAACAGATGGAAGGCCTGCAGGACGATGCCGATCCGTCCGCGTCTGGCTCGCGCCAAGCCATCTTCGTCGAGCGTACCAAAATCGAGGCCGGCAACGTGTACCTGCCCGCCGCCCGCGCGTTCGAGCCCGGACAGCACCGCCATCAGCGACGACTTGCCCGAACCAGACGGACCGAGCAGCGCGACGCTCGTGCCGCGAATGACGTCGAGATCGATGCGCTTGAGTATTTCGGTCGCAGCGCTGGCGGTACCCAGCGTCAGCGTGACATCGCGGACAGAGATCACCATATCGGCGGAAGCGGGTTCGGACATGGAGACCAGTATTTTGGAGAAACAGACGCGGCGCTGGCCTCTTTATGGGGGCGCTCTCGCGCTTCTCCAAGCGGCGGCTCTGGCCGGGTGCGATCGGGTCGCGGAAGCCCCTGCCCCGGCGCCCACGACGAATATGCTCGCGCCGGTCGCGGCGACGCCCGCCCCAAGCGGGCCGAGCCGGCTGATCCTGGCGTTCGGCGATAGTCTGTATGCAGGCTATGGGCTCGATCGCGGGCAGAGTTTGCCGGATGCGGTGCAGGCGCAGCTACGGCGCGACGGGATCAATGCGACGATCGTCAACGCAGGCGTCTCGGGCGATACGAGCGCGGCGGGGCGGCAGCGGTTTGCGTTCGCGCTGAACAACCTGCCGCGCAAGCCCGACCTCGTGCTGATCGGGCTCGGCGGCAATGATGTCCTGCGACAGATTGCACCGGCCGAGACGCGCGCGAACATGACGGCGATGCTCGACGAGGCGAAGCGGCGCGGGATCCCGGTGCTGCTGACGGGCATGATGGCGCCGCCCAATCTGGGACCGGACTTCGCCAGTCAGTTCAGCACGATCTGGCCGGACCTGGCCAAGCGGTATGACGCCACGCTCTATCCGTTCATCCTGGACGGGGTGATCGGCAATGCGCAGCTGATGCAAGCGGACCATGTCCACCCCAATCGCGGCGGCGTCACCAAGATCGCGGCAAAGGTCACGCCGGTGGTCGAGACGGCGCTGGGCAAGGCGGCCCCCTAACCCCGGCGCTTGAGCAGTGCCGTCCGCAGGCATTGGCAGACGATCTCGTCGCGCTGGTTGATCAGACGGTGCGTGAAAGTGACGATGCCCGCCTCGGGACGCGACTTGCTCGGTTTGAGGTCGGTGACCTCGGTCTCGGCGCGCATCGTGTCGCCGATGAAGACGGGTTTGGGATGGACCAGCTTGTCGTAGCCGAGGTTCGCGACCAGCGTGCCGAGCGTCGTCTCGCCGACCGACAGCCCGACCATCAGCGCGAAGGTGAAGGTTCCGTTGACCAGAATCCGGCCGAACTCGCTCGCCTTCGCCGCCTCGACATCGAGGTGGAGCGGCTGCGGGTTGTGAGTCATCGTCGAGAACAGGAGATTGTCGGTCTCGGTCACCGTACGACGGATCTCGTGGTCGATCCGGTCGCCGATGGTCCAGTCGTCGTAATAGCGGCCGGCCATCAGCTATCCTTCTCGATGCGCACGAGCATGGTGCCCTCGGTCACTTGGCCGCCCTCGACGGCAGTCAGGTCGGCGACGGTGCCGTCGAACGGGGCGGTCAGGGAGTGTTCCATCTTCATCGCCTCGAGCGTGACGAGCTTCTGACCCTTGATGACGCTATCGCCCGCCGCGACGTCGACCGCGATGATCCGGCCCGGCATGGGGGACAAGATCGCACCGTCCGCCGCTGCGCCCGCCGCTACGCCGGACGCGCGCCAAGGCCTCAACTGCCACGTCTGACCCGCTTCGGAGATGAGGACATCCTCGAACGCGGGCGTGGTTCCGCCCTGTCCGTCGAGCTCGACCTCGACCGGTTCGCCGTCCAGCAGGAACGTCGCGCTGCGGCGGGGGGCGGCGTTGAGGCGGAAGCCGGCGATCGGATCGGTCGAGACGAGCGCGCCCGCGGCCTCCGCCAAAGCCTCTTCGGTCGGATGCGTCGGCGGCATGAGCCTGTCGACTTCGCGCGCGATCAGACCGGTGTCGAGCGTGCCTGCGACGAAGTCGGGGTGGTCGAGCGCTTCGACGAGGAACCCGGCGTTCGAGCGGACCGGCCAGACGACCGCGCCGTCGAGCGCCTCCGCCAGCGCTTCGCGCGCGGTCTCGCGATCTTGCCCCCAAGCGATCACCTTGGCGATCATCGGGTCGTAGAAGGGTGAGATTTCAGCCCCCTGCTCTACCCCGGTATCGACGCGTGCGCCGGTGCCGAGATCGAAGCGGTCGAGCATGCCGATCGAGGGCAGGAAACCCTTGGCGGGATCCTCTGCGTAGAGCCGTGCTTCCATCGCCCAGCCGTCGATGGCGAGGTCTTCCTGCCGCAACGGCAATGGCTCGCCGGAGGCAACGCGGAGCTGCCATTCGACGAGGTCCTGGCCGGTGATTTCCTCGGTGACCGGATGCTCGACCTGGAGCCGCGTGTTCATTTCCATGAACCAGATGCGGTCGGCGCGGAGGCCTTCGCTGGCGTCGGCGATGAACTCGATCGTGCCGGCGCCGACATAGTCGACCGCCTTGGCCGCCTTGACCGCGGCGGCGCAGATCGCTTCGCGGGTGGCGGCGTCCATACCCGGCGCAGGCGCTTCCTCGATCACCTTCTGGTGGCGGCGCTGGAGCGAACAGTCGCGCTCGAACAGGTGGACGACGTCGCCGTGACTGTCGCCGAAGACCTGCACCTCGATATGGCGGGGTGAGAGGATGTATTTCTCGATCAGGACGTCGGTGTTGCCGAACGACGAGGCCGCTTCGCGCTGGCACGAGACAAGCGCGTCGGCGAACTCTGCCGCGGTATCGACGCGGCGCATGCCCTTGCCGCCACCGCCGGCGACCGCCTTGATGAGGACCGGATAGCCGATCGCGTCCGCCTCGGCCTTGAGACGTTCGGGGGACTGGTCCTCGCCGAGATAGCCGGGGGTGACGGGGACGCCGGCGGCGATCATCCGCTGCTTCGCGGCGTCCTTCAGCCCCATCGCGCGGATGCTGTCGGGGTTCGGGCCGACCCAGATCAGTCCAGCGTCGAGCACGGCTTGCGCGAAGTCGGCATTCTCCGACAGGAAGCCGTAGCCGGGGTGGATCGCCTCGGTGCCGGTCGCCAGCGCGGCGGCGATGATGCGGTCGCCGACAAGGTAGCTTTCGCGCGCCGGGGACGCGCCGATATGGACGGCTTCGTCGGCCTGGCGGACGTGAAGCGCGTTCGCGTCGGCGTCCGAATAGACCGCGACGGTGCGGATGCCGAGGCTGCGCGCGGTGCGGATGATGCGGCAGGCGATCTCGCCGCGGTTGGCGATCAGGAGCGACTCGATCATCGATTGAGCCGAGTGAAGTTCACAAAGTTCACACGCTCGCGCGATGCGCACTTCGCGCAAGGGTATGCCTTGCGAGCGTCACTATCGGTGGTCAGGATCGATGCTATCGTCATGGCAATCCCCGCATAAGCCGATCCGGTCGATGTAGGACAGGCCATATCAGTTCGCGCAGCCGGTGGTGCGCTTCGACCAGGTGATGTTGGCGATCTTCCAGCGGCCCGCGTCGCGGACCATGTCGAAGTGATCCGTCCCGCAATGCGCGACCTTGCCGTCGATCGTGAAGACATAGGGCGACCAGACCATCGCGATGTCGCCGTCGATATCGACCGCGAGATCGGTCAGGCGTTCGGCGTAGCGCTCCGGGCCGGGTTTGATCGACGCCGCGAATTCGGGCCAGCTCGTGCGGCGCACGCTGCGCGTGCCGTCGGGCTTTTCCTCGGCGACGGTGGCGCCGCCGTCGGGACGGACCTGCGCGAGGATCGCCTGGCCGTCGCGCGCGGCAAGCGCGGCGAAGAGCGCATCGATCGGGACCATCACGCCGGCGTCTTCGGTCATGGGTCCGGGCGGCAGGCCGGTGCCCTTGACGATCGGCTGGACCGGGGTGACCTGCCCGGCGGCAAGAAGAAGTGACAGCAGGATCATCGGGTTACATCCGGAACACGCCGAACGCGGGGCGTTCGGGGATGGGGGCGTTGAGCGTCGCGGCGAAGGCGAGGCCCAGGACGTCGCGGGTCTGTGCAGGATCGATGATGCCGTCGTCCCACAGCCGCGCGGTCGCGTACCAGGGATTGCCCTCGTCCTCGTATTTCTGACGGACGGGGGCCTTGAACGCTTCGGCCTGTTCGGGCGTCCAGCCATCCGCGTCGCGGTGGACGGTCGCGAGCACTGACGCCGCCTGTTCGCCGCCCATCACGCTGATCCGGCTGTTGGGCCAGGTGAACAGGAAGCGGGGTGAGTAAGCGCGACCGCACATCCCGTAATTGCCCGCGCCGAAGCTGCCGCCGATCAGCACGGTGATCTTCGGCACGGTCGCGGTGGCGACCGCGGTGACGAGCTTTGCGCCATGTTTCGCAATGCCTTCCGCCTCATACTTGCCACCGACCATGAAGCCCGAAATGTTTTGGAGGAAGAGCAGCGGGATCTTGCGCTGGCAGGCGAGTTCGATGAAGTGCGCGCCCTTCTGCGCGCTTTCGCTGAACAGCACGCCGTTGTTGGCGAGGATCGCGACGGGGATGCCCCAGATATGCGCGAACCCGCAGACGAGGCTGGTGCCGTAGAGCGCCTTGAACTCGTGGAACGCGCTGCCGTCGACCAGCCGCGCGATGACCTCGTGGACGTCGTAGGGCGCGCGGACGTCGCTCGGGACAATTCCGTACAGCTCCTCGGCGGCGAATTTGGGCGGTCTGGGCTGCTGGAGGTTCACCGCGGTCTGCGCCTGGGGTTGCAGCGTCGAGACGATATCGCGGACGATCGTCAACGCGTGGTCGTCATTCTCGGCGACGTGATCGACCACGCCCGACCGGCGGCCATGCGTATCGGCACCACCGAGTTCTTCCGCGGAGATGACTTCGCCGGTCGCGGCCTTCACGAGCGGGGGCCCTGCGAGGAAGATCGTCCCCTGCCCGCGGACGATGATCGTCTCGTCGGACATTGCGGGGACATAGGCGCCGCCGGCGGTGCAGCTGCCCATGACGCAAGCGATCTGCGGGATGCCGAGCGCGGACATCTGCGCCTGGTTGAAGAAGATGCGGCCGAAGTGATCGCGGTCGGGAAAGACCTCCGCCTGGTGCGGCAGGTTCGCGCCGCCGCTGTCGACAAGGTAGATGCAGGGAAGCCGGTTTTCCTGCGCGATTTCCTGCGCGCGCAGGTGTTTCTTGACGGTCAGTGGGAAGTAGGTGCCGCCCTTCACCGTCGCGTCGTTGCACAGGATCATGCACTGGCGACCGGACACGCGGCCGATGCCGGCGATGACGCCGGCGCCGGGGACCTCATCGTCGTAGAGGCCGTTGGCGACGAGCTGGCCAATTTCGAGGAACGGCGAACCGGGATCGAGGAGGCGTTCGACGCGGTCGCGGGGGAGGAGTTTGCCGCGGGATGTGTGGCGCTCGCGCGACTTGGGCGAACCGCCAAGCGCGGTGCGCGCGACGTCGTTGCGGAGGGTTTCGGCGAGCGCGCGGTTGTGCGCGGCGTTCGCACGGAAGGTCTCGCTGTCGGGGGAGAGTGCGGAGGTGAGGACGGGGGCGGTCACGCAAATCCTCCCCGGCACGGGGAGGGGGACCGTTCGTCCACTTGGGCGACGGGTGGAGGGGGGCTGCCACCAGCGTTACGTTCGGGGTGCGCCCCCTCCACCGCTGCGCGGTCCCCCTCCCCGTGCCGGGGAGGATTAGCAATCACGTTCACTGCGCCACCTTGGGGGCGGCACCGATCAGTTCGCGGCCGATCAGCATGCGGCGGATCTCGTTCGTGCCCGCACCGATGTCGAGCAGCTTGGCATCGCGCATGAAGCGTTCGACCGGCCAGTCCTTGGTGTACCCTGCCCCGCCGAGCGCCTGGATCGATTCGAGCGACACCTTCACCGCGCTCTCGCTCGCCAGCAGGATGGCCCCTGCCGCATCGAACCGCGTGGTCTTGCCCGCGTCGCACGACTTGGCCACCGCATAGACATAGGCGCGCGCCGAGCTGAGCGCGACGTACATGTCGGCGACCTTCGCCTGGATCAGCTGGAACTGGCCGATCGGCGTGCCGAACTGCTTGCGCTCGCGCACGTACGGGATCACCACGTCGAGGCACGCCTGCATGATCCCGAGCTGGATCCCGGCGAGCACCGCGCGCTCGTAGTCGAGCCCCGACATCAGCACGCCGACGCCGCCATTCTCGGGGCCCATGACGTTTTCGGCAGGCACGACGCAATCGTTGAAGACGAGTTCGGCGGTCGGCGATCCGCGCATCCCCATCTTGTCGATCTTCTGGCCGATCGAAAAGCCCGGCATGTCCTTCTCGATCAGGAACGCGGTGATCCCGCGCGAGCCCTCGCCGGTCTTGGCATAGACGACGAGCGTATCCGCGTACGTCGCGTTGGTGATCCAGAATTTGGTGCCGTTGAGCACGTAGCCCGTATCGGTCTTGACCGCCTTCAGCTTCATCGAGACGACGTCGGAGCCGGCGCCCGCCTCGGACATGGCGAGGCTGCCGACATGCTCGCCCGAGACGAGCTTGGGCAGATACTTGGCCTTCTGCGCAGGGCTGCCCCAGCGGCGGATCTGGTTGACGCACAGGTTCGAGTGCGCGCCGTAGCTGAGCCCGATCGACGCGGATGCGCGCGACACTTCCTCGACCGCGACGACGTGCTCGAGATAGCCGAGGCCGAGGCCGCCATATTCCTCCTCGACGGTGATGCCGTGGAGCCCGAGTTCGCCCATCGCCGGCCAGAGCTCGCGCGGGAACCAGTCGTCCGCATCGATCTTCGCGGCCAGCGGCGCGATCTTGTCCGCGGCGAACCGCTGCGTGCTCTCGCGGATCATGTCCGCCGATTCGCCCAGCGCGAAATCGAAATCGTTCAGCATGCCATCTCCGTGTCGCCTCGCTTGCCGAGGCTTGTTGCGCGGCGACTAGCACAGCGTTTCCTTGCGCGAAACCGGCGGAAAAGCGGTCCTCCCCCTTCCCGCTGCGCGATGTTCGTGCGAACGATATCCGTTCATGGGGTGTGGACGTAAGGCACGAAGATGCAATTGAGCGGTTTGATCGCGCGGCTAAGTCGACATCTCGACCTGACCGATGCGGAGCGGGAAGCGATCCTGCAGGCGGAAAAGGGCGAACGACGCCTAAAGGCCGGCGACGTACTGATGGCGGAAGGGGGCGAAAGCCATGCGCTGTACGTCGTCCGGCAGGGCTGGCTGCATTCGTCGACCAAACTGATCACGGGGGGCCGGCAGATCCTGCGGTTCCATTATGCGGGCGACCTGATCGGCACGTCGAGCATGGCGTGGTCGCAGGCGGCGGCGACGCTGACCGCGATCTCGGACTGCATCGTCATCGAGATGCCCAAGACCGCGCTCGGGCTGCTGTTCCGCGCGCAACCGCGGATCGCCGGGCTGCTCTATGCGATCGCCGCCGCGGAGAATGTCGCGATGAGCGACCGGCTGACGACGATCGGCCGGATGGGGGCGAGCGAACGGCTGTCCACGCTGCTGCTCGATATCATGGCGCGGCTGCGCGTGACCGCGGGCGGGATCGTCGACTCGTTCGACCTGCCGTTGACGCAGACCGATATCGGCGACGCGCTCGGGCTGACCAAGGTGCACGTCAACCGGACGATCCGCGCGCTGGAGAAGGCCGGGGTGATCGAACGGACCGGGCGCCGCGTCAAGATCGTCGACGAAGCGGCGCTGGTCGCGGCGACCGGCTTCACCGATCGCTATGGTGAGATCGAGACGGCGTGGTTGCCGCCTGCTGCATGACGGCGTGCCGACCCTCCCCCGGACGGGGAGGATGGTTGCGGCGTCAGGTGCGGTCGACGACGAACAGCGTGACGCGGTCGTATTTGATGTCGCCCGGGTTGAAGATCGCATCGGGGACGAACGGCCGGTCGGTGACCTCGATATCCTTCAGCCCCGCGAGCTTGAACGTCCCGAGCTTGATCTCTTTCGGCGGCTGGCCATCACGCTCGAGCGTGATCGCATCGACGAACACGTCGTCATGCTTGGTATAGAGGATGTGCGGGGCCAGCGTGCAGACCATCCGGTTGTAGGTCGCGGTAATGCATTTGCGCAGCGCGATCGCCTGCAGGAGCAGCGCGTTGGCATTGGCGGGGGCGGACTGGTCTGGGGTCGAGGTCATGTTGTGCATCGCAGCATAAATTGAAGGATCGGTGCCGTTAGGCCGAACGCGCTACAGGCGACAAGGGCTAACTTGCGGCGATACCCGGTTTAGCCCGCCGGCTCCACCTCGTCGGTGTGGACGTCGAACCCGACCAGACGCGCCGGACCGAAGCTGGTGGTCAGCGCGGTATCGGTCGCGTCGCGGCCGCGTGCCATCAGGATGCGGCCGATCCGCGGCCGGTTGTGACGCGCGTCGAGCGTGTGCCACGTGCCGCTCAGATACACGTCGAACCATGCGGAGAAATCCATCGGCGCGTCGACCGGCGGGATGCCGATGTCGCCGAGATAGCCGGTACAGTAGCGCGCCGGGATGTTCATGCAGCGGCACAGGGTGACGGCGAGATGCGCGAAATCGCGACAGACGCCCTGGCGTTCCTGATAGACGTCCCACGCGGTCTTGGTGGACCGCGCGAAATGATAGCCGAACTCGACATGATTGTGCGTGAAGTCGACGATCGCCTGGACGCGCTGCCAGCCCGCGGGAATGTGCCCGAACAGCGACCAGGCGGTCTCCGACAAGCGATCGGTCTCGCAATAGCGGCTGCCGAGCAGATAGATGATGATGTCGTCGGGGAGATCCTGCACCGCGTGTTGGACCGCGTCGGGCGAGACCGGATCGGGCAGGCCGCTATCCTCGATCGTGAAGTCGCACGACAGCGTCAGGCCGCCCTTCGGCACCGTGAAGCGCGTGCAGACGTTCCCGAACGCGTCGAGATAATCATAGGTCGGCACGTCGGGCCCCGCGGCGATCCGGTGCGGCGTCACGAAATCCTTGTTGCGCGACGGGTGCACGCTGAGCATCGCTAGCATCGGTGTCTCGACGTCGGTTTCGAAACGAATGTCATAGCCAGCGCGGATCAGCATCGATGTCCCCCTATTCAAGCTGTTAGCGATGTATGTTGCATGACCGTCTCATCCTCGTCGACGGTGATGTCGACCGACACTGTCATGTCGAGAAAGCTGCCGGGAAAGCCGCTCCAGGTGCCGGACACAGGGACCGCCTGGTAGATATCGCGGGCGACCGCGACGCGGATCAGCCCGCGGTTGCCGACGATGCCGTTGGTCGGATCGAACTCGACCCACCCCGAACCGGGGATATACACGCGGACCCAGGCATGCGTGCTGCCGCCGCCGGTGCGGCTCTCCCGCCGTGTCGGATTGTAGACATAGCCCGAGACGAACCGCGCCGCGAAACCGAGCGCGCGCACCGCCTCGATCATCAGCATTGCATAGTCGCGGCACGTGCCCTTGCGCCGCGCAAGCGTCTCGATCGGCGATTGCGTGCCCTTTTCGGGCCGCTGGACATAGGTGAACTCGCGTTTGATCGCCGCGGTCATTTCGGAGAGCATCGCGAGCGTATCGGTCTGCCCGCCAGGCGCGACGAAGCGCCGCGCCCAGGTGTCGATCTGGCGCAGCGGATCATGATGCTGGCGCTCGATCGAACGGAGTAGGTCGGGCATTTCCTCCGACGAATAGGTGAACGGATAAAAGCGCGCATAGCGTTCGATATCGACGTTCTGGAGTTCGGCGGGGCTGTGATCGAGCCGGACGCGGCTGTCGATCACGAGGTCCTTGGCGCGCTTGTCGAAGCTGGCGATCGCGACCGCATTGCCGAACACGTCGTGCAGCCAGCGCACGTCACAGGGCTCGGGTGTGATCGTGAGCTGCGTGTCGATCAGCCGCTGGTCGTAGCTTTCGCGCGGCCGAACCATGATCCGGTGCTCGCCGAACGCAACCGGTTGGCGATACGCGTATTTGGTTACATGAGAAAGCGTTAGAGATGGCATCGAGGATCCACGTCGCATGAACAGCACTGCCAGCCAATCGCTGCTTGGGACCGAAGATGCCGCACCGGTCATGGTGGTCAACCCCAAAGGCGCGTCATCGTTCCTGCTGATCGGCGATCATGCCGGAAATGCCGTACCGCAGGCGCTGGGGTCGCTGGGGCTGAGCGACACGGACCTGTCGCGGCATATCGGCTGGGACATCGGCGTTGGCGAGCTCGGCGCGCTGCTCGCGCAAAGGCTCGACGCGGTGTTCATCCGACAGACCTATTCGCGGCTGGTGATCGACTGCAACCGCAGCCCGAGCCAGCCCGATCTGATCGCCGAGGTCAGCGACGCGACGGTCGTGCCGGGCAACGCCGCGCTCGACGACGCGGCCCGCGCCGCGCGGTTTGCCGAGATCCATACGCCCTACCAGGCGGCGATCGCAGACGAGATCGCGCGGCGCGATGCGGCGGGCATGGCGACGGTGCTGGTCGCGCTGCACAGCTTCACGCCGGCGATGCAGGGCGCGCTGCGGGATCAGGACCGCCCCTGGCATATCGGCATCCTGCATGACGGCGGCGACACCGCGTTCGCGCATGCGCTGCTCGACGTGCTGCGCCAGGAGGCGGATCTGGTTGTCGGCGACAACCAGCCCTACCGGATGGACCTGATCGACTATACGATCCCGCGTCACGCCTATCCCGAACGGCGGCCATATGCCGAGATCGAGGTGCGGCAAGATCTGCTTGGCTCGACCGACGGGTGTTCGGCATGGGCCGACCGACTGGCACGCCTGCTGCCTGACGCGCTGGCCAAGGTCTAGCGCGGATCGACGTCCGATCTGCATCGAAGCGGTTGACCTATCTTCGGGCGGGATCGACGGGGTGATGACCGCGCTATTGCTCTTCCGCCCTCAGCCAAAGGGCTGAAAAATGCGCTGGCAGGACGGCTCCTGCTCGTCGCGGAGCCATACTGGTCGAAGGTGTGGCATGGGGTACCGACTATGCGCCCTGGATACGCGGCGGATGCGGCGGGGATGATGGATCGTCTTGCCGGCGGTGTGCGTTTGCTGCGTGGCCCGATCCTGTCCATCCCGATCCTATCCGTCTGTTACCCTACCCCTCTTGTCGAAATACGAGCGTGATGCAGTCTCCCCCTTCTCCGACGGCATCGGCCGAGACACTGATCCCGGCGCAGGAGCGATACCGGGCGTTGTTCGAAGCGATCGATGCGGGGTTCTGCATCGTCGAGATGATCTTCGATCCCAACGGCACCGCGAGCGATTACCGCTTCATCGAGGTCAACCCGCAGTTCGAGGCGCAGACCGGTCTGACCGACGTGGTCGGTCGCACCGCACGCGAGATCGTCCCCGATCTCGAGCGATTCTGGTTCGATACCTACGGGAAAGTCGCGCTGACCGGCGAATCCGTGCGGTTCGAGCACGGATCCGAACAGATGGAACGGTGGTTCGATGTCCACGCGTTCCGGATCGGCACCCCCGATGCGCGCATGGTCGCGATCCTGTTCAACGATGTGTCCGATCGTCGCCGCGCCGCGATCGTCACGCAGGAGAGCGAGGAACGGCTCAACCAGGCGCTGACCGCTGGAAACGGAATAGGAACGTGGGACTGGGATGTTCCCACCGATCGGGTCAAGGCGGACGATCGATTCACGCACCTGTACGGTGTTCCCGCCGAAACGGGTCGCAAGGGTGCGCCGCTCGAGCAATTCTTTGGTCGGATACACCCCGACGATCTGCCCGCCGTCCGCACGCAGATTGCTGATGCGATGGAAACGGGCGGGGATTTCTCGGCGGAATATCGCATCCTCCAGCCTAATGGCGCGGTCCGCTGGGTCGCTGCGCAGGGCCGGTGCCGCCTTGCCGTTGATGGCACGCCGCTGCGCTTCCCCGGTGTCAGCTTCGACATCACCGCCCGCAAACAGGCCGATCTGCGGCAAAACGCATTGCTCGAACTGGGCGATGCGATCCGCGACCTGACGGACCCCGACGAGATCGCATATGTCGCATCGCGAATCCTCGGCACGGTGTTAAACGTCAGCCGGGTTGGATACGGCGTCATCGACACGGTGCGGGAGACGATCACCGTCGAACGCGACTGGAACGCGCCAGGCGTGACGACGATCGCCGGAACGCTCAAGTTTCGCGATCACGGCTCCTATATCGAGGATCTGAAGCTCGGCCGCACCGTCGCGATCACCGATGTCGCGCTCGACCCGCGGACGTCGGCGACCGCGCCCGTGCTGAAAGCAATCAGCGCCGCGTCGTTCGTCAACATGCCGCTCGTCGAGCAGGATGATTTCGTCGCGTTGCTCTACGCGAACAATGCTGTGCCGCGCGCCTGGAGCGACGACGACCTGCTGCTGATGCGGGAGGTTGCCGACCGCGTCCGGTCCGCGACCGAACGACTACGCGCCGAAGCGGATCGGCGAGCCAGCGAGGAGCAGTTCCGCGTCTTCGCCGAAGCCGTCCCGAACCAGATCTGGGCGGCGCGCCCCGATGGCTATCTCTATTGGTTCAACCAGCAAGTCTATGCCTTTAACGGGCTGCAACCCGGCGCGCTCGACGGCATGACGACCTGGGCCAACCAGATTCATCCCGAAGACTATCCAGCGGCGGCAGACGCTTGGCACCATGCTCTGGGAACGGGCGAACGGTACGGCGTCGAATTTCGCGCGCGTGGCAAGGACGGCGTCTATCGTTGGTTCCTGGTCCGCGCCGACGCGGTGCGCGCCGCCGACGGCACGATCCTGCGCTGGGTCGGGACCAACACCGATATCGACGACAGCCGCCGCCAGACCGCCGAAATGGCGCGCTGGAACGAGACGCTGGAAGAGCAGGTCGCGGCGCGCACGCGCGAACTGATGGCGACCGAAGAGGCGCTTCGCCAGAGCCAGAAGATGGAAGCCGTCGGCCAACTGACGGGCGGCATCGCGCATGATTTCAACAATCTGCTGACCGGTATCACCGGCAGCCTCGAACTGCTTGGTATCCGCATCGCGCAAGGACGGTTGAACGACGTCGAACGCTATTCGCTCGCCGCGCAAGGCGCTGCCAAGCGTGCCGCTGCGCTGACGCACCGGCTGCTGGCCTTCTCGCGTCGCCAGACACTCGATCCCAGGCCGACCGACGTGAACCGGCTCGTCTCGGGTCTCGAGGACCTCGTTCGGCGCACGGTCGGACCGGGAATCGAGACCGAAGTGGTCGAGTCGGTCGGGTTGTGGACGACGCTGGTCGATGCCAACCAGCTCGAGAACGCGCTGCTCAACCTGTGCATCAATGCGCGCGACGCGATGCCCGAGGGCGGCCGGTTGACGATCGAGACCGCAAACCGCTGGATCGACACGCGGATTGCGCAGGAACGCGATCTCGAACCTGGGCAATATGTCTCGCTATGCGTCTCCGATACCGGCACGGGAATGACGCCCGAGATCATTGCCAAGGCGTTCGATCCCTTTTTCACGACCAAGCCGCTCGGACTCGGTACCGGGCTCGGCCTGTCGATGATCTATGGCTTTGCGCGCCAGTCCGGCGGTCACATCCGGATCTATTCCGAGGTCGGTGAAGGCACCAACGTCTGCCTGTATCTCCCACGACATTTCGGCGAGGCGGAGAGCGCCGACGTCGATGCCGAACTCGCGGATGCGCCGCGGGCACGCGCCGGCGAGACCGTCTTGGTGGTCGACGACGAACCGACCGTGCGGATGCTGGTGATGGAGGTGCTCGAGGAACTGGGCTATGCCGCGATCGAGGCGGCCGATGGCGCAGCGGGGCTCAAGATCCTTCAGTCGAACGCGCGGATCGACCTGCTGGTGACCGATGTCGGACTGCCCGGTGGGATGAACGGGCGCCAGATGGCGGATGCCGCGCGGATCGGACGGCCCGCGCTGAAAATCCTGTTCATCACCGGCTATGCCGAGAATGCGGTGATCGGCAACGGCCTGCTCGATCCGGGCATGCATGTGATGACCAAGCCGTTCGCGATGGAGGCACTTGCCGGCCGGATCAAGACGCTGATCACGGCAGGGTGAGCGCAGACGCAACGAGGACGACGCCCGCGCCCAGCGCGTCCGCCGCGCATGTTGCAACGCGGCAACAGCATGGTGCCCATTACCGATCATGGCGATATTGTCACTTGATATGATGTATCATTAAACATACCCGGGTTGTCATACAGGGAAGACCAAAGGGAATTTGATGAAGACGATGCTGTTTGGAGCCACCGCCCTGGCTGCACTCCTCGCCACTCAGGCGCACGCGCAGACTGCACCCGCGGATGCTGCCACCCCTGCCCCACCCCCAACGCCGGTCGGCGCGACGAACCCGCGCGATATCATCGTTACCGCACCGCTCCAGACCAGCGAGCGCGACGTGCTACAGGGCACGACCGTGCTGACCGGGCAGGAACTCACGCGTCAGCTGCGCCCGTCGCTCGGCGAGACTCTGGCGCGGCAGCCCGGCGTATCCGCCAGTTCGTTCGGCCCGAGTGCGTCGCGCCCGATCCTGCGCGGCTTCCAGGGCGATCGCATCCGCGTGCTCACCGACGGGATCGGCTCGATCGACGTCTCGAACACCTCTGTCGACCACGCGGTCATCATCGATCCGCTGCTCGCCGAGCGCATCGAAATCCTCCGCGGGCCAAGCGCGCTTCTTTACGGCACGTCGGCTGTCGGCGGTGTCGTCAACGTCATCGACACGCGGATCCCGCGCTCGGTGCCCGAGACCGGCTATCGCGTGAACGGGATCGCGAATTACGGCTCGGCCGCCGACGAGCGCTCGGGCGGCATGGCCGGCGACGTCGCGGTCGGCCAGCACCTCGTGCTGCACGCGGATGGCTCGTATCTGAAGTCGGGCGATCTGCGCACCGGCGGTTACATCCTCTCGCGCGATGCGCGCGCACAGGCGCTGGCGACGGCAGCGGTGCCCGTCGATCCTAACGAGGCCGATCCGATCGACTATGCCGCCTCCGCCCGGCTGAAGGGCAAGCTGCCCAACACGCAGGCGGAAACCTGGACCGCCGGCGCCGGCGCCGCGATCATCACCGACACGGGTAGCCTCGGCGTGTCGTACAGCCACTATGACAGCCTGTACGGCGTGCCGATCCGCTATGCGACGCTGCCCGGCCAGGAGCAGGAAGCGCCGCGTCTCGATATCGTCCAGAACCGCGTCGACCTGCGCGGCGAGATCGATACCGGCGGCGACCTGATCAGCAAGATCCGCGTCCGCGTCGGGCAGGCAAGCTATCGCCATTTCGAGCTCGAGGAAGACGGGTCGGTCGGCACCGCATTCTACAACAAGGGCCTCGAAGGGCGCCTCGAAATCGTCCAGGCGAACCGCGGTGGCTGGCAGGGTGCTTCGGGCGTGCAGTTCTACAACCGGATCTTCAACGTGGTCGGCGACGAGGCGTTTCTGCCGAAGAACGAGACCAACCAGACCGGGCTGTTCACGCTGCAACAGTATGAATCCGGCAAGTTCCGCGCCGAGGGCGGTCTGCGCTACGAGATCACCGATCTCGCCGCGCGCACGCCCGAAGACGATCTGCGCTTCTTCCGCGGCAGCCAGAGCTATCATTCGGTATCGGGGTCGCTCGGTGCATCCTATGCCCTCACCGACAGCATCCGGGTCGGGCTGAACGGATCGCGGACCGAGCGCGCGCCCTCGGGCGAGGAGCTGTTCGCGAATGGCGCACACGCCGGCACGCAGGCCTACGAACTGGGCAACCCCAACTTCAGGCTGGAGAAGTCGTGGGGGCTCGAAGGCACGCTGCATGCGCATGGCGATGGCTTCAGCTTCGACGCGTCGGCCTATTACAACTGGTTCTCCAACTATATCTCGGAGAACCAGGTCGCAGCGTCGGTTTGCCAGGCGGCCGCCACTCCATCCGGGCGCGTGGTCGATCTGCCCTGCTTCCAGTATCAACAGGCCGACGCGCGCTATTACGGGTTCGAGGCGGATGCGTCAGTCAAGCTTGCGCAGATCGGTGGCTATGCGGTCAACGCCGACGTGCTCGGCGACTACGTCCACGCCAACATCGTCGACCAGGGCCCGGTCCCGCGCATCCCGCCGATGCGCGTGCTCGGCGGGATCGAGGCGCAGGGCGACCGGATCAACGGTCGCGTCGAGGTCGAGCATGTGTTCGACCAGAATCGCATCGCCGCGTTCGAGACGAAGACCAACGACTATACGATGGTCAACGCCTCGATCGGTCTGAGCCCGTTCGGCAAGGACTCGAAGACGACGCTGCTGCTGAGCGCGAACAATCTGTTCGACGTGAACGCACGGCGTGCAACGAGCTTCCTCAAGGACTTCGCCCCGCTTGCAGGTCGCGATTTCCGCGCGACGCTGCGCTTCGGCCTGTAATGCACGGGGGCCGGCGCCGTGCGCTGGCCCCTAGTCATCGATCCGCTCGAGCCCTTCCGCATAGACACGCTGCTTGGCCGCATAGCCCGCGGCCGACAATCTGAGCCCGGCGATCGCCTCGGGCGACAGCGCGCGCACCGCCTTCGCCGGCGCGCCGACGATCAGGCTGCCCGCGGGAAACACTTTCCCCTCCGTCACCAGCGCGTTCGCGCCGATCAGGCAATTCTCGCCGATCACCGCGTGGTTGAGGATCGTCGCGCCCATCCCCACCAGCACGCTGTCGCCGATGGTGCAGCCGTGCAGGATCGCGTGATGGCCGATCGTGCAGCCCTCGCCCACGGTCAGCGGGGCGCCCGGATCGGAATGCAGCATCGCACCCTCCTGGATATTGGTCCGCGCGCCGACGACGATCGGCGTGTTGTCCGCACGGATGACGGCGCCGAACCAGACGCTCGCCCCCTCCCCCAGTCGCGCGTCGCCGATCACGTCGGCGGACGGCGCAACCCACACGTCGTCCGCCAGCGTCGGGCGGTGTCCCTCGATCGCATAGAGCGGCATCAGGCGGCGTCCCTTTCCTTGGCTCGCGCGCGGTACGCTTGGAGCAGCGGCTCGGTATAGCCGCTCGGCTGCGCGAGGCCATCGAACACCAGCGCGCGGGCGGCCTGGAACGCCAGGCTTTCGTCCTCATGCCCCGCCATCGGCCGGTACAGCGGATCGCCCGCATTCTGCGCATCGACCTTGGCGGCCATCCGCCGCAGTGCCGCGTCCCCCTCGTCCGGCGTCGCGATGCCGTGGAGCAGCCAGTTCGCCATATGCTGCGAACTGATCCGCAGCGTCGCGCGATCCTCCATCAGGCCGATGTCGTGGATGTCGGGCACCTTGGAGCAGCCGACGCCCTGGTCGACCCAGCGCACGACATAGCCGAGAATGCCCTGCGCATTGTTCTCCAGTTCCTCGCGGATCTCCTCGGGCTGCCAGTTGTGCCCGGTCGCTACCGGGATCGTCAGCAGCGCATCGAGCGGCGCGATTGGTTCCGTGGTACGTTCGGCTTGCCGCGCGAACACGTCGACGCGGTGGTAATGCGTCGCGTGCAGCGTCGCTGCGGTCGGCGACGGAACCCACGCCGTGTTCGCGCCGGTCATCGGATGCGCGATCTTCTGCGCGAGCATGTCCGCCATTCGATCGGGCGCGGCCCACATGCCCTTGCCGATCTGCGCCTTGCCGCTAAGCCCGCAGGCGAGGCCGATCTGGACGTTGCGGTCCTCATACGCCTTGATCCACGACGAGGCCTTCATGTCGCCCTTGCGGATCATCGGCCCGGCCCGCATCGACGTGTGCATCTCGTCGCCGGTGCGATCGAGGAAGCCGGTGTTGATGAAGACGACCCGGTCCTTCACCGCCGCGATGCACGCGGCGAGATTGGCGGAGGTGCGGCGCTCCTCGTCCATCACGCCGACCTTGATCGTGTGGCGCGCGAGGCCGAGCAAATCCTCGATCGCGTCGAACAGACGATTGGTGAAGCCGGCTTCGTCGGGGCCATGCATCTTCGGCTTGACGATGTAGATCGAGCCCGCGCGGCTGTTGCGGATCTCGCCCGTGCCGTTCAGGTCGTGCAGCGCGATCAGCGACGTCACGATGCCATCGAGAATGCCCTCGGGTGCCTGGCTGCCGTCGGCGAGAAGGATCGCCGGCGTGGTCATCAGGTGGCCGACGTTGCGCACGAACATCAGGCTGCGGCCGGGCAGCGTGAACGCGCGGCCATCGGGGGAGGTGTACGGCCGGTCCGGTTCGAGCGACCGCGTGACCGTGCGGCCGCCCTTGTCGAAGCTGGCGGTCAGATCGCCCTTCATCAACCCGAGCCAATTGGCATAGGCGGCGACCTTGTCCTCGGCATCGACCGCGGCAATCGAATCCTCGAGGTCGGCGATCGTGCTGAGCGCGGATTCAAGCACGACGTCGGCCAAATGCGCCGGATCGTCGCGACCGATCGGATGCTGAGCGTCGATCACCAGCTCTATGTGCAGGCCGTTGTGACGCAACAGGAGGTTGTCCGCCGCATGCCCGACGAGCTGGCTGGGATCGGCAAGCTCGGGCGTGCCGCCTGTCCAGTCGGTCCACGACCCACGTGCCAAGGGCACGGCATCGTCGAGGAACGCCTTCGCCCAGGCAATCACCTGCGCGCCACGGCCAGCGTCATAGCCTTTTCCGGACGCCGCACCGGCAATCGCGTCGGTGCCGTAGAGCGCGTCGTACAGGCTCCCCCACCGCGCGTTCGCAGCGTTCAACAGGAAGCGCGCGTTGAGGATCGGCACCACCAACTGCGCGCCGGCGAGCGTGGCGACTTCCGCATCGACGTTGGTCGGGGCGACCGCGAACGGTGCAGGCTCATCGACCAGATAGCCGATCTCGCGCAGGAACGCCTGGTAGTCGGGCTGGTCGATCGGTCTGCGGGCGCGGGCGTCGTGCCACGCATCGATCTTCGCCTGAAGGTCCTCGCGAACCGCCAGCAGCGTGGCATTTTCGGGTGCGAACCGGGCGTAGATGTCGGAAACGCCCTGCCAGAACGCGGCGGCATCGAGCCCCGTGCCCGGCAGCGCCTGCGTGTCGATGAACGCCACCAGCGGCGCGGCGATCTTCAGACCTGCCTTTTCGATCATCTCGGCCATGCTGCTCTCCTCTGCTCTGGCAGCACGATAGACGCCCGCCACCTTCGCCACTAGACACTATAAAACGAAAGCTGTTGATCGCCAGGAGAACGAATGGACCCCGATATCGTGCTCTTCGCCGAAGTCGTCCGCACCACCAGCCTCAGCGCCGCGGGGCGGTCGCTCGGCATCTCCCCGGCGATGGTATCGAAGCGGATCGCGCGGCTCGAGGCGCGGCTCGGCGTACGGTTGCTCAACCGTACCACGCGCCGGCTCGAGCTGACCGCTCGGGGGGCTGCGTATCACCGCGACATGGTGGCGATCCTCGCCGCGATCCGCGATGCCGAGGCGCGCGTGTCGGATCGCGCTGAGACGCCGACCGGGCCGCTGCGGGTCAGTGCGCCGACTTCCTTCGGCCGCCTCCATATCGCGCCGCACCTCAAGCCGTTCCTCGACGCGCACCCGGGGGTCCAACTCGACCTCGATCTGTCCGACGGATATTCCGACGTCATCGGCGACCGGCTCGACCTCGCGATCCGGATCGCGCCTGCGGTGCCGCCCAGTCTGACCGGCTACCGCCTCGCCGACAGCCGTCGCGTCCTCTGCGCGGCACCAGGTTACAGCGCGCCGTGCGAAGCAGCCGATCTCAAGACGCACCGCTTGCTCGCGGCGAAGGGCCAGATGCCGTGGCGCCTCGCCGGCCCCGACGGCGCCGTCACGATCGACCGCCCGAGCTATGTCGCGACCAACTCCAGCGAAGTCGTCCGCGAACTCACGCTGGCGGGGGTGGGCATCGCGCTGCGGTCTCTGTGGGACGTCAGCGCCGACCTTGCGAGCGGCCGGCTCGTCCGCGTCCTGCCCGCGCTGGCCGGGTCTGCGGATGTCGGGATCTATGCGGTGCACGCGCGCGGGCCGGTGTCGTCGGGTGCGACCGCGCTGCTCGATTATCTGCGCGGCCTCTGGTCGCCGATCCCGCCGTGGGAGTCCTGAACCAGGTCGATCGTCACGGCATCGATCCGCCGCAGCATCGCGACGAATTGCTCGACCTCCGCGCCCGAGAACCCAGCGAAGATCCGACGCTCCAGATCGACCGCCTTCGGTGCGACCGACGCGTACAGCGTGCGGCCGTCGTCCGTGAGCCGCAACAGATGCGACCGCCGATCGTCGGGGTTCGCATGCCGCTGCATCAGCCCGCGCTCGACCAGCGCGATCGCCGCGCGGCTGACCGTGACCTTGTCCATGCGGGTCTGCTGGCCCACCTGCTGCTGCGTGATCCCGCCGGCTTCGGCCACCACGGCGACCAGCCGCCACTCCGGAATCGTCAGCCCGAACAGCGCCTCATACGTATCGGCCACCGCCTCGCTCACGAGGTTCGAGGTGATCGACAGGCGATATGGGATGAAATCGTCCAGGACGAGCGCGCGGTCAGCCATAGCGAGATCGTAACGATTGACACCAGTTGATCAAGACGGCAGATTGGTAACAACGGATACCAATCGAAGGATCGAGTCATGGACCATATGGACGTAAACCCGATGGGTCTCGACGGGTTCGAGTTCGCCGAATTCACCTCGCCCGATCCCGACCGGATGGCCGCGCAGATCGAGCAGTTCGGTTTCGTCGCCGCCTCGACCCACCCGACCAAGGCGGTGACCCGGTACAAGCAGGGCCGCATCAACCTGTTGCTCAACCGCGAAGACGGTGGCCATGCGGCGGCATTCCGCGCCGACCACGGACCGTCGGCAAGCGGCATGGCGTTCCGCGTTCATGACGCAAAGGCAGCGTTCGACGCGGCGATCGCGCGCGGCGCCAAGGCGGCGGATGCCAGCACGGGTGCACTCGGCGAGGGCAGCTATGTGCTCGAGGGAATCGGCGGTTCGCTGCTGTATCTGGTCGACAAGCATGGCGCTGCGGGCAGCCTGTACGACGACTGGAACGCCGTGCCGGGCGCAGCCGAAGCGGAAGCCGAGAACAATGTCGGGCTCGACCTGCTCGATCACCTCACGCACAACGTCAAGCGTGGCCAGATGCGGACCTGGGCCGAATTCTACGGCCAGATCTTCGGCTTCGAGGAACAGAAGTATTTCGACATCAAGGGCAAGGCGACCGGTCTGTTCAGCCAGGCGATGATCGCGCCCGACCGCGCGATCCGCATCCCCCTGAACGAAAGCCAGGACGACAAGAGCCAGATCGAGGAATTTCTCAAGGATTACAACGGCGAGGGCATCCAGCATCTGGCGCTGACCACCGACGACATCTTCGAGACGGTCGAGAAATTGCGCGCGCGCGGCGTCAAGCTGCAGGACACGATCGAGACCTATTACGAGCTGGTCGACAAGCGCGTGCCCAACCACGGCCACGACCTCGAACGCCTGCGCCGCAACCGCATCCTGATCGACGGCAATGTCGGCGAGGAGGGGTTGCTGCTCCAGATCTTCACCGAGAATATGTTCGGGCCGATCTTCTTCGAGATCATCCAGCGCAAGGGCAATGAAGGCTTCGGCAACGGCAATTTCCAGGCGCTGTACGAGAGCATCGAACTCGACCAGATCCGCCGTGGTGTAGTGACCGTCGACGCCTGATCGCTGAAACCCTCTCCCCTCAGGGGAGAGGGAAAGGCGCGCCAGCGCCGAGGGTGAGGGCACGCGCAACGCCAGCGCGTGCCCTCACCCTTCCGCCGCGCAAGCGCGCGTCTCCCTCCCTCTCCCCAGAGGGAGAGGGCTAGAAGTTTGAACGGCCGGCGGTCCGGGCGTTGATCGGAACAGGTGACGGAGAGGAAGCCATGACAATCCACCAGCCGACCAACACCGCAGGCGAGACCGCCGGCCAGAGCAGAAACGACAGCGCCGGGTACCTCCCCGGCTTCGGCAACCACGTCTCGACCGAAGCCGTCCCCGGCGCGCTGCCGATCGGCCGCAATTCGCCGCAGCGCCCGGCGTTCGGCCTTTATACCGAGCAACTCTCCGGCACCGCCTTCACCGCGCCGCGTCACGAGAACCGCCGCAGCTGGCTCTACCGGATGCGCCCGACCGCCGAGCATCCGCCATTCGAGCGCTACAGCGGCGCCAAGCGGTTCGCGCCCGGCACCACCGACGCGCCGCTCGCGCCCAACCGCCTGCGCTGGGACCCGATCGAGGCCCCTGCTCCCGGCACCGACCTGATCGACGGCATGACGACGATGCTCGCCAACCGCGACCCCGCCGATCTCGAGGGCGTCGCGCTCCACGTCTACGCCGCGAATGCCGACATGAGTGACCGCGTGTTCATGGATGCGGACGGCGAGCTGCTGTTCGTGCCGCAAAAGGGCCGACTGCGACTGCTGACCGAACTCGGCCGGATCGATATCGCCCCCGGCCAGATCGCGCTGGTACCCCGCGGCGTCCGCTTCCGCGCCGAGCTTCCCGATGGCGAGGCCCGCGGCTATGTCGCGGAGAACCACGGCGCGCTGTTCCGCCTGCCTGATCTCGGGCCGATCGGCGCCAACGGCCTCGCCAACCCGCGCGATTTCGAGACGCCGGTCGCCTGGTTCGAGGATCGCGACGAACCCGTCGAGGTCGTCCAGAAGTTCATGGGATCGCTGTGGACGACCACGCTCGATCATTCGCCGCTCGACGTCGTCGCGTGGCACGGCAACCTCGCCCCGTGGCGCTACGACCTGTCGCGGTTCAACACGATCAACACGGTCAGCTTCGATCATCCCGATCCGTCGATCTTCACGCTGCTGACTTCGCCAAGCGACGTGCCGGGCCGCGCGAACGCCGATTTCGTGATCTTCCCGCCGCGCTGGATGGTGGCGGAGGGGACGTTCCGCCCGCCCTGGTTCCACCGCAACATCATGTCCGAGGCGATGGGGCTGATCACGGGCGCTTATGACGCCAAGGCAGAAGGGTTCGCGCCGGGCGGCATCTCGCTGCACAATTTGATGTCCGGCCATGGTCCCGACCTGGCAAGCTGGCAGGGCGCGAGCGCGGCCGACCTGAAGCCGCACAAGATCGACGGCACGATGGCGTTCATGCTCGAGAGCTGCTGGCCCTACGCACCGACCGCCTATGCGCTGGACCATTCACAGCTCGATTACGATGCGGTCTGGTCCGATTTCCCCAAGGCGGTCCTGCCGCGGTGACCCCGACGCTCCACGGCTATTGGCGCTCGACCGCCGCCTACCGCGTCCGCATCGCGCTTGCCCTGAAGCGCGTGGACTATGCGCAGGTCACGTACGACCTACGCACCGATGCGCAGCGCGAGGCCGGCTACCACGCGCTCAATCCGCAGGGGCTGGTGCCGGCCTTGGAAACCAACGACGCCGTCCTGACGCAGAGCCCCGCGATCCTCGAATGGATCGACGAGACCTATCCCGATCCACCTTTGCTCCCCGCCGACGCGAATGGCCGCGCGGTCGTTCGCGCGATGGCCGCGACGATCGCGTGCGATATCCACCCGGTGAACAATCTGCGCATCCTCAACGCGCTGCGGAGCGAGTTCGGCGCGGACGATGCCGCCGTGAACCACTGGATCGCGCGCTGGATCGGCGAGGGCTTCGCCGCGCTGGAGGTGATGATCGCGCAGCATGGCCATGGCTTCGCATTCGGCGCGGCGCCGACGATCGCCGACTGCCACCTGGTGCCGCAGGTCTATTCCGCCGAGCGGTTCGCGGTCGATCTCTCGCCCTACCCGCATCTCAAGGCCGCCGCCGACACGGCCCGCGCCCTGCCCGCCTTCGCCGCCGCCCACCCCGACCAGCAACCGGACGCGGATCGGCCATGAGCGACGGCGAGCGGCTCACCGCCACGCCCGCCGGGATCAAGCTCGCGCCGCTCGACACGGTCGCCGAGGGCAAGGCCCGCAACTTCGTGGTGCAGATGCGCGCTGGGCGGTTCCACGGGTTCGTGGTGCGCAAGGACGACGCGGTGGTCGGCTATGTCGATCGCTGCCCGCACATGGGCCTGCCGCTCGCGCAGGTGCTTGACGACTACCTCACCCCGCGCGGCGACCTGATCGCGTGCAGCTGGCATTCGGCGCTGTTCGCGATCGACACCGGCGCGTGCGTCGGCGGGCCCTGCGGCGGAACGCGACTGGCCCCCTGGCCGGTCGCGGTGGTTGACGGGATGATCGTCACCGCAGGCTGACGCGGCGGACGCGGTGCGCTAAGGGACCACACCTCCTTCCCTGCACGATGAACCGATGACCCAAAATCTCCCCATCCGCGTCGTGGCGCTGTATCGCTTCACGCCGTTCGCCGACATCGCCGCGATCCAGCCGCCGCTGGCGCTCGCCTGCTGTTCGAACGGGGTGAAGGGCACGCTGCTGCTCGCGCCTGAGGGGATCAACGGGACGATCGCCGGGTCCGAGGCGGGGATCGATGCCGTTCTCGCGCATATCCGTGCATTGCCGGGGTGTGCCGACCTCGACGTGAAAGAGTCGCGCGCCGAGACGATGCCGTTCCACCGCATGAAGGTGCGGCTGAAACGCGAGATCGTCACGATGGGCGAGCCGACGATCGATCCGCTGGGCGGCGTCGGCCATTATGTCGAGCCCGCGGACTGGAACGCGCTGATCGCCGAACCGGGAACGATAGTGATCGATACGCGCAACGATTACGAAGTGTCGGTCGGCACGTTCGCCGGCGCGGTCGATCCGCACACGCGCAGTTTCCGCGACTTTCCGGCGTGGTTTCGCGCGCATCGCGCCGAACTGGTTGGCGACGGCCCGCCGCCCAAGATCGCGATGTTCTGCACCGGCGGCATCCGCTGCGAGAAATCGACCGCTTTCCTGAAGGCCGAGGGGCTTGAGGATGTCTACCACCTCAGGGGCGGCATCCTCAAATATCTCGAGACGGTCCCCGAAGCGCAAAGCCTGTGGGAAGGCGAATGCTTCGTCTTCGACCAGCGTGTCGCGGTTGGCCACGGCCTCGTGCCCGGCAGCCACGTCCTGTGCCACGCCTGCCGCATGCCGGTCAGCGTCGCGGACCGCGCCTCGCCTCTATACGTCGAGGGAATCAGCTGCCCGGCCTGCCACGACGCGCGCGATGCGGATCAGCGCGCCGGCTATGCCGAACGCGAGCGGCAGATGCGACTAGCCGAAGCCCGCGGCGAAACTCATGTCGGCGCCGTGTTGCCCAAGACGCATGGGACCGATTGACCAGCACAACCTGGCTCAGTTTTGCCCCACCCCGGCGAAGGCCGGGGTCCGATTGGGAAGGTTGCAGTAACAGGAGACTACGCTTCGTTAGCGCCGCTCCCCAATTGGGCCCCGGCCTTCGCCGGGGTGGTGTTTAACAACTACGCTCGGCTCGTCGAAAACCGCGCGGCCAACGCCGTGTTGCCTTGCGACATCGCCAGCGACTGCACGGTGTTGCCCGCAGCATCCGCAACCGAAGCATCCGCACCATTCTCCAGCAACAGGTCGATGATCGCCGTCCGGTCCACCAGCGCGGCCATCATCAGCGCGGTCTGGCCGACGCCATTGCGCCGGTTCACATCCGCCCCCGCATCGAGCAGGATCTGCGCGATCTCCGCATAACCCTTGAAACACACCCCCATCAGCGCCGTGTTGCCACGCGCGTCCGCAGCACCGTCGACCTTGGCACCCGCCGCGAGCAAAGCCGCAGTGGCGACGGCCTGCCCGTTGTAGCTGGCGATCACGAGCGGCGTGTAGCCCTTCGCATCGGTCACCTCGATATCGACCCCCGCCTGCAACAGCGCAGGGATCATCTCGTCGCGCCCCATCCGCACGGCGTCGAACATGAGTTCGACCAACCGCTCCATCGGCGGCAAGGGGGGAAGTTCGCGCGCGTCGGTCATGTCAAGCCTCGATGATATGCGGCACGAACCGCGCGAGATTGCGCGTCACGACCGTGTCATCCTCCCGAACGCCGATCCCCGCGGCTTCGTTGCCGACCATCCACGCGCCGATCACCGGATGCCGCCCGTCGAACACCGGGGGCGGCGCATAGGCCTGCCGGATCGCACCCTCGGCGCCATAGCCCTGATCGAGCACCGCATGCGCTGCGTCCCCGATCACCTCGACATTGGCCCCCTCGCGCGAGAACAGCGGTTTCCGCACAAATTTCGGCCCCAGGATCTGCGCGGCGGGATCGTCGTCGAAGAACGCCGGCAGCAGGTTCGGATGCTCTGGGTGCCGCTCCCACAGCAGCGGCAGGATGCCCTTGTTCGACAGGATCGACTTCCACGCCGGCTCGATCCAGCGCACGTACGCCCGCGACAGGTTCGGCGCGTAAGGCTCGCGCAGCATGAACTCCCACGGATACAGCTTGAACGCCGCCTGCACCTCATACCCGTCGGTATCGACGAAGCGCCCATCCGCGGCGAGCCCGATATCCTTCATCTCGACGAACTTGGGCTCGATTCCGACCTGGCTCGCCAGATCCTCGAAGAAGCGGACGGTCTGGCGGTCTTCGACCGCCGATGCATCCGCGGCGAAGTGGACGAACCCACCGCTCGGAAACAGCGCGCGGAACCGCTCGCGCAGCTTGTCGAACAGGCTGTTGAACTGGTCCGTCCCTGCCGGCAGCGCGCCGCTAGCAAGCAAATCCTCGAGCCACATCCACTGGAACGTCGCGCATTCGAACACCGATGTCGGCGTATCGGCGTTGTACTCGTAGAGCTTGGCCGGCCCCGTCCCGTCATAGGCGAAGTCGAACCGGCCGTAGAGCGACGGCTGGCGCGTCCGCCACGTCTCCGCGACGTAGTTCCACTGCTCGCGCGGGATGGCGAGGCGTTCCATCAACTGCTGGTCGCGCACCACCTCGTCGACCAGATCGAGGCACATCGCGTGGAGCTCTTCCGCCGCCGGCTCTAGATCGTCCTCAATCTCCGCCAGCGTGAACGCGTAGGCCGCGCCCTCGTCCCAATAGGGTTCGCCATCGGTGTCGTGATAGACGAACCCGATCGCGTCCGCCCGCTCACGCCAGTCGCTGCGCGGGTCGACCGCGATCCGGCGCATCAGCTGTCCGACGTCTTGGTGTCGTCGCGCTGGCCGATCTGCAGCGTCTGGCCGAGTTCCGGCGTCTTGGGCGCGGTCAGCCGCGCAAGCACGTCGTCCGCCGACGACTGGCCAGGGCCGATCCCCGCCAGCCGCAGCTTCTCGTCGAGATCGGCGCCGGTGCGGCGGTCTTCCAGTTCGCCCGCCGCCTTGATCCGCTCGCCACGGATCGCCTGGCGTTCGCGGATCCGCGCGAGGCTGTCGGCGGCCGAACCCAGCTTGTTGCCCGCCCCCATGCTACCCGACGCGACTGAGGCCTGCGCCTTCTGCACCGACTCGTTGACCTTCACGACCTCGACCTCGCGGCGGAGCTGCTCGATCTTGCGGTCGGTCTGCGCGACGGCGGTGTGGATCTGCTCCTCGGCGGCGCGCATGTCCTCGACCTGCGGGCTTTTCAGCGCGATGTCCTGTTCGAGATCGGCGATCCGCTGCGCGACCTGGCGCGCAAGATCCATATTGCCCTTCTCGACCGCAATCCGCGCCGAGGCCTCGTACTTCGTCGCCTGCGCGCGGAAACTCTCGACCTCGGTCTCCAGGATACGGCGGCGCGCAACGAGCCCGGCGAGATCGTCGCGTGCCTTGCCTTGCGCCTTGTCCGCATCGCGAATTTCCTGGTCGAGGATACGCAGCGCGTTCGCGTCGACGACGGCAGCGCCGGCTTCGTGCGCGCCGGCACGACCGAGGGTGAAAAGCTTGCTCCAGATGGCCATGCCAGTCTCTCCGTTTGTATCTAAATCAGGCGGCAGGAATCTGCGCGTGGCGCAGGTCGGTGGCCGCATCGATCGCATTCTCGGCGAGCGTGCGCAGCTCGATCACGACGGTATCGAGCGGGCTCGACGTCGCCAGTTCGCCGAACAGCTCGTAATAATCGCGGCCGTCGACGGTGCCGATCCCGAAGTTCGACAGCGGCACCAGCTTCTGCGATTTCAGCAGGAAGGTGTTGAACGCCAGCTGGTCCTCCTGCTCGTCGCACGGCCAGAGCAACGTCGAGCACGCGATCTGCGCCTCGCTGACGTTGACGAACAGCTCGAGATCTCCGTGCTGGTGCATCGTCACCAGCAGGACCGGGTCCGCGCCTTCCAGGATCCGCGCGGTGAACTCTCCCGCCTTTGCAGGCGCTGACGTGTCGAGCGCGGCCTTCAGGCTGCGGACGGTCCAGATGTCGGTCAATGCGAGAACTCCCGTGCTTGTCGCGTGACGCACACATAGGCCTTTCCCAAGCGCCTGCCACCCTCCCTCCACCTCTCATTACGCTCTTCCCTCCGTCATCCTGACGAAAGTCAGGATCCAGGGTTACGAAGCGCGGCGGGTGTGGCTCTGGGTCCTGACTTTCGTCAGGATGACGGGGGGTTGCGCTTTGCTCGCCCGGCCGCTTTGCCCTATGCAGGCCCTCAACAAAGATACGAGGATTGCATGTTCGATCGCCTGTTCGGCCGCAAGCCAGCGCTTGACGAAAACGCGCTGCCCGTCGTCCGCAACGTCACGCTGGGACGGACGGTGACGGTCGATCCGCTCGCCTGGCGGCGGTTCGGATCGGAACTCCTGTTCCCGTTCGACCGCGACACGCTCGTGATCGTCGCGCAGGGGCTGGTGAACCTCAACGAAGGCGGGTTCGTCCACCGTTTCTACACCGACGACGACATCATGTTCCAGGCGGTGTCGAACGACCGCGCGGGCCAGGACGTGACCGACGTCACGCTGTTCGCGCCGTGGGACAGCGCCTATCCCTCCTCGTCCGCCGAGCGCCCGGCGTGGAAGAACCGTCTCAAGGCGCGGACCTTCACCGCCGAGGGATTGCCCGAATATGGACGCTTCTGGTTCGGGCCCGAGGCGAGCGAACAGGAACCGGTGACGTTCTGGGAAGATCTTCACGACGACCGCGACGGCATCGTCGACCGCCGGATCTTCCAGACCTGCATGCTGTTCGGGCGCGAGCTGCCGGGTGACGACGGCCGCGAACTGCTGCTCGCGATCGACCAGGAGAACGAGGCGGGCGAGGTATCGTTCGAGATCATGCTCGGCGTGGCACTGGAACTCGGCGAGTTCAGGGCCTAGCATCACCGCCGAACGGCTCCGGGGGACTTGCCATGATCGACCAATACAGCTTCGGCGCCAGCGCGCTCGCCTTCCTGATCGCGTTCGTCGCGGCGGGCGTGTTCACGATCGCGTTCAAGATCGTCTATCAGGTGGCGACGCCCTATCACGAGAAGTCGCTGATCCGCGAGGGCAACACCGCCGCAGCGATCACGCTGGGCGCGGCGTTGCTCGGCTATGTCCTGCCGCTCGCCTCGGCGCTGACGCATACGGTTTCGCTGGTCGAATTCGCGGTCTGGGCGCTGCTCGCCGGCGTCATCCAGATCGTCACGGCTTTGGTCGTCCAGCGTCTCGTGATGCGCGACTTCAACGCGCGGATCCAGCGCGGCGAAATCGCCGCGGCGACCTATATGGCAAGCATCTCGCTGTGCGTCGGCATCCTCAACGCTGCCTGCATGACGAACTGAGGAAGCACCCATGAAGCGTTCCAGATCGATCGTCCTCACCAGCCTGATCGCAGGATCGGGCATCTCGCTGACCGCGTGCGACGGCGATGTCGGCGGCAAGCCGGTCGAGGCGCAGAGCTACGCCTCCGTCGCCGAGTGCCGCGCGGCAGGCGCGCTGTCCGCGGTTCAGTGCGACACCGCGTTCGAGCAGGCCAAGACCGATGCGGCGAAGACCGCACCGCGCTTCGAGGACAAGCAGACCTGCGAGGAGCAGTTCGGCGCCGCGCAGTGCGAACCGCGCAACAACGGCAATGGCGGCAGCTTCTTCACGCCGCTGCTGACCGGCTTCCTCGTCGGGCAGGCGCTCAACGGCGGGTTCGGCAATCGCGGCGCGCCGATGTACCGCGATCGTGAGGGCAATTATTACGGTGGCGCCGGCGGCCGGATCAACCGCGACTATGTGACGGGCCGCATGCGCGTCGGCTCGGATGCGTTCACCCCGACGACGGCGCGGGCCCCCGCGCGCGTCCAGACGCGCAGTTCGGTGATCTCGCGCGGAGGGTTCGGCGGCGGCTTCGGCGGCCGCGGCTTCGGCGGCTGATCCTCACTGATGCTCCCCCGC
>NZ_LMLD01000011.1:1666429-1743589 GCF_001421825.1 Sphingomonas sp. Leaf38 | reverse complement strand
AGGACACGGAACACAGGTTGGTGCCAACCGCCCCCTCCGTCAGGCTAACGCCTGCCACCTCCCCCGAGCGGGGGAGGATCAGAAGCCCGGTCACGCGCTCCGCTCGACCCGCAGCATCGCCAGCGCCGCGACACCCATCACCCCGGCGGCGATCAGCATCGCCCAGACCGCGTCGCCGGGGAAGAACGTCCGCACCACCTGCCCCATCACCGACGACACGATCAGCTGCGGCAACACGATGAAGATGTTGAACAGCCCCATATAGACGCCGAGCTTGGCCTGGGGCAGCGCGTTCGACAGGATCGCATAGGGCATCGTCAGGATCGACGACCAAGCGATGCCGATCAGCACCATCGAGCCGATCAGGACATATTGGTCGCGCACCACCAGGAACGACGCGAACCCCGCCGCCCCACAGAGCAGCCCGAGGACATGCGCGTCGCGCCGGCCGATCCGCGCCGCCAGCGCCGGCATGACGAACGCCCACAGGGTCGCCACGCCGTTATACACCGCGAACAGCACCCCGACCCAGTTCGCCCCTTCGTTATACGCCGCGCTGGTCGTGTCGGTCGTGCCGAACACATGCTGCGTGACGATCGGCGTCGTGTAGATCCACATGATGAACAACGCCGACCAGGTGAAAAACTGGACGAGCGCAAGCCGCTTCATCGTTTGCGGCATCGTGCCAAGATCGCCGACGATCTGGCTGAGAACATTGGACTCCCTGCCCGATCGCACCAAGGCAGCGCTCGCCAGCAACGCCATGCCAAATGCGATCAGCCCGCCACCGAGCAGATAGACCGGCTTGTCGAGCCCGAACCGCGCGACCGCGGCGATCACGATCGCACCCAGCGCGACCCAGACCGGCGCGAGCCTCGCGCTCGACCGGACGACCGTGTCGCGTGGCACGACCGGGCCCTCGTCCTCGAACGCGGCCATTTCGGTCGGCGAATATTCGCTGGTCGTCAGCACGGTCCACAGCACCGCGAAGAACAAGGCGAGCGCGCCGATATAGAAGCCGTATTGCACCGACGGCGGGATCCCGCCCGCGGGCGCGGTGTTCGCGACCTGGAAGACGTCGGTCAGGATGATCGGCGCAAGGCTGCCGATCACCGCGCCCGCGCCGATGAACCCGGTCTGGAACGCGAAGCCCGCGGTGCGCTGGCGGCTGCCGAGCATGTCGCCGACGAACGCGCGGAACGGCTCCATCGCGACGTTGAGCGATCCGTCGAGCATCCAGAGCAACACGGCGGCGACCCACAGCACCGGCGCGTTCGGCATCGCCAGCAGCGCAAACGTCGCGAGCATCGCCCCTGCCAGGAAATAGGGCCGCCGTCGTCCGAGCCGCCCCCAGGTCCGGTCGCTATAATGCCCGATCACCGGCTGGACGAGCAGCCCCGTCAGCGGCGCCGCGATCCACAGGAACGCGAGATCGTCGACCGAGGTGCCCAGCGACTGGAAGATGCGGCTGACATTGGCGTTCTGCAGCGCAAAGCCGATCTGGATCCCGAAGAACCCGAACGAGATGTTCCACAGCCCCCAGAAGCCCTGAGGTGGCTTCTCCCTACCCTGCACGGCCATTCAGCGTCCTTCACCCGATGATCGCCGGATCACCAATTGCGTCGGCAGCACCGTGCTCTCGACCGGTCGATCGCCGATCCGCGCGAGCAGCATCTCGACCAGCCGCCGCCCCGCCAGCCCACTATCCTGCGCGATCGTCGTCAGCGGCGGATTGGCAAGGCTGGCAGCGGGGATGTCGTCGAACCCGACGATCGCCACGTCATAGGGCACGTTGATCCCCGCCCCTGCCAGCACGCGCATCGCCGCCAGCGCGATCAGGTCGCTCGCCGCGACGATCGCATCGAACGGCACGCGGCGGTGAAGCAGCTCGCGCGTCGCCTGCGTCGCATCCTCCTCGGTCGAGATAGTCTCGACCTGAAGCTTCGGATCCGCCGCGAGACCGTGCTCGCCGAGCGCTGCGACGTAGCCGCGATACCGGTCGTGAAACTCGGGATAATGATCGGTGGCGCTGCCCAAGAACGCGATCCGCCGCCGCCCGCGGTCGAGCAGGTGCCGCGCCGCCGCGGCGCCCCCGGCGATGTTGTCGCACCCTATCGTGAGCCCCGGCTGGCCTGGCTGGACCGAGCCCCAGCGCACGAAGTGGGTCCCTTGCGCGACGAGTGCTTCGAGCCGGGCGCGATAATCGGCATAATCGCCATAGCCGAGCAGGATCAGCCCGTCGGCGCGGTGGCTGTCCTCGTAATCGGTATGCCAGTCGCTCGAAAATTGCTGGAACGACACGAGCAGATCGTAGCCATGCGATGCACACGCCGCCATCATCGCGCCGAGCATGCCCAGGAAGAACGGGTTGACCACGGTCTCGTCGGGGGTCGGATCGCGGAACAGCAGCAGCGCGATCGTCTTGGTCGTACCATTGCGCAGGTTCGAGGCGCTGCGATCGACGGTGTAGTTGAGCTGGCGCGCAATCGCCTCGATCCGCTGCCGCGTCGCCAGATTGACCGTCGAGCTGCCGCGCAGCGCGCGCGATACGGTCGGTTGCGAGACGCCGGCGAGCTGCGCGATATCGAACGAGGTCGGTTTGCCCGTGAGCTTGCCGATGGTCTTGGCAGCGGCAGTCACGACGTTTGGCTCCTTCAGCATCCTCACGGTTCCACGCCCGCCTTGCCGGCGAGGTGACCGCGACCGAGCATCAGCCCAGAACATGCTGCGCGTCAACGAGAGCCGCGACGCCAGCGTGACAATTTCACCACACAATCAACCCGCTACCGCTAACACGCGACTGAATACGTATGCGCATCGAGGTGGAAGCCGACGATCCCGACTAGAGGATCGGGATCGTGGTCATCTGCTCAGCGACGCGATGCCATCAACGGTCCGCCGATCTCGGTGGCAGACAGGAACGCCGGACGCGCGCGCAGACGATCGAGATAGGCGGCAACGTCGGGGTGCTCCTTGAGCAAGCCCGTGCTCTCGGCAATCGCCAGCATGTAGCACATCTGGATATCGGCCAGCATGAGCTGCTCCCCCATCAGATAGGGGCCATCGCCGACACCCGCGGCGATATAATCGAGCGTCTTGGAAACCTCGGGGCCGGTGAACTTCGTCAGGCCCTCAGGCAGGCCGCCCATCCGCTTGCCGAACATCGTCATCATGATCGGCAGCGCGGCCGAGCTTTCAACATATTGCAGCCACTCGTCATGGATGGCCGCCGCATCGCTGTCGATCGGTGGCGAGAAGCGGCGGTCGCCGTAGCGCTCATCGATATAGGCGAGGATCGGCGCGCTCTCGGCCAGCGTCAGGTCGCCATCGACGAGCACGGGGGCCTTGCCGAGCGGATGGATCGCTTTCAGCTCGGGCGGCGCACGGAAATTCGCGTCGCGCTCATATTTGACGAGGTCATATTCGATGCCGAGCTCTTCGAGCAGCCAGATCACGCGGATCGACCGCGAGTAGTTCAAATGGTGCAGCGTTAACATAAGCGTCCTTCGACACGGGAATGTGCTGCCCCTCGGAACGGCTGGCCGGCATCGAAGGTTTCGTTGACCGCACCCCCGGAATTCTCCGGCAACGGAGACCCATGATGACCAACCTGACCTGCGATGTCGCGATCATCGGTGCGGGGACCGCCGGCCTCGCCGCCGAGCGTAGCGCTCGCCGCAACGGCGCCAAGACGCTCCTGATTGACGAGGGCTTCGGCGGCACGACCTGCGCCAGCGTGGGATGTATGCCCTCCAAGCTGTTGATCGCGGCTGGCAATGCTATGCACGCAGTCGAGCAGGCCAAGGTTTTCGGGGTCGAGGCTTCGGCCCAGGTCGACGGCGTTGCGGTGATGGCGCGGGTCCGCAAGCAGCGCGATGCTTTCGTCGCCGGGGTCGAAACGTCGATCGACAAATTGCCCGACGAAGTGAAGATCGAGGCACGCGCAAAATTCGCAGGCGCGACGATTCTGGCGCTCAGCGACGGGCGTCAGGTCCATGCGAAATCCGTCGTGATCGCGACCGGATCGAGCCCCGCAATCCCCGACATGTTCGACGCCGTGCGCGACCGCGTGCTGACCAACGAGAGCATCTTCGAGCTGAAGGACCTGCCGGGCTCGATCGGCGTGGTCGGCGCAGGCGCGCTCGGGCTCGAACTCGCACAGGCGATGGCGCGGCTCGGCGTCGAGACGATGGTGTTCGACACCGGCGAGACGATCGGCGGGCTGAAGGATCCCCATGTCGCGGAGGCGTATCACGCGATCCTGTCGCGTGAGATGCCGATCCTGCTGGGCGTCGATCTCAAGGCCGACCCCGATGGCGACGGCGTCGCGCTGTCCTGGAAAGGCTCGGCGTCGGGCAGCAAGCGCTTCGATTATCTGCTCGTCGCGACGGGCCGGCCACCGCGGATCAAGGATATCGGGCTCGAGACGACCGGTCTTGCGCTCGACGACCACGGGATGCCCGACTATGACCGCGACACGATGCAGTGTGGCAGTGCGCCGATCTTCATCGCCGGCGACGCGGACCATGATCGCGCGGTGCTGCACGAGGCGTCGGCGGAGGGCATGATCGCGGGGCGCAACGCGGCGAGCTATCCCGAGGTCACGCCGGGCAAGCGCACCGTCCCGTTCGCGATCACCTTCACGCACCCCAATGTCGCGGTGATCGGCAAGATCGCCAAGGACGACGAAGCCGACAGCGTGATCGGCGCCGCCTCCTATGACGATCAGGGGCGCGCGAAGGTCGAGGCGTGCAATGCCGGGCTGGTGCGTTTCTACGCCGACCGCCGCGACGGCCGCCTGACGGGCGCGACGATGGCGGGGCCGGCCGTAGAGCACAGCGCGCACCTGATCGCCTGGGCGATCCAGAGCGGCTGGACCGCGACCGAGGTGCTCGATCTGCCCTTCTATCATCCGACGTTCGAGGAGGGGATGAAGGATGCGCTGCGGTCGATCTGCGCCGAGGTGCATTCGCCGACGCCGCCGGATCGCGATGACGGGTTCACGCCTGGGACGTAAACGCCCACCTGATCCTCCCCCGCAGGGGGGAGGGTTGACCAGTGATCTAATCCTCCAAATCCAGATACGCGACGACGTCGTTTTCCGTCGCCAGATACAACCCCGCCTGCACATCTTCCTCCTGCCGCGCAGCAATCCCCAGCGCCTCGTTCAACGGCCCATAGAACAAGGTCGTCGCCGCCCCGCCCTCCCCGCTATCGTCCAGATGATAGAGCCGGACCGACACGCCGGAAGAAATCGTCCGCATTACAACACCCTATCGCAAACCAGATGACCAAATATTCACGGAACCAAATCCGCCTTAGCGCAACTTTGGCCGTCCTCACGTGTTATGCTAGCAGATACAGGGGTTTATATGCATCAGGATGAAGGTTTTCCGGTGTCGCGCCGTGGCGTGATTGCCGGCGGTGTCGCGTCGGCTACGCTGGCCGCAGCACCCGCAGCGCAGGCGCAGGCGCAGACGCAGGGCAGCGCGCAGCCGGCCCCGCCGACGATGCCGGTCACGCTCAAGGTGAACGGCCGCACGACCAAGATCACTGTCGACACGCGGACCACGCTGCTCGATGCGCTGCGCGAAAATTTGAAGCTCACCGGCACCAAGAAGGGCTGCGATCACGGTCAGTGCGGCGCGTGCACGGTGATCGTCGAGGGTCGCCGGATCAACAGCTGCCTGACGCTCGCTGTGATGCACGAAGGCGAGGAGGTCACCACGATTGAAGGCCTCGGCACGCCCGAGAAGCTCCACGCGATGCAGGCCGCGTTCGTCAAGCATGACGGGTATCAGTGCGGCTATTGCACGCCGGGCCAGATCTGCTCGGCAGTCGCCACGCTCGGCGAGATCAAGGCGGGTATCCCCAGCCACGTCACCGGCGACATCGCCGCGCAGCCGACCGTCAGCACCGACGAACTGCGCGAGCGGATGAGCGGCAATATCTGCCGCTGCGGCGCCTATGCCAACATCATCGACGCGATCCACGACGTCGCGGGCACGGAGCGCACGGCATGAAGGCCTTTACCTATGAGCGCGCCACCTCGGCCAAGGAGGCTGCGAGCGCCGCGGCCCGCATGCCGGGCGCCAAGTTCATCGCGGGCGGCACCAACCTGCTCGACCTGATGAAGCTGCAGATCGAGACGCCGCAGCATCTCATCGACGTCAACGGTCTGGACCTCGACAAGATCACGCCGACCGCCGATGGTGGCCTGCGTGTCGGGGCGCTGGTCCGCAACACCGACCTTGCCGCCGATGCGCGCGTGCGCAAGGATTACGGCGTGCTCAGCCGCGCGCTGGTATCCGGCGCGAGCGGCCAGCTCCGCAACAAGGCGACCACCGCGGGCAACCTGCTCCAGCGCACGCGTTGCCCCTATTTCTACGACACCACCAAGCCCTGCAACAAGCGCCAGCCCGGCAGCGGTTGTGCCGCGATCGGCGGGTTCAACCGCAACCTCGCGATCATGGGGACGAGCGAGGCGTGCATCGCCACGCACCCGAGCGACATGGCAGTCGCGATGCGCGTGCTCGACGCGACCGTGGAGACGGTGAACGCCGCCGGCGCCACCCGCGCGATCCCGATCGCCGACTTCCACCGGCTGCCCGGTGCGACGCCGAACATCGAGACGGCGCTGGCCCCGGGTGAGCTCATCACCGCGGTAACGTTGCCCAAGCCGATCGGCGGCACGCACATCTACCAGAAGGTGCGTGACCGCGCGTCCTATGCCTTCGCACTGATCTCGGTCGCGGCGGTGATCCAGCCCGGCGGTCGTGGACGGCTCGCCTTTGGTGGTCTCGCGCACAAGCCCTGGCGCGTCGAGTCAGCCGAGGCGCAGATGCCCAATGGCGCCAAGGCTACCGCAGCGGCGGTTCTCGCCGGCGCCCGCACCACCTCACAGAACGCGTTCAAGCTGCCGTTGGTCGAACGCACCATCGGCGCCGTGTTCGAAGACGCGAAGGCCTGACGCCCATGAAGTTCGATACCCCCGCAACCGCCAATCCCACCGACCGGATGAAGGTGCTCGGCAAGCCGATCGATCGTATCGACGGCAAGCTGAAGACGACCGGCACCGCGCACTACGCCTATGAGCGGAGCGACGCCGCCCCCAACGCAGCCTATGGCTACATCCTTGGCGCAGCGATCGCCAAGGGCCGGATCGAGAGCATCGACGTCGCCGACGCCAAGGCGGCGCCCGGCGTGCTCGCGGTGGTCACCTATGAGAATGCCGGCAAGATCGGCAAGGCCAAGAACCACACCGCACGGATGCTCGCGGGCCCCGACGTCCAGCATTACGACCAGGCCGTCGCCGTGGTCGTCGCCGAGACGTTCGAGCAGGCGCGCGCCGCCACCAAGCTTTTGCGCGTCAATTATGCGCGGGCGAAAGGTAGTTTCGACCTCGCCGCGTCGCAGGGCTCGGCGACCAAGCCCAAGAGCGGCACCCCCGACACAGCCGTCGGCGACTTTGCCGGCGCGTTCGCCAAGGCGGCGGTGAAGGTCGACGAGCGCTACACCACGCCCGACCAGAGCCATCAGATGATGGAGCCGCATTCGACGACCGCGGCGTGGACGGGCGACAAGCTGACGCTGTGGACATCGAACCAGATGATCGCCTGGGCGGTCGGCGACATGAGCGAGACGCTGCTGATCCCGAAGGACAACATTCATGTGATGTCGCCTTATGTCGGCGGTGGCTTCGGGTCGAAGCTGTGGATCCGCAGCGATGCTGTAATGGCGGCGCTCGGCTCGCGCGCGATCGGTGGACGGCCGGTCAAGCTTGCGCTGGCGCGTCCGCAGGTGATGAACAACACCACGCATCGCCCCGCGACGATCCAGCGCCTGCGCATCGGTGCGCAGAAGGACGGCAAGATCACCGCGATCGCGCATGAGAGCTGGTCGGGCGATCTGCCCGGCGGCGGACCGGAGACCGCGCCAAACGCGACTCGTCTGCTGTACGCCGGCGCCAACCGCATGACCGCGACTCGTCTCGCCGTGCTCGACCTTCCCGAGGGCAATGCTATGCGCGCGCCGGGCGAGGCGGTCGGCCTGCTCGCGCTGGAGGCGGCGATGGACGAGCTGGCCGAGAAGCTGAAGATGGACCCGGTCCAGCTGCGGATCGTCAACGACACGCAGGTCGATCCCGAAAAGCCGTCGCGCCAGTTCTCGCAGCGCGATCTGGTCGGTTGCCTCAAGACCGGCGCCGAACGCTTCGGCTGGAACAAGCGCAATCCCGTACCCGGCCAGGTCCGAGACGGACGTTGGCTGGTTGGCATGGGCATGGCGTCGGCGTTCCGCGACAACGTGACGATGAAGTCCGGCGCACGCGTCGGCATCGACAAGAAGGGCATGGTGACGGTCGCCACCGACATGACCGACATCGGCACGGGCAGCTACACGATCATCGGCCAGACTGTCGCCGAGATGATGGGCGTGCCGATGGACAAGGTCATCGTGCTGCTCGGCGACAGCAGCTTCCCGGCCTCGTCGGGGTCGGGCGGCCAGTGGGGCGGCAACAGCTCGACCGCGGGGGTCTATGCAGCCTGCATGGCGCTGCGCGAATCGGTCGCGCGCAAGCTCGGCTTCAATTCGGACGATGTCGTGTTCGAGGATGGCAAGGTGAAGTCGGGCAACCGCAGTGTCTCGCTGTCGGACGCTGCGGGCGATGCCGGCCTCTCAGCCGAGGATTCGATCGAGTTCGGCGATCTGACCAAGACCTATGCACAGGCCACGTTCGGCGCGCATTTCGTCGAGGTCGGAGTCGATTCGGCCACCGGTGAGATCCGTGTCCGCCGGATGAGCGGTGCGTTTGCCGCCGGGCGTATCCTCAACCCGAAATCGGCGCGCAGCCAGGTCATCGGTGCGATGACGATGGGCGTCGGCGCGGCGTTGATGGAGGACGCGATCGTCGACACGCGGTTCGGCTATTTCGTCAATCACGACCTCGCCGAATACCACGTCCCCGCACACGCCGACATTCCGATGCAGGACGTGTTCTTCATGGACGAGCTGGACGAGAAGTCCTCGCCGATGAAGGCCAAGGGCATCGGCGAACTCGGCCTTTGCGGCGTCGGCGCGGCGATCGCCAACGCGGTCTACAATGCGTGCGGCGTCCGCGTCCGCGAATACCCACTGACGCTCGACAAGGTGATCGGCAAGATGGTCTGATACCCTGCCCTCCATCCGGCCGGAACATCGGCCGGATGGAGGGCAAAACCGGCTCTGGCGCGCGCGATTGCGTTGCGCTAGAAAACCGGCATGACCGTACCCGCCATTCTAAAAAACCTGCGACTCCCCGTCATCGGCTCGCCGCTGTTCATCATTTCCGGCCCGGAACTGGTGATCGCGCAGTGCAAGGCGGGTATCGTAGGCTCTTTCCCGGCCCTCAACGCGCGGCCGCAGGCGCTGCTCGACGAATGGTTGCACCGGATCACCGAGGAGCTGAGCGCGCACAACCGCGCCAATCCCGACCGGCCCGCCGCGCCCTTCGCGGTCAACCAGATCGTTCACAAGTCGAATGACCGTCTCGAAAGCGACCTCGCGACCTGCGCCAAGTGGCAGGTGCCGATCGTCATCACCTCGCTCGGCGCGCGCGAAGACCTGAACACCGCGGTGCACGGCTGGGGCGGCATCACTTTGCACGACGTGATCGACGACCGTTTTGCGCGCAAGGCGATCGAAAAGGGCGCCGACGGACTGATCGCGGTCGCGGCCGGCGCTGGCGGTCATGCCGGCCGCCTGTCGCCGTTCGCGATCATCCAGGAAATCCGCCAGTGGTTCGATGGCCCGCTCGCGCTGTCGGGCTCGATCGCCACGGGTGACGCGGTGCTGGCAGCGCAGGCGGTGGGCGCCGATTTCGGCTATATCGGCTCGCCGTTCATCGCGACGACCGAGGCCAATGCGGATCAGGCCTACAAGGACGGCATCGTCGCGGGCAAGGCCTCCGACATCGTCTATTCGAACCTGTTCACCGGCGTCCACGGCAACTATTTGCGCGCGTCGATCGAGGCTGCGGGGATGGACCCCGACAATCTGCCCGAGGGCGATCTGAAGACGATGGACTTCGGCGGTGGCAATGGGTCGAAGCCCAAGGCCTGGCGCGACATCTGGGGTTCGGGCCAGGGCATCGGCGCGGTCAGCAAGGTCGAGAGCGTCGCCGACCGCGTCGACCGCCTGGAGCGCGAATACCGTGCGGCACGGGCGCGGCTGGCGCTCTAAATCGGCGGCGATGCGGCGTCGGTCGAGCGCATCGTCCTTACGCCTGACAAGTCCGGACGCTCCTCCACGTGCCGGGCGCAAAGGGCATTTCAGAACGCCTGGGCAAGCAGCCGCTGCATCGATCGCGCCGGGCTGGCGCCGTGTACCGCGTCGAGTCCGCGATCAAGGCGGTCGACGCGGCGATGGAGGTCGGCGCTGGCCTCGATCAGCGTCCGCGCGCGGAGCGGCAGGCTGTCGAGCAGCGCCTGCTCAGTGATCGGGGCATCACCGAGCCGGCGCGCTGGATCAAGCGCATCGCGGGGCTGCAACTCGCCGGCCTGCACCGCACGTTGCGTCAGAAGCCAGGCGATGACGTGCATCAGTCGCGTCGTCACCTTGAGCGACTCGCAACTGAAGCTCACGCGGATCAGCGGATCAAGCGCCTCGCGCTCCGCGCGCCCCGCCTCGTCGAAATAGGTTCGCGCCTCGTCGGCCAGTAGCATCGCCTCGCTATACAGCGCGTCGACCAAGCGTTGCTGCAACCGCGATTCATTCAGTCCGTTCATAGGCTTGGGATGCCATAGCCACCCCGCACCGCCCAGCATGATGAACGGTGACGCCTGCGGCAATCTGTTCGAAACGTCCCAAAACGACGCAATCGGGCCCGATCGCGCGATCAGGCGATGATATCCGGAACCAGAATGTCCTCGCACGCGGCGATCTCGTCGCGGAGCCGCAATTTACGCTTCTTGAGACGCGCAATCTGCAGTTGGTCCGGCACGGTCAGCATCGTGAGCGCGGCGATCGCATCATCGAGGTCCCGGTGCTCGATGCGCATAGCATCGAGCCGAATTCGCAGCTGGGCCTCGTCCACGCTGTCCCTGAGATACATGCCGATCCTCCGTCGCTAAGGTCCTTAGCAAATGCGCGCGCGCTGGCGAGCGTTAAAGCGGCGCGGAGCGACAGGATCGACGACGCAGGTACTGTGTTGCGAGTCGGATGGCCGGCGGTGGGCGTAGTACGGCCCCGGGCAGGCGTCACCATTCACCTCGACAACGGGTCGTCGCGCCAAATCGCTCACTCAATCGAATTGGTCGATTTCCGTTGAAGACATTTCGAAGACACGGTGGTTTACTGAGTCCCCAACCGAATGCAGGAGGTACTTCACCGTGCAGACGACGCATCAGACAGCTCTGGAAACCAAGCACGCCGTGCTCGACCAGCGGATCGCAGCCGAGACCCACCGCCCCTTGCCCGATGCCGCCATCCTTGCCAGCCTGAAGAAGCAGAAACTGCGCCTGAAAGAAGAGATCGTCAGCCTCTGACGACAGATCGTGCGGTCGCTGGACCGGCCGAGCGCCGAGGAATGACCGTCACCGACTACAAACCCAGCAAGCCGGTTTTGGCGCCGCCGCCGACCGGCTTGCGGGCTTTCTTGGGGTCAATCGGCGTATCCAGCGCGATGCCCATCCGGCCTGCGGCACACCAGGCGACCTTGCCGACAATCTCGCCTATGCCGCGCAAGTCGAGCCACACACGGGTTCCGACATCGGCGGGCGTGTCGAGTTCGATCATCAGCCCGCCCTCGGACAGGTTGCGAACACGCACCTCATGCACCGTACGCTGCTCGCCGAGCCGACACTGCGCCACCAACAACAGGCTGTCGCGCGCCTTTGCACGCTGACCTGTGCCAGGCCCGTTCGATGTCACGTGTTCCGACGGCGCGCTGCCATCGGCATCCCCAGGGGTCCTGCGATCGAAACCGTCCATCATCATCCCGCACCGTCGAGGCCCATGAGCAGGGCCATGTCTGAAGCATAGCCCAAAACGCCTGCCGAAACACTTAACGACGGGCGCGGGCCGGAATCAGCCTTAATCGAGGCGCGGACGATCGGGTATCCCTCAATCGGTCCCTGCGCGAGACATTAGTCCTCGCGCGAGACCTTCTCGTTGCGTTCGTGCCGCTCCTGCGCCTCGACGGTCATCGTCGCGATCGGTCGTGCCTCGAGCCGTGCCAGGCTGATCGGTTCGCCGGTCACTTCGCAATAGCCATATTCGCCCTCGTCGATTCGGCGGATCGCCGCCTCGATCTTGGAGACGAGCTTGCGCTGCCGATCGCGGGTACGAAGTTCGATCGACCAGTCGGTCTCGCTCGACGCACGATCGGTCAGATCGGCCTCGCGCAGCGAATCCACTTGCAACTGCGACAGGGTTTCCTGTGATTCCCGCAGGATCGCCTCTTTCCATGCCTGGAGCTTGCGGCGGAAATACGCCTGCTGCTTCAGGCTCATGAAAGGTTCGTCGGCGTCGGGCCGATAGGTGTCGTCACCACAGTCATTAGCAGCGTCTGGACTGGAATTCTCGCTCGTACGATTCATAACGGTCGCCATACCACTCTCCCTCTGGCCCCGTCGGATCAACCACGCTGATCTCCGAGGGCCACCCCCAAATGGTGAATGCGCCTATAGGCGCGCACGGACACGACCACAAGCGACCCGACTTGCACAAACGAAGCCGAATCCGACATTTTATTTCGCGTGCGCGATCCTCGGTTTCATGGATACCGGGCCATCTCTACCTACTCAGCGCTCTTGCGAGGTCGCCTTCGACGTGGCGTTTATGTCCCAAGCCGGTACGTTAAGCGTGTTCGCCGGCAGAAGACGTACGTTAATTGATGATTAACCATTCCAAACATGGTTAACGCTATTGCACTTAATGGTTTGTTTTGCAGTTAGTCGGATAGCAGTTTCGTAACGCTGCACACGGGGATCCGGCAACACGACGTGCCGGCAACGAAAGAGTGACGATATGTCGGTTAGGATGGCTTTGGCCAAGTTGTGCGCTTGCGCGTGTGGTGGTGCCCTGATCGGCGGTGGCGCCGTGCATGTCGCCGAGCGGCCCACTCGCACCGAAAACGCCAAGCGGGTGCTCGTCAAGCGAGTCGCGCGACCCCAGATCGCCGCGGTCCACCGGCCCCGCGTCCGTCGCGTGACGACGACCACGCGAACGGCATGCGCGCCGACCGTGGTGACGGTCGCCAGTGCGACCCCCGTGCCGATCCCGGCCCCCGTCGGACAAGGCTATATCGGCGGCGGTGGTGCCGGCAGCGCCCCGGTAATCGGCGGCGGCGGCGGATTTTTCGGTGGCGGATTCGGCGGTGGCTTTGGTGGCGGCTTCGGCGGCAGCGGCGGATCGAGCGGCAGCATCGTGATCTCGTCGACGTCGAGCGGCGGGTCGACCTCGACCGGCGGATCGTCGAGCAGCACTGGCGGTGCCCAAATCTCCAGTACATCGTCGTCGAGCGGCAACGTATCGACGTCGTCGAGCAGCGCGTCGTCGGCATCCTCCGCATCCTCGGCCTCGTCCGCCAGCAGCGGCAGTTCGTCGGGAGGCAAGCCCGGTCACGACGGGTCGAGCTATGGCTCGAGCAGCAAGGGCTGGGGATCGAACGGCGGCTGGAATTCGACCGGCGGGTGGAGCTCCAACGGATCGTCGGGCAGTTCGGCCTCGTCGGGCAGCAGCGCGTCGTCGGCAAGCTCAAGCGGCTCGAGCGCGAGCAGCGCCAGCAGCGCGTCAAGTGCCAGCAGCGCCAGCAGCGCCAGTTCGAGCGGCAGCACCGGGTCGAGCGGCGGCCCCCCCGCCCCGGTTCCCGCACCGCCGATGGTCCTGCTGTTCGGCGCGGCGGCCGCAGCGCTCGTCGCCCGCAAACGCTTCGCCAAGCCGGCTGCGATCACCGCCTGACGTGATCGCAATATGCCAAAAAGGCCCCGCCGGACATATCCGTCGGGGCCTTTTTCGTATGCGCGACGACCACGCAACCGCGATGATCAGGCGGCCTTGAGCGCCTTTTCGATGTCGGCGATCGGATGGCCAGTCAGGTCCTTGTCGAGTTCGCCGGCCAGCCGGTTGCTGACCTCCTTGTGATAATGCTTGCGCATCTCGCCGAGCGTCTTGGGCGGCGCGACGATGATCAGCGAGTCGAAATCATTCTTCAATGCGCATGTCTTGAGGAAGTCGGCCGCATCGGCGGCGAAACGATCCTCTTCGATTTGGTGAAAATCGGTCGGCTCAACCGAACTCCGCGCCGCGCCCTGCGGCGAGGAGGCGCGTCCGGCGGAATCGGTCGCCTGGTCGCGCGTCGCGGGGTTGTTCTGTTCGCGCGCTTGTTCGACGACGAGGTTCGGGAATTCATTATCGCCCTCGTTGCGCAGGAACAGCATTTTCCGACCGTCCGCAACGAGTATGACGGTGTTGTGGGGAAGATGCATGCGGTGTCTCCTTTTCGCTGTGCGTGTTGTTGGGAAACGCGCCGCGAACCCGAGAGGTTGCGCACCCTTCCGATCCTCCCCGCCAACGGATTAGGCGGGCCCGCCTTGCGCCCCCGCACCCGTCTCGGCATAGCCCGGTCATGCACGACATACGCCTGATCCGCGACGATCCCGCCGCCTTCGACGCCGCCCTCGCCAAGCGCGGTTTCGCGCCGCAGTCCGCAGCCCTGGTCGCCCTCGACGAACAGCGCCGCGCGACGATCGCGGAGTCGCAGACCGCGCAGACCCGCCGCAACGAGTTGTCGAAGGCAATCGGTCAGGCCAAGGCGCAGAAGGACGAGGCCAAGGCGCAGGCGCTAATGGCCGAGGTCGCGAGCCTGAAGGCGGCGCTGCCCGCGCTGGAAGCCGAAGAGGCCCGGCTGGGCGACGAGCTCGGCGAGCTGCTCGCCGCGATCCCCAACCTGCCCGCCGCCGACGTGCCGGAGGGCGGCGGCGAGGATGACAACGCACTCGTCCACACGCGCGGTACGCCCACGACATTCGCCTTCACCGCCCGTGAACACGACGCGATCGGTCCGGCGATCGGCCTCGATTTCGAGACCGGCGCGGCGATGTCCGGCGCGCGCTTCACGCTGGTCCGCGGACCAGCCGCCAGGCTGCAACGTGCGCTCGGACAGTTCATGCTCGATCATGTCGCCCAGGCGGGCTTCGAGCAAGTATCGCCGCCGCTGCTGGTCCGCGACGAAGCCGTATTCGGTACCGGCCAGTTGCCGAAATTCTCGGAGGATCTGTTCCGCACGACCGACGGCCGCTGGCTGATCCCGACCGCCGAGGTGAGCCTCACCAACATCGTCCGCGAGCAGATCCTGAGCGAGGGCGAACTGCCGCTACGCTTTACCGCGCTGACGCCGTGCTTCCGCTCCGAGGCGGGCGCCGCGGGTCGCGACACGCGCGGCTATATTCGCCAGCATCAGTTCGACAAGGTCGAGATGGTCTCGATCGTCACCCCAGACATGTCGGAGGCCGAGCATGAGCGGATGACGGCGTGCGCGGAAGGCGTTCTCGACGCCTTGCAGCTGCCGTTCAGGCGGATGCTCCTATGCACCGGCGATATGGGGTTCACCGCGGCGCGCACGTACGATCTGGAAGTCTGGCTGCCAGGCCAGGCGCGCTATCGCGAGATCAGCAGCGTATCGACCTGCACCGATTTCCAGGCGCGGCGGATGAACGCGCGCTATCGGCCCGAGGGCGAGAAGGGGACGCGGTTCGTCCACACGCTCAACGGCTCGGCGCTCGCAGTCGGTCGCACGCTCGTCGCGGTACTGGAGAATTACCAGCAGGCGGACGGCGCGGTCGCCGTACCCGCCGTGCTCCAGCCGTATCTCGGCGGGCTGACCGTTCTGGAGCCCAAGCGCTGATGCGGATCCTGCTGACCAACGACGACGGCTATCATGCGCCCGGGCTGAAGGTGCTGGAGACAATCGCGCGGACCTTGTCCGACGATATCTGGATCGTCGCGCCCGCTGAGGAACAGTCGGGCGCGGGCCATTCGCTGACGCTGTCGCGGCCGATCCGTGTGCGCAGGCACGGCGAGCAGCGCTATGCGGTCGCGGGAACGCCGACCGATGCGGTGATGATGGCGCTCGCCAAGATCATGAAGGATGGGCCGCCTGACCTGATCCTGTCGGGCGTCAACCGCGGCGCGAACCTGGCCGAGGACGTGACCTATTCGGGGACCGTCTCGGCAGCGATGGAGGGCGCGCTGGGCGGTATCCGGTCGATCGCGCTGAGCCAGATCTACAGTCGCGAGGGGATGGGCGACAGCGTACCGTTCGAAGCCGCCGCGGCGTGGGGCGAGCGCGTCCTGCGACCGTTGATCGATGCGCCGCTCGCACCGCGGACGCTGGTCAACGTCAACTTTCCTGCCAGCCGAGCGGACGCGGTGAAGGGCGTGCGCGTCGTCGGGCAGGGCCTGCGCGATTATGGCCGGCTGCAGATCGTCACCAACACCGATCCGCGCGGCTACGAGTATCACTGGTTCGCGCTTGGCCGGACCGTCGAGACACCCGCGCACGCGACCGATCTCGAAGCGACCGCGGACGGGTACGTTTCGGTCACGCCACTGCATCTCGACCTGACGCATGTCGAGTCGCTGGACATGCTCGCACAGGCCTATCAGTGATGCGGCGTGCGGGTGTTCTGGCGTCGCTTGCGACGCTCGCGCTGACCGCATGCATTCCGAAGGTCGATCGCCCTGCGGGCTACGGCACCCCGCCGCAGCGCCCGTACCGCGAATCCGCGCCTCGCCGCGACGATCCGCCCCACGCGCGGGACGATGTCCCGCGCGATGACAGGGCCCGCGACGACAGGGCCCGCGACGACAGGGCCCGCGACGACAGGCCTCGCGATGACAGGCCGCCGCAGGACATTCCCGGACGCGATACCGGTGAGGTCACCACCCTGCCCGCTCCGCGCCCCGCCTGGGAGGCGCGGCCGGTCAGTGCGGATGCGAAGACTATTCCCGACGCCATTTACGTCGTCCGGCCCGGCGATACGCTGGGCCACGTGGTCGATCGCAGCGGTGCGAGCCTTGAGGCGATCGCACGCGCTAACGACCTCCAATCGCCCTATTCGATCCGTGCCGGCCAGCGTTTGCAGATCCCCGGCGGTCGCTATCACCAGGTGCGGCGCGGCGAGACCGGCATCGCGATCGCCCGCGCTTATGGTGTCGAATGGTCGCGGATCGTCGCCGCCAATGCGCTCGTCGAACCATATGTGCTCCGCGCCGACCAGCGCATCCAAATCCCGGGCGGGGTGAGCGGCGGCGCGGCAAGCGCCTCCGAGCGCGCGCGGGCGTTCACGCTCGACATCGACGACATCTTGACGGGCGGCGAACCCGCCCTCGCCAGCAACCAGGCGCCGGCAAGACCCATCGCGACGCCGCGCCGGGTGCTGCCCTCCAACGCCGTCGTCACCGCGCCCGCGCGTCTCGCCAGCGGCGGATTCCTGTGGCCGGTCGACGGCAAGGTCGTGAAGCGCTTCGGGCACGGCGCAAGCGGCGAGCGCAACGATGGGATCAAGATCGCGGTACCGATCTCGACGCCGATCCATGCCGCGGCAGACGGCGTGGTCGCCTATGTCGGCGACGGCATCGCCGCGCTCGGCGGGCTGGTGATCATCAAGCATGGCGGCGGCTGGACGAGCGTGTACGGACACGCGTCGAAGCTGCTGGTGCAACGCGGCCAGAGCGTCAAGCGCGGCCAGACGATCGCGCTGTCGGGCGACACCGGGTTTGCGGACCGGCCGGAGCTGCACTTCGAACTGCGCAAGGGGCGGACGCCGGTGGATCCCTCGTCGCAACTGCCGCGGAGCTAAGATTGTTCTCCCGCGAAGGCGGGAGCCCAGACTGGGTCCCCGCCTTCGCGGGGAAACAAGTTTCGCGGACGACGTTTTCCTAATCGACCTTTTGTCCTAAGCGCGCATTCATGACCTACCAGTCCGACCTGCTCACCACGCTGACCTCGCGCGGCTATGTCCACCAGATGACCGACGCCGCCGCGCTCGACGCGCTTGCGGGCAAGCAGGTCGTGCCCGGCTATATCGGCTTCGATCCGACCGCACCGTCGCTCCACGTCGGCAGCCTCGTCCAGATCATGCTGCTGCGCCGGTTGCAGCAGACCGGGCACAAGCCGATCGTCCTGATGGGCGGCGGCACCGGCAAGATCGGCGATCCGAGCTTCAAGGACGAAGCGCGCAAGCTGCTCGGCGAGGACGGCATCAAGGCCAATGTCACCTCGATCCGCCGCATCTTCGAGAGGTTCCTGACCTTCGCGCCTGAAGGTGAAGCGGGCGGCCCGACCGACGCGGTCATGCTCGACAACGCCGAGTGGCTCGACGCGCTCGAATATATCCCGTTCCTGCGCGACGTCGGCCAGCATTTCTCGGTCAACCGGATGCTCGCGTTCGACTCGGTCAAGCTACGCCTCGACCGCGAACAGTCGCTGAGCTTCCTCGAATTCAACTACATGATCCTCCAGGCGTATGATTTCCTCGAGCTGTCGCGCCGCGCGGGCTGCCGCTTGCAGATGGGCGGATCGGATCAATGGGGCAACATCGTCAACGGCATCGAGCTAGCGCGGCGGATGGATTCGACCGAGGTGTACGGCGTCACCACGCCGCTGATTACGACCGCGGACGGCGGCAAGATGGGCAAGACCATGTCGGGTGCGGTCTGGCTGCACGAGGATCAGCTGCCAACCTTCGACTATTGGCAATTCTGGCGCAACACCGACGACCGCGACGTCGGCCGTTTCCTCCGGCTGTTCACCGACCTGCCGCTCGACGAGATCGCGCGTCTCGAGGCACTGCCGGGTGCGGAGATCAACGCCGCCAAGATCGTGCTCGCCAACGAAGCGACCGCGATGTGCCGCGGGCGAGCCGCCGCCGAACAGGCGGCCGAGACCGCCCGCAAGACGTTCGAGGAGGGCGCTTCCGGCGATGCGCTTCCGAGTTTAGCCGTGACGGGCGGCACGGTCGGGGTCGTCGAGGCGCTGGTCGCGCTTGGTTTCGTCGCGTCGAATGGCGAGGCGCGTCGGAAGATCGGCGAGGGCGCGGTCCGGGTCGACGGCGAGGCCGTGCGCGATGCCGCGCTCGTGATCGCGGTGTCCAATCCCGTCCGGCTGAGCCTCGGGAAAAAACGACATGCGATGCTAACGCCCTCGTAATAGACGCATTCTCGTTACGAAGAATTCGGCGTTAAGTATTTCTGTTCGTATCCGATTCACGCCGCCTGGCCTACATCTGGCCGATGTTCACGACCGGGGAACGATCGATGCCGAGCTTCGCCATGGCCGTCCGGGATGCACGCGGCACGCCCCGCGACGAGGTGATGCACCGGACGCGCGCGACCGACGCGACGGGGCGAAGCACCAAGCTGGTGATCGTCAACATCTCGGCGAACGGGTTGATGGCACGCTGCGAGAGTGATCCGGCGGCGGGCGACAGGCTATCTGTCCAACTGCCCATCCTCGGCGATGTCGAGGCGGTCGTGCGCTGGTCGCTCGGCGGCCGGATCGGCTGCGAGCTCGAACGGACGATCCCGCTCGCCGACTATTACGGGATGCTGTCGGTGATGATCCGGCACATCTGACGCTTCAGCCGGACCGGAGCAACGCGACACCGGCATCGCGATCGAACAGGTAGAGCGCGGTGCGCGCCGCCTGACCGCGTGGCCCCTCCAGCCCGCCGTCGCGATCGATCATCAGCCGCGCATCGTCGTGCGCGCATTGCAGCAGGTCGGCCATCATGTCGGGCGTGGCGAGCCGGAACGCCATCTCGCCCGATTGCTTCGTGCCGAGCAGTTCGCCCGCGCCGCGCAACCGCAGATCCTCCTCGGCGATCCGGAACCCGTCATTCGTTTCGCGCATCAATGCCAGGCGCGCGCGCGACGTCTCGCTGAGCGAGCTCCCGCGCATCAGCAGGCAGATAGACCGCCCGGTGCCGCGCCCAACGCGACCACGCAACTGGTGAAGCTGAGCGAGGCCGAAGCGGTCGGCATGCTCGATCACGATCAGCGTCGCGTTGGGCACGTCGACGCCGACCTCGATCACCGTCGTCGCGACCAGAACGGCTGTGCGCGCGGCGGAGAACTCCGCCATCACCGCGTCCTTCTCGGCAGGTTTCATCCGGCCATGGACCAGCGCCACCTTGTCGCCGAACCGCACACGAAGGACCTCGGCGCGCATCTCTGCGGCGGCGAGATCGCTCTTCTCGCTTTCCTCGACCAGCGGGCACACCCAATAGGCCTGCCCCCCGTCCGCCAGATGCCGACCGAGCGCGTTCACCACGTCGTCGAGTCGGTCCTCCGAGATCACGCGCGTCTCGATCGGCTGGCGGCCCGGCGGCATCTCGTCGAGGCGACTGACGTCCATCTCGCCGTATTGCGCGAGCGTCAGCGTGCGCGGGATCGGCGTCGCGGTCATCGCGAGCAGATGCGGCGGCGCGATCCCCTTGGCCTGGAGCGTCATTCGCTGCGCGACGCCGAAGCGATGCTGCTCGTCGACCACCACCAGCGCGAGGTCCTTGTAGGCGACCGCATCCTGAAAGATCGCGTGCGTGCCGACGAGGATGTCGATCTCGCCGCTCGCCAGCGCCATCAACGTCGCCTCGCGCACGCGGCCCTTGTCGCGCCCGGTGAGCACGCCGACCTCGATCGGCAACCCGGCGAGCGTCTTCCTGAGCGTCTCGTAATGCTGACGCGCAAGGATTTCGGTCGGCGCGAGCATCGCTGCCTGCGCGCCCGCCTCGACCGCGATCAGCATCGCCATCGCCGCGACCAGCGTCTTGCCCGAGCCGACATCGCCCTGCAGCAGCCGCAGCATCGGCGCGGTCTGCGCTAGGTCGCCCTCGATCTCGCCGACCGTCCGCGATTGCGCGCCGGTCAGCGTGTAGGGCAGCTTAAGCATGTTCCGCAGCCGTCCGTCGCCGTGCAGCGCCCGCCCCCGCCGCTTGCGCGTGTCGGCGCGGACGAGCGTCATCGCGAGCTGGTTGGCGAACACCTCGTCATAGGCCAGTCGCTCGCGTGCCTTCGCGTCCGACGGGTCGGCATGGATCCGCGCGAGCGATTCGTGCCAGCCGGGCCATTCGCGTTTCGCCTTCAGTCCCGGCTCGATCCATTCGGCGAGGTCGGGCGCGCGCGCGACCGCCTGCGTCGTCAGCGCCGCCAGCCGCCGCGAGGTGAGCCCCTCCGACAGCGGATAGATCGGCTCGCGCTCGCGCAACTCCTCGTCCTGCTCGACGATGTCGGGATGGACGATCTGAAGTTCCTGGCCGTACTCATCGAGCCGCCCCGACACGCGCTTGGCCTCGCCGATCGGCAGCAGCTTCTTCGCCCAGCCCGAGCTGCCGCCGAAGAAGACGAGGCTGACATAGTTGCCATGCTCGTCGGTCGCCTGCACGCGTGTCGGGCCTCGGCCCGCGCTCACGCGGTGCTCGCGCGCGGTCAGCGTGATCACGATGATCCGCCCGGCGTCGCTCGCCATCAGCTCGGTGCGGGGTAGCCGATCGACATAGCCGGTGGGCAGATGGAAGGCGACGTCGACGACGCGCGCGAGCCCCAGCCGGTCGAGCGGCTTGGCGAGCGCAGGCCCCACCCCTTTCAGGACGAGGGTTTCGGCGAACAGCGGATTGAGGATTTCGGGTCGCATGACTATCTGCTCCCTATAGCCCAGCCGACGCCCGCCGCCAGCGGTCGCCGGTCAATCGGCGTTGGAGATATCATGGACCACGAAACCCGCCTCAAGCGCCTCGGCTTCCGCAGCTCGCACCGCGGCACGCGCGAAGCCGACATGATGATCGGCGGCTTCTTCGAAACCTATGGCCGGACCTGGACGCCCGAGCAGCTCGACTGGTTCGAGGCGCTGCTGGAGGAGCAGGACGTCGACATCATGGGCTGGGCGATCGGCTCGATTCCGTGCCCACCCGAATGGAACGGCCCGATGATGCAGGCGATGCGCGACATCAATTACGTCACGGTCGTGAAGTAACGCCGCGTAGCACCTCCCCGGCGAAGGCCGGGGCCCAAATGGTGGGCGATCGTAATTGACCGCAGTCCGCCGTTACGACCACCTCTCCAATTGGACCCCGGCCTTCGCCGGGGAGGTAATATGCCAGATCTGAACAGTATTCTCTCCGCGACGACCCCGCTGACGCTGTCGGGCGTGCCGTCGGGGTTCCAGCCGTCGCTGCTCGCCGATCTCGCGCGCGCCGCGAAGACGCGCGCGGTGTTCATCGCGCCCGACGATGCGGCGATGCGCGCGATCGCTTCGACCGCGGCGTTCTTCGCGCCCGATCTCGAGGTGCTGAGCTTCCCCGCCTGGGACTGCCTCCCCTACGACCGCGCATCGCCCACGCTGCGCGTCATGGCCGAGCGTGTCGCCGCTCTGCAGCGCCTGCAGGGCAAGCCCAAGGGCCCGCAGCTGCTGCTGACCACCGCCAACGCCGCGACTCAGCGCGTCCTCACCCCGTTCCGCATCCGCCAGCTCGTCGCGCGGCTCGCGCCCGGCGAGCGGATCGGTCGCGACAAGCTCGCCACGTTGCTCCAGGCGAACGGCTATGTCCGCACCGATACCGTCCACGACCAGGGCGAATATGCGGTGCGCGGCGGGATCGTCGATCTCTACCCGTCGGGCGAGGACCACGCGCTGCGCCTCGACTTCTTCGGCGACGAGATCGAAAGCGTCCGCACCTTCGACGCCGCCGACCAGCGCACGACTGGCCGGATCGACGGCTTCGTCCTGCTCCCCGCCTCCGAGGCCTTGCTCGACGAGGACTCGATCAAGCGCTTCCGCACGCGCTACCGCGACGCGTTCGGCGCAACCGCGACGGGCGATCCGATGTACCAGGCGATCTCCGAAGGCCGGCGGATCGCGGGCATGGAGCATTGGCTGCCGCTGTTCGAAGAGAAGATGGCGACGCTCTTCGACCATCTCGGCGCCGACGACGTGCTGGTCCGCGACAGCGGTGTCGCCGCGGCGGCGGAAAGCCGGCTCGAATCGATCGCCGACTATTACGAGAACCGCAAGCGCGCCGAGGCCGCGCAACCCGGCAGCTACCGCCCGATGCCCGCCAAGGCGCTCTATCTCGACGCGCAGGACTGGTCGGGCGCGACCGAGGCGTTCGCCGCGCACATCACCTCGCCCTTCCACGAGCCGGAAAGCGCGACCGTGCTCGACTTCGCGGTCGACGGCCCGCGCGATTTCGGCCCCGAACGCGCCGCCCAGACGAACATCTACGAGGCCGTCGCCGATCACGTCGAAAAACTGCGCAAGCAGGGCCGCAAGCCGATCCTCGCCAGCTACTCGATCGGCGCGCGCGAACGTCTCGGGAGCCTGCTCGCCGACCACGGGCTGAAGGGCGGCAAACACGCCGAGACGTGGCAGGAGGCGCTCGGCGTCGCCGATACCGCCAAGAGCTTCGGCGTCGCGCTCATCGTCCTCCCGCTCGATCACGGGTTCACCGCGCCGGGCGTCGCCGTCCTCACTGAGCAGGACATGCTCGGCGACCGCCTCGTCCACCGCAAGAAGCGCAAGAAATCCGCCGACGCGTTCCTCGCCGAACTCGCCACGCTGACGCCCGGCGATCTGGTCGTCCACACCGAGCACGGCATCGGTCGCTATGAGGGGCTGACCTCGATCCCCGTCGGCCAAAGCCCGCACGACTGTGTCGCGCTCAGCTATGCCGGCGGCGACAAGCTCTACGTGCCGGTCGAGAATATCGACGTGCTCTCACGCTACGGCTCGTCGGAGGAAGGCGCATCGCTCGACAAGCTCGGCGGCGAAGGCTGGCAGCGTCGCAAGTCGAAGATGAAGGAGCGGATCCGCGAGATCGCGGGCGAGCTCATCGCGACCGCCGCCGAGCGCGCGCTCCACCCCGGCGACGTGCTCGAACCCGACGCCAGCGGCTATCCCAGCTTCGTCGATCGCTTCCCCTACGAGGAGACCGAGGACCAGGACCGCGCGATCGAGGAGGTTCTCGCCGATCTGTCCGCAGGCAAGCCGATGGACCGGCTGGTCGTCGGCGATGTCGGCTTCGGCAAGACCGAGGTTGCGCTGCGCGCCGCGTTCGTCGCGGCGATGGGCGGCAAGCAGGTCGCGATCGTCTGCCCGACGACGCTGCTCGCGCGCCAGCACTACAACAACTTCGTCAGCCGGTTCGAAGGCTTCCCGATGAACATGGGCCGCCTCTCGCGGCTCGTCACCGCGAGCGAGGCGAAGGCGACCAAGGAGGGGCTGGCGAACGGCACGATCGACGTCGTCATCGGCACGCACGCGCTGCTCGCGAAGAATATCGACTTCAAGCGGCTCGGCCTCGTCGTCGTCGACGAGGAGCAGCGGTTTGGCGTCACGCACAAGGAGCGGCTGAAGGCGCTCCGGGCCGACGTCCACATGCTGACGCTGACCGCGACGCCGATCCCGCGCACGCTGCAGATGGCGATGTCGGGAATCCGCGAGCTGTCGGTGATCCAGACCCCGCCGGTCGATCGCCTCGCGGTACGGACCTACATCATGCCGTTCGACCCGGTCGTCCTGCGCGAGGCGCTGCTGCGCGAACATTATCGCGGCGGCCAGAGCTTCGTCGTGACCCCGCGCGTCGCCGACCTGCCCGAGATCGAGGATTTCCTGCGCGAACAGGTGCCCGAGATCCGCTTCGTCGTCGCGCACGGCCAGATGTCGCCGACCGAGGTCGAGGAGCGCATGTCCGCCTTCTACGACAAGAAGTTCGAGGTGCTCGTCTCGACCACGATCATCGAGAGCGGGATCGACATCGCGTCCGCCAACACGATGATCGTCCACCGCGCCGACCGCTTCGGCCTCGCCCAGCTCTATCAGCTGCGCGGGCGCGTCGGCCGCTCGAAGACGCGCGCCTATGCCTATCTGGTGACGCCACCCGAGCGGCAGATGACGGTGACCGCCGAGAAGCGGCTGAAGGTGCTGTCCGATCTCGATTCGCTCGGCGCCGGGTTCCAGCTGGCGAGCCACGATCTCGACATCCGCGGGGCCGGCAACATGCTCGGCGACGAGCAGACCGGGCATATCAAGGAGGTCGGCTTCGAACTCTACCAGGCGATGCTCGAGGAGGCGATCATGGACGCCAAGTCGGGCGGCCTCGCGTCCGCGCGCCCGAAGGACTTCTCGCCGCAGATCACGGTCGATGCGCCGATCCTCATTCCCGAGGACTATGTCCCCGATCTCGACCTCAGGATGGGGCTGTATCGCCGCCTGAACGAACTCGACGAGAGCCAGGAGATCGAGGCGTTCGCCGCCGAGATGATCGACCGCTTTGGCCCGCTGCCCGACGCGACCGAGAATCTGATCAAGGTCATCGAGATCAAGCTGAACGCGAAGCGCGCCTGCGTGTCGAAGATCGACGTCGGCCCGCGCGGGGTCCTGGTGTCGTTCCACAACGACACGCCGCCCAATGTCGACAAGCTGCTGGCGTATGTCGAGCGCCTTAACGGCGTCGCGCGGTTGCGGCCCGACAGCAAGCTGGTTCTCCAGCGAGCGTGGGGCGACCCGAAAGCGCGGCTGCACGGTGCGCTACAATTGTCAAAGGGACTGGCCAAGGCGGCGGGGTAACGCCGTTCGGTCTTCGAAGAGTTTACCGTTCTCCTGCGAACGCAGGAGCCCAGGGTCACGAACGCAGTCCTCAGCAACCCTGGATTTCTGCGTTCGCAGGAAACGGCTGACATGAAAAGGCCGGGCCCCCGTGAGGGCGACCCGGCCATTTTACTGCTTTGACAAATGTCTTACTTCGGCAGCACGACACTCGGTCCGATGCTGTCCACAACCTTGCGGGCGTCGAACGCGCGGATGTTGTCGCGCGGGATCGGGCCCTTGCGCATCACGATCTCAGCAGTCGCCTCGTACCGGTCGATCGTGCGCACGTCGAAGTCGTTGCCCCATGGGCCACCACCGAAGCCGCCAAAACCGCCGCCGAAACCGCCATACGGGCTCCAGTTGCGCCAGCCGAAACCGCGCCCGTAATAGCGCCACGACGGGCCCCAATAGCCGCCGAACCCGCCATAGCCGAAGCCGCCACCGATCCCCGGCGTCGAATAGGTGCGCGACTGGAGGTTGGTGTCGCGGTCAGCCATGAGGTAATAGTCATAGCCGTTCTGCAGCGTCAGTTCGGCCGCACGGAAGAACAGATAGCGTTCGACGGTGTCGCGCGACGTGACGCTGTTCCCGGCAAAGCTGACGAGGAAACGGCCTGGCTCGATTTGGCGGTCGCTATAGCCGGTCCGGCTGAACCCTTGCCCGGTTGCGGGCCGATAGGTGGTCTCGGTCGCGCATCCGGCCAGCAGCAGCGCGCCTGTTGCGAGCGCTGCCAATGCGACCTTGCGACCCGGTGTCTTGAACATGGTGTCGTCTCCGTTCGCGGCGAATGCGGCGAAACGCCGCTTATTAGCCGTCAGTGGTGGAACGGTTGATGAACGGGATCGCTCCAATGCGCCACCTCGCTGACGCATTTTTCATGATCTGCGTCAGTCGCCTATGAGGTGAAGCGCCACTGTACGACGATGCGGGCGGCGGCGATGCTCGAACAGGTAAAGTCCCTGCCACGTCCCGAGTGCGAGGCCGCCGTCGATCAGCGGGATCGAGAGGGCGACCTGCGTCAGCGCGGTGCGCAAATGCGCGGGCATGTCGTCCGGTCCCTCGTCGTCATGCAGATAGTCGCGTGACTCCGGCGCGATCCGCGCGAAATACGCTTCGAGATCGGTGCGGACTTCGGGCGCCGCATTCTCCTGGATCAGCAGCGACGCGGAGGTGTGGCGGCAGAATACGGTGAGCAGCCCCTCGGTCATCCGCTGTTCGCGGATCCATGGTTCGATGCGGTGTGTAACATCGACCAGGCCCTGCCGGCTGGTGTCGATCGTGATCAGTGTCGTGGCTTGTCGCATGACGGGATAACGATCGGTCCCGCCGGTTGCTCCAGGGGTCGGACCCGCCCTTGTCGCGGCGAGCCGTGCCGAGGCGCCGATTCGCGGTTTCGTCCAGTCGCAGGTCGGTGCCGGCTCGCCAACGTCCATGATATCGCGCGCCGATCGCCGATGCGTAACGCCGCGCTGCCACCATTGCCCGGGTCGCGCGTTGCACCAGAATGACCCGCTCGCACCATGACCGCTATGCCTATCGCTCGATCGTCGACCGTCCAGACTATGATTGGCCCGGCGGTCGTCGCCTCGCCATCTATTTCGGCGTCAATTACGAAGTGTTCGACTTTGGCGGCGGACTGGGAGCGGAACTGGCGCCTTCGCAGACACAGCCCGACGTGATGAACTACGCGTGGCGCGACTATGGCAATCGCGTCGGGGCATGGCGGTTGTTCGACCTGTTCGATCGACTGGGTCTGCGCACCACCGCACTCCTCAATGCCGACGTGCTCGATCGCTGTCCCGGCCTGGCCGAGGCGTGTCGCGACCGCGGCGACGAGATCGCGGCGCACGGCGCCACCGACGCCACTGCGCAGGGCAGCGTGTCCCGCACACGCGAGAACCACATGATCGCGGACGTGACCGACCGGCTGGCGGCGCTCGGCGTCCGTCCCACCGGCTGGCTGGGCCCCTGGATCTCGGAGAGCCACGACACGCCCGACCTGCTTGCCAAGAATGGCTATCGCTACGTTCTCGACTGGGCTCACGACGATCAGCCCACCAGATTTGCGACCGAGCATGGCAGGCTGCTGTCGATACCCTATTCTCAGGAGATCAACGACCTGCCCGCGATCGTCCAGCGCAAGCAGGAGGCGGAGACGTTCGCGACGATGATCCGCGACGGCGTAGACCAGCTCCTGTCGGAATGCGACCGCCGCCCGGTGGTACTCGGCATAGCGCTCCACCCCTATATCATGGGACAGGCGCACCGCGTCCCCGCGCTCGCCCGAGTGCTGACCGCGCTACGCGAGGCGAACGACCCACGTATCTGGTGGACGACCGCGGGCGAGATCGCCGCGCACGTCGACGCGAACGGCTTGGCGGCCTGATCCGCGCGGCTCGCGTTTATTTGCGGGCCTGGGCATGAAGTGCACGGACTTGGTCGGCAAGCGCCGGAACCGGGCCGCTCACCGTCGCACCCGGCACAACGTCGGTAACGCGGAGCGGCGCGATGCCCAGCGGTGGTTTGCCGAGCTCGCGCATCCACTCACCTAACTGCTCGGTGGATGTCGCAAAGACGATCCGCCCGAGCCCCACCAGACCATGCGCCGCCGCGCACATCGCGCAGTGTTCGCCCGAGGTGTAGACGACCGCGTGCCTCCTCTGTTCCGGCGACATATTTTCGGCGGCCCACCGCGCGATCGCGAACTCGGGGTGACGGGTCGGATCGCCGCCGCCGGTCCGGTTGCGATCCTCGAACAGCAGATCGCCCTCGCCCGAGACCAAGCGCGAGCCGAAGGGCTGGTCGCCTGCTTCGACGGCCTCGGTCGCCAATTCGATGCAGCGTCGGAGATGCTGTAGGTCGATGTCGTTCATGCAAGTTCCTCCTTGTACCGTGCCCGCGTTCCTGTCGCGACAAACGAAGGATCAGGCCTCGCGGATCCGGGGCGACGGAAGGGTACGTGTCGACCGCAGGCAGGTGGGTGCAAGTCTTTGACTACGACGCGCGAGGTACGCGCTGCCGACCACTGGCCAACCAGGCCGGGAGAAACGGCTCTGCTCGTGTTCGGTTGCACCTTTCCGCGTTGACGCAGTGCAGCATAAAAACTAACAGCCCGCGCTCTCATACCGCTAAGCCCAAACCGGCGCAGCCTTGCTCAGCGCTGGAGGCGCCGCGTGACCATGACCATAACTTTCGCCGATCTCGCTCTGGCACCATTTCTGCTGCAGGCGCTCACCGAGCAAGGCTATGCGCACCCGACGCCGATCCAGGCCCAGTCGATCCCGATGCTGCTTCAGGGGCGCGACATGCTCGGCATGGCGCAGACCGGCACGGGCAAGACCGCCGCGTTCGCACTGCCGCTGCTCCACCGCCTCGCCGCGAGTCCCCGTCCAGCGCCAAAGGGTGGCGCACGCATCCTGGTGCTTGCACCGACACGCGAACTGGTGTCGCAGATCGCCGCCGGGTTCGAGAGCTTCGGCCGCCATCTGCCGCCGCGCGTGATGACGATCTTCGGCGGTGTGAGCCAGGTCCACCAGGTCAAGGCGCTCGAGGCCGGTGTCGACATCATCGTCGCCACACCGGGGCGCCTGCTGGATCTGATCGATCAGGGGCGGTGCGATCTGTCCGCGCTAGAGGCGCTGGTGCTCGACGAGGCCGACCAGATGCTCGACATGGGCTTCGCCAAGCCCATCGAGCGTCTCGTCGCGACGCTGCCGACGGATCGGCACACATTGCTGTTCTCGGCGACGATGCCAAAATCGATCACCGCGCTGGCCGAGAGCCTGCTTCGCAACCCGGTAAACGTCGAGATCGCCCCGCCATCGACCACCGTCGAGCGGATCGCGCAATCGGTGATGTTCCTTGATGCGGCCGACAAGAAGGCGGCACTGCTCGCGCTGCTGCGCACGCCCGACATGGGCCAGGCGGTCGTCTTCACGCTCCAGAAGAACATCGCCAACGACGTCTGCGCGTTTATCGGCGAGGCCGGTATCACCGCCGAAGCGCTGCACGGCAACAAGTCGCAGGGTCAGCGCGAGCGCGCTCTGGACGCATTCCGCGCGGGCACCGTGCAGGTTCTCGTCGCGACGGATATTGCGGCGCGCGGCATCGACGTCGACACGGTGACGCACGTCTTCAACCACGACCTGCCGAGCCTGCCGGAAAGCTACGTCCACCGGATCGGCCGGACCGGGCGCGCCGGACGCAGCGGCTTCGCCATCACGCTGTGCGATGCCGAGCAGCGCGCCTGGCTGCACGATGTCGAACGGGAGATCGGTCGCGCGCTGACGGTGCAGGACGATCACGAATGGCATTGCGAGGTGGCGCGGCACTCGACCAAGCGCGCACCCGTGCTCGGCGGCGGCGCGGTCAAGCAGGTCAAGCCGGTGAAGGCGCCACGCGAGCGCAAGGTCTGGACCGAAGAAGAGAAGCTCGCCGCACGGATGGCGGCAAAGGCCGCCTGACGCGACGGCATTTGGGTGGCGAGCGGGCGCCGTCTTGCGCCGGCCCGGCCGCCCTGCGGCCCCCCACCTGGACCACGGCGGTGCCTGCCCCCGCGTCGCGGGCGCCGGCAATCTCTGCGTTTCGCAGAACCGATGGGTATCTCGACACGGGTTTGGCGCCATGCCGGTAGCGGCCTTTATCCACGGCGGAGCGTGGCGGTCGTCGTCCCGGCGGACCGCGCGCCGGTCAGGGGCGCGGCGCTGACTTCGTGCCCCTGACGATGGGTAAGGTCAGACCGCGATCATCACCTTGCCAAGATGTCCGGCAGCGGCGAAGTAGCGGACCGCATCCGGTGCCTCGGCGAACGGGAAAACACGGTCGACGACGGTTGTCATACCGTTCGCAACCATCGCGTCGAGCAGGTCGACGAACATCGCGCGGCTGCCATTGGCGATCCCGCGGATGGTGACGTTCTTGAGGATGAGCGACAGATAGTCGGGGATCGCATTGCCCTCGCCCGGGGAAACACCGATGACGATGATCCGCGCGCTGGTCGCCGCCGCCGCGATCGACCGGCCCAGCGTATCGGCGCCACCGGTTTCGATCACGATATCGGCTCCCTTCCCGTCCGTCTGCGCGATCACCTCGGCCGCCCAGTCGGGCGAAGTCCGGTAATTGATCGCGATATCCGCGCCGAGCGTGCGCGCGGTCGCGAGTTTGGCATCGTGCGACGAGGTGATCGCGACGCGCGCCCCTCGCGCCTTGGCGATCTTCAATGCGGCAAGCGAGACGCTCCCGGTGCCGAGGCAGAGGACAGTGTCGCCGGGCTTGACGTGACAAATCTCGATCAGGGCATTCCAGGCCGTGAGCGCGGCGGAGGCGAGCCCCGCGACATCGGCATCGGCCAGTGCGTCAGGCACGCGGATCAATGCCGCAGCCGGGAGCACGACGCGCTCGGCGAGCCAGCCATCGTGGGTGATGCCGATATCGTGCGCGAAGACGTCCGACCGGAACGGACCATCGACCCAGCTCGCGAAATGGCCGCAGACGACGCGGTCGCCGATCGCGACCTGTGTTACGCCTTCGCCGATCGCGACGACCTCGCCGACGCCTTCCGACATCGGAATACGCGTCGCCGGCTGGCGAGCGCCGTAGACGCCGCGCAACAGCTGCACGTCGCGGCTGATCAAGCCGACGAGACGCGGTGCCACCAGTGCTTGGCCGGGCCCGGCGACGGGTTCGGGTCGCGTCGTCGCGACGAGGGCGTCGATGCCGTCCTGGGCGCCGATCTGATAGGCTTTCATCGGATTAGTCTCCTGTAAAGTGCGCGCGAAGCGCGCATTATGCGAAGGCCCTGGGACCGGGCTTGAAGGCGTAGCGGCGCGCCTGGACCGCCACCACGAGCGCGGCCAGCGTCGGGATGAGCACCGCCCAGGCGAGCGAGCCGGCGCCGGCATGCTCGAGCATCACGCCACCAATGATGCCCCCCGCCGCGATCGCCCCGTTCCAGACCGTCGTCAGCATCGCGTTCGCAAGATCGACGCCCTCGCCCGCGGCATCGGCCAGCGCCGTCTGAAGCTGCGTCGCGGCGCCGCCGAACGACAGCCCCCACAGGATCGTCGCGACGATCGTCACCGCAGGGACGCTCGCAAACAGCGCGAACGCCAGCGACACCGACGCAAATGCCGTCAGGCTGACCAGCACGAGCGGTCGCAGCGCGCGATCGATGAGCACGCCTGTCACCCAGATCCCGACCAGCGCGGCCACGCCGAACGCGAGCAGCACCAGATCGAGCCTGCGCTGCACGCCCGACAGCGCAGCAACCGGCGCGATATAGGTGTACAGGATATTGTGCGCGGTGATCCATGCGAACAGCGTGACGAGCACGGTGCGTACGCCCGGCGTGCGGAATACGCGTACGATCGACAGCCGCTGTTCGGCGGGCTGACCGGGAAAGTCCGGCACCTGCCATAACACCCAGCCGATCAGCGCCAGCGTCGTGATCGACATCAACCCGAACGCCATCCGCCAGCCGAGCGTGGTGCCCAGCATCGCGCCCAGCGGGACGCCGATCGACAGCGCGAGCGGCGTGCCGACCATCGCGATCGCCAGCGCCTTGCCGCGCAACGGCGCGACGACCATCCGCCGCGCATAACCCGCGATGATTCCCCAGCCGAGCCCCGCCGCGACTCCCCCCATAAACCGCGCGACCAGCGTCAGCACGTAGGAGGTCGACATCGCGGTAACACAGTTGAAGATCAGGAAGCCGAGGATCGCGACGAGCAATGTCGGCTTGCGCCGCCAGCCTTGCGTGTACAGCGTCAGCGGGATCGCCGCGAGCAGCGACCCTACCGCATAGACCGTGACGGTCTGCCCGGCGAGCGATTCCGATACCGCCAGCCCTGCCGCCATGTGCGGCAACAGCCCGGCGGGAAGCGTCTCGGTCAGGATCGCGGTGAACCCGGTCATCGCCAGCGCCAGCAGCGCGGAGATCGGCAGCGTCTCGCTCGCGCCGGCATCGGTCGGGATGGGCAATGGCCGCACGGGATACTCACTTCTGGATCGATTGATCCAGTCCGTTCGGCCCCCATCGCCGACTTGTCAACGAATAATGGATCGATTAGTCTAAAACTTCGGGAGCGGAGACCTATGGCACGAAGCGGACGACCGCGCGGTTTCGATCGGCATGCGGCGCTGGACAGCGCGATGCACCTGTTCTGGGAACACGGCTATGAGGGTGCATCGCTGCTCACGTTGCGTCACGCGATGGGCGACCTCTCATCGGCAAGCTTCTATGCGGCGTTCGGTTCGAAGGAAGCGCTCTACCGCGAAACGCTGGAGCGCTATCTTGATCGCCATGGTGGGATCGTCGGCGCGCTCGACGACGACCGGCTAGCGCCACGCGCCCGCCTCGAACAGGCGCTGGTGGCATCGGTCGCGGTGCAGACCGACCTTGCGCATCCCAAGGGCTGCATGATCACGCTGTCCGCAACAATCTCATCCGAGGCGGGCGCGTCGATCAGGGCCCTGACCAAAGCCGAACGCGAGGTCACGCGACAGGCGTTGCACCGGTGCATCGCCGCGGGTGTCGCCGCGGGCGATCTCGATCTCACTACGGACGTCGCAGGGCTGGTCGCGCTTTACGATGGGCTATTGCTGGGCGTTTCGATCCAGGCGCGAGACGGCGTGGGAGCGGACACGATCCGCGCCGGAATTGGGTATGCGATGGCGGCGTGGGATCGTCATCGCATCGGTTCGCCGGCCCAGCCCGGCAACCCGGCTGCAGCGCCGAACGCGGCGCCGAATGCGGCGCCGGTCGAACGCGGACTCTCGCCCAGAAACTGATAAGTCCCGGAAGCAACAGTCGCGATCACGGCCGCACCAGTATCGGTGTCGGGCATCGTCACGGTAGGCGTATCCCGAACGCGGCCAACCCTCATATCCCAGCCCGGCTGACCGCCGCGAATGCAATGGACGGCAGGAGTCAGAACGCGCCCAGGCCATCGTCGGCTGCCAGGCGGGCGATGCGCAGCGGGCGGCCGCCACGCGCAGTATGGAGTTGGCATAGCCGCTCGACCTGTGCGAGCGACGCGGTGAGCAGCGCGGCCGACGCGAGCGCACCGGACCTGTGCAAGCGCAGGACCGCGTCGTCGCTCAGCTGCATCAGCTGCTCGCTACCGATTGTGTATAGCCCGTCTATGACGTGGTCTTCACGATCGTCATCCTGCAACACGAGATGCAGCGGCCGGATCAGGCGCAGCGCCGCGTAACGCTCGACGAGCTCCCGCGCCGCGCCGATATCGACGACCAGCCGCTCCAGCGCCGCCGCAATGCCGGTTGCGAGCGGAGTCGGCGCGCCGCCCTGGAACAGCGGATCGCCCGCAGCGCCGACCGCGGGATCGCTCGCGTCGACCGCCAATCCGGCGGCTCCGTCTGCATCGAGCCGGAAAGCCGTCAGCTGTAGCGCACGCGGGCAATAGGTCGCGTGGAAGTGGCGATCATGGACGAACAGATTGGCGGGATCGACCAGACCGACCAGTGCAACGAGGTTGAACCTGCCGGTGGTCGCGTCCTTGGCGAGGCAGATCGGCATGTCGGCAGCGACCAGCGGTATTTCGGACAGGCCGATCTGGACGATACGCTGCGCCGGACCGACCACGGTGTGGTCTAAGCGAAGCGATGCGTGATCCGCAAGGTTGAGCGGGCGAACGATACTCATACCCGCTGCAGCCCGTGTTCGCGGACCGCACGCAGCAGATCGCGGTGGCGCGGCATCTTGCTCACCAGCTCGGCGCGCACGCGGGCGTTGCGCGCGACGAGCGCGGCGGCCGAACTACCCTCGGCGGTGGCGGGCTGGCCGCGATAGCTTCCGCCAAAGCGCATCCCGTGAAGGACATATTGGTAGCTCGGCCAGGAGAACACCTCGCGGGCGTGCGCGAAATCCTGCGGTGCAGGCGAATGGTGCGTCCAGAGGTCGAGCCGTTCCTGCAATCCGTCGGGGATCGACGCGGCGGCAACATTGTCGCGCCAGAACGCCGTATCGCGGCGCTGCGTGATGACGTAATGCAGCTTCAGGAACTCGATGATCCGTTGCCAATGATGCTGGAACGTCGCGTTGAACTGCCGCGCGACCGCATCCATCGTCGATCGCGTCTGCGGCAGGCGGTCGACGAGCGCATCGAGCGAGGTCTCGATCAGCATCAGCGCCGACGCCTCGAGCGGCTCGATGAACCCCGCGGACAGACCGATCGCCACGCAGTTGTTCTGCCAGAATCGTTCGCGGTGGCCACCCTCGAAGGTGATCCTGCGAACCGGCAGCTGCTCGGCGGCAGGCCCGGCATAACGCCGCAACGCCGCCTCCGCCTCGTCGTCGCTGGTATGCGCGCTGCTGTAGACATGGCCGACGCCACGCCGGGTCCACAGCCCGATGTCCCAGATCCAGCCCGCGTCCTGCGCGGTGGAGATGGTGTGGCAGGCAATCGGATCGTGCTCGGTCTGGTAGGGAATCTGCATTGCCAGCGCGCGATCGGCAAACAATATGTCGCGACAGCTGCGGAACGGGACATCGTACACCCCGCCGATCAGCAGCGCGGCAAACCCCGAACAGTCGACGAACAGGTCGCCGGCCAGCCTGCGTCCATCGGCCAGTTCGACATCGGAAATATCGCCGTTGTCCGCCTGGTTGGCACGAACGACATCGCCAAGAACATGCTCGACACCAAGCGAATTGACCGCGTGATCGCGCAGCAGCGTCGCGAATTTGCCCGCGTCGAGGTGGTACGCATAATTGGCGTGGCCGCCATATTCGGGGGCGGTGATAGTCTTGGGGGCGAGTCCCGCGTCGCACAATGCCGCCTGGTAATCGACCCAGTCGGCGAAGCTTGCCGCATCGGCGCTCGCACCTGCGATCGGTCGGCCGAGCCAATAGGGGGCGAGATCGATGTCGCCGGCGCCTGCGGGAGGATTCAAGGGGTGGTAGTAGGCGTCGTCGGCGCTGCCGTCGGTCCAGCCAACGAACCGCGCGCCCTGCTTCAGTGCGGCGTCGCACGACCGGATGAAGGTCGTTTCGTCGATGCCGATTTTGCGCAGCGTGTTGCGCATCGTCGGCCACGTCCCCTCCCCGACGCCGACGCTCGGCACGTTGGTGGATTCGACCAGCCGCACGGTCAATCTGCTCCCGGTCTGGACCGAGCGCGCTGCCAGCCGGCACGCCGCAAGCCACCCCGCGGAGCCCCCTCCGACCACCACCACGGTCTGCACCGCACTTGGGGAATTGTCCGCGTCCGGCATCGCTTCTCCTGTTTTCCGCAGCTTACAGCGCTGCGGTCCCATACGCCATTTTTTGGGTTTGTATTTATAAGATAATACTGTAGCCAATCCTTGTAATCCGCTCAAGCGAAGCGGGACAAGATCAATGTCGAAAGGGAGAGCGATGCGGAAATACGGGCAATCGAAGTATAAGACGCTGTACACGGCGTGTGGCCTCGCCAGCGCGATGGGCGCGCTGATCGCCGCGGTCCCCGCGATCGCGCAGGCAGCACAGGCGGATACCCAGACCACCGCATCCGAAACCCTGCCGGACCAGACCGACGCCGGCCAAACCGACATCGTCGTCACCGGCATCCGTCGCAGCATCGAATCGTCCGCCGCGCAGAAGCGCGACGCCGCCGGTATCCTCGATGCGATCTCGTCCGAGGATCTCGGCAAGTTCCCCGACGCCAACGTCGCCGAATCGCTCCAGCGCATTCCCGGTGTCGCGATCGACCGCAGCAACGGCGAAGGCCAGTCGGTCACGGTCCGCGGCCTTGGTCCGAACTTCAACACCGTCCTGTTCAACGGCCGCAGCTTCGCCTCCGATAATTACAACCGGTCGTTCTCGTTCGACCTTCTGCCCGCCGAACTGATCAGCGGCGCGCAGGTGTACAAGAGCTCGCAGGCGTCCCTGCAGAGCGGTGGCATCGGCGCGACGATCAACCTCCAGACCCCCAAGCCGCTCGCGCTCAAGGGTTTCAAGGGCGTCTTCACCGGCAAGGCGAATTACGAGAAGAACAGCGACAAGTTCACGCCACAGCTGTTCGGCCTGCTCAGCAACACGTTCGCCGACGGCAAGCTCGGCCTGCTCGGCTCGGTGTCGTACCAGCGCCGGAAGGCTGCGGTCACGTCGATCACCACCGATGGCTATATCCCGAACACGACGGTCGGACCGACCGCCACGCCGCTGTTCGCCAACGTCTACGCGCCGCGCAACCAGAATGTCGGCACCACCACCGACGACCGCACCCGCCTCGGTGCAACGCTGGTGGCGCAATACGCGCCGACCGACGAGCTGACCTTTACCGTCGACGGCCTGTTCAATCGCTTCAAGAGCGATAGCCAGACGCATGCGCTCGGCAGCTGGTTCGAACCATCGAGCTACACCGCGGCGACGATCGACGGCAATCGCTCGATCACATCGCTGACGACCAACGGCAACGCCGATTTCATCTCGTCCGGCGCGGTTCGCGAAACCAAGACCTACGAAGGCGGCTTCAACGCCGAATGGCGGCCGAACGATCAGGTCCACATGGTGTTCGACGCCACCTGGTCGCGCGCGAAGAACGCGGGCGGCGGCAAGAGCTATTTCGCGGTGATCGGGACGCCAACCGCCTATTCGTTCACCGCCGCGGGCGACGACGATATACCGTCGACCTTCGGCTATACGGCCGGCGCGCTGACCGATCCGTCGCGCGGCAAGACGCACATCGCCGGGATCAACGGCAACGACGTCACCGAGAAGGTGACCGAATATCGCTGGAACACCGACTGGAAGCCCGGCTGGGGAATTATCGACACCATCCGCTTCGGCCTGAACCGCACCTCGCGCGACAAGAGCAACGTGCCGATCACCTCCGATCCGAACGTCGGCTGCGTCTATTGCGGCTATTCGACCTCCGCCGACCCTGCGCTGCTGAGCCCGTATTCGCCAAATTCGCTAGGTGCCAGCAGCGGCCAGGCGCCCACCCAGTTTCTCCAGTTCGATGCCAATCGCTATTTCGCGTTCCTGACCAGCGCGTCGGCTGCGGCCGCGCTCGATCGCGCGCGCAACCAGCCAGTGGGCACCACCGCTGCACTGTTTGCGGCCAGCAACGGCTATGCGGTGTCACGCCAGCCGTCCAACCGCGTCAAGGAGATCGTCTATGCGAGCTATGCGGACATGGACCTCGACGGCGACGTCGGCGGGATGCCGTGGTTCGTCAACGTCGGTGCGCGTTATGAATATACCGAATTGGTATCGGGCGGTCAGCAGCTCCTGCTGACCGATCTGCTGCCGGTGCAGGGCGACCCGACGATCTATAACGGCGTATATGCCAACAATCGCGTCGGCGTCTCCGTCAACAGCCGTTCGACCTACAATAACTTCCTGCCCAATCTGAACGCGAAGCTGAGCTTCACGCCGAAGTTCCAGATGCGTCTGGCGGCGTACAAGACGCTGACCCGCCCGGCGATCGGCGATCTGGCGCCGAGCCTCAGCTACGACACGCTGCGTCCCGCCACGCTGACCGCGAGCGGCGGCAATCCGAACCTGAAACCCTATCGCGCGACGAACTACGACGCGTCGCTCGAATGGTACCCGACCAGCACGACGACGCTGTCGGCGGCCGTCTTCCACAAGACGATCGACGACTTCATCGTCCAGAGCTTCGGCGAGGAACTGTTCCCGATCGCCAACGCGGGCAACATTCCGGTCGGTGGTCTGATCGTCGGCCCGAACACCGCGAAGTTCAGTGTCCGCCGGCCGCGCAACGCGCAGTCGCTCAAGGTCAAGGGGCTCGAGCTCAACCTCGTGCACACCTTCGACTGGCTGCCCGGCGTGCTGAGCGGCTTCGGTGTCCAGGCGAACGCGACCTTCGTAAAGACCAACCGCGAATTCGACGTCACGCAGGTCGGCACGTCGTTCGCCGCGGAAGGCATCGGCAATTCGCAGAATGCCACCGTCTTCTATGAGAAATACGGCATCTCGGCGCGGATCGCCTATAACCGTCGCGAGCGGTTCCTTCAGACGCTGGCCGGCGGGCCAGGCAACGAGCCTGTGTTCGTGCGCGATTATGGTCAGTTCGACGGCAGTGTCGCGGTCAACGTCACGCCGTTCGCGCAGGTCTTCCTGGAGGGAACCAACTTGTTCAACGCGAAGTACATCACCACCGGCCGGTTCGACAATCAGGTGCTGACGTACCAGAATTTCGGACCGCGCTATGACGCAGGTGTGCGCTTCTCGTTCTGATACCCCAAAGACCAGCGCGGGGGCGGGATCGGGTGACGATCCTGCCCCCGCCCTCTACGCTCGGTACAAGAGCGACTGACAAGGACCAGATCTCGGCATGAAAAAATTCGGTTTCCTCGGTGCGGTCGCGATCGTCGCGATCGGTGACTTTGCCGCTATCGGCGCCGCACGCGCGCAGGTCCCCGCCGGGGCTCCCGCCGAGCTGCCCGCAGAGCTGCCCGGCGCCCAGCCGCCGCGGGTCCAGCCGGTGCAGGTCGATCCGACGCGGCCGGACTGGGAGAATCCTGCGGTGTTCGCGCGCGGCAAGATGCCGGCGCGCGCGACCGGTTTTCCGTTCGAGACGCGCGATGCCGCCATCTCGGGGGATCGTACGAAGTCCGCGCGGTTCCAGTCGCTCAACGGGGCGTGGCAGTTCCAGTTTTCGCCAAGCTCGGACGCGGTGCCGACCGGCTTCGAGCGCCCCGATTACGACGCCTCCGCGTGGAAGACGATCAAGGTTCCCGCCGACTGGCAGACCGAGGGGTATGACCAGCCGCGCTACAACAACATCACCTACCCCTTCCCCGCCAACCGCCCGCTGATCCCGCACGCAACGAATCCGGTCGGCTCCTACCGCCGCGACGTCGTGATCGCGCCGGGTTGGCAGGGCCAGGACGTCATCCTCCATATCGGCGCGGCGGGCTCTGCATATCAGGTCTGGGTCAACGGTCAGCCGGTCGGCTATTCCGAGGATTCGAAGCTGCCGAGCGAGTTCGACGTCACCCGCTATGTAAAGCCGGGCCGCAACACCGTCGCGATCCAGATCCACCGCTGGTCCGACGGCAGCTATCTCGAGGATCAGGATTTCTGGCGCGTGTCGGGGATCGAGCGCGAGGTCTTCCTGATGGCCGCGCCGCCAACGCGGATCCGCGACACGTTCGTCCATGCCGCGCTGTCCGATGACTATCGCGACGGCGTGCTCGGCCTCGATCTCGCGGTGACGCCGGGTCTCGCGAGCAGCGCCCGCTACGTGCTGATGGACGGCGACCGCCAGGTGCTGGAAGGCCGCGTCGCGGTCCCTGCCGGCAAGGACGCGCGCACCGTGACGCTGGCCGGTCGAGTGCCCGGCGTGAAGCCCTGGACCGCGGAAACGCCCAATCTGTATCGGCTGCTCGTCGAGTTGACTGATGCCAAGGGCCGCCTGATCCAGTCGACCGCGCAGGCGATCGGATTTCGCACCGTGGCGATGAAGAACGGGCAGGTCACCGTCAACGGCAAGCCGATCACGATCCGCGGCGTCAACCGCCACGAGCATGATCCCGAGACTTTCCACGTCGTCAGCCACGAATCGATGGAACGCGACATCAGGCTGATGAAGGGCGCCAATATCAATGCGCTCCGCACCTCGCACTACCCGAACGATCCGTACATCTACGAACTCGCCGATCGCTATGGTCTGTACGTCATGGACGAAGCGGATATCGAGAGCCATGCGTATATGGAACAAGGCAACCGGCACCCCGAGTCCCGCGCCAAGTTCCAGGTCGGCTTTGATCCCGCGTGGAAGGATGCGCATGTCAGCCGCGTCGTCAACATGGTCGAGCGCGACAAGAACCACCCGTCGATCATCTTCTGGTCGCTTGGCAACGAAGCCGGCATCGGCCCCAATTTCGAGGCCGCTGCCGCCGCCGCGCGGGCGCGGGATCCCAATCGCCTGATCAGCTATCTCGGCTGGGGCACCTATGAGGGCGTCAGCGACCATCGCCCCAATTATTACGCGGACATCTATGCGCCGATGTACGATCCGGTCGTCAAGCTGGAGGATTACGCGACCAACTGGAACTTCAAGCAGCCGATGATCCAGTGCGAATATGCGCACATGATGGGCAATTCGGGCGGCAACCTGAAGGAATATTGGGACACGATCTACGCGCACCCGAACAAGCTGCAGGGCGGGTTCGTGTGGGATTGGGTCGACCAGTCGATGTATCGCTACACAAAGGACGGCAAGCGCTATTGGGGCGATGGCGGCGAATACGGCCCCAATCCGGGCGGCGACATCGAATTTGGCGACGGCCTGCTTCAGGCGGATCGCACGCCGAACCCCGCCTTCTACGAACTTCGCAAGGTGTACGCACCGGTCCAGTTCGACGGCTTCGATGCGGCAAGCGGCAAGGTCGTTGTCCGCAACCGGCATGACTTCCGCGACCTTTCGGGGTTCGACTTCGACTGGACCATCCAGGAGAACGGCATCGCGGTCGCATCGGGCAAGCTGCCCGGGCTGACCACCGCGGCGCGCACCGCCGAGACGATCACGTTGCCGGTCGCGACGGTCGCTCGGCGCCCCGGTGCCGAGTATTTCGTGACCGTCAGCGTCCGCGCGAAAGACGGCGCGGTGCCGTTGGTACCGGGCGGCACGATGCTCGGGTTCGAGCAGTTCGCACTGTCGTCGGCGCCGACGGCCGTGCCGACCGCCGAGGCGAATGGGGTTGCCGTGCGTCAGACGAACGCTGGCCTGACGCTAGCCGCGAACGGCGCGTCGCTCGCAATCGATCGCAAGACCGGGCTGGTCACCGCCTATATCAAGGACGGTCGCACCCTCGCCAGCGGCGGTCAGCCGCATTTCTGGCGCGCAGTCACCGACAACGACATCGGCATTGGCACCGACAAGCAATTGGCCATGTGGAAGACGATGAGCGACGCCCGGAAGGTGCGGTCGGTCGTGGCCGATCGCGGTGCCAACGCGATCGTCACGACCTTCGATCTGGGCGATGGCGCAGCGTCGTTCGAGACGCGCTACACGATGGCGGCAGACGGATCGGTCGGGGTCGCCGGCCGTTTCGTCCCGATCAAGCAGGACCTGCCCGGGCCGTTCCGCATCGGCATGGCGTTCGCGATGCCGACCGATATGACGACCGCCGAATGGTATGGTCGCGGGCCACACGAGAGCTATGTCGATCGCAAGACCTCGGCGCCGATCGGCCTGTGGCGCGGTGCGATCGCGGCGCAGAACCACGATTATATCCGCCCGCAAGAGACTGGGAACAAGGTCGATGTCCGCTGGATGGAACTGTCGGGTGCCGCGGGCGGCGTCCGCGTCCAGGGCGACCGGCCGCTGATGATGAACGCGCTGGCATTCCCCTATGCCGATCTCGACCGCAAAACGCCGGGCAGCTGGAAGTCGTCGGACGTGGTCGCACACGGCCAGGTCACATTGCTGGTCGACGCCGCGCAATGGGGTGTCGGCGGCGATACGGAATGGAGCGAGGTTGGCAAGCCCTTCCCCGCCTATCGTGTTCCGCTCGCGCCTACCGCAGTGACGTTCCGCCTGACCCCGTTCGCGGGCGAGGGCACGACGCCCGACAAGGCGAGCCCGGCGACCGCCACCACGGGAGAGTGAACGCAGCCACGGGGGACGGGTCGTCGGCCGATCCGCCCCCCAGATCCGGCGGCATGACGCCCGGGGAACGCTGGCGTATGGTCGTCCGCGACCTGGTCCGCCCGGCAGCGTTCGGGACGACCGCTCAGAAGATCTTGATTTCGGCCAATCGCGTACGTTTGCCGCTCGGCTGCCGGATCAGGAGCCGGACTTTGCTGGTCGTCATGCCCTTCCACCGCGCACGGGTGATGCCGTTGCCGATCGGGCGATCCGAGACCGCGTCGATATCGCGCCATCCCTCACCGATCCAGGCCTGGAGCCGATAGGCACTGGGCGCGCTGAAGGTCTTGGCGTCGGCGAAGAAGGCGAGTTCGGCGCGTGATACGGCTACCGGCTTGCCAAAATCGACCGCGTACCATTGCGTCGCCGGCGATGGTGCGGACGACCAGCCATTGGGCAGTTCGGGGAAAAACCAGAGACGGCCGTCGATGGCATCGTGAACGGCTTCGGGGTCCGTGTTGCTCGACGCGCTCCCCTTGGGATAGCCCTTGCGGACGAGTTGCACCGCTTGGTCGATCGGGCGATCGATGATGGGTGCGCGCACACGGGTCACCGGCACGCTCAGCCGTCCCAGATCGTCGCGGTGCGCGACGCGGCGGCCATCGACCTCGATCGTCAACCCGGCCCCGCCGCGATAATGCCGGCCATCGACATCCCACGTCACCGCGACGCTGTGTCCGTGGTACGGCACGTCCTGGATACGGAACCAGGCGAGCGCCTGTGGATCGCCGGCGGCGGGCAGCAGCGGATTGACCTCCAGCACGTCGTCCATGCGCGGGCGGATCCCGACAAGCCCGGTCAGGATCAGATCGGCGAACCCCGAGTGAAAATAATGGTGGCTGCGCGCAAGGCCGACGATCGGGCGCCCAGTGTCGGGGTGATAATCCTCTTCCAGATCAAGCCGATCACCCTGGTAGTGCAGCGCAACATATTGCCGCAGCAGCCGCATGTAATCGCTCCGCGTCACCACCGATTGCCGGTAGTGATCGAGCAGATTAGCCATGCCGGTGAGCACCTGCGTGGTCTGGAACGGCCAGATCGGGCCGTTCCACTGGCACTCTTCCTGCGTGCCTTCGTACCGATATTGCCGCATATAATACTGGTAGGACGGCTCGACCGTGCGCAGACCCGCCGGGCCTCGCAATTCGTCGGGCTTGATCATATGGGCCCACGCCCCCGCATAGCGCGCGCCGTCATCTGGCAGGTCGAAGGTCCAAGGAAGATAGCCGACCAGCTCGCGTCCGCGGATCGGCTGCCAGTATTTCACATACTCGTTGTTGACCTTGTACCGATCGATGAAATGACCGAGCGTCGGGCTCCACAGGTCCCGCTGGACACGCGCCTTGATGGCGTCGGCACGCGCCGCAAAATCGGCGGCGCCCTGTGTGTCGCCGACCATCCGCGACAGCGCGGCGATCGCGCGGGCGTTGGCGTACATATAGGCGTTGATCGAAGGGCGGAACGAATCCCCGCCGCGGAAGCCGTCCTTGCCGCCCGACGCGTCGATCGACGAGATCGTGTATTCGGTCGCGTCGAGTAGCGGCTCGACCCAGTAGAGCCCCTTGGTCGCATCATAATGATCGTCCCACGCGCGATATAATCGCCGCATCGCCGCCAGATAGCGGGTCGCGCCTATGCGGTCGCCATCGGCCAGGAACCGGCCATAGACCGCGTCCGCCATGTAATCGGTGAAGTGGCGGTCGTTGCCGCGTGCATACATGAACGCGATATAATCGTCCGCGTACCGCCGGTCGCGCAGCCAACGCCCCTCGCCAAGGTGGAAGCCGGTTGCGTCGTTCAGGCTGGCATAGGGCTCGAGCTGCCAGCTGACGTCGTCGAGAAATTCAGTCGAGATATAGCCATCGGCGCCCAGATCGCGCTGATGCGCACGGAACAGTGCCCAGCGGTAGTAATAGACTGCATCGATCTGCGGATCGGCGGACTCGAAGAACGGGATGCGGTCGACATACCAGGGCGCATCGTTGCCGAAGCGCGCGTGCGCGATTCGCTGGACGTCGAGGCCCGCGGCGGCGAGCGGTGTGCCCAGCCCCGCCAGCGCCAGAGCCAACAGCGCGAGGCGCTTCGCCGGTCGACCGTTCCGCATCCTATTCTCCTTCGTCGTGAGACGCCGCCCGCGCCTCAATCGTCGAACGCTTCGACGGTCTCGCGTCGCGCCCGCAGATAGGCGTCGGCAACCAACTGGAGCGGACGCGTGTCGACTTCGCTACGACGCTCGTGAATCAGCGTCGCGAACCGCGCGTACAACCCCGGATATTCGTCGTCGTCGGCGTGCTGAACGCCGTCCGGCAGCGTCAGCACCGCGCCGCCCTTGGCCAAGCTGAGCGTGCCAGCGTCGGTTTCGACGACCACGTCCCAGCTTTGCGGGCCGGTCTGGCGCCAGTCGAGGTCCATCGAAATCGGTGCCCCGGTCGTGTCGCGGAACGCCAGGTCGGCGGCGATCGGCGCGGCCCGATTGGCAGGCGTCGACAGCGTGGCGGACGACAGGAAAAACGCATTGGGCAAAATTTCGGTCGCGATCGACAGCGCGTTGATTCCCGGATCGAACACGCCAAGACCACCCGGCTCCCATATCCACGCCTGTCCCGGATGCCAGACGCGGACATCCTCGCGCCATACGATCGAGACGCGCACGATCCGCTTGTCTGCGAGCCACGCCTTGGCAGGCGCGACACCCGCCGCGAACCGCGAATGCCAACCGGCGAACAGCGTCGCCCCGGTCTTCGCGGCCGCCTCTTCGAGCGCGGCCACCTCGGCGAGTGTCGCGCCGGGCGGCTTTTCGAGGAAGACGTGCAGCCCCCGTGCGAGCGCCGCGACGGCTAGATCGTAGCGCACTTGCGGCGGGGTGCAGAGCGCGACCGCATCGACGACCGGCCCATCGGCGAGCAGCGCGTCAAGCGTCTTGTAGTGCGCGATACCCGCGACGCCGGGATCGTTCGGGCTGACGGTCGCGGCGAAGGTGAAGTCGGGGTTGCCGTGGATCGCGGGCAGATGCTGGTCGCGCGCGATCTTGCCCATGCCGACGATGCCGACCTTGATGACGTCCATATTCACAGGCTCCGTACGGCGACAGTAGTGGCGGCGGCCTTGGCCAGCGGATTGCGCAACGGCAGCGTAAACGGCGCGGCTTCGATTTCGAACACATCGCCCTCGCGTGTCGTCACGCCGTCGGCAAACGACAACGTCGCGGTGCCGAAGAAGTGGACGTGGACGTCACCCGGTCTGCGGAACAGCGCGTATTTGAAATGATGCGCCTCGAGATTGGCGAGCGTGTGCGACATGTTCGCTTCACCCGACAAGAACGGTTTTTCCCAGAGCGTTTCGCCGTCGCGGAGGATCCGGCTTGTGCCCTCGACATGATCGGGCGGCGTGCCGACGAGCAGCTCGGGACCGAGCGCGGCCTCACGCAGCTTCGAATGCGCCAGCCACAGGTAGTTGTGGCGCTCGGTGACGTGATCGCTAAATTCGTTGGCAAGGCACAGCCCGAGCCGGAACGGCGTACCGTCCGGACCGATCACATAGATGCCGGCCAACTCAGGCTCCTCGCCGCCGTCTTTCGCGAACGCGGGCATGGTCAACGGCGAGCCAGGGGCAACCAGGCCCGATCCGTCGCCCTTGTAGAACCATTCGGGCTGCTGCCCGGTCTCGCCGGCGCGCGGCTTGCCGCCTTCGACCCCCTCCAGGAACATCCGCATCGAGTCGGTCTGTCTCTCAGCCGCGGTGGCATCGCGGTGCATTTTGTCGCGTCCCTCCGCCGATCCGAGATGCGTCAGGCCTGTGCCCGTCATGATCAGGTGCGCGGCGTCGTCATGATCGATCGGCGACACCAGTCGACCTGCAGCGAGTTCCGCGGCGATATCGACCGTGGTCCCCAAGCCGCAGGAGTCGATGGCGCCGGCCAGGTCGGTCCCGGCTCCTATCGCGCGTGCGGCAAGCGCACGAACGCTGTCCACGCCGGTCACGAAGTGCGCCGCATCGGCGGTCGCCGCGATCACCGATCGCGTGCCGTCGGCTGCGCGGTGCTGCAAAATGCGCAAAGTCATACTCTCTCTCCGTTCGAACGGCGCCGTTGTTACGGTGCGCCGTCGCAGTCTCAGGGTCAGGCGGGAACACCGTCGATCAGGCGCGGCGCGTCGGTGTCGTCCCGCAGCACCGCAGGCAGCAAGGCCGCACTCAGATTCTGGTAGGATACGGGGCGCAAGAAGCGATCGATCGCCAGACTGCCGACCGACGTCGTGCGCCCGTCCGACGTCGCCGGGAACGGCCCGCCGTGCACCATTGCATGCGCCACCTCGACACCGGTCGGCCAGCCATTGGCGAGGATCCGCCCAGCTTTCCGCTCCAGCACCGGGATCAGCCGCGCGGCCAGATCGGTGTCGCCCATGTCCATCTGAAGGGTCGCGGTCAACTGCCCCTCGGCGGCGATCAGCACGGCACGCATCTCGGCCTCGTCACGGCAGCGCACGAGCAGCGACGAAGCGCCGAACACCTCATGCCCCAGCGCCGTATCGGCGAGGAACTGCGAAGCGGTCGTCTCGAACAGCGCAGCCTGCCCCTGCGCGATGCCCTCGCCGACCTTGCCCTGCGCGACGGTCTTCACCGCGCCGTGGCCCGACAGCGCGGCGACACCCTTCTCATAGGCGGCGTGGATGCCACCGGTGAGCATCGTTGCCGCGCCAGCCTCCGCCATCGCCTTGGCTGCGGCGACAACGAAGACGTCGAGGTCTGCGCCATCGATCGCGAGCACTAGCCCGGGATTCGTGCAGAACTGTCCCGCCCCCATCGTCAGTGATCCGACGAACGCGGTTCCCAATGCGTCCGCGCGGGCCGCGAGCGCCTCAGGCAGCAGCAGCACGGGGTTGATGCTCGACATCTCGGCATAGACCGGGATCGGCACCGCGCGCGCCTGCGCCAGTTTCACCAGCGCTAGGCCACCGCTGCGCGACCCGGTGAAGCCCACCGCGGCGATCCGCGGATCCTGCACCAGCGCGGCACCGAGATCATTGCCCGGCCCGACCAGATGCCCGAACACACCATCGGGCATGCCGCACGCGACGACCGCCTTGCGGATCGCGTCGGCAACCAGCGCGCCCGTCGCCGGATGCGCGGGGTGGCCCTTGACCACGACCGGGCAGCCTGCCGCGAGCGCGGAGGCGGTGTCGCCACCTGCGGTTGAGAAGGCGAGCGGGAAGTTGCTCGCGCCGAATACCGCGACCGGGCCCAGCGGAATCATCCGCAGTCGCAGATCGGGACGCGGCAGCGGCGCGCGATCCGGCAGGGCCGGATCGATCCGCACGCCCATCCATCCCCCGCGCCGGACGACGCCCGCGAACAGTTTCAGCTGGCCGACGGTCCGACCGCGCTCGCCCTCCAGACGCGCGCGCGGCAAGCCGCTCTCACGCATCGCAGTCTCGATCAGCACGTCACCGATCGCCACGATCTCGTCGCCGATCCGTTCGAGGAACGCGGCGCGCGCGTCGTTGTCGGTCGCGCGATATGCGTCGAACGCCGCCTCGGCCGCGGCGCACGCCGCCGCGACGGCGGCCACATCGTGGACCGCAAAGGCGTCGCCGACAGGCTGGCCAGTAGTCGAATCAATGGAGAAAAACCCGGCTGTATCGGTCGGGCGTTCGCGTGTCTGCGCATCGGTCATAGCGGCAACTCCTTATTACTCGGACATATCGGGCGCCACCCGGTTTGGCAATCGCAGCGCGTGTCGAGCGCACAAAACAGACGGCATGCGCAACGCGCTTGCCATCCCGTCGGGATTTATCATACCACGACCTCAATCGTTTGCAGGGCCGTATCGGACCTATGCGACACAGGGGGGACAGGGCATGCGGAACTCGGGATCGGTCGTCGCGTCGGGGATCATGACGGCGGTGTTCGCGACCACCGCCTTCACCACCGCGGCGCAGGCGAAAGTGTCCGCCCCGCCGGGTGCCAGGATCTTCCGGCTCGACGGCGCCGGCGTCACCTATGCGATGGGCGTCGACGACAAGGGCTATCTCCAGCCGCTATACTGGGGTGCCTCGCTTGCGGCCGGCGACCCGCTTGTCTCGACCGATCCGGTCAAGACCGGCGACCCGGTGCTGGTCAAAGCGCCGGGCGAATTGTCCGGGTTCGATCCCGCGGGCTCCGTCACGCTGCAGGAATATCCGGGCCAGGGCGAAGGCCTGGTCAACGATCCGGGGATCAAGACGATCTTCGCCGACGGCAACCGCGACCTGGTCCTCAAATATCGCTCGCATTCGGTGCAGGGCGAGACGCTGATCATCGAACTCGCGGACATCCGGCGTCCGCTCAGCGTCACGCTGCGCTACACGATCGATCCCGAGACGGGCGTGCTCGCGCGGTCGGCATCGGTGCGTAACGGCGACAGCCGCCCGGTGCGCGTCGACCAGATCGCGTCGGCGGTCTTCACGCTGCCGGTCGGCGACGATTATCGGCTGCATTACCTGACCGGCCGCCATGCCGCGGAGTGGCAGAAGAAGGACGTCGCGATCACGCCGGCGCTGACCGTGCTGGAAAGCCGGCGCGGATCGACCGGTCACGGCAACAATCCCTATTTCGCGATCGGCAAGCAGGGGGCCACCAGCGAAGCGCACGGCCCGGTCTGGTTCGGCGCGCTCGCCTGGTCGGGGTCGTTCCGGATCAGCGTCGGCCAGGACAATCTCGGCCGTATCCGCGTGATGGGCGGGTATAATCCCTACGACTTCTCGTGGTCGCTAAAGCCTGGCGAGACGCTCGACACGCCGATCTTCTATGCCGGCTATTCGGATGCCGGCATGGGTGGTGCCTCGCGGATATTCCACAGGTTCGAGGTCGCGCACATCATGCCCGGCGGCGTCAAGGCGAAGCTCCGCCCCGTGCTGTACAACAGTTGGGAAGCGACCGCGTTCGACGTGACCGAGGCGGGGCAGGAAGCGCTTGCCGAGAAGGCCGCGAAGATCGGCGTCGAGCGGTTCGTGGTCGACGATGGCTGGTTCGGCGCGCGCAACAGCGACAAGGCCGGGCTTGGCGACTGGACGGTCAACCGGACGAAGTTTCCGAACGGAATGAAGCCGCTGATCGACAAGGTCCATACGCTCGGAATGGATTTCGGCCTTTGGGTCGAGCCCGAGATGGTCAACGTCGACAGCGACCTGTACCGCGCGCATCCCGACTGGGTGCTGAACTACACCGGCCGGCCGCGGACCGAGGGACGCAACCAGCTGGTGCTCAACCTCGCGCGGAAGGATGTCCGCGACCATCTGCTCGGCGTGCTCGACACGCTCGTCAGCGAGAACGACATCGCGTTCCTGAAATGGGACTATAATCGCAACTGGACCGAGGCTGGCTGGCCCGCCATGCCGGTGCAGGATCAGCAGCGCGTCTATGTCGACTATGTCCGCAACCTCTATCACATCCTGACCGAGCTGCGGCGACGCCACCCCAAGCTCGAGATCGAGGGCTGTTCGGGGGGCGGCGGCCGCGTCGATCTCGGCATCCTGGGACTGACCGACGAAGTGTGGCCGTCGGACAATACCGACCCCGCCGACCGGTTGATGATCCAGGACGGCTTCACGCAGGCCTATCCGACATCGGTGATGATGGCGTGGGTGACGGACAGCCCCAATTGGGCGAATACGCGGGCGACGTCGCTCGATTACCGCTTCCTCTCGTCGATGCAGGGCGGTCTCGGCATCGGTGCGAACCTGGACAAGTGGCAGCAGGAGGATTTCGCGACCGCGACGAAATGGGTCGCCGCGTACAAGACGATCCGGCAGACGGTGCAGCGCGGCCAGCTCTATCGCATCGATCCGCCCTCGACCGACAATGCGACGTCGGCGACGATGTACGTCGCGCAGGACCGCCGCCAGGGCGTGATGTTCCAGATGCTGCACTCGTCGATGTGGCGCGACAATCCCGCGCCGAACCATCCGCAGGGTCTCGATCCGAGCGTCACCTACCGCGTGTCGATCCTCGGCGGTGGCGTGCTGCCCGAGGGCGTTCCTGCGCGCGCGAGCGGTGCATATTGGATGGAGCGCGGCCTTCGCGCGCCGCTGAAAGGCGACTTCGTCGGTGCCGCATTCGTGTTCGACGCGGCAAAATGACGGCCGCGGACTCTGCGTCGATCTCGAGCATGATCGCCGCAGAGCCCGCAGCGAGACGGCACAACGGCCAGAATCGCCCGTCATCATCGCGACGACCGGTCGCGTCCGGCCGCGTCTCAATCCTGTTCGGCCAACGCCTTCAATTGGTCCGCCGCGGCACCCCAGCCCTCTTCGAAGCCCATCGCACGATGCTGTTCCATCGCCTCGCGCGTCCAGTGTCGCGCGCTGGCGTGATAGCGCGTGCCATCACCATCGGGTTGGACCTCGAACAGCCCTACCATCATCGGTCCGGCGGGTTGCCAATCCCCGGTAAACGCATCGGTGACGACGAACCGCCGGTTAGGCTCGAACGCCAGCACGATGCCCTCGTTCGGCATCTCCTCGCCGTTCGGGCCGTGCATCACGATGTGGCTGCGTCCGCCCGCGCGCCATTCCAGCATGCGCGCCTCGGCGCGCCAGGGCTTGGGGCAGAACCACTCCTCGAACCGGTCGATCATCGTCCGCCACACCGTCTCGAGCGGCGCGTCGATGTACCGCTCGATTGCCAGTTCATATCGTTCGCCCGTCATCATCACGCTCCGTTCCAAGCAACGGACCCCGCGACATCGCCGCGCCGGCGCGTCATGGGAGCCGGCGGGATCCTATCATAGTTCGGCGTGACATCTACCGCGTGGCGACAACGCCGGCCTCACATCCGGACGACCCGCGTACCGATCCGCTCGGCTTCCGCCGGGTCGTGCGTGACCATCAGGATCGGCAGTTCGAGCACATCGCGGACATGCTCGATCGCTTGCAGGACTTCTTCGCGACGCGCGCGATCAAGAGAGGAGAGAGGCTCGTCGAGCAACAGGAAGCGCGGACGGCTCAGCAGTGCGCGACCGATCGCGACGCGCTGTGCTTCGCCGCCGGATAACGTGCGCGGCCAACGGTCGAGCAGATGGCCGATACCGAGAAAACCGATCGCCTGCTCGAACCCGTCGACCTTGCCGCCCGCCCCGTACAGGAGGTTCGCCCGCACCCGGATATGCGGGAACAGCCGCGCCTCCTGGAAGACATAGCCCGCGCGACGGCGTTCGGGGGGGACATCGACGCCGCCGGCCCGGTCTGCATCGAACAGCGTGTCGCCATCGACCGCGATGCGACCGCGATCAGGCCGAAGCAGTCCGGCGACCATGTTCAGCACGCTCGACTTGCCTATACCCGAGGGGCCGAACAACACGGTCGCCCCCTCGCCTGCGTGCAGCGTCAACGAGACGTGCGCATCGCCGAGCCGTTTGTCGATATCGATCTCAAAGGACATGGAGGCCCCGTCCCGCCCGGCGCGTCAACAATTCGGATCCGATCAGGGCGAGCAGCGACAACGCGACGGACACGCACGACAATCGCCAGACCAGCGCATCGGCGCCAGGCTGTTGCAACGCCGAGTAGATCGCGAGCGGCAGCGTCTGCGTTTCACCGGGAACGTTGGACACGAACGTGATCGTCGCGCCGAACTCGCCGATCGACCGCGCGAAACCGAGCACGGCACCGGCCAGTACGCCGGGCACACTGAGCGGTAGCGTCAGCGTCCAGAACACGCGCCACGGCCCTGCCCCCAGCGTCCGCGCGGCATTTTCGAGCCGCCGGTCGACCGCCTCGATCGAGATCCGCATCGCGCGTACCATCAGCGGCAGCGCCATCACGCCCGCGGCGATCGCGGCGCCCGTCCATCGGAACAGCACGGTCACACCGAACCAGTCGCGCAACCACGCGCCGATCGGGCCATTGGGCCCGAACGCGAGCAACAACAGCCATCCGGTCACGACCGGCGGCACCACCAGCGGCAGATGGATCGCCGCGTCGACGATGACCTTGCCCGGAAACCGGACGCGGGCGAGCAGCCACGCCAGCGCGAAGGCGATCGGCAACGTCACCAGCATCGCCACGCCGCCGACCTTGAGTGACAGCGCAACGATGTCCCATTCGGCCGCGTCGAGCATCTAGCGCGCGGAGAACCCGTAGCGGGTAAAGATCGCCTTGCCGGCACGCGAGACCAGGAACCGCCGGAACGCCTCCGCCTCGGGGTTGGTCGACGTCTTCAGGCGCGCGACGGGATAGGTGATCGCAGGGTGGGTGCGCTCGGGAAAAACGCCCGCGATCCGGACCTTGGCAGAGGCCTTCGCATCGGTCGCATAGACGATCCCAAGCGGTGCGGCGCCGCGCTCGACCAACGCCAGCGTCGCGCGCACATTCTCGGCACGCACCACGCGCGGCGCGACCTGCGCCCAGACGCCGAGCGTCTCCAGCGATGCCTGACCATATCGACCCGCCGGTACCGCCGTATCCGCCATTGCCAGCGGTCCGGTCGTCAACACGCGGGCGAGCGCCGCGGGAGGTCGTACGGGGATACGTACCCTGCTCCCCGCCGGCGCTGCCACGACCAGGCGGTTGCCGAGGAACGTCACGCGGGTCGAGGCGACGATCAGGTTCTTCTTCGCGAGTGCGTTCATCCACTCTTCGTCGGCCGAGACGAACAGGTCGGCCGGCGCGCCCGCCTCGACCTGCCGTGCGAGCGCGGACGAGGCGGCGAACGAGATCGTCGGCTTGACATGGCCCTGCTTGGCCCATGCGTCGGCGGCCGCCGTCAACGATTCCTGCAACGATGCGGCGGCGAGGACGAGGGGCGGACGCTGTGCCTGCGCGCCGCTCGCCACGAGGCTGGCCCCTATCGCTGTCGCGACGATCGAATACCGCATTCACTTACCCCGATGATCAGCGCCCATGATCGCCAGGGATATATGGGCCGCGGTCATAACGCCATCGACGCTGATATGTTGCGCGCGCGAAATGGTGGTCGACGGTCGACGTGGCGACGCTTCGGCTTCTTGTCCTTGCGGGGAAGGTCGGACCGGCGCCGCGTCAACGCGCAGTCACGCGACCGGTTCGCGCCAGCTTGCCCCAGCCGACCAAAGGCCCGCGCAACGCCTGTGCGATCGCCTTGAGCACGACATAGTACATGACCTGCCGGTAGCCGATCCGTTGCGGGATCAGCAGCCACAGCAACCGCCAGCGTTCCTTGCGCTCGAGAGCGAAGGCGATCGTCGCCGCGAGCAGGTCGATCGCGGTGAAGATCAGCCAGTAAGCCAGCATCGTGTAGACGTCGTGGCTGGTCTGCTCCCAGCCATGCGCCTGCACCGCGACATAGGTGGAGGCAAAGCTGACCAGCAGCGCGAGGTCGATGATCGGCGAGATCGCGGCGAGGAGGATCTGGAAGACGATCGCCTGCGGCAACCCGACCCAGCCAAGCCCGCGCGGATGCGAACGGCCGATCGCCGAGCGATGCTTGTACAGGCATTGCAGCGTCCCGAACGCCCAGCGGAAGCGCTGCTTCGCCAGCGCGCGCATCGTCTCGGGTGCCTCGGTCCAGGCGATCGCGAACTGGTCATATTGCACCGTCCAGCCATGGCGCTGGATCGCGATCGTCAGATCCTGGTCCTCGGCGAGCGTGTCGTCGGGATAGCCGCCGACGCTGCGGATCGCCGCGAGCCGCCACGCGCCGACCGCCCCCGGAACGACCGTCATCGCGTTGAGGCGGGCCAGCGCGCGACGTTCGAGATTCTGCGCGGTGATGTATTCGAGCGCCTGCCATTTGGTGATCAGGTTGACGCGGTTGCCGACCTTGGCGTTGCCCGCGACTGCACCAAGCTTGGGATCAACGAACCAGCGCGCGAGCCGGGCGATCGTCGTCGGCTCGAACTGCGTGTCGGCGTCGAGCGCGATCACGATCTCGCCGCGCGCGAGTTCGAGCCCGCGGTTGAGCGCGCGTGCCTTGCCGCCATTCTCAAGCGTCAACAGGCGGACGCGGTCGTCGCCCGCGAACGCGTCGGATACCACGCGGCTGGTGCCGTCGCTCGAACCGTCGTCGATCACGATCACCTCGATCGCGACGTCGGTCGACGCGAGCACGCCCTGTACCGCGCGGACGATCACACGCTCCTCGTTGAACGCCGGGATCATCACGGTGACGAACCGCGACGGATCGATCGCCGGGAACACCGTCTTCAATTCGCGCCGTGCCTGGATCAGCGCGAGCGCGGAGAGCGCCAGCGCGCGGAGGATGCCGATCGTGATCGCGATCCCGAAGATCCAGCGCAGCGCGACGACGATACCGCCAAGCGTGCTGAACAGCGCGAGATCGGCGACCGCCGCGACTCGGTCGCTCGACGAGATTACCGGCATCGACTGGTTGCGCGACAGCCCGGCCAGCGTCGAGACGGGGACGAAGCTGTAGCCCATCGCCCGCAGCCGCTCGATGATCACCGGCAGCGCGGCGACGGTCTCGGCACGATTGCCGCCGGCGTCGTGGAGCAGGATGACGTTGCCGCTGCGCTCCGGGTTGCCCGCTTCGACGCCGGCGATCGTGCGGTCGATGATCGCCTGCACGCCCGGCCGCTTCCAGTCGTCGGGATCGACGTGGAGGCCGACCGAGATATAGCCGCGCTGCTGCGCTTCGAGCGCGGGCAGGATCTCGTCCGCGGTGCTTGGCTCGGCATCGCCGAAGTAGGGCGCGCGGAACAGGCGGAGCGAGCGCCCCGTGAACGCCTGGAACAGCCGCTGCGTCGCGTTGAGTTCGTATTTCACCTGCCGTGTCGAGACGTTGGCGAGGTTGGGGTGCGTATAGGTGTGACTACCGATCTCGTGGCCCTCGGCGACCATGCGTTCGAGCAGGGGGCGCTGCGTCAGCGCATTCTCGCCGATCACGAAGAAGGTGGCCGGCGCATGCTCGTGCTTGAGTACGTCGAGGATCTGCGGCGTCCATTCGGGATCGGGGCCGTCATCGAACGTCAGCGCGATCTGTCTGGGGCGATAGCCGGTCCGAACCACGACATAAGGCGACGGCATCCGCGTGAAGTTGACGTCGGCGATCGTGCCGTCCTTCGCCGGGACCGCGTCGCGGATGCCGGTGACGGGTTCGGCGGCGATCTTGAGGATCTCGCCGCTGCCCTCGATATCGACATTGGTGCCCGCGGGCATCGCGTCGATCGAATCGGGAACCGGCAATTTGCGGTGATCGCGGCCCCAGATCGACCAGAGCCCGGGATCCTCCGAGCCGAGCCGCCACAGCGCGACGCTGCCGAGGCCAGCCTTTTGCAGGAACGCGATCTGGTTGTACGCGGACGCTGCGTCGAGCAGCCAGACCTGATGCTGCACGCCGCCTTCCGAATAGGCGAAGCTGCTGTTGCCGCTGGCCTTGTCGAAGGTCGGCATCGTGCCCGAATCGGCGGCGTTCTGCCACGCCTCCTCGACGTCGAGCGCGTCGCCCTTGCCCGCATCGGCGCCGGCATGCCAGTCATAGGCGTAGGAGCCGATCGCGACGACCAGCTTGGCGGGTGGGATACCGCGCGCTGCGTCGGCGACCATCCGCGCGAACCAGCGCTGCGACGCGATCGGCCCGGGGGCGCCGCTCGTCTCGTGCTCGTCATACGCCATCAGGAAGATCTTGTCGGTGACCTTGGCGTAGGCCGGCAGGCTCCAGTCCGGATTGGCGACCGGCGCGGCGATCGCCACCACCCAGCCGCGCGGCGCGAACCGCGCGCGCGTCTCCGCCAGGAACGCACGGTAATTGGGCTGCGCGGTGACCGGCAGATCCTCGAAATCGTAGAACACGCCGCCCGCATGGTTCGCGCTGAGGAACGGGACGAGCTTGTCGAGGAACGCCGAACGCGCCTTCGGGTCGGCGAACAACGCCGCACTGCCCGCGCCGTCCCAGTTTCCGTCGACCGCATTCTGCACCATCGGCAGGATCATCGGGCGGTGGACCGCCTTGTTGAGGATGTCGCGCCCCGCCTGGTCGCGGAACACGGTGATGTGGTGATCCTTGCCGGTGATCGAGACCCAGCCGGGGATCAGCCAGTCGAGTTGCTCGACATGCCGCGCGAGACTGGCGGTGCTCGCCTCGTCCCATGGCGCGTGGAAGGCGATCGCGAGTTGCGGGTTGGCGCCATTGCCGACGCCGGGCTTCGCCGCGCTCGTCCCGAACAGTTGCTTCGCGTAAGAGTTCAGGTCGCGGCGCGTCTGGCGAAGAATGCCACCCCGCGGGGCCGGCAGCTTGTGCAACGCCGGATGCTCGGCCTCGATCGGCAACAACGGCGCCGCCGGCACGGCGCCGATCGAGACAGCGAACACCGCAATCGACAGCAGCAACAATATGACGAACGCAGCAACGCCGAAGGTGAAGCGCCGACGCCGACGGCCACTGGCATCATAGAAGACGGGATTGAGCGACATGGGACGAATATCAACCGGCGGAAGGGAAACGGCAAATTGCTTTTCCAGGCCGCTACAGTGCGTGAAAGACGTACGCTGCTGACAAATGCGTCACGGTACCGTTAAGAACAGGCCGGGCCGTGCCGCGATGCGCCGAACCGGGCAGCCCGCCTATTGATTCGAAGCTATCCTCACCCGCCAGCGGGAGGTGGCGCCGGAGGCAGACACGTCACGTCTGTATCGCATTCCTCCCCCTCCGTCTGGCAAGTGCCAGCCACCTCCCCCTTGCGGGGGAGGATTGATGGCCTCCCCCTCCGTCTGGCAAGTGCCGGCCACCTCCCCCTTGCGGGGGAGGATTGATGGCCTCCCTACCCGATCAGCGGAACTTGCCACTCAGCGACACGCCGATGATCCGCGGCTCGTTGAACACCGCCGCCATGTAGTTCTCGATCACGCCCTTGAGATTCTTCTCGTTCGTGATGTTGCGTGCGAACACCGACAGTTCATACGCATCGTCGGGTGCTGCATAGCCGATCTTCAGGCCGCCCTCGAAGTTGCCGTTCGCGGTGAACTCCTTGGTCTTGTACAGCACGAACTGCGTATAGCCTTGGATGTTGAAGTCGCCCGCGATGAACGCGCGACCGCCATTGCCGAGCGGCTGGTCGTAGCGCGCGGTGAGGTCGACATTGTATTCGGGCGCGTTCGGCAGCGGTTCGCCGTCGATCTTGACCAGATACGTCGTGCCGAACGCGCCGGGAACCGCGCGCGGCGTTCGCGACGGCGTGCAGACGACGACATTGTTGAGCGCGCAGACCTGCACCTCGGTCGTCTTGTCGCGGATTTCGCTGTGCAACAGGCTGAGCCCTGCGCCGAGCGTCAGGTTGGGCACCGGCTTCCAGTTCGCCTCGGCTTCCATGCCGTACGCATCGGCCTTGTTGCCGTTGAACAGGATCCCGTTGCCGTTGACGTCGTTGCCGTTGAGCTGGATGTCGTTGACGCGGTAGGCGAACACCGTCGCGTTCAGCGTCAGCGTGTTGTCGAACAGCCGGCTCTTCACGCCGGCCTCGCCCGACAGGATCGTCTCGGACTTCGCGGTCGAGAAGTCCGAGTTGAAAACCGCCGAACGCCCCTGGATCGTCGGTCCGCGGAAGCCTTGCGCGACGCGCGTGTACACGCTGACGTCCGGGGTCGCCTGATACAGGAGGCTCGCATCCCAGCTCGGCTTGGTCGCCTTGAGCGTCACGTCGGTGCGGAAATTGGCCGGATACTGGCTGACACCGGCGACGTTCTGCACCGGCTTCAGCAGCTGCGTGCGCTTCTTGTCCTCGGTGATGCGACCGCCGAGCGTGAGCGTCAGCTTGTCGACCAGCTCGTAGCTGACCTGCCCGAAGCCCGACCACGACGTGTTGACGTCGTGCAGACGCACCCAGTTGTTCGGGTTGCGCTGTGCGGTCGTCAGGAAGAACGTCCGCTGGTAGAAGTCGGTGATGTCGCGGTTGTCGAAATACAGGCCGCCGACCTGCCAGTTGAAACGGCCGCCGGGCGTGCCGGCGACCCGCACTTCCTGCGACCACTGATCGAGATCGCGGATCTGGCCCTGCGACTGGCCGAAGCCGTTGGCGACCCCGCGCACGGGGAAGTTCGCACCCGCACCGCCATCGGTATCGCCGCGGCTGAAGCCCGACGTCGTCTCGTACGCGGTGATCGACGTCAGCGCGGCCGGACCGAAGTCGTAGGTCGCGCGGACCGAACCGCCATAAGTGGTGTAGCGCTGCAGGTTGTCGTTGCCTTCGTCGAGGGACACCGTGTTGCGCGGCTCGGCGGAGACGTCGTTCGAGCCCGACTTGAGCGCGGCGCGGTGGAACAGCGTCGAGGTGCCGTCATACCAGCGCGCATGGCCCGACAGGTCGAGCGAGAAGGCGGTGCCCGGAGTCAGCGCGAGCTGGAGGCGGACGTTGCGATCGTCGAAGCCGCCCATCGCGTCCTTGCGCGGCGTGGCGGTGCTGTCCTGGCTGGTGCCCGCGAACGCGTTGTCGATATAGTTTGCGCGGTGCTGGATCAGAGTCGACAGGCGGATCGCCAGGAGGTCCTTGATCAGCGGGCCACCGACACCGGCGTCGAGGCTGACGCTGTTGTACGAGCCGACCGAGGCCGAGGCGCGGCTGTCGAAGTCGTTGGTAGGCTTGTTGGTGTCGAACTTGATGATGCCGGCGGTGGTGTTGCGGCCGAACAGCGACCCTTGCGGCCCGCGCAGCACTTCGACCTGGCGGACGTCATAGACCGGGTTCGACTTCAGTACGACATGCTCGAGGATCACGTCGTCCTGAATGATCGTGACCGGCTGCGACGCACCGAGGTAGAAATCGATGTTGCCAAGTCCGCGGATGTAGAAGCGCGGGAAGATGCGGCCGGTCGTCGATTCGACGTACAGGCCCGGGACACGGCCCGACAGCGCGAGCAGCGTGTCATCACCACCGGCGGTGTAGGCGCGCAGTGCATCGCCCGATGCGACGCCGACCGACAGCGGCACCTTCTGCAGGTTCTCGGAGCGACGCTCGGCGGTCACCACGATGTCGCCAAGGCCTTCCTCGGGGGCTGCCTGCGTAGCCTGATCCTGAACCGCCGCGACCTGCGCGAACGCGGCCGTGCCACCCACAACCGAACCAAACGCGACGCCGAGCATCAGCGCCGACTTAACGACCGAAATCTTCAAGATGATATTCCCCAATCGTGCGGCGCCGTCCCTGACGACCGGCCGCACATCCCAAAATACAACGTCGCGGCTTGCCCTCGCCCGCCCTCCCCGGACGACGCGCGGACGCCTCGCGACGCTCACTCCCCAGGCCGGCGGTTAGGCGGGGATTGTGTTAGGATGATGACAGTTGGTGACCGCGCGGCCGGGCAAGCACAGCTTTGCAACACGGTGCGATATTTTTGCCGATGGCGACTGGCCGAGACGGCATGCTAGCCTCGCCATATGGACCTGTTGATGCGATTTTGGCTGACCGTCCGCCACTCGGGCTGGTTCGAACCGAGTGCGACCGGCGGCATCTTCCCGTTCCCTTTCGCGTGGCAGGCCTGGGCGATCACGGCCGGATGGATCGTCGCAATCGCGACCACCGTCGTTCTGCATGGCGAGATCGCCTGGCTGTCCCGAATCATCCTGTGCATCAGCTACATCGCACTTGGCATGGCGACGTATGAATGACGGCACAGTGGTGGCAGGCGAACCAGCCACCCGCCCGTCGGTCCGGCGCGCGCTAGCGACTCCCGGCTTCAGCTAGCCGCGCGCACTCGGACGAAACTCGCGGCGGAACGTTAGCGTCGTCCCGCCCCCCAATGTGGAAAATTGGCGGCCTCGCCTACGCGTCGTCGCCCATGCGAAGCGCGGCGATGAACGCTTCCTGCGGGATGCTGACCGAGCCGTACTCGCGCATCTTCAGCTTCCCCTTTTTCTGCTTTTCGAGGAGCTTCTTCTTGCGGCTCGCGTCACCGCCATAGCATTTGGCGGTCACGTCCTTGCGCATCGCGCTGATTGTCTCGCGCGCGATCACCTTGCCGCCGATCGCCGCCTGGATCGGGATCTTGAACAGATGCCGCGGGATCAGGTCCTTCAGCCGTTCGACCATGCCGCGACCACGCACTTCGGCAGTGCCGCGGTGGACGATCATGCTCAGCGCGTCCACCGGCTCCTCGTTGACGAGGATACCCATCTTGACGAGGTCACCCTCGCGATAGCCGATCTGGTGATAATCGAAGCTGGCATAGCCCTTCGACATCGACTTCAGCCGATCGTAGAAATCGAACACCACTTCGTTGAGCGGCAGCTCGTAGGTCGCCTGCGCGCGACCGCCGACATAGGTAAGGTTCTTCTGGATGCCGCGGCGATCCTGGCACAGCTTGAGCACGCTGCCGAGATATTCGTCGGGGACGTAGATCGTCGCTTCGATCCACGGCTCGCTGATCGTCGCGATCTTGTTGGGCTCGGGCATGTCGGCGGGGTTGTGCAACTCGATATGCGTCGTGCCCGCGGGATCGGGGTGCGTCAGCTCGATCTCGTACACCACCGACGGCGCCGTCGTGATCAGGTCTAGGTCATACTCGCGCGTAAGGCGCTCTTGGATGATCTCCAGGTGCAGCAGCCCGAGGAACCCGCAGCGGAAGCCGAAGCCCAGCGCCGCCGACGTCTCCATCTCGAACGAGAAGGACGCATCGTTGAGCCGCAGTTTGGAGATCGACTCGCGCAGCTTCTCGAATTCGGCGGCATCGACCGGGAACATCCCGCAAAACACCACCGGCTGGACTTCCTTGAAGCCAGCCAACGCCTCAAGCGCAGGTCGCTTCGCATCGGTGATCGTGTCGCCGACGCGAGTCTGCGCGACCTCTTTGATCTGCGCGGTGATGAAGCCCATCTCGCCCGTGCCGAGTTCGGTCAGCTGCTCGATCTTGGGGCGGAAGCAGCCGACCCGGTCGACCAGATGCATCGTGCCGGTCTGCATGAACTTGATCTGCTGGCCCTTTTTCAGGACCCCGTCGATCACGCGGACGAGGATGACGACGCCGAGATACGGATCGTACCAGCTGTCGACCAGCATCGCCTTGAGCGGTGCCTCGGGGTCGCCCTTGGGCGGCGGGATCTTCGTGACGATCGCCTCGAGGATGTCTTCGATCCCGATCCCCGACTTCGCCGACGCAAGCACCGCGCCGGACGCGTCGATGCCGATCACGTCCTCGATTTCCTTGCGGACCTTCTCGGGCTCGGCGGCGGGCAGATCGATCTTGTTGATGACCGGCACGATCTCGTGATCATGCTCGATTGACTGATAGACGTTGGCGAGCGTCTGCGCCTCGACGCCCTGCGCCGCATCGACCACGAGCAGCGCGCCCTCGCACGCGGCGAGGCTGCGGCTCACCTCATAGGCGAAGTCGACGTGCCCCGGCGTGTCCATCAGGTTGAGGACGTAATCGAGACCGTCCTTCGCCTTATACGCGAGGCGCACGGTCTGCGCCTTGATCGTGATCCCGCGCTCCTTCTCGATGTCCATATTGTCGAGCACCTGCTCGGACATTTCGCGCGCGGTCAGCCCGCCGGTCTGCTGGATCAGGCGGTCGGCGAGCGTCGACTTGCCATGGTCGATATGGGCGATGATGGAGAAATTGCGGATGCGGTCGAGCGGAGTCATGCCGCGCTCCTAGCAGCGACGCCGCGCGCGCGATAGACGGTGGCCTTATGTCTTGCGTGCAATGAGGTGATAGCAGCGCGCGACCTGCCGATACGGATCCTGCCGGCCCGCCAGCCATTCGGCGCGCAGCACCTCCTGTGGATCATCAGCGACGATCGCGCCGCTATGGTGATCGGTGAAGATGCCGATTCCCGACCATGCGACGACCGCGGCGCCCGCCGCCGCGAGCAACGCCACGATCGTCTCGCGTGCGTGGTTGCGGCTCGCGGCATAGGGGCCGTGCGCGTCGTCGCCCGTCTCCAGCGCGATCCGTGCCTCGCGCCACCGTCCCGCCAGCCCGGCGCGCATCGCGGCCGCCGCCGGATTGATCGCGATGATCGACACGAGCCCGTCGGGTTTGCACAGCGCGACGCTGGTGCGGACCAGCGGCGCCGGATCATCCTCGTACATCAGCACGCTGTGGCAGCAGACGAGATCGGCTATCTCGACCTGATCCGCCGCGATCGTCGCCCCGTCCGCGCAGATCAGCCGGATCCGATCGCGAATCGCGCGCGGGTGTCGCGCGAGCCGTTGCTCGCCGCGCGCGATCATGTGCGGATCGATATCCTGCACCACCACCGCATGGTTCATCGCCGAGAGCCGAATCGCCAGCACCGCATCGCCGCCGCCCAGATCGACCACGCGCAACGGCCGATCGGGCAAGATCGCCGCCAGCGTGCGGATCGTCAGCTCGAGCGGGATGCTCGTCGCGCCGTCGGCACCCGCCGGTCCGAACGCGTCGGCGAGACCGGGCGCGGCGCTCCAGTAGTTCACGCCGCGGCCAGCGGTACCGGGCACGGCATCAGCACGCCGTCCGCCAGCAGCCCGCAGCAATCGCCGTCCTCGATCGACAGCGCGTCGGGCGAGAAGACGTCCTCGTCGCGGGTGCTTTCTGGGTGCGGCGCGTCCGATGGTACCAACTGCTCGAGATCGATCACGTCGCCCCCACCATCGACCACGACGATCCCCCCACGCGCGATCAGATCGAGGTGGATCGCACACTGATAACCGACCACGCCGGGATCCTGGTTGTGCTGACCAAGCCCGAGATGGACACCCGGACGACGCTCGTTGATGTGCGAGTTCATCGCGATCGGTTCGCCGATCCCGAAATTGGTCCCGAAGCCGAGTTCGCCGACATTATACGCGCAGTGCGTCGTCAGCGCGGCGTCGAGGAACCGCATCGTCCGCGCATCCTCGCAGCGATACGCGACGACCCGCCCGCCGTCGATCTCGATCGTCACCGGGAAGCGCTCGAGCCGTACATCGTCCTCGGTGATCGCGTTCACGTTATAGGCGAAATCGGCGACGTGGACGCCCGAAATCCGCGCGGGGAAGGTGGCCACCTCGCCAGCCGGCAGGATCACCGTCCCGCCGTCGCGCGCGCGCCCGCGGTTGCTGATCCAGCGGTGTCTGGCATCGAGCGTCACGTCAAGATCGGTGCCACCCCGCGTCGTGATCCGGAGATGCCGGGCGCGCGTCAGCCGCGTCAGGAGCGCGACGTTGCGGCGTGAGAGGTCCTCGGGCGTCGCCAGCAGCGCATCGGCGAAAAGACTGTCGCTCGCGCTGATCGAACGGAAAATCCGCAGCCGTGCCGGTGGATAGGCAGCGAGCGCCCGCGTCAGCGCACCGGTATGCGAGAAGGTGTCGCGCTCGAACGAGAACAGGATGAGGCGCCCGCCGAACGTCTCGATCGCGGGCAGTTCGGCGCGCAGTCGCGCCTCAAACCCCGCATCGACGAGCGGCGCCATCCATACGCGGGCGGCCGCGATCCCGCGCATCTCCAGCGCGGCGCAGACGAGGGCGGCGGACCGGTGGCTATCGCTGGTATACAGGATGACCGCGGTGTCGCCGCCGGCGATCCGGACATAGGCGTCCAGCAGGGACTGAACCCCGCGCCAGATCTTCTCGTCCATCGCCCTAGCTCTTCTTTTCGATGCCGCGCTCGGTCATCGTCGGCTTCGACGTGCTGTAGCTGATCGACCATGCCACCTGGTCGACAGGATTGATGCGCGATGCGTCGAGCTGCGCCGACGTGGTGCTGTAGGTAACGCTCCAGGCTTCGTCGCGGCCCTTGGCGAGCTCGGTCACGTGCGCGCTGAGATCGCCGATTCGAAAGACCTTCTCGTTGGTCTTCGCTTCGCTCATCACCTGCGCGGAAACGCGGGCGACGATTTCCTTGATCTCGGTCTCACTAGGCATGTCTGCTCTCCTATCGTCGAGGGAACGCGACGTCGGATCGTGCCGGCCTTCCGCGTTGCAAGGACGCTGCGCCCGCGCGATGCCGTGGACAATCGCCGCCCACTCCGTTTCGGAGGCAAAACGCGCGGGGATGGCGGGGACGCGGCGCAGGTACCCGGATGACCTTGAAAAAGAGCCACCATCCCGGTGCAGCTTCCCCGACGCGGCAGTCCCGGATCGTCGCCGACGGCAGAGATCGGCCGCGCGGCGGATATTTGTCTTGATCGCAATCGGGCGCGCGGCTAGGGCGCTCACCGGCAATGTTGTCGGGGCGTGGCGCAGTCTGGTAGCGCACTGGTCTCGGGGTCCAGGGGTCGTAGGTTCGAATCCTATCGCCCCGACCATTGCCGGTTTTTTTCGGGGCCTTTGCCCCCCTTCCCCGAGCACGACTTTCGACTGACGCAACGCGGTACCCGAAAGGGTAAGCGGCGGTCGTCGTCCGGTCGCCATTGACCAGCGCCGAACCTGATCCTCCCCATGCCAAGGGAGGATCGTCGGTGGGTTCAGCCGATCTTTTCGAGAGGCGCAGAGGGGCGATCCGCATGCGCACGGAACCGCGCGGCGGTGGCTTGCGTGTAGGGCTTGGCCATCACCGTCGATACCGTGATGGAATCAGCCGTCGCGTACTCGGGTGTGAGCGTCAGCATGGTGAAACCCTTGCCGACCTGATCGCAGAAGCGGACTTCGCCCTTATTGGCGTCGGCGATCTGCGCGCCGATACCCGGGAGCAGCGAGCCATAGGACGGGCTGGTGATCGCCGTGCACCCGAACTCCGCGGCGACCAGCCTGCCCGATGCATCGTGCAGGTCGTTCGCCCACGCCGCGTGACTGTCCCCCGACAGCACGATGGGCCGCGACTTCGCGCGCTTGAACGCCGCGTACAGCCGCTCGCGCGCAGCCGGATAGCCGTCCCAACTGTCGAATCCGAACGGCAGGCCGGCGCGATACGAGGCGATGCTCGCGGTCAAGCGCTCGCGCCAGATCGCCGGCAGTGTCGCCATCGTCTCGGCGAACTTCACCGGCCCAAGCTGGCGTTCCATGTCGGGGCCGGCGACCTTGGCCATCACCACCTGATTGCCGAGCACCTGCCACGGCTTGCCCGCCGCGACCGACGTCGCCATCGTCTTCTCGACCCAGGCGAGCTGCGCGGGGCCGAGCAGTTCGCGATCGTCGCGCGCGCGTTCGGCCAGCATCGGCGCATAGTCGGCAGGCGTGATCGCCTCACCCTTCGACGCGACCTGTTCGCTGCGCGCAAGCAACCGTGTCTCGACCATCACCAGCGTCGCGAGATCGCCGAAATCGAAGCTGCGGTTGATCGCCGCCCAGGGCTGGCCGGGCTTGGGATCGCGGATCGGCATCCATTCGAAATAGGCCTGCATCGCCGCCGCCTTGCGCGCGTCCCAATCGCCCTCGGTCTTGGGATCGTGGTTCTCGGCGCCGTGCATCCAGTCATCGTTGGCGACCTCGTGATCGTCCCACACGCAGATGAACGCGGCCCGCGCATGCGCGGCCTGCATGTCGACGTCGCGCTTCACCTGCGCGTGGCGCATCCGGTAATCGGCGAGGCTGACGATCTCGTGGCGCGGCTCGACGAAGCGGCCGATCTTCTTGGCGATGTCCGCGCCATAGCCGTCGACGCCATATTCGTAGATATAGTCGCCGAGATGGAGCACGGCGTCGAGCCGGTCGAGCTTGGCGATCGCGTCATAGGCGTTGAACAGCCCGCCCGCGTAGAGCTGGCACGAGACCACCGCCATCACGACGTCGGCGACCTTGCCCTTGGGCAGCGTGCGGAACCGCCCGACGGGCGAGCGCGTGCCGTCCGCGGCATCGAACCAGTAGCGATACTCGCGGCCTGGCTGGAGCCCGGTCGCGTCGACCTTGGCCGTGAAGTCGCGGGCCGCGCGGGCCGTGACGGTGCCCGAGCGGACCGCCTTGCCCCCCGCGGTCTCGGCTACGTGCCAGGTAAGCGCGATATCGCCGGCCTGGGTCGGCTCGACCGGCGTTGCGCGCGTCCAGAGGATTGCCCCGTCCACCGCGGGATCGCCGCTCGCCACCCCGTGATCGAAACCGATCTTGGCGGTCCCGGCCGCCTGCGTCACCGCGGGCAGCACGAGCGTGGCGCTCGAGCCGGCAAGCTTCAGGGCGGTCTTCAGGGCCTCGCGGCGGTTGATCGTCATCGTCTCGTGCTTTCGTAACGGGTGTCGCCGCCTGCTAGCGACGGTCGAAGACAGCGCGGTGGCAGCGATGTGACACGCTCGTTACGAAACCGTCATCATCGCTTCATCATCACGACGTCGAAACGTCACGCAGCGTCCCTACTGCCTCACCATCGACACGGGGGACTTCATGACACGTATCTTCACGCGGCTCGCACTTGCGACGCTTGCCACGACCTGCTCGACCGCAGCCTTGGCGCAAGCCGGTACGCAGGCCGGCACGCAAGCCGGCACGCAGGCCGATGCGCGGGCGGGTGGGCAGTCCGCCGGCACGGCCGGCGACGAGATCGTCGTCACGGCGCAGAAGCGCGAGCAGCGGATCGAGGACGTGCCGGTTACCGTCACCGCGGTCACCAGCGCGAAGATGGCGTCGATCGGCGTCAATTCGCTGAGCGAGGTCGCCGCGTATATCCCCGGCCTCCAGATCCAGGAGCAGAGCGCGAATAACCCCGGCTTCGTGATCCGCGGCATCACCTCGGACAATGGTTCGTCGCAGCAGGGCGCACGCGTCACGCTCTATTACAACGGCATCGACATCAGCCGGTCGCGCGGCGCGTATCAGGACCTGTTCGACCTGGCGCGAATCGAGGTCGTGAAGGGCCCGCAGGCCACGCTGTTCGGCACCGCTGCCGCGGTCGGCGCGATCAGCGTGATCTCGGCGAAGCCCGAAGCCGGGTTTTCGGGCGCGATCAACGGGACATACGGCAATTTCGACCGCACGCAGGTGTCGGGCTTCCTGAACGCGGGCAACGACGTGCTCTCGGGCCGCCTCGCCTTCGCGTATAAATATCGCAAGGGCTATGTCCGCAACATCGCCGGCGACGCGAACGTGCCGAACCAGAATCAGGGCGGCGTCGATCAGGACGATCTCAACGGGCAGGATCAGCGCGGGCTGCGCGGCTCGCTGCGCTATCGCCCGAGCGACAGCATCACCGCCGATCTCGTCCTCACCTATGACGGCCAGCGCAACCCCGGCACCGCGTTCAAGAGCCGCGCACATGCCCCGACCGGCGGCCAGACCGGCGACTATGGCTATGCCGAACTCTCGGGGTCGCCCTACAGCGCGGCCACGCTCGGCGCGCGCAAGCTCGGGCTGACCCGCAACGTCTATGACGCCAATCTGACGATCACCGCGGACCTGTCGCCGGGGATCACGTTCACCACCGTCAACGGCTATCGCCGGTTCGATTCGAACGAGGTGTTCGATGCGGATGGCGGCCCCGCCGCGTATCTGGAGTTCGCCGAAGACGCTAAGGGCGACCAGTGGAGCCACGAAAGCCGGTTCGCCTTCGAAGGCCCGAAATACCGCGCCTCGGTCGGCTGGAACGCGTTCTTCGAAAACGGTTTTCAACGCGTGCCGTTCGCAACGGAGGAAGGCACGTATCTCGCCTGCTCGGTAAACACGAGTTTCGCGCAGATCCGGTCCGCGCTGAACGCCGCCGGCATCCCGACCGGCACGTCGTGCGTGGCGCCCAACGGCACGATCCCGGCAACCCGCGCGACCGCGGTCCTGACCGGCGGCCGGGCAACCGCGATCCCCTATTCGTCGGTGTTCACCAACTTCGGCAACAACGACACCTATTCGGTGTTCGCCGACGCGACCTACATTCCGGTGCCGGCGCTCGAGCTGACCGCCGGCGCACGCATCCTGATCGAAGATCGTCAGTCGGGCTATACGTCGGTCCAGCCGAATTCGGTCATCCTGGCATCGCTCGGCGTCCGCACCAGCCTGCTCGGCACCGCGAACACGAACGGCAACAAGTTCGTTGCCGAAAAGAGCTTCACCGCGATCCTGCCGCGCTTCAACGCGCTGCTGAAGCTCGACGACGACGTCAATCTCTACGCCACGATCAGCAAGGGGCGCCGGTCCCCGGTCGTCCAGCTCGCCGCGCAGACCACCGCGTTCGGCGTCGGCCCGAACCTGCAGGTCGTCCCGCAGGAGAATGTCTGGAACTACGAGGGCGGCATCAAGGGGCGGGTCGGGCCGTTCAGCGGCGCCGCGTCGGTGTTCTATCAGACCTATGACGGCTTCCAGGTCTCGGTGACGCAGCCCGACGGCTCGGCACGGACGCAAAGCGCGGGCTCCGCGAAGAATCTCGGCGTCGAGCTCGAAGGCAATCTGAAGCTCGCCTCGTACCTCTCCGTATTCGCGACGTTCGCGTATATCGATGGCGGGATCGCGGACAAGCCCGCCGGCTCGTTCGCAGGGAATCGCTTCCGCCTCCAGCCGGATACGACGGCGTCGGGCGGCCTGATGCTGCGGCTGCCGGTCGGTGGCGCGACGCTCTATGCGACGCCAAGCATCAACTACCGGTCGAAGGTGTTCTTCGAACTGCCGAATAACCCGGCGATCAGCACGCCCGGCTACATGCTCGTCAACGCGCGTGCCGGGCTCGAGTTCGCGCAGGGTCGCTACAGCGTCGGCGGGTTCGTCCGCAACGCCGCCAACAAGCGCTACCTGATCGACGCGGGCAACACCGGCGGCGGCTTCGGCATCCCGACCTACATCGCCGGCGAGCCGCGCTTCTACGGCATCGAACTGGGCGCGAAATTCTGATTGCCACGCATCGTTTCACTACCACGCAACCATCCCTGGGGGGACCAAGCATGACGTTCGAGACCATCTACACCGACGGCGATATCGACACCAATCCAAGCGCCAACCCGCATCTCAACGACCTGATCGCGGTGCGCTATTCCCGCCGCCAGACCTTGATGGGCGGGATGTCGGCAACCGCCGCGGCGGTGTTCGGCGGCATGCTGCTGACCGGCTGCGATGACGATAATGACGGCGGCTCGGACCCGGTGACGGTGACCGCGACCGCCGGTGGCAGCGCGACCGCCGGGCGCGTCGCGACGCTGACCGGTGCTGCGATCGGCCAGGTCGACAGCGTGAGCTGGTCGCAGACCGCAGGTCCGGCGGTCACGCTCGCCGGCGCCACGACCGCCACCGCGACGTTCGTCGTTCCCGGCGCTCCGGCCGGGACGGTCCTGAGCTTCGTCTTCACCGCCGTGTCGGCAAGCGGATCGGTCACGGCGACCACCAGCGTGACGGTCGGCGCGGCATCGCTCGGCTTCACCGCAGTCGCGAAGAGCCTCGCCGACGTCGTTGCCGTGCCGTCGGGCTATGCCGTGACGGTCCTGTACCGGCTCGGCGACCCGATCGGCAGTGGCGTCGGCGCCTATGCCAATGACGGCACCGACGCGACCTTCTCGAAACGTGCGGGCGATCATCACGACGGCATGAGCTATTTCGGCCTGTCGGCGACCGGGACTCCCGATGCGAACGGCAACACGCGCGGGCTGCTCGTGCTGAACCACGAGAATATCACGCAGGCGTATCTGCATCCGAACGGCCCGACCAACACCGGTGGCGTTCGCCCCGAGGCCGAGGCGCTGAAGGAGATGGAATGCCATGGTGTGTCGGTGATCGAGATCAACCGCGCCAGCGCCTGGAGCTATACGACCGCCTCGTCGTTCAACCGTCGCATCACGCCGCTGACGCCAATGAGCTTCTCGGGGCCGGTCCGCGGTGCCGACAGCCTCAAGACGCGCTATTCGCCCGACGCGACCACGGGCCGCGGCACGATCAACAATTGTGCAAACGGCACGATGCCGTGGAACACGTACCTGACGAACGAAGAGAATTGGGTTGGCTATTTCCGGCGCGAAGTTGGCGACGGCGTGCGTCGCGCGGCGAGCGGCCCGGCCGGCGTGAAGGCCAACACGTCGCTGGCGCGCTACGGCAAGTCCGAGAGCAACACCGGCGGGAATTACGGGTGGTCGACGGTGACGCCCGCGGACACCACCAGCACGCTCTATGCCCGCTGGAACATCACCGCACAGGCCGGCGCACCGGCCGATGGCACCGGCGATTTCCGCAACGAGATCTTCCAGTATGGCTGGGTGGTCGAGATCGATCCGTTCGATGCCAATTCGACCCCGCGCAAGCGGACCGCGCTGGGCCGCATGAACCATGAGGGGTGCCAGATCGGCCGGACGATCGCTGGCGTGAAGCCCGCCTTCTACATGGGCGACGACGCGCAGAACGAGTATATCTACAAGTTCGTGTCGGCGACGCCCTGGGCGACGGCGGATGCCACCGCGGCAAACCGTCTCGCGATCGGCGACAAGTATCTCGATACGGGAACGCTGTACGTCGCGAAGCTTGCAGCGGACGGCAGCGGCCAGTGGCTGCCGCTGGTGTTCGGCCAGGGACCCCTCACCTCGGCCAATGCAGCCTATCCGTTCGCCAGCCAGGTCGACGTCCTCATCAACACGCGCCTTGCCGCGGATGCGCTGGGTGCGACGCGGATGGATCGGCCGGAATGGACCGCGGTCAATCCCGCGACCGGCGAGATGTACTGCACGCTGACCAACAACTCGTCGCGCACCGTCGCGACCGCGGATGCGCCCAACCCGCGCGCCTATGTCGATCCCAAGACCACCGGCGGACAGACCACGGGCAACGCCAACGGACACATCATCCGCCTGCGCGAAACTGGTGATACGTCCGAGGCGACGACGTTCGCGTGGGACATCTATGCGTTCGGCGCAGGCTCCGATCTGGATGCGACCAACATCAACCTATCGGGTCTCGATGCGACCAACGACTTCTCGTCGCCCGACGGTCTGTGGTTCGGCCTGCCGAGCAACGCGTCGGGGACGATCGCGCCGGTGATGTGGATCGAGACCGACGACGGCGCCTTTACCGATGTCACCAACTGCATGCTGCTCGCCTCGGTGCCGGGCATCGTCAACGACGGGGGCACGCGGACCGTGACCAACACGATCGGTGCGGCGACCGGCTCGGTGACGACGCGGATCGGCAAGGCACCGGGGGCGGCGCTGCGGCGCTTCCTGGTCGGGCCGAAGGAGTGCGAGATCACGGGCATCCACTCGACCCCCGATGGCCGGTCGCTGTTCGTCAACATCCAGCATCCGGGCGAGAATGGCGGCCCGACCAACATCACCAGCAGCTGGCCGGCGAACCAGGCGGGCACGGTGACTAGCCCCTCGCGGCCGCGGTCGGCGACGATCGTGATCACGAAGAACGATGGGGGTGTGGTGGGGCTTTAAGCCTCGCTGCCCGCGGACTTTGCCGAGCCTCCCCCACAAGGGGGAGAACCAGCATTTCACCACCCCGGCGGAGGCCGGGGTGGTGGCGTAATCATAGGCTTGCCGATCGTACCTCACGAATAGTCTAAGGTGTCAGATCGCCTCGTCCGGGATTCGCGCGAGCGCCTCCTGCTCGATCTTCTCCAGTTCGTCGCGCGTCTGGACGATCGCGTCGCGTTGCGCATCGAGGAGGTCGATGCGCTGGCGGCAGCGTTCGGCTAGCGCGCGCATCTGTTCGACATGCTGCGGATCGGCGTCATAGAGGTCGAGGAATTCCTCGATGTCGCGCAGCGTGAAGCCCAGCCTCTTGCCGCGCAGGATCAGCTGCATCCGCGCCACTTCGCGCCGCGTGTAGACGCGCGTCGTGCCGATCCGACACGGTTCGATCAGTCCCTTGTCTTCGTAGAATCTGAGCGTGCGCGCGCTCACGCCGAGCATGCGCGAGACCTCCTGTATGCCGGTAAGATCGTCCTGTCGGTCGTTCACGCGTTCACTCCCCTCGCCTCCGACGCTGCGGCCTTGGCGGCCTCTTCTGCGACAAGTTCCTTTTTGGATAGCTTGCCGATCAACGTCTTGGGCAGAGTGTCGCGGATTTCCACCTCGCGGGGAAGCTCGATCTTGCTGATCTTGTCGCGCAGAAAATCACGCAGTTCTAACGGGGTAGCCACCGCCCCTTCGGCCAGCACGACAAAGGCCTTGGGCGCTTGCCCCCGGTATTTGTCGGGCACGCCGATGACCACCGCCTCGAGCACGGCGGGGTGTTCATACAACGCTTCCTCGATCACCCGTGGATACACGTTGTAGCCGCCGGCGAGGATCAGGTCCTTGATCCGGTCGACGATGAACAGATAGCCGTCTTCGTCGAGGTGCCCCACGTCGCCCGTCCGCAGCGCCCCGTCCGCGAACAGCGCGGCGGTGGCCGCCGGCTTGTGCCAATAGCCTTGGGTGATCTGGGGACCGCGCGCGCAAATCTCGCCATTCTCCCCGATCGGGAGCAGCCGGGTCGGGTCCTCGCGGTCGCGGATCTCGATCGTCGTGCCGGGGAACGGCAAGCCCGCCGAGCCCGGCTTGTTGACGCCGTCGATCGGGTTGCAGGTGATGATCGGCGAGGCTTCGGACAGGCCATAGCCCTCGACGAGCTTGGCGCCAGTCGCCGCCTCGAACGCGGTGCGGACCTCGGCGGGGAGCGGCGCGCCGCCCGAGATGCACGCGTGGATCGAGGACAGGTCGATCTTCTGCGTCTCGGCAGCGGTCGTAATCGCGGCGTAGATCGTCGGCACCGCGGGGAAATAGCTCGGCTTGGTGCGGTCGATCGTCTTGAGCAGCTGACCGAGTTCGAAGCGCGGCATAAGGATCATCTCTGCGCCCGCGCGGATCGAATAGGTCAGCACGGTCGTCAGCGCGAAGACATGGAACAGCGGCAGCGCGCCGAGCACCCGGTCCTGATGGGGCTGCTCGCCGCCGACGAACACCATCATCGCATCGGCGTTCGACACCAGATTCGCGTGGCTGAGCATCGCCGCCTTGGGCTCGCCGGTGGTGCCGCCGGTATATTGCAGCACCGCGACCTCGTTCGGCGAGACCGAGACGGGGGTTGGCGCACCTTTTGCCTTCAGCAGAGAGTCGAACGTGCAATGGCGCGCATCGCTGGGCGCGTGGCCGATCTCAGCGCGCTTGAAGATCCGGTAGGCGATCGACTTCAGCGTCGGCAGCGCGCCGGCGATCGGGCAGGTTATGACGTGCTTTACGCCCATCTGCCCGGCGACCTTGAGCACGCGCGCATGAATTTCGGCGATGTCGCAGGTGGCGATGATCGTCGCGCCCGAATCCTCGAGCAGATGCGCCAGCTCGCGCTCGACATAGAGCGGGTTGACGTTGACGACGATTCCGCCGGCCTTGAGGATCGCGAAGAACAGGATCGGATAATAAGGCGTGTTGGGCAGGCAGAGCGCGACGCGTGTCCCCTTTGAGACGCCGAGATCCTGAAGGCCCCGCGCGGCGCGGTCGACTGACTCGCCGAGTTCGGCATAGGTCAGCGTGCGCCCCATGAAATCGAGGACGTTGCGCGACCCGAACCGGCGGACCGACGTATCGAGCATGTCGCCCAACAACCGCGGTTCGCCCAGCAATGGCGCGCCGATCGCTTTGCCCCCGGAAGTGTCCTGCATCTCGCTCTCCATAACTCGATGTGCGTAAGCCATATTGTCGGCCGCTTCACCTTGACGTAAAGGTGAGGTATCGCACCTTAAGGGTAACCCGCAAGCGTCAATGCGGGGCGACCGCAATATGAGAGGATCATCGTGACCAACGTCGTCATCGCCGGGTACGCCCGTTCGCCGTTCCACCTCGCCGGCAAGGGCGAGCTCGCCCGTGTCCGTCCGGACGACCTCGCCGCGCAGACGATTCGCGGGCTGCTCGACAAGACCGGCGTCGATCCCGCCGAGATCGAGGACATTATCCTCGGCTGCGCTTTCCCCGAGGGCGAGCAGGGCCTCAACGTCGCCAAGCTGATCGCGCAGATCGCCGACCTGCCGATTTCGGTCGGCGGGATGACGGTAAACCGATTCTGCGGCTCGTCGATGAGCGCGATCCACATCGCCTACGGCCAGATCGTGGTCGGCGCGGGCGAGGCGTTCATCTGTGCGGGCCTCGAATCGATGAGCCGCGTGCCGATGGGCGGCTACAACCCCCTCCCCAACCCGGCGCTCGCGAAGAAGAGCGCCGGCGCCTATATGGGCATGGGCGAGACCGCCGAGAACGTCGCGCGCCAATACCAGATCACGCGCGCCGAACAGGACGCGTTCGCGGTGAAGAGCCAGGACAAGGCCGCCGCGGCGCGTACCGATGGTCGCCTGTCCGACGAGATCGTGACGATCCAGACCAAGGCCGGCCCCGTCAGCCAGGACGGCACGATCCGCGCCGGGACCACGACCGAAGCGCTTGCCGGCCTGAAGCCCGCGTTCAGCGCGGAAGGTTCGGTGACGGCCGGCACGTCGTCGCCGCTGACCGATGGCGCGTCCGCGGTGCTCGTCACCTCGGAAGAGTTCGCCAAGAAGCACGGGCTGACGATCCTCGCGCGGATCAAGTCGATCGGCGTGTCGGGGTGCGCACCCGAGACGATGGGCCTCGGTCCGATCGGCGCGTCGAAGAAGGCGCTCGAGCGTGCCGGGATCACCGTCGCCGACCTCGACGTGGTCGAGATCAACGAGGCGTTCGCCAGCCAGGCGATCGCCTGCATCCGCGATCTTGGCCTCAAGGACGAGACGATCAACCTCGATGGCGGCGCGATCGCGATCGGCCACCCGCTCGGCGCAACCGGCGCGCGGATCGTCGGCAAGGCCGCCGCGCTGCTGGCACGCGAAGGCGGCCGCTATGCGCTCGCGACGCAGTGCATCGGCGGCGGTCAGGGCATCGCAACCGTGCTGGAGCGCGCATGATGGTCGATCAGGCCAAGAAGGTCTGCGTCATTGGCGCAGGCGTCATGGGTGCGGGTATTGCGGCGCAGGTCGCCAATGCCGGCATTCCCGTACTGCTGCTCGACATCGTGCCCCGTGACGGCGACGATCGCGATGCGGTCGCCAAGGGCGCGGTCGCGAAGATGCTCAAGACCGACCCCGCGCCCTTCATGTCGAAGCGCGCGGCCAAGCTGGTCGAGACGGGCAACATCGACGACCATCTCGACCGCGTCGCCGAGTGCGACTGGATCGTCGAGGCGATCGTCGAACGGCTCGACATCAAGCAGGCGCTCTACGCCAAGCTCGAGGCGCTGAAGCGTCCGGGCACCGCGGTCTCATCGAACACCTCGACGATCCCGCTCGGCAACCTCGTCGCGGGGCGGACGGACCAGTTCAAGGCCGACTTCCTGATCACGCACTTCTTCAACCCGCCGCGCTACATGCGGCTGGTCGAGATCGTCCGCGGTGTGCACACCGATGTCGCGGTCGCCGAGAAGGTCGAGGATTTCGTCGATCGCTTCATGGGCAAGCGCATCGTCCGCGCGAAGGACACGCCGGGCTTCATCGCCAACCGCATCGGCACCTACTGGCTGGCGATCGCGATCAACGCAGCGATGGACCAGGGGCTGACCGTCGAGGAGGCCGACCAGATCGGCGGCCGCCCGATGGGCGTGCCCAAGACCGGGATCTTCGGGCTCGTCGACCTCGTCGGCGTCGACCTGATGCCGCTGCTGTCGAAGAGCCTCTCCTCCACGCTGCCCGCGGGCGATCCCTATTTCGATACGGTGCGCGACATGCCGCTGGTCGACAAGATGATCGCCGAGGGCTTTACCGGCCGCAAGGGCAAGGGCGGCTTCTACCGCTTCGACAAGGCGACTCGCACCAAGCTGTCGCTCGACCTCGCGACCGGCGAATACCGCCCTGAGGCCAAGCCCGCCGAGCTGCCCGGCAAAACGGGCAAGGAGCTCGCCGCGCTGATCGCCGAGCCCGGCAAGATCGGCACCTATGCCTGGACGATCCTCGGCAACACGCTGGCCTATGCGGCGATGCTCGTCGGTGAAGCAGCGGACGATATCGTCGCGATCGACGACGCGATGAAGCTCGGCTATAACTGGAAATACGGGCCGTTCGAGCTGATCGACCGTATGGGGCCGGGCGTGCTTGCCGCGCGCCTTGCCGACGAAGGCCGCGACGTTCCCGCGATCCTGACGACCGCGGGCGATCGTCCGTTCTACCGCGTCGAGAATGGCCACCGCCAGTATCTCACGACGGGCGGCGACTATGCCGACGTGCCGCGCGCGGACGGCGTCGAACTGCTCGAGGACATCAAGCTGCGCTCGCAGCCGATCCTCCACAACATGTCGGCGTCGCTCTGGGATGTCGGCGACGGTGTCGCCGCGCTCGAGTTCCACACCAAAATGAACGCGCTCGACGACCAGGTCGTCGCGCTCATCAACGAGGCAATCCCGGTCGTGCGCGAGCGCTTCAAGGCGCTGGTGGTGTATAACGAGGCGTCGAACTTCTCGGCGGGTGCGAATCTCGGCGCGGCGATGTTCGCGGTCGGGGCGGGCCTGTGGGACATGGTTGAGGCCAGCGTCAAAGGCGGGCAACAGGCGTACAAGGCGCTCAAATACGCCCCCTTCCCCGTCGTCAGCGCGCCCGCGGGCCTCGCGCTCGGCGGCGGGTGCGAGGTGCTGCTCCATTCGGACGCGGTGCAGGCGCATGCCGAGACCTATGCAGGGCTCGTCGAATGCGGCGTCGGGCTCGTCCCCGGCTGGGGCGGCAATGGCGAGATGCTCGATCGCTGGACCAAGTCGGGTACGCTCCCCAAGGGCCCGATGCCGGTGCTGACCAAGGTGTTCCAGGCGGTCTCCACCGCGCAGGTCGCCAAGTCGGCGGCGGAGGCGAAGGAGATGATGATCCTGCGCAAGGACGACGGCATCACGATGAACCGCGACCGCCTGCTCGCGGACGCCAAGGCCAAGGCGCTGGCGCTGGTCGAGGGCTATGTCGCACCGGAGGCGCCGACCTTCCGGCTGGCGGGCGAAAGCGGTCGTACGGGGCTGAGCATGGCGGTTGCGGACTTCCACAAGAAGGGCATGGCGACCGAGTACGACCTTGTCGTCGCGGATCGTCTTGCCGAGGTGCTGACGGGCGGTGAGGCCGATCTGGTCGACACCGTCACCGAGGACCGGCTGCTCGACCTCGAGCGCGCGGCGTTCATGGCGAGCGTGAAGGATCCGCGCACGCAGGCGCGCGTGGTGCACATGCTGCAGACGGGCAAGCCGCTGCGGAACTGACG
>NZ_LMLD01000011.1:1590533-1666383 GCF_001421825.1 Sphingomonas sp. Leaf38 | reverse complement strand
GGGGGCCCAGGGTCAAGCGGCGCTACGTGCGTTACCCTGGGCCCCCGCCTGCGCGGGGGAACGACGAACTCATGAACATTATTTCACCGGCCGGAATCAGTAAGAAGACTTGACTTGTCTTCCGACGAAACTAGGGCGGTTTCATAACTGCCGTATACGGTAACAGGGTCGCGCTAACGTCGCTGGCCTTACGAGAAATTGTCGACCGTACATATACGGCGACCCCAAATTCTAGGAGAGGATCGAAGATGTCCCTGTTGATCGCCACCGCCCTGCTCGCCGGCGCGTCTGCCACGCCTGAGACCGTCGTCGGTCGCTGGAAGACCGAAACCCGCAACGCCATCGTCGAGATCGCCCGCTGCGGCCCGTCGATCTGCGGCAAGATCCTGACCTCCGATGCGCTGCGCGCCAATCCGTCGATGAAGGACGCGAACAACGCGAACACCGCGCTGCGCAACCGTCCGATCCAGGGCATGCAGATGCTGAGCGGCTTCAAGGCCGACAAGGACGGCGTGTGGAGCAGCGGCCAGGTCTACAATGCCGAGGACGGCAAGACCTATAGCGGCAAGATCACGCCCGTCGGCGCGAACCAGTTGAAGCTCCGCGGCTGCGTCTTCTTCCCGCTCTGCAAGACGCAGACCTGGACGCGCGTGCGCTGAGGCGCCGCCGCCACACTGAATTTCTCCCCGATCATTTCCAGTACAGAGTCTGTTTCATGTCCTTGCGTATCAAAGCCCCGCTTCTCGTCGCCTCCGCCCTCGTCGGCACCGTCGGCTTCGCCAGCACCGCCTATGCCGACGCCTTCTATCTCCAGGCGCAGTCGGCGCGCGGCGCGGGCCGTGCGTTTTCGGGCGAAGGCGCGGACACCGGTCCTGACTCGCTGTGGTGGAACCCGGCGGCGATCGCCGGCATCCGCGACGGCAGCGCGACGCTGAGCGCGACCGCGATCCTGCCCAAGGGCGACGTCGTCGATACCGGGACGGTCATCGGTCGTCCGACCTTCTCGCCGACGACCGGTCGGCCAACCGGCCTGAACTACACCCCGGTTGGCGGCAACGGCACGTCGAGCGATCCGATCAACAGGGGCGTCGTCCCATCGGGCGCGATCGCCTACCCGCTCACCGACCGGATCGCGATCGGCCTTGCGGTGACGTCGCCGTTCAGCTTCACCACCAATTACGAGGCGAATAGCTGGGCCCGCTACAGCGCCGACAAGACGCGGCTGCGCACGATCGACGTCCAGCCCTCGATCGGTGTGGTCGTCACCGACTGGCTCCGCGTCGGCGGTGCGCTCAACGTCGAATATACCGACGCGATCCTCAACAACGCGCTCCCCAATCTGTCCGCGGCGTTGCCCGATGGGCATCAGGAGTTGAAGGGCGATGGCTGGGACTTCGGCTGGACCGCGGGCGTGCAGCTGCACAACGACTTCGCGACCGTCGGCATCAGCTACAAGTCGAGCATCCGGCATAACCTGAAGGGCGATCTCACGGTCAGCGGCCTCGTCGGTCCGCTCGCGTCGTCGAACACGACCGTGTCGGGCGCCAAGGCCGCGTTCAACACGCCGGGTCAGGTGATCGTCGCAGGCCGGTTCCGCGGCACCGACAAGCTGACGCTCAACGCACAGGTCGTCGCATATAACTGGAGCAAGTTCGACACGATCGATCTCGGTGCGCCGCTGAATACCGCGATCCCCGAAAACTACATGGACAGCTGGAGCCTCGCAGGTGGCTTCGACTATGACGTCACGCCCAAGCTCACCGTGCGTGCCGGCGTGCAGCGCACCAAGTCGCCGACCCAGGACGGCCAGCGCGACGCGCGCGTCCCCGACGCCGATCGCTGGACCTATGCGGCCGGCGGCTCCTACCAGCTGTCGCCGCGCATCGCGCTCGACGCCGGCGCGCAATATGTCGACTTCGCCAACACGACGATCGACCGCAACACGGCGGCCTATGCCGGCACTGCGGTGCAGACCAATATCCTGACCTCGGGCGCGCTGCGCAACGCCTCGGCGGTCGTGCTGTCGCTTGGCGGCCGCGTGAGCTTCTGACGATAGGGGGGGCGCCGCCCGTTCGGCAGCGCCCCCCAACTAATCGATCACTTCCTATCGATGCCGGCGATCTCCGGCTCGCGGCAACGGCCTTAGCGTCAGCGTGCTCGCGCTCGAAAACACTCTATCCTCCTTCGCCCGGACGAAGTGCCGCGCAAGGCGACTCTAGAGGATAATACGCGACAGCGGGCGAGCCGAACGCTCTCTACCAGGCAGACGCCCCCCCCGCCAGGGGATGATCCAACCACCCATCCGTGCGACGCTCGCGATCGTGACCGGTGTCAGCCAACCCGACATGCCGGTCAGCGTGCCGGGCGCCCGATACGCCCGGCCTCGTTCAGCCGGTCACACCGCGCCGTGGCACTGCTTGTACTTGCGGCCCGAGCCGCACGGGCACGGCGCGTTGCGGCTGACGACGCCTTCCCAATTCGCCGGATCCTCGCCGATATCGGCCTCCTGCGGCTGCGGGATCTGAAGCGGCGGCATCGTCGACGTGATGTGGCCGCGCGTGCCCGCATCGAAGTCGTTCGAATTGTCCTCGCCCGTGAACGGGTCGAAATGCGTCGTGATGAAGTCGGGCAGTTCGGGCAGCCCGACCGGCGCCTGCATCTGGAACTGCGCATGCGCGATCGTCTTGGTCACGTCCTCGCGGATCGTCTCGAGCATCCGCTGGAACAGCGAGAACGCCTCCTGCTTATACTCGTTGATTGGCGTCTTCTGCGCGTACGCGCGCAGGTGCACGACCTGGCGCAGCGCGTCGAGCGTGGCCAGATGCTCCTTCCAGTGATGGTCGAGATTCTGCAGCAGGATCGACTTCTCGACCGACGTCCACGTCTCCGCATCCAGATCCGCGGCCTTGGTCGCGATCGCCTCGTCCGCGAGCGCGCGGACCCGCTCCTCGATCACCTCGGGGTCGACCGATTCCTCAAGCAGCCACGCGTCGATCGGCGGCTCGAGGTTCATCACCTCGGCAAGCCGAGTCTTCATGCCAGCGACATCCCACTGCTCGGGGTACGAGTTGGGCGGGCACGCATCACCGATGATCACGTTGACCGTCTCCGCACGCATGTCGGTGACCACGTCGCCGACCGTCTCGGCGTCCATGATGTCGGCACGCTGCTCGTAGATGACCTTGCGCTGCTCGTTCATCACGTCATCATATTCGACGACCTGCTTGCGGATGTCGTAGTTGCGCGCCTCCACCTTCTTCTGCGCGGTCTCGATCGCCTTGCTCAGCCACTTGCTGCCGATCGCCTCGCCGTCCTCGATATTGTTGCGCATCATCTTGGCGAACAGCGTGTCCGGCCCGAAGATCCGCAGCAGATCGTCGTCGAGGCTCAGATAGAAGCGCGACAGGCCCGGATCGCCCTGACGCCCCGAACGCCCGCGCAGCTGGTTGTCGATGCGCCGGCTCTCGTGCCGCTCGGTGCCGAGCACGAACAGGCCGCCCGCGGCGAGCACCGCCTGCTTCTCGGCCTCGATCTCGATCTCGATCCGCGCCGCTTCGGTAGCATATTCCGGCGTGCCCTCGACGAGGTCGGGATGCTCGTCGAGCATGCGGAATTCGAGGTTACCGCCCAGTTTGATGTCGGTGCCGCGGCCCGCCATGTTGGTCGCGATCGTCACCGCGGACTTGCGCCCGGCCTGCGCGACGATGTGCGCCTCCATCTCGTGGAAGCGCGCGTTCAGCACCTTGTGCTCGACCTGCTCGCCGACCAGGAACTCGCTCAGCAGTTCGGACTTCTCAATCGACACCGTGCCGACGAGCACCGGCTGGCCGAGATCGGCGTGGTGCTTGATCTTCTTGGCGATCGCCGCGAACTTGTCCTTGGTGTCCTTGTAGAACTCGTCTTCCTCGTCGACGCGCTTGACCGTGACGTTGGTCGGGATGCTGACGACGTTGATCTTGTAGATGTCGTAGAACTCGGCCGCCTCGGTCGCCGCGGTGCCGGTCATGCCGCCGATCTTGGGGTACATGCGGAAATAGTTCTGGAACGTGATCGAGGCCATCGTCTGGTTCTCGGGCTCGATCTGCACGCCTTCCTTCGCCTCGACCGCCTGGTGCAGGCCGTCCGACCAGCGCCGGCCGTCCATCATGCGACCGGTGAACTCGTCGATGATGATGACCTTACCGTCCTTGACGATGTAGTCGATGTCCGACTTGAACATCACGATCGCGCGCAGTGCCTGGTTGAGGTGGTGGACGACCTGCGTGTTCTCGAAATCGTACAGGTTCTGCCCCTCGAGCAGCCCCGCCGCCTCGAGCATCCGCTCGACCTTCTCGGTGCCGTCCTCGGTGAGGATGATCGTCTTCTGCTTTTCGTCCTTGTCGTAGTCGGCGGGATCGAGCTGCTTCACGACCGCGTCGACCTGCATGTACAGCTCGGACTTGTCGTCGGTCGGGCCGGAGATGATGAGCGGCGTGCGCGCCTCGTCGATCAGCACCGAATCGACCTCGTCGACCACCGCGAAGTTGAAGGGGCGCTGCGTCATCGCGCTGCGCTCATACTTCATGTTATCGCGGAGATAGTCGAACCCGAACTCGTTGTTCGTCCCATAGGTGATGTCCGCGGCATAAGCGGCGCGGCGCTCCTCGTCCGACAGGTTCGGGATGATGACGCCGATCGTCATGCCGAGGAAGGTGTAGACCTGCCCCATCCACTCGGCGTCGCGCGCGGCGAGGTAATCGTTGACGGTGACCACGTGGACGCCGTCGCCGGGCAGCGCGTTGAGATAGGTAGCGAGCGTGGCGACGAGCGTCTTGCCCTCGCCGGTCCGCATCTCGGCGATCTCGCCGCGGTGGAGTACGATGCCGCCGACCATCTGCACGTCGTAATGGCGCTGGCCGAGCACGCGCTTAGCGGCTTCACGGACAGTCGCGAACGCTTCCGGAAGCAGGTCGTCGAGCTTCTCGCCTTCTGCGAGCCGCGCGCGGAACTTGACCGTCTGGCCCGAGAGTTCGTCGTCCGACATCGCCTGGAGCGACGGCTCGAACGAGGCGATCTTCGCGAGGATCGGGTTGAGCGACTTGACGTAGCGGTCGTTGGACGAACCGAACAAGGATTTGGCGAGGCCACCGAACATGGGCTGATTTCCTGGATATGAGACGCGGCGGCACGCTTTGCGCCCGCACGCGGAAGAATAGGGAGCGGCCCGCAGGCCGAGGGATCAGGCGCCCGACGCTATACGCGCCGACGATCCGCCCAGATCGGGGTGTTGCCGAGGTCGATGGCGCGCAGAGTCGCGGAGACGGCAATTTCCGCCAGCGAGGCGCGCCTCGCAACCGGCCGCACCGCGACCTTCGCCACCGCGACCACGGCGGCCTGTGCGCAGATGCTGCCCTGCGCCACCGCCTGCGCCGACTGCCCACGCACACCCGGTACCGCGCCGGTCAGCGCGGACAGGAGGGCGGAAAGGAGAAGCAGCAGGTTCATGCGTCCCGATCCATTATGGCAATGCTGTTGTGACGTCCATCCTGTAGATCGACTTAAAGACGCTCAGTCGGCGGGCTTGGCGACTGCCGAGTAGCGGTAATGTACAAGGGTGCGGGATGGCTGGCCATTACGGACATAGGTGCTGTACGTCGGCGATCCTGGAACGAGCTTGGCGCAGGGGTCCGGCTGCGCCGCGTCGGATTTTGTGATGACGCGGCAGCTCACGATATTGCCATCCGTCCCGATAACGCTCTCGAATTCCGTCACCTGTTCGAACTTGCCCGACGTCAGGTCGATCGGCGGCGCGGAGTCCGGCACCAGCCAGTTGACAGGCATATGATAGGTGCCAGCGGTCGGTCGGCCTTTCGGGTCCGTCGCAGGGTTGAACCGTCCGCGTTCCATGACGATCTCGCACGTCTTCAGATCGAGGCTGGTGGTGCCACTCGACTCGCTGACTTTGCACGATATGACTTTTCCGTCGGAGCCGACGTCGACGTCTGCGACGACCCGTCCAGATCGATTGGCTCGAACGGCCTCAGGCGGATAATCATCAGCCGTTATCCACGTACCCGGGTTGCCGATCGGAACCGGCATCATCGGCCGCTGCGCCGCGGTTGCAGTGGTTACCGAGCAAATTGCGAAAGCTGCCCCAACCAATCGCTTGCCTGTCAATGTCATGTTGCTACCCCGCTGCCCGACCCAGAAGTAACCTAGGCGATCCCGCATGTCATCACCGCTCGCGCTCCCGTTCCCGTCAGCACCTGCCATTGCTGGGGTGACCGCATATGTGGCCCGCGCACGGTACAAGGCGTGGGACAGGTGCGACCTGACATTCGTGACGCTCGATCCGGGGACAGTAGTGGCGGGCGTGCTGACGACGAGCAAATGCCCGTCGCCCGAGGTGGAATGGTGCCGCGCGGCGCTGACGCTTGGGCAGGCGCGCGCGCTGGTGGTGAATGCGGGGAACTCCAACGCGTTTACCGGTTCGCGCGGCAGGGCGGCGGTCGAGGCGATCGCGGCGCGGACCGCGGCGCATCTCGGCTGCCAGCCTTCGGACGTGTTCGTGTCCTCGACCGGGGTGATCGGCGTACCGCTGCCGATCGACAAGGCCGAAGCCGGGCTGGATGCCGCGTTCGCCGCCGAGCCGTGCGGCTGGGAGGATGCCGCCTCGACGATCATGACGACCGACACCTTCACCAAGGGCGCGGTGACGACCGCGGTGATCGACGACCGCACGGTCACGCTGGTCGGCATAATCAAGGGGTCGGGAATGATCGCGCCCGACATGGCGACGATGCTCGGCTTCATCTTCACCGACGCCGCGGTCGAGCCGGAGTTCCTGCAGGCCGCGCTGTCGCAGGCGAATGCGCCGAGCTTCTCGTGCATCACCGTCGACAGCGATACCTCGACCAGCGACACGGTGCTGGCATTCGCCACGGGCAAGGCGGGTAATACGGTGCTCGCGGACGATGACAGCGTCGGCGCCGACGCGTTCCGGGCGGCGCTCGCTGACCTCTGCCATCAGCTGGCCATGCTCGTCGTCCGCGACGGCGAAGGCGCGCAGAAGCTGATCGAGATCCAAGTCACGGGCGCCGAGAGCGACCGCAGCGCGCACCGCGTCGCGATGAGCATCGCCAACTCGCCATTGGTGAAGACCGCGATCGCCGGCGAGGACGCGAACTGGGGACGCGTCGTCATGGCGGTCGGCAAGGCCGGCGAACCCGCCGATCGCGATACGCTGTCGATCCGGTTAGGCAATACGCAGGTCGCGGAAGGTGGCTTGGCGCTGAGCGGTTATGATGAAGCGCCGGTTGCGGCGCATCTGAAGGGTCAGGAGGTCGAAATCGGCGTCGATCTTGCGCTCGGGGACGGCCGGGCCACCGTGTGGACCTGCGACCTGACGCACGGCTATATCTCGATCAACGCCGACTATCGTAGCTGACCGAGGCGATTAGTTTTGCTTGATGAAAACGTTGCCGCCGCAATGTGCGAGCAACCAGCCATATTCGGCGGCATGGTTCGGAGACGAAAGCGTTGGCACAAGATGCCATAATGTCCGGATCGACGTCAGCGGATCGCCTTGATCGAACGTGCCATCGACTCGCTGGTCGGGAAGATACTGGCCTGCCCACGAACAGACGGAACGATGTTCCCCGTCATCGTCGATGCGATTGTAGCTGACGCAGAATGTAATCAGATCGCCCGTGACGAAACCCGTCATGGGGAAGAATTCACCGTTGTTCTCAACACCTACGCGCGTACGATAGGTACCCTCGATGCGCAGATGTGACAGTGTGGAAGAGGGCAAGGACAATGGATCGGCACGCGCGATCATCATTTCGGACCCGAGATCATTAACCCAACTGCCGACGAATGCGTTCATGACACCCTCCCCGTTCAGGAAAGACGTTACCGCATTGCCGGCAGCATGAGAACAGTCTTCTTATACCTTAGCCGCGCAAGTACTGCACGACTTGGGGATCAGGCCAGTTCGCCCTCAAGCCAGGCCTTGAGCCGGCCCTTGGGCTCGGCGCCAACCTTGGTCGCGGCCGGTGCACCGCCCTTGAACAGGATCATCGTCGGGATGCCGCGGACGCCGTACTTGCCCGGCGCGTCGGGGTTCTCGTCGATGTTGAGTTTGGCGATCGTCACCTTCTCACCCAGTTCTTCCGAGATTTCCTCGAGCGAGGGTCCAATCATCTTGCACGGACCGCACCATTCCGCCCAGAAATCGACGAGCACGGGCCCGTCCGCGTTCAGGACGTCCGCATCGAAGCTGGCGTCGGTAATCTGCTTGGTGGCCATCGTAATTCTCCTTCGTTGAACGCAATCTAGGGGCGCACGTGTGTTCGCTCAACCACCGAGGCGCTAGCTTTGCTCCTTGGCGCGATAGTGCGGCTTGTTCGCGGCCAGCGTCGCATCGCCGAGCACGATCAACCGCGGTCCTGCGGTGTACAGCAACGCCGCCTCGACCGATCGGCCCGGAAAGATCACGCCAAGCGCCTCGGCATAGGCCGCCATCTGTTTCAGATGATAATCGGGCACGTCGTCCAGCCCGCTCGGCGCGCGCCGCCCGGTCTTGAAGTCGACGACCCGGATGCGTTCCGCCTCAATCAGCAGGCGATCGACCGTGCCCGACACGACGATGCCGTTCGGCAAGGTCGCGGCAATCGGCGCCTCGGCCAGCGTGTCCGCGCCGAACAGCTCGGCGAACCGGGGATCGTCGAGCACCGCGACGACGCTGCGCACGATGTCCGCGCGCGCCGCGGCATCTTCGACGCCCCCAGCCTTCGCCAGCCAGCGATCCGCCGCCTCGGCGCGATCAGGATCGGCAACCGCCGGCAGCCGCTCAAACAGCGCGTGGATCAGCCGGCCCCGCTCCGCCGCGACCCGCATCGCAGGCGTAGGCGGCGGATCGGACACGGCGTCATCGCCCAGCGCGGACGGCGACAACGGGCGCGGCGGGCGGGCCTCGACCGGCGCCGGTGCGTGCGCCCAGCCCGGGAGATGCGCATCTGCCGGACGTTCCGCCGATGCCGTAGCCTTGACGCTAACCGCAGGCTGAGGCTCGACCCCGACGAACCGCCGCTCCTCGCCGCTGCCCTCCTCGGAAGGCGGCACCGCAAGCGCGGTCAGCGCACGATCGGCCGCCGCGTACCAGCTATTCTCCGGCGGCACGCCCTTCGCGCGCGTCCCGAGCGCCCCCGCGATCACCAGCCGCTCCTCCGCGCGCGTCGCCGCGACGTAGAACAGCCGCCAATGCTCCTCGAGTTCGCGCTGCTCGGCCGCCGACACGACCGCATCGAGTGGCCCGCCACGCTCGTTCGATCGCGGGCGGAACACCGGAATTGGCGCAGCGCCGGGCTCGGGCGCCCATTTAAGGATCGAGCGCGGCGCCGCCGACGGATCCGCGGTCGCATCCGCGAGGATCACCAGCGGCGCCTGCAAGCCCTTCGCGCCATGCGCCGTCATCACCCGCACCGCATCGAGCGGCGCGGACGGATCGCGGACGATCTCGACATCGCCGCGATCGAACCAGTCGAGGAAGCGCTGCAACGACGGCGTCGTCGTGCTCTCGAACGTCAGCGCGGCGTTGAGCAGCTCCTCGATCGGATCGCGCGCCTCTGTCCCCAGCCGCCGGATCAGCTTCCGGCGTCCGTCGAGCGGCCCCGACAACAGCTCCTCCAGGAATTGATACGGCGTGGCGATGTCCGCCCGCGCGAGCATCGCCAGCAACGGCGCGAGCCGCGCAGGAGACTGCGTGCGTTGCAGATGGCGCCAGAGCGGCCCCGCCTCGCGCGGTGCCGCCGCCATCAGCTCGTCCTGCGTCCACCCGATCAACGGCGACACGAGCAGCGCCGCGACGCTCAGATCGTCCTCGGGCTGCAATACGAAGCGGATCGTCGCGAGCAGATCCTGCACCGCGAGCGGCGCGTTCAGCCGCAGCCGATCGACACCCGCCACCGGCACGCCCTCGGCATAGAGCCGCGCGACGATCAGCGAGGCGAGATCGCCGCGCCGCTTGACGAGGATCATCACGTCCTCGGGCCGCAGCCTGCGCCCCTTGCTCTCGAGCATCAGCCCCGTGTCGGGCGCGAGCCAGCGCTTCACCGCGCGCGCGATATCGCTGGCGAGTTTCCGCACCGCGTCGTCGACCCAACCTTCCTCGTCGTCCTCGCTGCCGCCCGCCGAGACCGGCGGCCACAGCGTGACGGTGCCCGGCCCGGCGACTTCGCTGGCATGCCGCTCGACATCGCCCGCGATGCCGAGCCCCGGCTCGCCGATCGCGTCGATCGCGGCATCGACGAACTCCAGCACGGTCCGCGTCGAGCGGAACGAATGCCGCAGCGACAACCGCGCGAGCGGCAGCCCGCGCTCCTCCTCGGGCCAGTCGTCGTCGCCCAGCGCCTCGGTCGCCCGCCCGCCGAAATACTGCTCGGCCGCCTGGAAATTGAGCGGATCGGTGCCCTGGAACCCGAAGATCGCCTGTTTATAGTCGCCGACCGTGAACAGCGTCCGCGTCGACGGCGCATAGATGCCGCGGCCGACGAAGAACTCGTCCGCCAGCGCGCGCACGATCCGCCACTGATGCCCGTTGGTGTCCTGCGCCTCGTCGATCAGCAGATGCTCGGTCGCCTGGTCGAGCTTGTAACGCACCCACTCGCCGATCCCCGGCTGGTCGAGCAACGCCACCGTCGTCGCGATCAAATCGTCGAAATCGACCGCGCCCGCGCGTCGTTTGGCCTGCGCATAGCCACGCGCATAGTCGCGCCCGACCTCGAGCCCGTCGCCGAGCAGATCTGCATACCTTGTTCTAATTTCCAGCGCGAAAAGTGCCGAACAGTTGGCGTAAAGTTCGGCAGCGATTTCGGCGTATTCAGGATCCTGCGGCGCTTGTCCCTTACCAAATGAGCGCTGCTCTCCGTCAGCCTTGGCCCACACCGTATGCAGTTCGGTCAAGGTTCCAGCTCGATCTTCTACCGAGCGCTCCAACCACGTTCGGATGATCTCCGCCCGCGCGACACCATTTTTCGTTCCCCACGCGCGGTTCAACTCGCCAATTCGCGTGATAGCATCCACATCTAAGGCGTCACACCATTCTGCGACAGCCTGGTTGATGTCACCAGATGGAAGCTCCAACTCGCGCCGCAGCCACGGCTGGATCCCGACCGGCAGTGCCTCCAGCGCGGGCAGCGCGCGCGCGCACGCCAGCAGGAACGCCTCCGCCCCGCCCTCGCCCATCCGCAAGCTCAGCCGCCCGACGATCTCGACCGGACGCTCGCGCCCCTCGCGCTCGGCATCCGACAACAGGCTCGCCAGCGCCTCGCGCGCGAGCCCCGCCTCTTCGCGCGCCTCGAGCGGCCGGAACCCCGGCGTCAGCCCGGCCTCGACCGGGAACGCGGCAAGCAACCCCTGGCAGAAGCCGTGGATCGTCTGGATACGCAAGCCTCCGCCCGGCGCATCGAGCACCTTGGCGAAGAGGGTGCGCGCGCGGTCCTGCAACGCCTGTACCGGGCTCTCGCCGAGTGCGATCAGATCGGCCGCCAGCGCCGGCGCGGGCATCCGCACCCACGCGGCGAGCCGCCCGTTGATCCGCTGCGCCATCTCCGCCGCGCCCGCCTTGGTGAAGGTCAGGCACAGGATCGCGCCGGGATCGACGCCGCGCAGCAGCAGCCGGAACACACGCGCCGCCAGCACCTGAGTCTTGCCGGTGCCAGCGGACGCCGACAGCCAGACGTGCGACGACGGGTCGCTCGCATTGGCCTGTGCACCCCTCAGCCGGGGCAGCGTGGCGAGCGTGTCACCGCTCACGGCCATACCATTCGTCGCGTCGCATCAGCTGGTCATACTCGGCATAGGGGGCGTATTCGGGCACGAGCTTGGCGGTGAACGCGGCGCTGCCTGTCAGCCATTCGCCGACGACTTCGGTGAAGTTGTGCGCGGCGATCGACGTGAACTCGGCGGTCGGGATCTTGTCGCGCTTGCCCTCGGGATCGACCGGGCTCTCGATATAGCCGAACGCGTCGCGCTTCTTGCCGAGCGACCAATATTCGAACGCGCCCGCGGTGCCCGAGACGTCGGCGAACCCGCCGCGCTCGGCGATCAGTCCGAGCAGCCCGAGCTGCAGGCTGTAGCCGGCGCGCACCGCGGTCGGCGATGGCGGCTTGCCCGTCTTGTAGTCGATCACCGCGAGACGGCCATCGGCCAGCCGGTCGATCCGGTCGTAGCGCCCCGACAGAGTCACCCCGGCGATCTCGATCTTGCCCTTGCCCTCGGCGCTGGCGACGCTGCGGCCATCCTCCCCCTGCGCCACGATAGCGCCCGCGATCCAGTCGATCGCCTCGAGCAGCCGCGGCTGCCACAGCGCGCGCATCATCGGATGCGTCCGCTCGTCGTCGAGCATCGCCTTCGCGCGCAGCCGCAGCGTGTCGACGGTGCAGCCGTCCTGCTTCCACCATTGTTCGAGAATGTCGTGCACCGCGGTCCCGCGCCACGCCGCGCTCGGATCGGCATCGACCGGATCGAGCGGCATCAGCCCGAGCACGCGGCGCGCGTAGAAGGCATAAGGGTCGGCCTTCAGGCGATCGACCTCGGTGACGGAAATCGCCCTGGGCCGCAGCAGCGCGGGCGGCGACGGCGCGGGACGATCGGCGGGCAGATGCTCGCCCGGATCGTCGAGCGCACGCGTCCATCCCTCCAGCGCCGACGCGCGCTCGAACCGATCACCGGCGAGCGCCTGCAACCGCAGCCAGAGCCGTGACGCCAGCGCCGGCGACTTCGCATCGCGCCGCGCGCGCGTCACGACCGCACGGGGCGCGCCCAGCGCCTGCGCGAAATCATGCGCCGCGGTGCCCACGCGCCGCTCCAGCCCCGGCAGGCCAAGCTCCATCCGGATGCGCGGCGCAAGCCACGGATCGGGCGCGGGCCGCCCCGGCCAGACGCCTTCGTTCAGCCCGCCCAGCACCATCACGTCGGCGGTCTGCAACCGCGCCTCGATCAGGCCGTAGATCGCCAGCCGCGGATGCCCGCCCGGCGCCGGTCGCACCGCGACCTCGTCAAGCAGCGTGCGCAGCAATTGCGGCACCTCGCGCGGATCGACCCGGGGCGGTCCGGCGGGCGCTTCGGCTTCCAGATCGGCCAGAAACTCCGCCGCGGCACGACCCGCGAGCCCCGACCAGAGATTGTCGCCGCACAAAGCCTGCGCCGTCTCGCGCAGGCATGCGAGCACCGACACAAGCGGCTGCGGCCCCTGATCAAACGCGCAGGCGAGCGGCGTCAGCAGCGGCTGGACGTCGGCCCACCACGTCGCCGCCGTCCCCTTGCGCTCCTCGAGATGCCCGGCGATCCCGTCGAGCCCCGCCGCAGGCCGCGGCCCGCGCAACCGTCGGTCCAGCGCGCGTGCGCCGTCGAGCCACAGCAAGCGATCCTCGCCGCTGCGCACCAGCGGATGCTTGAGCAACGCCAGCAGCGCGAGCGGCGAGAAGCGCTGCGCCGCGGCCTCGGCGAGCGCGAGCAATAGCGTCCCCGGCGGCAGGATCGACAAAGGCCGCCCCGCGCTGTCGTCGATGCCGATGCCCCAGCGCCCGAGATGCGCCGCCACGCGCCGTGCCAGCGCGCGGTCGGGCGTGACCAGCGCGGCTGTCCGCTCGGGCACCTCCAGCGCCTCGCGCAGCACCAGCGCAATCGCCTGCGCCTCCTCCGCAGGCGTCGCGAGCTCGGCGGCGGTCACCCCCTTGAGCCGACGATCCTCGGCCGCGAGCTGCGTCCACTTGCCCGTGAAATCCGCCGGTGCCAGCGCGTTGGCGATCGCCCGGCCGCGTGCGGCGTCGGCATCGTGCCCGCCGACTTCGCGCCAAATCTGCACCTCGCCGCGCGCGACACCCATGCGCAGGAGCATCAGCTTGGCATCGAACTGCGGATGCGTCTCGATCGAGCGCCGCGTGAGCCCGGTCACCGGGTGCGGATCATGCGGGCCGAGCGCATCCCATTCCTCGTCGGGCAGCGCGAGGTCGAGCCCGGCGAACACCACCATTCCATGCGGCATGTCGGCGATGCAGCGAAGCAGCCGTGCGACCGCGGGTGCGGAATCGGTCACGCCCGCCGCGCACACGATCCCGGCGGGCGGCGCACTCCGCCAGCGCTGCGCGAGCCGGTCGAGCAGCGCCGAGCGCCGCGTCGCCGCATCGATCCGTTCGAGCCGCGCGAGTTCGCCCGGCCAGCGTTGCAGCACGATCTCGAACGTCGCCAGCGCGCGACGCCAATGCTCGGTCAGCTCCGGCCCGAGTTCGATATCGCGCAACCTGGTCGGCGGCACCTCCTCGACCAGCAACTGATCGAGCGTCCGCGCGAGTTCGCCCGCGAGCCGTACGGCCTCGGCCGCATCGACCGGATGGCCCTCTCGCGCGCGCTCTTCGGACACCAGCCGCGCGAGGATCATGCGGCGCTGATAGGGCGGCACCGCGGGCAGCGGCGGACCGATATCGTCGGCGGGATCGAGCGCGGCGCCGACCGCCTCGCCCATCTCCGGATCGCCCAGCGCGACCAGCCGCGGCAGCACGAGCCCGCCGCCGCTCGCGCGGACGAACGCCTCGGTCACCGCCTTCACCGCGCGGTTGTTCGGCAGCACGACCAGCGCGCGCGCCAGCGCGAGCGGATCGCGCCCCGCCTGCCGCATCAGCCCGGCGACCAGCGCATCGGCAAACGCCCGGTGCGCGGGGATCGTGTACAGCGTCGGACGACCCGCCGTGGCGCTATCAGCCATCCGCGAGGATCGCCTCGGTCCGCGGGATCGCGGCGGGCGTGCCGACGTCGAACCACAGGCCCTGGTGGACCTGGCCATAAGCGCGACCCGACGCGATCGCGCGGTCCCAGAACAGGTTGGTCGAGAACGGACCCTCCGGCCAGTCGGCGATCAGCCGCGGGTGGAGGATCTGGATGCCGGTATAGGCGAACGGCGCGAGCCGGCCCGACTTGCGCCGCCCACTGATCCGCCCATCGGCAGCGAGATAGAAATCGCCTGGCCCGCGGTGATTATGCGCACGTGCGAGCGGCACCATCAGCAGCAGCGCATCCATCTTGGCATCGTCCCAGCGCGACGCGAGCAACTTGATCGCATCGACCGGCCCGTCGATCCACAGATTGTCGCTGTTGACCACCAGCACCGGCGCCTCGCCGAGCAGCCCGCGCGCCTGCACCAGCCCGCCCCCCGTCTCCATCAGCATCTTGCGCTCGTCGGAGATCACGACGTCGATCCCCTCGAACCGGTCCGTGACGTGCGCCTCCAGCGTGTCCGCGAGGTAATGGACGTTGACGACCGCCCGCTTGATGCCGGCGGCCTGCAACCGTGCGAAGACGTGATCGATCAACGGCTTGCCGGCCACCTTGACCAGGGGCTTGGGCCGCGTCGCGGTGAGCGGCCGCATGCGCTTGCCGAGGCCTGCCGCCATCACCATCGCCGTCTCGGGGACGGTGCCATGCGGGACGGGGCGGATCGTCTGCTGCCGGGTCATGCCGCGACGACCAGCGGATCGTCGCGTACCGTCGTCGGTATGTTGGCCGCGAACCACGCCGCGACCGGCGCCATCACCGGCTGGGCGAGGTCGCGCTCCAAATACGCCCAGACGCGCGGGCACATCGTCGCGTAATGCGGCTTGCCGTCGCGCTGCCACAGTCGCGTGAAGATGCCCAGGATCTTGGCATTCCGCTGCGCACCGAGCACGTGATACGCGTCCATGAATGCCGCGTCGGCACCGGTGGCGGCGCGATACCGCTCGAGCATCGCCGCCTCGACCGAGGGATCGACCGTCCGCCGCGCGTCCTGCAACAGCGACACGAGATCGTAGGCGGGATGCCCCGCAAGCGCGTCCTGGAAGTCGAGCAGCCCGAGCGACCGTTCCGGCCCGACCAGCATCAAATTCTCGGCATGATAGTCGCGCAGCACGGTGACCGGCGTTTCGGCGATGGCATGGTCGAACACCGACTCCCACGCCGCATCCCAGCCTGCCAGATCGGGCGCGATCCCGACCGCCGGACAGTACCACTCCACGAACAGCCCCGCCTCGCGCTTCAGTACCGCGCGGTCATACGGGGGGACAGGTCCAGCGGGCTCCGCACGCAGGCGGACCAGCAGGTCGATCGCCGGCGCATACAGCGACAGCTCCTCCTCCGGCGCCGCGTCGACCGCCTCGCGCAACCGATCGTCGCCGAAATCCTCGATCAGCACGAGGCCCTGGTCGAGATCGCACGCCAGGATCGCCGGCGCCGCGAAGTCGCGCTCGACCAGCCATTCCGCCACCGCGATAAACGGCCGCGGGTCCTCATGCGGCGGCGGCGCGTCCATCAGGATCGCCCGACGGCTTCCCTCCTCGGCACCATGCACCGCGCGGAAATAGCGCCGGAACGACGCGTCGCCCGCGACCGGAAGGATCTTCGCCCCTCCCCAGCCATGAGCGTCGAGAAAAGCGGCGGCGCCAGGCGGCGGGGTCATGTCGGCCATCGCGACCTCCAAGCTTCCGGCACGCCGATAGTCAAGCCGCGCGTGCCGTCCGGCTCGATCGTCAGGCTCAGCCGAAGCGCATCGGGCCAATAGTCGGGCCCTGCGCGCTCGGGCCATTCGACCAGCAGCAGCGAATCGTATCGTGCGTCGTCGAGCGCGAGTTCCTCGATCTCTGCCGGGTCGTCGATCCGGTAGAGGTCGACGTGCAACACCGGAAAGCGGACTTCGGGCGGCTCATAGGGCTGGACGATCGCAAAGCTGGGCGACGGCGCCTCGCCGACCAGTCCGAGCGCGGCGAGCAGTCCGCGCGCGACGCTCGTCTTGCCCGCGCCGAGCGTACCTTCGAGCGTGATGACGTCGCCGGGACGAACACGCTCGGCCAGCAGAGCGCCGAACGCCTCCGTAGCTTGTGGATCGGGTAGCAGGATCATGTGCATGAGCGCTCTCCCCTGCGGGGAGAGGGTTGGGTGAGGGGCTGTTCGGGGCGCAGCACTGCTTGGCAGCCCCTCACCCCGACCCTATCCCCGCAGGGGAGAGGGAGCAGAAGTAGTGCGCTCATCGGCGCGGCAGTTCGACGGTAATAAGCGTGCCCTCGCCCGGCTCGGACACAAGCTCGATCGTCCCGCCATGCGCCTCGACGAACTGCTTGGCCAGCGGCAGGCCCAGCCCCAGCGCCCGATCCCCCATCGGCTTGGACTCGGCAAACCGGTCGAACGCATGCGCGACCGCCTCCGCATCCATGCCTACCCCGTCGTCCGACACCACGATCCGCGCCGAGGTCGCATTGCCGTCGGTATGTAGCAGCACGCGCCCGCCATCCTGCGTCGCCGCGACCGCATGCCGCAGCAGATGCTCGACGACCTCCTTCAACCGCTTGGGATTGCCGTTCACCCGTCCGGTCGACCGCGCCACCTCGACCGCGAAGTCGAGCTTGCGCCGCTTGGCGGACGGCAGGATCGTCTCCGCCGCGGCGCGGACGGTGCTCGCGAGATCGACGTCGCTCCGGTCGGTCTCCTCGCGGTCGCTCTCGGCGCGGGTCAGGTCGAGCACGTCGTCGACCAGCAGCCCGAGCCGCTCGACCGATTCGAGAATCGCGCCGACATAGGCCTCGGCCTGCGGCGTCATCTCGCCTGCATAACCGCCGTGGAGCATCTCGGCGAACCCGCTGATCGAGGTGAGCGGCGTGCGCAATTCATAGCTCATGTTCGCAACGAACGCGGTCTTCACCTTGTCCGCGGCCTCCAGCGCGTTCGCGCGGTCGCGCAACGCCTGCTCCGCACGCCGACTGTCGGTGATGTCGAGCATCGTGAACAGCGCATTCCCATCGGGCAGCGGCACGCCCGCGAACTCGAAATGTCGGCCATCGGCAAACGCCACGCGCCCGCCCCGCTGCTGCCGCTCGACGGTCGCCGAGCGCACGAGATCGGGGATCAGCGCGGAGCGACTGGGGGTCAGCAGCTTGCCCCCCGCCGCCTCGGCAAACGCATCGACGCGCGGGTGCGACGCCAGGAACTCCTCCTCGAGCCCCCACAACAGCCGGAACCGGTTGTTCCACAACTGCAACCGCCCATCCGCCGCGAAGACGCCAAGCGCCTCGAACAAATTGTCGAACGTCGCGGTGCGCACACGCAGCAGCGTATCGCGCGCGCTGGCGAGCTGGACCTGCTCGGTGCGATCCTCGAAGATCAGCAGCAAGCCGCCATCGGGCAAGGGCTGTGCCACCACGCGTAGATGCGTGCCGCCGCGCAGGTGCCAATTTTCCTCCATCGCGCCGCCGCCCTGCCCGCCGGCCTGCGCCGCGCCGGTCTGCATGAACCAATCGCGTCGCTCCGCCTTCCAGCTCGGAAAGTCGCGGACCTCGGGCAGGCGATTCGCCTCGCGCATGCGTTCGAGCACCCGGTCGAACTCGGGCCGGTCGGCGAGCCATTCGCTGCGCATCGCGAACATCCGCCGGAACGGCTGGTTGCAGAAGACCAGCGACCGGTCCCCGCCGAACTGCGCCACGCCTGCCGACAAGCGGTCGAGCATCGCCCGCTGCGCCTCGGCAAACCGCTTGGCGCCCGACCGCGCCTGCTCAAGTTCCTCGATATCGATCGCGAACCCCGCGACCCCGCCGCTCGGCAGCGGCACGTCGTAGATCTGTAGCGAGCGGCGCGCGCCGTCGATCGTCGCGGGCAGGACCTGCTGATGCGGCCGCCCCTGCTCGCGCGCGACCGCGGCGCCGGCCAGCGGACCGCCGCGCCCCGACCCCTCGACCAGTTCAAGCCCGCGCGCGACGACATCGGCGGCATCGCGGCCCTCGACCGCGTCGACATAGGCGGTGTTCACCATTGCCAGCCGCAAATCGGTCGCGCGGTACCACATCGGCATCGGCGCCGCTTCGATCAGCCCGGTCAGCGAGTCATAGGCCGACCGCAGCCGGATGGTCTCCGCGGCGAGCCGCGCGATCTCCGCCTCGCTATCGGTCGCATCAAACGCCCAGAGCAATACCGCCCCGGTCGCCCCCATCTCCCCGGGTGCGCGCGCACCCCGGAACGTGATCGCACGGGTCGATTCCGCCAGCCGGACCGACCGCACGAATGCCCGCCCCGACCGCTGCGCCGCCGTCACGTCCGCGATCAGCCGCGCGGCATCATCGGGCGAAAGCCCCGTTCCACCGCTTGCCAGTTCGGCGACCGCGCGCGGCGGCACGTCAAATCCGAGCCAGTCCGCCATCCGCTGCGACATCTCGATCCGCCCACCCGACCGGATAACCGTCACGGTCGCCGGAGACCCGTCGAGCAGGGTCTTGAAATGCGCGTTCGCCTGCGTGGTCTCAACCGCGGCATTACGCGCACGTAGACCGAGGAACAGCAGCACCGACCCAGCGACGACAAGCGCCAGCAGAAGTGCGCTCGCCGCTACGGCCGCCCCGGGGCCTAATGTGATCATCGCGGATACAGCGGGGGGCGAGGCAATGTCATTGCCCCCGTCTAGGACAGATAGAACCGTCCGGGAAAGCCATCCGCACCGAAAACCTTTGCCTTATGCGAAAGGCGAGCGTGATGAGCATCGAACCGGCCCATCGCGCGCGTCACCAGCTCAGCCCAGCCACCGTCGTCAAATATCTGTCCGGCCAGTCAGGACAGCGGGTCTGCGCTGCAGGTGCCGCGATCGGAAATGCCGCTCGCGGGCGGACGTCCGCCGCAGCCCGAAGGTAAAGGCCGCACACCGAAAAAGCCGCGCCCGCCTGGTGGCGGACGCGGCTTTCGAGAACCCTACGGGATCCCGAGGATCAGTAGCGGTAATGGTCGGGCTTGAACGGGCCCTCGACCGGCACGCCGATATAGCCAGCCTGCTTGTCGGAGAGCTTCGACAGCTTCACGCCGAGCTTTTCGAGGTGGAGCATCGCGACCTTCTCGTCGAGGTGCTTGGGCAGGACGTAGACTTCGTTCTTGTAGTTCTCGCCCTTGGTCCACAGCTCGATCTGCGCGAGCGTCTGGTTGGTGAACGAGGCCGACATCACGAACGACGGGTGGCCGGTGGCGCAACCCAGGTTCACCAGGCGACCCTTCGCCAGGATGATGATCTGCTTGCCGTCCGGGAACTTCACCAGGTCGGTGCCCGGCTTCACTTCGGTCCAGTCATAGTTCGACAGCGCGGCGATCTGGATCTCCGAGTCGAAGTGGCCGATGTTGCAGACGATCGACATCGGCTTCATCGCCTTCATGTGATCGGCGGTGATGACGTCGGCGTTGCCGGTCGCGGTGCAGAAGATGTCGGCGCGGGTCACGGCCTCTTCCATCGTCACGACCTCGAAGCCCTCCATCGCCGCCTGCAAGGCGCAGATCGGATCGACTTCGGTGACCATCACGCGTGCGCCGCCGTTGCGGAGCGACTGGGCCGAGCCCTTGCCGACGTCACCGAAGCCGGCGACGCAGGCGACCTTGCCGGCGAGCATGACGTCGGTGGCGCGACGGATCGCGTCGACCAGCGATTCCTTGCAGCCGTAGAGGTTGTCGAACTTCGACTTGGTGACCGAGTCGTTGACGTTGATCGCAGGGAACGGCAGCTCGCCCTTCTTGGCGATCTCGTACAGGCGGTGGACGCCGGTGGTGGTCTCTTCCGAGACGCCCTTCAGGTTCTTGACGGTCTCGGTCAGATAGCCGGGGTTCTTTGCGACATACGCCTTCAGCGCACGCTGCATCTCGACCTCTTCCTCGTTCTCGGGCTCGGGCATCGTGTGGCCGGCCTCGAGCTTGGCGCCCCAGAGTGCGAACATCGTCGCGTCGCCGCCGTCATCGAGGATGATGTTGGCGGTCTGGCCCTCGACGTCGCGATCCCAAGAGAAGATGTCGCCGACATAGTTCCAATAGTCCGCGAGGCTCTCGCCCTTGATCGCGAACACGGGGACGCCCGACGCGGCGATCGCGGCAGCGGCATGGTCCTGCGTCGAGAAGATGTTGCACGTCGCCCAGCGGACGTCGGCGCCGAGCGCGGTCAGCGTCTCGATGAGCACCGCGGTCTGGATCGTCATGTGCAGCGAGCCGGTGATGCGCGCGCCCTTCAGAGGCTGGGCTGCGCCGAATTCGGTGCGCAGCGACATCAGGCCGGGCATCTCGGTCTCTGCGATGTTGATCTCGGCGCGGCCGAAATCGGCAAGGCTGATGTCGGCGACGACGTAATCCGTCTTCGCGGGCGCTAAGGTGGTGGCCACGAGGATATCTCCTGGGAATAATCTTTGATCGGCGAGCCTCATGCCCGTGCCGGATGGCCTGCCACTTAGGCTATCAGGCGCACCAGATCAAATATAAAGATATCTTTATATGACGGCTGGAGCCCCGACCTCGAGCTGGCGCCAACGTAAACTGTCCTCCCCCGCCAGGGGGAGGTGGCGCCAAAGGCGACGGAGGGGGAGGACACGGAACCGCCGTTTCCCTTTCCTCCCCCTCCGTCTGGCAAGCGCCAGCCACCTACCCCTGGCGGGGGAGGATTTGGGTCAGGCCCGCCCCGTCTCCGCCACCAGCAACCGCGGGTCCACGCCCGCCTGCGCGAACGCGTGCGTCCAGCGATCCTCCGCCGCGGTCTCGAATACCAGTCCGGTATCCCCCGCCACATTGAACCACCCCGGCCGCGACAGCTCGCCCTCGAGCTGCCCGCCGTCCCAGCCGGCATAGCCCAGCGCCACCACCCATTGCGACGGGCCGCGCCCCTCGGCGATCGCGCGCAGCACGTCGACCGTGCTCGACAGCTTCCACCGCCCCGCGACGTCGACGCTATCCTGCCCGCCCCAGTCGGACGAGTGCACCACGAACCCGCGCCGCGGCTCGACCGGGCCACCGAAATGCACCGGCGCGTTGGGCGCATCGCCGGGCTCGATCCCGAACTGTTCGAGCAGGTCGTGAAAGCCCAGCCCGTCGATCGTCGCGCCCAGCCCGATCCCGATCGCGCCATTCTCGTCATGGCTGCACATCGCGATCACCGCGCGGGCAAAGCGCGGGTCGCTCATCCCCGGCATCGCGAGCAGGAATTGTCCCGAAAGAAAGGCCGTCTTGTCCATGCGTTGGAACATAGCGGCGCAGACCGGCGCCCGCCACGCTTGAAATACGTACGCCTGAGTCCAAGGTACGGCTCGCGCGCGACCACTTCGCGGCGACAGGAGATTTCAGATGACGATCAGCGTCGGCGACCGGCTTCCCACCACCAACCTCGTCAAGGCAACGGCAGACGGCCCAGACCAGGTCGATACCGACAGCTTCTTCAAGGGCCGCAAGGTCGCGCTGTTCGCGGTCCCCGGCGCGTTCACGCCCACCTGCTCGGCCAAGCACCTCCCCGGCTTCGTCGAGAAGGAAGCCGAGCTGAAGGCCAAGGGCGTCGACGAGATCGCGTGCGTCTCGGTCAACGACGCGTTCGTGATGGGCGCGTGGGGCAAGTCGGCGGGCGCGGGCGACATCACGATGCTGGCGGACGGCAACGGCGATTTCGCGAAGGCGATCGGGTTGACGATGGACGGCTCGGGCTTCGGCATGGGCACGCGCAGCCAGCGTTACTCGATGCTCGTCAACGACGGCGTGGTCGAGCAGCTCAACGTCGAGGCCCCCGGCGAGTTCAAGGTCAGCTCGGCCGAGCATCTCCTCAGCGAGATCTGATGTAAAAGGGCGGGCGCAATGCCCGCCCTTATTCCCACCCCGGCGAATGCCGGGGCCCAATTGGCAGGACCGAGGTAACTTCGGGCTGTCCGCCGTTAAATCTGTTCCCCAATTGGGCCCCGGCCTTCGTCGGGGTGGTTTCAAACCGGAGGTCGCCCGCAGTCTTGCCACCGTAACCTGCGCCACCTAACACTGCGCGATGACACTCGCATCCGACCTCGTCGCCGACCTCGACCGCCTCTACCGCGCCTCCGTCGAGCGCCTCCAACGCGCCATGAGTGCCTATATCGCGGACGGCACCGTCCCCGATCCGGTCAGCCGCACCGATGGCTCGTTCGCCTATCCGGAAATCCGGCTGACCTATAAGGGCGGCGTCGACCGTCCCACTCCGCTGCGCTCGTTCGGCCGCATGGTCACGCCCGGCCAGTACAAGATCAGCGTCACCAAGCCCGCGATCTTCGCCGAATATCTGATCGAACAGCTCACCTTGCTGATCGAGGATTACGACGTCACCGTCGAAGCCGTCGAAGGCCGCCAGGAGATCCCGTTCCCCTACGTCATCGATCCCGGCCACGCGCTGAGCCTCGACGAAGTGTCCGCCACCGAATTGTCGCGCCACTTCCCCGCCACCGAGCTCGCGCATATCGGCGACGAGATCGCCGACGGTATCTGGGTCGCGCAGGACGATACGCGCCCGCTCGCGCTGTTCGACGGCTTACGCACCGATTTCAGCCTCGCGCGCCTGCGCCATTACATGGGCACGCCGGCCGAGCATGCGCAGCGCTTCGTGCTTTTCACCAACTACCACCGCTATGTCGACGAGTTCGTCCGCTGGGCGGGCACGCAGCTGGGTGAAGGCAGCCGCTTCACCAGCCTGTCGGGCGCGGGCGGGATCACCATCTCGTCGGGCGACGATATCGACAAGATCATCTCCGACAGCGCATGGCGGCGGCACCAGATGCCCGCCTACCACCTGATGGCGGACGACCGCACCGGCATCACGCTGGTGAACATCGGCGTCGGCCCGTCGAACGCGAAGACGATCTGCGACCATCTCGCCGTGCTGCGGCCCGAGGCGTGGCTGATGATCGGGCATTGCGGCGGCCTGCGCCCCAGCCAGCGGATCGGCGACTATGTCCTTGCGCACGCCTATCTGCGCGACGACCATGTCCTCGACGACGTGCTGCCGCCGGAGATCCCGGTGCCCGCGATCGCCGAAGTCCAGGTTGCGATGGCCAAGGCGGCCGAGATCGTCTCGGGCCAGTCGGGCGAGGAGCTGAAGCGCCGCCTGCGCACCGGCACGATCGTCACCACCGACGATCGCAACTGGGAACTGCGCTATTCGAAGTCCGCGCTGCGCTTCTCGCTCAGCCGCGCCGTCGGCATCGACATGGAGTCCGCGACGATCGCGGCGCAGGGTTATCGCTTCCGCGTGCCCTACGGCACGTTGCTGTGCGTCTCGGACAAGCCGCTCCACGGCGAACTGAAGCTGCCGGGTCAGGCCAACCGCTTCTACGAGCGTGCGATCAGCGAGCATCTGCGGATCGGCATCGAAACGTGCGAGCAGTTGCGGCTCGAGGGCGCCAAGCTGCACAGCCGCAAGCTGCGCGCGTTCGACGAGCCGCCCTTCCGCTAAGCGCACACCTACGGAGCGGATCGCGTGCCAATGCGTTACGCCTCCGCAATCATTTCTGAGGGAGCATAGCCGTGGCCGACACCGACCCACCCGAGACGGACGCCAAGAAGCCCGTCACCCGGCGCCGTGCCCCTCGCAAGACCAGCGCGCCCAAGTCGGTCGCGGCGACCTCGACCGCCAAACCGGTCGCGCCGTCGAAACCGACTCCGGTGAAGCCGACATCCGAGGCAAAGTCGTCCGCGGAGTCGCCCCCGCGAAAGGCAGTGCCGAAGCCTGCCCCAAAACCGCGCTCGACCAAGCGCAGCACGCCGCGGCCAGGTTCGGCACGCCCGATCGTGCCGCTCGCTGCAGTTATAAAGCCCGCAGAGAAGGCGCGTGGCAAATGGGGTGCCGCAGCGATCTTCAGCGGTGTCGCCGTCGCCGGCGCCGCGATCGGCGCGCTGCTCACCCTGCGCGGCAGCACGCCAAAGCTTCCCAAACTGCCAAAGCCAGAGACGGCGCCCGAGCACGCCCATCAGGCCGACGGAACCGACTCGTCGAAGTCGTTCGCCGCCGGCATCGCCGATCCGGGCTCGGTCCCGGAATAACCGCGGTCGGGCACTCGCTCCCCGCTCCGGCTTCCACGACCACCCCGGCGAAGGCCGGGGGCCAAGTGGTACGTCCTGAGTAAGGACGCGCATCGCTCTGTTAGCTCCGTCCCCCAGTTGGGCCCCGGCCTTCGCCGGGGTGGTCGGGGGTCGCGGCCCATCTGTCAGGAGTTCCCCCGCGGAGGCGGGGCCCCAGCTAAAACCAAACATTGCGCGCGTAGCCCTGGATCCACGCCTTCGCGGGGAAACAGAAAGGCTGCTCACCACCCAGTCGGCTTGCCCTTGTTCTGCACGTCGAGCCACGCCTTCAACGGCGCGAAATACGCCACCAGCGCCGCGCCCGACATCTGCCGGCTGCCCGTGAACACCTGCAGCGCATCCGGCCACGGCTTCGACTGGCCCATGCTCAGCATCGCGTTCAGCTTCGTGCCGACCGCCTTGTCGTCGTAGAACGAGCAGCGATGCAGCGGCCCCTTCCAGCCCGACTGGTCGCACGCAGCCTTGTAGAACTGGAACTGCAGCACGCGCGCCAGGAAGTAGCGCGTATACGGCACCGCCGCCGGGATATGGTATTTGCCCCCCGCATCGAACTTGGTCTCGTCGCGCGCGACCGGCGGTTTGATGCCCTGATATTGCAGCCGCAGCTGATCCCACGCCGCCTGATAACCGGTCGCCGGGATCTGCCCCGAGAACACGCCCCAGCGCCATTTATCGATCAGCAGCCCGAACGGCAGGAACGCGACCTTGTCCATCGCCTGGCGCAGCAGCAGGCCGATGTCCTTGTCCGCGCTCGGCACCTTGGCCGCATCGAGCAGGCCGATCTTGACGAGGTAATTGGGCGTGATCGACAAGGCGACGGTATCACCGATCGCCTCGTGGAAGCCGTCGTTCGCGCCGTTCTTGTAGAGGAAGGGCTGCGCCTTGTACGCGCGCTGGTAGTAATTGTGGCCTAGCTCGTGGTGGATCGTGACGAAATCGTCCGCGTTCACCTTGGTGCACATCTTGATCCGGATATCGTCCTGGTTGTCGAGATCCCAGGCCGAGGCATGGCAGATCACGTCGCGGTCGGCTGGCTTGGTGATCTGCGACCGCTTCCAGAACGTCTCCGGCAGCGGTGCGAAGCCCAGCGACGAATAGAACCCCTCGCCCTGCTTCACCATCCTGAGCGGATCATAGCCCTTCGCCTTGAGCAGGTCGCCGGTATCATAGCCGACGTCGCCCGCCCCCTTCGGCGCGACGATATCGTAGATATTGCCCCATTCCTGCGCCCACATGTTGCCGAGCAGGTCGCTGCGGATCGGACCGGTCTTCGCCTGCACCGCGTCGCCGTACTTCTCGTTCAGCTTCCACCGCGTGTAGGTGTGCAGCGCCATGTAGAGCGGCTCGACCTCTTTCCAGATCTTATCGGTCAGCGCCGCGAACTGCTCGGGGGTCATGTCGTAGCCCGAGCGCCACAGCGAACCGACGTCCTTGTAGCCGAGCTCGCGCGCGCCTTCGTTCGAGATCGCGGTCATCTTGGCATAGTCGCCGCGCATCGGTGCGCCGACCTTGTCGTTCCAGCTCGTCCACATCTCGGTCAGCTTGGCCGGATCGCGCACCGAGCCCATCGCCGCCTCGATGTCGGATCCGTTGATTGGCTTGCCGTCGAGCGTGCCCATGCCCTTGCCGTAGGACGACGACATCTTGGTGGTGAGCGTCGACAATTCCTCCGACGCGCCCGTCCGCGTCGGCGCGGGCAGCGTCAGTCCGCCGCGCAGCAGATCGAGCTTGCGCCTGGTATCGAACGACAACCCCGGCACCGCCGCATAGCGCGCGGCCCCCAACGCGTACTTCACGCCAAGATCGGTCATCTCCGCACCCGACTTCGCCGCCAGCGCATCGGTGTCGTCGGTGATGTAGGTCGCGTTGACCCACGCCACGCGGTTCGCGTCGATCGAAGCGGCCGCCATCACCCGCTCGGCCTCGGCGACGAACGCATCCGCCTGCGCGACAGTCGGCTTGCCCGCGGGAGTCGGGGTCGCTGCAACGGCAGCCTGCGCGCCGGCGACGGACGGCACTGCGCACAGTGCCCCAGCCAGAGCGAACATCGAAACACTGAACCGAACCATCATCATCCCCTTTTATGCGGGGCACTGATGGCGGCTCGACCGCGCCGTGGTCAACCCGCGATCACAAATGTCAGCCCCGTCCCCGCCCCGCCCGCCCCCCGTCATCCTGACTTTCGTCAGGTGACGGAAGATGTGGCGGAAAGGGTGCCGGTCCCTGTGCGCGTCAGCGCGCCAGGAAGTCGGCGATCGCCTGCCCAAGCTCGGGCTTCACCACCGCGCTCATATGGCCGCCGGGTGTCTCGACATACTCCCCATGCGGCAGCGCCGCGGCTAGGTCCGGAGCCGACCCGTTATCCTGGTCCTCCGCCCCGCACACGACCAGCGTCGGCTGCTGGATCGCCTTGACGGACTCGATCGGCGTGTCGACGAACGTCTCGAGGATCCCGAGCAGCGCGACCGGGTCGCCGCCGGTGGTCTTCAGGAACGCCTCCGCCAGCCACTCAGGCGTCCCCTGCACATGCTCGCCGAGCTTGGTCAGGATATTGCGGAAATGGCCAGCGCGCCGCGACGTCTGCGTCAGCCCCGCAAGCCCCATCCCCGAGAAGATCACCCGCCGCGGCGTCGCCCCCGTCGCGAGCATCCGCGACGTCGTCCGTGCGCCCAGCGAATAGCCGCCCAGGTCATAGTCCGTCAGCCCCAGGTGCGCGACCAGCGCGTGCCCGTCCTGCGTCAGCGCATCCGCCGGATACGCCTCCAGCCCGTGCGGCTTGCCGCTGTCGCCATGCGCGCGCAGGTCCGGCATGATCACGCGAAACCCCTTCGCGGCGATCTTCGCGGCGTGGCCGTAGCGGATCCAGTTGGTCTTCGCGTCGGAGAAATAGCCGTGGATCAGCACCACCGGCCGGCCCTCGCCAAGCTCGCGCCACGCCAGCCGAGTGCCGTCGAAGCTATCGAAATACTGGGTCTCGCTCGGGGTGCTGGCCACGGTCTCATCCTGCTATGGTTCGCGGCCAGTTCGGAGCGCGCGCGCCGTCTGTCAACGCCCCCGAACGAAAACGGGCGACCCGAAGGCCGCCCGCTCGCGCATATCTCCGGGGGTGTCAGAACTGATACCCGATCCCCCCCGACGCCCCGGCCTTGCCCTGCGAGTCATAGGTGCCGCTCAATTTCACCACGGTATGGCCGTCGCCGAACGCCTTCGACATGCCGACCGCGACCGCCGATTGCCCGGCATAGGTGCCGCCGCCGATCGCGACCATGCCCTTGCCCGCTTCGTACGCCTGCGGGAGCCCAGCGGCGGCCAGCGCACCCGACGTCCCGGCATAGCTGTCGCGGCGGACCGAACGAAGATCGAAGTCGAGCGCCGCGATCCGTCCGTCGGTATAGGCGTTGGCCTGCGTCACCGCCGAGTTGATGCCCGAGTTGAGCTGCCCGACATTGACCGCGTCGGTGGTCGACACGCCCGCCGCGACGTTGCTCAGCACGGTGGCCTGACCGCCCGCATTGAACGTCACGTTGGTGCGCGACGGACCATATTGCACCGAGTTGTTGCCCAGCGCGAGCGCACTGTCGGCGGTGCCCTGTGCCGTCGCGACCGCCTGGTTGGTGGTATAGAGCTGGCCACCATTGACCGCGTCGGTCGAGCCCGCGGCGAGCGTCGCCGGAGCGACGTTGGCCACCTTGACCGGGGCGGCCGCGTTCCCCCCCGTCAACGTCACCGTATTGGTCCGCGCGCCGTTCGCATCGGTGCCGTACGAGACCGCATTCACCGTCGTCAGCGCCAGCGCATAGACCTGTCCGCCATTGACCGCATCGGTCGAGCCCGCAGCGATCGAACCGCCCGCAACATTGTGCAGCCCCACCGGCCCCGCCGTCGCACCGACCAGCGTCAGATCGTTGGTCTTGGTGCCACCGTTAGGCGTGGTGGCACTTCCGGGGTTCGAATATTGCACCGGCCCGGCGGCACCATTGGCGACCTGATTGCCCAGATTGGTGATCGCGGTGGTGTTGGTCGCGACCTGGGCGTTGGTCGCGGCAAGCTGCGCGCCGTTGATCGCATCGGTCGAGCCGGCCGCTACCGTGCCCGCCGCGACGTTGGTGATGACCGTCCCCCCGGTGCCGCCGCCGAGCGTGATCGAGCTCTTGGCGGCGTTGTCGTACTGGACCGTGCTGCTGCCAAGCGCGGCGACCTGAGCCGCGACGCCCGCGACCTGGCCGACATTGGCGGCATCGGTCGCCGCGGTACCCGCGGCGACATTGGTGATCTGCCGCTCCGCACCGACCGAGCCGACCGACACCTCCCCCACAGCGTTCTGCAACCCGCCAAGTCCCAGCGCCGCATAGCCGAGTGCGCCACCACGAACGGCGAGGGATCCGGTGCCCAGCGCGACGCTATTGCCCGCGGTGGCAGTGGCTTCGGGCCCGATCGCGAGGCTGTCGGTGCCCGTCACGCTGCCATCGGCGCGGGTCGAGAGGACATGGAAGTAGCGGATCCCCGCACCGCCATTGATCGCTCCGTCGACCGCGTCGAACACCGACTGGACATTGCCATATTGCGTGCCACCGAAGCCGAACGAGGCGAGCACGCTGTTGGTCGCCGGATCATAGCGCGACAGGCCTCCGAGGCTCGCTGCGACCGAGGTGCCAAGCCCGACGAGTTGGCCACCGTTCACCGCCTCGGTCGAACCCGCCGCGAGCGTTCCGGCGGCGACGTTGCCGAGCACCACCGGTGCTGCGCCGACGCCGCCGAAGCTGACCCGGGTACGCGTTGCGTCGTCATATTGCACCGACAGCGCAGCGAGGTTGCCGAGCTGACCGGACACCGTCGCGAGCTGCCCGCCATTGACCGCATCGGTCGAGCCTGCCGCGACCACGCCATCGCCGACATTGTGCAACGCGACGGCGCCGGCTGCACCGCCGACCAGCGTCACGTCGTTCGACGGCACGCCCCCGTTCGGCGTCGTCGGCGCACCCGCGCTCGAATATTGCAGCGCACCGATCGCACCATTGGCGATGCTCGTCGTAAGGTTCGTGACATTGGTGTTGGTCGCGAACAACTGGCTGCCGTTGACGGCATCGGTCGAGGCAGCGCCAAGCGCGCCCGCCGCGACGTTGCTGAGCGCGACGGGGGCCGCCCCGGTCCCGGCGCCGCCGAGCGTTGCGCGCGTCCGTGTCGTATCGTCGTACTGGACGGCCAGCGCCGACAGGCCGCTGACCTGGCCCGAGACGCTCGCCAGCTGGCCGCCATTGACGGCATCGGTCGATCCGGTCGCGACCACGCCATCGGCGACATTGTGCAGCCCGACCGGTCCCGCCGTCGCACCAACCAGCGTGACGTCGTTGCTCGGCACGCCGCCATTCGGCGTCGTCGGCGTCGCGGCGTTCGAATATTGCACCGCACCGATCCCGCCATTGGCGATGGTCGTCGTCAGAGTGGTCAGGGCGGTGTTGGTGTTGGTAACGTTGGCGTTGGTCGTGAACAGCTGGCTGCCGTTGACCGCCTCGGTCGAGGTCGCACCGAGCGTCGCTGCCGCGACGTTGCCGAGCACCACCGGCGCTGCGCCGACCCCGCCGAAGGTCACCCGGCCGCGCGTCGCATCGTCATATTGCACCGCCAGCGCGGACAGGCCGCCAAGCTGGCCCGATACCAGCGCGAGCTGACCGCCATTGACCGCGTCCGTCGAGCCGGTCGCAACGACGCCGTCACCGACATTGTGGAGCGCGACCGTCCCCGCCGCGCCGCCGACCAGCGTGGCATCGTTCGACGGCACCCCGCCATTGGGCGTCGTCGGCGCGCCCGCGCTCGAATATTGCAGTGCGCCGATCCCGCCGTTGGCGATGCTGGTCGTCAGGTTGGTGACGTTGGTGTTGGTCGCGAACAGCTGGCTGCCATTGACCGCATCGGTCGACGTCGCGCCGAGCGTGCCTGCGGCGACGTTGCCGATCGCAACCGGTGCCGCCCCCGTCCCGACGCCACCCAGCGTCACACGCGTCCGCGCACCGTCGTCATACTGGACCGCAAGCGCCGACAGCCCGCTGACCTGGCCGGACACGGTCGCCAGCTGCCCGCCGTTCACCGCATCGGTCGAGCCTGCAACGACGGCGCCATCGGCGACGTTGTGCAGCCCGACCGGGCCTGCAGACGCACCGACGAGCGCCGTGTCGTTGCTCGGCACCCCGCCGTTCGGCACGGTCGGCGTCGCGGCGTTCGTATATTGCAGCGCGCCGATCCCACCATTGGTGATGCTGGTCGTGAGGTTGGTGATCGCGTTGCCGTTGTTGGTGACGTTGGTGTTGGTGGCGAACAGCTGACTGCCATTCACCGCCTCGGTCGACGCGGCGCCGAGTGCGCCCGCCGCGACGTTGCCCAACGCGACCGGGGCTGCGCCCGTGCCCACACCGCCCAGCGTCGCGCGCGTCCGCGTCGCGTCGTCATACTGGACCGCGAGCGTGCCGAGCGTCCCGAGCTGCCCCGATACGGTCGCCAGCTGCCCGCCATTCACCGCATCGGTCGAGCCCGCAACGACGACGCCGTCGGCGACGTTGTGCAGCCCGACCGGGCCTGCTGCCGCACCGACGAGCGCCGTGTCGTTGCTCGGCACCCCGCCGTTCGGAACGGTCGGTGTCGCGGCGTTCGTATATTGCAGCGCGCCGATCGCGCCGTTGGCGATGCTGGTCGTCAGATTGGTGACATTGGTATTAGTCGCGAACAGCTGGCTGCCATTCACCGCCTCGGTCGATCCGGCCCCGAGCGTCCCGGGTGCGAGGTTGTCGATCGTGGTGCCCGCGGCCCCTGCCAGCGTCACGCGGTCCTGCGCGGCGGTGTTATATTGCACGGCACCGGTTGCGAGCGTGCCGATCTGCGCCTGCACGCCGGCCAGCTGCCCGACATTGACCGCGTCGGTCGCCGCGGTCCCGGCGGCGACGTTGGTGATCTGCCGTTCGAGCCCTGCGGAACCGACCGACACCTCGCCGGCCGAATTCTGCGCGGCGGCCAGGCCGATCGCGGTATAGCGGGTTTGCGGTGCGCGCGTGGCGACGCTCCCGGCGCCGAGCGCGACGCCGTTGACGCCGGTCGCTCTGGCATCGGTGCCCAGCGCGATGGCCCCGGTCGCGCCCGCGCCGACGGTCGCGCGCGTGCCGAACGCGATCGAGCCCGCCGCGGTCGCCGCGGTCGCTGCCGAATTGCCGAACGCCACCGAATTCGCCTCGCCTGCCAGCGCCTCCAGCCCGGTCGATCCGAGCCCGGTGATCCGGTTGCCACCGATCGCGATCCCGGCGGGGGTCCGTAACGAGAAACTGTCCGCCTGCGTGTCGCAGCGATCAGCAGGACCGACGATCGTGCCGTTGGCGTTCAGGACCTGCAGCGTGATCGGACTGCCGTTCGCCGCATTGTCCAGCAGGCCGGTCGCGTTGATGTTGAGGTTGGAGACGGCCAGCGGCGGCACGAGCACCGAGACGAGCGGCACCGAGATGACCGCGTTGACGCTTCCCAGGATCGGATTGACCGTCGACTGGATCGGATCGACGACGCCGTTGATCACCGGCCGCAGGATGTCGGTCACCACCGACCGTGGCAGGCTGACGCCCGAGCACGCGCTGACGATGTTGGGCGTCGCCGTTTGCGCCGAGGCGGTCTGCGTGGCGAACAGCGTGGTGGCCGCCACGCCGATCAGCGACACGCCGGCGCGCAACCGCCGCAGGGCGCGCGCGCCGCGGTCCGACCCGCCCCCGATCGGCTCGACCACGGCCGGTGCCGCACCGCCATGAGTGATGGAACTGCGGAACACCGGGCGAACAAACGCATAAGACATCGAACAATCCTCCACTGGCGACTGCGACGGCAGCGCTGACTTTCCAAGTCGCCGGCCTTTTTCGGCTCGACTACAGGAACGGACGGATTTTGATCTCACGTGTACTAACAGTAAGTTACCGCGTTAAATAAGAAATACATGGGAACAGTAGTTTTTCAGAAACGTTACTGGCATGAATAGATATTCAATTTGAGTATGACTCAAATCCGTTTTGATTTTACTTTGCTTGAAAGTCAGCTTTTCCTGACGATGCGGCCATGAGTGATCGTTAACCGTCGAACTCAGATCGGCGACTATCACGCCCCCCGACATCGGATAGGCGCAAAATGGATCGATCATGCGGTCGGGGGCGCGCCCGCGAAAACCTTGCGAATCGCAAACGCCGCGCCGTCACGGGTGTGACGACGCGGCGTTTTCATGGACCAATCGGATAGGGAAACGCAGCGTGCCGCCGCTCGACCTTACGCCTTTTGCAGATGCCTGCGGCCGAGCAGTTCGGCGATCTGCACCGCGTTCAGCGCCGCCCCCTTGCGAAGGTTGTCGCTGACGCACCACAGGTTCAGCCCGTTCTCGACGGTCGGATCCTCGCGCACGCGACTGATATAGGTCGCGAAGTCGCCGACGCATTCGATCGGCGTGATATACCCCCCGTCCTCGCGCTTATCGACCAGCATGATGCCCGGTGCTTCGCGCAGGATGGTCTGCGCTTCCTCGGCCGAGATCTCGTTCTCGAACTCGATGTTGATCGCTTCCGAATGGCCGACGAACACCGGCACGCGCACGCAGGTCGCGGTGACCTTGATCTTCTTGTCGAGGATCTTCTTCGTCTCGACGACCATCTTCCACTCTTCCTTGGTCGAGCCGTCGTCGAGGAAGCTGTCGATGTGCGGGATCACGTTGAACGCGATCTGCTTGGTGAACTTCTTGGGCTCGGCGGGATCGCCGACGAAGATGTTGCGGCTCTGCTCGAACAGCTCGTCCATCCCGGCCTTGCCCGCGCCCGACACCGACTGATAGGTCGAGACGACGACGCGCAGGATCTTCGCCGCGTCGTGGAGCGGCTTCAACGCGACGACCATCTGCGCGGTCGAGCAGTTCGGGTTGGCGATGATGTTACGGACCTTATAGCCGTCGATCGCCTCGGGGTTCACCTCGGGCACGATCAGCGGCACGTCGGGGTCCATGCGGTACAGCGACGAATTGTCGATCACGACGCAGCCGGCGGCGGCGGCGATCGGCGCGTAGACGGCCGTGCCTTCGGAGCCGATCGCGAACAGCGCCATGTCCCAGCCATTCCAGTCGAAATGCTCGATATTCTGGCATTTGATTTGGCGGCCGGTGTCGCCGTAATCGACCATCAGCCCCTGGCTGCGCGACGACGCGACGCAGGCGATCTCGTTGGCGGGAAACTCGCGCTCCGCCAGGATATTGAGCATCTCGCGCCCGACATTGCCGGTCGCGCCTGCGACCACCACCCGATAACCCATGTCATAACTCCGATTGGACTTGGCCGCGCAGTACCGACGTTGCGCGGGCAGGTCCAACGGCTTTCGACTTGTTGCGCGGATAGTGGGGGTTTGGGGGCTACGGAGAGTATGGCCCTCCCCTCCTTGTTCCCTTGTTACTGCACCACCCCGGCGAAGGCCGGGGCCCAGTTGGAAAGGTTGCAGTAACGAAGGGCTGCGCTTGGTCAGCGACGTCCCCCAACTGGGCCCCGGCCTCCGCCGGGGTGGTGCCTAGTATGCCGGGGTGGTGCCTAATATGCCGGGGGGGTCCCTAGCATAGGGTAACGGCAGTCCCCCTCAGTCGTGAGTCCGCGCCTGCCACGTCGCATGCTCGATCCTGTGGACCTGCGCCAGATGATCCGTAATCGCATCCAGCTCCTCCGACGGCACGTTCGTCGCCACCAGGGTCACCGCGATCTCGACCCGGTCCTCGCCGCGCTCGGTCACGTCCAGTTCCGCCACCTGAAGCTGCACAGCCTCGAGATGCTCCACCACCAGGTCGCCGATCGGCCCGGCATCCGCCGCCGCCGCGGTCACCATCACGCTATAGGTGGCCTCGATCGTCCGCCCCTCGGTCGGTATCCGGTTGATCCCGTCGACCAGCGGCCGGAGTGCGGTGTTCGCCAGCAGCACGACGAATGTGAGCAACCCCGCCTCGGCGATCATGTCGCTCCCCGCGCACGCCCCGACCGCCGCCGAGCACCAGAGCGTCGCCGCGGTGTTGAGCCCGCGGACGTTCATCCCCTCCTTCATGATCACGCCCGCGCCGAGGAACCCGATCCCCGACACGACATAGGCGATGATCCGGATCGACTCGACGTCGCCGCCCAGCCGCTGCCCGAGATCAACGAACGCCGCCGATCCGAGCGCGACCAAAGTGTTCGTCCGCAATCCCGCGGTCCGCTGGCGATATTGGCGCTCCGCCCCGATCAGCGTTCCGAACACGAACGCGGCGGCATAGCTCACCACCGTGTCGAGGAACGGCCACAAATGAAACGTCTCGACGAACCGCACCGGCGTTTACTTCACCGGTGCTGGCGCCGCCTCGGGAACCGGCTTGTCCTTCACCGTCCGGTCGAGGAAGTTCAGGATCGTCCCCCAGACATGCTCGCTGATCCCCGGCCCCGCCACGCGGTGCGTGTAACCGGGGTAGAACATCATCTCGAATGGCGTCGCGGTTGCCTGCATCCGCGCGGCCACCTTGGTCGAATTGTCGAGGAACACATTGTCGTCCGCCATACCGTGGATCAGCAGCAGCGGGTCGACGATCCTGTTCGCCTCCTCGACCGCCGCCGAGGTGGAATAGCTCGCCGGGTCCTTCGCCGGATCGCCCAGATACCGCTCGGTATAATGCGTGTCGTACAGCTGCCAGTCGGTCACCGGCGCGCCCGACACCGCCGCCGCATAGACGCCCGGCGTCTTCTCCAGCATCTTGAGCGACATATAGCCGCCATAGGACCAGCCATAGGTCGCGATCTTGCTTGGCTCGACGAACGGCAGCGACTTCAGATAGTTCGCGCCCGTCAGCTGGTCCTCGACCTCGACCGTGCCCATCGCGTGATAGATCTGGTCCTCGAACGCCTTGCCGCGGTTATACGAGCCGCGATTGTCGATCTTGAAATAGATCCAGCCGCGATCGACCAGATATTGCGGCAGTCCCCCCTGCCAGCCGCGCGTCACCTGCTGGCCGGTGCCGGGTCCGCCATAATGTTCGAAGAACACCGGGTATTTCTTGCCGGGCTCGAGCGGCGGGGTGATTATCTCGTAATAGAGCGTCATCCCGTTGTTGGCCTTCAGCGTCCCGAACTTGGTCTCCTGATGGCTCTGCAGATACGGGTAATAGGGATGCCCCTCGACCACCGCATTCTCGTTGATCCACGACAGCCGCTTGCCCGTCGCGTCGGCCAGATACACCTGCGTCGGCTGCCTGGTGTTCGAGCGCGAGATGATGAACCGGCTTGCGGCCGCATCCATCGTCGCGCTGTTCCACCAGCCCGCCTCGGTCAGCCTGGTGATCGCGTTCGGCTTGGCGACGTCGACCGAATAGAGCTGCTGCTCGAGCACGTCGTCCTTGTTGCCGAGGAAGAACAGCCGTCCCTTGGCTTCGTCGACCCCCACCAAATCGGTGACGACCCAATCGCCCTTGGTCATCTGCGTCCACTTGCCCGACGCGAACCGGTAGAGATGGCCATAGCCGCTGCGCTCCGACCGCCAGATCAGGCTGCCGTCCTTGAGCACGTGATAGGCGTCGGACAGGTTGAGCCAGCTCTTCACGCCCGATTTCTCGGTGAACAGGACGGTCGACTTGCCCGTCGCCGGATCGACGCGGAGCATCTCGAGCAGCTTCTGGTCGCGGCTCTGGCGCTGGACCAGCAGCATCCGGCCATCGGGTGTCCAGTCGACCCGCGCCAGATAGATATCGGGGTTGGTGCCGAGATCGACCTTCACCTGCCCCGAGCCATCCGGCTTCATGATATATAGCTCGACCAGCACGTTCGGCGTGCCCGCGGCGGGGTAGCGCTGCTCGTACACCTTGGTCCCCGTCGCACCGATCGACGCGCGCGTGGCGGTATGCACCGGCGCCTCGTCGAACCGCTCGACCGCGACATAGCGCTCGTCGGGCGACCACCAGTATCCGGTGCGGCGATCCATTTCCTCCTGCGCGACGAACTCCGCCTCGCCGAAATGCACCGTGCCGCCGCCGCCGGTGGTGACGGCCCGCGCGGCGCCCCCGCCCAGCGGTTGGACGAACACGTTCTGGTCGCGAACGAACGACACGAAGCCCCCCTTGGGGCTGACTACCGGGTTCAGCTCGCCGCCGGGCGTGTTGGTCAGCCGGGTGACCTTACCGTCGAGCCCGGCGAGATACAGGTCGCCATCGAGCGGCACGAGGATCGACTTGCCGTCGGGCGCCCAGTCATAGGCGACGATCCCCTTCTGCCCGCCGATCCGCGCGCGCTCGCGCTGCATCTTCTCGGCCTCGGTGAGTTCCGCGCCGCTGCCGACGGTCTTCGAATCGACCAGCATCCGCGCCTGCCCGGTGGCGGTGTCGACGGCCCATAGATCGAACCGCTCCTTCTCGTCGTCGCGGTTGCGCAGCGACGTCAGCAGCGTGCCGTCGGGCGACAGCCGCACCGCGCGCGGCTGCGATCCCGACAGGTCCGGATTGCCGAACACGCGCGCCATCGTCAGGTCGCCCGGCGTCGCCGCCTCGACCGGCCGCACCGGCGCTGGCTCGGCCACAGGCGTCGCAGCCGCAGGCTTTGGGGCCGGCGTCACCTGATCAGCAGCCATCGCGACGGTTCCGACCGAGGCAAGCGCAAGTCCGAGCAACCATGTTCGCATCCTGTAGACTCCGTGGGATCATCCCGCCGGATACGCCCCGACGGCCCGAAGATATTCGGTGGCGCGTTATCGCGATGGCATGCCGGCACGTAAAGGGCGGATCGCAGCGACGATTCTTGTGCGGAGGCCCGCGGCAATTCTCGCGTTGAGGACGGCACGCGAATTGCGCGACGGCGTAAACCGCGTCTTTACGCGCGTCGTGTAATCGCACCGACGGGCACCTTGCCGTGGGCGATTGGTCCATGGTGCAGCACGAGCGGAGTATGATGGTTTCGACTGCGATACCAATGGGCAGCGAGGCCGCAGGCGCACCCGACGCATGGCAGGCGCTCGTCCGGCTGGGCGAGGCCGACGGCAGCGCGGCGCACCCGCATTTTCGGCGGCTGGTCAGCGGCGGTCAGGGCGCGCGCAACCTGTCCGACGCAGTCCATGCGCTGTGCTCGGTCCATGGCGACCATCCCGGGCTGATCGCCGACGTCATGGCTCGCGCGGTCGAGCCCGACGAACAGGAATGGCTCGCCGCCGCCGCCGCCGGGTTCGTCGACGAACGCAGCTATCTCGCGCAGCTGACCGCCGCGGTGGGGCCGCTGCCATCGACGCCCGGCCAGGCGGAAACCGAGTCGGCGCTGGTCGGCGAACGCCACGCGCTTGAGATGCTCGCCCGGTCCGAGCGACGCGGCTGCGCGACGGGCGCGGTCGCGGCGTTGCTGCGCGACTGGACGGCGATCCGCGCGATGCTCGATGTCGCCGCCGACCATTTCGGTCTCGCCGTGCCTGCCCCGACACTGCCCAGCACGGCCGATACCGCCGCCGCCATCACCCGCCTCGGCCGCGCACCCGGCCCGCAACGCGCGATCCTGTTCGGCGCGCAACAGCTCTTCGCGCAACATCGCGGGCTATGGGCGCTGCTCGAAGCGCGGGCGAGCGCGCGCGGCGATCTGTAACGCGCTTGCGCTGGACGACGCTTCGCCTCTATCCATACCCGGTATTCAGAACCGGACGGGATATCGCATGAAGCGCTTCGAAGGCACCCAGAGCTACGTTGCGACCGACGATCTGAAGGTCGCGGTCAACGCCGCGGTCACGCTGCGCCGTCCGCTGCTGATCAAGGGCGAACCCGGCACCGGCAAGACCGTGCTCGCCTATGAGATCGCGAAAGCGCTCGGCGCGCCGCTGATCGAGTGGAACATCAAGTCGACCACCAAGGCACAGCAGGGCCTGTACGAATATGACGCGGTCGCCCGCCTGCGCGACGGCCAGCTCGGCGACGCGCGCGTCCACGACATCGGCAACTATATCCGCAAGGGCAAGCTCTGGGAGGCGTTCACGCAACCCGCGCCGCCCGTCCTGCTGATCGACGAGATCGACAAGGCCGATATCGAGTTTCCGAACGACCTGTTGCAGGAACTCGATCGGATGGAATTCCACGTCTACGAGACCAAGGAAACCGTTCGCGCGGTCGAGCGCCCGATCGTGATCATCACCAGCAACAACGAGAAGGAACTGCCCGACGCGTTCCTCCGCCGCTGTTTCTTCCACTATATCAAATTCCCCGATCGCAGCACGATGCAGGCGATCGTCGACGTCCATTTCCCCGGCATCCAGAAGATCCTGGTGAGCAAGGCGATGGACCTGTTCTACGACGTCCGCGACGTGCCCGGCCTCAAGAAGAAGCCGAGCACAAGCGAGCTGCTCGACTGGCTGAAACTGCTGCTGCATGAGGACATGCCGCTCGACATCCTCCAGAACCGCGATCCGACCAAGGCGATCCCGCCCTTGCACGGCGCGCTGCTCAAGAATGAGCAGGACGTGATGCTGTTCGAGCGTTTGGCGTTCATGGCGAAGCGACAGAAGAACCAGGGATAAGGACGTCCTTAACGACCTGGCGTCATAGCCTGCGCACGACGCAGCCCGCCTTCCCGATCCTCTCCCGCCAGGGGAAGGTGGCAGGCGCGGCCTGACGGAGGGGGGAGGACACGAAACCGATGGTGCCGCCAACCGCCGCTTCCGACAGGCTAGGCACGCCACCTCCCCTCGAAGACGCGCGACACTCCGCGCCCCGACCGCGGGAGGCACTGGCAGCCCTCGCAGCCATAATGCTGCTCGGCCTCGCGCTGCGCCTGTGGAACGCGCGCGGCGGCCTTTGGGTCGACGAGGCATGGTCCGCGCAGTTCGTCGCGCAGGCCGGCTCCGCCTGGGGAATCGTCTGGCAGATCAACCACGACAATAATCACTATCTCAACAGCCTGTGGATCCTGCTGGTCGGTCCCTATGCATCACCGCTGCTGATCCGTGCGCTGTCGATCGCGACCGGCACGCTCTCGATCGCGGTGGCCGGCGCGATCGGCTGGCGGCGCGACTCCACGACCGGACTGATCGCCGCACTGCTGTTTGCCGTCTCGCCGATCCTCGTCGCTTATGGCGCGGAGGCACGTGGCTATGGTCCGATGCTGCTCGCGATGCTCGTATCGGTCCTGCTGATCGACCGCTGGCTCGACCGCGACCATCATCATGATGGCGCCCCGCCCGCCTGGTCGCTCGCCGCGTTGACGCTGGCGGGTCTGCTCGCCCAACTCACCTATCTGTTCGCGCTCGCGGCGTTCGCCGGCTGGATCGTGACGGCGCGCAGCCGACGCAACTCGATCGACTCCGCGGTCGCCACGACCGCGCGCGCGCTCGGTCCTTCGGCCGCAATGCTGGCGCTGGTCCTCGCCTTCGTCGTCGTCGCCGCCGCTGCCAGCACGACCGGATTCCAGGCTGGCGGCTATCCAGGCTTTACACTCGCTGCAGTCGCCGACGTCCTGGCCGAGACGGTTGCCTACACCATAGGGTTCGCGTTGCCCGCCGCATGGCCGACGATCGGCGTGACGCTGGTCGCGATCGCCGCGCTGCTGATCCGCGCGCATCCCGATCGCCGGCCCTTCTATTTCTTCGCAACGATCGCCTTCTCGCTGGTCCTCGTCGTGGCGCTCTGGCGGATCGGCAATGCCGGGTTCGCACGCTATTATCTGGTCGCCGTCGTCGGGATCCTTCTGCTGCTGGCGGATTCCGCGGGCGCCGCGATCCGTCGCGGCGGCTGGCGCAGCGGCGTATCCATCGTCCTGACCGTGCTGGTGATCGTCGGATGCGTGCGCCGTGACGATGCGCTCGCTCGTGCGGCGCGCGGCGACCCGGACCGCGCCATCGCGACGATGCGGAGCCGGATGCCGCTTGGCGCAACCGTGCTGATCGACAAGATCCGCCCGATCCCGGTGCTCGACATCGCGGCCCGCCGCACCGGATACGCGCTCGCAATCCGCCGGACCTGTCTCGCACCAGCGCCCGCGGCGACCCCGGCTCCAGCGTTCGCCTTCATCGATCTCGAGCGCCGCGCATCTCCGATGCCGTCGATCGCACGCTGCGGCACGGCGTACATCCTCCTACAAACCGGCCGCCATCTCGCCCTGTCCGGTCTGGACTGGGCGCTCTACGCAAGCGCCGATCCGCCCGAAAAACGCGGCCAAGCCAGGCGTTAACCAAAACGCGAAACCGACCAGTCACCGACCGCTGCCTATCGTCGGCGCTATGAAGCGAATCCCCCGAACGCTCCTCAGCCTCGCGATTGCCGCCACCGCCGCGACCAGCGCCAATGCCAGTTCGCTGCTCGACTATGTCGGCCAGTGTGTCCCCTTCGCCCGCGCCGCGTCGGGGATCCAGATTTACGGCAACGCCTGGACCTGGTGGGAACAGGCCGACGGCCGCTACGAACGCACGCACAAGCCAAAGGAAGGCGCGGTAATCGTGTTCGAGAAGACCAAGCGCCTGCCGATGGGGCATGTCGCGGTCGTCAGCCGCGTGGTCGAGAAGCGCGTCGTGATGCTGACGCACGCCAACTGGTCGCGCCAGAACGGGGAGCGCGGGCATGCCGAACAGGACGTCACGCTGTTCGACGTGTCGCGCAACAACGACTGGAGCGACGTAAAGGTCTGGTACAAGGACGTCGACGGCCTCGGCGGCGGGGTCTATCCGGTGTACGGCTTCATCTACGGCCATGCGCACGCCGCCCCCGAACTCACGAGCCGCAACCCCGACTATGTCGGTGCGCTGATCGACGCCTATGTCCCCGGCAGCGGCGAACCGATCGCGCGCTGAGGCACCGGTGCCGTCATCCTGACGAAAGTCAGGATGACGGCGTGAGCGGTGTTGCCGCCACCCGCCAAACCGTGCCACCACCGTTGCAGAAAAGACGGTGAGGATGACGATGCGGTTCAAGGCTTTTACGACGATCACGCTCGCGCTGCTCGCCACGTCCGCGCCCGCGATCGTCGGCGCGCAGAAGGAAAAGGCCCCGCCCCCCGGCGGCGACATCCCCGCCAGGTTCGTCCCCGCCAACGCAAGCTTCGATTTCGACCGCCGCGAGGTCGAGATCCCGATGCGCGACGGCGTCACGCTCCACGCGGTCATCGTCCAGCGCAAGGGCCTCACCGACGCCCCGATCCTGCTCCAGCGCACGCCCTATAATGCCGAGAGCGTCGCCAGCCGATCGTCGAGTTCGAGCGGCGCGATGACCCTGCGCGCGCCGGACGCGATGTTCTTCGACGCAGGCTATATCCGCGTGTTCGAGGACGTCCGCGGCAAGAACGGCTCGAACGGCGCCTATATCAACGAACGCCCGCTCATCGGCCCGCTCAACAAGACCAAGGTCGATCACTCCACCGACGCCTACGACACGATCGACTGGCTCGTGAAAAACCTCAAGAACAGCAACGGCCGCGTCGGCATCATCGGCGGCAGCTATGACGGCATGATGGCCGCGATGGCACTGGTGAACCCGCACCCCGCGCTAAAGGCCGCGGTGCCGATGAACCCGGTGATCAACACCTGGAAGGGCGACGACGATTTCCACGGCGGCGCGTTCCGGCAGGTCGGCTACGATTATTACTACAGCCAGGACGCCGCGAAGGGTGAGGCCGGCGACCTGTGGCGCGACGCATACGACGATTACGACACGTTCCTGCGCGCCGGATCCGCGAGCGATTTCGTGAAGAGCCGCGGGCTCGGACAACTCCCGTTCGTCAACCGGATGCACGATCACCCGGCCTACGACGCGTTCTGGCAGGGCCAGGCGCTCGAGACGATCCTGCCCAAGCAGCCGCAGACGGTGCAGACGCTCTGGGTCGCCAGCCAGTGGGATCAGGAAGACATTTACGGTGCGGTCGCAGCGTATGAGGCGGTGTCGAAGGTCGATCCCAACCACGTCAACCACTTAGCGCTCGGCCCCTGGGCGCATGGCGGCGCGAACGGCGACGGCTCCACGCTCGGCGCGATCCGCTTCGATGCCGACACCGCGCTCTGGTTCCGCAAGACCGTCCTGCTCCCCTTCCTCGACGGCGCGCTCAAGACCGGCGCGACGCCCGCGCCGCTCGCCCCCGTCACCGCGTTCCAGACCGGCACGAACCAGTGGCAGACGCTCGCCGGCTGGCCGAGTTCGACCGCCACGCAGAAACTCTACTTCCAGCCCATGAGCGGCCTCGCCCCGACCGCGCCTGTCCAGGACGGTCACGACGACTATGTCTCCGATCCCGCCAAGCCGATCCCGTATCGCCTCCGCCCGATCCGCCCGACCTACGCGACCGGCTCGACCTGGCGGCAGTGGCTCGTCGACGACCAGCGCCCGTTCTCGGACCGCACCGACGTTCTGACCTACCAGACGCCGCCACTGACCAGCGCGGTCGCGATCGCCGGCGCACCCGTCGCGGACCTGATCGCCAGCACCACCGGCACCGACGGCGATTTCGTCGTGAAGCTGATCGACGTCTACCCCGCGGAATATTCCGACAAACCCGAAATGGGCGGCTACCAACTCGCCGTCTCGATGGACATCCTGCGCGGCCGCTACCGCGACGGCTTCGACAAGCCCACGCCGATCGTCGCCGGCCAGCCGACGCACTTCCGCATCGTCCTGCCCAACGCGTCGCATGTGTTCCTGCCCGGCCACCGGATCATGGTGCAGGTCCAGTCGAGCTGGTTCCCGCTCTACGACCGCAACCCGCAGACCTATGTCGCCAACATCTTCGACGCCAAGCCCGGCGACTATCGCAAGGCCACGATCAGCGTCTTCCATGCGCCGACCCAAGCCAGCGCGATCGAACTGCCGATCGCCGCGGCGAAGTGAGGAAATGACGCCATGTTCCTGAACTTCCTCGACGAACTGCGCAGCGCCGGCATCCCGGCCAGCCTCAAGGAGCATCTGATCCTGCTCGAGGCGCTCGACGCCGAGGTGATCGAGCGGACGCCCGAGGACTTCTACTACCTCTCCCGCGCGGTGTACGTGAAGGACGAGGGGCTGCTCGACAAGTTCGACCAGGTCTTCGCCAAGGTCTTCCGCGGCCTCGCCACCAGCTACGGCACCGCCCCCGGCGACGTGCCCGAGGACTGGCTGAAGGCGGTCGCCGAGAAATTCCTGACCCCTGAGGAAATGGCCGCGATCAAGTCGCTGGGGTCGTGGGACGAGATCATGGAGACGCTCAAGAAACGTCTCGAGGAGCAGAAGGAACGTCATCAGGGCGGCAACAAATGGGTCGGTACCGGCGGCACGTCGCCCTACGGCAATGGCGGCTACAACCCCGAAGGCGTCCGCATCGGCGGCGAGAGCACGCACAAGCGCGCGCTGAAGGTCTGGGACCAGCGCGAGTTCCGCAACCTCGACAACACGCGCGAACTCGGCACGCGCAACATCAAGGTGGCGCTCCGCCGCCTGCGCCGGTTCGCACGCGACGGCGCCGCCGACGAACTCGACATCGACGGCACGATCGCCGGCACTGCGAGGCAAGGCTATCTCGACATCGTCATGCGCGCCGAGCGCCGCAATGCGGTCAAGCTGCTGCTGTTCCTTGACGTCGGCGGCTCGATGGATCCGTTCGTGAAGCTCTGCGAGGAACTCTTCTCGGCCGCGACGACCGAGTTCAAGAACCTCGAATTCTTCTACTTCCACAACTGCCCGTACGAAGGCGTGTGGAAGGACAACACGCGCCGTTTCGCCGAACGCACGCCGCTGTGGGACGTGCTCCACAAGTTCGGGCATGATTACAAACTCATCTTCGTCGGCGACGCGTCGATGAGCCCGTACGAGATCACGCATCCCGGCGGCTCGGTCGAGCATTTCAACGAGGAGCCGGGCGCGGTCTGGATGCAGCGGTTGACCACCACCTATCCGGCGGCGGCGTGGCTCAACCCGGTGCCCGAGGCGCAATGGGGCTATTCGCAAAGCGTCCGGATCATCCACGAGCTGATGACCGACCGGATGTACCCGCTAAGCCTTGCCGGGCTCGACGACGCGATGCGCGAGCTGACGCGCAAACGCTAGACAGGCGGCCGTAACGGAACCGTCATGGAGGCGGTCGGTTTAGCGTGCATCATTTGCAATCCAAGGAACGCCTGATGTCGTCGATCCCCAACTCCGCCATGCCGCACGCCAAGGTCCATCACGACGACGATCACAAGCCGAAGCCGCCCAAGCCCCCCAAGGCTGGCGCGAGCGACTGGGTCGAGGACGCGACCGACGCAGCAAAGGCCGGGCTGGCGACGGCGACGGACGCGGTGAAGTCGCACCCGAAGACCGCGATCGCGGTCGGCGCGACGGTCATCGCAGGGATCGCAGCGGCGATCGCAGCGCCAGCCCTGCGCGCCAAGGACTCGGCCGAGAAGAAGCCAGACCCGAAGAAGCCCGCGCCGCGCGAGCCCGAGCCAAAGAAGCCGGCCAAGGCGAAGAAGCCGCACTGATCCGCACGCGGCCCCTCCGACATACCACCCCGGCGAAGGCCGGGGTCCAGTTGGAAAGGTCGCAGTAACGGAGCACCACGTTAGTTGGCAACGTCCCCCAACTGGACCCCAGCCTCCGCCGGGGTGGAAGCAGATGGGACGCGAGAAAGGGGGGGCGAGCGCTCTAACTCAGGCTCCCCCCGCCTCCTCGTTCTCCCGCGAAGGCGGAAGCCCAGCCTGGGCTCCCGCCTTCGCGGGAGAACATACTTTCTCCGAAGGGCTCCCCCGCCCCGACTCAAACCATGTCGACCACCCCGCCAGCCATCGCCACCGGCACCCCCGTCGTCCCCGGAAAACTGATCGGCAGCCCCCTGAGCGTCCGCACCGCCATATAGGCGAACCCCTCCGCCTCCAGCGCATCGCCATTCCACCCAAGCGCATCGGTCGGCTCGACCACCAGCCCGGTCCGCTCCGCAATCATCGCCAGCATCGTCGGGTTATGCCGCCCCCCGCCCGCCACCAGCAACCGCACCGGCCGCGCGGGCAACTGCCGCACCGCCTCCGCCACCGTCGCCGCGGTAAACGCGGTCAACGTCGTCGCCCCGTCAGCCGCCGACAACCCCCGCGCCGGCTGGATCGTGAAATCATTCCGATCGAGCGATTTCGGCGGCGGCGCATCGAAAAACGGGTGGTCGAGCATCGCGGTCAGCACCGTCTCGTCGACCCGCCCCGACGCCGCCAGCGCGCCCCCCGCATCGTAGCGCGCGCCCGTCTCCGCCTCGACCCAGCTGTCGATCAACCCGTTCGCCGGCCCTGTATCGAACGCGACCAGAGCCTCCGCCCCGCCGGGAATGAAGGTGATGTTCCCCACCCCGCCAAGGTTCAGCACCGCGACCGGCCCCTCGAGCCCCGCCGCCAACGCCGCATGATAGACCGGCAGCAACGGCGCCCCCTGCCCGCCCGCCGCGACGTCCGCCGAGCGAAAGTCCGACACCGTCGTGATCCCCGTCGCGCGCGCGACCGCGGCACCGTCGCCGATCTGCCACGTCCAGCGCCGGTCCGGCCGGTGCGCGATCGTCTGGCCGTGAAAGCCGATCACGCCGACATCCGCCGCCGCCACGCCCGCATCGGCGAGCAGCTTGTGCACCGCGAACACATGCGCGCGCGTGATGAGCTCGCCCGCCGCGACGACCGGCGGGCTCGCGCGCGGCCGTTCGAACGTCAGCGCCATCCGCGTCGCCTCCGCGAGCTGAGCGCGCGCGGCATCCGAATAGGGTTCGCCGCGAAACGCGATCGCCCGCACGAACGCCTCGCCGTCGGTTTCGATCAGCGCGGCATCGATCCCGTCGAGCGACGTTCCCGACATCAGTCCAATCGCCAGCATATCGGTTCCTTCTCGCACAATCTGCCCACCCATGGCGCCCCCTCTTGGATGATGCATTTTCCGCCGCCTAGAAAAAACCGAACTTTGCGCCTATGTGCGCAGGCTTCATGGCAACATTACTCCCCTCCCCGCCGAAAATCGGCATGGTCTCGCTCGGCTGTCCGAAGAACCTCGTCGATAGCGAACGGATCCTCACGCAGCTGCGCGGCGACGGCTATCAGATGTCGCCGGATTATGCCGGCGCGGATATCGTGCTGGTCAATACCTGCGGCTTCCTTGATTCGGCGAAGGAGGAAAGCCTCGAGGCGATCGGCGAAGCCATCGCCGAGAATGGCCGAGTCATCGTCACCGGCTGCATGGGCAAGGAAGCCGACGCGATCCGCGCGCGCTTCCCGCAGGTGCTCGCGATCACCGGCGCGCACGAATATGAGCAGGTCGTCGGCGCGGTCCACGAGGCCGCCCCGATGCCGCCATCGGCGTTCCTCAACCTGATCCCCGACGCCGGGCTGAAGCTGACGCCGCGCCACTACAGCTATCTGAAGATTTCGGAAGGCTGCAACCACCGCTGCTCGTTCTGCATCATCCCGTCGTTACGCGGCGACCTGGTCAGCCGCCGCCCCGACGCGATCCTGCGCGAGGCCGAAAAGCTCGTCGAAGCGGGCACCAAGGAACTGCTGGTCATCAGCCAGGACACCTCGGCCTATGGCGTCGACCTGCGCCACGCCAGCTGGCCGGTGAAGTCCGGCGGCCCGATGTCACGCAGCGAGGCCCGCGAGGTCCGCGCGCACATGACCGACCTGTCGCGCGAACTCGGCAAGATCGCCCCCTGGGTGCGCCTCCACTACGTCTACCCCTATCCGCACGTCGATCACGTCATCCCGCTGATGGCGGAGGGTCTCGTGCTGCCCTATCTCGACATCCCGTTCCAGCATGCCGCGCCGTCGGTGCTGCGCCGGATGAAGCGCCCCGGCAACGACGCCAAGGTGCTCCAGCGCATCCACAAATGGCGCGAGATCGCGCCCGACATCACGATCCGCTCGACCTTCGTCGTCGGCTTCCCCGGCGAGACCGAGGAGGATTTCCAATATCTGCTCGACTGGCTCGACGAAGCGCAGCTCGACCGGGTCGGCGCGTTCCGCTTCGAACCCGTCGAGGGCGCCGCGGCCAACGCGCTGCCCGACCATGTGCCCGAAGAGCTCAAGGAAGAGCGCTACGCCCGCATCATGGAAAAGACCGCGGCAATCTCTGCGGCCAAGCTGCAGGCGAAAATCGGGCGCACGCTCGACGTGATAATCGATGCGGTCGACGAGGAAGGCGCGACCGGCCGTTCCAAGGCCGATGCGCCCGAGATCGACGGCGAAGTCTTCCTGCGCGACGCCGGCCATCTGACGGTCGGCGATATCATACCGGTTACGATCGAGGACGCCGACGACCACGATCTCTACGGCGTCCCGGTCTAAGCTATAGACCGTACAGGCCGCTCTCCCGCGCAAGCGGGAGAGCGGCTAGCTCAGACGACGCTGCGCCCGGTGAACAGCTTGATCAGCACGACGACGACGGCGATCACCAGCAGGATGTGGATGAGCCCGCCCGCGACATGGAAGGCGAACCCGGCCAGCCAGAGAATCAGCAGGATGACGGCGATGGTATACAGCATGGTTCTAGTCCCCTCGGAAGTGACGGGCTCCCGGCCCCGCAATGAAACGTCGCTCTATTGATCCATGTTCCGTCATTTCTGCCATAGTCTAACCCGTTCTACTGCCGCGTAATTAAAATCGCGGCGTTGCACCGACGACCCGGTTCTGCTTCGTTGTGGCGATGTTGACCCGCTTTCTCGCCGTCGCCGCGCTGCTGCCGGCTCCCGCCATCGCCCAATCGCTCACCCCCGCCGAGACCGCGCAGATCGACACGCTCGTCGCCGGCGCGCTCGGCGATACCGGCGTGCCTTCCGCCTCGATCGCGGTGGTTCGCGGCGGGCGGATCGTGTTCGCCAAGGCGTACGGCAAACCCTCCGAAGCGATCGCCAAGGCGGACCCGAAGCTCCCCTACCAGATCGCCTCGATCTCCAAGCAGTTCACCGCCGCCGCGCTCCTGCTGCTCGAGGACGAGGGCAAGCTGAGCCTTGACGACACCGTCGCGAAGTACATCCCCGGCATCACCGGCGGCGACCGCATCACGATCCGCCAATTGCTCAGCCACACCTCGGGGCTGCAGGATTACTGGCCGCAGGATTACAGCTTCGCCGCGATGGACAAGCCCGTCACGCCGCAGCAGATCGTCGACCGCTGGGCAAAGAAACCGCTCGATTTCGCACCCGGCACGCAGTGGCAATATTCGAACACGGGCTATGTCGTCGCCGGGATGATCGTCGAGAAGGTCTCGGGGCAACCGCTGCTCAACTTCCTCCAGCAGCGCATCTTCAAGCCGCTCGATATCCGCGCGCTCGACCAGGACAAGGCGATCGGCAAGGCGTTCCCGCAAGGCTATGGCCGGTTCGCGCTCGGCCCCGTCCGCGCCGAGACGCCAAGCGCGGACGGCTGGCTCTACGCCGCCGGCGAACTCTCGATGAGCGCCGAAGACCTCGCCAAATGGGACGTCGCCCGCCTCACCCGCACCACGCTGCCCGCCGACGACTGGGCCGCGCAGGAAACCCCCGTCAAGCTCGCCGACGGATCGAGCAACGGCTACGGCCTCGGCGTTTTCACCGGCAGCGCGGACGGCCGTCGGTATGTCGAGCATAGCGGCGAGGCGGTCGGCTTCCTGTCCGAGAACATCGTCTACCCCGACGACAAGGCCGCGATCGTCGTCCTCACCAACAGCTGGTTCAGCGACGCGGTCGGCCGCATCTCCGGCGGCATCGTCAAGATTGTCCTGCCCCCCGCGCCCGCCAATGCAGAAGACACCGCCGCGCTCGCCCGCGCGCGCACCGTCTACGACCAGCTCCGCACCGGCACGCTCGACCGCAAGGGGCTGACCGAAGACGCCAATTACTACTTCAAGCCGGTCGCGCTCGCCGACTACAAGACCAGCCTCGGCGCGCTGGGCGAGCCCACCGCATTCGTGCAAACCGGCAAGACCCGCTTGCGCGGCGGCTTCGTCAACCGCACCTATCGGATAACCTATCCCGACCGCACGCTCTCGCTCAGCACCTATGCCGAGCCCGGCGCGAACGGCCGGTACGAACAGTTTTTGGTGGCACCCGCTTCATGACCGACTTCGCTTCGATGCTCCTGCCCGACCGCGGCCAGCCCGCGCGGACCATCCACGTCGTCCATCCCGACGCCTACGACGCCTGGCTCGGCACGCAGCCGCAGCGCGTCCGCACGACCGTCGCCGCACACCGCCTGACCGGAAAAGCGGGCGACCGCGCCGTCCTCCCCGGCGACAGCGCCGAAGACTGGTCGATGCTGCTGGTCTGCAACGAAGCGCTGACGTCGCCGTGGCGGATCGCCTCGCTCGGCGCGTCGCTGCCCGCGGGCACTTATCGCCTCGCCGACGGCCCGGTCGGCGCCGCCGGGCTCGGCTGGATGCTCGCCCAGCACCAGTTCACGCGCTACGTGAAGCCCGATCCGATCGGCGCACGCATCCTGCTGACCGCCGACGCCGCACCGATCGACGAGACCGTGCGCCTCGCCGAGGCCACGGCTATGGTCCGCGATCTGGTCAACACCGGCGCCTCCGACATGGGCCCCGCCGACCTCGAAGCCGCCGCCGAGACGCTCGCGAAACGGCACGGCGCGACCGTCACGGTCACGCGCGGCGACGCGCTCGCGACCGGCTACCCGATGATCCACGCGGTCGGCCAGGCCGCCGCCAAGGACCGCGCGCCGCGACTGATCGAGCTCGAATGGGGCGACCCCGCGCACCCGCGCATCGCGCTGGTCGGCAAGGGCGTCACCTTCGACACCGGCGGGCTCGACATCAAGCCGTCCGCGGGCATGCGGCTGATGAAGAAGGACATGGGCGGCGCCGCGCACGCGCTCGCGCTGGCGAGTCTCGTGATGGCGGCCAAGCTCCCCGTCCGCCTCCACCTCCTGATCCCCGCGGTCGAAAACGCGATCGCGGGCAACGCCTTCCGCCCCGGCGACGTGCTGGCCACGCGCCAAGGCCTGACGGTCGAAAACACCAACACCGATGCGGAGGGCCGCCTCGTCCTCGGCGACGCGCTCACCAAGGCAGGCGAGAGCAACCCTACGCTGATCCTCGACTTCGCCACGCTCACCGGCGCGGCGCGCGTCGCGCTGGGTCCAGACCTCCCGCCGCTGTTCACCGACAACGAAGCGCTCGCCGCCGACCTGCTCGCGGCCGGGATAGCGGAGACAGACCCGATGTGGCGCCTGCCGCTCTGGAACGCCTATGACGAGATGCTGCGCTCGGACGTCGCGGACATGGTCAACGCCCCCGATGGCGGCTTTGCCGGCGCGGTCACGGCCGCGCTGTTCCTGCGCCGGTTCGTCCCCAAGGGCACCGCCTGGGCGCATCTCGACGTGTTCGCCTGGCGTCCATCGGCGAAACCCGGTCGGCCAAAAGGCGGTGAGGCCTATGCCTTGCGTGCCACCTTCGCGATGCTGGCGAAGCGGTTCGGCTAGCCGGTTCCCCCGCTGAGGCCGGGGCCCAGGATTGCGGGCGCTGTCCTGTGAGATCCTGGGCCCCCGCCTCCGCGGGGGAACACGCTACTGTAGTGGGCGTCTCGGCGAAGTCGCCAGGCCTTACCCCGTCGCGAACTGCCCGAACGGCAACAGCTTGTCCGCCAGCGCCTTGGTCGCATTCGCATCGCCCGCGCGCAGCGGCACGAGCACCGCCGCGGCCGCCCGGCGGACGAACCCGTCGATCGCCGTCGGCGCCGGCGCCTTGCTCGCCGTCTCGACCAGCGCGCGTCCCCGCGCATCGTTCGGATCGAGCTCCAGCCGCAACAACCCCGCCAGCCCCGCGAACATCGCGCGATTGCCGCCGAGCGCCACCGATCTGTCGAGCGCCTCGAACCCGGCCGCCTTCTGCGCCCCCGCGACAGCCCGCCCGACGAACCGCCCAAGCTTGGCGATCACCCCCACATGCCATGCGCCCAGCGCCGCCTGCACCTCGGCATTGCGCGGATACCGCGTGACCAGCGCCTCATATTGTTTGCGCGCGGCGATCGCCTGCCCGCGATTGCCGAGCAGCTTGGCGCGATAGCCGTTCGCCATCGCCTGCATGATCGCCGCCTCTTGGTCGCCCGGCGAACGACTGAGCGCCTGTCCCGCGACGGTGGCCGCCTTGTCGATTCGCGCCAGCGCCATCCCGCGATCGCGATCGACGAACCCCGCCTGCGTCAGCAGTTCGCGCGGCGTCTCCGCGCTGGCGGGGATCGCCGCCGCCACCGCGCAGACTGCGATCGAGGCGCCGACGCACCCGCGAAACCACTTGGCCATATCAATCCCCGCCCGAAATACGGCGTCACGCCGATCAACGAATCATGCATTAATCATAAGAGCATAGTGTTTATCGGGACTTAACGCTGTCCGACGCAAGCCTTCATAGCGACGCCGCAGCCTCGATGATCGGCACGAACTTGGCCGCGGTCAGGCTCGCGCCACCGACCAGCGCCCCGTCGACGTTCGGCGTATCGAGGATCGACGCCGCATTGGCCCCCGTGACCGAGCCGCCGTACAGGATCCGCACCCCGGCAGCCTTGTCGCCGATCAGCATCCGCAACTTCGCGCGAGCGATCGCGTGGATCGCGGCAATCTCCTCCAGCGTCGGCGTGCGCCCGGTGCCGATCGCCCAGCGGGGCTCATAGGCCAGCGTGAACCAGCTGCCGTCCGCATTGTCCGGCACCGACTTCTCGATCTGCGCCTGCACGACGCGCTCGGCCCGGTCCGCATCGCGCTCGGCCTCGGTCTCGCCGCAGCACAGGATGACGTTCAGCCCCTGCTTGTGCGCCGCCGCCGCCTTCGCCCAGGCGTCGTGGCTAGTCTCGTGCTGGTCCGACCGGCGTTCCGAATGGCCGACGATCGCGAACGACGCGCCGACTTCCTTGACCATCGATGCCGACACGCACCCGGTATGTGCGCCCGACTCCGCCTCGTGAACGTCCTCGGCGCCGATCGCGAGGGTCGGCACCCGCTCGGACGCCGCCGCGATCAGCGTGAACGGCACCGCGACCGACACGTCGATCTCGGGCGCAGCGCTTGCCGCCGCGGCGATCGCATCGAGTTCGACGAGCATCGCCCGCGACCCGTTCATCTTCCAGTTTCCTGCTACAAGCTTGCGACGCATCACTATCTCCCGGATATTTCGCCCAGCGATAGCGCCGCACCCGCCGCACACAAGTCCGCAACGTTCCCTACACGTCCGCACGCCCTTTGCAGCGCCCGACTTGAAGAGCCGCCCGCGCACCCGTAAAGCAACGCCGTTCCCATCCCTGTCGATCGGCTGTCCATGCTCGCTTTCTTCCGCCGCCTTACCCATTCGAAGGTCGGCGTGATCATCACCTTCCTCGTGCTCGGCGTGATCGCGCTCGCTTTCGCGGCGGGCGACGTCACGGGGCTGAGCTCGATGACCGGTGGCGCAGGGATCACCGGCGGCGACGTGGCCACGGTCGGCAAGGCCGAGGTCAGCGCGAACGAGCTCAAGACGCAGGCGCAGACCCAGCTCGAAGGCTTCCGCCAGCAGCAGCCGACGCTCGACATGGCGACCTTCGTCAACCAGGGCGGCTTCGAGGGCACGCTCGACCGGATCATCTCCAGCATGGCGCTTGAACAATTCGGCCGCGCGCAGGGCATGGTCGTCAGCAAGCGCTCGGTCGACGGCCAGATCGCCAGCATCCCCGCGTTGCAGGGCCCGACCGGCAAGTTCGACGAGAATCTCTATCGGCAGGTGCTCGCGCAGCGCAAGCTGACCGACGCGCAGATCCGCAGCGACATCGTCCGCGATACCTTCGCGCAGCAGCTGACGATCCCGAGCACCGGCGCCACGCAGGTGTCGAGCCAGCTCGCGCTCCCCTATGCCTCGCTGCTGCTTGAGAAGCGCACCGGCACGATCGGCTTCATCCCCGCCGCGGTCGTCCCCGCCGGTGCCGCGCCGAGCGATGCGGATCTCAACACCTTCTACACGCGCAATATCGCGCGCTACACCGTGCCCGAGCGCCGGATCGTCCGCTACGCCGTCGTCTCGCCCGACCAGGTCAAGACTCAGGCCGCCGCGACCGACGCGGAGATCGCCAAGACCTATCAGCAGGACCGCGCACGCTATGCGGCCACTGAAAAGCGCACGATCACGCAGGTCGTCGTCGCCGATCAGGCCGGCGCCACCGCGCTCGCCGCCAAGGTGAAGGCGGGCACCAGCCTCGCCGATGCCGCACGCGCCGCAGGCCTCGAAGCCTCGACCCAGGTGGGCGTCGAGAAGGCAGCCTATGCCGGCACCGCATCCGCGCAAGTCGCCGATGCCGTGTTCGCCGCCGCAAGCGGCGCGGTGATCGGCCCGGTCCGCACGCAGCTCGGCTGGACCGTCGCCAAGGTCGACAAGATCGAGAACGTCGCCGGTCGCTCGCTCGACCAGGTCCGCGGCGAGATTGCCGCCGCACTCGGGATCCAGAAGGCAGCCGCCGCGCTGTCCGACATCCACGACAAGATCGACGATTCGCTCTCGAAGAACGCGACGTTCGACGAAGTGATCGCCGACCAGAAGCTCAAGCCCGCCACCACGCCTGCGCTGATCGCCAGCGGCCTCAATCCGGACGACGCGACCAGCAAGCCCGATCCCGCGATCGCGCCACTCGTCACCGCCGCCTTCCAGGCCGCCGATGGCGATGGCCCGCAGTTGGTCCAGCTCGGCACCGATGGCGGCTTCGCGGTCGTCGCGCTCGGCCGTGTCGTCCCCGCCACGCCGCGCCCGCTGGCACAGGTTCGCGCCGCCGTGCTCCGCGACGTGACCGCTGATCGCTCGCGTCAGGCTGCGCGGAAAGTCGCCGCCGACGTGCTCGCGCGCATCAACAAGGGCATGACGATCCAGCAGTCGCTCGCGCAGACCAAGCTGCCGATCCCCGCCGCTCGCCCGCTGACCGCGTCGCGCGCTCAGATCGCCGCCGATCCGCGTGGTGCGCCGCCCGCGCTCGCGCTGATGTTCAGCATGGCGCCGAACACCGCGAAGACCTTGGCCGCGCCCGACGACAGCGGCTGGTTCGTCATCAAGCTCGACAGCATCGCCAGCGGCAATGCGGCGGGCAACGACGCGGCGATCAAGGCCGCGCGCGCCAATATCGGCCGGTCGGTCGGCCGCGAATATGTCGAGCAGTTCGCCAAGGCGGTCCGCGCCGACGTGGGTGTGAAGACCAACGCGGCATCGCTCGCACGCGTCCGCGCCGACCTGCTCGGCCAGGGCGGCACCGGGAACTGATCGGCATGACCGCGCGGGAAGCCTTGGCCGAGGGGCGCCCCACGCTCGTCTGGCGTCGTCAGGTCGCCGACACCGAAACGCCGGTCGCCGCCGCGCTCAAGCTCATCGAGCCGGGGCGTGGCGACTTCCTGCTCGAATCGGTCGAGGGCGGCGAGACGCGCGGCCGCCACAGCCTGATCGGCCTCGCGCCCGACCTGCTGTTCCGCGCGCACGGCCAGAGCGCCGAGATCAACCGCCACTGGGCGACCGATCGCGAGACGTTCGAGCCCTGCGGCGTGCCGACGCTCGACGCGTTGCGCGCGCTGGTCGCCGAATGCCGTGCGGACGTCCCCGCCGAGCTCCCCCGCGCGCTCGCCTGCCTCGTCGGCTATTTCGGCTATGAGACGATCGGCCTGGTCGAGACTCTGCCGCAACCCCCGGCCGACGCGCTTGGCCTACCCGACATGATCTTCGTGCGGCCGACCGTGATACTCGTGTTCGATCGCCTGACCGACGCACTGTACCTCGTCGCGCCTGCCTGGCCCGATCCCGCGCGCGATGCCGATTCGATCGTGGCCGACGCCGAGGAGCGGCTCGACGCGGTCGCGGCCAAGCTCGCCAGCACGCCCGTCCCTGCGCCGATCCGCTCCGACGTCGCCGAGCCCGTCTACACGCCCGCGCTGCCCGAGGGCCGCTACGCCGAGATGGTTGCCACCGCGAAGGACTATATCCTCGCCGGCGACATCTTCCAGGTCGTGCTAGCACAGCGGTTCAGCACGCCGTTCGCGCTGCCGCCGTTCGAGCTGTACCGATCGCTACGCCGCATCAACCCGTCGCCGTTCCTCTATCATCTCGACCTTCCGGGCTTCGCGCTGATCGGCTCGAGCCCGGAGATCCTCGTCCGCGTCCGCGACGACGAAGTCACGATCCGCCCGATCGCGGGCACGCGCCCCCGCGGCAAGACCGCCGCCGAGGACGAGGCCAACCGCATCAGCCTGCTCGCGGACCCGAAAGAACGCGCGGAACATCTCATGCTGCTCGATCTCGGCCGCAACGATGTCGGCCGCGCCGCGTCGCCGGGGTCGGTGCGCGTGACGGCCAGCTACGGCGTCGAATTCTACAGCCACGTGATGCACATCGTGTCGAACGTCGTCGGCACGCTCTCGCCCGCCAAGGACGCGCTCGACGCGCTGTTCGCGGGGTTTCCCGCAGGCACTGTCAGCGGCGCACCAAAGGTCCGCGCGTGCCAGGTCATCGCCGAACTCGAACCCGAGCGTCGCGGCGCCTATGCGGGCGGCGTCGGCTACTTCTCGCCCGACGGCTCGATGGACTCGTGCATCGTGCTGCGCACCGCGGTCGTCAAGGACGGCACCATCCACGTCCAAGCCGGCGCCGGCATCGTCGCCGACAGTATCCCAGACTACGAACAGCGCGAATGCGAGGCGAAGGCAGGCGCTATCCTGGCTGCCGCGCGGGAAGCCGTCAGCCGAGCGAAAGCGCCCGGCTTCGGTCAGTAATCTTACCGCCGAAGAAAAAACGACCGCGCCCCAGCATGACACCACCCCGGCGAAGGCCGGGGCCCAAATGGGGAACCGGAATGGTGATGGGCGTCCTAGATTACTGCACCCTTCCCAATTGGACCCCGGCCTTCGCCGGGGTGGTCTTCTTCCAATGGCAGTCTGATCCCTAAATCAAAACGCGCTCACGGCGTCGTGGTGGTCTCGCTGCTCGGCGCCCGACGCTCAGCCGCATACGCATTGTTACGCGCCAGGAAACAGCCCGACTGGCCACCCGTGCCGACCGCCGAACACGTATCCGGCAACCCGCCCGCGACTCGCCCAAGCTGGTCCATCGACGCCGCGCGGTTGACCCAGCTCTGGTTCTGCGCGGCGATCGGCTTGTCCTCGCGCAGTGCCTTGGGGATCCGGTAAGGCTGGTCGAGCGTCGAGCACACCACGACTTCGCCGTTGGTCGACGGCGGGCACTTCTGGTCCCCGGTCAGCGTGACGCTGCGGATCCGCTGCGGCGGCGAGGCGACCTGGGCATCCTGCGCGGACGCCATGGCGGGAAGCGCGATCAGTGCGGCAAGGACGACGGTACGAAACATGGGGGAAGGCTCCTTTGAAGGGATAACGTCCGTCACACAGCATTGCTCCGCACTGAATGAAGGTCGCCCGCCTACCGCACATAGCGACGCTTGGCGTCATCGGCGACCGCCCACCGGCACTTTGCGGCACGCCGCCGCCGCGCGCCTTGCATGGCCCCGCGCTTCGGCTATGGCGGCGCCATGATCCTCGTCGTCGACAATTACGACAGCTTCACCTGGAACCTCGTCCATTATCTGATGGAGCTGGGCGTCGAGGTGGAAGTCGTCCGCAACGACGCGATCTCCGCCGGGCAAGCCTTGTCGTCAGGCGCGGACGCGTTCGTCATCTCCCCCGGCCCCTGCACGCCGACCGAGGCGGGGGTCAGCCTCGATCTCGTCGCCGCCTGCGCGGACGCGGCCAAGCCGCTGCTCGGCGTCTGCCTCGGCCATCAGGCGATCGGCCAGCATTTCGGCGGCAAGGTCGAGCGCGGTGGGCTGATGCACGGCAAGACCTCGCCCGTCCTCCACGATGATACCGGGCTCTACGCCGGACTCCCTTCGCCGTTCATAGCGACGCGCTACCACTCGCTGATCGTCAACGACGTGCCGGACACGCTGGTGGTCAACGCGACCGCGCAGGACGGCACCGTCATGGGCTTCCGCCACGCCACGCTGCCGATCCACGGCGTCCAGTTCCACCCCGAAAGCATCGCCACCGAACACGGCCATGCGATGCTGGCGAACTTCCTGAAGATGGCCGACATCCCGGTAAAGCCGCGCGACGGGTTGCAGCTGTGAGCACCACCACGCTCCTCCCCGACCCGTCATCCCCCCTCTCCCGCGAGTCCGCCCGCGAAGCGTTCGCCGACATCCTCGACGCACGCGCGGGCGAAGACGCCATCGCGACCTTCCTGATCGATCTGTCGGCGCGCGGCGAGACCAGCATCGAGATCGCCGAAGCCGCCCGCGCCCTGCGCAACCGGATGATCCCGATCGACGCCCCCGCCGGCGCGGTCGACGTCTGCGGCACCGGCGGTGACGGCCATCACACGCTCAACGTCTCGACCGCGGTCGCGCTCGTCGTCGCGGCGTGCGGCGTCCCCGTCGCCAAGCACGGCAACCGCGCCGCCTCGAGCAAGGCCGGCGCCGCCGACACGCTCGAAGTGCTCGGCCTGGACATGGACCGCGCCGGCGCCACTGCCGAGGCGAGCCTCAACGACATCGGCATCGCCTTCCTGTTCGCCGCCAACCACCACCCGGCGATGAAGCGCATCACCCCGATCCGCCAGCGCATCGGCAAGCGGACGATCTTCAACCTGATGGGCCCGCTCGCCAACCCGGCGGGCACCACCCGCCAGCTGATCGGCATCGCCCGCCCCGATTACGTCGCGCTCTACGCCGACGCGCTCGAACAGCTCGGCACCGAGGCGGCCTTGGTCGTCTCGGGCGAAGAAGGCCTCGACGAACTCTCGGGCGCCGGCCCCAGCATCGTCGCCTCGGTCGGCAGCGTCGCGCTCCCCGCGCGCATAACCCCCAAGGACGCCGGCCTCACCGCCCACGCCATCACCGACATCCGTGGCGGCGACGCGCATCACAACGCCGATGCGCTCCGCGGCCTGCTCCAGGGCGAAACCGGCGCATACCGCGACGCCGTCCTGCTCAACGCCGCCGCCGCCTTGATGGTCGCCGGCACCGTCCCCACCCTTGTCGACGGCGTCGCGAAAGCCGCCACCGCCCTCGACACCGGCAGCGCCGACGCGCTGCTCGCCCGCTGGATCGCCTACTGACATGACCATGCTCGACCGTATCCTCGAGACCAAGCGCGCCGAAGTCGCCGCGCGCAAGGCCACCACGTCGCTCGCCGACATCGACGCCGGGATCGCCCGCATGTCGAAACCGCGCGGCTTCCGCGCCGCGCTCGACGCGAAGCCCGGCTATGCGCTGGTCGCCGAGATCAAGAAGGCAAGTCCTTCGAAGGGCCTGATCCGCGCCGACTTCGATCCCCCCGCCCATGCCCGCGCCTACGAAGCCGGCGGTGCCGCGTGCCTGTCCGTGCTGACCGACGAAAAATGGTTCCAGGGCGCCGACGAATATCTCGCCGCCGCGCGCGACGCCGTCTCGATCCCCGTCCTGCGCAAGGACTTCATGGTCGACCCATGGCAGTCGACCGAGGCGCGCGCGATCGGTGCGGATTGCATCCTGATCATCGTCGCCGCGCTCGACGACGTGCAGATGGCCGAGATCGAGGCGTCCGCGCTCGACTGCGGCATGGACGTGCTGGTCGAGGTCCATGACGCGCACGAAATGGAGCGCGCGCTCAAGCTCAAGTCGCGGCTCATCGGCGTCAACAATCGCGACCTGCGCGACTTCAGCGTCGACTTCAACCGCACCTACGAGCTGGTCAGCCGCGCACCGAAAGACTGCACCTTCGTCGCCGAAAGCGGCCTGACGAGCCGCGCCGAGCTCGACGCGATGGCCGAGCACGACATCCGCTGCTTCCTGATCGGCGAGGCGCTGATGCGCCAGGACGACGTCGAAGCCGCCACGCGGGCTTTTGTCGGGTGAGCGGTCTCACGCACATCGACGAAGCGGGCGCGGCAAGGATGGTCGACGTCGGCGGCAAGGCGGTCACCGCGCGCGAAGCCATCGCTTCTGGCCGGATCACCATGTCGGCCGAGGCCGCCGCGGCGATCGGCGCGGGCACTGCCAAGAAGGGCGACGTCCTCGCCGTCGCGCGCGTCGCCGGGATCATGGCGGCCAAGCGCACCAGCGACCTGATCCCGCTCTGCCATCCCCTGCCGCTCACCAAAGTCGAGATCGACCTGACCGTCGACTCGACCGGCGTCACCGCGACCGCGACTGCCTCGACCGAAGGCAAGACCGGCGTCGAGATGGAAGCGCTCACCGCCGCGACGGTAACGCTGCTGACGATCTACGACATGGCCAAAGCGATCGACAAGACGATGGTCCTCTCCGACATCCGCGTCCGCGCCAAATCCGGCGGCAAATCCGGCAACTGGACCGCCTAACAAACCCCTCTCCCCAAAGGGGAGAGGGAAAGACGCCGAAGGCGTCGAGGGTGAGGGCAAGCCAAGCAAAGCGCCCCCACCCCAAGCCCGATCAGTCACCCATAGCCCATTCGTGATCCTCGACGATCGTCGACTCCACCGGCCGCCCCGCCGCATCGAGCGAAGGATCATACCGAAACCGCTGTTCGATCAGCCGACACGTCAGCGCATCCAGTTCCCGGCTCCCACTAGACCCGGTCACCCGGCACCGCGTCACGCGGCCATCCGTCCCGACCGCATACCGCACCGACACCCGCCCACGGATCCCCGTCTCCGCAGCCTCGCGCGGATAGTCGGAGTCCTTCAGTCGCCCCTTGCGCCACTGCGGCGGCGTCTCCTCGCCACCCCCACCGTCGCCATCGCCAGACCCACCACTCCCGGTGCCATTGCCGATCCCGCCGCTCCCGGTCCCCGGCCCGCGCACGTCCGACGCGCCAGCCGTCGCCTGCGCGCCCAACCCAGCCTTCTCCGCGACCACCACCGGCGGCGGCACCACGATCGGCACGACCGGCGGCGGCGCCACGAGCTCGGTCGCCTTCGACTTGAGATTGGGCGGCGATGCAGCCCCCTCCGGCCTGCGGCTGAGCGACGGCCGCGGCTTGACCTTTTCGACCGGCGGCGGCGGCGGTGGCGGTGCCACCCCGAACACCTTCAACGCCTCCCCGACCGCCGCCGGCATCGGCACGACCAGCCCATGGAGCAGCGCATAGCCAAGCAACCCCGGCAACACGACCGCCCCGATCGCCGCACCGATCCTGTCTCTCGTCCGTGGCTGTGTTGCTGTCATCATATTGATCTGGTGCGTCATTGCGCGCCAGAAAAGCCCGTCGCCGCATGAACGCACGCTGGCCAACGCCACCACCAACACCACCCCGGCGAAGGCCGGGGCCCAATTGGGAAGGCCGAGATACTAGCGAGCGCCCCCCGCCCAACCCTGTTTCCCCGCGCAGGCGGGGACCCAGACTGGGCTCCCGCCTTTGCGGGAGAACAAGGAAGCAGGAGCTGACCTCGAATAAACCGGAACACCGCCGCCCCACCCCAACAACACCTGTCCTACACGCCAAACAGATGGCACAGCACGGAACATACCGGGGCACCCCCGCGCTTCCCCTTACGACACCCCGCCAAACGACGACCCGCCAAACACCGCCCAGCGTCTGCACTTCCTGAACTTCACTTTTCTGAACCGCCCGAAAACAGAGACTTACGCATGACCCTAGTCCCCGTCGCCGAAGCCCAGACCCGCCTCTTCGCCATGGCCCCCCGCGTCGGTCATGAGACCGTCCCCTTGCGCAACGCCGCCGGCCGCTGGGCCGCCGAGGACATCCTCGCCCGCCGCACTCAACCCGCCGCCGACCTCTCCGCCATGGACGGCTACGCGATCCGCTTCGCCGACCTCCCCGGCCCCTGGACCGTCATCGGCGAAAGCGCCGCCGGCCGCCCCTTCACGGGCGCGGTCGCGCCGGGCGAGGCCACCCGCATCTTCACCGGCGCCGCCATGCCCGAGGGCGCCGACACCGTCATGGTCCAGGAAGAAGCCGAGCGAGACGGCGCCACGCTGATCCTCGCCGGCGAAGGCCCACCGACGCTGGGCCGCAACACGCGCCGCAAGGGCCTCGACTTCTCGACCGGCACCCGGCTGATCGCCGCCGGCGAACGCCTCAGTCCCGCGCGCATCGCGGTCACCGCAACCGGCGGGCATGGCAGCCTCACCGTCAATCGCCGCGTCCGCGTCGCCGTCGCCGCCACGGGCGACGAACTCGTCCCCCCCGGCTCGACCACCGACGGCGTCGCGCTCCCCGAATCGAACGGCATCATGCTCGCCGCGATGCTCGCCGACATGCCCGTCGACGTCATCGACCTCGGCATCCTACCCGACAATCTCGACGTCCTGCGCGACGCCTTCGCGAGCGTTCAGGCCGACCTGCTCGTGACCACGGGCGGCGCGTCGGTCGGCGATCACGACCTTGTCCGCCCGGCGATCGAAGCCGCCGGCGGGACAATCGATTTCTGGCGGATCGCGCTGCGCCCCGGCAAGCCGATGATGGCCGGGCGGATCGGTGACATGATGATGCTGGGCCTGCCCGGCAACCCGGTCTCCGCGTTCGTCACTGCCACTCTGTTCGTAAAGCCCGTCGTCGCGCACATGGCCGGCGCGCGCGATCCACTTCCCCAGTCGACGCACGCACTGCTCGGCGAGGACCTTCCCGCCAACAACGCGCGCACCGACTATCTCCGCGCCGAACTCCGCGACGGCAAGGCCTATGCCTCGACGATCCAGGACAGCTCGATGCTGCTCATGCTCGCGCGCTCGACCTGCCTGATCGTCCGCCCCGGCAGCGCCCCGGCGGCGCGCCAGGGCGAATCGGCGGAAATCCTCGTAATTGCGTGATACGAGCGCTTGACGGCGTTAAGGATGTTCCATAGAAGTTCCCAGTCTGTTCCGGACGGAGAACCGCCATGCTCACGCGCAAGCAGCACGAACTCGTCTGCTTCATCAACGATCGCCTCAACGAAACCGGCGTCTCGCCGTCGTTCGAGGAGATGAAGGACGCACTCGATCTGAAATCGAAGTCGGGCGTCCATCGTCTGATCAGCGCGCTCGAGGAGCGCAACTTCATCCGCCGCCTGCCGAACCGCGCACGCGCACTCGAAGTGCTGCGCATGCCCGAGCGCGCGGAAAAAAAGGCGCCGTCAAAGGCATCGACCGTGAAGTCCGCGCCCGTCGCCGTACCGCAGCCCGCGAACGACGTCGTCGAGATCCCACTTCACGGCCGGATTGCCGCGGGCGTTCCGATCGAGGCGTTCGAGGGTAGCACGATGCTCGCCGTCCCTGCCGCGCTGCTCGGCACCGGCGAACATTACGCACTCGAAGTCTCGGGTGATTCGATGGTCGAAGCGGGCATCCTGGACGGCGACTACGCGCTGATCCGCCGCACCGAGACCGCGCGGGACGGCGAGATCGTCGTCGCGCTGATCGAGGACAGCGAAGCCACGCTCAAATATTTTCGGCGCGAGGGCGCCATGGTTCGCCTCGACCCCGCAAACCGCGCGTACGACCCGCAACGCTACGCGCCCGCGCAGGTCCGCGTGCAGGGTAAGCTCTCCGGCATCCTGCGCCGCTACGATTGAATATTCGTACCGGCCCTGCGTCATCGCGACGCAGAGCCGGTCCGCGGGGCATCCGGAAATCGGCTTGCGCGAAGGCGCAAAGGCGCGAAGATGGTGCCGAGCGATCTGTGTCGACCTGACGTCACGGGCGATCGAGACATCGGCGTTGACGTCTCGGTACGATCGCCTCGGCCGCACCCCTTAGCGCTGCGCCTTTGCGTGGTCATCCTGATAAAAGCGAGCGCGGTGAGCGCGAGACACCCACCGAGCGTTGTGCGATCGGATTTGGCGCGATCCGAACGAATGCACGGTGCGGGCAAGCACAGGTGGATCGCGCCAAGGGTGGCGGTCGCCGGCGTTCAGGATCGTCACGACCGTCCCCGTCCGCAAGGTTAGCGCAACACCGCCCGTCCGCCGAAGGACGCGGCGATCCAGTTTCAACCACCGCGGCACGCAGCGTTTCGGCAGACCGCGTTCGCTGACGACGATGTCGGCGGTGTGGCACGCGGCGATGAACGCTGCGATTGGTACCATGAAGGCGCTGCGTGTCGCCAAGATCCTCCATGTCCGTCGCCGTGCAACGATATCGGTGACGCACAGATCGCGGCTGCACCGCGCATCGGGCTGATCCGCGAGCAGGAGCGGTTCGCCATCCACCCCGCCATTCTCGGCCAACATGTCGCGCGTATAGTCCCCCGCCCGGTCGCGTAGCATTGCCAGCCCCGCCGCCGTCCGAACCGCGACATGGCGCCCGTCGCCCGTGACGAGAACGTCCGGTAGCGGAGTCGTGAGCGCCCAGATCGCACCGGCAGCCAGCGGAATCAGCCCGAGCCGTCGCCACCGCGTCCGCCACAGCGCGATCCAGATGCCGCCGACGATCATCAGCGCAAACGCGGCCGTCGACATCCCGGGCAAGGACCGCACCGCGCCGGGCGCGCTGGCAACGATATGCGCTAACCACAGTAGCGCATCGAGCGAGCGCTGCACCAACCACCAGATCGGCGCACCAACGCCAACTGCATCGAGCAGCAACGCCAACGCCTCCAGCGGCATCACGACGAACGTCGTCAGCGGGATCGCGACGATGTTGGCAAACGCGCCGTACACCCCGGCCTTGTGGAAATGATACACCGCGATCGGCATCAGCGCGACTTCGACTAGCAATCCCGTCAGCAGCAGGGACGCAACCGCACGCGCGAGTTTGCGCCCGCGTCCTTCGTCATGCGGACCTAGGACCACGCGGATCACCGGATGTTCGTGCAAGGCCATGATGGCGGTGATCGCCGCGAACGAGAGCTGGAAGCTCGGTCCCGCCGCTGATTCAGGAAGGACCAGCATGACGCACGCTGCCCCCGCGGCGACCAGTCGCAGGGTCATCGCCTCGCGGCCCATCGCCAGCGCCGCCAGCACGAGTAGCGCGGCTACGCACGATCGGATCGTCGGGACCTGGCTGCCGGTCAGCAATGTATAACCGATCGCCGCCGCCGCACCCGCCAGCGCGGCGATCAACGGCAGGCGGGTGTGCAGCGCCAGCCACGGACTGAGCGCCAGCAGACGCAGCACGATCACCATCGTCGCCGCCACCGCGACCGTGATATGCAACCCACTCACCGACAAAAGATGCGCGAGCCCGGCCCGGCGCATCGCCTCTGAATCCTCCTCGCTGATCGCGCCGACGTCGCCGGTGGCGAGCGCTGCAGCGATACCGCCTGCGCTACCGTCCAGTCGCGACACGATATGATGCGACAGCGCGACGCGGACGCCCGCGCCCGAGTCGCTCGGCGTCGTAACGATGACCGGTGCAAAGCCGCGCCCCGTCGCACCGATCCCGCCGAACCACGCGACGCGCGCAAAGTCGTAGGCGCCCGGCACGGCGGGGAGTGGCGGTGGCATCAGGCGAGCCCGAAGATGCACGACCGCCCCGATGCCCAGCAGGTGCGGTGCATCCGCTTCCGCCAAGTTGACGCGAACGCGATAGGGCAAGGCAACGGGCTGCCCATCGGTTTCCACGCCCTTGCCAATGGGCAGCACCGTCAACCGGACGAGCTTGCGCGCGACCAGCGGCTCGATTCCCTCGACCTTTGCCGAGAAGCTTGCGATCGTCGGGCCGGCCAGCACCGGTCGCGCCACCACTTCAGACCGTGCCCAGACCAGCCCCAAGCCGAGCGCGCTTGTGAGCAAACCGACGGCCAGAGCGCGCGCCGCTCGTCCGCCACGCCCCAGGGCCAGACACGCAAGCCCGCTCGCCACCAACAGCAATATCGTCACGCACCACGCCGCCGGGTCCGGCAGCGCGAACCACAACGCGATTCCGCCACCCAGCATGACCGGCAACCATAACACCAACTGGTCGCGCTCCGCCTCTAGCCGGCGCTCGACGGCCAACCCGACGACAGCCCCCCATCGCGGCACGCCCATTTGTCGCCGCCAAGGACGCATGCTAGGGGCGGCGACGGCTGTCATGGCCATCGTTTCTCCATTGTTTCATCAGTCTGGGAGCACCCGCGGTTGGGCGCAATATCTGATACGGGCACCGCCAATTCGGCCGCACCCGTGGTTACCCGTTTCGCTCCGTCGCCGACGGGGTTCCTGCATCTTGGCGGCGCGCGCACCGCGCTGTTCAACTGGCTGTTCGCAAAGGCGAATGGCGGCAAATTTCTGTTGCGGATCGAGGATACCGACCGGGTCCGCTCGACCCAGCCGGCAATCGACGCGATTCTCGACGGGATGCGCTGGCTCGGGCTCGACTGGGACGGCGACGTCGTCATGCAGTTCGCCGGCGCCGAGCGCCACGCGCAGGTAGCCCATGAGATGGTCGCCAACGGCCATGCCTATCGCTGCTACATGACCGCCGAGGAAATCGCTGCGATGCGCGCCGAGGCGCAGGCGGCGAAGAAGCCCTTGCGCATCCGCAGCCCGTGGCGCGACCGCCCGGCGAGCGAAGCGCCCGACCTGCCCCACGTCGTCCGCCTGCGCGCGCCGCAGGAGGGCGCCGTCACGATCGAGGACCGCGTTCAGGGTGCAGTTACGGTCAAGAACGAAGAAATCGACGATCTCGTCCTGCTCCGCTCGGACGGCACGCCGACCTATATGCTCGCGGTCGTCGTCGACGATCACGACATGGGCGTGACGCACGTAATCCGCGGCGACGATCATTTGAATAACGCGTTTCGCCAACTGCCGATCTATCGTGCGATGGGCTGGCCCGAACCAATCTACGCGCATATCCCGCTGATCCACGGCCCCGACGGCGCCAAGCTGTCGAAGCGTCACGGCGCGGTCGGCATCGAAGCGTATCGCGACGAGATGGGCATCCTGCCCGAGGCGTTCGATAACTACCTGCTCCGGCTCGGCTGGGGTCATGGCGACGACGAGATCATTAGTCGCGCGCAGGCGGTCGAATGGTTCGACCTGTCGGGCGTTGGCAAGTCGCCGTCGCGCTTCGACCTGAAGAAGCTTGAGAACCTCAACGGCCACTACATCCGCGAGGCCGACGACGCGCGGCTGGCGCAACTGGCGGCCGATCGTCTCGGCCACGGGCTGCCCGACGGCGGACTCGATCTTCTGACTCGCGCAATGCCCGTCCTGAAGCCGCGTGCAGCAAACTTGAACGAACTGGCCGAGGGTTCGAATTTTCTGTTCAGCCAGCGCCCGCTGGCGATGGACGACGCCGCGGCGAGCCTTTTGCACGGTGAAGCGAGCGCAATTTTGGTCAATGCCCATGCCGAACTTGACGCGCTCGCCGAGTGGGATACGGAGGCGCTCGAAGGCGCGGTACGGCGCGTGGCAGAAGCGCGGGGCGTCAAGCTCGGCCAGGTCGCACAGCCGCTTCGCGCCGCGCTGACGGGACGCAAGACGTCGCCGGGGATCTTCGATGTGCTCGATCTGCTCGGGCGCGACGAGAGCCTCGGTCGGATCGCCGACCGGATGGTGAGCTGATAAGATTTCGAGGAAGGATACAAGCATGAGCGAGACCGCAACCCTCAAGGTCGACGGCAAGGATTTCGATTATCCGGTGATGTCCGGAACGATCGGCCCCGATGTCATCGATATCCGCAAGCTGTACGCGCAGACGGACAATTTCACCTATGATCCGGGCTTCACTTCGACGGCGTCGTGCCAGTCGACGCTGACCTATATCGATGGTGACGCGGGCACGCTGCTGCACCGCGGCTACACGATCGGCGAGCTGGCCGAACAGTCCAACTTCATGGAAGTCGCCTATCTGCTCCTCAACGGCGAACTGCCGAGCAAGGACGAGTTGGCAACCTTCTCGAACACGATCACGCGCCACACGATGGTGCACGAGCAGCTTGCGCAGTTCTTCCGCGGCTTCCGTCGCGATGCGCATCCCATGGCGATCCTGTGCGGCGTTGTGGGCGCTCTCTCGGCCTTCTATCACGACTCGACCGACATCCATGATCCGGCGCAGCGCGTGATCGCGTCGCACCGCCTGATCGCCAAGATGCCGACGATCGCCGCGATGGCGTACAAGTACAGCGTTGGTCAGCCGTTCGTCTATCCGGATAACACGCTAAGCTACACCGGCAACTTCCTGAAGATGACGTTCGGCGTACCGGCCGAGAAGTATGTCGTGAACCCGGTCGTCGAAAAGGCGATGGATCGCATCTTCATCCTTCACGCCGATCACGAGCAGAACGCGTCGACCTCGACGGTCCGTCTTGCCGGATCGTCGGGCGCCAATCCGTTCGCGTGCATCGCGGCCGGCATCGCCTGCCTCTGGGGGCCCGCGCACGGCGGCGCGAACGAAGCCGCGCTCAACATGCTGCGTGAGATCGGCACGGTCGACCGGATCCCGGAATATATCGCCCGCGCCAAGGATAAGAACGATCCGTTCCGCCTGATGGGCTTCGGTCACCGCGTCTACAAGAACTACGATCCACGCGCGGCCGTCATGCAGACGACGGTCAAGGAAGTGCTCGGCGAGCTTGGCGTTACCGACCCCGTGTTCGACGTTGCGATCGAACTCGAGCGTCTCGCGCTCAGCGATCCGTACTTCATCGAGAAGAAGCTGTTCCCGAACGTCGATTTCTACTCGGGCGTGATCCTTTCTGCGATCGGCTTCCCGACCTCGATGTTCACCGTCTTGTTCGCGCTCGCGCGCACGGTCGGCTGGGTCGCGCAGTGGAACGAGATGATCACCGATCCCGACCAGAAGATCGGCCGCCCGCGCCAGCTGTACAACGGCCCGGCCGAGCGGGACTACGTTCCGATGGACGCACGCTAAGATGACGACGCTCCGGCCGATCCTGATGGTCGTCGGCGTGCTCTGCGCGCTGATGGGTCTGCTCTGGATCGGCCAGGGACTCGGTTACGTCCATTGGCCGCAGTCGAGCTTCATGCTCGATCAGCGGCCCTGGGCGGATCGCGGGGCATTCCTCGCCGCGTTCGGCCTTGCGCTGATCCTAGTGGCGCGCCGGATCCGCCGGTAACGTCAGCATGAACCGCGCGCCGTCGCCGGGCGCGCTTTCGACCGTGAGATCCCCCTGCATCGCGCGTGCGAGACGCCGAGCGATATACAGGCCGAGCCCATTGCCGCCGGCCTCCGAGGGATCGACACGCTCGAATTTCTCGAAAATCCGCGCCTGATCCTCGGGTGCGACGCCCTTGCCGGTGTCCGCGACCACGACGACCGCGTGGTCGTCGATCCGCGTCGCGGTGACGACGACCTGTGCCCCGCGCGGGGAATAGCGCACCGCATTGCCAACGAGGTTGACGAGAATCTGCAGCACCCGGCGGAAATCGCCGAGCGCGGCGATGCGCACGTCGACCGCGGGCCGCGTGATCGTAATGTCGGCATTGGCCGCACGCACAGACAGGAGCCCCGCCGCACGGCGGGCGACATCGGCAAGATCGATCGGCTCGGGCGCAAGCGCGAAATCGGGGCGCTCGACGGCTTGGAGATCGACCAGATCGTCGACCAGTTCGAGCAGATGGCGCCCGGCGCTGGCGATATCGGCGGCATAGTCGGCATAATCGCCTTGCACCGGTCCATCCGCCTGCGCGTTGATGCTGTCGGCATTGGCGACGATCCGCGCGAGCGGTATCCGCAACGCCTTGTCGAGCCCGCTGGTAAAGGTCGGCGACAGCGTGTCCGTCTGGGCCGGTACCGCGACATCGTCGACCACCATCCGCGCCGCACCGACGAACCCGGCGAAATCGCCCGAGGCATCGTTGCGTACGCTGGCCGTCAGCGTCACGGCACGCCCCGAGCTACGCAGCCGCGCGGGCTGCGCGATCATCGGCCGCCGACGCGCGAGCGAATCGAGGATCGGCAACGTTCCGTCGGATCCGGTATCGAGCGAAAACATCGCCGTTAGCGGCTGGCCGAGCAGCGCGAACGCGTCGAAGCCATGCTTGGGCCCTGCATCGAGCGTGACAAACGTCAGCCGCAGCGCCGCATCGGTTTCCCACCGCCAATCGGTGTCGCTGCCAAGAAATGCGTCCTGCGCATCGGGCGAGGCGCGCACCGGGCGCCACGCCGCAATTTCGCGCCAGCCGCTCACCGTCAGTCGCACATTCTCGCCATCGGGTTGCGCGCGCACCCAGAGATCGACGTCGGTCTCGTCATCCGCAACCACCACGCCGCGCGAGACGACGATACCAAGCCGACGCGCCAGCCGCGCGATCGTCGCAAGTTGCGGCACCGCCAGCGGCGCGCCGCGCATCCCGCCCGCACGCTGGTTCAACGCGATCAACGCGGGGTCCGCGAACGACAGCGAACCGTCGGGTGCGACGATCGCGTGCGCGATCGGGCTTTCGGTCGAAGGGTCGAACGCGCTCATCGGCGTTCCGTACGCGCCAGCGCGCGCAACGCCATGCGAAAATCGCGGTTGAGTGCGAGCGGCGCGATCGACGCCCGCGCGTCCTCGACACCGATCGACACGATCGCGTCCAGCGCGTCCGCGAACGCCTCGATATCGCGGCGCGGGTCAGCTTCCGACAGCGCGAGCCCGATCCTGGCGATGGTCGGTCGATCCATGTCGAGCGCGCGCAGCGCGAGCCAGAGCCGGTCTCCCTCGGGATCGAGCGCGATCGCGCGCGCCTGATCGAACCCAATGCCCAGCGCATGCGCCAGCACCGCGACGAACAGCGACAGACGCCGATCGCCGATCGACTCAACAAGCACAGCGCCCAGTTCGTTAGGTCGCGCATCGAGCGCCGCCGCCAGCCGCGTGGCCACCGCGTCGGGACGCTCGCCTTCGTCATGCGCGGCCAAGCTGCGCTGTGCTGCGTCGGTGATCGCGCGGTCGCTATCGCGTGTCGCGGTTTTCAGGCCATCACGGATCGCCGCGGCCACCCACCAGACCAAGCGATGATGCAGTTCCGCGGGCAATTCGCTGCCCCCGACAGAGCCCTGCTCATTCGCCATCCGCCGCCGACTTTCCGCAGCCAGCAGCGCCGAGGCCGCCGATGCGACGACGCTGTCGGGCACGCCCGCCAACCGCACGAGCAGGCTCGCTTCGTCGGGTGCGGCTACCTCGACCGGCAGCGATGCCGCGATCAGGTCATGACGGACCCGCGCGATAAGTTCTTCCATCAGCTCTTCGTCGCGCAGCAGTCCGGCACGCGTCAGCCGCTCGAGCACGGTCCCCGCCCCCGCCTTCAGCATCGCTTCGCCTGCTTGGGTCGCGCCCCCACCGGCCAGCAATCGCGACGCGTGCCGCCTTATGTCCCACTCAATGGCACCGACGATCGCGCCGAGCACCTGCGCGAGCATCAACCGCGTACGATCGTCGAGCCGCGCGTCCGCATCGAGGAAAAAGTCGGCAATTGTCCCCGCCAGCCGCGTTTCGGCGCGCCGACGCGCGAGCTCGGCTCGTTCCATCGGATCATAGGACGGCATAGCGTCTTGCATCGTGGGGCCGGCCGACATGTTCCCGTCTGTAGCCCCCGGTCGTTAAGGTCCGCCTAAAGCGGGCGACGCAATCGTTCAATCGCCACCGCCAGCGTAGCCATGGCGTAGCCCGCCGTCACGCCGAGTCCGAACACCGGAAACCCGACCAGCGCAAAAACCGCAACGATCAGCAGATACGCGGCCGGACTACCCCACCAGAGCCGGCGCTCGCGTTCGCGGATGGCGCGCTCCGCCAACCCACCAAGCGCAACCGTCGCGGTCCCGATCGCCAGCGCGGTATTGTCGCCTGCATAGCCACTAACGAAGAAGGCGAAGACGAGAATCGCAGCCGCAACGACGCCGCCGATCGCCAGCGTCTGCCAGCGTGCCATCGGTGTCTCGTCGCGAAGCCCGCTCAGCACCGAACCGAGCGCCAGTGCGATACATCCGACCAGCACCAGTACCAGCCCCGTCGACGACAGGCCGAAGCCGATCGTCACCAAGCCCGCGACACCGAGCGCAAGCCCGGCCGCGCCGACGGTCGTTCCCGCCGCACCGCGATCGACCAGCAGCGGCAGCGCTAGCCGCGCGATCGGCGCGAGCACAAACCGGTCGAACCAGCCCCGCCGCCCCGACACGATCGTCATGAGCACGGCGCGGCCCCGCTCCTCCAGCGTCCGCGCCTGTCGCTCGATCCCGTGGCCGCCGCGCACCGCATCGGTGGGCAGCAGCACGTGGATCGCACGCGACTGCACAGCCAATCGGAGAAGCGACGACTGGAGATCATAGTCCTGCGGCAGCGCCGCCACCTCGGCGATCCGGCTCGAGCTTAGTCGCGCCACGCCGGCCCATGCCATCTGTCCACCGACGCGCTCGAAACCGGGCCCCGCATCGCTCTCGGGTACGACGAGCAGGCAATCCCCCTCCTCGCTCGCCATCGCCTTCACGATCGCGTCGGTCGTGACCAACCCGTCGCCCAGCATCAGGACGCGCGCGAGCGGGTGCAATTTCTCCACCGCTTCGGTCGCGGACCGCACCGTATCGACGCTCACGCCGCGCCGACCGATGCGGTTGATCGCACCAAGCAGTTCGGGCGTCATGCGCGCGACGACGATGATCACCTGCGACACACCCGCCGCGATCAGCAACCGCGCCTGATATTCGATAAGGGTAACGCCGCTGAACGGCAGCGTCGCCGCCAGACGATCGGGACGATCGTCGGCGTCGTGAATTGCAAATAAGAGGCCGGCAAGCATCGCTGGCTGTTAGGCCGTACACGCCGTCCTGCAAAGCCCGCGTTCGGCCAAACCATCGTACACCGTGGTTCGGTTCGACGTGACGCCTGCAAAATCGCGTGGGGAAAGCGCTCTGGACCCCCGCGGAAGCTTCGCCAACGCGGCTCTGATTGGGCCGTGCCGCCCTCATTACCCGACGGATGCGTAACGGATCATCGCATCATCCGTTTTGTCCGGCTGCAATCCGTGATACCTCCACGGTTCATGAACGGGGGTTCGTCAATGATCGGGTTTCGTGCGGCGGCAGGCAATGCCCATCCCATTCGCGCGGACATCGTGATGGATCCGGTGATAGAAGACATGTCCGAAGCCGTCACCGACCAGCAAACCGACGAAGGTTATCAAGAGCCTGCATCTGAACGTGTCGCGCTTTACGCCGGTATCGCCGTCGCGATCATGGTCGTCTGGCTTGCTGCCATGCTGTGGATCGCGCGCGGTGCTCTTGGGACGGCGGGGCCCATCGCGCTGGTCCAGTTTATCGCCGCGCTGTGCGTCGTCCCGGCGCTTGTCGGGATCGTCTGGTTGCTCACGATGCGCACCAGCCGTGCCGAGGCGCACCGGTTCGGCATCACCGCGCAGGCGATGCGTGACGAGGCGGCCAGCCTCGAGCGCACCGTCGCCGCGCTGTCCGACACGATCGACGCCAACCGGGCACAGCTTGCACAGCAGCTCGAAGCGCTGATGGCGATGGGCGGCGGCGCGACCGAGCAGCTCGCGGCAATCGGTCGCGGGATGGTGTCGGAAATCGACCAGGCCGCCGCGCACGCGCGCAATCTCGCCACATCGACCGCCGGCGCGCAGACCAGCCTCGGCGTCCTGATCGCCACCCTCCCCCGCGCGCAGGCAGATATCGACGACGTCGCCAAACGGCTCGAACGCACCGGTCTGTCGGCGAGCGAACATGCCGCTGCGCTCGACGCGCAGATCGTCGCGCTGGCCGAACGCGGTCGCGAGGCCGACACGATGGCAAGCGGCGCGGCGCAGCGCCTCGCCGCACACATCGTCCGGATGGAGGCGACCAGCCAGACCGCGGGCACACATCTCGAATCGGTGACCGATGGCATGTCGGGCGCGGTCGACGCGTTGCTCAACCGCACCGCCGACGCGGTCGACGAAGCCCGGAAAGGCATCGCCGCACAGGGCGACGCGATGCTGGCGATGGTCGGCGCGAACCAGGCGGCGCTCGACACCGCCGCGCGCGACAGCGCCGAAGCGCTCGCCCGCCGTATCGCCACCGTCGAAGACGCGATCGAACGCGTCGCTATTCGCCTCGACCTGCAACGCGGTGCGGGTGAGCGGATCGTCGACGATCTCCACACCGGGCTCGGCGAAGTCGAAGCGCGGATCGAAGCGCTCCACACCCACGGCACCGAACGCACCCGCGGTCTCGCCGCATCGATCAGCGCGCTCGGCGGCTCGGCGGATGTGATGACCGAAGCGCTGCGCGCGGGTGACGACATGGCGCACCGGACGATCACCACGACCGAAACGCTGCTCGTCGCGCTCGACGCCGCCGCGCGCGAAATCGACGAAACGATGCCCGAGGCACTCGGCCGGCTCGATGCACATGTTCTCGCCAGTAAAGGGATCGTCGTGTCGGCGCGTCCCGACCTACTGGCGCTGGTCACTGCCGCGGAGAGTACGCACGATGCGATCGAGGCGATCGCAGGCGTCATCGGCGAACAACGCCAGGTCCTCGACACGCTGTCGACCGACCTGCTCAACACGCTCAATACCGGGCGCGCCAAGGCGGATGCGCTCGGCCAGATGGTCGACGAGGCAATCGGCCGTACGCAGCATTTCGCCGAAGACGCCGCGCCGCAGCTCATCGAAGCCCTCCACAGGGTCCGCGAGATTGCCACGGTCGCCGCCGACAAAGCGCGTGAAACGCTCTCGAAAGTTATTCCCGAAGCTGCCGCCGCGCTCGGCGCTGCGAGCGCAGACGCCATGCGCCGCGCGACCAACGACACCGTCGAACGCCAGGTCCGCGCGCTCACCGACGCCACCGACGCGGCCGTCGACGCCGCGACCGGCGCGACCGAGCGTCTCGCGCGCGAAGTCCAGGCGATCGTCGATTCGACCGCTATCGTCGAAACCCGGATCGAAGAGGCGCGCACCGAACGCGAGGAGGCGGACAGCGACACCTTTGCGCGCCGCGTGTCGCTGCTGATCGAAGCACTCAACTCCGCCTCGATCGACATCACCAAGGCGATCGCGCCCGAAATCTCGGACAGCGCGTGGGGCGCGTATCTCAAGGGCGACCGAGGCGTCTTCACGCGTCGCGCGGTCCGCATCCTCGACGCGAGCGAAGTGCGCGAGATCGCCGGCCTCTACGACGGCGACGAGACGTTCCGCGAGATGGTCAACCGCTACATCCACGATTTCGAGGCGATGCTCCGCGCGATCCTGACGCAACGCGACGGCTCGCCGCTTGGCGTGACCTTGTTGTCGTCGGACATGGGCAAACTGTACGTAGCCCTCGCGCAGGCGATCGAGCGGCTGCGCTGACCCGTATCAACCAGGAGTTTTCGAAATGATCCAGCGCCACCGCTAACGCGGCCCTCGCCAGCGGAGCACTCCGCCGACCGGACTCACATTTCGAGACTCCTATGCAAAGATTGATCAACAAGACGTGCGTCGTCACCGGCGCAGCGCGTGGCATCGGCCGCGCCATCGCCGAGCGTTTCCATGACGAGGATGCCCTCGTCATCCTGACCGATATCGACGAAACCGCCGGCCTCGAGGCCGCCGCAGCGATCGGGTGCCGCTTCCAAAGACTCGACGTCCGGGACGAGGCGGATTGGCAGCAGCTGGCAGACCGCGTCCCGATCGTCGACGTCATCGTCAACAATGCGGGCGTGACGGGGTTCGAGGGCGGCATGGGCCGCCACGATCCCGAGCACGCGAGCCTCGCGGACTGGCGCGCGGTCCATGCGGTCAATCTCGACGGCACGTTCCTCGGCTGCCGCTATGCGATCGGTGCGATGAAGGCGGCGGGTACCGGCGCGATCATCAACATCTCGTCGCGCTCGGGACTGGTCGGCATCCCGCTCGCCGCGGCCTATGCATCGTCCAAGGCGGCAATCCGCAACCACAGCAAGACAGTCGCGCTCTACTGCGCGCAGCAGGGGTGGAAGATCCGCTGCAACTCGGTGCATCCCGCCGCGATCCTGACGCCGATGTGGGAGCCGATGCTGGGCACTGGCCCCGATCGCGAGGCACGGATGCACGCGCTGGTGGCCGACACGCCGCTCAAGCGGTTCGGGATGCCCGACGAGGTCGCCGCCGTCGCAGTCATGCTAGCCTCGGACGAGGCGATCTATATCACCGGCACCGAGATCACCATCGACGGCGGCCTGCTGGCCGGCTCGGCTGCGTCGCCGGGGTGATGCCCCTCCCTCGATCCTCCCCCGC
>NZ_LMLD01000011.1:1561159-1590487 GCF_001421825.1 Sphingomonas sp. Leaf38 | reverse complement strand
GGTGACGGAGGGGGAGGACACGGAACAAAGGTTCGCGCGTACCGCCCCCTCCGTCTGGCAAGTGCCAGCCACCTCCCCCTGGCGGGGGAGGATTTAGCGGGTCACCATGTTGCCGCGGTCGAACAGATCGACGCTCTGCGGCGTGATCCACCCATAATAATAATTGAGCTGGAACAGCACGAACAACACCGTCGCGACCACGGTCACGCGCAGCGCCGTCCGCCCCGACCGGAACTCGTCCGGCGCGCTCTCCGCCTGGCCGGGGACGAGCTCGCCCCCGGCCTCTGGCGTCGTGCGCACGCCGAACGGCAGGACCAGAAACACCGAGAACGCCCAGAACAGGACGTAGATCGCGAGTGCCGAGGTCCAGCGCACAGGATCAGCCCTCGATCAACAGGACGTCGACGATCGGCTGCTTGCCGGTCCAGCGCTTGGCGACCTTGCGCACCGCGAGCCGGATCTGCTCACGCATCTTGTCACTCTCGCGCTTGCCGCCACGCACCGTGTCGGCCGCCGCCTGGACCGCATCGGCGATGAAGGCTGCGCGATCTTCCTCGACCGGCACGCCCTGCACGCGCACCTGCGGCTGGCCGACCATCCGGCCATCCTTGCCAAGTGCGACGCCCACCGAGATCTGGCCGTTGATCGCCAGCTTGCGACGTTCGTTGAGCGTCGCACCCTCTGCCGGCAGGATCACGTCGCCATCGAGCACGAGCCGCCCGACGGTCGCGTTGCCGACCTTCACCGGACCCTTGGGCGCGAGCCGCACGATGTCGCCATTGCTCTGCACCAGCGCGCGCGGAATACCCTGTTCGAGACCGAAGCGCGCATGCTCCATCATGTGACGCATTTCGCCGTGCGTCGGGATCAGCACGTCGGGACGCAGCCAATCATACATCTGCGCGAGTTCGGGGCGACCCGGATGACCCGAGACATGGACGTGCGCCTGGCGCTCGGTGATCATGCGGATGCCCTTGGCCGCCAGCGTGTTCTGGATGCGACCGATCTGGACCTCGTTGCCCGGGATCTGCTTCGACGAGAAGATTACGGTATCATCGGCGTCGAGCGTGATCGTGTGGCTGCCATTGGCGACGCGCGCGAGCGCCGCGCGCTCCTCGCCCTGCCCGCCGGTGGCGATGATCAGCACCTTGTTCTTGGGCAGGCGCATCGCCTCGTCGGGGCTGATCGTGTCCGGGAAGTCCTTCAGATAGCCCGTCGCGCGCGCAACCTTGATGATCCGGTCGAGCGAGCGACCCGTGACGCACAGCTTGCGCCCGGTTTCCTTGGCGACTTCGCCGAACGTGTGCAGACGCGCCGCGTTCGAGGCGAAGCTGGTGATCATCACCCGGCCCTTGGCCTTGGTCACTTCCTCGAACAGCCCCTTGCGCACGGTGCTCTCGCTGCCCGACGCCTTGTCGTTGAGGATGTTGGTCGAATCGCACACCAGGACGTCGACGCCCTTGTCGCCGATCGCCATGAAGCCCTCGGGCTTGGTCGGGTTGCCGATGACCGGGGTCGCATCGAGCTTCCAGTCGCCGGTGTGGAACACGCGGCCAAAAGGCGTATCGATCAGCAGCGCGTTCGCCTCGGGGATCGAATGCGACATCTCGACGAAGGTGAAGCCGAACGGCCCGAGCTGGAAGTTGCCGCCCATCGGGATCATCTTGAGCTTCACGCGATTGGCGATGCCCTCTTCCTCGAGCTTGCCGCGGATCAGCCCCATCGTGAACGGGGTCGCGTAGATCGGCACGCCAAGGTCTTCGGCGAGATATGGCAACGAGCCGATATGATCCTCATGCCCGTGCGTGATGACGATGCCGAGCAGGTCGTCGATCCGGTCCTCGATGAAGGACAGATCGGGAAGGATCACGTCGACGCCGGGATATTGCGGATCGGCAAAGGTGATGCCGAGATCGACCATTACCCACTTGCCCTGGCAGCCGTACAGGTTGACGTTCATGCCGATTTCGCCGGAGCCGCCTAGGCCACAGAAAAGCAGTTCGTTCTTCGGAGTCATTGATTACTTTCAGGATTACACAGGAATATGGCCCTCAGGCCGGTGGCGCGAGCCAAATGGCCCTAGATATGGTGACGGTCCCACATCATCGCCAGCCCCTGGATCGTCAGGTCGGCTTCGATGACGTCGAACACGTCGGTCTGTTTCTCGAATAACGTGGCAAGGCCGCCGGTGGCGACGACCTTCACGGGGCGGCCGATCTCGCGCTTCATCCGCGCGACCAGCCCCTCGATCATCGCCACATAGCCCCAATAGATGCCGATATGCATCTGCGAGACGGTGTTGAGCCCGATGACGCTCGTATCGGTCGGCGCCTCGATCGCGATACGCGGCAGCTTGGCCGCCGCGGTCACGAGCGCGTCGAGCGACAGGTTGATGCCCGGCGCGATGATCCCACCCTTGTACGCGCCGCTATAGTCGACGACGTCGAACGTGGTCGCGGTGCCGAAATCGATGACGATCAAATCGCCCGGATGCAGCGCATGCGCCGCGATCGTGTTGACCGCGCGGTCCGCGCCGAGCGAGGCTGGCTCGTCGACATCGATCGCGATGCCCCATTCTACAGGGGCATGCCCGGCGATCAGCGCTTCGGTGCCGAAATATTTTGTCGCGAGCACCTGGAGATTGTGGAGCGCGCGCGGGACGACTGTGGCGACAATGACGCCCTTGATCGCAGCGCGATCATGACCGCCGAGCTGCATCAGCTGGCTCAGCCACACCGCATATTCGTCCGCTGTGCGCCGCGGGTCCGTGGCGATCCGCCAGCGCGCGACGATGTCGCCGCTCTCGACGAGCGCGAACACGACATTGGTATTGCCGGCATCGATCGCGAGCAGCATCAGCGGGGCCTCAAAGCAGGAAGACGTCGGCAGCGTGAATGACACGCCGCTCACCAGACGCCAAGCGGAGGATGAGCGCGCCATCGGTATCGAGTCCGACGAACAGGCCATCGATGCCGCTCCCGTCGGGCAGCCGTGCGGTCAGCGCCGTGCCGGCAGGGTGCGCGCAATCGACCCAGCGCTCCCGCACCGGCGCAATGCCTTCGGTGCGCCAGCGACCGATCCAGCGCGCGACGCTGTCGGCGAGGATATCGAGGAACATCGCGGGATCGACCACAACGCCGTGCGCCGCAAGATCGGTCGTCACGCGGTCGGGAAGCTCGGGATGATGCGCAAGGTTTACGCCGTAGCCGATGATCACCGCATCGCCCGATCGCTCGAGCAATATGCCCGAGAGCTTGGCATCCGCGAGCAACAGGTCATTCGGCCACTTCAGCGCCAGCGTCGCGCTGGCGTCGGTCGTGCCCTGGCAGATCCCTGCGACGAGGAACGTCGACACGGTTTCCTGCAACGCGACCGCGGCGACCAGCGCGAGGCTGGCGGCCGGCGGGTCGGTCGGGCGCAACCGGACGAGCGTGCTCGCGTAGAGGTTGCCCTCGGGTGACTGCCATTCGCGGCCCAGACGCCCCCGCCCTGCGGTCTGCCGGATCGCCCGCAGCCACAGGCCGTCCTCGGCACCGGCACGAGCGAGCGCCAGCAGGTCGGCGTTGGTCGATCCTGTTTCCGCGACGGTGCGTATGGTGATCAGAACAGCGCCCGTGCAGCCGCCATCGTCCATGCACCGAGCACGGGGATGAGGAGGTAGCCGGCTGGCGAGACGAACACCGCGGCGATGGCGATCAGGCCACCCTCGACCTTGCTCTCCATCGGCGCGAACGCCGGCGCCGGATCGTCGAAGTACATCGTCTTGACGACACGCAGATAATAATAGGCGCCGATCACCGAAGCGGCGATGCCGACGACGGCCAGCGGGAACAGCCCGGCGTCGACCGCCGCACTGAACACCGCGAACTTCGCGTAGAAGCCGAACAGCGGCGGGATGCCGGCTAGGCTGAACATGAAGATCGCGAGCGCCGCGGCCAGCGCGGGCTTGGTGCGCGACATGCCGGCGAGGCTGTCGATCGTCTCGACCGGCTGACCGTCATCGCCACGCATCTGCACTACGACCAGGAACGAGCCCAAAGTCATCGCGACATAGATCGTCAGGTACATCAGCACCCCCGACACACCCTCGGGCGTACCCGCGGCAAGACCGATCAGCGCGAAGCCGACATTGTTGATCGACGAATAGGCGAGCAGCCGCTTGATGTTGGTCTGGCCGATGGCGGCAACCGCACCGAGGATGATCGAGGCGAGTGCCGCGAAGATCACGATCTGGCGCCACTGATCGGTGGCAGGCCCCATCGCATCGACCGCGACCCGCACCGCCATCGCGAGCGCCGCGACCTTGGGGGCCGAAGCGAAGAACGCGGTGACCGGCGTCGGTGCGCCCTCGTACACGTCAGGCGTCCACATGTGGAACGGCACTGCGCTGATCTTGAACGCGAGGCCTGCGAACACGAACACCAGGCCGAACAGAAGCCCAAGCGACTTGGTGCCGGCATAGGCTTCGGCGATCCCCGAGAACAACGTCGTGCCGCTGAACCCGTACACAAGCGAGATCCCGTAAAGCAGGATGCCGCTGGCAAGCGCGCCGAGCACGAAATACTTGAGGCCCGCTTCGGCCGACCGCCCGTCGCGCCGCATGAAGCTGGCAAGGACATAGGCGGCAAGGCTCTGAAGCTCGAGACCGACATAGAGCGTCAGCATGTCGCTGGCCGAGACCATGATCCCCATGCCGCACGCCGACAACAGGATCAGCACCGGATATTCCGGGCGCAGATCGTCGCCATGCGAGCGCGCGAAGAAGCTCGGCGCCATCACTATCGCAACCGCCGAGGCGATATAGATCAGCACCTTGGCGAACGCACCGAACGCATCGGCACGGTACAGCCCGTCGAACGCATAGCCGCCCGACGATGCCGGACCGACCAGCGCGATCCCTGCGCCCACCAAAACGAACACGGAGGCGATCGACACGGCGCGCGTCGACTTGTCCCCGCCCCAGGCCGAAACGAGCATCAGGGCGATCGCACCCAACGCCAGCACCAGTTCGGGCAGCGTCATTGCGATGTTAGCGGCGTAGGTCATCAGTGTGCCTCCCCGTGCGCGGCGTCATGCACGGTGGCGGGCTTCCCCGCAGTTGGGTTCGAATCGCTGGCGGGCTTGGCGCGGTCGACGCGGGCGAGCAACACGCTCACGTCCTTGCGCATCGGTGCCAGGAAGCTCTCGGGATACACGCCCATCCACAGCACGACGGCCGCGATCGGCGCGAGCAGCCAGAACTCACGGGCCGACAGATCGACCATGCCGCGAACCTCGTCCGACTTGATCTCACCGAACACCACACGACGGTACAGATACAGCATGTACGCAGCGCCAAGGATGATGCTGGTCGTGCAGAGCAACGCCGTCCAGGTCGAGACCTGATAGGTGCCCATCAGCGACAGGAACTCGGCGACGAAGCCGCTGGTGCCCGGCAGGCCGATCGACGCCATCGTGAAGAACAGGAAGAAGATCGCGTAGCGCGGCATGTTGATGGCCAGGCCGCCATAGCGCGAGATCTCGCGGGTATGGAGCTGGTCGTAGATCACGCCGACGCACAGGAACAACGCACCCGATACCAGGCCGTGGCTCAGCATCATGATCATCGCGCCTTCGATGCCCTGCCGGTTGAACGCGAACAGGCCGATCGTGACGATCGCCATGTGCGCGACCGACGAATAGGCGATCAGCTTCTTCATGTCCGACTGCACGAGGGCGACGAGCGACGTGTAGATCACCGCGACCGCCGACAGCCCGAAGATCAGCCAGGTCAGCTGGCCCGAGGCCTCGGGGAACATCGGCAGCAGGAAGCGCAGGAAGCCGTATCCGCCAAGCTTTAGCAGCACGCCCGCCAGGATCACCGACCCTGCGGTAGGCGCCTGCACGTGCGCGTCGGGCAACCAGGTATGGACCGGCCACATCGGCATCTTGACCGCGAACGATGCAAAGAACGCCAGCCACAGCCACGTCTGCACATGCGCCGGGAAGTCGTAGTTCAGCAGCGCCGGGATGCTAGTCGTGCCCGCGGTCTTCGCCATGTACAGCATCGCGATGAACATCAGGACCGAGCCGAGCAGCGTGTACAGGAAGAACTTGTACGACGCGTAAATCCGGTTCGCCCCGCCCCAGATGCCGATGATCAGGTACATCGGGATCAGGCCTGCTTCGAAGAACACGTAGAACAGGAACAGATCCTGCGCCGCGAACGTGCCGATCATCAGCACTTCGGTGAACAGGAACGCGGCCATGTACTCAGGGACCCGCGTCGTGATCGAGCGCCAGCTGGCGCCGATGCAGATCGGCATGAGGAACACGCTAAGCATGATCAGCATCAGCGCGAAGCCGTCGATGCCGAGCGACCAGCCGAACGGGCCGAAGATGCCGGGGGCATGCTCGACGAACTGCCACTGCGCGCCGCCGATGTCGTAATTCATCCACAGCATAATGCCGAGCACGAAATCGATCAGCGTCGCCGCAAGTGCCAGCATCCGCGCCGTGTTCGCCGAAACGAACAGGCACACGACGGCCGCGATCATCGGGACCGCGATCAGGACGGAGAGGATAGGAAAGCCGGTCATCAATAGAGTCCGATCGCCCAGGTGACGGCTGCGGTCAGGCCGATCAGCATGACAAAGGCATAGGTATAGAGATATCCCGTCTGGAAGCGGCCAGCGACGCGCGCGCCGAACTGGACCAGCCATGCCGACCCGTCGGGGCCGAACCGGTTGATCGTCTTCTCGTCGCCGCGGTGCCACAGAAAGCGGCCGATCGCGAAGGCAGGTCGGACGAAGATCAGGTCGTACAGCTCGTCGAAATACCACTTATGCAGCAGGAAGTCGTAGAGCACGCCGAACTGTTCGACGACCTTGGCCGGGAACGACGGGTTCTTGATATAGGCGTACCAGGCGGTCAGCAGGCCGAGCAGCATCGCGATCGTCGCCGACAGCTTGATGATGAGCGGCACGCCGTGCATCTCGTGCATCAGATGTTCGCGGAACGCGAGTGCGCCCTTCCAGAACTCTTCGCCCGCGCTCGGCTCGATGAAGTAACCATGGAACACGAAGCCCGCCAGCACCGCGCCGATCGACAGGACGATCAGCGGAATCAGCATCGGCAGCGGGCTCTCATGCGGGTGATACCCGCCATCGCCTTCCGCCACCGCATGCGCGGAGTCGTGATGATCGTGCGGCGCATGCCCTGAATCCTCGGCCTTCGCCGGGTTCGCATGGTGATCGTCGACATGATGCGCGTCGCCGTGGTCATGCCCATGCGCGTCGTGGAGCGCATGCTGGATATGCTCCGATGCGGCCCAGCGCGGCTTGCCCCAGAAGGTGAGGAACATCACGCGCCACGAATAGAAGCTGGTGAGCAGCGCGACGAGCACACCGACGAACCACACGCCCGGCTGACCCGCGGCCCAGCTCGCCTCGATGATCGCATCCTTCGAATGGAAGCCGGCGAACCCGAATGCGGTGTTGCCGAAGATGCCGGGGATGCCGACGCCGGTGATGGCGAGCGTGCCCGCCATCATGCCCCAGAACGTCACCGGGATCTTCTTACGCAGGCCGCCGTAATAGCGCATGTCCTGCTCGTGGTGCATCGCATGGATCACCGAGCCGGCACCCAGGAACAGCAGCGCTTTGAAGAAGGCATGCGTGAACAGGTGGAACATCGCCGCACCATAGGCGCCGACGCCCGCGGCGAAGAACATGTAGCCGAGCTGCGAACAGGTCGAATAGGCGATCACGCGCTTGATGTCGGTCTGGACGAGGCCGCAGGTCGCCGCGAACAGGCAGGTCGCGGCACCGACCGAGGTGACCACGGTCAACGCGACCGGGCTCATCTCGAACATCGGCGACAGGCGGCACACCATGAAGACGCCCGCGGTGACCATCGTCGCCGCGTGGATCAGCGCCGACACAGGCGTCGGGCCCTCCATCGCGTCCGGCAGCCAAGTGTGCAGGCCTAGCTGCGCCGATTTGCCCATCGCGCCGACGAACAGCAGCAGACAGAGCACCGTCATCGTATCGAGGCGGTAGCCGAGGAAGCCGATCGTCGAGCCCGCCATGCCGGGCGCCGCGGCCAGGATCTCGGGGATCGAGACCGTGCCGAACACCAGGAACGTGCCGAAGATGCCGAGCATGAAGCCAAGATCGCCGACGCGGTTGACGACGAACGCCTTGATCGCCGCGGCGCTGGCCGACGGCTTGCGGAACCAGAACCCGATCAGGAGGTAGGATGCGAGGCCCACGCCTTCCCAGCCGAAGAACATCTGGACGAGGTTGTTCGCGGTCACGAGCATGAGCATCGCGAAGGTGAACAGCGACAGATACGCAAAGAAGCGCGGCTGGTCGGGATCCTCGTCCATATAGCCCCAGCTATAGAGATGGACGAGCGCCGATACCGACGTGACGACCACGAGCATCACCGCGGTCAGCGCATCGACGCGCAGCGACCACGCGACGTTCATGTCGCCCGAATGGATGAAGTCGAGCAGCGGCGCGACGGTCGCGGTGCTGGTGCCCGCCATGAAGCCGAGGAAGATCGGCCAGGACAACAGGCACGACGCGAACAAGGCGGCCGTGGTGACGATTTTCGCCGGCACGTTGCCGATCGCGCGATTGCCGAACCCGGCAACGATCGCGGCCAGTAACGGCAGGAAGACGATAAGCTGGATCAACCGTATTACCCCTTCATCCGGTTGACGTCGTCGACCGCGATGGTGCCGCGACCGCGGAAATAGATGACGAGAATGGCGAGACCGATCGCGGCCTCACCCGCAGCGACCGTCAGCACGAACATCGCGAACACCTGTCCGACGAGATCGTGGAGGAACGCCGAGAACGCGACGAGATTGATGTTCACCGCCAGCAGGATCAGCTCGATCGCCATCAGGATGACGATGAGGTTCTTGCGGTTCAGGAAGATGCCGAGCACCCCCATGGTAAACAGGATCGCCGCGACGACCAGATAATGGACGAGACCGATCGTCACAGTTCGACTCCCTGCCCGACGACCGGGCTCGTGTTGCGCGTGGCATCCTGCGGACGACGCGCGTTCTGGCGGCTGATGTTCTGCGCCTTGACGCCGCCACGCTGGCGGTGGGTCAGCACGATCGCGCCGATCATCGCGACCAGCAGGACGAGCCCGGCGGCCTCAAATACGAACAGATAGCGCGTGTAGAGCAGGTTACCGATCGCCTGGATGTTGGGGACCGTATCGTCGATCGGTGCCGCGCGCCGCGCAAGCTGGATCGGGCCGGTGCTCCAGGCGCCGATCGCGATCATCACCTCGGCCGCCAAGGCGACCGCAAGCGCAAGACCAATCCCGAAATACCGCGCCACGCCGGCGCGCATCTCGGCAAAGTCGATGTCGAGCATCATGACGACGAACAGGAAGAGCACCGCGACCGCGCCGACATAGACGATGACGAGCAGCATCGCGATGAACTCGGCGCCGACGAGGATCATTAGACCCGCGGCGTTGAAGAACGCCAGGATCAGCCACATCACCGAATGAACCGGGTTGCGCGACGCGATCGTCAGCGCGCCCGACAGGACGACGACGAAGGCGAACAGGTAAAAGGCTAAGGCCTGAATCACGATTGCGGCCCCCTAGACGCCCATGAGAAGAATGAGCGCGCCATTAACGGTACGGCGCATCGGCGGCAAGGTTCGCCGCGATCGCGCTTTCCCAACGGTCGCCATTATCGAGCAACTTCGACTTGTCGTAGACCAGCTCTTCGCGTGTCTCGGTCGAAAACTCGTAGTTCGGGCCCTCGACGATCGCATCGACCGGGCACGCCTCGGCACACAGGCCGCAATAGATGCACTTGGTCATGTCGATGTCGTAGCGCGTCGTGCGGCGCGAACCGTCGTCGCGCGGCTCGGCCTCGATCGTAATCGCCTGCGCGGGGCATACGGCCTCGCATAGCTTGCACGCGATGCACCGCTCTTCGCCGTTCGGATAACGCCGCAACGCATGCTCACCGCGGAACCGCGGGGACACCGGGTTGCGCTCGTAAGGATAGTTGATCGTCGCCTTTTCCTTGAAGAAATAGCGAAGCGTCAACGCGTGCGCCTTAACGAATTCCCACAGGGTGAACGACTTGATGATCTGAGCAACGCTCATGAACCCACTCCAACGCGCATCAGCATGAGATAGCCCGACACGAGGAAAACCCAGAACAACGACACGGGCAGGAAGACCTTCCAGCCGAGACGCATCAGCTGATCATAACGATAGCGCGGCACGGTCGCCTTCACCCAGCTGAACAGGAAGAAGAAGAACAGGATCTTGGCGAACAGCCAGATGATCCCCGGCACGTAATACAGCGGCGCCCAGTCGACTGGTGGCAGCCACCCGCCCCAGAACAGCGTCGCGTTCAGCGCGCACATTAGCAGCACGTTGGCATATTCGCCGAGCCAAAACAGCGCGAACGACATCGACGAATATTCGGTCTGGTACCCGGCGACGAGCTCGCTCTCCGCCTCGGTCAGATCGAACGGTGCACGCTGCGTTTCCGCTAGCGACGAGATGAAGAACATCACCGCCATCGGGAACATCAGCGGGTTGAGGATATAGCCGTTGAAGAACCAGACATGCGACTTCTGCGCAAGCACGATCGCCGACAGGTTGAAGCTGCCGGTCCACAGCACGACCGAAATCAGGATGAAGCCGATTGCGACTTCATACGACACCATCTGCGCGGCCGCACGAAGCGCCGAGTAGAACGGGTATTTCGAGTTCGACGCCCAACCGGCGAGGATGATCCCGTACACGCCCAGCGACGACGCCGCGAGCACGTAGAGCAGGCCGACATTGATATCGGACAGCACGACGCCGACGCCGAACGGCACCACCGCCCACACGATCAGCGCAACCGTGAAGGTGATGATCGGTGCCAGCAGGAACAGCGCCCGGTTGGCGGCAGCAGGAACGATCGTCTCTTGCAGGAACACCTTCAGGCCGTCGGCAAAGCTCTGCAACAGGCCGAACGGCCCGACGACGTTCGGGCCGCGACGCAGCGCCATCGCCGCCCAGATCTTGCGATCGGCATAGATGATCATCGCGACCGCCAGCATCAGCGGCAGTGCGATCACAAGGATGTCGATGATCGTCGCGAGGAAAAACGCCCAGTCGTAACCGAGCGAGGATTCGAACCAGGAGATCATTCGGCCGCCTCCGCAAAGTCTTCCCCGTGGAGAAGTTCTGCCGAACAGCGCTGCATCGTCGGCGACGCGCGGCAGATCGCGTTGGTCAGGTAGAAGTCCTTGATCGGATAGCCGGCAAGAACCCCCTCACCCGCACCACTGAGCGCCGGCGGGTTCCATTCGAACGTCGCGAGCGCCTGATGGCGCAGCGCGGGAACGGCGGCGAACATCTCTTCGCGCAGCCCCTCGAAGCTGTCGAACGGCAGCGTGTGGCCGAGCGTGTCGGACAGCGCGCGGAAGATCGACCAGTCGTCGCGCGCATCGCCGGGGGCGAACACTGCGCGCTCGCCGCGCTGGACGCGACCCTCGAGATTGACCCAGGTGCCCGACTTCTCGGCATAGGTCACGCCCGGTAGGATGACGTCTGCCGCAGCCGCGCCCTTGTCGCCATGATGACCCACAAACACCTTGAAGCCCGCAAACTGGCTGAAATCGACCTCGTCGGCGCCGAGGAAGAAGCCGAGCTTGGCTCCCATCACGTCGGCGATGCCGCCCGTCTGCGCATAACCGAGCATCAGCCCGCCCATCCGCGAGGCCGCCATGTGAACGACGTTGAAGCCATTCCAATCAGCCTTCACGAGACCAAGCGTATCGACGAGCTTCAACGCTGCCGCATGGCCACCCTTCAGCGCCGCGCCACCGACGATCACCATCGGGCGCTCGGCCTTGCCGAACGCCTCGGTCACCGCGTCGGGCAAATTGCCGAGCAGCGCCAGATCGTCGCCGAGCCACTCGACCTTGTACGTCAGGTCCGTCTCCGGCCCGATCGCAAAGACCTTCGCGCCCTTCTTGATCGCTTTGCGCACCCGCGTGTTCACCAGCGGCGCTTCCCAGCGCAGGTTGGTGCCCACCAGCAGGATCGCGTCGGCGCGCTCGGTGCCGGCGATCGTCGTGTTGAAATTGACCGCAGCGATGCTCGACGCGTCATAGGCCATGCCGGTCTGGCGGCCTTCGAGCATCGTCGAGCCCATCTTCGCGAGCAGCGCCTTGGCGGCGTACATCGTCTCGCAATCGACCAGATCGCCCGCGACCGCGGCCACGCTCGACCCGGCGTTCACCGCCTTGATCGCCGCGAAGGCCTCGTCCCAGGTCGCCGGGACTAGCTTGCCGTTCACGCGGACATAGGGCTTGTCGAGACGACGACGCACGAGACCGTCGATCGCGTGGCGAGTCTTGTCGGTCGCCCACTCCTCGTTCACGTCCTCGTTGATCCGCGGCACACAGCGCAGCACCTGACGACCGCGGCTATCGAGCCGGATGTTGGTGCCGACCGCGTCCATGACGTCGATCGTCAGCGTCTTGCGCAGTTCCCAAGGACGCGCCTCGAACGCGTAGGGCTTCGACGTCAGCGCACCGACCGGGCACAGATCGACGACATTGCCCGACAACTCGCTCTTGACGGCGTTTTCCAGATACGAGGTGATCTGCATGTCCTCGCCACGGAAGATCGCACCGATCTCCTCGACGCCGGACACTTCCTCGGCAAAGCGGATGCAGCGCGTGCACTGGATGCAGCGGGTCATGACCGTCTTCACGATCGGACCCATATACTTCTCTGTGACCGCGCGCTTGTTCTCGTCATAGCGCGAATGGCCGCGGCCATAGGCGACCGACTGGTCCTGCAGATCGCACTCACCGCCCTGATCGCAGATCGGGCAATCGAGCGGATGGTTGATCAGCAGGAATTCCATGATGCCCTCGCGGGCATTCTTCACCATCGGCGAGTTGGTGAAGATCTCCTGCTTGTCCGCCGCCGGCAACGCGCACGACGCCTGCGGCTTGGGCGGACCAGGCTTCACCTCGACCAGGCACATCCGGCAATTGCCGGCGATGCTCAGGCGCTCATGGTAACAGAAACGCGGGATCTCCTTACCGGCAAGCTCGCACGCCTGCAGCACGGTGGCACCCTGCGGCACCTCGATCTCTACGCCATCGACTTTGACTGTAGGCATTACTCTGCGGCTTCCATCATCGGCGCGGTGTCGCCACCACGTTCACGGATACGGCGTTCCATCTCGGGGCGGAAATGCTTGATCAGGCCCTGGATCGGCCAGGCTGCGGCGTCGCCGAGCGCGCAGATCGAGTGACCCTCGACCTGCTTGGTGACCTGCTGGAGCATGTCGATCTCGGACAGCTCGGCGTCGCCGGTGCGCATCCGCTCCATCACGCGCCACATCCAGCCGGTGCCTTCGCGGCACGGCGTGCACTGGCCGCAGCTCTCATGCTTGTAGAAGTACGAGATGCGGCTGATCGCGCGGACGATGTCGGTCGACTTGTCCATGACGATGATCGCCGCGGTGCCGAGGCCCGACCCGACCGCCTTCAAGCCGTCGAAATCCATCGCGCAGTCCATGATCTGCGCGGCGGGCACCAGCGGCACCGAAGAGCCACCCGGGATCACCGCGAGCAGATTGTCCCAGCCGCCACGGATACCGCCGCAATGCGTCTCGATCAGGTCGCGGAACGAGATGCTCATCTCTTCCTCGACGACGCACGGCTTGTTCACATGGCCGCTGATCTGGAACAGCTTGGTGCCGCGGTTGTTCTCCGCGCCGAAGCTGGAGAACCAGGCCGCACCACGCCGCAGGATCGTCGGCGCAACCGCGATCGACTCCACGTTGTTGACCGTCGTCGGGCAGCCATACAGCCCGGCGCCCGCCGGGAACGGCGGCTTGAGCCGCGGCTGGCCCTTCTTGCCCTCGAGGCTCTCCAACATCGCGGTCTCTTCGCCACAGATATAGGCGCCCGCGCCGCGGTGGACGAACACGTCGAAGTCGTAGCCCGACCCGCATGCGTTCTTGCCGATGAAGCCGCGATCATAGGCCTCGGCGACCGCCGCGAACAGAGTCTCCGCCTCGCGGATATATTCGCCACGGATGTAGATGTACGCGGCGCGCGCGCGCATCGCGAACCCGGCGATCAACGCGCCCTCGATCAGCTTGTGCGGATCGTGGCGGATGATCTCGCGGTCCTTGCAGCTGCCAGGCTCGGATTCGTCGGCGTTGATGACAAGGAAGTTCGGCCGGTCGGGCTTCGGCTCCTTGGGCATGAACGACCATTTCGTGCCGGTCGGGAACCCTGCCCCGCCGCGGCCACGCAGACCCGACGCCTTCATTACGTCAATAATCGCGTCCTGGCCGAGCGCCATCAGGTCCTTGGTATTGTCCCAATCGCCGCGCATGATCGCTGCGTCGATGTTCCACGGCTGGAAGCCATAGACGTTGGTGAAGATGCGGTCCTTGTCGGCGAGCATCAGGCCCACTCCCCCCGGTAATCGTGGTTCGCGTCGACCATCGCCTTGAGCGAGGTCGGGCCGCCTTCGGGGCAGCTCGCACGGCGGCCGAACTGCGGCCCCGGCGTCGGCGTCCCGCCATTGGCGAGCGCCTCGAGGATCTCGGTCGTCTTGTCGTAATCGAGGTCTTCGAAGTTATCGTCGTTGATCTGCACCATCGGCGCGTTCGCACAGGTGCCGAGGCACTCGACCTCGGTCAGCGTGAACATGCCGTCGGGGGTTGTGCCGCCCTTGACGAGACCACGGTTCTTGCACGCCGCCAGCACGTCGTCGCTCCCGCGCAGCATGCACGGCGTCGTGCCGCAGACCTGCACGTGGAACCGGCCGACGGGCGCGAGGTTGAACATCGTGTAGAAGGTCACGACCTCGTATACACGCATGTAGGGCACGCCGATCTGGCGCGCGACGAACTCGATCACCGGCACCGGCAACCAGCCCTGGGTCTGCGTTTCCGCACCGACCTGGCGCTGGGCGAGATCGAGGAACGGGATCGACGCCGACTGTTCGCGGCCCTTGGGGTAGCGCCCGAGAATCTCGTTCGCCTTCACCTGGTTCTCGTCCGTCCAGGCGAACGAACCCCAGCGTGCGCGGGTCTCTGCCTCGTCGGGAATTTTCGGAGCTTCAGCCATCAGCGGTCACATTCACCAAAAACGATATCCATCGCGCCGAGGATCGCAGTCGTATCCGCCAGCATGTGGCCCTTCGCCATGAAGTCCATCGCCTGGAGATGCGAAAACGCGGTCGGGCGGATCTTGCAGCGGTACGGCTTGTTGCTGCCGTCGGCGACCAGATACACGCCGAACTCGCCCTTGGGGCTCTCGGTCGCGACATAGACGTCGCCGGCAGGCACGTGAAAGCCCTCGGTGTAGAGCTTGAAGTGATGGATCAGCGCTTCCATCGACTGCTTCATCTCACCGCGCTTGGGTGGCACGACCTTGCGGTCGAGCGATGCGATCGGCCCCTCGGGCATGTCGCGCAGGCACTGCTTCATGATCCGTGCGGACTGGCGCACTTCCTCGACGCGCACCATGAACCGGTCATAGCAATCGCCGCGCGTGCCGACCGGCACCTCGAAGTCCATCTTGGCATAGACGTCATAGGGCTGCGACTTGCGCAGATCCCAGGCGATGCCCGAGCCGCGGATCATCGGCCCCGAAAAGCCCCACTTGATCGCGTCGTCACGGCTGACCACCGCGATGTCGACGTTGCGCTGCTTGAAGATGCGGTTGTCCGCGACGAGCGAAATCGCATCCTCGAACAGCCGCGGCAGGCGCGTGTCGAGCCAGTCGCCAATGTCGGCGAGCAGCTTGAGCGGTGCATCCTGATGCACGCCACCGGGCCGGAAATAGTTCGAATGCATCCGCGCGCCCGAGACACGCTCGAAGAAGTTCATGCAATCCTCGCGGATCTCGAACAGCCACAGGTTCGGCGTCATCGCGCCGACGTCCATGACGTGCGACCCGAGGTTCAGCATGTGGTTCGAGATGCGCGTCAGCTCGGCGAAGAACACGCGCAGATACTGCGCGCGCTCGGGAACCTCGAGGTCAAGCAGCTTCTCGACCGCGAGAACCCAGCTATGCTCCATGCACAAGGGCGAGCAGTAATCGAGACGATCGAAATACGGGAGCGCCTGCGTGTACGTCTTGTACTCGATCAGCTTCTCGGTGCCGCGGTGAAGCAGGCCGACATGCGGGTCGACGCGCTCGACGATCTCACCGTCAAGCTCCATGACGAGACGGAGCACGCCGTGCGCGGCGGGATGCTGCGGACCGAAGTTGATCGTGTAGTTCTGGATCGTGACGTCGCCGGTCGTCGGATCGGCCGCATCGCCCTCGCCCAGAAGCTCCTCTACGTAGAGACTCACTGGTTCTGTCCTCCACCCTTGGTCGGGATCACGTCGGGGCTGGCCGGCTTCGGGGTCGCGTCGGACTCCGACTTGCCGATACCCGTCTGTGCGGTTGACTCGGTGCTCTTGGGTTCGCTTGGCGCCTGGGTCGGCGACTGCGCGGCGCCAGCCTTGGCGATCGTGTCGGCGCTGAGCGGCGTCTGCGCACCCTTGGCCTGCGGCAAAGACCCCTTCTCGTCGCCCGGGAGCACGTAGTTCGCACCCTCCCACGGGCTCATGAAGTCGAACGTGCGGAAATCCTGTGCGAGCTGAACGGGCTCGTACACGACGCGCTTGGCTTCTTCCGAATAACGCAGCTCGACATAGCCCGTCAGCGGGAAGTCCTTGCGCTGCGGATGCCCGCGAAAGCCGTAATCGGTCAGGATGCGACGCAGGTCCGGGTTGCCGCTGAACAGCACGCCGTACATGTCGTACACTTCGCGCTCGAGCCAACCCGCGACCGGCCAGATGTCGGTCACCGACGGCACCGGCTTTTCCTCGTCGGTCGCGACATGCACGCGCAGGCGGTGGTTCCGCGTCAGCGACAGCATGCAATAGACGACCTCGAACCGCTCGGCGCGATCGGGATAGTCGACGCCGGCGATCTCCATGAGCTGCTGATAGGCAAGCGCCGGCGTATCGCGCAGCGCGATCATCGCGTCGTAAAGGTCTTCGCGACGAACGTGCAGCGCGACCTCGCCGACATGGTCGACCGCGTCGAGCAACATGCCGCCGAGCGCCGCGCGTGCCGCGTCGATCACGCCGTCGTTCGACGCATAGGCTGGTGCGGGCGCCCTCAACGCTCGATGCTCCCGGACCGCCGGATCTTCCGCTGCAACTGCATGATGCCGTAGAGCAAAGCTTCCGCGGTCGGCGGGCACCCGGGGACATAGATGTCGACCGGCACGATCCGGTCGCAGCCACGCACGACGCTATAGCTATAATGATAATAGCCGCCGCCGTTCGCGCACGATCCCATCGAGATCACGTATTTCGGTTCCGACATCTGGTCGTAGACCTTGCGCAGTGCCGGTGCCATCTTGTTGCACAGCGTGCCCGCGACGATCATCACGTCCGACTGGCGCGGCGAGGCGCGCGGCGCGGCACCGAAGCGCTCCAGATCGTAGCGCGGCATGTTCACATGGATCATCTCGACCGCGCAGCAGGCGAGCCCGAACGTCATCCACCACAGCGAGCCGGTACGGGCCCACTGGAACAGCTCCTCGGTCGAAGTGACCAGGAAACCCTTGTCGGTCAATTCACCGTTGAGGCCGTCGAAAAACCCCTGGTCGGGCGGCACGATCGCGCCACCGCCGGCGGGTGCCAGCAGACCATTTTGGGGCGTGAGCTCTACTCCCAATCGAGTGCTCCCTTCTTCCATGCATAGGCAAGGCCAAGGGCCAGTTCGCCGATAAAGATCATCATCGAGATCCACGCAGTCCAGCCGAGCGTGAAGACCGAGACGGCCCAGGGATACAGGAACGCGGCCTCAAGATCGAAGATGATGAAGAGGATGGCGATCAGGTAGAAACGCACGTCGAACTGGCTGCGCGGATCCTCAAATGCGGGAAAACCGCACTCATATTCGCTGAGCTTTTCAGGCGTGGGCTTGTGCGATCCGGTCAGCCGCGAGACGGCCATCGGCAGGAACACGAACGTGCTCGACAACGCGATGGCGACCCCGAGGAACAGGAGGATCGGAAGATAGTGCGACAGGTCGACCAAATGGCTTCTCGCATATGCGAACAGATGGGGAGCCTTTAGGCCGATGGACCCGGTGGGGCAAGGCTGACAACCCGTGAGAATCACTCGCAACACGAGGACGAACCCGGCAGGAAACCTGCGTTACCCGGCACGCGGCAACCTCCGCCGGAACGGGCCCGAAATCGCAGAATCGAAATCGTCCGATCCTCCCCCGCCAGCGGGAGGTGGCAGGCGTCAGCCTGACGGAGGGGGAGGAAACGGAAACGCCTGTTGCGCGTCCTCCCCCTCCGATGCCTACGGCGCCACCTCCCCCTGGCGGGGGAGGATCGAGAGCCCCGTCATCCTGACGAAAGTCAGGACCCAGGGTCGTCAGGGGCACCGTTTGGAACTCTGGGTCCTGACTTTCGTCAGGATGACGGAAGAAGAACCCAATCAGTCCTGAAGACCGCCGTCATGATCAGCAGGCGTCAGCGCAGCGCGTTGGCGACCAGCTTGTGCAACCGCGAATGGAGCGCGTCGTTCGCGGCGAGGAACTCGTTGCGCTCCATCGCGCGCTCGCCGCCGCGGAAATCGGTGACGAACCCGCCGGCTTCCTTGACCAGCAACATGCCGGCCGCGACGTCCCAAGGCTTCAGGTTCGATTCCCAGAAGCCGTCGAAACGCCCCGCCGCGAGCCATGCCAGGTCGAGCGCGGCCGCACCGAGGCGACGGATGCCCGCAACCTCGGGCGCAACCGCACCGAAGATCCGGCTCCACTGCGCGAAATCGCCGTGGCCGAGGAACGGGATGCCAGTTGCGATCAGCGATTCGGAAAGATCCCGACGCGACGATACGCGCAGACGCTGGTCGGTGAGCCACGCGCCGCGGCCCTTCTCGGCCCAGAAGCTCTCGTCGGTCAGCGGCTGATAGACCAGCGCAGTGGTAACCTCGCGCTTGCCGTTCGCCATCGGCTCCTCGACCGCGATCGAGATGCAGAAATGGGGGATGCCGTGGAGGAAGTTCGACGTGCCATCGAGCGGATCGACGATGAAGCGCGGCTTGTTCGGATCGCCGGCGACCTCGCCGCGCTCCTCCATCAACATGCCCCAGTCGGGGCGCGCATGGCTCAGCTCTTCGAAGATGGTCTGCTCGGCGCGCTGGTCGGCCTGGCTGACGAAGTCCGCCGGCCCCTTGCGGCTGACCTGCAGCTGCTGGACCTCGTTGAAGTCGCGGCGCAGGCGCGGCGCGGCCTTGCGGGCCGCGCGCTCGATGACGGTCATGATGCCGGAATGGCTGGGCATATCTTTTACCTTAAGCCCTCTCCCCTCAGGGGAGAGGGTTGGGAGAGGGTCTGTTCCGGGCGGTGTCTTCTGGGGCCGCCCCTCACCCCGCCCCTCTCCCCGGAGGGGAAAGGGAGATGCGTATCAGTCCGCGCGCCGCACGTAGGTCTGCTCGTAGACATCGACGACGATCCGCGTGCCGGCGCCGATATGCGGCGGTACCATCACGCGCACGCCGTTCTCGAGCACCGCGGGCTTGTAGCTCGACGAGGCGGTCTGCCCCTTCACGACGGCGTCCGCCTCGACGATCAGCGCCTCGATCGTGTCGGGCAGCTGGACCGAGATCGGCCGCTCTTCCCAGAGCTCCATCACCACGTCCATGCCGTCCTGCAGGAACGCCGCGGCGTCGCCCAGAATGTCGGCGTCGAGCGTGATCTGCTCGTAATTGACCTTGTCCATGAAGGTCAGCGCATCACCGTCGCGGAACAGATACTGGAAATCGACCGTGTCGAGCCGCACCTTCTCGACGCTCTCGGCGGAGCGGAAGCGGACATTGTTCTTGCGGCCGTCGATGAGGTTCTTCATCTCGACCTGCATATAGGCACCGCCCTTGCCGGGCTGGGTGTGCTGGATCTTGACCGAGCGCCAGATGCCGCCCTCATATTCAAGGATGTTGCCGGGACGAATCTCGACCGCGTTGATCTTCATGACCGATTCCTGCTGGAAAGAGCTAGGGGCCGTCCGCGAAGCAAAACTCTGCGGAAACCCGAAGCGGCGGGCTTTAGCGGGACGACCCGGTTCCGGCAAGCATCGGGTACGGGTTCACGTTCTCGCCCTGGTACCAGCGGTCGCCCGGCTGCATCCGCGTGAGGCCGAAATGCAGGTGGTAATTGCCCGCCCCCGCATCACCGGTATCGCCGACATAGCCCAGCGTGTCGCCGGCCTTCACCGGCAGCCCCTCGCGAATGCCCGCGGCATAGCCGGCGAGATGCGCATAATAATAGGTCCAGCGACGATCCGGCGAGCGGACGTACAGCGTGACGCCGCCGAGACCGCTCTGGAACAGCTTCTCGATCCGGCCCGGTGCGGCGGCGACCACCGGTGTGCCGCCCGCCGCCATGATGTCGGTCCCGTGATGGCCGCGCGTGCCACCGCCACGCGAATCGTTCCAGCTGTCCGCGATCGCCTTGCGGGGAACGCCAGCCACCGGGACGGCGAGCTTGCCCGTCGTCACCGGGCCGGCTGCGACCTCGGCAGGCGGCGCGGGCTTGCGCCACGTTATCCGCCGCACGCTCCCTGCCCCGCCGTCGCCGAACGACACCATCGATGCGAACCCGCCGGCGACCACCACGATCAGCCCGAGAATGATCCAGAACGTCCGCGTCATCGTCTTACGCCTGGAAGATCGCCTTGGTCCCCGGCTTGATCATCATCGACAATCGCGCGGCATCCCAGTTCGTCAGGCGGATACAGCCATGGCTTTCCGCACGCCCGATGGTTTCGGGATTGGGCGTGCCGTGGATGCCGTAATGATCCTTCGACAAATCCATCCAGACCACGCCGACCGGACCGTTCGGCCCAGGCGGCAGCATCTCCTTCTGCTGCCCCTTCTTCGCATCCCAGAACAGCGCCGGGTTGAAGTGAAACTTGGGATTATAATCGGAGCCCTTGATCGTCCACGTGCCCAGCGGCAGCGGATCGTGGCTTGAGCCCATCGTCGCCGAGAACTGCGCGATCAGCTTGTCGTTGGCATCGAGCACGCGGAGCACGCCGTCCGACTTGTCGACGACGACATGATCCGCCTTGGGCTGCACCGCGTCGACGTTGAGCGTCGTGAGCGTGGCGATCCAGTCGGGCTTCAGCTTCGGATCATAGGCGCGCGACGTCGGCAGTGCGTTCGGGAAGACCACCTTGGTGCCAGCCGACAATTTCGTGCTCGGCGAATTGAGTGCCATGATCACCGCGGGCGTGGTGTGGAACATCTCACCCAGCTTTTCCATCACGGTCTTGTAGCCGAGCGAGGGGAGCTCGGCCTGCTTGGCCGGATCCTTGGGCAGCGGATTGACGAACGGTCCCGCCAGCATCTCGGGGGTCAGCGCGACGGCGACCGTCGGCCGTGCGGCACGGTAGGGATATAGCGCCTGCAACGTCCGAGCATCCGCTTTGCCCGTGATCGGCAGCCCCTTCGCCTCCTGGAATCCCTTCAGTGCCGCGACCAGCGACTGCCCCCCACGGCCGTCGAGCACGCCCGGACCAAAGCCGAGATGGTCGAGGATCACCTGCACGTGCAGAATATTGCGATCGATCGGGACGGACTTGGCGGGCGCGGTCTGCGCCAATGCGGGCGCCGCCGCGCCGAGCAGGCATATCGCAAGAACCGAAGTCTTCGTCACAAATGCTGTCATGCCCGTCATCCCAAACCGTTACGCTTGAGCATCAAACGGTCGGGACGACGGTTGTTTCCACCGGTTCAGCGCTTCGCGAGAACCTCGGCGAACGCCTTGATCGCCGCGACCTCGTCGCCGCCCCAGACCGCACTCGACACCGCGATGAAGTCGGCACCAGCGGCAACCAGCGGCGCGGCGTTCTCGGGCGTAATGCCACCGATCGCGACGCAGGGCATTTCGAACAGCGTCGACCACCAGGATAGGATCACCGGCTCGGCGTGATGCTCGACCACTTTGGTGGTCGTCGGATAGAAAGCGCCGAACGCGACATAATCGGCCCCCGCCTCGCCCGCTTCCATCGCGAGATGGCGGCTGCCGTGACAGCTGACGCCGATCTGCGCGTTGGGTCCGAGCTGCGCGCGCGCCTCGCGCGGATCGCCGTCGTCCTGACCAAGATGCACGCCATCCGCGTCGAGGCGCTTGGCGAGCCCGATATCATCGTTGACGATGAACGCGACGTCGCGCTCGGCACAGATCGCGCGCAACGGCTCGCCGAGCGCGGCCGCGGCATGCTGGTCGATGTCCTTCACGCGGAACTGGAAGGCGGCCACCGGCCCGGCATCGAGCGCACGCGCCAGACGCTCGGGGAAGTTGCCCCCGACGTCGAGCGGCGACACCAGATACAGCTGGCAAGCCGGCCGGCGCATGTCGCGCCGGAAATTCTCGGCGAAATTGGGATCGAGCGGGCCCAGCGGATCTTCAAATTCGGTCATATCCGCCCCCTAGCCGCTCGCGCCTGCCACGTCACCCCGGCGCAGAGCCGAGGTAACGCGCAGGCCGACTACGACTTATTCCTCGTTCTTGTAGATGCGGATGATGCGGTCGAGCATCGCCAGCGCCTCGTCGCGCGGACGCTGGAAGGTGTTGCGGCCGATGATCGAGCCGTTGCCGCCGCCGTCGCGAATGTCGCGTGCATCCTGGAACACCGCATCCTCGCCCTTCGACGCACCGCCCGAAAAGACGTTGATGCGCCGCCCGGCGAAGCTCGACTGGACGACGTGCTTGACGCGATCCGCCTGCTTCGACCAGTCGGTCCCGGCGTAAAGCGACTTGCATTCCTTCTGTTCGATATGATCGGTCGGCAGCTTGGTCTTGATGATGTGCGCGCCGAGCAACGCCGCCATGTGCGCGGCATAGGCGCCGACGTCGAGCGCGAGCTCACCGTCCTTGGTCAGCTCGCCACCGCGCGGGTACGACCAGATCACGGTCGCGATGCCGACCGACTTGGCCTCTTCGCTCAGTTCGCGGATCTCCTCGACGAGGTCGAAGAACTGGTCCGCACCCGGATAGATCGTAAAGCCGATCGCCGCCGAGCCGAGCCGGACCGCGTCGGCCACGGTCGCGGTGACCGCCTGGTCGATCGACGTCGCCCAGCTGTTCGAGCTGTTGCACTTTAGGATCGTCGGGATCTGCCCCGCGAACGTATCTGCGCCCGCCTCGAGCATGCCGAGCGGCGCCGCATAGGCACTGAGCCCGGCGTCGATCGCGAGCTGATAATGGTAATGCGGATCATAGGCCGCCGGATTGACCGAGAAGCTGCGCGCCGGGCCATGCTCGAAGCCCTGGTCGACGGGCAGGATCACGAGCTTGCCGGTGCCGCCGAGCTTGCCCTGCATCAGGATCCGCGCAAGGTTCGCCTTCACCGCCGAACTGGTTGCTTCGTACTTGTCGAGGATGGTCTTGATCTGCGGTGTGATCGTCGTGGTCATGATCGTTCCTTCAAAGCTCGAGCCAGCGGCGCAACGCATCGTCGACGCTGGTCATGGTGGTGATGGGAATGGTGCCGACAATCTTCACGATCGCGTCGCGCGCGAGCGTATCCAGCTTGTCGACCTGGATTTCGGCGGCGTCCTGAAGCCCGGTGTCCGGGGATGCCTCAAGCGGCACGCGGAACAGATTCGTATCGCTGGTGACGCAGGTCAGCGGACAAACGGAGACCGTCGCGTGATCGGCAAAGACATCCGACTGGACGACGAGAAACGGCCGCGGTTTGGCCGAGACATCGCCGCGACCCACCCCAGCGACGATCATGCCACGCAGGATCCTCACGCGGGGGGCGCCGAGATCAGGAAATCCCAGGTCTCATCCTGTACCTCGCGGTCGCGCGCAGCGGCCTTCATGGACTGCCGCCGCGCCTCCGCAAGAAAAGCCTCGTCGTGGCGTTCGACATAGCGCCGCACGGCTTCACGTGCGATATCGCTCTTGCTGCGCCCCTGGGTGCGCGCAACCGCTGCGAGTCGCTCTTCGAGTTCGCTATCGAGCCTGACGCCGAGCATCCGAGTCTCCGTTTAACATGTTAAACATAGGCGGAGTGGCAGCCGGGATCAATCCCCTGCCCGCTCGTTTGGCCGCGCAATTGACCAACGCTCGTCCAACGTCGAGACTGGCCGAAAGGGGACAGGGGCGATGCTAGTCTTGCCCGGGATCATGGCGTGCGCGGTTCTGATGGCGGCGTCCGCCGCACCGGCCGCGGTAAAGGTCGGCGAGCGCGCGCCCGACTTCGAACTGACGCTGATCGACGGCAGCAAGGTCCGGGGTAGCGACCTTCGCGGGCAGGTCGTGGTGCTCAATTTCTGGGCGACGTGGTGCGCACCGTGCAAGACCGAACTCCCCCTGCTCGATACCTATTACCGGCTCCGCAAGGACAAGGGCCTGCAGGTCTTCGCAGTCGCGACGGAGGATTCGCTGCCCGTGTACAAGCTGAAGTCGCTGTTCGCCGCGATGGCGATCCCGTTCGCGCGCCGGATCAAGGGGCCGTTCGCGGCGATGGGCGCGCTGCCGACCAACTATATCATCGATCGCGCCGGGGTCGTTCGCTATGCGAAACCCGGCGCGTTCGACCTGGACGACCTCAACGGCCTGCTGGTCCCGCTGCTGCGCGACCCCGCCCCTTAGCGCGTCAGCGCGGCGACCCCGGGCAGGTCCTTGCCTTCCATCCATTCCAGGAACGCGCCACCCGCGGTCGACACGAAGGTGAACGCCGCCGCGACGCCAGCCTGGTTGAGCGCGGCGACCGTATCGCCGCCGCCTGCGACCGAGACGAGCGAACCGCCCTCGGTCAGCGCCGCCGCGGTGCGCGCGAGCGTGACGGTCGCAGTGTCAAACGGCGGCGTCTCGAACGCGCCGAGCGGTCCGTTCCACACCAACGTCCGGCAATTCTTGAGCACGTCGCCGAGCGACTCGACCGCTGCCGGTCCGAGATCGAGGATCATCTCGTCCGCCGCAACCTCATGCACGTTGACGGTGCGCGTCGCGGGGTTCGGCTTGAACTCCATGGCGACGACGACGTCGTACGGCAGGTGGACGGTGCAGTTCGCCTTGTCCGCGGCTTCCATGATCTGCTCGCATGTGGCGGCAAGGTCATGCTCGCACAGGCTTTTGCCGACATCGACACCGCGCGCGGCGAGGAAGGTGTTGGCCATGCCGCCGCCAATGATCAGGTGATCGACGCGCGTCACCAGATGCCGCAGTACGTCGAGCTTCGAGGACACCTTCGCACCACCGACGACGGCGGCAACCGGATGCTCGGGAGCCCCCAACGCCTTCTGGAGCGCATCGAGTTCGGCCTCCATCGCGCGGCCAGCAAAAGCGGGAAGGACATCCGCAAGCCCCTCGGTCGAGGCATGCGCACGGTGCGCGGCGGAGAAGGCGTCGTTGACGTACAGATCGCCCAGGCTCGCAAAGCGCGCGACGACCGCCGGATCGTTGGTCTCTTCGCCGCCGAAGAAGCGGGTGTTCTCGAGCACCGCGATATCGCCGGGCTCCAGCGTCGCGACCGAATCCTCCGCGCCTTCCCAATCGATGTAGCGCACTTCGCGACCCAGCACTTCGCTATATGGCTTCACGACCTGCGACAGCGAGAAGTCAGGGCTCGGCTTGCCCTTGGGACGGCCGAAATGCGCGAGGACGAGGACGATCGCGCCCTTGTCCGCAAGTTCGCAGACGGTCGCGACGGTCGCACGCAGGCGGGTGTCATCGGTAACGCGGCCCTCTGCCATCGGCACGTTGAGGTCTTCGCGGACGAGCACGCGCTTGCCCTGGATTTCGCCCATATCATCGAGCGTCTTGAATGGCTTGCTCATGGTTCTTCGATCCTGATCTCATCACCGACGGCGATTCTGCCGCCCATCAAAACGCGGGTACAGGCCCCGCCCCGCCAGTCGGGCGTGAGCGCGGCGAACAATCCTGGCGCCAGGGCCTCCATCCGTTCGCATGGATCGGTGTGGCGCGTCACTTCCAGCACGACGTCCGCGCCGATGCGGAGCTGCGTGCCGGGTATTTGGGGAAGATCGAAGCCGTCGACGAGGAGGTTCGCGCGGCGTTCGTACCAGGGAATGTCGCAGCCGACCTCGGCCATCGCGGCGTCCCAGTCGGCGCGTTCGAGCAGTGTCACCTGGCGCCGCCCCTTGCCGCCGGGCCGTACATAGCCGCGAAAGTCACCGTGCAGGCCGGCCTCGATGGTGATCTCGACCGTGTCGATGACCTCCATCGGAGCTTTCGCGCGCGCGTGCCGCGCGATGCCGGCGATCCTGCCTGCTTGCTTCAAGGTAGAGGCCACCGCTCCCTCCCCGTTCGTGTCGAGCGCAGTCGAGACACCATCTGTCACAGGAGGCGGCTTCTCGATTGCGCTCGAAGCAAACGGAAGAGGGGGTGCATGGATCGCAGCCTCAGATGAACTTCGCCATCGCGGTGGCCGTGTCGACCATGCGGTTCGAGAAGCCCCATTCGTTGTCGTACCAGCTGACGACACGGACAAGCTTGCCGTCGATCACCGCGGTCTCCAGGCTGTCGATCGTCGACGAGGCCGGGGTATGCTGGAGATCGATCGAGACGAGCGGCTCGTCCGACCAGTCGAGCACGCCGACCAGCGGGCCGCTCTCGGACGCCGCCTTGAGCACCGCATTCACCTCTTCGCGCGTCGTGTCGCGCGACGGCGTGAAGGTCAGGTCGATCAGCGAGACGTCCGGCACGGGCACGCGGATCGCCGAGCCGTCGAGCTTGCCCTTCAGTTCGGGCAGCACTTCGGCGACGGCGCGCGCGGCCCCCGTCGTGGTCGGGATCATCGACATCGCCGCAGCGCGCGCGCGACGCAGGTCCGGGTGGATCTGGTCGAGGATCTTCTGGTCGTTGGTATATGCGTGGATCGTCGTCATCAGCCCGCGCTCGATGCCGATCGCATCGTTGAGCACCTTGGCGACGGGCGCGAGGCAGTTGGTGGTGCACGAAGCGTTCGAGACGATCGAGTGCTCGGCGGTCAGCTTGTCGTGGTTGACGCCGTAGACGACGGTCAGGTCGACGCCCTTGCCCGGCGCCGAGATCAGCACCTTCTTCGCGCCCGCATCGAGATGCTTCTGGCAGCTCGCCTTGTCGGTGAAGAAGCCGGTGCATTCGAGGACGATGTCGACGCCCAGCTCGGCATGCGGCAGATTGGCGGGATCGCGCTCGGCGGTGACGCGGATGCGCTTGCCGTCGACGACCAGCTCGTTGCCCTCGGCCGAGACCTCGCCCGGATATTTGCCGTGGACGCTGTCGCGCTTGAACAGCCAGGCGTTCGACTCCGCATCGCCGAGATCGTTGATCGCGACGAGTTCGAGTGCGCCGTTCGACTGTTCGAGTACCGCGCGGGCGACGAGACGGCCGATGCGCCCGAAACCGTTGATCGCAACCTTGACCGTCATTGCTCTATCTCCGCTAGCGCCCATGAGTCCGTTCCGGGCGCGATGCCTTTGCGGGGCGGTGGGGCGCCCTGTCAACACCGTGGATCGCGGATTGACCCGGCGAAACCGGCTTGTCGCACACCCCGGCCATGCTATCTCGATCGCATGCCAGATACTCCAGACACGATATCGGATCGGGCGTCCGCCCCGACGCCAGAGATGACGCCAGACATGCCACCAGAGACGATAGCGGATACGGCGGCAGTCGACCGGATCGACGCCGCGATCATCCGGATCGAAGCCGCGATCAACGCCCGCACGCGCAGCGGCGACGCGCTCGCCAAGCGCCATGCGGCCCTCAAGGCGCGGATGGCCGAAGCCGTCGCCGCGCTCGACGACGTCATCACGCGCGGGAGCCCGAACTAATGGCACAGGTCATGCTAGATATCGGCGGCCGCCCGCATGCGGTCGCCTGCCGCGATGGTGAGGAATCTCGCGTCCGCATGCTCGGCGCGATGCTCGACGAACGTTGGTCGATCGCGGATCGTGCGGCGGGCGGCCTCAGCGCCGAACGCGCGATGCTGTTCGTCGCGCTGATGCTCGCCGACGAGCTCGACGAAGCCGCGCATCGCCCGCCCGAGGGCTCGGCGGTCAGCGAGATCGCGTTGACGCGGATCGCCGATCGTCTCGAAGACCTTGCGGAGGCCCTTGAGCTAAGCCCCCCGAGCGCCTAGATTGGCGGTGGCGGGTTCTGCCCGGTACGAGCCTTTATTATCCCTGAGGCTATTCATCATCCATAGGGGGCTGTCCCTGTTAGGATCCTGGTCCGAAGCACATGGTCCCCACCTGACGTACCGTGCGTCAGTGGATAACCCGGCACACGGCCATGGTGGGCCCGCCACACCACCCTGTTTCGATGGCTCGCACGCATGACCGACAAGAGCGTGCTCAGAGCCTCGCTTCGCGCCGCGCGCGATGCGCATGCGCCAGTCGCGCTTCCCGTGCCGTCGGCGTTCCTGGCGCGGCTGAAGCCGGGCATGACCGTCGCCTCCTATGTCCCGTTCGGCGGTGAGGCCGATCCGTCGCCGTTCGCGCGCGCCGCGGTGGACGCCGGCTGCGTCATCGCGCTGCCGCATGTGGTGCGTCGGTCGCTGCCAATGCGATTTCTGGCATGGGAAACCGAGGCCGCGCTGATCGCCGGCCCGTTCGGCCTCCACCAGCCCGCCGAGGACGCCGCCGAACTGGCGCCCGACATCATCCTGACCCCGCTTGTCGGCTTTGATCGCAGCGGCAACCGAATCGGCCAGGGCGCCGGCTATTACGACCGCGCCTTCCTCGCCCACCCCGATGCGTGGCGCGTCGGGGTTGCGTTGTCGGTTCAGGAGGTCGAGATGCTGACGCCCGATGCGTGGGACGTCCCGCTCCACGCCATCGCCACCGAACGCGAATGGATCACGCTATGACGCCCACCTGGCGCAAACCCGTCGGGATGCTCGGCATCCTGCTCCTGATCCTGGTGTGGTGCGTGGCGATCGTGAGTCTGTCGACCATTGTCGGCAGCTGGCACTGGTTGGCGCAGCTGGTGTTCTATCTGTTCGCCGGGCTGATCTGGATCGCGCCGTTGAAACCGGTACTGCGGTGGATGGAGCTCGGGCGGTAAAGTCCGCTTCCGTTCGTCCTGAGTAGCCGTCGAGTAGTCGCCGCAGGCGGCGTATCGAGAGGGCGTATCGAAGGACAGGTTGGCGCGCGGCTACGGTGCGTCGATACGCTCCTGACGGAGCTACTCGGCCTCTACTCAGCACGAACGGTATGTGGGAGGAATGCTCGCAGCACTCAAAAATCTGGAAGGGTCTCGGCCACCCCATCAAGGG
>NZ_LMLD01000011.1:1560942-1561090 GCF_001421825.1 Sphingomonas sp. Leaf38 | reverse complement strand
GGACTCGAACCCGCGACCTCCGGCGTGACAGGCCGGCGCTCTAACCAACTGAGCTACACCCGCATTCCCAATAACGAACCACGGTATCCCAAGGGACCCTGCGGCAGGCTCGTCAAAACCTCAACACTCTCTCGAACCACCGAAACGA
>NZ_LMLD01000011.1:1502732-1560874 GCF_001421825.1 Sphingomonas sp. Leaf38 | reverse complement strand
GGACTCGAACCCGCGACCTCCGGCGTGACAGGCCGGCGCTCTAACCAACTGAGCTACACCCGCTGAAACAGCGTGGAGGCGGCAACTAGGCGAGGGTTCGGATACCGTCAACCCCCATTTCAGCCACCTGTTTCACGTTGTGCCTCGGGCGGGTCGCCACGCCGACGATTTCGCCCCGCCTTGGGCTGCACAAGCGTCCCGTGCTCGAACAGGAAGCCGGCGATATCGGGCTTGCCAGCCGCCTTGATGACCGTCTGGAGGATGATGAGCAGCGGAACCGCCAGCAGCGCGCCCGACGTGCCCCACACCCATCCCCAGAAGCTCAGCGAGATCAGGATCAGCAGCGGGCTGATCGTCAGCCGGTGCCCGACGACGAACGGCGTGATCGCGTTCGCCTCGATCAGATGCAGCCCGTACATCAGCGCGGGCGGCAGCAACGCCATCCAGATGTCCGAAAACGTCATCAACCCGCCGAGCGCGAGCAGGAACGCGCCGATCACCGGCCCGAAATACGGAATATAGTTGAGCAGCGCGACGATCCCACCCCACATCGCGGGATAGGGCATGCCGATGAACCACAGCGCGGCGCCCGTAACGATCCCGAGCAGGATGTTGATCACCGTGATCGTGCCCAGATAGGCCGACACGTCGTCGACGATGTCCTGGATCACGCGCGCGGTCGCCATCGCGCCGTCGAAGCTGGTCCGCCCGGTGATCGTCTGCCGCCGCATCCGCGTCCAGCCGGACAGGAAGAAGAACACGATCAGGACGCCGAACAGGAACTGCACGATGACCGCAGGCGCGGACGTCGCGGCGAGTTCGAGGATCGAGCCTGGTGCGGCGACGCCCGCGGTGGCCGGCTGCTTGATCGGCGTCGATGCGACCTGCCGCAGCGTCTTGTTCACATATTTCTCGAGGCTCGAATACAGATCGAGCAGCGGCGCAAGGTTGCTCTGGATCCGGTCGAGCCGGGTCGGCAGCAGCCGGAAGAAATCGGTCGCAGGCACGAGGATCGCGGCGATCGCGATATTCGCGGCGATCAGGAAGACGAGGATGCACAGGATCGCGGCAAGCGGCGACGGCACGTGGCGACGCTCGAGCCATTCCAGCACGGGCACGAGCGCGACCGAGATCACGAGCGCGATCGTGAGCGGCAGGAAGAACTCCGCCCCCGATTTCAGCGCGAACGGCATGGCGAGGATGAGGCCGACACCGGCGGTCAGCGTGAGCGCCGCGAGCAGGCGATCGCGCCGCTGCGCGATTCGCATCGCATCCTCGACCCCGACCGCGATCGGCAGTCCGAACGCACTTTCGGCCGGCGGGCCTTCCGCAACGGCGCCGCCCCCGCCGTCTGGCTGGTTCGTTTCGTGGCGAAGGCCCTCGTCCGTCATGATAATTCCTTTGTCACCCCCATCCCGTAATCGGGCGGTGCTGACAAGCATCAGGCGCGCGGCGGATCGAATTCGTCGAAACGCGCGTGCGAAGGCTGGCAAGGAACAGGCCCCCTCAACCCATCGCCCTGATTTCCTTCCGGATGACGACGTTCTTCCGGATTTCCTAAGCCGTCACGCGACCCGATCAGCGAACAGCCCCTGCAGGTCCTTCTTCAGGATCTTGCCGTTCGCGTTCCTCGGCAGCGTCTCGTGCACGAACCGCACCGCGACCGGCGTCTTGAACGCCGCCAGATGCTGCCGCACCCAGCCCTGCAACTCCGCCTCGGTCGTCACGGCGCCCGGCGCGAGATGCACCACCGCCGCGGGCTCCTCGCCCAGGATCCGGTGCGGAATGCCGATCAGCGCCGCATCGGTCACCGCGGGGTGTGCGTAGAGGACGTTCTCAACCTCGCTCGAATAGATGTTCTCGCCGCCGCGGATGATCATGTCCTTGGCGCGGTCGACGATGTAGCAGAACCCTTCCTCGTCCAGCCGCGCGAGATCGCCGGTGCGCACCCAGCCTTCGACGAACGTCGCTGCGGTCGCCTCGGGCTTGTTCCAATACCCCTTCACGATCATCGGCCCGCGCGCCCAGAGTTCGCCGATCTCGCCCACCGGCAGCTCGGTCACGCCGTCGTCCGCGACGATCTTCAGGTCGGCAACCGCGACCGGTGGCCCCGCGCTGGTCGGGCGGTTGAGATATTCCTCGGCGCCGTGATGCGTGACGGTCGCCATCGTCTCGGTCATGCCCCAGCCATTGCCGGGCATCGCGCCGAACTCGGCATGGATGCGCTTCACCAGTTCGGGTGCCGCGGGCGCGCCGCCATAAGCGATCGATTCGAGCGACGAGAGGTCGTATTTGTCGCGATCGGGATGTTCGAGCAGCTGCCAGGCGATCGTCGGCACGCCGCCGGTGATGTTCACCTTCTCGCGCTCGATGATCTCCATCGCGCGGATCGTGTCCCATTTGCGCATGAAGATCATCGTGCTGCCCGTCGCGATCACCCCCATCATCCCCGCCGAGCACGCGGTGACGTGGAACAGCGGGATCACCGTCAGCGTCACGCGCGGCGTCGGCTCCGCGGGCGCCTCGCCACGCCGCAGGAACGACCGCGCCGACGAATAGCCACCCGACAGGATGTTCGACATCATGTTGCGATGTGTGCCCAGCGCGCCCTTGGGGGCGCCGGTGGTGCCGCTGGTGTAGAAGATCGTCGCATCGTCGTCGGGTGCGATCGTCGCCTCGGGCAGGCCGATATCGGGCAACGCCGCCCAGTCGTGCGGCGTGCCGATCACGTCCTCCAGCCGCGTCACGATTCCCGTCAGCGGTTCCGCCGCACGCGCGACGAACACATACTCCAGCGCGGGCAGAGTCGCATACGCCCCCTCCAACCGGTGATGCCGCTCGTCATCGGTAATGAGTACGCGCGCGCCCGAATCGGCGAGGCCGTATTCCATCTCCGCGCCGGTCCACCACGCATTGAGCGGTACCATGATCGCGCCGATGCTCGCCCCGGCAAAGAACGCCACCGGCCATTCGGGCAGATTGCGCATCGCCAGCGCGACGCGGTCGCCAGCGCCGATCCCGATGTCGCGCAACCGGTGCGCCAGCACCGCGATCGCGCGAAAATTCGCCTCGTACGTGACGCGCTCGTCCTCATAGGCCGTGAACACCCGCTCGCCATGCGCCCGCGCCGCCTCGGCGAGCCAGCGCAGAGACGGCGGCGCGTTCTTCCAGATTCGCGTCTCGATGCCGTCGATCGCCAGTGTCGCCATCTCGAACTTCGCGCCGGGTGCGGTCAGCAGTCGCTCGGCATCGGCGAGTGACATCGCCGGCCAGGAGGAATCGCGTGCGATGATCGGTTCGCTTGCCAAGACCGGTTGACTCCAGAGTTGAATTTCGGGTTTGGCTTATCGCCTGTTCGAAGACAGGTTATAGTTGATTCCTGCTTCGCTCAAGGCAATAGAGGCATTAAGTTCGAACTAGGGGTATGGAGCGGGCCGTGACGGGGACGATCGAAACATGAAAATCGCCAAGCCCTCGGCCCATGGCTTCGACGCGAGCCGCCTGGCCGCGATCGATGCGTTGCTCCAGACCCGCTATCTCGATTCGGGCAAGCTCCCCAACGCACAGCTGCTGATCGCGCGCGACGGCGAGGTGGTGCATTTCTCGCATGCCGGCGCCGCCCGCGAAGACGGCAAGACGGTCGATGAAGGATCGCTGTTCCGGATCGCGTCGATGACCAAGCCGATCACCTCGGTCGCCTTCATGATGCTCGTCGAGCAAGGCCTCGTCGCGGTCGATACGCCGGTCCATCACGTGTTGCCCGAATTCAAGGATATCGGCGTCTATGACGGCGGCGGCGGTAGTGGCGCGGGGGGCGCGCCGTTCGTGACCAAGCCGACCGCCGAGCCGATGCGGATGATCGACCTTCTCCGCCACACCGCCGGGCTCACCTACAGCTTCCAGAATCGTTCGAACATCGACGCCGCCTATCGCGAAGCCAAGATCGAGAACTGGCATGGCGGCCATGATCTCGACGGCTTCGTCGCCGCGCTGGCGCAGATCCCGCTCGAATTCTCGCCGGGCACCGCCTGGAATTATTCGGTCGCGACCGACGTACTCGGCGCGGTCGTACAGCGCGTGTCGGGGCTGCCGCTCGACCAGTTCTTCAAGACGCGCATCTTCGCACCGCTCAAGATGAAGGACACGTTTTTCCAGGTCCCCAAGGGCAAGATCGACCGCCTTACGGATTGCTACACGCTTGTGCCCGGCAAGGGCCGCGTGATGTACGATCGCGGCGCGGACAGCGGGTGGAGCCGGATGCCGAAGCTCGTCTCCGGCGGCGGCGGACTCGTGTCGACCGCGCTCGATTACCACCGGTTCAACACCATGCTGCTGAACGGCGGCGAACTCGACGGCGCGCGAATCCTCGGGCGCAAGACGCTCGCCCTGATGACGCAGAACCACCTGCCCGGAAAATCCGATCTCGCGACGATGTCGAAGTCGCTGTTCAGCGAGGCATCGAACGCGGGCACCGGGTTCGGTCTCGGCTTCGCGATCACCGACGACGTCGCCAAGACGATGGTGCCGGGGTCGCAGGGCGAATATTATTGGGGCGGGATGTTCTCGACCGCGTTCTTCGTCGACCCGATCGAGCGCGTCTCGATGGTGTTCATGACGCAGCTCTCGCCCAGCAGCCTCTATCCGATCCGCCGCGAGCTGAAGACGATGATCTACGCCGCGATGACCTGATCCAGACACGGCCGTCATCCCGGCGAACGCCGGGACCCAGGGCCGCACGCACACCGATTTTGGCTCTGGGTCCCGGCGTTCGCCGGGATGACGGGGCCAGCACCAGGAGAGAATGATGACCAGCCCGATCCGCACCGAACGCCATGACGACGTCCTCGTGATCATCTCGAACAACCCGCCGGTAAACGCGCTCGGCGCCGCGGTCCGCCAGGGTCTCGAAGCGGCGATCAACGAAGGCGTCGGCGACGACAGCATCACCGCGATGGTCATCCGCTGCGACGGCCGCACCTTCTTCGCCGGCGCCGACATCACCGAATTCGGCAAGCCGATGATCGAGCCCGGCCTTCCGACCGTCGTCGACATGATCGAGGCCTCGTCGAAGCCGGTCGTCGCCGCGATCCACGGCACCGCGCTTGGCGGCGGGTGCGAGGTCACGCTCGGCTGCCATTACCGCGTCGCCGTCCCCTCGGCCAAGATCGGCACGCCCGAGGTGAAGCTCGGCCTGCTCCCCGGCGCCGGCGGCACGCAGCGTATCCCGCGCATCGCCGGCGTGAGGCTCGCGCTCGAGATGACCGCGAAGGGCGATCCGATCTCGGCGAAGAAGGCGCTCGACGCCGGCCTGATCGACAAGATCGTCGGCGAGGACTCGCTTGCAGCCGACGCCATTGCGTTCGCGCGCGAGATCGCGACCAAGCGTCCCCTGCCCCGCGCGTCCGAAAAGACCGCGCAGGCCGATCCCGACGCGGTCGCCGCGTTCAAGACGGAAAACGCGCGCCGCTTCCGCAACTTCGACGCGCCCGCCGCCAACATCGCCTGCGTCGAGAAGGCCGCGGACGGCTCCAGCTTCGCCGAGGGTATCGCGTTCGAACGCGAACAGTTCATGGCGCTGATGATGGGCGTCCAGTCCGCCGCGCAACGCCACATCTTCTTCGCCGAACGCCAGGCCGCCAAGATCGACGACGTCCCCGCCGACACCAAACTACGCGAGATCAAGCGCGTCGGCGTGATCGGCGCGGGCACGATGGGCGGCGGCATCTCGATGAACTTCCTGTCCGCGGGCATCCCCGTCACGATCGTCGAGATGCAGCAGGACGCGCTCGATCGCGGCACCGGTGTCGTCCGCAAGAATTACGAGGCGACCGCCGCCAAGGGCCGGATGAAGCCCGAACAGGTCGAACAGGCGATGGGCGCCCTGAAGCCGACGCTCGACTTCGCCGATCTCGCCGAGTGCGACCTGATCATCGAGGCGGTGTATGAGACGATGGAGGTGAAGAAGGACATCTTCACCAAGCTCGACGCGATCGCCAAGCCCGGCGCAATCCTCGCCTCGAACACCTCCTATCTCGACATCGACGCGATCGCGGCCTGCACGAAGCGTCCCGAGGACGTCGTCGGGATGCACTTCTTCTCGCCCGCCAACGTGATGAAATTGCTCGAAGTGGTGCGCGGCGACAAGACCGCGGACGACGTGCTCGCGACGGTCATGGCGCTCGCCAAGAAGATCAAGAAGGTCGCGGTCGTCGCGGGCGTCACCTACGGCTTCATCGGCAACCGCATGCTCATGCCGCGCCAGGTCGAGGCGACCAAACTGTTGCTCGAAGGCGCGAGCCCCGAGCAGATCGACAAGGTCCACGTCGCGTTCGGCATGCCGATGGGCCCGTTCCAGATGAGCGACCTCGCCGGCGTCGACATCGGATGGCACCGCGACCCGAGCCGGATCGAGAACATTCGCGACGCACTCGCTGCCGAAAACCGCTGGGGGCAGAAGACCAAGGCGGGCTTCTACGATTATGACGAGAAGCGCACGCCGTCGAATTCCCCCCGCGTGACGGAAATCATCGACGATTTCCGCGCCAAGTCGGGCGTCACCCCGCGCGAGATCAGCGACGAGGAGATCGTCGTCCGCACGCTCTACACGATGGTCAACGAGGGCGCGCTGATCCTCGAGGAGGGCAAGGCCCAGCGCGCGTCCGACGTCGATGTGGTCTGGATCTACGGATATGGCTGGCCGGTCTATCGCGGCGGCCCGATGTTCTGGGCGCAGTCCGAGGGGCTGGCGAAGGTCGTCGCGGGGCTCGAGAAATACGGCTTCCCGGTGGCGAAGTCGCTGAAGGACGCAGCGAGCTCGGGTGGTCGCCTGAAGTGATCGCGCGCCGCCGCCTCGTCCGGGCGATCCCACGCTGATGGGCCGCTCCGCGCTCCAGACCGCGGCGGCGATCCGTGCGGGTGAGACGACCGCGCTCGCCGAGTGCGATGCGGCAATCGCGCGGATCGAGGCGCGCGACGGTGCGATCAACGCCGTCGTCGTCCGCGATTTCGCCCGGGCGCGGGAGGCCGCACGCGCGCTCGACGCGGAAGGTCCGGACGAACGCCCGCTGTTCGGCGTGCCGATGACCGTGAAGGAATCGTTCGACGTCGCCGGCCTGCCGACCAGCTGGGGCGTCGGGGTCCACCGCGACAACATCGTCGACCGGGATGCGGTGGCGGTCGCCCGGCTGAAAGCGGCGGGCGCGGTGATCCTGGGCAAGACCAACGTGCCAGTGCGGTTGAGCGACTGGCAAACCGACAATCAGATCTATGGCCGCACCAACCATCCGCTCGACACCACCCTCACCCCCGGCGGATCGTCGGGCGGCGGCGCGGCTGCGCTCGCCTCGGGCATGGTGCCGCTCGAACTCGGCTCCGATATCGGCGGCTCGATCCGCGTACCCGCCGCGTTCTGTGGTGTCTGGGGGCACAAGCCGACCTATGGCGTGCTGTCCGACATCGGCCACCGCGTTCCCGGCACCGACGGGGCAAGCGCCGTCCTGGGCGTGATCGGCCCGCTCGCGCGCGATTCCGAGGATCTGGCCGTCGCGCTCGACATCCTTGCCGACCTCCCGCTGCCCCGCCCGAGCGTCGACCTCGCCCGGCCGCGGATCCTGCTGCTGACCGCGCATCCCGCGGCGCGCGTGGATTCGTCGATTGTGTCGGCGATCGAGCATGTCGGGGAGGTGCTGGGCCGCGCAGCTGCCATCGTGTCGCACGCCGCGCCGGCGATCGACCTGGCGGCGCAGCATGCGGATTACATGCGGATGCTCGGCATCGCGATGACGCGCGGCGGCCCGGCGCGTGACGGCAAGGTCGCGACGCTGTCGCACTGGTTCGACCTGCTCGATTCGCAGGCGCGGCTGCAGCGCGCATGGGGCGCGCTGTTCGAAGAGTTCGACGCGGTGATCGCGCCCGCCAGCGGCGTGAGCGCCTTCGCGCACATCGCCGAGCGCAATGTCGCGCGACGCACGCTGTCGATCGACGGCGAGGACACCCCGTTCGGCGTCCAGTTCGCCTGGGCGGGTCTCGCCACCTTCCCCAATCTGCCCGCGACCAGCGTGCCCGTCGGGATCGACCCGCGCGGCCTGCCGATCGGCGTGCAGGTCATCACCAACCGTTACCGCGACCACGACGCGATCGCCGTCGCCGCGCTCGCCCACCGATTAAGCAGGAGCTGATCCGATGTCCAACCTCGACACTTTCCGGTCCGAAACCCGCGCCTGGCTCGCGGAAAACTGCCCGCCCGAGATGCGCAAACCTGTGCGCTCGGAGGACGATGTCTGCTGGGGCGGGCGCCAGTTCAAGCCGTCGAGCCCGGCGCAAAAGGAGTGGCTCGACAAGATGGCCGCCAAGGGCTGGACCGTCCCTGACTGGCCCAAGGCCTATGGCGGCGGCGGGCTGTCGCCGGCCGAGACCAAGATTTTGCGCGAAGAGATGGCGGCAATAAAGGCGCGCAACCCGCTCAACTCGTTCGGTATCTCGATGCTCGGGCCGGCGCTGCTGAAATATGGCACCGAGGAGCAGAAGCTCGATCACCTGACCAAGATCGCGCGCGGCGAGATCCGCTGGTGCCAGGGCTATTCCGAGCCGAATGCGGGCTCCGACCTCGCCGGGCTCGCGACATCGGCAGAGGACAAGGGCGACCATTATCTCGTCAACGGGCAGAAGGTGTGGACCTCCTACGCCGACAAGGCCGACTGGATCTTCTGTCTCGTCCGCACCGACAAGACGAGCAAGCAGGGCGGAATCAGCTTCGTGCTGTTCGACATGGCCTCGCCCGGCGTGTCGACCAAGCCGATCCTGCTGATCAGCGGCAATTCGCCGTTCTGCGAGACGTTCTTCGACAATGTCGAGGTGCCCAAGATCAACCGGGTCTACGAGGAGAACAAGGGCTGGGACGTCGCGAAATATCTGCTCGGGCATGAGCGCGAGATGATTTCCGGCATGGGGCTGGCGTCGGGCGGCGGCAATCCGCTGATCGACGGTGCGATCGCCACCGTCGGGCTCGGGCATAACGGCCGGCTCGCGGATCCGTTGCTGCGCGCGTCGATCGCGGTGTTCGAGGTGCGGGCGAAGGCGTTCGGGGCGATGTCCGAGCGGTTCATCGACGAACTGAAGGCGGGCAAGGCGCACCCAGCGCAGCCGAGCATGATGAAATATTACGGCACCGAGCTGAACAAGTCGCGGTACGAGCTGATGATGGCGGCGGGCGGTTCGGACGCGCTCGAATGGGACAGCGACCGATCGCGCGGCGGGGCTGTCCCCCGGTCATGGCTGCGCACCAAGGCGAACTCGATCGAGGGCGGAACGAGCGAGATCCAGCTCAACATCATCGCTAAGCGGATCCTCGAACTGCCCGCCTGACCTTTGACCGTTCTCCCGCGAAGGCGGGAGCCCAGAATCATGAACGCTGCGCGTGGGGCTCCTGGGCCCCCGCCTCCGCGGGGGAACCAGAATGCCACTCTATCTAGACGACGACCAGACCGCCCTGCAGGACACCATTCGCGATTTCGTCGCGGAGCATGCGCCGGTTAGCCATATGCGGGCTTTGCGTGACGCCGACGACACAACCGGCTTCTCGCGCGACCTGTGGAAGCAGTTCGCGGAGATGGGCTTTACCGGCATCCTGATCGGCGAGGATCAGGGCGGCCTCGGGCTCGGCCATGTCGAGGCGGGCGTGGTGCTGGAGGAGATCGGGCGCAACCTGTCGCCTTCCCCGTTCCTTTCCACCGCGGTCGCGGCGGTCGAGGCGCTCAAGGGCACGGGCCAAGCCGAACGCTGGTTCCCCGGGATCATCGCCGGCGAGACCGTCGCCGCGCTCGCGATCGACGAGCGCGCCAAGCACCGCGATACCGTCGCGATGAAGGCCGAACGGTCGGGCAACGGGTTCCGGCTGACCGGTGAGAAAAGGTTCGTCACGCACGGCCACACCGCCGACCTGATCATCGTCGCCGCCCGCACCGCAGGATCGGACGACGACAAAGACGGCATCACCCTGTTCGCCGTCCCGAAGGACGCCGCCGGGCTGTCCGCACATGCCGAGCGCCTCGCCGACGCCAGCCTTGCCGCGCGCCTCGAGTTCGACGGCGTGGAGGTCAACGCGGATGCGGTGATCGGTGAAGTCGATGCCGGCCGCACGCCGCTCGATCGCCTGCTCCGCGCGGGGCGTACCGCCGCGTCGGCCGAGCTGCTCGGCGTCGGCGGCGGAGCGATGGATATGACGGTCGGCTACATGAAGCAGCGCAAGCAGTTCGGGACGCTGATCGGCAGCTTCCAGGCGCTCCAGCACCGCGCCGCGCATCTCTATTCGGAGATGGAGGTCGCGCGTGCCGCCGTCCTCAAGGCGCAGCAACTGCTCGACCAGGGCAGCGACCGCGCGGACGAGGCGGTGTCGGTGGCCAAGGCGATGACCGCGCTGGCGACCACGCTCAGTGTCCAGGAGGGCGTGCAGATGCACGGCGGGATCGGGATGACCGACGAATATGACATCGGCTTCTACATGAAGCGCGCGCGGGTGCTCGCCGAGATGTTCGGCGACGCCAACTTCCACGCCGATCGTTTGGCGCTCGCTGCCGGCTATTGACCAGAACTTGTGCCCCCGCGAAGGCGGGGCCCAGACTGGCCTCCCGCCTTCGCGGGAGAACATGGAGGTCAGATGAGCTTGGATACTACCGATACGTCCCCCGAAGCGCTCGCCCAGGGTCTCGTCGACCTGCTCGAGATCGAGGAGGTCGACACCGACCTCTATGTCGGCAAGCGGCAGCCCGGTGGCGTCGGGCGCGTGTTCGGGGGCCAAGTCATCGCGCAGGCGCTGCAAGCCGCGCAACGCTCGACCGAAGTCCCCAAGGCCGCCCACTCGCTGCACGCCTATTTCATGCGGCCGGGCAACGAGGACTATCCCATCGTCTTCCGCGTCGTCCGCGATTTCGAGGGCCGCAGCTTCGCGACGCGGCGCGTGATCGCGATGCAGAAGGGGCAGCCGATCCTCAACATGGCGGCATCGTTCCAGATGCCCGAAGAGGGCCTGCACCATCAGCACGCGATGCCCGACGTGCCCGCGCCCGAAACCTTGCGCTCCGACCGCGACCTGCGGCTCGAGACTATCGACGGCATCCCCGAGAAGTTTCGCGCGCACATGCTGCGGTGGCGGCCGATCGAGGTCCGTCCGGTCAACCCGCGCAGCTGGATCGATCCGGCGCCGCAGGATCCGCACTACGCCAACTGGTTCCGGCTCTGCGCGCCAATCGGCGACGATCCGGCGATGCACCGCGCGATCCTGGCATACGCGTCCGACATGGCGCTGCTCGGCACCGCGCTGCTGCCGCACGGCAAGAACTGGATTACGCCGGGGCTGCAGACCGCCAGCCTCGATCATTCGCTATGGCTGCACGAGGATTTCCGCGCCGACGACTGGCTGCTCTACGCCTGCGACAGCCCGTGGTCGGGCCATGCGCGCGGCTTCAACCGCGGCAAGATCTACGCAAGAGACGGCCGCCTCGTCGCCAGCGTCGCGCAGGAGGGCCTGATCCGGATGCGCCAGTAACCCCCCCGCGGGATCGCGGTTACTTGCGCACCCAGACCTTCTCGCCACCGATCCACGTTTCCTGCACCATTGTCGCGCGCAGGTCGGTCGGCGAGGCGGTCGTCGGATCGCGGTCGACGATGATGAAATCCGCGCGCTGGCCGGGGGCAAGCGCGCCGAACTGCTTCTCGGCAAACCCGGCATAGGCCGCAGCCCCCGTCATCGCCCACCACGCCTGTTCGCGCGTGACGATTTCCTGCGGTTGCCACCCGCCCTGTGGCTGGCCATCGGCATCCGCGCGCGTGAACGCCGCGGCCCAGGTCGCGAACGGATCGGGCTTTTCGACCGGGAAGTCGGTGCCGAATGCGAGCTTGGCGCCATTGGTCAGCATCGATTTCCACGCATAGGCGCCTGCCAGCCGGTTCGGGCCGAGCCTGGCCTCCGCCATCGTCCGGTCGCTGGTCGCGTGCGTCGGCTGCATCGACGCGATCGTGCCGAATTTGCCGAATCGCGGCAGGTCGGTCGGATCGACCACCTGCGCATGCTCGATCCGCCAGCGCCGATCGCCGGTATAGGTCTCGCTCTCGACCTGGATCGCGTCGAGCACCATCTGGTTGGCCTTGTCGCCGATCGCGTGGACCGCGACCTGATAGCCATCCATCGCCGCCCGGCTCATCTGGTTCTGGAGCTGGTCGTCGGTGAGGAAGCCGAGACCCGACTGGCCGGGTGCGTCGGCATAGGGCTTGAGAAGCCACGCGCCCCGCGAGCCGAGCGCACCGTCGGCATAGAGCTTCACGCCCCCCATCCGCAGGCGATCGTTATAGAGCCAGGGCGTCGGCCCCTTGCCACCGATCCGGCTCGCGGTCTCGACGCCCAGCGCATAGCTCATGATGCGGACGCGAAGCCCGCCGATATCCGCCATCCGCCGATAGGTGAGCCAGTCGTCGAGCGTCGTGCCCATATCGGCGACCGCGGTGACGCCGTAGCGTAGCAGGATGCTCTGGGCGGTCAGGAACGCGGCATCGCGCTCCTTGGGCAGCGGCTGCGGCACGACCTTCTCGATCAACGCCTGCGCGCCATCGATGAACACGCCTGCGGGCGCGCCGCCGGTCTTCTCGATCCGTCCGCCCGCCGGCGAAACGGTCGACGCGGTGACCCCCGCCTCGCGCATCGCCTCGCGGTTCGCCCAGCCGGCATGACCATCGGCGCGCGACAGCCAGATCGGGTGCCCGCCCGAGACCGAATCGAGATCCGCCGCGGTCGGGAAACGACCCAGCCCCCACGCCTCCTGGTTCCAGCCGCGCCCGATCACCCATTTGCGATCGGGATTGCCGGCGATGTAGGCGGCGATGCGCGACTTGGCCTCGTCGAGCGACTTGGTCATCGACAGATCGAGCGACAAGGCGCCGAAGCCCATCTCGATCACATGCCCGTGCGCATCGACGAATCCGGGCAGCACGGTCTTGCCACTCATGTCGACATGCCAGTCGTAGAGCGGCTTGCCCGCGTTTTTCTTCAGTTCCTTGCGGCTGAGCTTCGGCGCCTCTTCGCCCGGGGGAACAAGTCGCGTGACCCGGCCGTCCTTGTCGATCAGGATCGCCTTGAAATGGATCACCCGGCCGCCGTCGGCGACCGTGATACCGTTGACGTTATCGACGATGCCGTCGGCCATGGCCGGGGACGTGGCGAGCGCGACGACCGCCGCAGATACAAGAAAACGCATCACTTCGTCACTCTCCACGCATGATCACTGGTCGGCCGGCAGTGTTCTCGGGACTTTACGCCCGATACCAAAGCCTTGGCATTCGCGCCCCACGATACGCACGGGGAACGCGCGGCCCGTGCCGACGACGTCCCCCGCAAGGTGTGCTGTACGCGCGCTGTGCCGAAAACCGATTTTGCCATTGGTCCCGCGCATAAGCGGTGTTCCCCCCTTGCGCCAGATGGTCTAGCGGGTCGGACATGGCTACCCACGCTGCCGTAGCGGCACCCACCCTCCCCGTCTCGATCGACGATGTCCGTGTCGCGCACGACCGGATCCGCGCCTCGATCGTCCGCACGCCGACGCTGATCAGCAAGACGCTGAGCCAGATGACCGGCGCGACGGTGTATCTGAAGTTCGAGAATCTTCAGTTCACCGCGGCGTACAAGGAGCGCGGCGCGCTCAACACGCTGTTGCAGCTGTCGCCGGAGGCCTGCGCAAAGGGCGTGATCGCCGCGTCCGCGGGCAACCATGCGCAGGGTCTCGCCTATCATGCCAACCGGCTCGGCATCCCGGCGACGATCGTGATGCCGGTCAATACGCCGACCGTGAAGGTGATGCAGACCGAGGGCCACGGGGCCAATGTCGTGCTCCACGGCGAGACGTTCGACGCGGCCTATGCGCACGCCCGCATCCTCGAGGGCGAGTGCGGCTTTACCTTCGTCCATCCGTTCGACGATCCGCGCGTCATCGCCGGCCAGGGCACCGTGGCGGTCGAGATGCTGGAGGACGTGCCGCAGATCGACACGCTGGTCATCCCGATCGGCGGCGGGGGGCTTATCTCGGGCATGTCGACTGTCGCGCGCGTGGCGAGCCAGCAGCCTGGCGGTCATCCGATCGAGGTTGTCGGCGTGCAGGCCGAGCTGTTCCCGTCGATGTTCAACCGGATCAACGGGACCGATATGCCCTGCGCAGGCGATACGCTGGCCGAGGGCATCGCGGTCAAGGAACCGGGCGCGATCACCTCGAAGATTGTTGCCGAACTGGTCGACGACATCCTGCTGGTCAGCGAACGCAGCCTGGAAGAATCGGTCAGCCTGCTGCTCCAGATCGAAAAGACCGTCGTCGAGGGTGCCGGCGCCGCGGGCCTCGCCGCCTTGCTGTCGCATCCCGGACGGTTCGCGGGGCGCACCGTCGGTATCGTGCTGTGCGGCGGCAATATTGATACGCGGCTGCTCGCCAACGTGTTGTTGCGCGATCTGGCGCGCTCGGGTCGGCTCGCGCGGCTTCGTATTCGGTTGCAGGACAAGCCCGGTGCGCTGTTCCACGTGGCGCGGATCTTCGATCAGGAACGCGTCAACATCATTGAAATCTATCACCAGCGCGTCTTCACGACATTGCCGGCAAAGGGGCTGATCACCGACATCGAATGCGAAACGCGCGACCGTGCGCATCTCGATCGGCTGGTGGGTGCATTGCGCGCCAGCGGGTACGAGACATCGACCGTCGAGCTAGCATAATTATCACGGTGATCCCGCTATTTAGAGTGTTAACCCATAATCGTGGTAAACGCGCTTTTCAGGATTGCATGACGCGACCATATACGGCGGAACGCGATCTTTCGCGCTTTCCTGAAGGACATCCGGTTCGGTGACTGCGCCTTTTCGTTTCCCGCGCTTCTTCGTCACCAGCCCGTCGCCGTGCCCGTATCTGCCGGGCCGGCAGGAGCGCAAGGTGTTCACCGAGTTGACCGGGCCGCATGCCAGCGAACTCAACGATGCGCTCGGGCGGATCGGGTTTCGTCGCAGCCAGGGGGTCGCCTATCGACCGTCATGCGCCGGGTGTACCGCGTGCGTCTCCGTCCGCGTGGTGACGAATGCGTTCACGCCCAATGCGACGCAGCGTAAATTGCTCAGGCGTCACGGCGATATCGAAGTGACCGCGTGCAAGGCGTGGGCGACCGACGAGCAGTTCCAGTTGCTCCGCCGCTATCTCGGGACGCGCCACCCCGGCGGCGGCATGGCGGGCATGGACGAAGACGATTACGCCGACATGATCGAGCATTCGCCGGTCAATTCGGTGATCGTCGAATATCGTGAGCCTTCGGTCGGCAGCGCTCGCGGGCGGTTGGTCGGCGCATGTCTGACCGATCGCCAGGCGGACGGGCTGTCGATGGTCTACAGCTTCTTCGCGGCCGACGAAGACAGCCGACCGGGGTTTGGCAACTTCATCATCATGGACCACTTGACCCGCGCACGCGAGGCGGGGCTGCCATATGTGTACCTCGGCTATTGGGTGAAGGGTTCGCCGCGGATGGAGTACAAGACGCGCTATCGGCCGCTCGAGGTGCTTGGGCCGGCGGGATGGCGGCGGCTGGAGGATGCCGACCTTGTGACGCAGACCACAGCTGTTGCGGCGGTTCCCTAATCGAGATCATTCTCTAGCGCGAACATGGCGGATCCCCGCCTTTGCGGGGCAATAGTCTTCAGTCCTCGCGCTGTACCACCACGTCGACATCGAGTTCTTCACCGCCCTCGCCCAGCCGCGAACCAGCCACCGGCGCCGCGCCGGCGGCATCGAGCGCCATCGCGACGCGAACATAATGCTCTTCGGGCGACATCCCCGTGCAGGGATCGAACCCGACCCAGCCGAGCCCGTCGACATATGCCTCCGCCCAGCCATGTGGTGTGGGCAGATGCACCACTTCGAAATCATTGTGATGATAGCCCGAGACATAGCGCGACGGCGCGCCGAGCGAGCGCGCCGCGACCGCGAAGATCTGTGCCATGTCGCGCGGCGTGGCGCTGTCCTTGCGAAACGCCGCGCCGGCAGTGAGCCCCGGCTCAGGCCGCCCGGTATCGAACACGAACCGCGCGTGCAGCGCGCGGTTGAGCCGGTGCAGCGCGCCGACACGGTCGCGCGCGCCGACCACCGCGTCCGCCGCGAACGCGGCGATTGCGGGGTCATGCGCCGTCGCCTCGGTCGACCGCAGGAACAATGCGGGCGGCAACGTCTCGTGGACGCCGTGCAGGACGCCGTCGGAGTGACTGGTCAGCACCTCGCCCTTCACGGTGATCTCGATCCCGTCGACCGGCCCTTCGGCGTAGAGCATCGTCACCGCGTTGCCGAAACCATCGCGGCCGGGGCGCAACCGCGCGTCGCAATCGACGTCGATCCGCCACGACGCGACCGTCTGATCATGCGTGTTCTCCGGAGTCAGCCGGAGCATCTGCACCAGCCGGCCCTGCGGCTGGGTGAAGCGGTAGATCGTGTGATGATCGATCGACAGCCGCATCAATGAAACTTGAACTGGCGGCCGATCGCGCCGTGGAGCAAGGCGTTCTCGGCGATGAACGCCTGCAGATACTGATGCAGGCCGGAGGCGATGACCTCGCCCGACCGCGTCTTGCTCATCCGGCTTGCCCGCATTCGCGCCATCCTGTCCGCCTCCCCGTGATTGCCCGTGCGTTTCGCCAGCAGGTTGAGCACGTCGACAGTCTCCTCGACCGAGGCGGCCAGACTGCGTGGCAGTTCGGCGCGGGCGATGAGCAGATCGATGACGTCGGCAGGCCGCAAACCATCGCTATAGAGCCAGCGATAGGCAGTCACCGCAGACACGGTCTGAAGGATCGTCGTCCACTGATCGCGGTCGATCGCACCACCGATCTTCTGCCCCTCAGGGAGCAGTATGTGGTATTTCACGTCGAGCAGCCGCGCGGTGTTGTCCGCGCGCTCAACCGCCTGCCCGAGCCGGATGAACCATGTCGTCTGGTTGCGCAGCATCCGGTGGATCGCGCCCTCGAACCCGCGCGTCTCGGTCTTCACAGCTTCGACCAAGTTCATCTGCTCGGTCGTGCTGCGCGGCGTCGACCGGTTCTCGAACAACAGCCACGCACGGTTGATCGCAGTCCACGCCTCGCGGGTCAGCGCGGTGCGGACCGCCTTGGCATTGTTGCGCGCCATGTCGACGCAGCGCACGATCGAGCCGGGGTGGCTCGAATCGAGCGTCAGGAAACGCACGACCTCGGTCTGGCTGAGATTGCCGCCGAGCGTCGCGAACGGCTCCTCGGTTTCGGTAACGGCGAGCGCAGACGCCCACGCCGCCTCGCCCGCGGGTTGCGAGGACAACACGTCGAGGCGGACGGTGGCTTCGACCAGCCGCGCGATAAAATCCGCGCGCTCGAAATAGCGGCCCAGCCAATAGAGCGACGATGCGGTACGCGAGAGCATCAGGACTCCGCTCCCGACGGCGGCAGCATCGCGCCAAGCGTCTGCGACATACCACCCATCGTTTGCGTCATGCCGCCCGGCCTCATGCGTTGCGTTTGATCCGCCATCAGCACGAAGCTGTCCTTCGTGCCGCCGCCTTGGCTGGAATTGACCACCAGCGACCCCTCCTTGAGCGCGACGCGCGTAAGTCCGCCCGGCACGACCTGAACACCCTTTGACCCACTCAGCACGAACGGACGGAAATCGACGTGGCGCGGGCTGAGGCCGCCGTCCGCCATCGTCGGTACGGTCGAAAGCGCGAGCGTCGGCTGCGCGATGTAGCGATGCGGTTCGGCGATCAGCGCAGCCCGGAAATTCTCGATTTCCTGCTTCGACGCAGTCGGGCCGACGAGCATCCCGTAGCCACCCGAACCATCGACAAGCTTCACGACGACGTCCTCGAGATTGTCGAGCACGTACTTCAGCGCCTGCGGCTCGCGGCAGCGCCAGGTTTCGACGTTGCGCAGCTTGCACTCGCCGCCCGAGTAGAATTTCACGATGTCGGGCATGTAGCTGTAGATCGCCTTGTCGTCGGCGATGCCGTTGCCCGGCGCGTTCATGATCGCGACGTTGCCGGCCGCATAGGCCGCGATCAGCCCGGGGACGCCCAGCGCGGAATCTGGCCGGAACACGAGCGGGTCGAGATAATCGTCGTCGATCCGGCGATAGATCACGTCGACCTTTACCCGCCCCGCGATCGTCCGCATCCAGACGATATCGTCGTCCACGACAAGATCGGCGGCTTCGACAAGTTCGATTCCCATCGAATCGGCGAGGAAGCTGTGCTCGTAATAGGCCGAGTTATAGTGCCCAGGAGTCAGCAGCACGCAGGTGGGATTCGCCCCGGTACCGTGCGGCGCGACCGATTTCATAGTCTCGAGCAACAGGTCGGGATAGCTATCGACGGCCGCCACGCGGAACTCGCGAAACAGCTCGGGGCACAGCCGCAGCATCGCCTCGCGGTTCTCCAGCATATAGCTGACGCCGGACGGCGTGCGGGCATTGTCTTCGAGCACGAAGAAATTGTCCGGGCCTGTGCGGACCAGATCAATCCCGCAGATATGCGCCCATACCCCGTGCGGCGGGCGGATGCCGGCAATTTCGGGGCGGAACTGCGCGTTGCCGAGCACAAGGTCTTCGGGAAGAATCCCTTCCTTCAGGATACGGCGCTCTCCGTAAATATCATCGAGGAACGCATTGATCGCTTCGACGCGCTGAACCAGCCCTTCGGAGAGCCGTGTCCACTCTTCATGCAGGAATACGCGCGGGACGATGTCAAACGGGATTATCCGCTCGGCCGCTTCGTTTTCGCCGTAGACGGCGAAGGTGATACCAAGCTGACGGAACGTCGTCTCCGCGGCCTCTTGCCGGCGACGCAACTCGGCATCGGGCGTTTCCTCGATCCATGTGCCGAGGGCCGCCAGTTCGGGTCGCGCGGTCGTATCGCCCGGCGTGCCCATGATCTCGTCGAACGCTTGTTTCCCCATCGAAACGGTCAATTCCCCAGCAAGCGTTGCGGTTCCATGCTGCAACGCAATGCTGCGCCGCACAAGGCTAGATTACGGTCCGTCATCCTGCAATTGCCCTCACCGTGACGAAAGTCGAGATTAGGGAGCGCTCGGACTCAGGCGCCCAGCCCTTCCAACAGGGCCGGCGTCAGGACCTGTGGCAGGACGGTCGGCTCAGCGGCACCGGGCGCATAGTAGAGGTACAGCGGCACCCCCGCGCGGTTATGCGCCTGGATGAAGCGGCCCATCACCGGATTGCCATCGGTCCAGTCACCGATGAGCGCGGCGACTTTGTTCTTCGCGAACGCGTCGCGCACCCCGGCGGTGTCGATCGCCGCCTTCTCATTGACCTTGCACGTCAGGCACCAATCGGCAGTGAAGTACACGAACACCGGGCGCTTCTCGGCGCGTAGCGAAGCGAGCCTCGCCTCGGTGAACGCCTCATCGCCCGAGGTCGCGACCTTGGCGGACACCGGCGGCGCGCGCGCGATCAGCACCGCGCTGCCGACGAACACCGCCAGCAATAGGGCCTGCGCGACGACGCCGAACGCCTTGCCCTTGCGCTGGCGCGTGCCGCCGATCCAGAGCACCACGCCCACCGCCAGCACCGCGATCAGCGCGAGCGTCAGCGTGTCCACGCCGGTCTGCCGCCCCAGCACCCAGCCGAGCGCAATCGCAGTCAGGAACATCGGCACCGACAGGATATGGCGGAACGTCTCCATCCAGACGCCGGGCTTGGGCAACCAACGCCGCCACGACGGAATAAACCCGATCGCGAGGAACGGCAGCGACAACCCGATCCCGAGCCCGCCGAACACCGCGAGCGCCGCCGGCCATGGCAGGACAAGCGCCGCACCGAGCGCCGCGCCCATGAACGGGCCGGTGCACGGCGTGGCGATGAATGCCGCGAGCGCGCCCGTCGCGAACGCACCGCTCGCACCGCTTTCGCCAGCAAAGCGCGGCGTCGGCACCTCGAACAGTCCGGCGAGGTTGAACGCGATCGCCGCGCTCAACAGCAGCAGCACGACGATGGCCGCGGGATGCTGCAACTGGAACGCCCAGCCGACCGCCGAGCCGCCCGCACGCAGCGCCAGGATCGCGGCGCCGAGCCCGAGGCAGACCAGCACGACGCCTGCGGTATAGGCCAGCGCCTCGCCGCGCGCGTCCTTCTCGCTCGCACCGCCGCGCGCGAGGCTGAGCGCCTTGAGGCTGAGGATCGGGAAGACGCACGGCATGATGTTGAGGATCAGTCCGCCGAGCACCGCGCCCGCAAACGCGACCAGCGCGGTCAGCCAGAGGCTTTCGCCATTCGCGCTGGTCGCGGCGTCGGTCCCGGCAACCTCGGCAACCACGCCGGACGTCGCCTTGACGCTCAGGCCCTGGCCGTCGCCGATCCGCAGCACGCCTTCGATCGGTCCGCCAAGCTTGGCGTTCGCCGCGACCTTCGTGCTGATCGTCAGCCGGTCGCCATCGCGCGTGACCGTCTGCGCGGCGCCATTCTCGATCGCACCTGTGGTGACGGGGAAGAAATACGCCTTGTCGGCCTTCGCGCTGGCAGGGAACGGGATGGCGATGCGCATCGTCCCGTTGCTCGCCGCATAGGTCGCACCCGCGTCGAGCGGCTTGGGGATCGCCTGCCGCCAGCCTGCGAACGCTGCCGCCTGCGACGGCGCGCCATCACCGATCGTCAGGTCGAGCGACAACGCCTTTTCCTCGGGCACGCAGATCGTCGCCGAGCAGACGAGGTAGCCCGTCTTCAGACGGATCGGGAATTTGGTGCCTGCCGCCAGCCCGGCTGGAACCTGGATCGTCACGAGCGGCGCGTAGGGCGCCTCGTAGACATAGTTCATCAGCCCCGCGATCAGCAGCGTCGTCGGCACCGGCCATTCGGCGTCGCCCGCCTTCGCGCCCGCCGGCAAGGTCCAGTCGAACGTCGCCGGAAAGCCCGCATCGCCGGGGTTGCGCCAATAGCCATGCCAGCCCTTTTCGGGCGTGGTCGCGAGTGCGATCGTCAGCGGTGCACCAGCCTTCGGGTGATCGCTTTCGGCGACCAGTGTCATCATCAGGTGCTGGCTCGATCCGTTGAGCGATTCCGCAAGCACAGGGCCGCTCGCGAGGCCGCACATGGCCAGCAAGACCGTCATCAGGACGCAACGTAAACTGCGCATGGCCATCCTTGTTTCGTTCATCGCGCAAAGCCATAGCGGTGACCTTGTCGTATTGCACTTCAAAGCGACGCGCCGGATCGCTGGCGTCAGCTTGGTAAAGGACTGCTCGTGAAAGCACTTATCGCCGCGCTGCTGCTGACTTCGGCCGCTTCGGCCTCCGCCCAGACGGCGCCTCCGGCCCCAGCGGCTGCGCCCGCCGCGACATCGACGACACCGCCGAAGCTGATCGTCGCGATTTCAGTCGATCAGTTCGCCGCGGACCTGTTCCAGCAATATCGCAATCATTATACCGGCGGCTTCACGCGGCTGCTGAACGGTGCGGTATTCCCGAGCGGCTATCAGAGCCACGCCGCGACCGAGACGTGCCCCGGCCATTCGACGATCCTGACCGGCATGCGGCCCGCGCATACCGGGATCATCGCCAACAACTGGGTCGACCAGCGCGCGGGGCGGCCCGATAAGGTCGTCTATTGCTCGGAGGACGAGCGCGTCACCGGCAGCACGCACGACAGCTACACCGTGTCCGACATGCACCTGAAGGTGCCGACGCTCGGCGAGATGATGAAGGCGCGCGATCCGCGGACGCGTTCGGTCTCGGTCGCGGGCAAGGATCGCGCGGCGGTGATGATGGGCGGCCACAAGGTCGACGAACTCTGGTGGTGGGACGGCAAGACCTATGTCTCCTACGCCGGCCGCGCGGTGCCGCCCGCGGTGCAGCGCACGCGCGATGCGGTCGCCGCGCTGATCTCCAAGCCGCAGGTGGCACTGCCGCTGCCCGGCTACTGCGCGGCGGTGAACCATCCGATCGTGATCGCGGGCAAGACGTACGGCCAGGGCCGGTTCGAGCGCGAGGCGGGCGACGCCAAGGGCTTCCGCGTGTCGCCGGCGTCCGATGCAGCCGTGTTCGCGATGGCGGCCGCGCTGGTGCAGGACATGAAGCTGGGCAAGGGACCGCAGACCGACATCATCGATATCGGCGCATCGGCGACCGATTACATCGGCCATACCTATGGCACGCAGGGGTCGGAGATGTGCATCCAGATGGCGCAGCTCGACAAAACGCTCGGTGATTTCTTCGCCGTAATGGATGAGACCGGCGTCGATTACGAGGTCGTGCTGACCGCGGATCACGGCGCGCACGATGCGACCGAGCGCCAGCAGCAGCGCGCGATGCCGATGGAGGCGCATATGGACGAGAACGTGCTGGCCAAGCAGGTCGGCACCGTCATCGCCGGGGACATGGGGCTCAAGGGCAGCGTGCTGCTCGGCACCGAGGGCGACGTCTATATCGACGATACGCTGCCGGCTAAGACGCAGGCCAAGGTGCTCGCCGAGGCGCTGCGCCGCTACCGTGCGCTGCCGCAGATCGCGGCGGCGTATTCGGCCGCCGAGATCATGGCAACGCCGATGGCGAAGACTCCGCCCGAGACATGGACGCTGCTCGAGCGCGCGCGCGCGTCCTTCTATCCGGGGCGCTCGGGGCAGATGGTGGTGTTGCTCAAGCCGCGCGTGACGACGATCGTGTCGCCCGCGGGGGGCTATGTCGAAACGCACGGGTCGCCCTGGGATTATGATCGCCGCGTGCCGATCCTGTTCTGGCGCAAGGGGATGACCGGGTTCGAACAGCCGCTATCGGTCGAAACGGTCGACATCGTGCCGACCTTGGCCGCGACGATCGGGTTGCCTGTGTCCGGGTTGGACGGGCGCTGCCTCGATCTCGATCCGGGGGCTGCAAGCACCTGCGCAATTTGAGGCGCGCCTCGCTCGCCCGGACTGTTCTCCCATAAAGGCGGAGTCCAGTCTGGGCTCGCGCGTTCGCTGAAGAACGGTCTTTTTGACGCGCGTGGTGCTTCATTGCGATCGTTAGCCACGTTTCGCTCCCCCACCGGTCATTCTGACAAAATGGGCATCGCGCGCATCATATTGGCTCGAAGTTTCTCTCGCTGCGCGCGCTTCGCCTTACCGCGTCTCGAACGGCTTCACCCCAGTCCCGAGCCGGTTCGCACCCAGCGCCAGCCGATCGTGACTGAAATCCACCACGAACGCCGGGCTCTTATTGTCCCCCGGAGTCAGTCGCGCGTCGTTGTCCTCGACCCGCAACCCGGTCGAAGGATACGTCTTCGCCTCCGCCGCCACGACGATCAGCGCCGAGCCGTTCTCCTTGTTCTTGCCCTGCACGAAGGTGTTGCGCGCGATCACGCCGGTTGCGCCGTCGGGCAGGTCGATCATGTAGTTGGTCTTGCGCCCCGCGGTGTCATCGAAGCTGTTGTCGGTGATCGACACGCGGGGGCTGCGCACCTTGACGTAATGACCCCCCGTGCCGCGCTCGAACCGCGAGTTGGTAACGGTCACGCTGCCCTGATTGGCGAGATAAATGCCATGCGCGCAGTTCGGCGCCTCGTCGCATTGGCCGAGCCCGGAGAAGGTCGAATGGTCGATCGTGATCATCTGACCAGAGGACTCGCCACCGAGAATGCCCTCCTGACTGTTTAGAAACATCGCATCGGTAACTCGCAGGTCGCCCGTCTCGCTCCGGATACCGGCACCGTTGCCGTCCCTGACGCGATAGCCGCGGAACACCAGGCCTTCGACGACCGAGCCCTGGCCGCGCAGCACCAGCGCCGCCTTGTCCTCGCACGTCACGCTGTCGAAGATCGCGGTGCCGGGCTGGACCGCCTTGAAGGTGATGTGACCGCCGGACTGGACCGCACATTGGCGATAGGTGCCGGGCGCGATCAGGATCACCGCGGTCCCCGACCCGATCGACGACACCGCCTCCTGCAACGTCGCGAAGCCGCGCCCCGCCACCGTGAACGGCGCGGCGGCCTGCGCGAACGCAGGAACGGCAAGAACCGCAAATGCCAGCAACGATCGTTTCATCCGAGATCCTCCGTCTGTCCCGCTGACGACGAGATCGCAGCGTCAGCCTTCCCGTCGCATGGAATGCCGCGGGGCGGCCAGACGATCCAGAGCGTATTCACGCTCTTGTCCCGATTTGGCGCATCGGGCTGCCGACCGGCGGCAGGGCTATCATAGGTGCGTGGCTTGCTCCCGTTGCTTCCACGCAATACCACCGCGACCGAAAGAAAGCCGGCGGGGGAGAACCGATCGGCGCCGGGGGGTATCAGATGCACGCCATGACGCCGACGGAGGTTTTCCTCCTCGCGATACTCATCATCTTTACCGTGCCCTATCTCGTGTGGCGGCTCGGGCGGACCGATTACTGGGCGCCGCTGGTGGTGGTGCAGATCTTCGGCGGCATCCTGCTCGGGCCGGGGGTGCTCGGCGCGGCCTATCCCGCCTATTACGCGACGATCTTCACGCCCGCGACGCTGGGGTCGCTAAACGGGATCGCTTGGTGGGCGGTGATGATGTTCGTCTGGGTCGCGGGCATCGAGCTCGATCTCGGCGAAGCGTGGAAGCGGCGCGGCGAGACCGGTGTCACCGCAGGACTCGCGCTCGCGGTACCGCTCGTCACCGGCAGCATCGCCGCGGTGCTGATGCTGCGCCACCCCGGCTGGCGCGGGCCGGACGGCGCGACGTGGCAGGTTGTGCTCGGCATCGGCATGGCCTGCGCGGTGACGGCGCTGCCGATCCTCGTGCTGTTCCTCGAAAAGCTCGACATCCTGCGCGAGCCGATCGGGCAGCGCATCCTGCGCTATGCCAGCCTCGACGACATCGCGATCTGGGGCGTGCTTGCGCTGATCATGCTCGATTGGGAGCGCGTAGGCCGACAGGGCGGATTCCTTGTCGGGTTCGCGATCGCGACGCTGCTGGTGCGAAAGCTCATGGCGAAGATCGAGGAACGCGACCGCTGGTATGTCAGCCTGATCTGGCTCGCGGGCTGCGGGTTCGCGGCGGACTGGGCTGGGCTGCATTTCATGGTCGGCGCGTTCCTGTCAGGCGCGGTGCTCGATGCGAAATGGTTCACGACGGCGCGGATGGACCAGTTCCGCCACTTCGTGCTGCTCGCGGTGATGCCGGTGTTCTTCCTGTCGACCGGGCTGAAGACGCAATGGGCGGTCGGCGGGGTCGCAGTCTTCGGCGCGGCGGCGCTGCTGCTGCTCGCATCGGTCGGCGGCAAGCTCGCGGGGGTTCATGCCGCCGGACGGATCCTGAAGTGGCGGCCGGGCGAGGCGTCGGTGATCGGCTGGCTGCTCCAAACCAAGGCGCTCATCATGATCATCTTCGTCAACATCCTGCTGGATAAGAAGATCGTCACGAACGAGACGTTCACCGCGCTGCTGCTGATGGCGCTGGCAAGCACGATGCTGACAGTGCCGATGGTCGCGCCGAAGTTGAAGAAATTGGCGGGGCTGGTGCGGAAGAGCGGCTGACGCTCACCCCCCATCGTCGCCCTGACGAAAGTCAGGACCCAGGGTTACGAACGCCGCCCTGCTTGGCTCTGGGTCCTGACTTTCGTCAGGATGACGGAGGTGGGAGGGGGCGGCATGCGAAACATTGGCGCCGTGCCCTCCCCCTCCGTCGCAATCGGCGCCACCTCCCCCTGCCGGGGGGGGATCACTTCAACCTCCCGCGTTGAGCAGGTCGTGTCGTTTGAGCGCGTGGCGGAGCTGGTCGTAGCTCAGGCCTAGCGCATCCGCGGTGGCGCGCTGGTTGAACCGATGCTCCGCCAGCGCCCTCGCCAGCAGCTCGCGTTCGAACCGTGATACGCGCGACTTGAAGTCTGAGGGGCCTTCCTCGCACGCCACTACCGGATCTTCGCCGTCATCCGTCTCGGCCGGTCGCGGCGCCACCACTGCCGGTGGCCTAGGTCCAGTCGCCGCCCCGGGCCGGTGCGGCGACTGGAACGGGTCGATCTCGATCGCGTCGATCGGACCCGCCTGTTCCCAGCGATACACTGCGCGCTCGACGACGTTGCGCAATTCCCGGACGTTGCCCGGCCAGCGATACGCGACCAGTGCATCCATCGCCGCAGGGCCGAACCCTTCCCAGCGCTCACGCCCGAGTTCGGACGCCATCCGCCGCCCGAAATGCTCGGCGAGCACCACGACGTCGCCGGCCCGTGCCCTGAGCGGCGGCAACGTCACCACCTCGAACGAGAGCCGGTCGAGCAGATCGGCGCGAAACTCGTGCCGGTCCACCTTGTCGGGCAGATGCTCGTTGGTCGCCGCGACGATCCGGACGTCGACGCGCATCGGCCGCGACGAGCCAATCCGCGTGATCTCGCCATATTCGACCGCGCGCAGCAGCCGGTCCTGCGCCGCCATCGACAGCGTGCCGAGCTCGTCGAGGAACAGCGTACCGCCATCGGCTTCCTCGAATCGGCCCGTCCGGGCCTTGGTCGCGCCGGTGAACGCGCCCGCTTCGTGCCCGAACAATTCGGCCTCGATGAGAGTCTCGGGCAGCGCGGCGCAGTTCATGATGACCAAAGGCTGATCCCACCGCGGCGACAACCGGTGGAGACGTTCAGCAACCAGTTCCTTGCCCGTGCCACGCTCGCCGATCACCAGCACCGGGCGGTCCAGCGCCGCTGCGCGCGACGCGCGTTCGAGCGCCGCCATGAACGTGCCGGACTCGCCGATGACCTGTGTGGTTCGCTCCATGGCGAAGATGTGGCGCGAATTCCCAACTCTTGGCAAGCTTCGGGCGAAACGCACGGCGCAACTTTTGCGCAAAGCCTTGCAATTGCGCCGTTTTCAAAACTGGCACGCTAGATGCAATGCTTCAGGCAACCCGCCAAACCGCGGAAACGACCATCTTTAAAGGGGACCCACCATGATCAAGACCGACATCGCTCGCACCGTCGCCGCCGTTCTCTGCACCATCGTCTTCAGCACCACCTGCGTGCTCGGCGCAGTCGGCCCGGCCACGGCAACCACCGCAGCGCCTGTCGCGGTACACACCGCGATTGTGGCATAAGAGCCCGACGGACTCGCTGAGAGCCTTGGGCCGACCCCTGGAGTAGGAATTACATGGGCATCTTTTCCCGCACCCGCGACATCGTCGCCGCCAACTTCGCCGATCTCATCGAGAAGGCCGAGGACCCGTCGAAGATGATCCGCATGATCATCCTCGAGATGGAGGAGACGCTCGTCGAGGTTCGTGCCTCCGCCGCGCGCACCATCGCCGACCAGAAGGAGATGCGCCGGCATATCTCGAAGCTCGAGCAGCTCCAGGACAACTGGACTGAAAAGGCCGAATTGGCGCTGAGCAAGGACCGCGAGGACCTCGCCAAGGCTGCGCTCGTGGAACGTCAGAAGGCGTTCGACATGGCCGAGCAGCTCAAAGCCGAGGTCGGCGTACTCGACGACGCGCTTCGGGCTTCCGAGGAGGACATCGCCAAGCTGCAGACCAAGCTGCGCGAGGCGCGTACCAAGCAGAACGCGGTGCAGACCCGCCTCGAAAGCGCGAACAACCGCACCCGCCTGCGCGAGATGTACAACGGCCCGAAGACGCACGAGGCGTTCAGCCGTTTCGACATTCTCGACCGCCGAGTCGACGAGGCCGAGGGCCGCGCGGACGCGATGGGGCTCGGGGTGGTCAAGACGCTCGAAGAGGAAATTGCCGAGCTGCGCAGCAACGACAAGGTCGACGCCCAGCTCGCCGCGCTCAAGGCGCGCATGAAGAAGGACGATTGAGATGGACACCGTACTCGTATGTGCCACCATCTTCGTCGGTTTGCCCTGGGTGATCCTTCACTACGTTACCAAGTGGAAGACCGCACCCAAGATCACGGATGAGGACGAGAAGCTGCTCGACGAGATGCAGATGCTTGCCCGTCGGCTCGAAGACCGGGTGATGACCGTCGAACGGATCATCGCCGCCGACAATCCCGACTGGAAGCCAGGCCTTGGCAACACCCAGTCGGACGCACCCTATCGGCTCGATCGCGACAGCAATCGCCAGGCCGACCGCCCTTTCGAACGGAGGAACTGAAATGTCCGGCAGTCGCACGCAGTTTTACCTCGACAAACAGAACGCCAAGTTCAAGGGCGTTTGCTCCGGGATCGCCGATTATACAGGCGTTGATATCACGCTCGTCCGAGTTGCCATGGTTGTGTTGGCCTTCGCCACCAGCGGATGGGTCATTCTCGGCTATTTCGCGACCGCATGGTTGGCGCCGAAAAAACCGACTGGCCTGTATGATACGCCTGACGACGCAAAATTCTGGCAAGGTGTCCGCTCGAACCCGAAGCGCTCGACCGCCGAGGTCCGCAGCAAGTTCCGCGACATCGACCGCCGCCTCGCTGACATCGAGACGCACTACACCAGCCGCTCAAGCAACAGCCTCGCGGCAGAGATCGACAGCCTGCGCTGAGACGCGGCGTCAACAGGGAGAATGACGATGAATTGGGGTGGACCTGGGTTCGTGCTCGCAATCATCGCGATGACGACGATCGGCTGGATCGCAAACAACTGGATCCGGACGAAGCACGGTTATCCGCCGAGCGACGACTGGGGCAACACGATGAACTGGGGCGGATCACAAAAACAGACCGCCGACGGAGAGCGCAAGGTCGCGCTTCTAAGCAGCGAGAACGAGCGGCTGATCGGCCAGGTCTCCCGACTCGAGGAGCGGATCGCGGTCCTCGAGCGCATCGCCACCGATCCCGCCGAGCGGACCGCACGCGAAATCGAAGCGCTCCGCAACCGCTGAAAAGGGACGAGGACGATGATCAACCCGCTACTCATTCCCATCCTCGCCATCTGCTGCGGACTGCTCGCGATCTTCGGCGGCGTCGTGGTCAGACCCTGGTTCGCCTACAAGCATCGCCGGATGGAACTCGACGCGCAGATGATCGCGGAAAAGTCAGCACAATATGCGGCACATACCGACCGACTTGAACAGCGCGTACGTGTGCTTGAACGGATCGTCACCGACCGCGGCGTCGAACTCTCGGACCAGATCGACCAGCTTCTCGACGACCGCCCGCATAACACAACCAAGACGATACAGGAGATAAGATCATGAATGGTGGACAGGTGATGGTCGTGATGATCGTCCTGATCGTGATGATCACCGGCATCTTCAAGTCGCGCCTCAAAAGCGCGCGACATGCAGAAGACGTCTCGCTGATGAGCGATCCCGAGGCGGCGCGACTGCGCGACGAGGTCCGGCAGATGAAGGAACGCATCCAGGTGCTCGAACGCGTGATTACCGACAACCACAAAAGCGTCGATCTCGACCGAGAGATCGAGCGGCTTCGCGACCGCTAGGAGGCGGATATGATCGACCCGAACTTCTACATCACGCTCGCACTGGCGGGACTTGCGGGCCTCGCGATGATCGTCGCCGCCGGATTGACTGGTTGGCGCGGGTGGCTTTCATTGCGGCGGCTGGAATTGGACCATGCGCAGGACGGCCGCATGCCGGTCGCGGTGTCGACCGGATCGCGGATCGAGATCGCCGATCTGAAGGAGCGCATCAAAAAGCTCGAGGCGATTGCGGCCGGGGTGGATCTCTGAAGCCCCTTCCCGGCGACGCCAGAGGAATGGTGCTCCGCGAAGACGGGAGTCCAGTCTGGGGCCCCGCATGCGCGCGGGAACATCTTGTTGAAGCGCGACCCTCGACCCGCTACCGATCCGCGACATGGCCACGCTCACCGACATCCGCGAGGAATATGACTTCCTCGAACCCGACGATCGCTATCGCCTTTTGATCGATCTCGGCCGCGAGCTTGAACCGATGCCCGATGCACTCAAGACCGATGCAACGCTGGTGCGCGGATGTTCGGCGTCGGTGTGGGTGTATCCGACCACCACCGACGACGGCCGGCTGCATTTCCTCGCGGATTCGAATGCAGCAATCACCAAGGGGATCATCGCGCTGGTGTTGCTGCCCGTGCAGGACCAGTCGCCTGGCGCGATCGTGGCAATCGACATAAAGGCGGAACTCGAACCGTTCGATCTGGGCAAGCAGTTGAGTTCGAACCGGACGCAAGGCATCCCGAACATGATCGCACTCATCCGGGAAACTGCGGAGCGCTACGCCGCGTAAGATAGCGGTGATGCCCCTGCCCGCTCCCGATCGGCAGCCGCGCGGGAGTCAGGACACGTCAGGCGTCGGACAGCGTTGCGAGCACCTCGCTCGTATCCGCGCCAGCCGGCACCAGCAGCCAACGATCGGGCCGAGCGCCGTCGACCATCACGACGGCGTTCTTAGGGCAAATGCCGAGGCACTTCACCTCGACCACCCCGCGCTCCGCCTTGCGGCCCTTCTTCACCCCAAGCCCCGCGCGCAGCAGCTTGGCGAGTGAGGTGCGTCCCTTAACACCGAACCCGCCGTCAAGCTTCCTAGAGCATTTGCCACAAACCAGCACGCTTCCCTGCCAGCGGCTGGCAAGTACGCGGATCACGCCGGCTTCCATGTCCGCTGCTCTTCGGCGGCCTTCAGGACTTCATACGCCGCCTGCACGCCTTGAAACCGCGTCGCGGCATCCTTGTCGCCGGGGCGCACGTCAGGGTGGTTCGCCTTTGCCATCCGGCGCCATGCCGCGCGTACGTCGTCGAACGACGCGTCAGGCTCGAGTTGCAATACCTCCAGCGCGCGCATTTCGTCGCGCGATCGGCTGCCGTCGCCCGAGCCTGCCCAGGCATAATGCTTCGGGTCCGTATAACCGTCAGCAGTCCGGGTCTCCGCCGCCTCCCGTTCCGCAGCTTCTTCCGCGCTCAAGCCTTCGAAGTAATTCCAGCCGCGGTTATATTCGCCGGCATGGTTCATGCAGAAATACCACCGGTCTGGGCTGTTTGGGGACTTGGGCGCGGGGCAATTGCCAGGTTCGTTGCAGCCATGCCGGTCGCACAACCGCACCGTCACCGCCTCGGTGCTCGCCCCGTATGCACGCCAGCGTGGAAAACCCCAGTCGGAAGATCGTGTCGTGCTTCTCGCCATAGCGGCCCGAGATAAGCGTTCGCGCCCACAACGCAACCGCGGGCGACCACCGCGCGCACCGCTCCTGCAATCCATTTAACCTTCCGCGCCGCAACATTGCGCCTTGAGTCAGCTACCATTCATCGATTAATAAACATGAACTATTTGTCATGTGGCATGGATAGATGCGTCCGGGTCGGACGTATTCCCAGCCGACACCTCAGCGACAGGAGCCCTGGTGCCGACTCTAATTCCAAAGCTTACCACATGGCGCGCGGATCTTCCCGCCTCCATCGTCGTCGCGCTCGTCGCGCTTCCTCTTTGTCTCGGCGTCGCGCTGGCATCGGGTGCGCCGTTGTTCGCCGGTATCATCTCCGGGATCGTCGGCGGTATCGCCGTCGGGCTGTTCTCGAAATCTCCGCTGTCGGTCAGCGGCCCCGCCGCCGGTCTGACGGTGATCGTGCTGACCGCGATCGAGAGCATGCCGAGCTACCAGATGTTCCTGATGGCGGTCGTGCTCGCCGGCGTGCTGCAGATCTGCTTCTCGCTAACGCGCGCCGGTATTCTGAGCGAATTCGTGCCGTCGTCGGTCATCACCGGGATGCTTGCGGCGATCGGCCTGATCCTGATCCTGAAACAGATCCCGCATGCGGTCGGCTTCGACCGCGAGGCGGAAGGAATTTTTGAATTCACGACCGCCAACGGCATCAACACCTTCTCGCGGATCTTCGATAGTCTGAGCGCCGCGGTAACGCCCGGCGCGATCCTGATCGCGTCGATCAGCCTTATCTTCCTGTTCTGGTGGGACGGCGCCAAGCCGAAGGACGGCCCGTTGCGGTTTGTCCCCGGCCCGCTGGTCGTCGTGTTGATCGGCATCGTCGGCAACATGCTGCTCGGCGTCGTAAAGCCCGAATGGCAGCTCAAGGCAACGCACCTCGTGCAGGTTCCGGTCACGCAGACGCTGTCGCAGTTCCCGTCGCTGTTCACCTTTCCCGATTTTTCGGGGATCACGATGGGGGTCGTGTGGACCAGCGCCGTGACGCTGGCGATCGTCGCCAGCCTCGAATCGCTGCTGAGCGTTAAGGCGGTCGACGAGATCGATCCGCGCCGCCGCTCGACCGATAAGAACTGGGAGTTGATGGCGCAGGGCGGCGGCAACATCCTGTCAGGCCTGATCGGGGGCCTGCCTGTCACGTCGGTGATCGTGCGCTCGTCCGCGAACGTCGATTCGAAGGCGGAGAGCAAGCTGTCGACGATGTTGCACGGCTTCTGGCTGCTGGTCAGCGTCGCGCTGATCCCCGCGGTGCTGAACCTGATCCCGCTGTCCGCGCTCGCCGCCGTCCTGATCGCCACCGGCTACAAGTTGACCAAGCCCAAGCTGTTCCAGGAACGCTACAAGCAGGGCTGGACCCAGTTCATCCCGTTCGTCGTGACCGTCGCAGCCATCCTGTTCACCGACCTGCTTGAGGGCATCGTCATCGGGCTCGCGGTTGGCTTCGTGTTCGTCGTCGCCCGCAACTTCCGAACTGCAATCACCTTCGCCTGCGACGATGACGACTGCCTCGTCCGTGCCCGTCGCAACCTGTATTTCATCCACAAATATGAACTGCAAAAGGCGCTCGCCAAGGTGCCGGATAACGCCAACCTGCTGATCGATCTGTCGTCGACCAGCTATGTCGATCTCGACAACGTCGACATCATCAACGCCTTCATCAAGGGCGCTGCGTATCGCGGCATCACCGTCCTGATCCGCGGTGACCTAGCACTCCGCACGGTAAAGCTGATCAACGCCCCCCAGACCGAGGTCCGTTTCGCATGAGGCAGTACAAACAGCTCTTGCTCGCCAACAAGGCATGGTCGGCCGAGATCATCGAGGAAAGCGCCGACTTCTTCCAACGCCAGCTGGTCGGACAGAATCCGGAATTCCTGTGGATCGGCTGTTCGGACAGCCGGGTCGGTCCGGAACAGATGACCATGACGCCACCGGGCAACATGTTCATCCACCGCAACATCGCCAATCTTGTCAACGACGACGACATGAACCTGATGTCTGTGCTGCAATATGCGGTCGACGTGCTCGGCGTGCGGCACATCATCATCTGCGGTCATTATGCGTGCGGCGGAATCCGCGCGACGCTCGACGGTGGCACCACGGGACCGGTCGACGCCTGGCTCGGTACCGCGCGCTGCGTGCTGCACGACCATGCCGACGAGATCGCCGCACAGCCTGACCGCGAACAGAAGGTCAATCGGCTGGTCGAAGTCAACGTCCGTGACCAGCTCATCCGGCTCGCGCGGACCGCGACGATCCAGGGTGCGTTTGCCCGTGGGCAGGAAGTGCTGCTCCACGGGTGGGTTTACGACATTCGCGACGGACTCATCAAACCGATGATGGAAATCGACGCGACCACCGTGCTGGACGAGGTGGGCCGGCCGGAGAAGGTACTGATGTAAGCGGCGAGATCGCTAAGGTTGCGATCATGGGCGGGACCCGACCGGGGCTCCCGCCTTTCCCTCAGAACCCTTGAGATCAGGAAGCGCTTTGCCACGCTACCCGCGCCCGCTCATCCCGGCATCTTGAACCGCACTTGCTGAGAGAGGCCGCCGCAGCCAACGCCGCCATCGGGGCGAAAGGTCTTGCTCCACCGTGCGCCCGCGACCGTTTGCACGCCCGCCTTGGTGAATACAAACGGCGGATAGCTCAGCACCGCCCGCTGGTGCAGCACCCGGCCATCGGCATCGACGTCGAATTGCGTTTTCGTCCAGCCCTCGAAACCCCACATCCGCGCCTCGTCGGGGAATACGCCGCCCGCCGAAAGAAAATGCGGCGGCGCATCAAGGATCGCGCATTGGTTTGCGGCTAGACCCGACCGTTCGAACGTCGCGCGGGCGGTCGCGGTGTCGCCCGCCTGCTGCTGAAGAGACGCGAGCCGGATCAGCGCGCCGACCCGCAGCGGGTCGTTCGCGGCAAGCGCTTTGTCGTCAGCGACCTGCTGCAACAGCGCGCCACGGCGGCTGCGCGAATTGGTGCGGTCGGCAATGAGCAGCGTGATCGCCGACCGCGCGGTGGCATCGTTCGCATAGACCGGCATCGACAGCAGCGGCGTGATGTCGCGTGCGTAGACCTCGTCCCTCCAGTTGTCCGCACTGCTGGTCTGCCGAACAATGACGTCGAGCGGAAGGCGCGCGGTCGGCGGCGCGCCCTGCGCCTCGGCAATCGCGAGCGCACGACGCGCTAGGACGTTGCTCTCCTCGCGACCAACCACCGCATTATTCGCGAGTTGGAAGAGCGGTGGTAGCGCCGCGAGCGACGTGGCCCCGGACTTCGCCTCCGCCGCGGCAAGCGCCGCGCGCTGGCGCACGATTGCGACCGCATCCGCCCCACGTTCCTCGGTTCGCAACGCCAGGCCCTTTGACTCCAGCCAAGTCGCCATGTCGGCGTCGAGGAACTTGGTGATCGACGGACGCTCGAACGCGGTCGAGCAACGCATCTCGATCCGCACATTGTACCGGAAGAATGCAGGAAAAGCCTTGACCTGCTCCGGAGTCCAAGACCAGTCGCGAACCGCGCGCGCGAATTCGAGCGCAACCGCGCCGCCACCCGCGGCATAGATGGGCGCGACCGCACTCACGACGCCGTCGTCGCCGATCGAGAACTCGACCACTGCCATATCGGCGGGGCGCAGATCGGCCTCACCGCCACAGGGCGGTACGTCCATCTGCACCGCCGGATCGAACTCGCCCTTGCTCAAGCGCCCTGCGCCGGTCATCGCCATATAGCGGCGCGCGTCGTCGGGTTTCCCCGCCAGCAACGAAGCGATCGCCGCATCCGATCGCGCTGAAACATCGCTGATAGTGGTCTGCGAGGTCAGGCCGCCGAGTTGCTTGACTGCCTCGACTGCATAGACCCGTGCCGGTTCGTACGCGCTTCGGTTGAGCAGTAGGATCGCGTGGCGGCGCGCGACCAGCGCCTTCAGCTTGCCGTCCGCCTTGAGCGGCATCAGCAGCGCATCGGCGCGCGCAAGCGCGGTCTCCGCGGCGGCGGGGTCGGTGAACGTCTTCGTGTTGGCCAATGCGAGCATCGACGCGGCTTTTAAGTCGGGCGCATCCGCGGCCATTTCGGCGCTGGCATAGGAATCGCTCGCGCCTGCGTAGTCGAGTGCGTTCTCCGCGATGGAGCCAAGGTTATAATAGGCGTGCCAGCGATCCTCGGCGAGCGTTGCATCGCTTGCAGGCAGCAGCGCGAGCCCAGCGCGCGCCGCTGTTACGGCGTCATCCGAACGATCGAGCTTGAACAGCGCGGCGCTCTTGCGGATCTGCGCAACGCCGCGGCTGCGCGAGCCGGGCTTGGTGCGCGCTTCGAGCCTTTGCCAGGCAGCGAGCGCACTAGCCCTATCGCCCTTCGTATCAAGGGCCGCGGCGGCATCGAAATCCTGTTGCAAGGTCGTCGCCGTGACGGGCGCGCCGGTCTGCGCCGCCGCGGCGGACATCGCCATAAGCCCAACACTCAACATGCCGATTTTTCCGAAACGCATCACTTCCCCCGACGTCAGTTCGCGGCAGTCTGCAATGGTTGGGGGGAGGATGCCAGAGGGTCTGTAAGCCGGGTTCTGTCCATTTCCGACCCTTCGGTCGAAAGTTAGGCGACCATTCCTCTAGGACGACGGTTGCCCGCCGCCTCAAGCAATCAACCCGGGTGACGAGCTGAAACGAAGCCCATGTGCCACCCCTATTCGATCTTGCTCCCGGTGGGGTTTGCCGTGCCGCCCCTGTTACCAGGCGCGCGGTGCGCTCTTACCGCACCCTTTCACTCTGACCGCCCCGGCTTGCGCCGAGGGTTGGCCGTCTGCTCTCTGTGGCACTTTCCCTAAGGTCACCCTCGCCGGGCGTTACCCGGCACCGTCGTTTCGCGGAGCCCGGACTTTCCTCGCGTGTCCTGAAACACCCGCGGCCGCCCGACCCTCTGGCAGGCGTGGCCCTAGCGCGCGGACGGGCGATGCACCACCGTTTTTCGCGTACGCGCTCAATCCTCCCCCTCGCCTGGCAGAGAATTGGTCAGTCGTCCCCCGTCGGCTTGGGGAGCAGCAACGCCAACAAGATGCAGCGGCATTCCGCATCGACCTCGCCGTCGACGAGCTCCGGGCGAAAGCGCCGCTGGAACGCCATCGTCGCCGCCATCCGGTTTTCGACGTCATAGCCGAAGCGGTCGAGCGCGAGGCAGAAGCCGCCCTCGGTCCAGCCGGGGTCCATCAGATTTTTGGTCGGTCGCGGCAACGCCAGCCGCCGCCGCGCCAGTTCATGCCACGGGAACAGCTCGCCTGGATCGCGTTTGCGCATCGGGGCGATGTCCGAATGGCCGACGATGTTGCCGCGCGTTATCTCGTGCCGGTCCTTGATCTCGGCGACCAGCCCGACGACCGCGGCGATCTGCTCGCCCGGGAACGGACGATAGCCGAATTCGTGACCGGGATTGACGATCTCGATGCCGATGCTCGCCGAGTTGACGTCGTCCACCCCACGCCAGTGCGACTTGCCAGCATGCCAGGCGCGTTTGCCCTCGGCGACCATCCGGAGCACGGTGCCGTCCTCCTCGACGAGGTAATGCGACGAGACCTTCGCCGCGGGATCGCGCAATCGTGCGATCGCCGACGCACCGTCCTGCATGCCGGTATAGTGCAGCACGATCATCGTAATGGGCAGCGATCGATCGTCGAAATTGGGTGACGGCGTCTCGATGAACTTCAAGCCAGCTTCCCTTCGAGCCGTTCTACACGCGCGGTGCGGATGGTGACGATCGCGACACCGAGCATCGCCAGGCCTCCACCCGCCAGCATCAATAGCGTCAACGGGTTGTGGAAGTAATAGGCCGCTGCGAACACCGAGATGATCGGCGCGGCGAGCGTCATCGGCGTGACGATGCTGACAGAATGGCGCTGAAGCAACCATGACATCGAGCCTTGCCCGATTACGGTCGAGCCGATCGCCGAGAACGCGACCCAGCCGATCGTGTGCAGCGGCAGGTCGGGAATAGCGCGCATCGCCGCGGGTTCGGTGATCCCGGCGACCGCCGCCATGACGAGGCTCCCCATCAATCCGACCCAGGCGTAAATCGTCAGCACTGGGACGCCGACGAGCCGCCGCTGGATCAACGACGTGATCGCCCATACCAAGCTGGCGAGTGCGGTCAACGCAAGCCCGGCGCCCTCCCGTGCGGCGGACGGATCGAACACCAGCAACAGTACACCGAGGATCGACAATCCGATCCCGAGCATCCGCGGCCAATGGATCCGTTCGCGAAACACGACGATCGCCAGCAAAAGCGAGAACGGTACGCCGAGCTGTCCGGCGATCGCCAGCGCGCCGATATTGGTAGACACCGCCAGCGACAGGTTGATGATCAGGTAAAACACGCCGCCCGACAGCAGCCCGAGCAAGGCGAGCGTCGCGGTGCGCCCAGGGATCACGCGCAGCCACGTTGCGCAGACCAGAAACACGATCGCTTGGCGGAGGAAGCCGGCGGTCATCGGCGCGATGTCGGTCACCGCCATTTTCACGGCGATGATGTTGAGCCCCCATAGTACGTTCATCACGATGACGACCGTGAAGTCGCGCAGCCCGAAGCGGTGCGGTTCTCGCGGAGCAGTGGCGGCAGGCATCTGCATCACTTGCCGTTACGTCGCTGCGAAGTAAACCGCGCTTGCCCGTCAGAGCGGCGCGTGCGCGGCGCTGCCAATTGACTGATACAGACCGCGGAATCGCTTGCTCGGCTCAAACGCACCGGTCTGGCCGATCACCGTCTCGCCCGCGCCCAGCACGAGCTTGCCGCCGGGATTGAGCGCCGCCGCGATCTTCGCGAACACCGGCCCCTTGGTATCAGTCGAAAGATACAGCAGAACGTTGCGGCACAGGACGATGTCGAACCGGCCGAGCGGCGGCTGATCCGATACGAGGTTCATCCGCCGGAACGCGATCAGTTTGACGAGTTCGGGCTTCGCCACCCAGTCGCTACCGGTAGTATCGAACCAGCGGATCATCCGGCGGACGGGCAATCCGCGCTGGATCTCAAACTGCGAGAAGCGCCCCGCACGGGCCCGCGCTAGCGCCGCTTCGGAGACGTCCGTAGCGACGATCTCGGGCACCGCAGCCCCGTTCGTCTCCTTGCGTTCGGCGAACAGCATCGCCAGCGACAGCGGCTCCTGCCCGGTCGAACAGCCCGCACACCAGATGCGAACCCGGCGCCGCTCGGCCTCCGCCTCGGCGACTGCCTCGACCAGCGTGTCAAACACCGGCGCGTCGCGGAAGAACGACGTTTCCTGGTTGACGAGGGCATCGACGATCCGGTCGCCGATCAGCCGGTCGCTGCCTTCGAGCAGCTGCGTCACGAGCTGATCGAGCGTTTCGAGTTTGCGATCGCGCAGCAGCGGTTTGAGCGCGGTGTCGAGCCGCCACGAGCGATAGGCGGCGATCTGCTGGCCGGTGCGCGCTTCAAGCAACGCAGTCAGCACGTTGATCGCGGTCTGCGAGGCGATCGGCGGCGATAAGGATGCGGCGGTCATGGTCGCCGTCGTGTCGCGATAAGGCGACCGATCGCGTCGGGCGGCAGGACGGCATCGGCCACCCCCGCTGCTGCCACCGCGCCCGGCATGCCCCAAACGACCGAGCTCGCCTGATCCTGCGCAACGACGCTGCCGCCAAGTTCCCGGACACGCCGAGCGCCCTCCGCACCGTCACGCCCCATGCCGCTAAGAATGATCGCGAGCATCCTTGCGCCATAGACCTCGGCGATCGAGGCGAGCATCGGATCGACCGACGGCATGCAGCCGCTCGCGGCCGGATCATGCGTGAGGCGGAACGCCGCCCCGCCATCGCCCAACGCAACGCATCTCAGATGCGCATCGCCAGGTGCAATCACGATACGCCCAGGCCTGATCCGCACGCAGTCGGTCGCGACCTCGCACGGGCGCCCGGCGAGCAACGCAACCTGTGCCGCAAAATACGGCATGAACGACGTCGGCAGATGCTGCGTGATGACGATCGGCAGGCGAAACCCGGCAGGCAGCTCGAAGAAGACGTGGCTCAATGCATGAATGCCGCCGGTCGACGCGCCGATCGCGACGATATCATAGTCGTCGCTCTGCGCGATCGCAGGCGATGGCGCGCGGGACGCAGGCCGCGGCAGCGCAGACGGCGCGCGCGCCGCATTGACCGCGACCGCCGGGGGTAACTGCTTGGGATGCTCGCACAACCGCTCCAGCTTGGCGACGAGCGCCGCGCCGAACCGCCCCGACAATGCGCCCGCGGACGGCTTGACCAGCGTCTCGGCAGCACCGAGCGCAAGGGCCTGAACGGTCGCTGCGCCGCCCTCATCAGTCGAGGACGAAACGATCAGCACCCTGGCCCCCTGCCCCGCGGCGATCAGGTCGGGCAGCGCCGTCAGCCCGTCCACTCCTGGCATCTCGATATCGAGCAGGATGAACTCGACCTTTGCGCGGGCCAGGAATTCGAGCGCAGCCTTGGCGGTGCCGACCGCCCCAACCACCGAGAACTGGTCGCTCGCATCGACTAGACGCGCGATCACCGCACGCGCGACGACCGAATCGTCGACGATCAGGACGCGCGACGCCGCGGCCGCATGATGCTCGCCGTAGCGTGTCGCAGGAGGAGACCGACTGGCCATCGTTCGCGCCGGATCAGGCCATGCCGACGATCTGGAGCTTCGATTCCAGCGTATCGCGGTCGAACGGCTTCATGACATACTCGTCGGCACCGGCTTCGATCGCGGCACGAATATACGCCATGCCGTTCTCGGTCGTGCAAAACACCACTTTCGGGCGGCGCGGCACATCAGCCTCGCGCAACGCGCGCAAAAAATCCATGCCGCTCATCACCGGCATGTTCCAATCCAGCAGGATCACGTCCGGGATCGACGCCATGCACGACGCGAGCGCCTCGCGGCCGTCGCATGCCTCGGTGACGGTGAAATCGAGCGTCTCGAGGATATGCCGCGCGACCTTGCGGATCACTTTGGAATCATCGACGACGAGACAGGTCTTCATGGAAAGCCTTCCGGAGAAAATCGTGGAGCCGGTCTATGCGCCAAAGCGTGAGTACCGGGTTAAGCGTATGAAAATGTTACGCGGCCAGCGAGTCAGCGGGAATTATCGCGGCAAGGTCGAGTATCAGTAACGGCTCGCCATGGCGCTCGACGATCCCCGTCCCCGCCGCCGCCCAGCCCCGGTGCAGCGCCAAGCCCGACGACAGCGGCAATCTCGCGAACGAGGCGACATCCTCGACCGAATCGACCAGGATCGCGTAATGATGCCCCTCGACGATCGTGATCACCGCGCGGCGTACGTCGTGTTCGGTCGGGGCGAAGCCGAGCGCGGTGCCGGTATCGATCACCGTGACCACGCGGCTGCGCAACGCCGCCAATCCGCGCACGAACGCCTCCGCGCGCGGCACGGCAATCACCTCGCCGATATCGACCACCGAATCGACCTGATCAGCAGCGATCGCGACGCCGCGTCCCGCGATATGCGCCACCAAAAACAATTCGCTCACATCGCTCTCCGTGCTGCCAGCGCCGCGATCAGCGCGGGCCGGTCATACCGATAGATGCTTGCATCATCGTCGCGCTTCGCAGTGCGGCCACGGCGCAGCGTCACCACCGGCGCGATCGTCTTAGGAACCGGTGCATCGTCCATCGCCAGTGCCACCGCCGCGGTCTCGCCCGCTTCCAGCGCGGTGACGCAGCGATAGCCCGAAGCTTCGAGGGCGGGTTTCAGGAACGTCTCCATCCAGCCCGACCCATCGACCTGCAGCAGGCACACCGGGAGCGAGGTCAGCGTCACCGGTTGCCCAGCGAACAGCGCATGCGGATCGACCAGCTCGATCTGCTCTCCCCCGATCGAAACCACGCCCGCGATCGGTCCGCCACCGCGTGCAGGTGCCATCTCGGCGGGCAAGGTGACAATCTCGATCGCTTCGGCGATCGCATAGGCCATCTCGCTTTCGCCATCGGTCAGGCGCAGCACCGCGACTTCGGCGCGCGGGCCGAGGTCCGCGACCGCGTGAAGTGGGATGATCGCATCGCCGACCGACAGCCGCATCGCGCCCCCCGACCAGCGGATCGCGTCGGTGGGCACCGGCTCGACCCGGTCGATCACTGCCAGCGCGATCGCGCGGCGTTGGCCATCGAGATCGTCAAACAGCAACGCGGGCACCCCGGGTATGGCCTCGTCGATCGCCGAGGCCGCGGCGACGACGGGCGTGAAGCGCAGCCCCGCGACTGCAGCGATACCCGACGCATCGAGCAACAGCATCGGCAGGCCGTTATCGGGCAGCGTCTTGCCCGCATAGACGCCCGTCGCCATCACCGCGGGCGAAGCGGGCTTTACGACCAGTTCCTCGGCATCGAGCACGGCATCGACGCCGAGCGCATAATCGCCCTCGCGAGTCGCCACGATCACCAGCGTCGGCGGTGCATCGGTACCCAGGCGGAACAGCTTGGCGAGCGACACCAGCGGCATCCGTCGTCCGCGCACCGTGACCGCCGCTGCATCGCCGATCGTGTCGATCCGCACCGCATCGCCGCGGACCATGACGATTTCCTCGATCGCCTGGCGGGGCAGCGCGAACCGCTGCGTGCCGATGCCGACGATGATCGTCGACAGGATCGACAGCGTCAGCGGCACATGGATGACGATCCGCAACCCACGCCCCGGATCGTTGGTAAGCACAATCCGCCCGCCGATCTGCTCGATATTGGCGCGCACCACGTCCATGCCGACGCCGCGCCCCGAGATTGCGGTCACCACGTCGCGGCTCGACAACCCGGCGGCGAAAATCAGGTCGAGCTTGGCCGCGTCGGTCATCGCGGCGAGTTCGGTAACGCTGTAGAGGCCCTTCTCCGACGCCTTGGCAACGATGCGCGCGACGTCGATGCCCTTGCCGTCGTCGGCTATCTCGATGAGGATCTTGTTACCAGACTGCCGCGCAGACACTATCAGACGACCGGTCATCGGCTTGCCCAACAGGCGCCGTTCGGTCGGTGCCTCGATGCCGTGATCGATCGAATTGCGGATGATGTGGACGAGCGGATCGCGCATCATCTCGATCATCTCGCGGTCGAGTTCGACGTCGGCGCCCTCGATGACGAGATCGACGCTCTTGCCGAGTTCAGCGCTGGTATCGCGTACCATCCGGGGCAGCGCCGAGAACAGCGCGTCGACCTTCTGCATGCGGGTGCGGGTGACGGTGTCGCGCATGTCGGCGACGGTCAGCGAAAGCCGCTCCAGCGCCGCCTCGACCTGTGGATCGACATCGCTGTCGCGCAACCGTCGGGCAAGTTCATTTCGCGCGAGCACCATCTCCGACATGCCGCTCATCATGTGATCGAGCAGCTCGACATTGAGGCGGACGCTGCGGCTGGCGGCGCGGTTCTGCAGCGCGGTCGGCGCCTGCGCGCGCGGTCGGGCGTCGGGCTGGAGTGCCTCGATCAGCAGATCCTCGTCCGAGTTGTCGATCGGCGCGCCGGAGTCGATCGCCTCGACGATCGCGCCGATCCGGTCGACGATGCCCAGCACCGCATTGACGAGCGCGGTGTTGGGCGTGCGCTTGCCGTCGCGGACCGCGGCTAGCACGTCTTCCGCGGCGTGACTGAGTCGGGCGAGCCGGGGCAGGTCGAGAAACCCGCAGCTCCCCTTGACGGTGTGGACGAAGCGGAAGATCGCATCGAGACGCCCGTCATCCGCGGGCGCGGCTTCCCAAGCGACGATCTCGCCGGAGATCGCCTCCAGCGTTTCGCGCGTCTCGGCAATGAATTCCTGTAGCAAATCGTCCATGCGAGCCCCGCGTTCGAGGCCTGTCATGCATGGCGGAGGTTAAGGGCGCGTTATCTTTGGTAAGACGCCGTCCCCGCAATCCGTCCCCGCGAGGGGGAGGCTTACAAAGCCGCCCCCCCTTACCGTGCGTCAAATACCGCACCGAAAATCATGATACCCTCTGCAGGCTCGGAGACGATCACCGCCCCACCCGCCTCGGTGACCAGCGTGTTGATCATGTATGCCGCAGCCGCCCGCGGCGTCACGGTATGCTGGCCATCCCCTTCAACCAGCGTCCGCCGAATTTCGGGATCCAGCACGATCCGCGCCCCCTCGATCTTCACAACGATCTCGAGCTGCCCCTCATTGTCCTCGCCGCCGACTTCCATCGTCCCACCGCGCACCAATGACTCGGTGGCGATCAGGACGAGGTTGAGCAGCACCTTGATCGCAGACTTGGGCATCGCCGAAGCTTCGACCGCCCAGACAAACGTGATCCGCTTGTTCTCCGCGACCAATCCCTCGATCGCGTTCCGGGCCTCGTGCGTGTCGACCAGTTCGCCGAACCCGCCCGCGGCCCCAAAGGCGAGACGGAAGAATTTTAGCTTGCTAGCGGAGGCGCGTGCGCTGTCGGCAAGCAACTGCATGACTCGCTCGCGCATCGCCGGATCGGTTTCATCGGCCAGCAGCTCGAGTCCGTTGTTGAGCGCGCCGACCGGCGACAGCAGGTCGTGACACAGGCGCGAACAGAGCAGGCTCGCGAAATCGACCGGGCTGACCGTCATGAAAATCCCCTAGTTAGAGGCGTCTTCTGACGGTCGTGATGCGGCGACGCAAGGGTGGGCATTTGCATACGCCGCTGGGGCGTCGCGGACAAAGCGCGGGATGGCAAAATCGGGTGGCAGTCACGCCTCGTAGATCGCCTCCGCGACGAAAACGCCCGGCTCAACCGAGCGCCAGGCCCGGGCGACGTTTCCGCCCAGGATCACCCAGACGGCCCCATCCCCCATCGCCTGGACGGCGTCGCGCGGCGAAGGGATCGGCAAGCCAGACGGGTGCGAGTGATAGTGGCCAATAACCGCGGCGCCACCAGCCCTTGCCCGCCGATGCGCCGCGAACAAAGCCGTCGGATCGATCTCGAACGCCCGCGCTGGATCCGTCGCGACGTTCGCGCACGGCTCCGCGGCCTCGATCCGATCTCCGGCCCCCAGTAACAGCCCACAGATCTCAGCCTCGAGCGATGCGGCCGCCTGCGCCAACATTCGCCGCAGCACTTCGCTTGAAATCGTCACACTCATCGCCACATCGCTACGACATGGACCGGGGGGTTTCCATCGTCGAAGCATCGATCACGCCGGCCACGGATGGCTGGAGGCTCGATCGCGCGCTCGCCGAACTGCTACCCGACATGTCTCGGGAGCGGTTGAAGACACTGATCGCCGCAGGGCAGGTGACGCTCAACGGCCGCGAATGGCGCGATTCGGCGAAGAAGGTTGCGACCTGCCAGACGTTCGCGATTGCGATCCCGCCGCCAACCCCGCTGCACAACGAAGCGCAGGATATCCCGCTCGTCATCGCCTATGAAGACGACGACCTGATCGTGATCGACAAGCCGGCCGGGCTCGTCGTTCATCCGGCGGCTGGCAATTTCGACGGGACGCTCGTCAACGCGCTGCTCCACCATTGCGCAGGCAATTTGTCTGGGATCGGCGGCGTCGCGCGGCCCGGTATTGTCCACCGCATCGACAAGGACACGTCGGGGCTGATGATCGCGGCAAAAACCGACCGCGCGCACGAGGGCCTAGCCAAGCAGTTCCATGATCACAGCATCGATCGCCGCTACAAGGCCATCGTCGGGGGCATTCCTCGCCCGTCAAGCGGCACCGTCAACGCGCCGCTCGCGCGCAGTCCGCAGAACCGCAAGAAGATCGCGATCGTCGAGGGCGGCAAACGCGCGGTTACGCACTTTTCGACTATAAAGAGCTTACGCGCTGCAGCGTTGATCGAATGTCGGCTCGAAACCGGTCGCACGCACCAGGTGCGAGTGCACATGGCGTCGATCGGCCATGCCTTGTTGGGCGACCCGGTCTATGGTAGAACAAAGCAAGCTCAGAAGTCGTTGCTCGATACGCTCGGGTTCCGTCGCCAGGCGTTGCACGCGGCCCATCTTGGGTTCATCCATCCGGTGAAAAGCATCGCTTTGGCGTTCGAAAGCGAAATGCCCGCAGACATGCAGGAACTGTTCACCCAGCTTGACGTATAGATAATCGACACCATGCCGCAGTGCGGCAATCGGGGTCAGCAGAAAGGGATTACGACCATGGCAGCCCGCTCCAACGTTCCAGCGACGATTCCTGCGCTCGGCAGCGAGGCGGGTCTCAATCGCTATCTCGCCGAGATCAAGAAATTTCCGCTGCTGAAACCCGAGCAGGAATATATGCTCGCCAAGCGCTTCCAAGAGCATGGCGATACCGAGGCGGCGGCGCAGCTCGTGACCTCGCACCTCCGTCTCGTGGCGAAGATCGCGATGGGCTATCGCGGTTATGGCCTGCCGACGTCGGAACTCATTTCCGAGGGCAATATCGGCTTGATGCAGGGTGTGAAGAAGTTCGAGCCCGAGCGCGGCTTCCGTTTGGCCACTTACGCCATGTGGTGGATCCGCGCGTCAATCCAGGAATATATCCTGCGCTCGTGGAGCCTGGTAAAAATGGGCACCACCGCGGCACAGAAGAAGCTGTTCTTCAACCTGCGGCGGATGAAGAGCCGGCTCGACGCGTTCGAGGATGGCGATCTGCGCCCCGAGCATGTTACCAAGATCGCGACCGATCTGGGCGTCGCGGAAACCGACGTCGTCAGCATGAACCGCCGCATGGCGATGGGCGGCGACACGTCGCTCAATGTCCCGATGCGCGAAGATGGCGACGGGCAATGGCAGGATTGGCTGCAGGACGATGCGCCGTTGCAGGACAAGATCGTGGCCGACGCGCAGGAAGCTGATGTCCGCCACTCGATGCTGGTATCGGCAATGGACGACCTCAACGAACGCGAGCAGCATATCTTGACCGAGCGGCGCCTGACCGACGATCCCAAGACGCTCGAGGAGCTGTCGCAGGTCTACAACGTCTCGCGCGAACGCGTGCGGCAGATTGAGGTTCGTGCCTTCGAGAAACTGCAAAAGGCGATGATGCGGATCGCCGGCGAGAAACGCCTGCTGGCGGCATAACGTGCCACGCACCGTCGTCATCGGCGGCGGTGCAGCCGGCATTGCCGCAGCCCGAACACTGCATGATGCGGGTCGCGAGGTAATGGTGGTCGAGGCTAGCGATCGCCTGGGCGGCAGAGCCCGAAGCCTTCTCCTGGCCGATTTGCTCGCCCATCAAGGTCTAACGCATGGCCCGCCTTCCGCCTTGTCGCGATACCATGTCGACGCCGGTTGTGGTTGGCTTCACTCAGCGCAGCGCAATCCGTGGACTGCGATCGCGGCGGCGACGGGTTTTTCCCTTGATCGCTCCGAGGCGAACTGGCGCATACAATGGCGCGACCTAGGCTTCCCGCCTGAAGAACAGGACGCTTCTTCGGAGGCATACCAGTCCTGGATCGCGCGGGCGCTGGCCGCACAAAATGGTCCGGACCGCCCTCTATCCGACTTTATCGACGCAGACGATAAATGGCGTCCCAAGATCGACGCGATGTCTGGTTACGCAAACGGCGCGAACCTCGGCCAAGTATCGTTGCACGACTGGGCGGCCTACGAAGATGCCGCGTCCGACGACAACTGGACGGTGAAGGAGGGCTACGGCACGCTCGTTACCAGCCACGCTGCGGGTGTGGCCGTCCGCCTCTCGACGCCCGTCACACGCATTGATCACACCGGCCATTGCCTCAAACTTAACACCCCCGCGGGAACGATCGAGGCGGACCACGTCATCGTCTGCGTTCCCACGACGGTCCTCGCCACCGCGCAGATCGTGTTCGACCCGCCCCTCGCTGACAAGCATGCCGCCGCCGCAGACCTGCCGCTCGGCCTCGCCGACAAGGTGTTCCTCCACGTCGATCGCCCCGAATGGCCCAGCGACGCGCATCTGATCGGCAACCCGTACAGCGCCTGCACCGCAAGCCATCGCCTGTCGCCTTTTGGCTGGCCGATCGTCGAGAGCTTCTTTGGTGGCGACTGTGCGGAGATGCTCGAGGACCGCGACGCCGCGCAGTTCGCGATCGACGAGCTCGTGGGGCTGCTCGGCACCGGCTGGCGCGACAGATTTACTCCGCTCGCCGCCACGCGCTGGCGCCACGAACCTTATATTGGCGGCAGCTACAGCCACGCGCTCGTGGGCAAGGCTGCACAACGCACCGTCCTGGCGGCGCCGGTCGATGGTCGGATCCACTTCGCCGGCGAGGCCTGCCATGCGTTTGATTTCTCGACCGCGCATGGCGCGTATGAGACGGGCATCGCGGCGGCGCGCGCGATCATTGGCGATGCCGCGCCGATCGCATAAGGAGCGGCGATGGTCTTCTTTCGCATCATCGCCAAGATCGTCTTCGGGTTCATCCTGATCACGGTCGCGTGGGTCGGCATCTATCGGTTCGTGCCGGTACCGTTCACCTGGACGATGATGGGCGACGTGCTCAACGGCCATGGCGTGACGAAGGACTGGATGCCGTTATCGGAGATGGATCCGGACATGGCGCGCGCGGCGATCGCGGGCGAGGATTCGCGCTTCTGTTCGCATCATGGCTTTGATTTCAAGGCAATCGCGGGGGCGGCGGCGCGCAATGCGCAGGGCGGGCGGATCCGCGGTGGCTCAACGATCAGCCAGCAGACCGCGAAGAACGCGTTTCTGTTTCAGGGCGGCGGCTATGTCCGCAAGGCGTTCGAGGCGTATTTTACGGTGCTGATCGAGGCGCTGTGGCCGAAGCGGCGGATCATGGAGGTATATCTCAATATCGCCGAGACCGGGATCGGGACGTACGGCGCCAATGCCGGCGCGATCCGCTATTTCAACCATGATGCGTCGAAGCTGTCGCCGACCGAGGCGGGGCGGATTGCGGCGGTACTGCCGCTGCCCAAGAAGCGTGCGGCGATCAGTCCGCATGGGTTCGTGCGCCAACATGGAAACACGCTGTCGCGGCGGGTTTCGGTGGTGAGGAATGACGGGCTGGACAGCTGCCTGCGGTGAGGCGGTCCCCGCCGCGAAACCGCCGCCCCGGTCTTGGCCGGGGCGGTGCAGCCTAGATTACTGCGTCGACTTCTCGACCGCGTCGCCAGCCTTGTCGGCAGCGCCGCCGACGCTCTTGGCCGCCGAAGTAATCGCTGCGTCCTTGTTGTTCTGCGCGCCCTGGCGGCTGAACAGATAGAAGCCGCCGATCAGCACGGCGATCAGCAGGACGACCGCGATCATCGCGCCGCCGCCGCCGCGACGTTCGATGACGGTGGTGTGGGTGGTCGGGGTCTCGACGATACGCTCTTCGGCCATGTTACTCTCCCTGATAACTGAGAGGCGCAACGCTAGCCGAAGACCGAATGTTCCCGTCCCGAAACGAACCCAAAGTCGTTAGAATGGCAGCTTAAAGCCCGGGGGCAGCTGAAGGCCGCTCGTCATCTTCGACATCTCGGTGCCCGATACCGCGTCCGCCTTCGCGCGCGCGTCGTTGAACGCCGCGGTCAGCAGGTCCTCGAGCATCTGCTTCTCGCTCACCTGGATCAGCGAATCGTCGATCGCGATGCCGATGATCCGGCCCTTGGCCGACGCCTTCACCTTGACGAGCCCGCCGCCCGACACGCCCTCGACCTCGATCGTGTCGAGATTGGCCTGCGCCTTCTCGAGCTCGCTCTGGACGTTCTGCGCCATGGCGAGGATTTCATCGATATTCTTCATGCGTTGCTCCTTTGGCCGGGCCAATTTTCCATTCTGGTATCCGGGAACGCTTCGCGCGCTGCCCGGACCAATGGCGAGTCCCAATATTTCAAACGGTTTGCCTCTTCAGCAGAGTCGGCCTGTTCCTTCAACGTCGGCTCGCCGGGCGCGTCGACGATCGACACTTTCCACGCAGTCCGCGTCACCGTCTTCAACAGCGTGTTGAGTTCGGCCAGCGTGTCCGCCGACACCGGGCGGCTGCCGCTGAGGATGAGTTCGGGCGGCGCATAGCTGACGATCCGCGCGCCGTGTCGCAGCCGCGCGGCGATCGCGAGACCGCCTTGCTCGTCGAGCAGGTCGACCAGCGCCTCGAACGTCGGCGGCAGGATCGGGCCGATCGGTTCAGGTGCCTTCGCAACGGGGGCTGGCTGGCTGGCCGGAGTCGGCAGCGACGGTGTGGCGGCGGGGGCTGCCCCGCTGGCGATCTGGCGGGCTAGTTCGCCGGGATCGGGCAAAGTCGACGCGTAGATCGCGCGCAACAGCGCCATCTCCGCCGCCTCGATCGGCAGCGCAGCCTTGGCGACCTCGTCATGCCCCTTGAGGAACAGCTGCCACAACCGGTGCAGCGCGGGGTAACCGAGCGATGCCGCCCATTCTTCACGCGCCGCGCGTTCCTCGGCCGGCTGCGCGGCGTCGGGCGGCGTGCCGACCTTGGTCAGCGTGATGCCGTGGACGGTTTCGAGCAGCGAGCGGAGCACCGACAAAGGGTCGACGCCGTAGTCATATTGGCGGCGCATCGCGGCGAGCGCCCCTGCCCCGTCGCCCGCGAGGATCAGCGTGAGCAGATCGCGCACCGCACCGCGATCGGACAGGCCGAGCATCTGGCGGACCGCCTCCGCCGTCACGCCGCCGCCTTCGAGCCCGGCATGCGCGATCGCCTGGTCGAGAATCGACAGCCCGTCGCGCGCCGAGCCTTCCGCGGCGCGCGCGATCAGCATCAGCGCCTCGGGGTCCGCGACGACGCGTTCTTCGGTCGAGACCCAGGCGAAATGTTTGGCGAGCTGTTCGGCGGAGATGCGGCGAAGGTCGAACCGCTGGCAGCGCGACAGGACCGTCACCGGCACCTTGTTCACTTCCGTGGTCGCGAACAGGAACTTCACATGCGGCGGCGGCTCCTCGAGCGTCTTGAGCAACGCGTTGAACGCGTTCTTCGACAGCATGTGGACTTCGTCGATGATGTAGATCTTGAACCGCGCGGTGACCGCCGAATAGCGCGACGCGTCGATGATCTCGCGGACGTCGTCGACGCCGGTGTGGCTGGCGGCATCCATCTCGATCACGTCGATATGGCGGCCCTCGGCGATCGCGCGGCAGGGTTCGCAGACGCCGCACGGGTCGATCGTCGGGCCGCCCTGCCCGTCGGGACCGATGCAGTTGAGCGCCTTGGCGATCAGCCGCGCGGTCGACGTCTTGCCGACCCCGCGGACGCCGGTCATCAGGAAGGCGTGCGCGAGCCGGTCGCGCTTGATCGCGTTGCCCAGCGTCTGCACCATCGCATCCTGCCCGATGAGTTCGGAAAAGGTCTGCGGACGGTATTTGCGCGCGAGCACGCGGTAGGCGACATCCCCGGCTTGGGCTGGCGTCTTGGCCGGCTGCGGGGGTTCGCCCAGGTCGAAGGAATCTGACATTGCCGGCGTCATAGCGGGTGTGACGCGCGCTGTCGAAGGGGAGTGAAGTTCACAAAGTTCACACGCTGCGAAGCGTCTGTACTTGCGTTGCCGGGGCAGCGTGCCGGGCCGGCTTTGGGATGGGTGTGGGGCATGGACCGGGTTTGCCACAGTGTGACGCTGTAGGACAATGATTCGGAACGTTTCGGGAACGCTCTAGGCCATCACACACCGGGCCGGTGTCTGTGGGTGGACGAAGAAGTTTAGGAAGGGCGCTGCGGCTTAGCCGCATCGTCAGTCGGCGCTTTGCGCCGCTGGCCGCGCTCATGTTTGCCTGCAAACATTCGCGGTGGGAGCCGGGACGACCCGTGGCGAAATCGTTGTGGCTGCTTCCTTCCGGATCTGACCAAGTTGGCGACGACCACGTCCGCCCGACTCCCGCGGCGCATATGGCGGGGTCGGGCGGGATGATCAAGCCTTAGCTTGCTGCTTCGCCATCAGCGGCCAGATCAATGCCGCGATCAGCGGTTGATGCGCACCGTGCGGCAGACGCGCTGGCGATGATGGTTGCGGTACACGTTGCGGCATACCTGGCGCGTGCGGACGACATGGCGACGATAGCCGGGGCGGCGATCCGTGTGGCGGACGACCGTACGCTCATGGACGACGGTGCGCTGTGCGGAGGCCTCTGCAGCGATCCCGACGGGCGCGAGACCGGTAAGCGCGACGAGACCTGCAGCGGCGATGGTAAAGAACTTCATGGGGGTCTCCTACGTGACGCGAGCCCTGACGGACTGGCAACCTATGTTAAACAAAGCGGGTGTCGTTACGGTTCCGTATCAGCGCCGGAAGCAGCGACGGACCGGGCCGTAATAGCCACGCTCGATCCGGCAGACGACGCGCGAGCGGCCATAGCCACGCGGGCCGCGATACCCGTAACCACCGCCACGATAGCCGCCGCGATAACCGCCATATCCGTGACGCGGGCCGTCCCAGCCTCGGCGGCCATGCCAACCCCGGTCGCCGCGAGGCCCACGCCAGTCGTGGTGGCCGCGTGGACCGTCCCAGCCATGGCGCTGTGCATCGGCGGGGGCGGAAGCAAACAGCGTTCCCGCGGCCAAGGCGCCAGCGGCGAACATTGCGATGATCTTCATGTCCGGTACTCCTCTCAAGACCTCGTACATTGAGGCGATGAGAGGATAATCCGCTTAAGCGCGTGGACGTTCCCTGAACCGTCCGTTGTCTTCCTGTAAGCTTTGCTGACCTAACCTGGAATTCGAACCGTCAGTCCGTCGAGCGTGTCGGTGAGGCGGATCTGGCAGGCGAGCCGGCTCGTCCGCGTGGCGTTCTGCGCGAGATCGAGCATGTCCTCCTCATCCTCGGTCGCCGGCGGGAGGCGCGCGAAGTCGGCGGGATCGACGACGACATGGCAGGTCGCGCAGGACAGCTGGCCTTCGCAGGTGCCCTCGAGCGGCTGGCCATGCGCCTGCGCGGCATCAAGCAGCCGATCGCCCGGGCTGGCGGCAGCCATCGTGGCAGTGCCATCGCGGGCGATGAAGCGGACGATCATGGCCATTGTCCCTCGGCAGCGGCAATGATCGCCTCGATCGCACCGCACAGTTCGGTTTCGGTGGTGTAGCGGCCGAAGCCGAGACGAATGCTGGCGCGCGCCTGCGCCTCGGCGAGGCCGATCGCGCGGAGGACGTGGCTGGACCGGCCCGAACCGCTCGCACAGGCTGACCCTGCGGAGAAGGCGATGTCGCGCAGGTCCGACATCAGCCGGTTCACGTCGAGGCCGTCGCGGCGGACGTTCAGGTTGCCGTTATAGCGGTGTTCGATCGAGCCGTTGACGATCCAGTCGGGGCCGAGACGGTCGAGCGCGAGCGACTTGAGGCGGTCGACATGCGCGGCGTCCTCGGTGCTCCGTGCAGCCATCAGCTTTGCCGCGACACCGAAGCCTGCGCACAGCGCCGGCGAGAGCGTGCCCGATCGACCGGGTGCTTCCTGCCCGCCGCCATGCAACAGCGGGGCGAGGTCGACGCCGTCGCGGATCCATAGCGCGCCTATGCCCTTGGGACCGTGGATCTTGTGCGCAGAGATCGCGATCAGGTCGACGGTGTCGGGGATCGGCACGCGGCCATAACCCTGAACCGCGTCGCAGAGCATCAACGCGCCGGCTGAATGCGCAAGATCGACGAGCGCCGCGATCGGCTGGATCACACCGATCTCGTTGTTGACGAGCATCGCGGCGACGAGGCCGATGCCGGGGAGAATTGCGGCGCGGGCCACGTCGAGATCGACCACGCCGTCGGGGCCGAGCGGGAGGACCGTGACCTGGCGCCCCCTCGCCGCCTCGGCTGCAACCGTATCGAGGACGGCAGCGTGTTCGGTCGCCAGCGTGACGAGAGAGCCGGTCGTGCCCTTGATCGCCCAGTTGAGCGCCTCGGTCGCGCCGCTGGTGAAGGCGATTCGGCCACCGGGGGGCAGCAACGCGGCCACCTGATCGCGCGCGACCTCGACCGCGGCTTTCGCGCGGCGGCCTTCGCGGTGCGGGGAATGTGGGTTGGCGTGCTGCGATTCGAGCCACGGCAGCATCGCGGCGAGCGCTTCGGACGCGAGCGGGGTGGTCGCCTGGTAATCGAGATAGGTCATGCGGCTCGCTTTACGTCGCGTGCGATCCGGGTCCATGCCTCGGCGAACCGCGCCACGTCGTCCGGGGTGGTCGTCCAGCCGAAGCTGACGCGGACGACCTCGGCGGCGACGTCGGGGGTATAGCCCATCGCGGCGAGCACGTGGCTGGGGCGCATGCTGCCCGACGAACAGGCGCTACCCGCGGAGACCGCGAAGCCGGCCATGTCGAGGCGGATCAGCTGCGCCGCGGAGCTTATGCCAGGCATGCGATAGGAGGCGATCGTCGAGATTCGGGGCGCGTGGTGCGCGACGATCTCGCCGCCGCCCGCGAGGATGGCGGTATCGAGCGTGGCGCGGAGGTCTGCCATGGCGGCGAACCAGTCGCGGGGTGCCTCCAGCGCGGCGGCGAAACCGAGCGCGGCCGGAAGATTTTCCGTCCCACCGCGATAGCCGCGCTCCTGTCCGCCGGTCGGGTCGAGGAGGCCCAGATCACGGACCAGCAATGCACCGATGCCGGGCGGCCCACCCAGCTTGTGCGCCGAGACGATCACGAGGTCCGCGTTGGGGAGCGCAAGCTTGCCGGCGGTCTGCGCGCAATCGGCGATCCATACGTCGGTCGCCGTGCGCTCCGGCATACCAGGGAGGACGCCGGTTTCGCTGTTCGCGGATTGGACCGCAATGACGGCGGGGAGGTTTGCCGTGCCGATGCGCCCATCGTAGTCGACCGGCAGCATAACCGGACTTTCGGCAGCGCGCAGGATCGCGTCGTGCTCCACAGACGCAACGCCGACTCCCGGCCTACCGCGTAGTGCCAGCGCCGCGGACTCGCTCGCGCCGCTGGTCAGGATCACGTGGTGCGGCCAGTCCAGCGCCTTGGCGATACGGTTCCGCGCGTCCTCCAGCGCGGCGCGGGCCGCGCGCCCCTCGGCATGCGGCGAAGACGGGTTCGCCCAGCGCGTCATGCCCTCCATCACCGCCGCGACGGCCTCCGGACGCATCGGCGTCGTGGCGGCGTGATCGAGATAGATGCGGGACGTGTTGCGGGACAGGATCGGTTCCAATTGCGAGAATGGGTGTTTGGCCTATATAGCGCGCATAGTCCCGCACTCCACCCGAGTGCGTATCCCAGCTCGCGAGTGTCCATGCCCGAAGTCATTTTCCCCGGTCCCGAAGGCCGTCTCGAAGGTCGTTTTGCGCCGGGTCCGCGCCCGCGCGCGCCCGTTGCGATGATCCTGCACCCGCATCCGTCCGCAGGCGGCACGATGAACAACGCGATCGTGCAGCAGCTGTACAAGACGTTCCAGCGCCGCGGCTTCGCGACGCTCCGGTTCAATTTCCGTGGCGTCGGCAAGAGCCAGGGCGTGTTCGACAACGGCGTCGGCGAGCTGTCCGACGCGGCGAGCGCGCTCGACTGGGTGCAGAGCTTCCATCCCGAGGCGCAGACGACCTGGATCGCGGGCGTCAGCTTCGGCGCCTGGATCGGCATGCAGCTGCTGATGCGTCGCCCCGAGATCCGCGGGTTCATCTCGATCGCGCCGCCGGCGAACCTGTACGACTTCACCTTCCTGGCGCCGTGCCCGTCGAGCGGGATCATCATCCAGGGCGAGGCCGACGAGGTCGCGACGCCGGGGGCCACGCAGAAGCTGGTCGACAAGCTGCGCACGCAGAAGCACATCACGATCCATCACGACACGATCCCGAAGGCGAACCACTTCTTCGAGCACGAGATGCCCGAGCTGATGGGGAGCGTGGACAAGTATCTGGATATGCGGCTGGACCCGAACTCGCCGATCCGGTGACTCTGTCCTTCTCCCCTCGGGGAGAAGGTGCCGCGGCAGCGCCGGATGAGGGGGCGTTGTGGGATACCTCAGGCCTCCCCAACGCCCCCCACCCTCCCAAGGGGCGAGGGTTAGAGAGTCCAGATCGCGACGTTGGCCAGCAGCACTGCGGCCATCACCAGCATCAGCACCCCCTTTTTCGTGTCACGCCTCTTCACGATGAGCATCAGTCCGCCGATCAGGCAGGCGAACATGCCGAGCATGGCGATGGCGGGCGCGGCGGCGGCGATGCTGGTGAGGGCGGCGTTCATGCCGTTCGATACGCCAGTGCGGCCCCGGATTGAAGCGCGTTGACTTAGTGCCACGCGCGACAATAGCTTGGCGCCGTACTGGAACAGACGGAGGCTTGATGCTGGCCATTCTTACCCTGATCGCCGCGCAGGCTCCCCCCCAGAACGAGTGTCGCCATGACACGTCCGCGATGATGGCGCTCGACGAACGCGGCTTTGATCAGACGATGTCAGGCGGGTGGCGGACGCTCGCCGATGCCGGGTGCGATGCGCAGGCGGCCGACCTGATCGCGGACTGGCGGTCGAACCATCCCGCCAACCCGCGCACCGCCGGGCTCTTGCAGTGGCACGAAGGGCAGTTGCGCGCGAACGCCGGGCAGACGGCGCGGGCGATCATGTTGTTCGAGGCTGCGCGCAAGCCGGCGGAAGAGGATGCGGGGTTTGGCTGGAACCTCTACGTCGATGGCAGCGTCGCGTTCCTGCGTCGCGACCTTGTCGGGCTCGACACCGCGCGGGCCAAGCTTGCCGCGCTGCCACGCCCGGCGGGGTATGCGCCGATCGGGGCAGACGGGAAGCCGCGTGCCTATGCCTGGCCTATGAACCTCAACATCCTCGACGGCTTCGTCGCATGCTGGAACCGGCCGTACAAGCACGCCTATGCCTGCGCGAAACCCGCGACCAAGACGCTGCCGCCCGCCTAGTCAGCCCGCCATCGCCTTTGCATAGTCGGCAAGATCGACGTTGCCGCCCGACAGGATCACCAGCAGCCCCGGTTCGAGCGTCACCTTGCCCGCGAGCACGGCAGCCAACCCGACCGCGCCGCCGGGTTCGATCACCAGCCGCAACTTTTCCGCCGCCCAGCGCTGCGCCGCGGCGATCTCTGATTCGCTGACCGCGACGCCGGTCGCATCGCGGCGGGAGAGGACGTCGAAGGTCAGCGGCGAGACGCGCAACGTCTGGAGCGAATCGCACGCGGTCGGCGGCGGGTTGGGACCGACGGGCTCGATCCACGACGCCTCGAGCGACCGCCGCATGTCGTCCCAGCCCTCGGGTTCGACGACGGTGATCGCGCTTTCCTTCAACGCCAGCGCGATACCCGCCGACAGACCGCCGCCGCCGCACGGAACGATCACGCGAGTCGGTGCGCCCAGTCCGAATGCCGCCATCTGCGCGGCCGCTTCGATCCCGGTGCTCCCCTGCCCCTCGATGATCCACGGGTCGTCGAAGCTTGGTACCAACGTCGCCCCCCGCGCTTCCGCGAGCTGCGCGGCGATCGCCTCGCGGCTTTCGGTCGCGCGGTCGTAGGTCACGACCTCCGCGCCGAGCGCCAGGGTCGACTCGCGCTTCAGGCGCGGCGCGTCCGAGGGCATCACGATCGTCGCCGCGATCCCCAGCCGCTTCGCCGCCCAGGCGACGCCTTGCGCGTGATTGCCCGAGGAAAACGCAACGACGCCTTTTTTCCGCGTCCCCTCGTCGAGCGCGGTCAGCCGATGCCAGGCGCCGCGAATCTTGAACGCGCCGATTGGTTGCAACGATTCAGCCTTGAAAGCGACCGGTACACCCTTGATTTCGCAGACGAATAGCGGCGTCGGCGGGAGGATCCGCGCGATCTTCTCCGCCGCGTCGCGGACCCCCGCCCGTGTCGGCTGTCGCAAAATCGTCACACACTGGCTCCTCTGCAGCCAACCCTATTTACATGGGGGGCAAGCGACCCTAAATCGCCCTTCCGCTGCCCCATGGGACTTCCAACCGCAAGGCAGTGTTTTCGTAATTTGTCTCAGGACATTGGAGGTCCCTTGAATTGCACAAGCATCATAACGCGCTGGGGCTAGCGAAAGCCCATTCGACCGCCGTCTCCGCCAATCAGGGGCGCGGCATCGACATCGCTAAGGGGCGCCCGGTTGATCCGGTCACGCTCGTTCGACCGCACGCCGCTGCGCGCGCCGCCCGATTCTTCGCAGAGAAGTTTCCGGGCCGCTCGATGTACGCGGTGAAGGCGAACCCGAGCCCCGAACTCCTGCTGATCCTGTGGGACAATGGCATCACGCATTATGACGTGGCGTCGATCGCGGAGGTGCGCCTGGTCGCCCGTACGCTGCCCCAGGCGACCCTGTGCTTCATGCACCCGGTTAAGGCCGAGGAAGCTATCCGCGAGGCGTATTTCACGCATGGCGTACGGACCTTCAGCCTCGACAGCCTGGAAGAGCTGGACAAGGTCGTTCGTGCCACCAACGAAGCCGCCGACCTGACGCTGTGCGTCCGGCTGCGCGTGTCGTCGGAGCATTCGAAGCTGTCGCTCGCATCGAAGTTCGGTGTCGCCCCCGGCGAATCGAAGGAGCTGCTGTTCGCGGCCCGCCAGGCGGCGGACGCGCTGGGCATCTGCTTCCATGTCGGATCGCAGGCGATGACTCCGGAAGCCTATTCGAACGCGATGGAGCGCGTGCGTGCGGCGATCGTCGAGGCGGCGGTCACGGTCGACGTGATCGACGTCGGCGGCGGCTTCCCGTCGTCCTATCCGGGCATGGAGCCCCCGCCGCTCGAGCATTTCTTCGAGACGATCCACCGTGCGTTCGAATCGCTGCCCGTCAGCTATTCGTCCGAGCTGTGGTGCGAGCCGGGCCGGGCGCTGTGCGCGGAATATTCGTCGATCATCGTGCGCGTCGAAAAGCGCCGCGGGACCGAGCTGTACATCAACGACGGCGCGTATGGCGCGCTGTTCGATGCGGCGCATATCGGCTGGCGCTTCCCGGTCGAGCTGCTCCGCGAGCCGGACAGCCGTGCGAAGGACATGGAGTTCAGCTTCTACGGGCCGACGTGCGACGACATGGATTACATGGTCGGCCCGTTCCTGCTGCCCGCCGACATTCAGGCTGGCGACTATATCGAGATCGGCATGCTCGGCGCCTATGGCTCGGCGATGCGGACCGCGTTCAACGGGTTCGGATCGGACGAGACGGTGATCGTCACCGACGAGCCGATGGTTTCGCTGTACGTCGAGACGTTCCAAGAGGTCGCCTCGAACGTCGTCAAGCTGTAACCAGACTTCAGTATCGCGCCCTTCTTCCTCCCCTCCCGCTTGCGGGAGGGGTCGGGGGA
>NZ_LMLD01000011.1:1500992-1502714 GCF_001421825.1 Sphingomonas sp. Leaf38 | reverse complement strand
GGGGGGGGGGGGGGGGGGGGGGGGGCCTTGTCCGCGAGCGATGGCGTTCGCGGATCGATCAGCCCCTCCCCTAACCCCTCCCGCTAGCGGGAGGGGAATTTCTGGAGAATTCAGACATGACCGAAGACACCCGCATCGACGCGCAGCGCAAGGCTGAGCTCCTGTCCACCACCGTCGAGCATATCGACATCACCAGCTTCGACGCGCGGCCGATCGTCGACGCGATGAAGAAGATGTCGTTCACCAGCCGCGACCTCGGCCGTGCGACCGACATCTACAACCAGATGCTCTCCGACAAGGACTGCACGATCTTCCTCGTGATCGCGGGCTCGACGAGCGCTGGCGGTTGCATGGACCTGTATGCCGAGCTGTTGCGCAACAACATGATCGACGGCATCGTCGCGACCGGCGCGACCATCGTCGACATGGATTTCTTCGAGGGCCTCGGCCACAAGCATTATCAGGCGCTCGAAGTGCCGCACGACGACGTGCTGCGCTCGCTGATGATCGACCGGATCTACGACACCTATATCGACGAGGAAGAGCTCCAGCACGTCGACCACACGATCTTCGAGATCGCCGAGACGCTCGAGCCGCGCGCCTATTCGAGCCGCGAGTTCATCCGCGAGATGGGCAAGTACCTCGTCGAGCACGGCAAGAAGGAGAACAGCCTCGTCAAGCTCGCCTATGAGCATGACGTGCCGATCTTCTGCCCGGCATTCGTCGACAGCTCGGCGGGCTTCGGTCTGGTCAAGCACCAGGTCGACGCGGTGAAGGCGGGCAAGCCGTACATGGTCCTCGACGCGATCGCCGATTTCCGCGAGCTCACCGAGATCAAGATCAAGGCTGGCACCACAGGGCTTCTCATGATCGGCGGCGGCGTGCCGAAGAACTTCATTCAGGACACCGTGGTGTGCGCCGAGATCCTCGGTCACGATGACGTCCAGGTCCACAAATACGCGGTGCAGATCACGGTGGCGGACGTGCGCGACGGTGCGTGCTCGTCCTCGACGCTGCAGGAGGCGGCATCGTGGGGCAAGGTCAACACCGGCATCGAGCAGATGGTATTCGCCGAAGCGGGTTCGGTCATGCCGCTGCTGGCATCGGACGCGTACCACCGCGGCCATTGGAAGGACCGTCCGGTCCGCAAGTGGGGCGCGAGCTTCGACAAGGCCTGACTTCTACGTCCTCCCCCTGGCGGGGGAGGATTGGCGGAACTGCGATCGGCATTGCCCCCACAGGGCAATTGAGGCAGCCTCTCCCGGGGATAACCGGGGGAGGCTTTTTCATGCACAGCGACATCCTGCGACCGATGGTGGCACTGATCGCGTGGACGCTCGTCATGCTGGGCTGGACGCTCGCCACGCGGCTGCCGGCGATGAAGGCGGCGGGCGTCGACCTGCGCACGCTCGTCGGCACCAAGGGCTCCGATGCCGACCGGTCGCTGCCCCCGCAGGCCCAGTGGAAAGCTCATAATTACAATCATCTGATGGAACAGCCGACGCTGTTCTACGCAGTCTGCGTCGTGCTGGCGCTGAGCGGCTCGGGCGATGGGGTCAACGCCTGGATCGCCTGGGCCTATGTCGGGCTGCGGATCGTGCACAGCCTGATCCAGGCGACCAGCAACCGCGTCCGCGACCGTTTCTTTGCCTTCATGCTGTCGAGCCTGACGCTGGTGGCGCTTACACTGCACGCGGCATTGGCGGTGTTTTGAGGATCTTG
>NZ_LMLD01000011.1:1495766-1500934 GCF_001421825.1 Sphingomonas sp. Leaf38 | reverse complement strand
CTAGCAGTCCGGCATGACCTTCGACCGCCGCTCGCTTCTCACCATTCCCCTTGTTGCCGGAGTCGCACCCGCCGCGTTCGCGCGGAACGGGGCGCAGCTTGGCAGCGGCCAGCCGCGCGAGACGGACCTGCCGGTCTGGCCGCCCGCCGAACGGTTCGCGCTCTGGCCGGGCATTCCGCAGGGTGCCCCGAACCCGCTGCCGACGCCGCATCCGACAATGCCGCGCTATCCCGACGGCTATCGCGATTTCCAGATGCGCGGCGTGGTCCGTCCCGAGGTCGGCGTGTTCCGGGCGCCGCGGCCCGACGGTCGCGCGGTGCTGATCGTCCCCGGTGGCGGCTATGCGATCACCTCGCTCCGCAACGAGGGTATCGACGTCGCGCGTGCGCTCAACGCGTTCGGGATCACTGCGTTCGTGCTCAGCTATCGCCTGCCGGGCGAAGGCTGGGCGGACCGGGCCGACGTGCCGCTTGCCGACGCGCAGCGCGCGATGCGGCTGATCCGCGCCAATGCGCGCACCTATGGCATCCGCGCGGACAAGCTCGGGGTGCTCGGCTTCTCCGCCGGCGGTCATCTCGCCGGATCGCTGACCGTGCTGCCCGACTTCAACGTCTATCGGCCGGTCGATGCCGCCGACCGGCATTCTGCACGCCCTGCATGGGCCGGGCTCATGTATGCCGTCTCGAACATGGATCCCGGGCGCAGCCATGGCGGATCGCGCGCCAACCTGCTCGGCCCCGATCCGCTGCCCACGGTCCAGGCGCGCTATGCGATCGACCGCCAGCTCCGGCCCGGTGCGCCGCCGCTGTTCCTCGTCCATGCCGAGGACGACACTACCGTGCCGGTCGCCAATAGCGTCGACACGCTCGCCGCCGCGCACCGTGCCGGTATCCCCGCGGAAGCGCACTTCCTCCAGCGCGGCGGCCACGGCTTTGGGACGCGCCTGTCGCCGCGCTCGCCGGGATCGTTGTGGCCGCAGTTGTTCGATCGCTGGATGGGCGACCTCGTTACTACGTAACGATACGAGTCAGGCTTACGGACCTAATTACGGCCGCGGAACGTTCAACCCGCAATTAGGAGAGCGTGATGTCCCGTCCGCATGCCGAGCCCCGCACCGTCTTCCACGAAAACGGCGAGGTGATCATCGACGGGCCCGATGGCACGATCATCGCGATGACCCCTGAAGCGGCGTTGCGTACCGCGGGGCGGCTCGACGAAGCCGCACTCGACGAACTGATCGCCCGCGCGCTGATCGGGGACGGCGGCAAGCTGGACTGAACGCCTAACCGAACATCCGCTTCATCGAACGGTCCAGCATCACGAATTGCCAGAGCGTACGGCCGTGCTCGGCGCGACCCATTCGGTGCTCGTCGGCGATACGCGCGAGAGTCGCCATGTCGAACCATCCCGTCTCGCCGAGGGTGCGCGATTTCGCCAGTGCGCGCGCCTCTCCTGCCAGATGGTCGCGGAACCACGCGCCGATTGGAGTCACGAAGCCCATCTTTTGCCGATAGAGGATCTCGCGCGGCAGATAGGGTTCCAGCGCCCGCTTCATCAGCCATTTGCCCTCGCCGTGGCGCAGCCGCATCGTCGCCGGCAGCGTGGCACAGAATTCGACGAGGCGGTGGTCCAGCAGAGGCTCGCGCGCCTCGAGCCCGACGGCCATGCTGGTGCGATCGACCTTGGTGAGGATATCGCCCGGCAGCCAATGCTTGATGTCGGCATATTGCGCGCGGTCGATCGCGTCGCGGGCGGGGGCATCGGCCATCGTCGCGACGTAGCGATCCTCGGCGCGATACCCTTGCAGGACGGTGCGCGCGCTCGGGCTGAAAAGTTGGGCGCGCAGTTCGGGCGTGGTGACGCCGACCGCGCGTGCATATGCTTCGCCGCCGCCCCTCGCGAGCGCTAGCAGCGTCGATTTCGCACGCAGCGGGCGCGGTGCCCAATCGGCCTTCGGGTACCAGCGGCCCAGGGTGCCGAACACGTCCTGCCGCAGAGCCTCGGGCAGCAATCCGCGAACGCGCTCTTCCGCAGCCTGGAACTTGTAGCGACGATAGCCGGCGAGCGCTTCGTCCGCGCCGTCGCCCGACAAGGCGACCGTAACGCTTTCGCGGGCCAGTGCGCAGACCTGATACGTCGCGAGCGCCGAGGCATCGGCGAACGGTTCGTCGAAACTGGCGACCAGCGTGTCGATCAGGCCGAAATCGCCCGACTGGACAACGCGTTCGCGGTGATCGGTCGCGAACCGCCGCGCGACGGTGGCGGCATAGCCGCGCTCGTCGTGCCCCGCCTCATCAAACCCGATCGTGCAGGTACGGACGGCCCGGGGGCTCGCCTCCGCCATCAGCGCGACGACCGCCGAGCTGTCGACGCCACCCGACAGAAAGGCACCCAGCGGCACATCCGCAATCATGCGCGAGCGTATGGCGGCGCGCATTCGGTCGACCAGTTCCTCGCCCAACGCCTTGGCCGACCCGGTCGCCCGGCTGGAGAAATCAAGGTCCCACCATTGGCGTGGCTGCGGGACGGGGCGGCCGCGCTCGATCAGGAGGAAATGGCCGGCGGCGAGCTTCTTCACGCCCGCGACAAGACACGCGTCGTCAGGAACATAGCCAAAGGCCAGATAATCCTCGACGGCGCGCAGGTCGGGCACGCGGCGGAGTTGAGGGTGCGCGAGCAGCCCCTTGAGCTCGGATGCGAAGGCAAGCGACCCGTCCGCCAGTTCGACATAATGGAGTGGCTTCACGCCCATCCGATCGCGCGCGAGAAACAGCGTGTGCGCCGCCGCGTCGTGGATCGCGAAAGCGAACATGCCGTTCAGCCGGTCGAGCATCGACGCCCCCCAGGCGCGCCAGGCGTGGAGCAGGACTTCGGTATCGCCCTCGGTCCGGAAGCGTGCGCCCTTCGCGGTCAATTCGGTGCGCAGCTCGGCAAAATTATAGACTTCGCCATTATAGGTGATCGTCAGATCGCCGTCGGACATCGGCTGCGGCGAGCCTTCGAGGTCGATGATCGACAGCCGGCGATGGCCCAGCCCGACGCCGGGTGCGGTCCAGATGCCGTCACCGTCGGGACCGCGATGCGCCTGTGCGGCGATCATCGCGAGGACGCGGTTGGGCTCGACCGGCTTGGGCGTGCCCGGATGGAAAATCCCGGCGATGCCGCACATCTAGCGCATTCCCGCGGCATGATCGGCGACGGTGTCGAGCGGGCCGAGCGCGCCGAGAAAGCGCCCGATCGGCTGCGGATCCGCGCCCTCCGTCGACAGATGGATCGCCACCGCGCGCTGCGGGCCGCCGAGCAGCCGCGTCTTCATCGTCTCGATCTTCACCAGCGTCTCGTCACTCGTCGTTGCGTCGCCCACCCGGTACCACGTCGCGACGATCCGCTCCACGGGGCCGGGCGCGGTGATCCGCATCGTCGTTCCGTCGGCGATCGCGGGAAGATCGGCGACGCGGACCCAGCGGTCCTCCTGCCGGAGCACGCCCGTACCGAACGCGATCAGCTCCTTGCCTTCATGCTGGCTGGCGAAGACCGCGATACTCATGTCGACGGTCGCGCCCGATGCATCGGCATAGCGACCGAACAGATAGTGATCGGCACCGGGGTAATAGGGAGTCCAGGGCGCCCGCGTGCTGACGGGGACGCGGTGCCAGCCGGGTATGTCGGGCAGCGTGATATGCGGAGGCAGCACTTGCGCGCGGCCCGATACGACCGCACTCCAGGCGGGGAACAGCGCGACCGTCGCGAGCACCAGCGCGGTGGCAATACCGAGATCGGTGCGATGGCGTGGCGGCGTCTGGAGCTTGCCCGGATCGAAGGCGGGGTCGTCGGGGCTGCGGTCAAACCAGCGCCAGCCGATCGCAAGTACGCCAGCCATCACCAGCCCGAAAAAGACCCAGCCATAGATGATGTGGTCAAGGCCGGTGGCCGCCTCGACCGAGGTCAGGTCCGCTGCCCAGATCGTGCCGAACGCGCGAAACCCGTTGGCGATGACCGGCACGACCACCGAAACGGCGAGAAAGATCGCGCGGCGTCGGATCGAGACGAAGCACAGATTGGCGACGAGCACGCCGAACGCGACCATCGCGATGACGAACTTGGCGCCCGAGCAGGCTTCGGCGACCTCGAAATAATAGCGACCGGCGTGAATCAGCACGCCGTCGACCACCGCGGGCACGCCGACGAGGTGGAGCAACGGCATGACGATCGCGACCGTCACCGCCTGCAACGGCGGCTCCAGTCCTTCGCCGAACGGAACGAGAAACACGGCGTAGCAGAGCGGGAACAGCAGGCCACGCGTGACGTTGGGACCGAAGATCGTCACGACCGTGCCCTGCAGCATCATCACGAGGCCCAACTGCCGCGCGAAACCGACCGAGGCGGCGTCACCCATCAGCCAGCCCAAGCCTCCGATCGCGACCAGGGCTAGCCCGGGCCACCATCCCGTCGGCGTGAGTTGGCCGAGCTCGGCCCGGCGCTGCCAGACGAGCCAGGCGATGACCGGGCCGATAAAGAGGCAATGGCCGAACGTCGTGCTGGTCCACCAGATGCGTGCGAGATCGGCCACGTCGCCGCGGAACGTAAGCAGGATCAGCGCCGCCGACAGCACGAACGCGAGGCCGTGGCGGCGCCAAGCGATCACGGCGCGAGTCCGAGCAGCGCGTCGAGCGGAGCTAGCCGGGCGTCCCAGCCGTAACGACCAATGACGTGCGCGCGGGCGGCGTGGCCGATCAGCGCGGCGGCGTCGGGCGATTCGATCAGCGTGGCAATCCGGTCGGCAAAATCCTGTGCGGTATCGGCGACGCGGATCGTGTCGCCGTGATCGATCCCCTCGGCAGCGGCGACAGAGGCGACGACCGGCCGCGCCATCGCCATCGCTTCGAGCACCTTGTTCTGGATGCCGCGCGCGAGCTTCAGCGGTGCGACGCAGACCGCGGCAGATGCGAGCCAGCCCCGCACGTCGTCGACCGCGCCGGTAACGGTGACGTCGTCCCCCGCAAGCGCCAGAACCGCGGCGGTCGGTGCACGGCCGACGATCGCGAAATGCGCGGGGTGGCGTTGGTGGAGCAACGGCAGGATGCTGCGCACGAACCACGTCACCGCGTCGATGTTAGGCCGATAGTCCATCTGACCGGTGAAGACGATCAGCGGGACATCGTCGCGCT
>NZ_LMLD01000011.1:1444823-1495696 GCF_001421825.1 Sphingomonas sp. Leaf38 | reverse complement strand
GAACAGCGCGGCCTCCATCTCGCTGACGAACAGGCTCGCGGACGCGCGAGCCGCTACCTTGCGTTCGAACGCGCCGAGCAGCCGGGCTTCGCGGCGCATCATCCAGCGCATCGGGCCGTGCATATCCTCCGCGAAACCCGCGAACTTGGCGGAGTCGACGTCGACGAAATCCATGACGACCGGCGGCCCGCCGAACGGCAAATACTGCGCCATCTGGCCCGAGAAACAGTAGATTCCGGAGACTTCGGGCAGCACTTTGTCGACCGCTGCGCGCATTGCCGGACTGGCGAAGGCTGCCAGCGATACCGGTTTCCCGGTACCGAGCGCCTCGGCCGCGGCGCGCATCTGCGACTTCGTCCGCGGCACGACCGTGCAACTCGCGAGACGCTCGGTGAACACCGCCGGCGGATCGAGATCCGCCGCATCGTCGGCAAAGGCAATCAGATGCACGGGCGTACGTTGCGCCAGATACTGGAGAAGGTGGAAGCTACGAATCTTGTCGCCGCGATCGGGCGGAAAAGGCACCCGGTGCGCGAGAAAGAGCAGGCTCACCCCAAGCCTCGGGAGATCCAGGGTCCCGCCGCGGTTGCCGCCCAGAGCGGGAGCCGCTTCCACGTCCGGACCATCAGCGCATATTTGGGGTTGAGCGGGTTCACCTCGCGCGCCGGCCCGGCGCTGCGCTTGGCGTAGAGCCGTGGTTCGGGGACGAAGCCCCAGTTCTTCTTGAACGCCGCCGCACCCGTCCCCGTCTTCGATCGACCGAAGTCGAACCGCGTACATCCCTTTGCGCGCGCATGTGCCATCAGCGCGAAATACATCCGGTCATTGGCGCGCAGCCCGCGCGCGGCGCCGGTGCCGCCGCCCCAATAGGGATAGACGGTCCCGTTAAAATACAGGCTGAGGACGCTCGCGACGGCCCTACCCTCATGCCGGACGGTAAGAAGATCGGCATCCATCACGCTCGCAACGCTGCGAAACAGCTTGGACGGAAACACCGGCGTACCGAGGTTCCGGACCGACTCCGCATAGACCCGGTAATGTTCGGCGAGCAGCTTGCGGTCGTTGCCGGTGACGATCTCCAGGTCGAAGCCAAGCGCCCGCCGAACTTCGGCGCGCTGCTTGCGGGGGATCGCCAACAGCTCAGCATCATCGTCGACCGCCAGATCGCGGGCGAAACCCAGATAGCTGGTGTCGTCGCGAGCCCACCCATTGGGTGCCGGGCCGCCACGCAGTTCGACCGAGGGGCACCCGGTCCGCTGCGCAAGGTTCCACGCCGCCGCCGCGAGCGGTTCGATCGCCGTGCCCAAAATGCCGCCATCGACGCCGAATCCGGTCGATACCAGCGCACGCCCGAACAGCGGCGAGCGCATTTCGGTCAGCGGCAGCACGCCGACGATGGCACCACGGGCATCTTCGGACAGCAGATAGCGCGCGCGCTGGCCGCAGCCCTCCTGCACGGCACGGCTCCACGCAGGAAGATGAAACGGGGTGGCACCCTCCGTCGTTTCGACGAACGCGGCGATACGCGCGCATTCGGCCGGATCGCGAAGATCTACCTCGCGCACGCCGGCGGGCATGGGCGCAGTCACGCCAGCCGGGCCGCTTCGCGCGCCACGACGGCGTCGACACGGCCCCAGTCATGACGGGCGAGCAAGCCACGCAGCTTGCCCGCCATCGCGCCGAGGCGGGCGTAATGGCGGATCTTCGACCGCAGCGGCGCCTGGTCGACACGGGGTTGCGCCGCGTCGATCTCCCAAGGGTGGAAATAGAACATCGCCGGGCGATCGTCACGATTGACCTGACGCACAGCGAAATCGGTGATCGCCGCGGGAAGCAGACGGAAGAAGCCCCCGCCGGTGGCAAGCTTGCGCGCGCCAAACTTGGCGACCGTCACGGGAACTTCGATCAACGCGCTGTCGGCGAGCGGCCTGAAGCCGTAGCGCGGGGCGTCGAGCCAGCCGTAATGATCGTGCTTCACCGGCGCGACGCTCGACGAATAGGTGTATCCCGCCTCCGCCAATTCGATGTGCGCCCACGGCGTGCGCTGGTCGATCGAGAAGCTCGGCGCGCGGTAGCCAGTGACCTGCGTTCCGGCGGCATCCTCGATCGCGGTGCGCGCCCGTGCGAGGTCGGCTTGGAAAGCGTCCGGCGTCATCGTGAAGACGCGTTGATGATCCCAGCCGTGGCTGGCGATCTCATGGCCTGCGTCGACAACGCGGCGGATCAGCGCGGGATACCGGTGCGCGACCCAGCCAAGCGTGAAGAACGTTGCCTTCGTCTCACTTTCGGCGAACAGCGCGAGGACGGCATCGGTATTCGTCTCGACCCGCGGCATCAGCGAGTCCCAGTCGGCCTTGTCGATCACCGTCTCGAATGCACCGACCTGAAACCAATCCTCGACGTCCACGGACATGCCATTGAGAACGGCCATGTCAGGCAGCATCATGCCAAGCCGCCACGCCCCGGATCGGCGCGTAGTCGGGCTTGTCGGTATCGCTTTCGACCCAGTCGACCAGCAGCGTCAGGACGCGCCGCAAGGCCTTGTCCTGCAACTCGACCCGCGCCTCGAGCGCCGCAATGCGGTCTTCGATCACCGGATCGGTGGACGGCGCCGCCGCAACCGGCGCCGCGTGCACGACCGGCTCGGCCGGCGCCGCGGCCCCCTTCCCCGTATCCGTCGCAAGCGTCGGCAGATCGCCTTCGAGATCGCGCTGCACCGAGCGCACCACCGCCGCGTCGATGACCGTCAGATCCTCGATCGCGGCATGGAGCATCACGCGACCTGCCAGCAGATTGAGGCGGCGCGGCACGCCCGCCGATCCCGCGTAAAATGCGGCGAAGGCATCGTCGGCAAAGTCGGGATTGCCGTTCCAGCCGACGACCGACAGGCGATGCGCGAGATAGTCCGAAACCTCGCTCGCCTCCATCGGATCGAGATGATGGATCGCGATCACGCGCTGACGGAGCTGTTCGAGCCGCTCCGAACCGTGCAGCCGGTCGCGGAATTCGGGCTGGCCGAGCAGGACGATCTGCAACAGCGCATGCCCGCCCGCCTGGAAATTCGACAGCATCCGCAGTTCTTCGAGCGCGGAGACTGGCAAGGCCTGCGCCTCGTCGACGATCAGCAGCGTGCGCTTGCCGGTGCGCGCGACGGCGTGCAGCCCGCGCTCGATCGCGGTCAGCAGCTCGGCCTTGGTCAACCCCGCGGGATCGACCTTCAATTCGGTAGCGACGATCCGCAGCAGGTCGTCCGCCTCGATCGCGGTCGACACCAGCTTGATGGCGTTCAGCCGCTGATGATCGATCGTGTCCATCAGATGACCGACGAGCGTGGTCTTGCCCGCGCCGATATCGCCGGTGATGACGATAAAGCCCTCGCCCTGCGCCAGGCCATAGCCGAGATACGCCATCGCCTTGCGGTGGGTGGCGGTCTCGAACCAGAATTTGGGATCGGGGGTAAGCTGGAAGGGCCGACCCGTCAGTCCGTAATGTTCGTCGTACATCTGCTACTCGCCTTCAGAACTGGTACCGCGCACCGATCAGCGCCTGCGCCGACCAGACGCTGTCGAGGTCACCGACCTTGAAGCTGTAAAGCCCGGCCGACGCGGTCGTCCCGAGCCGTCCGAAATTGTGGTAATAGGTGCCGGAACCACCATAGGACCAAACGCTGGTGTCGCCGGTGATATCCTCGACGCCGCTGTCATAGTAGTTAACGAACAGATCGGCGTTGACGCCCGAAACCCTGGTCAGCGATCGCGTGTAGAAGAGCTGACCGAAATAGCTCTCGTCGTCGAGCCCGTCGACCGCGATCCCCGGCGCGTTTTGCGGCGCGAAGAGCTTGCGATTGACATAGCCTGCCCCCGCCCCCCAGGTCGAGCGACCACGGGTCGCGACGATCACGCCGTTGATCCCGCGCGCGCGGTAACTGGAGGTCGAGATCGACTGGAACACGTCGTTCAGACAGGCGCCGGGTTGCGCACCGCTGGTCCCGAACACGCAGCCGTTGAACTGCGGGTCGAGGCCCTGCTGCTGACCCGACACGAAGCTGGTGGGCAGGTTGGCGAGCCCCGTGCGAAGCTGACGACCGAAGGTCTGGATGCCGTCATAGACGACGACCGACATGCCGACCGATTGCGATGCCTGATAGGTTGCGGCCCCGGTCACGCTGAGCGAGCCATAGCGCTTGCCGACATGGCCCTCGACCGAGGTGCGACGGTTGGGACGCCAGATCACGCCGGCATCGTAATAGAGTCCGTCGGTGCGATAAGCGATGCGTCGTGGCGACGCCGCGTCGGTGACGAAGCGGCCGCGCCGGTCCACCACCGGCGCACCGGTCGCATCGACCAACGGATCCTTCTGGCTGGTCTCGATCGTCTCGTAGCCCACGCCCGCGGTCAGCGCGACATAGGGCGAGACCGGTTGCAGCACGTCGCCACGACCGAAATAGCCCTCATAGCGCTGCTTGAGCTGGCTCGCGGTCTCGCGGTCATATGCGCCGCTGAGCGTCATGCCGAACGGCGCGACGCTGCCGGGCGCGACCGATGCGCTGGCGGTGGCGGTGTGGCCGATCGAATCGTCATAATAATCGAGCCGCCGCCCGCCGACGCGTGGATCGGCGAAGGTCGGTGTCTCGACCTTGGTATAGCCGAGGCGGTAATTGGCGTTGAACGCCACCGGGCCGGCCGTCGTGGCGAGGCTGGGTCCGCCATAGACCGAATAAAGCTGTGCGACGTTGTCGACGTTGCCGATCAGCAGCCCCGGCGCGGCCCCGCGGATATCCGAGCGCGTCCGTGTGGCGATGCCGCCGGCCTCCAGCGTCAGCGCGTTGCTCACCTTGGCGTTGACGCGTGCGAGGCCCGAATGGATGTCGCTGTCGCCGATATCATCATCCCAGGCGAACCGCCGCTCGTAGCGATAGCTCAGCTGACCCGAGACGCGCGGCGTCGCGATCGCCGCGTCAACCCCTGCAGCGAGGCTGGTATAGGTCAGCACATCGCCACCGTCGAGGTCCGCGGACAGGATCTGGCTCGCCTCGACATAGGGCGAGATCGTGACGCGGCGCGTGGCCTGCGCGGCTGCAGGTACCGCGATCAGCGCAGCGAGTGTCACTGCACCGCCGGCCAATGCGAGGCTACGGATCGCGTGGCGTGTCATTGGGGGCTCCCCTGGCCATAATAGCTGCCGAACCGCGCACCACCCTGGATGAACGACACCGCGTTCAACACGAGCTGGATGTGCTCGCATCCGTCGAGAAGATTCACCGCGGCGCGCAGTTCGCTTTCGGGCGTGCGATCGGCACGCACCACCAGCATCACCTGCCCGACACGCATCGCCAGCACCGACGCCGCCGACGCCGCGAGCGCGGGCGGCGAATCGATGACGATGATGCGGCGCGGATTGGCGGCAAGCAGCCGCGCGATCACCGCCTTGGTCCGCGCGCTGGCGAGCAGTTCGGTATCCATCGCGGTCTTGGTGCCGGCAGGCAGGATCGATAGATGCGGCACGTCGGTATGGATCACGAGATCCTCGACGTCGATCCGCACGTCGCCGAGCGCGTCGAGCAGACCGGGACTGTCGGTAAGACCGAGCTGGCGGACGATATCGGGCTTGGCGACATCGGCGTCGACGAGCAGGACTTCGGTGTCGCGTTCGGCCGCGATCGACAGCGCCAGATTGACCGCGCAGAATGTCTTGCCGTCCTCCGGCCGCGCCGAGCAGATCAGGATCATCCGCGCCTTGTCGGCGCTGTCGCTCTCGGCGATCCGTGCGCTGGCGATCAGCAGCTGCCGCTTGATCAGGCGGAATTCCTCGGCGAGCGGCCCAACCGGCGCGCCGGGGACGATCATGCCGTTGGCGGCAAGCATCCCGCGATCGATCCGCGCGGTATCGCCGCTATCCTCCGGCAGAAAGAATTCGTCGGGCAATTCATCGCCGACCGGTGCGCGCAATTCTTCGGGGATCGCGAGAAACGTCGCGTCGGAATAGCTTGGTGCGAACGGCACGACCGGTTCGGCGGTCGGAGCAGGCGGCGACGCGTCGACCACAGGCGTCTCGATCGATGGGTCGGGCACCGCGGCATGACGCGCCCGCACGTGCGCGCCGAAGTCGTACACCTTGGCGGCCCGTTCGAGCAGCGAGGGTTCGCGATCAGGTTTCGTCACGGTCATACCCCCTTAAGCCGCCAGCCCGCGCTGAAGGATCTCGACCCCCAGCAACAGGACATAGGCGGCGCCCAGCGCGGCAGTGCCGCCCAGGAACACCTTGAACTGGCGACGCCGCTGGTTCGACTGGACGCGCGTCACGACTTCGCCGATCGACCCGATCACCGGCATCCCCGCCGCCTTTTCAAGCCGCGCGCTGGTCGAGAACGTCGTTCGCAACTGCCCCATTGCGAACGCCGCACCGATTCCGCCGGCGAGTCCCGCGATCAATACACCCGACAATAGCAGCATTCGGTTCGGCGCGCTCGGTGTGCTCGGCATCGTCGGCGGATCGACCACGCTGAACTTCACATGATCGCTCTGCGACTGCGCCTGACCGACCAAGGCGGTCTGTTCGCGCTGGCGCAGCAGCGCGTCATACTGGTCCTTGAGCACCTGATAATCGCGATCGATCGAGCCCTGCTCCGCGGCGACCTCGGGGTCGCCGGTCAGCTTCGAGTTGAGCAGGTCGAGATCACCCTGCAACTGGCTGCGCCGCATCCGCAGCGACGCCACCGTAGCCTGGCGATCCGCCGCCATCGACTGGAGCGAGGCGTAAAGCGGGTTCTGCGCAGTGCCGCCGGCGCTGCCGCCCGACAGGGGTTCGCTGCGTGCCGCCGCAGTCGCCGCCGCGAGCTGGCTCTTGAGCGCCACCACGTCCGGGTGATTTTCGGTATATCCGCGCGACCGGGCGTCGGCGAGCTGACCCTGGATCGCCTGGAGACGCGCGCGCGCAGGGCCTGCCGCACCGGCGACGCCGCCCGCACCCGGCACGGTCGCAGGCGTTCCCGCCATCTGACCCTGCACCGCGGACAGGCTGGACTGCGCCGCCGCCAGATCGCCGTCGACCTGCGCCATCTGCGAGCGTGCCGCACCGATCCGGTCGCTGACCGATCCGGTGCCGGGCAACGCGCCGAGATAGCGGTTCTGGAAGTCGGCACGCTTGGCCTCGGCGTCCGCAAGCTGCTTCTGCCGCGCCGCCAGTTGCTGGTCGAGAAAAGTCAGGCTCTGGGTCGTTTTCGAACGATCGCCGGCCAGATTCTGTTCGACGAACAGGTCGATCAGCTTCTGCGTCACCTGGCGTGCGATCTTCGGGCTGGCGGCACGCGTCGTGATCTGAAAGACATTGTCCTGCTGCGACACGATCGTGATGTTCGGCATCAGGCCCGCCACGCGATCGGCGACGTCACGCTCGCTGGCCACGGTGTTCGCCAGATCGGTGCCGCGCACGACCTTTTCCAGATTGACCGCGGTGATCAGCGTGGTGCGGATCGTGTCGACGCTCATCGGGATGCTCTGTGGCACGCCGTCCATGCCCGACGGCAGGATCGTCTGCATCTGCACGAACACGCGCGCGGTCGATTCGTAGCGGCTCGGAATTTGCGAGACGACCAGCCAGCCGAGGACGCATACGCCCCACGCAACGCCAAGCGCCAGCCAACGCCGCGTCCAGATCGCGTGGAGTGCGATGCGCACCTCGTCGTAGATCCCGTTCATCTGGGTGTGCCTCAGAACATCGATTCGGGGATGATGATCACGTCGCCCGGCTCAAGCCGGACGTTGGCCGACGAATCGCCCTTCTTGAGCAGATTGCCGATCTGCAGCGCGAACTCGCTCTGCTTTCCGGTGGCGCGGTCGTAGCGGACGAGGCGCGCCTTGTTGCCCGCGGCATATTGATTGAGCCCACCGACCGCGATCATAGCATCCAGCAACGTCATGTTGGCGCGATACGGGATCGACGCGGGCTTCTCGGTCGCGCCGACGATGCGGACCTGCTGGCTGTAGGTGCCGCTGAAGTTCTCGACGATCACCGAAACGATCGGATCCTTGATATACGCCCCCAGCGCCTTCTTCATGTCGTCAGCGAGGATCGCCGGGGTTTTGCCGACCGCGGGCATGTCGTTGATGAGAGGCGTGGTGATCCGGCCATCGGGTCGGACCTGGACCTTCGCCGACAGTTCGGGATTGCGCCAGACAAAGATGTTGAGCTGATCGAGCGGGCCGATCACATATTCCTCGCCCGGCAATTCCTGATTCGCGACATAGGCCGCGGGCGGCAATTCGGGGCGCCCACCCGTGCTGGCGCAGGCGCCAAGCGTGGTGGCGGTAAGGCCAAGGGTCAGAAGGGATTTCGAAATCGATCCGGAACGCATGGGCACTTTCTCCTGGCGCCACACCGCCCGTCGGTTGCCCGGCGGTCGGCTAAACTCAGCCTCGGCTATGCAAGGAACAGGTGAAGATAGCGTTAGGAGCGCCCCGTAACCATGCTCCCGACCGGTGATCGCCCCGAATTGGGACATCGCCCGGCAGGCTACCCCCGAGTAACGATCTCGATCGCCGGTGGATGCCCAAGAAACGCACTCGGGCTGGCGCTGGCGCCATATGCGCCAGCCATGAAGATCGCGATCAGGTCGCCGACTGCGACGGGGGGAAGCGCCACCTTGTCACCGAGCCGGTCGAGCGGCGTGCATAACGGGCCGACGACCGAGACGGTGTCCGTGGCGGCCTGCCCGATCCGCGCGGCGACCGCGATCGGATAGTTGCGGCGGACGACGGTGCCGAAATTGCCGCTGGCGGCGAGCTGGTGATTGAGCCCGCCGTCGACGACGACGAAGGTTTCGCCTTGGCTCTGCTTGATGTCGACGACGCGGGTTAGGTAGACGCCCGCTTCGGCGACGAGCCAGCGACCGAGTTCGATCGCGAACCGCGTGTCGCGCAGGATCGCCGGGCGCGACGCAAGCGCTTGGGCCAGCGCGTCGCCGACTCGTTCGACGTCGAGCGCTACGTCACCTGCGAAATAGGGCACGCCGAAGCCGCCGCCGAGATTGACCAGCGGCGGTGCCGCGCCGACCTCGTTCGCCAACCGCGCGGCGAGCGCGATCGTCGCGGCCTGCGTTTCGACAATCGCGCCGGGATCGAGCGCCTGGCTGCCCGCGTAGATGTGAAAGCCCCGCCAGTCCGCCCCGGCAGCGACGATCGCGGTCACCAGCGCAGCCGCGCGCACCGCATCGACGCCGAACGGCGATGCGCGACCGCCCATCCGCATTCCCGATCCGCGCAGTTCGATATCGGGGTTCACGCGCACCGCCATGCGCGGCGTCAGTCCGAGCCGATCGCCGATCGCGAACGCCCGTGCGGCCTCGCCTTCAGATTCGACGTTGAGCGTGGCGCCGGCGGTGATGGCGGCGGCGAGTTCGTCGTCGCGCTTGCCGGGACCAGCAAAGCTGATCGATGCGGGCGGCTTGACGATCAGCGCCTTGGCGAGTTCGCCCGCTGAGGCGACGTCGAGCCCGTCGACGAGCGGCGCGATCGCGGTCAGCAGGTCGGCGTGCGGATTGGCCTTTATCGCATAATGAAGATCGATCGCCGGCATCGCCGCGCGGAACCGGGCGATTCGGGCGGCGACAATCGCCATGTCGTAGACGAACAGCGGCGTGTCGCCGGCCTGCGAGGCCCAGTCGTCCGCCGTCTCGCCGCCGATCCTGAAAGCACCACTTTGCAGCAGGAATTCGGGAGGGAGAGCGCCCATAGGTTTCATCGCCCTTGCTCCTCATTGCCCCGCGAAGATTGCCGCACCTGGGTCGCGATGGCAGACCTGTCCAGCTTCCCATTGGCATTGCGGGGCAATTCCTCCCGCCAAAGATAGTGGCCCGGCTGCATGAAGCTCGGCAGCGCGGTCCGCAGCCGCGCTCGCAACGCCGTCTCGCCGCTCGCATCCCCCGCCAGCACCACGACGATCGCCTGCCCCAGGCGCGCATCGGCGACGCCGACTGCCACCGCCTCGCGCGCCTCGTTTCCCGCCAGCACGGCCTCTTCGACCTCGAGCGGACTGATCCGGTTCCCCGCGCTCTTGATCATCTCGTCATCCCGCCCGACGAAGCGCAACAGCCCGTCCTCTCCCTCGACGACGGTATCGCCCGACCACACCGCCATGCCGCCTCCGTCCGGCGCCGGCCGAAACCGCTGCGCCGTCCGCTCGGCGTCGCGCCAATAGCCTTGCGCGACCAGCGGCCCCGCATGCACCAGCTCGCCCGCCTCGCCCGGCGCGGCGCGCGTCCCGTCGGGTTTGACCACCGCGATGTCTGCAAACGGGATCGCCCGCCCCATCGCATCGGGCTTCGCATCGATCAGCGCGGGGTCGAGATAGGTCGACCGGAACGCCTCGGTCAGCCCGTACATCGCGTACACGTCCGCCGCGGGAAAGCGGTCGCGCAGCCCGCGCACCAGCCGCGTCGTCAGCGCGCCGCCGGAGTTGGTCAATCGCTTCAGCCGCGCCGCAGTCTCCGCGGGCCACTCGGCTTCGAGTAGCTGCACCCAGAGCGGCGGTACACCGGCCAGCGTCGTCGCCGCGACGCGCTCGACCGCCTTCACGACGTCGCGGGCCACCAGATAATCGAGCGGCGCCACCGACCCGCCCGCGAGCCAGGTCGAGAATAGCTGGTTCTGGCCGTAATCGAATGACAGCGGCAGCACGGCGAGCACCCGGTCTGCGGGGGCAAGCTTGAGGTAATGCGCGACCGAAACCGCGCCGAGCCACAGGTTCGCATGACTGAGCATCACCCCTTTCGGCCGTCCGGTGGACCCGGATGTGTAGAGGATCGCGGCAAGGCTCGCGGGATCGGCATCGGACGGCCCGATACTGCTTGGCCCGGGAACCAAGGGGCAATCCGCCTCGTCGACGATCGTGCAGCCGTCCGGAACGTCGCCCGCGTCCAGTGTCCCAGCGCGCGCGGCCTGCGTCACCAGCAACCGCGCACCGCTATCGTCGAGAATATGCGCGACCTGCGCGCGTCGGAGCAGCGAATTGATCGGCACATGCACCAGCCCGGCGCGCGCCACCGCGAGCGGCATCAGGCAGGCCGTGCGGGTCTTGGGCAACCACGTCGCGACCCGGTCGCCTGCTGCCAGCCCCCTGCCCGCCAGCCAGCCCGCCAGCGTGGCGACCCCGGCCTCGAGCCCGGCGAAGGTCATCGTCCCCGCCTTGTCGACCAGCGCCACCGCCTCGGCAGCACCGCGCAGCGCGACATGGTCGATAGGGTATGGCGTAGGGTCGAGCGCGATCATCTGCCCCTCATAGCGCCAAGCCGTTGCCGAATTCACCCCCACACGCTAGCGCACCCCCGGTTCGTAACGGTTCAGGCGATGCTCGTGATCTTCGAAGGCACTTCCCAGGTTGAAACGACGGTTCGCGCCGTCCTTGCCGACATCCTCGGTCTCAGCGCCGAGCGAGTCGCCGCGTTCACGCCCGACACGCCGCTGTTCGGCGCGCTGCCCGAACTCGATTCGATGGCGGTGGCCAGCGTGCTGACCGAACTCGAGGATCGGCTCGGCATCCTGATCGAGGACGACGAGATCGACGGCGAGATGCTCGAGACGTTCGGCGCGCTGGTGACGTTTGCTGCGAGCAAGGCGCTGGTCTAGCCGGCGTCGGGGGTCTAGCCTCTGCCGGGATGACGGGTATCCGCTTCGATCACTATGACTGGGCGGGTGGGCGCGAGGCGATGCTGCGGTTCGGCCCCGACACCGGCCCGATCGTCCTTGCCGCGCTGCCGCTGTTCGAGGAAGCGAACCGGACGCGACAGTTCGCCTGCACGATTCTGCGCGCGCTCGCCGGGCGCGGGATAGGCAGCGTCCTCCCCGATCTTCCCGGCACCGGCGAAAGTCTGGTTGCCACGGCCGACGCGACGCTCGCCGACCAACGCGCAGCGTATTTTGCGCTGGCACATCAGCTTGGCGTTGATACCTATGCGGCTTCGATAAGAAGCGGCGCGCTGCTTGAGGGCGACGCGACGCTGGCCGGGCGCTGGCACCTGTCGCCACAGACGGGCGAAGACCTTGTCCGCGACCTCGAACGCATGCGAGCCGCGGCTGGCAAACCCGAAGGCGACTATGCTGGCAATAGACTGTCCCCCGAGCTTCTCGGCGCGTTGCGAGAAGCCATGCCGCGGGGCGAGGGGCGATGCCGGATCATACGCCTCGACACGGACCCGCGGGCGGCGGATGCGACCTATCCCGGCGCGCCGCTCTGGCGCCGGTCGGAACCGGACAACAATATCGAACTCGCCGAAAAGCTTGCTGCCGACATTGCGCATTGGATCGCAGCATGAGGCGGTTCGTCGCGGTCGCGTGCGAGGGCGAGACGCTCGCCGCCACGCTGGACGAGGCGGACGGGACGACGGGGCTGCTCATCGTATCCGGCGGCAACGAGATCCGTAGCGGTGCACATCGCGGGATGGCGGATCTCGCCCAGCGGCTTGCCGCCACCGGCACGCCGGTCTTTCGCTACGACCGTCGCGGTGTCGGCGATTCGACGGGCGACAATCGCGGATTCCTCAGCGCCCGACCCGACCTGGTCGCGGCCGCCGCCGCGTTCCGGAATGCCGTACCGCATGTCACGCGCATCGTCGGTTTCGGCAATTGCGATGCCGCCAGCACGCTTGCGCTGTTCGGGCGATCGGCGGAGATCGATCGGATCATTCTCGCCAATCCCTGGGTGATCGAGCCGGTCGACGACCTGCCCCCCGCCGCGGCGATCCGTGCGCGCTATGGCGAACGATTGCGCGATCCTGCGACGTGGCGGCGGGCCATCTCAGGGCAGATCAGCCTGACAAAGCTTTTCAAGGGTTTGAGACGGGTAGTTGCAGCGAAGTCTGAGATACTCGCGCCACTCGCTACCCAAGTACTCGTCGCGTTGGACGACTGGCGAGACGATGTCGCGATCGTCCTTGCAAGCGGGGACGCGACCGCGGTCGCGTTTGCTGCAGCGTATCGCGGCGGGGCGAGCGTGACACGGCTGGACACGGCGTCCCACAGCTTTGCGGGCACAGAGAACGCGGCGGCACTCCACGCCGTCCTCGCTGCCGCCATTGCTTTGCGTCATCCTGACGAAGGTCAGGATTCAGAGCCATAAGCGCTATCGCCTGGAACCCTGGGTCCTGACTTTCGTCAGGATGACGGTGGAGGTCAGTGTTATTCAGCGGCTTCGGCCATTTCGGCAAATTCGGCGGCCGCGAGGAAGCGCTCGGCGTCCAGCGCGGCCATGCACCCCGTCCCCGCCGCGGTCACCGCTTGGCGGTACACCTTGTCCGCGACGTCGCCGCACGCGAACACGCCCTCGACGTTCGTACGCGTCGAGCCGGTCTCGACCGCGATATAGCCGTCCGAATCGAGTTCGAGGTGGCCGCGGAACAGCTCGGTCGCCGGGTGGTGGCCGATCGCGACGAACCCGCCATCGACCGCGAGGCGCGAGCGTTCGCCCGTCACCGTGTCCTCGAGTTCGAGCGCGACCAGCCCGGCATTGCCGCCGCCGTCGACGAATTCGCGGACTTCCTTGTTCCACAGCACCGTCACGCCCTTGTGCGCGAACAGCCGCTCCTGGAGGATCTTCTCCGAGCGCAGCGAATCGCGGCGATGGATCAACGTCACATCGGGCGAGTGGTTGGTGAGGTAGAGCGCCTCCTCGACCGCGGTGTTGCCGCCGCCGATGACCGCCACCTTCTTGCCGCGGTAGAAGAACCCGTCGCAGGTCGCGCAGGCGCTGACGCCCTTGCCCTTCATCGGCTCCTCGCTGTCGATGCCGAGCCATTTGGCCTGCGCACCCGTCGCGATCACCAGCGTGTCGCCCTCATACACGTCGCCGCTATCGCCGATCAGGCGGAACGGGCGGCTGGTGAGATCGACCTTCACGATCGTGTCCCACATCATCCGCGTGCCGACATGCTCGGCCTGCGCCTGCATCTGCTCCATGAGCCACGGGCCCTGGATCACGTCCTTGAAGCCGGGGTAGTTCTCGACATCGGTCGTCGTGGTCAGCTGGCCGCCGGGCTGGATGCCCTGCACGACGATCGGCGCCATCCCGGCCCGCGCGCCATAGATCGCGGCGGAGAGGCCGGCCGGGCCCGAGCCGAGGATAAGCATGCGGGTCGTGTGCGTCGTCATCGTGATTCCTTGGAGATTCCAACCCCATCTAGGCGATCGGCAGCCGGATTTGAACCGTCGGTAAATCTGTTGGCCTTGCATCGAAAGCTTTGCCGCTTCGTTCGAGTACCAAAAGCGGAGATGACCATGAGCGACGACCGGACCGTAGAGATCGAGAACTACACGGCACCAGCAGGCGGCTGGGGCTCGATGAAGTCGCTGGTGGAGATATCCGCGCGCGAGAAGGTCGGGCCCGAGGTCGTCCGCGAACTCGCCCGCCAGAACAAGCCCGATGGCTTTGCGTGCGTCAGCTGCGCCTGGGGCAAGCCCGCGCACCCGCATGTCGCCGAGTTCTGCGAGAACGGCGCGAAGGCGACCGCGTGGGAGCTGACGTCGTTCCGCGTGACGCCCGCCTTCTTCGAGCAGCATACGGTCAGCGAGCTGATCGGCTGGAAGGATTATGATCTCGAACAGGCCGGACGCCTCACGCACCCGCTGAAATACGATGCCGCCACCGACAAATATGCCGCGTGCAGCTGGGACGAGGCGTTCGCCGGGATCGGCGCCAAGCTCAAGACCTATGATCCGACCAAGGTCATCTTCTACGCCTCGGGCCGCGCCAGCCTCGAGACGTCGTACATGTATAGCCTGCTCGCGCGGATGTACGGCAGCCAGAACCTGCCCGACAGCTCGAACATGTGCCACGAGACGACGTCGGTCGGCCTGAAGTCGGCGATCGGCTCGGCGGTGGGGACGATCCACCTGTCGGACTATGAGAAGTGCGACGCGATCTTCTATTTCGGGCAGAACCCCGGCGTGAACAGCCCGCGGTTCCTCCACCCGTTGCGCGATTGCGCGAAGCGCGGCGTCGAGATCGTCGTGTTCAATCCGCTCAAGGAGCGCGGGCTGGAGAAATTCCAGGATCCGCAGAATCCGATCGAGATGGTGACGGGCAAGTCGACGCCGATCGCCTCGCAATATCACCAGCTGAAGACCGGCGGCGACGTCGGCGCGATCATGGGGATGTGCAAATACCTGATCGAAGCCGATGACAATGCCAAGCGGATCAACGGCCTACCCGTGCTCGATCATGCCTTCCTCAGTGAGCACACCACCGGGTTCGAGGCGTTCGCCGATGTCGCCCGGGGCACCGACTGGGCGACGATCGAGCATGAGAGCGGGCTGGCGCGCACCGAGATCGAGGCGGCAGCGAAGGTCTATGCCAAGTCGAAGGCGGTGATCGCGGTCTACGGCATGGGGCTGACGCAGCATGTCGGCGGGATCGACAACGTCCACATGGTCGTCAACCTGATGCTGCTGCGTGGCAACATCGGGAAGCCCGGCGCGGGCATGGGCCCGGTCCGCGGGCATTCGAACGTGCAGGGCCAGCGGACCGTCGGGATCACCGAGAAGCCCGAACTCGCGCCACTCGATCTGCTTGCCGAGCAATATGGCTTCGAGCCGCCCCGCGAAAAGGGCTGGGACACGGTCGAGGCGTGCGAGGCGGTCCTGGACGGCACCGCGCAGGCGTTCATCGGTCTTGGCGGCAATTTCGTGCGCGCGATCCCCGATCATGCGCGGATGGAGCCGAAATGGCGCGGGCTCGACCTGACCGTCCATATCGCGACCAAGCTCAACCGCTCGCACCTGCTGCCCGGCGAGACGTCGTACCTGCTCCCCTGCCTCGGCCGGATCGAGACCGACATGCAGGGCACCGGCCCGCAGAGCGTGTCGATCGAGGATTCGTTCAGCCAGATCTATGGCTCGAAGGGCAAGGCAACGCCTGCTGCCGAGACGCTGCTGTCCGAGCCGGCGATCGTCGCGGGGATCGCCAAGGCGACGCTCGCCCCCAATCCGAAGCTCGATTGGGATGCTTGGGTACGCGACTATGCGCGCGTTCGCGATGCGATCGAGGTGACCTATCCGGACCTATTCAAGGACTTCAACGCGCAGATGTTCACGCCCGGCGGCTTCTGGAAGGGCGTGCCCGCTGCACACCGCGAATGGAAGACCGAGAGCGGCAAGGCGGAGATCAACATCCCGCGGGCGCTCAACGTGACCGGGTTCGAAGAGGCCGAGGGGCGTTTCCGCCTGATGACGCTGCGGTCGAACGACCAGTTCAACACGACCGTCTATGGCTATCACGACCGGTTCCGCGGCGTGAAGGGCACCCGCGATATCGTGTTCATGAACCGCAGCGACATGATCCGGATGGGCATTGCCGATGGTGACGACGTCGATCTGGTCGGCGATGCAGGCGGCAATTCGGATCGCCGGCTGAACAAGCTGCGCGTGGTCGAATATTCGATCCCCGAGGGGTGTCTCGGTGCCTATTACCCCGAGTGCAACCTGCTGATGCCGGTCGCGCATCACGCGCGCGAAAGCCATGTTCCGGCGGCAAAATCGGTGCCGGTGCGGATCGAGAAGACACGCTGACCAACCGCCACATCCTCGGCGTCGTGCTTGCCGGCGGACAGTCGTCGCGCTTCGGGTCCGACAAGGCGCAGGCGGTGTTGGACGGGCGCGCGCTGGCCGAGCATGCGCGCGCAGTGCTGGCACCGCATGTCGAGCGCGCGGTGATCGCCGGGCGCGACGGGACGATCCCCGACCTGCCGGGCCCCGGCCTCGGGCCATTGGGCGGCATTGCCGGCGCGCTCGACCATGCCGCCGGGCTGGGTTTCACCTCGGTGCTGACGATCGCGTGCGACATGCCGCGGCTGCCCGAAGGGTTGCTCGCAGCGCTCGCGCGCAGGGCGTCGGCCTATTGCCCCGATGCGCCGGTGCTCGGCCATTGGGAGACACGGTTGCTCGTGGACCTGCTGACCCATATCGAGACCGTGCCACGCCGCTCCGTGCGGGGGTGGGCGGAAGCCGTCGGTGCTACTCCTATCCCGGCGGGGGCGCCCATCCCGAACGTCAATACGCCGCAGGACCTCGATACCCTATGACGACTTCGCGCATGCAAGCGATCAAGATCCTGCGGCCTGACACGATCACCGCAGGCGAACGCGCTATCGCGGTCGAGGTGCCCGTGGCGATCGAGATCGACGGGCTCGGCTATGCGGTGATGATGATGACCCCGGCAGACCTCGCCGAATTCACCACCGGCTTCCTGCTGACCGAGCGGCTCGCCGACAGCGCCGACGATGTGCGCGACATCGATATCTTCGAGGCGGAGGCGGGCTGGATCGTCCGCGTTGGGCTGTCCGATCGATGCAAGGGGCGGATCCACGACCGAGTCCGCCACCGGACCAGCGACACGAGCTGCGGCCTGTGCGGCATCTCCGGACTTGAACAACTCCGCAAACCGGTCCCCAGCACCCCGCCAAGGCCCGACGCGCCCGTCGAGGCGCTGTTCGCCGCCCTTAGCGGCCTGCGCGCGCACCAGCCGCTCAACAGCGCCACCGGGGCGATCCACGCCGCCGCCGCATGCGATCGAAACGGGCGGATCACCGCAGCCTTTGAAGATGTCGGCCGCCACAACGCGCTCGACAAGCTGGTCGGCGGGCTGGCGATCGCACGGCAGCCGGTCGACGGCTTCATTCTGGTGACGTCGCGGATCAGCTTCGAGATGGTCGACAAGGCGCTGATCGCGCGCGCGCCGATGCTGGTGGGAATCTCCGCGCCGACCAGCTTGGCGATCGATCACGCGCACGCGCACGGCCTGACGCTGCTCGCGCTCGCGCGGAGCGATGCGATCCTGGTCGTCAACGACCCATGGGCCGTCTTCGGCGACTGAAACTGTGTCTGAGAATGGTAGCGAAGGAGGGACTTGAACCCCCGACCCCAGGATTATGATTCCCGTGCTCTAACCAACTGAGCTACTTCGCCGTACCGTCCGTCAGGGAAGCGTTCTTCCCTGCGAGGCGCGGCCTATAGGAAGCGGATTCGAGGCGGTCAAGCGAACATGTGCCGAGAAATCGCTTCCCACGGTCCGCCGCGATACCACCACGCGCCAAGACCGGCGATTTCTACGTCCTTCGGGACGAACCCGCGCTGCAGATTGCCAAGCAGAAGCTTGGCCACTGGCGGGCTGACCTTGTTCTGGATCGTGACGTGTGGACGCCAGCCGCCGGCATCCTGCGGCGTAAGCATGCCGGTAAACGCGTCGGCCAGCCGCGCGCGGATGCCGACGAGGTCGGGGGACTCGATCCGGTAGGCGACGCCGCGCCCCAGCGACATCAGCCCGCCGATCCGTGCCTGCGGGGCACGGATGCCGCGCGTCTCCTGATTGAGGCGGTGCTTGAGCTCATCGAGCCCCGACGGCGGAAGATGGTGGAACAGCGTGAGATGCGCGTCGAGCTGGTTGCGCTCGGGCGGAAAATGCTCGCGGCGCATCGCGTCGAAGAACGCGGTGTCCTGTCGACCAAACAAGGCCGTCACGATGATCGGCGCGAATACGAAATCCGTCATGCTCAAATTTCGATCTGGCTGCCGAGCTCGACCACGCGGTTGGTCGGCAGGCGGAAGAACTCCATCGCGCTTTCAGCATTGCGCAGCATCCAGGCGAACAGCTTTTCGCGCCACAGCATCATGCCGGGCTTGTCCGACGCGAGCAGCGTCTGGCGCGAGAGGAAGAAGCTGGTGTCCATCATCTTGAAGTCCGCACCGCAGCTATGGACCTGGCGCAGCGCCGCGGGGACATCGGCATCCTCCATGAAGCCGTAGCGCAGCACGAGGCGGTGGAAGCCGCTGCCGAGCTCCTCGCGTACCGCACGGTCGTTGGCGGGCCAATAAGGCTGGCTGGCGATCTTTACCGTCAGCAGGATCACGCGCTCGTGCAGCACCTTGTTGTGCTTGAGGTTGTGGAGCAGCGCGTGTGGCACGCCGTCCGCGGTCGAGGTCATGAACACCGCGGTGCCCGGCACGCGCGATGCCGAGCTGGCAGCCGAGCCGATGAACACCTTTATCGGCATCGCCGCCTCGTGCATCCGGTCGATCATCAGCTGCCGCCCCTTCGACCAGGTGGTCAGAAAGGTGAAGATGATGAAGCCGACCAGCAGCGGGAACCAGCCCCCGGCCGGGACCTTGGTCAGGTTCGCCGCGAAATAGGCGCCGTCGACGGTGAAGAAGATCGCCAGCAGCGGGATCGCCGCGATCTTCGGCCAGTTCCACAGGCGGAACAGCACCACGCCGAGCAGGCACGTGTCGATGAGCATCGCGCCCGTCACCGCGATGCCATACGCGCTCGTCAGGTTCGACGAAGTGCGGAAGAACAGCACGAGGAGGATCACCATCACCATCAGCGCGCCGTTGACGAGCGGAATGTAGATCTGCCCCTCGGTCGAGGCGCTGGTATGCTCGATGCGAAGCCGCGGGATGAAGCCGAGCTGGATCGCCTGCTGGGTCACCGAGAACGCGCCCGAAATGACCGCCTGCGACGCGATCACCGCAGCCATCGTCGCGAGAATGACGAGCGGGAGCTGGAGGCTCTCGGGCGCAAGATTGTAGAACGGGCTGACCAGCGCGGCCTGACCGTCGCGGAACAGCAAGGCGCCCTGCCCCATATAGTTGAGGATCAATGCGGGGAGGACGAAGACCAGCCAGGACAACCCGATCGGTTTGCGACCGAAATGGCCCATATCCGCATACAGTGCCTCGGCCCCGGTGACCGCGAGCACGACCGAACCCAGCGCCAGGAAGGCGCGCTCGGGATCGATGAGGAAGAACTCGACGGCGTAATGCGGCGACAGCGCCCAGAGCACGCCCGGGGTCTGGACGATGCTGAGGATACCCAGCACCGCGATGACGCTGAAATACACGAGCATGATCGGCCCGAAGACGAGGCCGATCCGGGCGGTGCCGCTTTTCTGAACCCAGAACAGCGCGATCAGGATCACGATTACGATCGGCAGCACGAGACCGCCAAAGGCGGGCGCGGCGACGGCCAAGCCCTCGACCGCGGACAGCACCGAGACCGCGGGCGTGATCATGCTATCACCGTAGAACAAAGCAGTCGCAAAGACGCCGAGCAGGATGATGCCCTTGCTCCAGCGCCGCGTCTTGGTCTTGCCCGAGACCAGCGCCAGCAGCGCGAGACTGCCGCCCTCGCCCTTGTTGTCGGCGCGCATGATGATGATGACGTATTTGACCGTCACGACGATCATCATCGACCAGAACATCAGGCTGATGACGCCCATGATGTGCGCCGCGTCGAGCGCGAGCTTGTGATGGCCGGCGAAGGTTTCACGAAAAGCATAGAGCGGGCTTGTGCCGATATCGCCGAAGACGATGCCGATCGCGCCGAAAGCGAGCTTCAGCATACCGTCCGAGTGATGATGCCCCGTCTCGGGATCGAGAGTGGCGGGTGGCACGGTCGAGGCCGCGGCGGTCTGATCGACGCTCACTGGACGGTGAATCGACCCGGAAGTGCAGCAATCATCATCGAATTTCCGATTTCACCCTGTGCCCCAAGCGCGCGCATTTAGCATGAGGGGCAAAGGGCGGCAACGGCGGGACGGTTAGCGTGGATTAACCGGGGCTGATCAGACGCGCGTGACGACTTCGCGGATGACGAAATGCGAGGCGAGACGCGTGACGCCGGGGAGTTGCGACAGCGTCTCGCGGTGGATGCGTTCGAACGTCTCGCCGTCGCGAATCTCGACATGCAGCATGTAATCCGCCTCCCCGCTCATCAGAAAGCATTGCACGACCTGCGGGCAGTCGACGATCTCGGCCTCGAACGCCGCCATCGTTTCCTTGCGCTGGTCGCGCAGCGTTACGTTGACGAGGACGATGCTTGGGTCGCCGCGCGCCGCGCGCGACAGGACGGCACGATAGCCGGTGATCGCGCCGCTTTCCCGCAGTTGCGCGACGCGGCGATGCGCGGCGCTTGCCGACAGGCCGACCGCGTCGCCGATCTCGGCGCTGGTGAGGTCCGAGTTGGCGGCGAGCAGGTCCAAAATCCTGCGTTCGATCGTGATGCTCAAGATATTCCCGAATTACCTACGCTGAGTGCAATCATCGTGCGGATCCGCTACTGCATCGCGACGAGTTTGCGAACCCTTCCCATCCAAGGCGCGCTAGTATCGCGCAAACGATAATGGAGTGGAATCAATGCGCGTCGGTGTCCCCAAGGAAATCAAGAACCACGAATATCGCGTCGGCCTGACCCCGCCGTCGGTCGCCGAACTCGTCGCCGCGGGTCACGAGGTCGTGGTCGAGACGCAAGCCGGATCCGGGATCGATTTCGAGGACCAGGACTATGTCGACGCGGGTGCGACGATCCTGCCGACCGCGGCCGCGGTGTTCGCCGGCGCCGACATGATCGTGAAGGTCAAGGAGCCGCAGCCGGGCGAGATCGCGATGCTCGAACCGCGCCACCTGCTCTTTACCTATCTGCATCTGGCCGCCGACAAGCCGCAGGCCGAGGGCCTGATGAAGTCCGGCGCGACCTGCATCGCGTACGAGACCGTCACCGACAATCGCCGCGGTCTGCCGTTGCTCAAGCCGATGTCCGAGGTCGCAGGCCGCATGTCGGTGCAGGTCGGCGCGCACTATCTCGAAAAGGAGCAGGGCGGACGCGGCGTGCTGCTCGGCGGCGTTCCCGGTGTCGCGCCGGCCAAGGTCGCGATCCTCGGTGGTGGCGTCTCGGGCGTCAACGCCGCGCAGATGGCGGTCGGCATGCGCGCCGACGTGACGATCTACGACATCTCGAACGATCGCCTTGCCGAGCTCGACATGTTCTTCTCGAGCCAGATCAAGACGGCGTACGCATCGAAGGCCGCGATCGCGGCGGCGGTGAAGAACGCGCATCTGGTGATCGGCGCGGTGCTGGTCCCCGGGGCGGCCGCCCCCAAGCTCGTCACGCGCGAGATGCTCAAGACGATGAAGCGCGGTTCGGTGCTGGTCGACATCGCGATCGACCAGGGCGGCTGCTTCGAGACGAGCCATGCCACCACGCATGAAGACCCGGTGTTCGAGGTCGACGGCGTGATCCATTATTGCGTCGCCAACATGCCCGGCGCGGTCGCCCGGACCTCGGCGTTCGCGCTCAACAACGCGACGCTGCCGTTCGCGCTAAAGCTCGCCAATCTGGGGGCTGAGGCGGCGATGAAGGCCGATGCGCATCTTGCCAATGGGCTGAACGTCTACAAGGGCAAGATCGCGTACAAGGCGGTCGCGGATGATCTAGGTTTACCTTACGAAGCTTGGGTCGGCTGATAGGGAACGGATACGGAACATGGGTGTTGGACAGGGGAAAGGAATTTCCAATGTCCGACACCCCGAACCCGAAGTCCGAACCGTTCTCGAACGCCGAGAAGGACCCGGACGACTGGACCACCGGCGACGAGAAGATGACCGGTGCGCAGGCGAGCTACCTCAAGACGCTGTCCGAGGAAGCGCATGAGGAATTTGACGAGTCGCTGACCAAGGCGGACGCGTCGAAGAAGATCGACGAACTTCAGTCGAAGACCGGGCGCGGTCAGTAAAAGGGGGGCTCCTGTTGGCGCCCTGTTTCCACGGCCTCACGCAAAACCGTTATCCCTGCTTGCGCAGGGATAACGGTTTCTAAGGCCTATCCGGCGCGTCCTGCGCATCCAGCAGTCGGTCAAGCAACGTCAGTCGCGCCGCAATCTCGCCGCGATAGGAGATGTCGGCCGGTGTGAGCGTCAGCGCCCGGGCCCAATATGGCCGGGCCTTTGCGAACTCCCCCGCTCTCACATACGCCAAGCCGAGAAAGAACGGCGGCGCGGGGTGCTTCGGCGCCAACCGCATCGCCTGTTGAAACGCGAACAGCGCGGGCGGCGACACCTGGTTCGCATCATGCGCGGCGAGCGCATTGGCGAGACCAGTCCATAATACCACGTTCGTAGGCGCGATACGGATTCCGCCCAGCAACACCTGCACTGCCGCACGGCGATCGCCGATCCGGGTCATCGCATCCGCGGCCACGAGATACGCCGCCGCGCCGGTATACCGCTCCAGCATCTGATCGCGCAGCTCAAGCATCGCGCTATCGTCAGGCGCGGGCGCGAGCCCGGTCGTCACCGAATGCCCGGCAAGCCCCGGCTGACCCTGCAGCGCATAGCCCGCCGCGCCCAGCATCAGCGCCGACGCAACCATCGACCACAACAGTCGATCGACCTTCAACACCGCGAGCATTGCGAACACCCCCGCGCCGATCACGCCAAGCCAGACCCAGCCCATCAGCGTTTCCTCCGCCGGAAACTCGACCGCGCGATCCACCCGCCGACGCCGAGCAGCAGGATCGGGGCGAGCCATAGCGGCCAGGTCAATCCCGTCAGCGGCGGATCATAGGTCACGTAATCGCCGTAGCGTGCGACCAGCCAGTCGCGGATCGACGCGGGCTTCTCCCCCCGCTCAATCCGTTCGCGGACGAGCGCGCGCATGTCGGCGGCCATGTCGGCATCGCTGTCGGCGATCGACTGGCCTTGGCAGACCAGGCACCGCAACGTCTCCATGAGCGCGCGCGCGGAGGCTTCCTGGGCGGGGTCGGCGAGCTGGACGTTCGCGTAATGGGCGGGCGCGATGACGGGCTGCGCGGCGGCTGGCGCAACGCAGAGCAACAGCGCCGCGAGAACCTCCGCTCCCGCTCGCGACAGGGGAATGACGTGTGGGTCCTTCACCGCGCGTCCTTCACCGCTTGCACGATATCGGCGACATTCTCGGGCCGGATATCGCCGATGATCTGCTTCACGACGATGCCGCGACCGTCGATCACGAACGTCTCGGGCACGCCTGACGAGCCCAGCGCCAGCTGCACCCGGCTCGCCGCGTCGCTGCCGATCCGCTCGTACGGATCGCCGTTGCGGCGCAGGAAGCCCACGATCGCGGGCGTCGTGTCGCGGATCGCGATCGCGTCGATCGGGACGCCCATCGCCTTCAGCCGCATCAGCTGCGGGGCCTCGGCGATGCACGGAATGCACCAGCTGGCGAAGACGTTGAGCAACCGCGGCTTGCCCTGTCGGAACGATGCGCTGGTCAGGCCCGGCTTGCCCGGGACCATCGCCGGCAAGGCGAAATCGGGGAGCGGCTTGCCGACCATCGCCGAGCGAACGGTTTTCTCGGCGGGCCGGAACAGCCCGCTCGCCACCACTGCGAACAGCAAGGCGAAGATCGCCAGCGGCGCCCAAAGTGCGAAGCGCTTCATGCCCAATGCGTCCGTATCGCGGTACGCCGCTCGCGCCGGACGCGGCCGAGCAGCGACAGCGCGCCGCCCAGCGCGATCAGCACGCCGCCGAACCAGATGAGCGTCACGAACGGCTTCCACCAGAGCCGAAGCTGCCACCGCCCCTGCCCGTCCGGCTGGCCGAGGACGGTATAGAGCTGGCCGTCGAGCACGGTCAGGATCGCGGATTCGTTGGTGCTGGTCGGCGGGTTGGCGAAGAACCGGAGTTGCGGGCGGAGGATGCGCGCGCTGTCACCACGCGTGGCGGTCAGCCGCGCTTCGAGCGCGGACCAGTTCTCGCCGATCACGGGCGATATCCCGTCGAGCGTCACGGTGTACGGTCCAACGCGCGCGGGTTCGCCCGCACGCACAGCGACCAGAGTCTCCTTGGTGAACGCGCTGTCCGACGCCATCCCGGCAAGGCTGACCGCGATCCCGAGATGCGCGATGACCATGCCATAGGTGAAAAGCGGCGTGCGCCTGAGATTGCGTTTCCACAACGGCGCGACGCTGGCGACTGCCAGACCGGCGGCGAGCGACAGTCCTGCCCAGGGGAGCACACCCGGCCAGACGAACAGCAACGCGACTGCCGCGACCAGCGTCGCGCCGATCGGCAGCATGACACGGCCGAGCACCGCCTTCGCGTCGTCACGCCGCCAGCGCAGCAACGGCCCGACCGCCATCACCGCGACCAGCAGCAGCGCGATCGGCCCTGCCGCCTTGTTGAAGAACGGCGGGCCGACCGAGAGCTGCACGCCGAAGCTCGCCGCGACGATCGGGTAGAGCGTGCCGATCAGGACGATGCCGAGGATCACCGACAACAGCAGGTTGTTCGCGACGAGACCGCCCTCGCGGCTGACCGGATCGAAGGTCGTGCCCGCGCGGACGGTACCGATCCGCGCGGCGAACAGCGCCAGCGCGCCGCCGATATAGATCGCGAGCAACGCCAGGATGAACGCACCGCGCTCGGGATCGACCGCGAACGCGTGGACACTCGTCAGGATACCCGAGCGGACCAGGAACGTGCCGATCATCGACATCGAGAACGCGACGACCGCGAGCATGATCGTCCAGGCGCGCAGGCCATCGCGGGTCGCGAGCACGGTCACCGAATGGAGCAAGGCGGTGGCGGCGAGCCACGGCATCAGCGAGGCGTTCTCTACCGGGTCCCAGAACCACCAGCCGCCCCAGCCTAGCTCGTAATAGGCCCAGTAGCTGCCCGCGGTGATGCCGAGCGTCAGGAAGATCCAGGCGATCAGCACCCACGGCCGCATCGCCTTGGCGAACGCGGGTCCGACGTCGCGGGTGACCAGCGCGCCGACTGCGAACGAGAACGCGACCGATAGGCCGACATACCCCGTGTAGAGCGTCGGCGGATGGAACGCCAAGCCGGGGTCCTGCAACAGCGGATTGAGCCCGAGGCCATCGGCTGCGGCAGGGTTCAACCGCGCGAACGGGTTCGAGGAGAAGAGCAGGAACGCATAGAATCCGAGCGCGATCGTCGCCTGCGCGCCGAGCGTCGCGGTGAGCGTGCGTTCGGGCAGCGTCCGTTCGAGAATCGCGACCGCACCGCCAGCGAGCCCGAGGATCGTCACCCAGAGCAGCATCGAGCCTTCGTGGTTCCCCCAGGCGCCGGCGAACTTGTAGAGCCACGGCTTGGCCGAATGGCTGTTCTCGACGACCAGTCTCACCGACATGTCGGAGTCGAGGAACAGCGCGATCAGCAGCGCCATCGCCAGCAGTGCGAGCAGCCCCTGGACGATCGCCACCGGCCGTACCGCCGCCGCGACGTCGTCACGACCGCGCGCGATACCGATCGTCGCCATGACCAGCTGCAACGCCGCCAGCGCGCCTGCGAACCACAGCGCGGCGAGACCTGCTTCGGCGATCATCGCTTGGCGTCCGGCTCGAGCGTCTTGGTTTCGTGCATCTTGCCGGCCATCTGCGGCGGCATGTATTTCTCGTCGTGCTTTGCGAGCAGGTTCGACGCGACGAAGCTACCGTCGGGCTGGAACTGGCCTTCGGCGACGACGCCCGATTTCTCGCGGAACAGGTCGGGGACGATGCCGGCGAAAACGACCGGCGTGCTCGCCTGCCCGTCGGTGACGACGAAATGCACGGTGATGCCGTCCGCGGCGCGCTCGACCGAACCGCCCTCGACCATCCCGCCGAGCCGTACCGCACGCCCGAGCGGCAAGCCGTCGCGGCGCACGTCGGAGGGCGCGTAGAAGAACGCGGCCTGATCCTTGAGGGCCGACAGCGCGAGCAGCCCTGCAACCACGACCGCGCCGAGCGCCAGCAGCGCCAGCGTGAGGCGTTGATGCTTGGCCTTCATTTCTCGGCCTTTCGCATCGCTAGGTAGCTGATGAGCGCGATGATGGCGCCGCCGCCCAGCGTCAGGACGTAGGCAGCAGTCACGAACGGCCAGGGGTTCATGATCGGGCCATCCGGCGCGTGCGGGCTTCGGACTTGGCAATCGCCAGTATCGTGCGCATCCGCATCAAGACGATCCCGGCGAATATGAAGGTAAACCCGGCCAGCATGATAGGCAGCGGCCACAGAATCGAACCGGCGATCGTCGATTGCGTGAGGCCGATGCTCGGCCCCTGATGCAGCGTGTTCCACCACACCACCGAATAGCGGATGATCGGCAGCAGCACCGATCCGGCGATCCCGTACAGCGCCGGCACACGGCCATCGCCGCCCCGGTCGGCATCGGCCTTCGCGAGCGCCATATAGCCGAGATAGACGAACAGCAGCAGCAGCATCGAGGTCAGGCGGCCATCCCATTGCCACCACGTTCCCCAGGTCGGCCGTCCCCAGATCGAGCCGGTCGTCAGGCAGAGCGCGGCGAATACCGAACCGGGCAGCGCGATCGCGCGCGCGGCGACGCTGGCGAGCGGATGCCGCCAGACAAGAAACATGATGCTTGAAATCGCGATCCCGCTCCACCCGCCCATCCCGAGCCAGGCGGCGGGGACGTGGATGTAGAGGATGCGGACGGTCTCGCCCTGGAGGTAATCGGGCGGGGTCTGCGTGAGGCCCGCCCAGCAGCCAAGACCAATGAGCGCAACGCCGGCCCAAAAGAGCAACGGCGTCAACGGCTTGGCGATCTTCAGGAAGCGCGCGGGGTTTGCGAAGGCGTGTAGGGTAGCCACTGGATGTCACCACTATGGCAAGTCATCACGGACTTAAAGCCCCTCTCCCCATCGGGGAAAGGGAGGGGCCCGCCGCGATTGCGGTGGGAGGGTGAGGGGCTTCGGGCTCGGGTCGTTCGCCCCGACGGCCCCTCATCCGGCACTTCGTGCCACCTTCTCCCCGACCGGGAGAGGGATCAGCGGCCGATCAGGCGCTTGGCGATCGAGTCCGCCACATCCGACGCTGGCTGGCCGGTGCGGTCGCTTTCGTTCCAGACTTCGATCAGGCGCTCGGGAATGCGCGCGATCCGTGCCTTGACCTCGGCCTCGTCGCCGTGACCCAGATATTCGAGGCCGACGTTGATGATCCCGCCTGCGTTGATGACGTAATCGGGCGCATACAGGATACCGCGCGCATGCAGACGCGCGCCGTCTTCGCGGACGCTCAGCTGATTGTTCGCACCGCCTGCGACCACCTTCGTCTTCAGCGCGGCAATCGACATCTCGGTCAGGATCGCGCCGAGCGCGTTCGGGCTGAAGATATCCGCGTCTGTCGTCAGGATCGCCTCGGCGGCAACCGCGGTCGCGCCGAGCTCGGCGGCAAGCGTCTGCGCGCGCGCCTCGTCGACATCGGCCAGCGTCAGCACCGCGCCATCCTTGGCGAGCAGTCGCGCGAGCCCGCCGCCGACCGAGCCGACGCCCTGGATCGCGACGCGCACGCCCTTCATGTCGGTCGCCCCCAGACCACGCTGTGCCGCCGCCTTCACGCCGAGATAGATGCCGAGCGCGGTATACGGCCCGGGATCGCCGCCCGCCGCGCCGCTCGCGACCGGCAGGCCGGAGACGAAGCGCGTCTGCGTCGCGATCACCTTCATGCGCTCTTCGGACATGCCGACGTCTTCCGCCGTCACATAACGTCCCCCGAGCGAATCGACCGCGCGGCCGAACGCCTCGAGCTGTGCGGTGGTGATGACGTCGCCGGGTTTGGCGGCGAGGACGACGCCCTTGCCGCCGCCGAGTTCGAGCCCGGCCATCGCGTTCTTGAAGCTCATGCCGCGCGACAGGCGCAGCGCGTCGGTCACCGCGCGACCGTTATCGGCGTAATGCCAGAAGCGCGTGCCACCCGCCGCCGGGCCTAGCTTGGTGGAATGCAGCGCGATGACCGCGCGCAGGCCCGATTCGGGATCGGTAAAGGCATGAACGCCCTCGTGGTCGTCGAAATCGGGAAGGTCCCAAACCGCTGTCATCGCCGGCTCCATCAGGAGGAATAATATTACCGGGAGGCGAAATATTATTTTCCGGGGCGTTTGACCAGCCCAAAGCACCCGCGTTGCGGGGCTTCACTGAAAATACTGAAAAAATGGGGCGACCGACGGGACTTGAACCCGCAACATCCGGCATCACAAGCCGACGCTCTAACCAATTGAACTACGACCGCCGCGTAGGCGTCGCCCCTAGCGGGGGTCGGCGTCATCCGTCAACCGCGGACTTGCACAAATCTGTCAAAAACGTCCTTCGATCGCGAGCCGGTACCCGTTTGGCCCCGCCACGAACCCGGCCTGTTCGAGCTTCTGGACGGCGAGCGGATCGGACGGGCGCAGCGACAATTCGGCGCGGTAGGTGCCCGCGCCCTCGATCCGCAGCGCGATGCTTTCCGTCCCGGCCTGGCTCGCCAGCGGCAGTAGCAGCGCGGTGCCGTCGCAGCGCGCGGTGCCGCTGACCGATTGCGGCAACGCGATCCCGCCGACGTCGCCCGCTAGCGTCGCGCGGACGCGACCCTCGGCCGCGTCGCACTGTCCGTCGCGGAACCGGACCGACACGTCGTCGAGATCGAGCGCGGCGACAGGCACCGGTGCGAACAGCCGTCCGGTGGCGACCGTCGCGGTCATGTGGTCGACGCCGAAGCCGTGCCGGCTGACGCTCGCCGACCCGCGCAGCGGCTTTGCCGATACCGAGTCCGGCCCCGCGAAGACGATGGTCGCGCGGCCGACGAGCAGCGGCAGCGGCGAAAGCCGCGCGTGGAGATCGCCCAGCGCGAGATCGCCGAACCGCGTCTCGGTGAGCGTGGCGCCCCAGATCGTACCCGACACGCGCCGCGCGACGAGTCCCTCGTCCCCGATCCCGGTCCAGCCGAGCACCGCGCGCATAGGCAGGAAGACGATCAGCGCGACCAGCAGCATCATCCCGAACAGAGCGGCGGGGCCGGTGCGCAAACGAATCCGCCTCATGCCGCGCGCGCCTTCAGCGTGAGCGCGACGCCGACGGTCTTGTCGCCCTTGTCGGTCATCGCCACCGAATCGACGAGGATGCCGAGGCGTTCGAGCCGCGCCAGCCAAGCGACCAGCGCGCCGGGCCGCGCCGACTGGATGCCGATGCGCACCCGGTCCGCCCCGTCCTGATCGAGCGTGGCAAGCGCGAAGCCCGCCTGATCGGCCTCCGCCCGGACCGCGTCGGCAAGCGTGCCGGTCAGCGGCGTCGCGCGGTTCCGCTGGATATCGCGCAACGTCGCGACCTGCGCGCGAGTCTCGCCGAGCCGCGTGACGGCATTGGCATGACGTTCGCGCGCGCTCGACAGGCCGTCGCCGACCGGACGGATGATCAGCGCCCACAGCAATGTCAGCACCGCAAGCGCCGCCATGACGAGCAGCAACCGCCGCTCTCGCAGCGAGCGGCCCTCGAACCAGTTACGAAGTCCGGTCATCGTCCACCTCCCGGCGCTGGGCTGATCGTCAGTTCACCCGTCACGCGGCCCGCGACCGCTTGGAATACGCCCGCGCGGACATCGAAGCCCGCGGCTTCGAGTGCACGCTTGAGATCGGTCGCGAGCGCCTCGCGCTCGACCGCGACCGACAGGCGGAGATCGCCGTTCGCCTGGAAATCGAGCGCGGTCACTTCGGTGCCGGGCGTCGCGCGGACCGCGGCGAAGACAGCGGCGGTCGTGGTGGTGAAGCCGAGCCCCGGCCCCCGGACGCGCGAGAGACGCTCGTCGAGCTGGCGGGCGGCATCGACCACCGTCTCGCCGCGCGGCAATCCCGTCACCGCGACCGTGTCCGCCTCGGCCTCCAGCGCATCGGCACCGAAGCTGAACTTGGCGATGCGGACGAGCGAGATCGCCAGCGTCACCGCCAGAATCGTCAGCGACAGCAGCGCCAGCCGCCGGATCAGTGCCCAGTCGATCGCGAACCGGCGTCGATGCGCAAACGGCCCTTGCCGCAGGTCGAGCGGCGGCGACGCGACGGCCGCGACGATCGCCGCTTCCAGCGTGTCCCGGTCGATCGTCGCTGGCGCGGTACCGCCCGTGACCAGCTCGGTCAGCCGGGCTTCGTCGGCGAACCCGCTGGCGGTGCCGCGCACCACGCCGCTGCCAGCGAGCTCGGCGCGCGCATACCCCTCTTCGGGCCGCGGGAGGAGCATCGGCGCGGGGATGACGGCGACCGGATCGACGCCCGCGTCGGCCAGCATCAGCAGCCAGTCGCGCATCGTGGCCACGCCGACCACGCCGATCGGCCGATCGCTCGCGCCTTCGTCCCCGACCGCGACATGGAGTTCCGCGAGCGGCGATGCGCTCGCCTCGCTGGCGAGGATCCGCGCGGCGGCGGTCGCCTGCGCCACCGATCGCGCCGGCAATTCGGCCCAGTGCAGCGTCACCGCATCGGCGGGCGCCACGGCGATCGTCGCGTCGTCGGTCTCCGGGATGCCCTCCCCCTCCCCGACCACGCGCGCGTCGACGACGCGCATCCAGCGATATCCGGTCTCGCCGGCGGGAAGGAATAACAGCGTGGTCATGATGGCTCGCCCCATTGCCGCGATACGAGCTGCGCGGGAAGCCGGTTCGCGTCGATAAGCGCGCGTTCCTGCATTTGCGTACTGCCCAGGGTCACGTCGATATCGAGCGTGAACCATTTCGACGTCACGGTAGCGACGGCACCGGGGGCGAGAGTGGCCGCCCCCTGCAACGCCGCCGCCTTGGTAATCGCACCGACGTCCGCATAGCCCTGCGGCGGGCGACGGAGCAGCATCTGCTGCGCGCTGCCGACCTGGAGCGTGTCGGGATAGAGCATCGCGAACAGCGGCGCCTGTTCGGGAAGCAAGGTGTTCACGTTGATCGGCGACGGCGCGGCGATCGGCAGGGTGCAGATCCAGGGCCTGAGCGTCGTGTAGATCGCAGGCGTCATGCCCGCGACCGGGCGCAGTTCGCTCGGATCGCTCATCAGCGTGCCGCCGGTGCGATAGGGCATTTCGCGCGCCAGATACGCGCCGTCCTCCGCCCCCATCGCCTGCTGGTCCTGATCGCTGTCGATCCAGTCCGCGGTGCCCGACGCGATCTGTTCGGCGACCTGGACGGGGACGTCGAGCAACCGCATCAGCCGGACGAACTGCGGCCGGATCTCGGGATTGGTGATGTACGTGCCAGGTGCACCCTGCACCTGTTTGACGAGACCGTTGAGATTGAAGCAGTTGCCGCCGTCGCGCACGCGTGCGGTCGCGAAGCCGCCGGGGACGGGCAGGCCGAACGGCGTGTTGCTCCAATTGCCGGCGAGCGTGACTCGCTTGGGGCTCTGCCCGAGCAGGGTGGAGACGCGGGTCAGCGCCATCGTCTCGGCGGCAAACGCATAGGCGCGTGCCTGTTCGCCGGTCGCGGCATTCCCCGCGAGCCGGGTCGACAGCCGCAGCTTTTCAAGCGCGGCGCCCGCCATCACCGCGATGATCGCGACGAGCATAAGCACGGTGAGCAGCGCGGCACCGCGTTCCTGCCCGCGCGGGATGTCGCCGCGATCAGGTGCGCGCACCGGGCGTCTCCTGCGAGGGGGTGCCGGCAGGCGGCGTGCCGGCCGGATCGGTGTTCTCGGTCCGCGCCGGGACATAACCGGTGCCGACGAGGAACATCTGGCGGAACTGCGTGCCGTCGTCGCGGACAATGCGGAGCTCCATCGCGTCGGGCAAGGGCGTTCCGCTCGCGCCGTCCCAGCGATCGCTCCAGGCGCCCGCGATACGGTAGCGGAGCGCGATCTGGCGGACTCGCGTCAGGAGCGCGGCGGGCGGGAGGCCCTGCGCGCCGTCGACCATCGGGTAGGCGATCCGCTGGAGATTGCCGCCGTCGATGCGGTAGGCGATCTTCTGCAGGCTGGGCCGCGGCGTGCCGTCGATGTTGCTCCAGCCCGCGCGGACGAGGCGGAGCATCGGCGTGACGCCCGATCCGCTCTCCCCGACGAACGCGGGGACGCGAGTCCCGGCCTCGTCGCGGGAGGCGCGGTTGGCGGCCTGGGCGAGATCGGCGGACAGGATCGACATCGTGCGGGTGAGCGCGCCGATATCGTCGAGCTTCGCGCCGGTGCTGCTCTGCGCCCTGACGCTGAACGACAGGATCGCGACGCCCGCCGCGGCGATCATGCCGAAGATCATGAGCGAGACCATGACCTCGATCAGCGTGAAACCCGCCTCGTTGCGCGGTCGCATCACGTCGCGGTCCGGGGGGCGGGGCGGACCATCGTCAGGCGGCCGAGCTGCGTGCCCGACCGATCCGCGACCGACACGTCGATCCGCAGCACGCGCGATCCGCCGAGCGCGCTCACCTGCCGGGTCCAGGTCCAGGGCTGGCCGCCGTTCGTCTCGACGCCGGTGACTCGCCCCGCGGTCGGCGGCTGCGCGTCGGTCACCGCGTCGATCGCGACGTTGCGCGCGACCATCTGCGCGACCAGCGTCTCGTCGAGGATCGAGGCACCGCGGATCGTCGTGCTTTCGAGACGGACGAGCGCCATCGCGGCCAGGCTGAACACCGCCAGCGCGACCATGATTTCGATGAGGGTGAAGCCCCCCTCGCCCGGATGGCCGTCAGCCGGCATCGGCGCGCACGCTGCCGTCGGCGTCGATATGCACGGTCGCCGCGACGCCGCCGCGATCGAGCCGGATCTCGGCGGGGCGATCGACGAGTCCGGTCGGATCGAACGTGACGCGCATCCGGCCGCTGCTGTCGCCGATGCTGGCGCGCGTGCCCTCGTTCCAGCGTTCGACGCGCATCGGTTTCTCGGCGATCGGGGTCCAGCCGCCGGACAGACGCCGGTCGAAGCCATAGCCGCCGCCGCTGACCCAGACGCTGACCGGGCGCGCCTCGACGATCGCGGAATCATGCGCGGCGCGGGTGCGCAACGCGAACCGCGTCGCCTCGTCGAGGACGCGGCCACGCGGGTCCGGCATGACGAGCATCGCCACGGCCGAGGCGAGGCCGATGACGGTGACCACGACCATCAGTTCGACGAGCGTGAAGCCCGTCTCCCGATTACTGCCAGCTGCCGATATCGGCATCGATCCCCTCGCCGCCTTCCTTGCCGTCCGCCCCGAAGGTCCAGACGTCGGCCTCGCCGTGCGTGCCCGGCGACGCATAGAGATACGGGCGACCCCAGGGGTCGTTCGGCAGCTTCTTCAGATACCCGCCACGCTGATAGCGCGAGGGATCGGTGAGACCTGCGGGCGCGGTGACGAGTGCGTTCAGCCCCTGCGACGTGTTGGGGAAGGTCATGTTCTGGAGCTTGTATAGTTCCAGCCCGCCCTCGATCTGCGCGATGTCGGCCTTCGCCTTCTGGATCCGCGCGGTGTCGCCCGAGGGCAGCACGTTGAGCGCGACGATCGTGGCGAGCAGGCCGATGATGACGATCACCACCATCAGCTCGACGAGCGTGAAACCCGCTTCACGACGGCGTTTTTTGACTTCTTGACGCATACGAAACCTCATTGGCCTGCCAGCGTGTTGAGCTGGAGGATCGGGAGCAGGATGGATAGCACGATCGTCGCGACGATACCGCCCATCACGACGATGATCAGCGGTTCGAGCAGCGACAGCGCGGTGGCGGTGAAGCGGTCAAATTCGCGTTCGAGATAGTCGGCGGCGCGCTCGAGCATCTCGTCGAGGCGACCCGCCGCTTCGCCGCTCGCCGCGAGATAGGTCAGCAGCGGCGGGAAGACGCCCGCGCGGCGCATCGCGGCGGACAGGCTGCCGCCGCCGCGGATCGCGTCGACGATCTGGTCCGACGCGAGCCGGAGGCGGCGATTGTGGATCGTGCTCGCGGTGAGGTTGAGCCCGTCGAGCAGCGGCAGGCGGCTGGCGACCATCGTCCCCAGCGTGCGTGCCATCCGCGCCGCGTGGAGATCGCGCAGCAGCCGCCCGAGCAGCGGGATACGGAGCAGCCAGCCGTCGAAGGCGAGCCGGATCGTCGGGTCCTTGAGCGCCTGCCACCCGCCCAGCGCGGCGAGCCCGACGACCAGCAGCATCACCCACCAATAGCCGACCAGAAACGCCGAGAACGCCATCACCATCCGCGTCAGCAGCGGGAGCTGCTGGCCGACCGTGTCGAACTGCTCGACGACCTGCGGGACGACGAACATCATCAGCGCGGTGACGACGCCCAGCGCGACGAGCGCGAGGATCGCGGGATAGGCGAGCGCGGTGATCAGCTTGCCGCGGATCTCGGCCTGGCGTTCGAGCAGCGCCGCGAGCCGGTCGAGGATCGTCGGGAGCGAGCCCGAGCTCTCGCCCGCCGACACCATCGCGCGGTAGAGCGGCGGGAAGCTTTTCGGTTCGCGCGCCATCGCATCGGCGAGACGCCGGCCCTCGACGACGCCGGCATGGACGTGCTGGACGATCGCGCGGACGCTGTCCTGCTCGGTCTGGCGCGTGATCGTACGGAGCGATTCCTCGAGCGGCGAGACGCGGTTGAGCGTGGCGAGCTGGCGCGTGAACAGCGTGAGGTTCTTGCCCGACATTTTCGGCGTGCCGAGCTGGAGCCCGAACAGCGGGCGGCCCTTCGTCGCCTGTGGCGGGGCGCCGGGGGTGATCTTGACGACGTACAGTTTCCGCGCGTCGAGCGTGGCGCGCGCGACGTCGATGTCGGCCGCGGCGACATGGCCGCGGCGTTCGGCGCCCTTCGTGTCGATCGCGAGATAGTCGAAGTCCGCCATCATCCTCCCCGGCACGGGGAGGGGGACCGCCGCGTAGCGGTGGTGGAGGGGGTTGGCCGCGAGCGTTCCGGTCGTAGTGGCCGTGGGCGCGCGGTGGTGGCGGTATGCGGCTCACGGTGCGCGCGCGGTGAGCCCCCTCCACCAGCTGCGCTGGTCCCCCTCCCCGTTCCGGGGAGGGTTTGCCGGACGCTATGCACTGGCTGCCTCCTCGACGATCTCGGTCGTGTCGCGACGGGAGACGCGGACGGCTTCTTCGGCGGTGGTTTGCCCGGACAAGACGAGGTCTCGCGCGGATTGCGCGAGGTTGGGCGACTTGGCGAAGGCGTGCGCGGTGATCTCGGATTCGTGGCCGTCGGTGTTGATCAGCCGGCGGATCGTGTCGTCGATGCGGACCGCTTCGAACACGCCGATGCGGCCCTTATAGCCTGTCTGGTTGCAGTCCTCGCAGCCTTGCGCGACGTAGACCACCGCGTCCGGGGCGATGCCGAGCAGCGGTGCGACCGTGTCCGACGCGGGTACGGCCTTGCGGCAGGTCGGGCACAGCCGACGGACGAGCCGCTGCGCGATCACCGCGCGCAGCGTGGACGCGAGCAGGAAGCTCTCGACCTTCATGTCGCGCATCCGCGTGATCGCGCCGATCGCGTCGTTGGTGTGGACGGTCGACAGCACGAGATGGCCGGTCAGCGACGCCTGCACCGCGATCTCGGCGGTCTCGCGGTCGCGGATTTCGCCGACCATCACGACGTCGGGATCCTGGCGCAGGATCGCGCGCAGGCCCGCCGCGAAGGTCAGCCCGACCTTCGGGTTCACCTGCGTCTGGCCGACACCGTCGACCGCATACTCGACCGGATCCTCGACGGTCAGGATGTTGCGGCTGCCATCGTTGAGCAGGCGCAACGCGGCGTAGAGCGAAGTGGTCTTGCCCGAACCCGTCGGGCCGGTGACGAGGATGATGCCGTTGGGTTCGCTCAGCGCCTCGTTGAGGAGCGCGAACAGTGCGGGCGGGAGACCGAGCGCTTCGAGGTCGATCCCGGCATTCTCCTTGTCGAGGATACGCAGCACCACGCGCTCGCCGGCCCGGCTCGGCAGCGTCGAGACGCGGACGTCGAGCAGCTTGCCGCCGAGCGTCAGCCCCATGCGGCCGTCCTGCGGCACGCGGCGCTCGGCGATGTCGAGGCGCGCCATGACCTTGATGCGGCTGACGACGACCGGCGCGACGTTGGGGGGCATGCGCAGCGTTTCGCGCAGCACGCCGTCGATCCGCATGCGGACGACCAGGCCGCTTTCGTACGGCTCGATATGGATGTCGGACACGCCGTTGCGCGCGGCGTCGGCGATGATGCCGTTGATCAGCCGGATCGCGGGCGCGTCGTCGGCGGTGTCGAGCAGATCCTCCGCGGTCGGCATGTCGCCCGCGAGCAGGTCGAGTTCGTCGCCCATGCCAACCGCAGCGAGCGCATTGGCCTGGCCGTCCATCGCATAGACGTTCGACAGGAGGCGATCGAAGGCGATCTGTTCGACGACGCCGACTTCGAACGGGCGGCCGAGATAGCGGCGGAGTTCGAGCAGGACCTTGGGGTCCGCGCCCGCGCGCATGGCGATCGTCAGGTGGGAATCGGTGTCGGTGTGATCGACGACGACGCCGAACTTGCGCGCGAAGGCATAGGGGATGGTGATCTGTGGCAGGTCGACCGCCGTTGGGTCACCGGCCCGGCGAAGGCCGGGGTCCAACTGCGCAACGGGTTCGATCGAGGCGGAAGGTTCGCCCAATTGGGCCCCGGCCTCCGCCGGGGGGGTGTCGAGATCAGCCGGGAAGCCTTCGCGGATGATCATTTCTTGGGCCGCACGACCATGGTCGAGGTGCGCACCGGCACGGCGACGCGGGGGTCCTCGATGTTGCCGGGGATCGGCGCAGACGGGATCGGCGGCGCGGCCCCCATGTAATCGCGGACGAGCTGGTCGATCGACGGCTCGGCACCCGGCTCCTGCAGGCCCTGTTGCAGCCGGACATAGCCGTAGCGCTGCTCGGTCAGCTTGCGGCTGTCTTCCGCGGTGCGCAGGATCGTCGGGCGGATGAAGATCATCAGGTTGGTCTTCGAGCGCTGCTTGGCCTTCGACGTGAAGAGGTGGCCGAGCACGGGCAGGTCGCCGAGCAGCGGGATCTTCTCGATCGTGCGGCGCTCATTGTCGTCGAGCAGGCCGCTGATCACCGCGATCTGGCCGTCGTCGACGGTGCGGACGGTCTCGACCTCGCGCTTGTTGAGGATCAGGTCGCTGTTGTCGCTGGATACCGGCCCCGCGATCGAGCTGACTTCGAGGCGGAGGTTGAGCTTCACCGTGCCCGACGAGTTCACCTGAGGCCGCACAGTCAGCTCGATGCCGACATTCTGGCGCTGCGTGGTACGGAACGCGTTGTCGAAATTGGTGCTGAGCGCCTGCCCCGTGGTGATCGGGATCTCCTGCCCGACGAGGCTGTGCGCCTCCTGATTGTCGAGCGTGACGAGGTGCGGGACCTGGAGCAGGTTCGAGGTCGTGTCGCTCTTCACCGCGTTGATGATCGCGCCGAAGAATGTGCTGCCGATCTTGCCGCCGAACCCGCCGAACCCGCCGGTTGCGGCGAGGATCGACGAGATCGCCGACTGCGCGAGTGAGTCCGCGGCCGCGTTGGGTGTGTTCGTTTCCGTGCGCGTGCCATCGGGCGCGACGACCGTCGTGCCGTTGCCCGTGATCGAGCGCGCGCCGATCGCGCCGGCGATCTGCAGGATGTTAGGCGCGGAGTTCGAGAAGGTCGACGCGCCGAACGCGCCGCCGCTGGGATCGCCGACGATGAACTGCGCACCGAGCGTGCGCGCCGTCGTGTCGGACACTTCGGCGACGATCGCCTCGACCAGCACCTGTTCGCGACGCGTATCGAGCTGGCGGACGACCTCGTTCAGCTGGCGCTGGATTTCGGCGGGCGCGGCGATGACGATCGCGTTGGCCCCGGCGAAGCGCGTGACGACCGCGGCGGTCTTGCCCCCGGCCGCGGTGATCGCGGGCTGGCCCGAGCCACCCGACCCGCCCGAGCTCGGGATCGACTGGTTGACCTGTGGCTGCGAGATGTTCGACTGGCCGCCGGATGCCCCATTGGTGCTGCTCGATCCGAAATTCGAGCGCGACAAGGCGGTCTGGACGGGCTGTGTCGGGGTCTGGCCGACGAGTTCCTGCAGGACCGGCAGCAACTGCTCGGCGTCCGCATTCTCGAGAAACACGACCTTGATCTCGGTGCCGTTGCGCGCCTTCTGGTCGAGATCGGCGGCGACCTGTGCGAGGCGGGCGACGGTGGTCGGGTCGCCGCGGAGTGCGACCGCGTTCGAGCCCTCGACCGCGACGACCGAGGCGCTCGGGCCGGTCGCGGAGGCACCGCCCTGCCCGCCGCCGGTGCCCGTGCCGATCAGCCCCTGAAGCGCGGTCGCGATTTCCTTGGCGCTCGCATTCCTCAGCGCGACGACGCGGGTCGACGAGGTGTCGGTATCGATCCGGCGAAGGACCTCGCGGATGCGGCGGATATTGTCGGCGAAATCAACGACGACCAGACTGTTGCCGCCGCGGTTCGCGCTGACCGAGCCTTGCGCGCTGACGAGCGGACGGACGGTCTCGACCGCGGACTGCGCGTCGATTGCGCGGAGGCGGACGATCTCGGTGACATAGCTGTTACGCGCGGCGCCCGCGACGCCGATCCGGCTTGGCTGCGAGGCAGCGTTGTCGAGCGGCTGGACGCGGAAAGCCCCGCCCGAGGTGGGCACAGCGACGAGGCCGTTGGCGCGCAGCGTCGAGAGGAACACCTCGAAATATTCGGAGCGCGACAGCGGACGATCGGTGACTACGGTCACCTTGCCGGCGACGCGGTTGTCGATGATGAACGTGCGGCCGGTAACCTTCGCGGCGTCGGCGATAAACGCGCGGATATCGGCGTCGCGGACGTTGAGCGTGGTCTGTGCGTGGACGCTGGCGGCGAGCGCCAGCGCGACGACGGGACCGAGGATAAGCTTTTTCATGGGGCCGTTTTCATTGGGGGGGCGCGATCGTGATGGCGAGCGGGAGGGTATCCTGGCCGCGTTCGACGGTGATGGGGACGTTGCCGCCGCCCGCGAAATCCTTGGCGATCCGGTCGAGATCGCCCGGCCCTGAGACGGGGCGACCGCCGATCGAGGTGACGACGTCGCCGTCCTTGAGCCCCGCCGCGCGGAAGGCGGCGCCCGATCCTTGCGCGCGGACGGTCAGCCCGCTGATCCGGCCGCCATCGATCCGCGGGATAAACCCGATCTCGGTGCGTAGTTGCGCGACCGGGATGCCGATCGCGGGCGATGCCGCCCCCGCTGGTGCCGCGCCGGGCACGACCGGCGTGACGGCGCCCGACTGGTCGAGGAACAGGTCCTCGTCCGCGCCGCCGCGATCGATCGTGACGTGATCGAACGCGACCGCCTTGAGGCGCACGCCGGGCTGGATCTCATCGCCGATCGCGACGCTCTGCTGGACGCCGTCGGGACCGGCGATAATCGCGGAACTGCGACCCATCGCCTCGTCCATGCGCGTGCCGAACAGCGTGAGTTGTAGCGACGTGACGGTCGCGGGCGCGCCCGCGGCACCACCAAGACGGAAGAACGGATCGAAGCCGCGCAGGATGTCGGCGGGCGCACCGACGACCATCGGTGTGGCCGGGCGCCAGTCGCCGAGCGGCGTGATCGGCGTGACGATCGTCCAGGCCAGCCGCGCGCATTGCACCGCAAGCCCGGCCAGCAGCGCGAGCTCCACGACACTATAGACATTCACGACCGGCATACGCCGCAAGATACGGCGCGCCCGCGCGTCCAGCTTCAATCGCATCCGCGACCCACCCCAATTTCCCGCATTTCGTCGCGTAGGCATGCCATGTTACAATTCCGCGTCAATGGCTTGTGCACAGATACCGCGTTCGGCGGGGTGGCGCTTTGTCTTCGGGATTGGCAGAAAGCGCGAATGTCCGATGTTCTTCCGTCCAGTGGCTCCGGCCTGCCGCCCGAACCGGTCATCGCGCGCCTGACCGTCCCCGGCGTGCAGCGCGTGCCGAGCGCGAAGCTCGATCTGTTCGTGCGGCGAGACTTCCTGCCGCCGGATCTGTGCGCGGCGTTGATCGAGCGGATCGATGCGGTGCGACGGCCCTCGACGATCTCCGATTCGAACGGCGATGCGAGCTATCGGACGAGCGAGACGGGCGACCTGGCCGCGAGCGACGCGGCGGTCATGGACGTCGAACGCCGGATCCTCGCGCTGACCGGGCTCGACCCGGCGCATGGCGAGCCGTTGCAGGGGCAGCGCTACGCGGTCGGGCAGGAATTCAAGGGGCATACCGATTATTTCGAGCCGAACGGCGTCGACTATCAGCGCTATTGCGGGGTCGCCGGCAACCGGACGTGGACCGTCATGGTCTATCTCAACCAGCCTGAGGCGGGCGGTGCGACGCGCTTCAAGGCGATCGACAAGATTGTCCAGCCCGAGACGGGTAAGCTGCTCGCGTGGAACAACCGACGCGCGGATGGGAGCTTGAATGCGGCAACGCTGCATCATGGGATGAAGGTGCGCGCGGGGGTCAAATACGTGATCACCAAATGGTTTCGGGAGAAAGCGTGGGGGTGAACGGCGGCTCGGCGAGCCTCACAAACGGGTATCACCCCGGCAAAAGCCGGGGCCCATTTTGGGGGAAGCCGATAACGAAGCGTATCGCTCCATTACGCCCACCGTCCCAGCTAGGCCCCGGCTTTCGCCGCGGTGGTTCTGTACTTCGCCGACACAATAAACTGCGTCCGCTCCGCCCTTAAAACTGCACGCTCGCGCCCAGCGTGAACAGGCGGCCCAGCTTGTAGCGGTTGATATCGACTTCGGCGCCATTCGAGAATGTCTGGTATTCGCGATACCCCGTCCCCGTCAGGTTGCGCGCCTCGAACTTCACCTCGATCTGCTTGCCCGCCACCGCGATGCCTTGGCGTGCGACGACGTCGAAGCGGATGCCGGGTTTCTCGATAAGGTCGGGCAGGCGAACACCGCCGCCGCCGCCGACCGGGCCACGATTCGTCACGCGGTCGCTGGCGTAGTTGAACAGCAGCGTCAGCTGCGACAGGCTCGACTTGTCCTCGATGCCGAGCTGCAAATTGACGAGGTGGTCGGACTGGCCGGTCAGCGCGGCGCCATCCTGGAACAGCACGTTGGCAGGACGCAGGCTGGCGGTGCTGCCATTGCTCTGGATCGGGCTGGCAATCAGTTCGTTACCGACCTTAAGCTCGGAGTGCGTGTAGGTATAGTTGGCGATCGCGACGAGACGGCGCGTCGCGAAGAAATCACCCCCAAAGCCGTCCAGCGGGATGTATTTCTGCAGCTCGACCTCGCCGCCGTACAGGTTCGCGCGCGGCGCGTTGGCGAAGCCGGTCTGGAGCGTGTCGCTGCCCGCCGGGAAAAACGCGACCGCTTCGATCGGGTTGTCGATACGCTTGTAGAAACCCGCCAGATTGAACTTCTGGTCGCGCGCGAAATACCATTCGTAGCGCAGCTCGCCGTTATACAATTGCGAGTCAGTCAGGAACGGGTTGCCGAAGAACAGGCGATCGCTCTCGAAATCCTGATACAGCTGTGGCGCGAGCTCGCGGAACTGTGGTCTGGCCAGCGTCTTCGACATGTGTCCGCGCAGCTGCATGTCCGACGCGAAGTTCCACGTCACCGTCACGGCAGGCAGCCAGTAGGCGCGCGACAAATTGGTTTGCGCGAACGACACGCCTGCACCGCCGCCCGGCAGCACCGTCTCCAACGCATCCTCATAGCGGATGCCCACATTGGCGCGCAGACCGTCGAGAATCTCGCCCTCGACCTGCGCATACGCCCCATGGACGCGCAGCGAAGCGTCGTAGGTCGGCGCGCAATTCGGCGCGACGCAGGTGTTGGCGAGGCCGATGCCATAGGTCTGGAGGTTGAAGTCCGACAGCAGATAGTCGGGACGCTCCTGCGCGACGGCATCGTTCAGCGCGACGTTGCCCGCGGTCTGGTAGCGGAAGGTGTAGCGGCTCGATGTGCGGTCGGTGTCGCTATACGCATAGCCGACCGAGAGCGCGAACGGGCGGTCGAACGGTACGTTCCAGGTGAGGTTCGCCTGACCCGACCACAGCGTCTCGTCGAGTTCGCTGAACGCCACAGCCGCGCTCTGCAAGCCGCTGAGGTTGTTGGTGTAGTCGCCGACGGTCGCGTTGTACTGATAGGTGAACTGACGTTCGTAGGGCGAGTTGCGCTCGGTCTTCGCGTAGCTGCCGCGGGTGTCAAGCGCGAAGTTGCCGAACTTGAATTCGCCGACGAGCTGCGTGTCGATGAGCTGGCGTTCGAACCAGCTGGTGTTCTGGACGATGAACGGCTGGATGCCCGCAACATCGCCGATGTTCGAAGTGGATCCGGTGCTGAGACGACCCTGCTTTAGCGTGTCGTGGATGTACAGATTGGTCCAGCGGATCTTGTTCTCGCCGAACTCCGCGCCGAAGCCGAGCAGGCCGTTGATGATCGACCGGTTGTCGGTGAGGACGGTGCGGAAGTCGCGCGTCAGGATGCCGCCGACGTCGTCGGTCGACTGCTGGAGCGCATCGCGCGTCCGCCAAGTGTTGCTGATCCCCGCCGCGGCGATGACGCCGACGCGAGTGCTGCCGATATCGGCGGAGGTGCCGAAGCTCGCCTCGCCCGACAGGTTGGCCGGGATCTGGTTGTTCTGCTGCAGCAGGGTCGTCTTGGCGTTCGACAGCGCGGTGATCTGCGCGCCGGTCAGCGACGTCCCATTGGCGCCCGCCGACTTGATGAAGCCGGGCACCTTGCGCTCGCCGCTGTCGAAGCCCGTCCAGTCGTGCTTGCCGCCGTCATAGACATAGCCGAGCTCGCTGGTCGTGACAGTGTCCGCGCCGACCGATCCGCCGAACTGGAAGAACGTCTTGTCGGGAACCGCCTTGGTCGTCAGGTTGATGACGCCGCCGCCAAATTCGCCCGAGTAATTGACCGAATAGCTCTTCTGCACGACCGCCGAGGCAATCACGTTGGTCGGGAAGATGTCGAGCGGGACGACGCGGCGCAGCGGCTCGGGGCTCGGCAAGGGCGAACCGTTGAGCAGCGACGACGAATAGCGATCGCCCAGACCGCGGACATAGACGAGGCCGTTGCCGACCACCGACAGCCCGGTGACGCGCTGGAGTGCGCCGGCGATGTCGCCTTCGCCGGTCCGCGCAATATCGGCCGAGGACAGGACGTTGACGACTTCGGCGGTGGCGCGGACCGCGTTGGGCACGTTGCGGCCGACGACGACGATATCCTCACCGGTGCCACTGCCGCCAGGCGTGGAGATCTCGACCTGCTCCTGCTGTTGCTCGCCCTGGACGGCAGGGTCGGTGCGCTGCTCGACCGGCGTACCGGCCTGAGGCGAGACGACGCTGCCTGCGGGCGCGGTTTGCGCGAACGACTGCGCCGGGACGAGCGTCGTCGTCGCGAGCAGGACGGAGACGAGAACGGATGACTTCATGGCTGCCCCGGCAACAAGAGGAATTCGGTAGGTGTGAGGCTGCGCGGCGGGCCCCCGCCCCCCGCACAGCCTCAGGCTTGGCGTCGGTGTCAGTTGGTCGGCAGCGCGGTGCAGGCGCTGCTCGTCGTACCGAAGCTCGCGCGGTTCGAGTTGCAGGTCCAACCGCGATACCATGTGTCGGTCGAGCCGTTGACCGCACCGACATAGCTGGTGTTGACCAGGAACGCGCTGCCCGACGGGTTGAGGCTGGTCGCGTTGAACGCGGTGGTCGTGCTCGACACGCCGGCGGGCAGGAACGTGCCGGTTACGGCCGAGCCGACTGCGGCGCTCTCGGTATTGTTGCTGCCGGCGCGGAAGATCGCCTGCTGCTCGTCGGTGGTCACGGTGATGCCGTTGACGGTGGTGGTCGCATAGGGCGTCAGGCAGCTGAACACGACCGAGTTGAACACCGGCGGGCCCTTGTCCTGCAACGTCGTCAGCTCGGCCGGACGGATGGTCGTCTTGCCCCCTGCATCGGCGCCGGCGATGATGTTCAGGCAGGCGCTGTTCGGGTTGCTGACGATGCCGTTGACGAAGGTTGCGTCCGCACCGCCACGCAGACGGATCGCCGCGTTGGTCGCGGTCGACGTCTCGATGAAGGTGAAGTTGGCAAGCGTGTAAGCCTGGCGTGGCAGCGCGTCTTCCGAACCGTTCGAGTCGATTTCGGTCGAGTAGTTGTCGGTCTGCGTGTTGTTCGGCTTCTGGATCGCCAGCACGAACTGGACGAAGCCCTGCCAGCCGACATCGGTATCCAGGCCGTCATCGTCCGAGCCGGTCAGCGCCAGATAGCGCAGGTTGCTGCGACCGCCGAAGATTTCAATACCGTCGTCCGAGCTGTTGTGGACCTGGATGTGATCGAGCGTCGTGCCCGAGCCGGTGCCGCCGAGCGTCAGACCCTGAAGCTCGTTGTTCGGGCTGATAACGGTGCCCGAATAGCGGATCTGAACGTAACGGACGCTGCCGCTGCTGTCGGTCGGCGTGGCGCCGCCGTACAGCGCGGTGCTGGTGCCTTCGACGACGTTCTCGCACGCCACGTTACCGCCGGGCACGGTGTTGTTGCAGTTCGAGATCGGCGCGCGGCCGGCGAGGATGATGCCGCCCCACAGGCCCTGCGACTCGTCGGTGACGCCGCCGGTCAGGTTCGCCTGCGCGGTGAAGATGATCGGCTGGGTCTCGGTACCCTCGGCGATCAGCTTCGAACCGCGGTTGACGACCATATAGTCGTTATCGGCGTTGGTCGTGTTCGCGTATACCAGCGAGCCCGCTGCGATCGTCAGCGTCGTGGCGATCCCGCCCGGCTGCGTGCCCGCGCCGCCGATGTCGACACCGACGTCGACGCGGCCGTTGATCTCGTAGGCGACGCCCGCGACCTTCGGCAGGCTCAGCGCAGAGGTGATCAGCGTCGGCAGGCGGCACGAGCGGTAATTGCCGATGATGCCGACATCGGTGGTGCCGGTCGGGCACGACGTCGCGGGCGTCCCAGCCGTCGGGGTTGGCGTCGGCGTGGGCGTCGGGCTTGGCGTCGGCGTACCCGGTACGACGATCACGCCTTCACCCGGCGAGGCGACGCTGTCCGCGCCATCGCAGGCCGAGAGGGCCATGCAGGCGGTGCCGGCGAGCAGAACAAGACTCGTGCGCTTGAAGATAGTCATTCGAGAGACTCCCGGTCGGATCGTTGATCTGATGGATCGACTCAGGCTCCCCCCTGCCGACCTCGATTAGGCGACTATGCGGGATGCGTGACGTTACGATGCGATTTGGATGACGCCGACGTGACTATGATATGACGAAATGGTGACACCGCTTTCAGGCGTCGGTTGAAACCGGGAGTTTCGAACAGATCTCTTCCGATCCGGCGCGCGATGATTTACAGGCGCTGGCAGAGTCACCCGCGGCGCATTCCTGCGACCGCGCGGCCAGACCATCATTACAGGATATTTCGACAATAATGGCCTCTTTCAAGGACCCCAGTTTCCAGGACCGCACGAGCAGCGCAGCCGCCGCCAAGCAGAAGGCGCTCGAAGCGCTGCGTGCAAAGCCGCCGATCGACGAGGCCGTCGTCGCCGAGCGCCTCGCCGCGCGTGAAGCCAAGGAACTGGCCGAGCGTGAGAAGCGTGCCGCCAAGCGTGCCGCCGAGGATGCCGCCAAGGCTGCCAAGAAGGCCGAGGCCGAAGCGGCGGCTGCGAAGAAGCGCGAGGCTGAAGCCAAGGTCGAGCTGACCGACGCCGAGAAGAAGGCGATTCGCGACGCAAAATACGCGGCCCGCAAGAACAAGAAGAAGTAAACGCGCGCGTGGGCCTGCTGCGGCGGGCCCACCTCTCCGGCTCAGTGCAAGATCGCATCGCGCGATCGACCGTACATGCTGCAATATACGCACTCCCGGCCCCCGGCGCAAAAGCCCTCGCGCCGGATGCGCATATCCCCTCTACATTTTCGAAAGCGCCTGACCGGCGACCGCATCGAGCTTGGCGACCAGCGCGGGATCGCGCGCGCCGCGCGCAGTAAGTATCGCGCTATCCAAGCAGTCGTCGATCGGCGACACGGGCCGCGTCAATGGCAGGGTGCGCAACAACGCCATGACCATCGCACGCGCCTTGGCCGCATTGGCGTCCAGCTGCGCGAGGACCTGCGCAACGTCGACCCCGTCCTCGTCTTCACGCCAGCAGTCATAATCCGTGACCATGCCGACCAGCGCGTAGGGAAGCTCTGCCTCGCGCGCGAGTTTCGCCTCGGGCATCGCGGTCATGCCGATCACGTCGCAGCCCCATTGGCGGTAGAGCCGGCTCTCCGCCCGCGTCGAGAATTGCGGGCCTTCCATCGCCAGATAGGTGCCGCGGTCGTCGACCTGCGCGCCGGCCTCGCGCGCGGCGTCGGCGGCGTAGCGGGACAGGCGCGGACAGACCGGATCCGCCATCGAGACGTGCGCGACGAGCCCGGTGCCGAAGAAACTCGATGGCCGCCCCTTGGTGCGATCGATGAACTGGTCAACGATCGTAAAGCTGCCCGGCGGGCGTTGCTCTGCCAGCGAGCCTACCGACGACACCGCCAGCACATCAGTCACGCCGAGACGCTTGAGCGCATCGATATTCGCGCGGGCGTTGAGGTCGGAGGGGGAGATCCTGTGTCCGCGTCCATGCCGCGGGAGGAATGCCACGCCGACATGACCGACGCGGCCGGTATAGATCGCATCCGACGGCGCGCCCCAGGGGGTGTCCACCGTCTGCCAGCACCCGTCCTCGATCCCGTCGACCGCGTACAGTCCCGAGCCGCCGATGATGCCGATCGTCCAGCCGCTCATTCGGCCAGCGCTCGCGGCCGCGCGTAGACGAAGTAGATCACCAGCCCGAGCAGGTTCCACAGGCCGAAATAGAGCTGCGTCTTCGAGGGCAGACTGAAGAACAGGTACAGGCAGCCGAGGATGCCGATCGTCCCGACCAGCGTCGCCGCCGGCGCGCGGAACGTGCGGATCGCGTCGGGCGCACGGCGGCGCATGACCAGCATGCACGCGCATACCGCAACAAACGCGGCGAGCGTGCCGGCGTTGGCCAGCGCGGCGATTTCTGCGAGCGGCAATAGCCCAGCGATCACCGCGACGATCGCTGCGGTGATCCAGGTGATGCGGACCGGCGCGCCGCGCTTCGAAACCTTGGCGAGGCTCAGGGGAAGCAGCCCGTCGCGGGCCATCGTGAAGAAGATCCGGCTCTGGCCGAACAGGAAGGCTAGCAGCACGGTCGGCAACGCGACGACCGCGGAGGCGCCGAGGAAGGTCGCGAACCCCGGACGGCCGATCTCGCGCAGGATCAGCGCGAGCGGCTCGGCCGAGCCGGCGAACCGCGTATAGGATAGCGCACCGACGGCGGCGACCGCGACGAGGATGTAGATCGCGATGCACGCCACCATCGATCCGACGATGCCGATGGCGAGGTCGCGGCCGGGATTCTTGGTCTCCTCCGCTGCGGTGGAGATCGCGTCGAAGCCGTAGAAGGCGAAGAAGATGATCGCCGCCGCCGCCATCACGCCGCGCTCGGCACCGTCGGGCTGCACGGCCTTGGGGAAGCCATAGGGCATGAACGGATGGAGGTTGGCGCTGTTGAAATAGTGCAGCGCGATGAACACGAAGACGGTCAGCGCGATCATCTTCACGCCCACCAGCACCGCGTTCAGCGTCGCACTCTCGCGCGTGCCGAACGACAGCACGCCCGCGACGACCGCGATGATGAAAATCGCGGGGACGTTCAGGATGCCGCCAAGCTCGGGGCTAAGCGTCAGTGCCTCGGGAAAGCCGAACGCGCCGCGCAGCAATGGCGCGGCATAGCCCGACCAGCCGACCGCGACGGTCGACACGACGAGCGAATATTCGAGGATCAGCGACCAGCCGATCACCCAAGCGATCAGCTCGCCGAGCACGACATAGCTGTACGTGTACGCGCTGCCCGACGCCGGGATCATCGTCGCCATCTCGGCATAGGCAAGCGCGGCGCAGGCGCAGATCCCGCCGGCGATGACGAAGGACAAGATGACCGCGGGTCCGGCTAGCCCTGCCCCGACGCCGATCAGCGTCAGGATGCCAGTGCCGACAATCCCGCCGACGCCCATCGCGACCAGGTGCGGCCACGACAAGGTCCGCGCGAGCTGGTGCTCGGGCGGCTGCTCGGTGACGATTTTTCGGCGAAACAGACTGGCCACGTATATCCCCTCTTCTCGGCGGGGGAGTGGCACAGGACGGGATGGGCAGGCAAGGCGGGCGGTCGTTCGGCGCTGCCCCGTCTCGACCCGACGCTTGTACTCCCGCATAGGCGGGAGCCCAGTCTGGATCCCCGCCTTCGCGGGGACACATGCTAATTAACGGTGAGGTTCAGACCGTGAAGCTCTCGCCGCACCCGCACGCGCCCTTGGCGTTGGGGTTCTGGAACACGAATCCCGCGGTAAAGTCGTCCTCGACCCAGTCCATCGTCGAGCCGATCAGATACAGGATCGACCCGCCATCGACGAACAGCGTGCCGCCGGGCGTGTCGATCCGCTCGTCGAACGGCTTGGCTTCGGTGACGTAATCGACCGAATAGGCAAGCCCCGAACACCCACGCTTGGGCGTCGACAGCTTCACCCCGATGGCATCCCCGGGCGCGCGCGCCATCAGGTCGGCGATCCGCGCATGCGCCGTCCCCGTCAGGTTCAGCGCTGCCGGCCGTGCTCGCAATGTCGTCGCCATGTCATCTTCCTTCCTCGATCAAAGTCATGCTTTGATCGACGCCTACAGCATGCCCAGTTCGAGCTTGGCCTCGTCCGACATCTTCTGCGGATCCCAGGGCGGATCCCAGACCAGGTTCACTTCCGCAAACCCGACTCCCGGCACCGACCCGACGCGCATCTCGACTTCTGCCGGCATCGATTCCGCGACCGGGCAGTTCGGCGTCGTCAGCGTCATCGCCACCACGGCATGCCCGTCCTCGGTCACCTCGACGCCGTAGATCAGCCCCAGGTCATAGATGTTCACCGGGATCTCGGGATCGTAGATATCCTTCAGCGCATCGATGATCGCATCATACACCGCGCCGCCGGGCTCACCGGGCGTGTCCACCTGCGGCTTCTGCGCCAGGAACCCGGCGAGATAGTCGCGCTTGCGCTCCGCATCGCCGTCGGTGTCCAGCACGACGCGCGCCTTGGGCGGCGACTGCACCGCCTCGACTTCCTCGATCTCGAACCGATCGCTCATCCAAAAATCCTCGTTACTCGTTCGATCCCGCGCACAAGCGCCTCGACGTCCGCCGGGCCGTTATACACGCCGAAGCTCGCCCGCGCCGTCGCCTCGAGGCCCAGTGCCTCCATCAGCGGCTGTGCGCAGTGATGGCCGGCACGGATCGCGACGCGCTCTTCGTCCAATATGGTGCCGATGTCGTGCGGATGAACCCCCTCGATCGTGAAGGAGACGATCCCGGCCGAGTCCGCCGGGCCATACAGCCGCACCGAATTAATCCCCGACAGCGCCTCGCGCGTCGCGGTCACCAGCGCGGTCTCGTGCGCGTGGATCGCGCCAAGCCCGATGCTCTCGACATAGTCGATCGCGGCATGCAGACCGAGCGCGCCGACGATATGCGGCGTCCCCGCCTCGAACCGTCCCGGCGGCGGCGCGTAAGTCGTCTTCGCGAACGACACCTTGTCGATCATCGACCCGCCACCCTGATAGGGCGGCATCGCCTCGAGCAGCTCGGGTTTCGCCCACAGCACGCCGATCCCGGTCGGGCCGTAGAGCTTATGCCCGGAGAAGACGCAGAAATCGCAGCCGATCGCCTTCACGTCGACTGCGATCCGCGGCACCGACTGGCATCCGTCGAGCAGGATCTTCGCGCCGACCGAATGCGCGATTTCCGTCGCGCGCTTGGCGTCGAGCACCGAGCCCATCACGTTCGACACATGCCCGAACGCGACCAGCTTGTGCGCCGGCGTGATCATCCGCTCCATCGCGTCGAGATCGATGCGGTGGTCGGGGGTCAGCGGGATCACGTCGATCGCCGCACCAATGCGCTCGGCGACCATCTGCCACGGCACGATATTCGAGTGATGCTCGAGCATCGACAACAGGATGCGGTCGCCCGCCTTCAACTGCTCGCCGGCCCAGCATTGCGCGACGAGGTTGATCGCCTCGGTCGCGCCGCGCACGAACACGATCTCGTCGGGCGAGCCTGCGCCGATGAACCGCGCGACAGCCTTGCGCGCCTCTTCATAGGCGACCGTCATGTCGGCCGAGCGCTGGTACACGCCGCGGTGCACGGTGGCGTAGGTCTCGCCGTACGCGCGCGTGATCGCGTCGACGACGACTTGCGGCTTCTGCGCAGTGGCGGCAGTATCGAGATACGCCCAGCCCTCGGGGATCGCCGGGAAGTCCGACACACGATCAAGACACTCCTCCCCGGCACGGGGAGGGGAACCGCGACGCGAAGCGG
>NZ_LMLD01000011.1:1425974-1444792 GCF_001421825.1 Sphingomonas sp. Leaf38 | reverse complement strand
GGGGGGGGGGGGGGGGGGGGGGGCCTTCCACAGACGCGGCGCCAAGTGGAGAACCCCCTCCACCAGCTGCGCTGGTCCCCCTCCCCGTGCCGGGGAGGATACTCATAATGCCGCCTCCAGCCATGCATCCGCGTCCGCGACAAACGCGTCGCGCACCGTCTCGTCCGCGATCTGCGCGAACGCATCGCCCACGAACGCGCGCGTGAGAAGCGCCTGCGCCTTGGCATGCGGGATGCCGCGGCTCTGCATGTAGAACAAAGCGCGCTGATCGAGCTCGCCGACCGTCGCGCCGTGCGCGCACTTCACGTCGTCGGCGAAGATCTCGAGCTCGGGCTTGAGATTGACCGTCGCGGTGCGCTTGAGCAGCAACCCGCGCAACGACTGCACGCCATCGGTCTTCTGCGCATCGCGCGCCACCTCGACGCGCGCCGCAAGGCTCGCGGTCGACGTATCCGCCGCGACCGCGCGCCAGATCTGCTTGCTCTGCCCGTTCAGCGCGGCATGCCGCACCGACACCGCGCATTCCTGCCGCTGGTCGTTTCGCGTCAGCAGAGCGCCGCCATACTCGGCGAACGCGTCGTCGCCCGACACGATGATCGCGCCATCGATCCGCGTGCCCGCATCGCCCGCGCCCAGCACCGTCGCGATCAGGCTCGCGCCTGCATGGATATCGACCTCGTCGCGTACCGACACGAAACCGGCCGTCTGCAACAGGCGCACCGCGCGCGTGAGCTTCGCACCGCTGCCGAGCGTCGTCCGCGTCGACCGGTTCGACCAGCCGGTGCCGACATAGGTCTCGACCACCGACGCGGTCGCGCCCTCGGCGAGGACGATCTCCGCGGGAAGATGGTTCTCGCCGCCGGTCGCGATGTGGACGATCTGGAGCAGCTCGGCGGCCGTGTCGCCCGCGACGCGGATCGACCAGCCGGTACCCGTCGTCCGGCGCCCGAGCACATGCGCGCCGCCATCGACCTGCACGAGTTCGACATGGCGCAGATCGCTGCGTGCCGCGTCGAGCACGCCATCGACGAACACCGCCCGCGCACCCGGCAAGTCCAGGAACAACGCATCGGCATCGAGCGCCGCACCCCGAGGCAATTCAGCCGCCGCCACGATCGCCGCCGGATCGCCCCAACGCCACGATTCCTCGCGCGTGGACGGGAGTTCCATCACCGCGGTCATTCGGCGCCCCTTGCGAAGAAGAGGGGTTCGCGCGGAGGCGCGGAGACGCGGAGAAGAAGAGGAGAAACGCCCGTGAGGGCTCTCGAATTCCGGTTCATGATGGCGCGCGGGAGCGTTGCCGAGGCGACGACTCCTCCGCGTCTCCGCGTCTCCGCGCGAACCCCCTTACTTCTATAAAAGCCTGCGGCGCGAAGGGAGATCATGCGGCGATCCCCACATAGCCTTCGCTCTCGAGCTGCTGCGCGAGTTCCTTGCCGCCCGACCGGACGATGCGGCCGTCGGCGAGAACGTGGACGAAGTCCGGCTCCACATAATCGAGCAGCCGCTGATAGTGCGTGATCAGCAGCACCGCCTTGTCGGGCGCGCGCATGATGCGGTTGATGCCGTCGCCAACGACGCGCAGCGCATCGATGTCGAGGCCGGAATCGGTCTCGTCGAGGATCGCGAACTTCGGGTTGACGATGCCCATCTGCACCATCTCGTTGCGCTTCTTCTCGCCGCCCGAAAAGCCGACATTCACCGGCCGCTTGAGCATGTCGTAATCCATGCCGAGCAGATCCGCCTGCCCGCGTGCGAGCTTCAGGAACTCGCCGCCGGTTAAGGCCTTCTCGTCCCGCGTCGCGCGCTGGGCGTTCAAGGCCTCGCGCAGGAACTGGACGTTGGACACGCCGGGGATCTCGACCGGATACTGGAAGCCGAGGAACACGCCCGCCGCGGCGCGCTCATGCGCCTCGAGCTCGAGCAGGTCGACGCCGTCGAACGTCACCGAGCCGGACGTGACCTCGTAACCGGGCCGCCCGCCGAGCACATAGCCCAGCGTCGACTTGCCCGCGCCGTTCGGCCCCATGATCGCGTGCACCTCGCCCGCGTTCACCTCGAGCGAGAGCCCCTTGAGGATTTCCTTGCCGTCGATCTCGGCGTGAAGGTTTTCAATTTTCAGCATCGAATTCTGCCCAATTCCAAATCTCTAAATTTCCGCGGCGCGCGATGCGCCGGCCGTGCCCCGTCATTCCCGCATGTGCGGGCATGACGGGCGGGGATCACCCCACAGACCCTTCCAACGAAATCCCCAGCAGCTTCTGCGCTTCCACCGCGAACTCCATCGGCAGCTGCTGCAGCACCTCCCGCGCAAAGCCATTCACGATCAGCGCCACCGCGGCCTCCGCATCAAGCCCGCGCGACATCGCGTAGAACAGCTGGTCCTCGGAGATTTTCGACGTCGTCGCCTCATGCTCGATCTGCGCGGACGGGTTGCGGACCTCGATATACGGCACGGTATGCGCGCCGCACTGGTCGCCGAGCAGCAGGCTGTCGCACTGCGTGAAGTTGCGCACGCCCTCCGCGGTCGGCGCCACGCGCACCAGCCCGCGATAGGTGTTGTCCGAGCGCCCGGCCGAAATTCCCTTCGACACGATCGTCGACCGCGTGTTCTTGCCGAGGTGGATCATCTTCGTGCCGGTATCGGCCTGCTGGCGATTGTTCGTCACAGCCACCGAATAGAATTCGCCGACCGAGCCATCGCCCGCCAGCACGCACGACGGATATTTCCACGTGATCGCGCTTCCGGTCTCGACCTGGGTCCAGCTGACCTTCGAATTCTTACCCTGGCACAGCGCACGCTTGGTAACGAAATTATAGATCCCGCCGACGCCGTTCTCGTCGCCCGGATACCAGTTCTGCACGGTCGAGTACTTGATCTCGGCATCGTCGAGCACGACAAGTTCGACGACCGCCGCATGCAGCTGGTTTTCGTCGCGCATCGGCGCGGTGCAGCCCTCGAGATACGAGACGTAACTGCCCTTGTCGGCGACGATCAGCGTGCGTTCGAACTGGCCGGTATTCTCGGCGTTGATCCGGAAATAGGTCGACAGCTCCATCGGGCAGCGGACGCCCTCAGGGATGTAGACGAACGTCCCATCGGAGAAGACTGCCGAGTTCAGCGTCGCGAAGTAATTGTCACGCTGCGGCACGACCTTGCCGAGCCACTTGCGCACGAGGTCGGGATATTCCTTGATCGCCTCGGAGATCGACCGGAAGATCACGCCTGCGGCCTCGAGCTCTTTGCGGAACGTCGTCGCGACCGAGACGCTGTCGAACACCGCGTCGACCGCGACGCGGCGCTTCGGCGTGCCGTCCTCGTTCAGCGGATCCTCGACCACGCCCGCCAGCATCTTCTGCTCGCCGATCGGAATGCCGAGCTTTTCGTAGACGCGCAGGATCTCGGGATCGACCTCGTCGAGCGAACCGAGCTTCGGCTTCGCCTTGGGCTCCGCGTAATAATACGCGTCCTGGTAATCGATCGGGGGCACGTTGAGCTTCGACCAGTCGGGCGCTTCCATCGTCTGCCACAGCGCGAACGCCTTCAGACGCCAGTCGAGCATCCACTGCGGCTCGCCCTTCTTGGCGGAAATGAAGCGCACCGTGTCTTCCGACAGCCCCTTGGGCGCGAATTCCTGTTCGATGTCCGAGGAGAAGCCCCACTCGTACGTCTTGTTCGCGGCGGCATATGCCTCTGCGTTCCGGGTAGCCATCATTCCATCTCCGCCGCAACGCGGCTCTCTAATGTCTTCGCGCCTTTGCGCCTTCGCGTGAACAGAATCTTCTCACGCGAAGGCGCAAAGGCGCGAAGGAAAGGGTTGGGCGCTGCGCGCGTCATGCGGGCACCGGCGAATTCGGGACTTGCGAAAGACTAGCCAGCGTCACGCCGGCGAGCGCGCCGCGGACCGCGCCGTTGACCGCGTTCCAGTGCGGCTTAACCTTGCACGTCTGATCGATGCAACAATCCTGCGCGGCACCGTCGACGCACGCGGTGAGCGCGATCGGACCCTCGACCGCCTCGATGATGTCGGCTAGCGAGATCGACGCGGGCGGTCGCGACAGGCGGAAGCCGCCGCCGGTGCCGCGCGTGCTCTCGATCAGCCCTGCGGCCGACAGCCGGCTTACGAGCTTCTGCACGGTCGGCAGCGGCACGCCGGTCTCTTCGCTCAGCAGCGTCGCGTTCAGCCGCGCGATACCGCCACAATGACGCGCCGCGGCGCTCATCATCACGACCGCATAGTCGGCTAGGCTGGAAAGACGCATGGTGGCTTGATAGTCCAATCGGAGCGATATGATCCGATTGCGCAAATGGGCGTTGCGCGAGTCATCGTCAACCCGTCGACGCGTGCTAACGACTCGCAACTGGGGTGGGGTTTTCAAGCGATTTTTGACGTGAAGCCGAACCAGTGCGAAGAGCGCGCATGGCCTTCTACCACCCGCTTCTCTTCCGCCTCGACGCCGAACGCGCGCATGGCCTGACGATTGCCGCGCTCACCGCATGGGGCAAGGCGGGCACACCGCTCGCCTCCAGCGTTCCCCGGCTTGCGACCACCGTGGCGGGGATCGCGTTTCCCAATCCGGTGGGGCTCGCGGCGGGCGTCGACAAGGACGGGCGCGCGATCGACGGGTTCTTCGGGCTGGGCCTCGGCAGCGTCGAGATCGGCACGCTCACGCCCCTGCCCCAGCCCGGCAATCCCAAGCCGCGCATCTTCCGCCTCCCCGAGGACCGTGCGGTCATCAACCGCCTCGGCTTCAATAATGGCGGCCTCGACGACGCGCTCGGCCGGGCCAAGGCGCACAAGCGCGGCAAGGGCGTGCTCGGCATCAACGTCGGCGCCAACAAGGACGCGACGGAGCGCACCGCGGATTACGTCCACGGCGTCACCCGCGCCGCGCCGCACGCCGATTATATCACGATCAACATCAGCTCGCCCAACACGCCGGGCCTGCGCGATCTGCAACACGGGGCGGCACTGCGCGACCTGCTTGCTGCCTGCACCGCCGCGAAGGGCACCACGCCCATTTTCCTGAAGGTCGCGCCCGACCTCGAGCCGGCCGACATCGACGACATCGCCCGCGCCGCGCTCGACAACCGCATCGACGCGCTGATCGTCAACAACACCACGATCTCCCGGCTTGGCTTGCGTTCAGCCAATGCGAAGGAAACCGGCGGCCTCTCGGGTGCTCCTCTCGCGCCGCTCGCCCGGCAGCGCCTGGCCGAATTCCGCAAGGCAACCGGCGCGGCGATCCCGCTGATCTCGGTCGGCGGCATCGGCAGCGGTGCGGAGGCCTATGCCCGGCTCCGCGCGGGCGCGAGCCTCGTCCAGCTGTACACCGCGCTGGTTTATGAAGGCCCGGGCCTGCCGGCGCGGATGCTGCGCGACCTCGGCGCGTTGCTGAACCGCGACGGCTTCGCGGCCGTCGCAGACGCGGTGGGGATCGACGCCTGACGACCCCCCCCGCTGGGGAAAGGATCGCGCGGTCTGACGGCGAGACGGCTTGCCTCATATTCCAACCGCGCTAGGCTCGCGGGTGATGAAGACCTCTCTCCTAGCGCTCGCCCTCCTCGTCCCCGCTGCCACCCAGGCGCGCCAATCCACCCCCGCACCGGCGAAAGACCAAGGCATGGTCAGTGCCGCCGATCCACGCGCGGCGGCGGCCGGCGTCGAGATCCTGCGCGCGGGCGGCAGCGCCACCGACGCGGCGATCGCGACGATGCTCGCGCTCAACGTCGTCGAGCCGCAGAGCTCGGGGATCGGCGGCGGCAGCTTCTGGGTCAGCCACGCGGCCAGCGGCGCGCTCAGCACGATCGACGCGCGGGAGACCGCGCCGGCCGCCGCCGACGCGCGCTGGTTCTACGCCCCCGACGGCACCCCGCTCAGCCATCGCGACGCGGTCCCCGGTGGTCGTAGCGTCGGCATACCCGGTGCACTTCGCGGCATGGCGCTCGCGCACCGCGCGTCGGGCAAGCTCCCCTGGGCGCAATTGTTCGCCCCCGCGATCCGCCTCGCGACCAACGGCTTCCAGGCCTCCCCCCGCCTCGTCAACGGCATGTCGGCCTATGGCGACCACATCACGCCCGAGACGCGCAAACTCTTCTCCGCGCCCGACGGTTCGCCGGTCGCGATCGGCGCGACGATCAAGAACCCCGCACAGGCCGCGCTTCTCCAGCGGATCGCGACCCAGGGCCCTGACAGCTTCTATGTCGGTCCGCAGGCGCAGAAGATCGTCACTGCGGTCAACACCGCCGCGCGCAACCCGTCGAAGATGACGCTGGGCGACCTCGCCAGCTACGACGCCAAGAACCGCCCGCCCGTCTGCATCAAATATCGCGTCTACCGCGTCTGCGGGATGGGCCCGCCCTCGTCGGGCGGCATTACCGTTCTGATGATCCTCAAGCAGCTCGAACGCTTCGACATGGGCAAGCTCGGTAAGGACAGCGCGCAGGCGTGGCACCTGTTCGCCGAATCCTCGCGGCTCGCTTACGCCGATCGTGACCTGTACGTCGGCGATCCCGATTTCGTCCGCGTGCCGGTTACGGGCATGCTTTCTCAAGGCTATCTCGCGTTGCGCTCCGCGCTGATCTCGCCCACGACGACGATGGCGAGCGTCGCGCCCGGCACGCCCCCTGGCGCCCCTGCCCGCGTCCGCGCGCCGGTCAGCGAAGTTCCCGGCACCACCGACCTCGCAGTCTCCGATGCGCGTGGCAACGTCGTCGAGGTCACGACCACGGTCGAGGGCTATTTCGGGTCGGGAATCACCGTCGACGGCACCGTGCTCAACAACCAGCTCACCGATTTCGACATCGTGCCCGAGAAGAACGGCGCGCTGGTCGCCAACCGGGTCGAGGGCGGCAAGCGGCCGCGCAGTTCGATGGCCCCGACGATCGTCTATGGCCCCGACGGCAAGGTCCGCCTCGCGGTCGGCGCGGCAGGCGGCTCGACGATCATCGCGCAGGTGGCCAAGGCGATCATCGGCGTGGTCGACTGGAAATTGTCGGCGCAGGACTCGATCGCGCTCGGCCTGATCTATGCTCCCGGCCAGGTCGCCGCGGTCGAGAAGGGCACCGAGCGCGAGGCGATGGTCCCCGCGTTGCAGGCGCTCGGCGAAACCGTGCAGGTCGCGGCACTCGGCCTGAAGGCGAACGCAATCGAGCGCGTCGGCGGCAAATGGGTCGGCGCGGCGGATCCGCGCAGCGAAGGCGTCTCGATCAGCCAGGACGGCACCGTTTCGCAGATCCAGCGTGTCGGCAAGCTGCAGCGCGCGCCGGAATGAAGAGCGGCGCGTCGTTTAGCCAGGCTGCCGGCGTCGGCATGGGGTGACGCGACACGAAACCGGACGCTAAGGGCGGCGCATGACCATATTACTTACCGGCTCCAGCCGCGGCATCGGCGCGGCGATCCATCGGGCGCTGACCGACGCCGGCGTCTCCGTCATCGGGCACGGGACCGCGAGCGGCATCCCCGCCGACTTCGCCGATCCGGCAGGGCCCACGGCGTTGTGGAACGCCGCGCTGGAGCAGGCGGGCGGGACGATCGACGTGCTGATCAACAATGCGGGGGTGTTCGAGGCCAGTCCGCTCGGTGACGACGACTGGACCGCGCAGTGGGAGCGGACGATGCGGATCAACCTGACCGCATCCGCCGAGCTGTGCCGGCTGGCCGTGCTGCATTGGCAATCGCGCGGGCGCCAGGGCTGGAAGGGGGGCGGCCGGATCGTCAACATCGCCAGCCGCGCCGCGTATCGCGGCGATTCGCCGGCGCACTGGCATTATGCCGCGTCGAAGGCGGGGATGGTGGCGATGACCAAGACCATCGCACGAGGCTATGCCCGCGAGGGAATTCTGGCGTTCGCGGTGTGTCCGGGGTTCACCATGACCGGGATGGCGGACGATTATCTGTCGAGCCGCGGTGGCGATGCGTTGCTGACGGATATTCCGTTGGGCCGCGTTGCGGCACCTGACGAGGTGGCTGCGGCGGCGAAGTTTCTCGCGTTGGAGGCACCGGCCTCGATGACGGGGTCGGTGATCGACGTGAATGGAGCGAGCTATGTCCGATAGTTGGAAGCTGACTCTGCCCTGCACGCGCGCGGAGGCGGAGGCGATCGATGCAAGCGACGATCTGGGTAACGCGATCCCGGGCGACGCCGTGCTGATGACGACCGAGGAGATCGAGGACGACGTCGAATCGTGGCGGCTCGATGCGTATTTCGAGCATGAGCCGGCGGCCGACACGGTCGCGGCGGTGCGCGCGCTGGTGCCGAGTGCAGCGGGCGCCGAGATCGCGGTCGAGCGGTTGGGCGATGCCGACTGGGTAACGATGAGCCAGGCGGAGCTCGAGCCTTTGTCGGTCGGGCGGTTCTTTGTGCACACCGGCGCGCATGCGGGCGCGGTGCCGGCGGACAAGCGCGCGTTCCTGATCGAGGCGAGCCGCGCGTTCGGGACAGGGCATCACGAGACGACCAGCGGGTGTCTGGCGATGCTCGACGGGTTGGCGGGCGCCGACTTTGCGAACGTGATCGATATCGGGACGGGGACCGGGCTGCTCGCGTTTGCCGCGGCGCATCTGTGGCCCGAGGCGGCGGTGATGGGGACGGATATCGATCCGGTCTCGATCGACGTCACGCGCGAGAATGCGGATCTGAACGGGGTTTCCGGGATCGAGCTGATCGTGGCGGATGGCACGCTCGACGACGCGATCGTGGCGACGGCGCCGTATGACCTGGTGATCGCGAATATTCTGGCGGGGCCGCTGGTGTCGATGGCGCCCGAGATCGCGTCGATTGCCGATTCAGGGGCGACGATCGTGCTGGCGGGGTTGCTGGAGACGCAGCGGGCTGGCGTGGTCGCGGCGTATGAGGCGTGCGGGTGTTCGCTGGAGGCGGTCGACCGGTGCGGGGATTGGAGTGTGCTTCGGTTGAAGGCGGGGGCTGAGCGGTTCGTGCCGAGCGGGCCGTTCGATCCGAAGGGGCGCGATGGGTGGGCTTTGGATATCTGAAGCGCGCGGATATTTAACGGCTGCCCTGCCCCGGCAGAAGAATGTTCCCCCGCGAGGGCGGGGGTCCAGTCTGGGCCCCCGCCTTCGCGGGGGAACACGGTGGTAAGGGTGCCCTCACCTAATAGCCAAAACCACCCCGGCGTAGGCCGGGGGCCAATTGCGATGGCGGTGCGGCTCTATTCCAGAGGTTCGCCCAATTGGGCCCCGGCCTTCGCCGGGGTGGTGCGGTCGCGCCGCGGTTGTGGCATTATCCCGGGGTGGTGAATGCTATGCGGTGAGCGTCGTTAGCTTCGCGTTTGCGTAGTCCTGTGTGCCCGCGGTCAGCACGACATCGCCGGGCTCGATCTGTGCCACCGGGATATCCGGCAGCGCCTTCAGTTCCTCGTACAACGGTGCGAAATCCGTCTCGACCGTCAGCCGCAACAGCTCGTCGAAGCTGGGGATGACGAAGTAGTTCTGCTGGAAATCGTCGATCCGGTATTCGGTCCGCATCACGCGCGCGAGGTCGAGCGCGATGCGGTTGGGGCTTGGGTCGTCGAGCGCGAAGCGCGTTTCCGCATAGCTGGAAACGATCCCCGAGCCGTAGATCCGCAGGCCCTCGGGTTCGGCGATCAGCCCGAACTCGACGGTGTACCAATAGAGCCGCCCGAGATATTTCAGCGCGTCGAGCCCGAGCGCGCGCTGGCCGCCGCGACCATACGCCGCGAGATAGTCGGCGAAGACCGGGTCGGCGAGCATCGGCACGTGCCCGAAGACGTCGTGGAAGACGTCGGGCTCCTGCAGATAATCGAGCTGGTCGGGGCGGCGGATGAAATTGCCCGCGACGAAGCGGCGATTGGCCATGTGATCGAAGAACACGTCGTCGGGGACGAGGCCGGGGACCGCGACGACCGACCAGCCGGTGAGCTTGGTCAGGCGTTCCGAGAGTTCCTCGAAATCGGGAATGCCGGGTTTGGAGAGCTTGAGCACGTCGAGCCCGCGCAGCCACGCGTTCGACGCGCGGCCGGGGAGCAGTTTCGACTGGCGCGCGAACAGCGTGTCCCAGGTCGCGTGATCCTCCGCGGTGTAGGCCGACCAGTTTTGCGGGATCGTCCAGTCGGGGGCGCCTTCGGGCGGGGTGCTCAGTACGTGCGTGTCATTGGCCATGCGCCTGGTCTAGCATGATGGAATGAAGACGGAAACGCGCTGGATGCGATGGATTTCATGGTGCGCCGCAGCGGTATTCGGGCTGGTTGCGAGCTACGCCGTGGCGGGGCTGATCGGCGGGTCGATCGCGAGCAATCGCGGCTGGCGGGCACCGGCCGAGGGCGTGCATATCTTCGTCGAGAGCAACGGTGTGCATACCGGGATCATCGTGCCGAAGGTGGCCGTGGGCGTGGATTGGCGCGGCGTGGCGCGCGCGGAGGATCTGCGCGATCCGCGGTTTGCGGGGTATGATCATGTGGCGTTCGGATGGGGGGAAAAGACGTTCTACCTGGAGACGCCGACCTGGGCCGAGGTGAAGCTGCGGACGGTGCTGGCGGCGGCGACGGGGAGCAACCGGACGTTGATGCATGTCGAGCATGTGCCGGTGCCGCGGGCGGGCGACGGCGCGCGCGAGATCGTGGTGACGCCGGCGCAGTATTGGCGGCTGGCGGCCTATATCCGCGCGAGCTTTCGCGATGGGGGTGCGCGGTACCCGGGGTATGCGGGGTATGACGCGTTTTATGACGCGAACGGGCGGTATGATGCGGTTCGGACGTGCAACAGCTGGACGGGGGATGCGCTGCGGTTCGCCGGGGTACGGGTCGGGGCGTGGACGCCGTTTCCGGTTACCGTGATGGGGTGGTTCTGAAGAATGTTCTCCCGCGAAGGCGGGAGTCCAGACTGGGCTCCCGCCTTCGCGGGAGAACAGGAAGCAAAAGGAGTAGTGGTTTGGGCCACCACCCGGCGGAGGCCGGGGTCCAGTTGGGGGACGTTGCTGACGACGGGCAACTCCCCGTTACGTCTGTTTTCCAACTGGGCCCCGGCCTTCGCCGGGGTGGTGTTGGGGGTGGCGCTTGGCTCAATAGCCCGCGCGATACCCCTGGTACTGGCCGCATTCAGAGCGCTGCGGGTTCTTCTTGCAGCGCTTGGCGAGTTCCTTGCGCTGCTTGCCCTCTTCGGCTTCCTGCTTACGCATCTTCTTGCCGTAGTTGCGGTCGGCTTCTTCCTGGCTGGTCGTCGTCCAGTCGACCGCCTTGCCGGCGACCTGGAACGGCGCCTTTACGATCGAGGTGGCGGTGCCGATGCAGCCGCTGACGAGGAACGGCAGAACGGCCAGCACGGGGAGGACTTTACGCATTTTACTTCACTCCTGCGCGCAGCCTGTCACGCGCCTGCGCCCCGTATAGCGGAAAATCGGTGAAGAAACCGTCGATACCTTGGGCGAGGCCCGCGTCGATCTCGCCCGCGATGTCGCCGTGCGTCGCGGGGTCGCTGCCGCGACGGAAGCGGTCGGGCTCGAACATGTTCTCGGCGCGGTAGGTCCAGGGGTGGACGCGCAGACCCGCCGCGTGCGCATCGGCGACCAATGTCGTCGGTGTCGCGCCGGCCCAGAGCATGCTCTTGTTCGGGCCGATTCCGTACGCATAAGCCGCGACCGCCTTCAGACCCGCCGGCGTGATCATCGCCTTGTAGCTCGGCTGCGCGCCGTCCGCGGGGGCGCCCTCCCCGTCCATGAGCTGGATCAGGCGGATCTTGGTCATGGTGTGGAGCCGCTGGAGGTTCTTCACCTCGAACGACTGGATGAAGACGGGGGCCTTGGCCGAATCCCACCCCGCCGCGCGCAGGTCGGCGACGAGCTTCGCATCGGTCGGGTGGCCGATGCTCGCGAAATAGGTCGGGTGCTTGGTCTCGGGGTAGATGCCGATCGTCCGGCCCGTGTCCTTCGAACGGCGTTTTGCCAGCGCGATGATTTCGGCGAGCGTCGGGATCTCGAACTGGCCGTCATAGGCGGTGTTCGCGGGACGCAGCTTGGGAAGGCGCTCCTTCGCGCGGAGCGTCTTCAGCTCGGCGAGCGTGAAATCCTCGACGAACCAGCCGGTCGTCGCCTGGCCGTCGATCGTCTTGGTAGTTTTCCGGACTGCGAACTCGGGATGATCGGCGACGTTGGTCGTCTCCGCGATGTTGTTCTCGTGCCGCGCGACGAGGACGTCGTCCTTGGTCGGGACCAGATCGGGCTCGATGAAGTCCGCGCCCTGGTCGATCGCGAGCGAATAGGCGGCCAGCGTGTGCTCGGGTCGCAACCCGCTCGCCCCGCGGTGCGCGATGACGATCGGGGGCGACGAGTCGTGCAAGTCCGGGGTCATGGCGAGAGCTTGCCCGCTCGCGGCAATGAACGCCAGCGTACCAAGCCGTGAGAGCCAGTCGCAATAGGAAACCATCGGTCGCATCGGCGTTCAGTCCTCGTATTTCCAAAATTCCCAGCGCTAAACCAGGGGTCCTCCCATGCATTTCACGATCAATGGTCAATCATATGACGCCGAGCCCGATATTCGTACGTCGGTCCTTGACCTCTGTCGCGAGCATCTCGGGCTGACGGGCTCAAAAAAAGGGTGCGACCATGGCCAGTGCGGCGCGTGCACCGTCCTGATCAATGGGCGGCGCGTCAATTCGTGCCTGACGCTCGCCGTCATGCACCAGGACGACGAGATCACGACGATCGAGGGCATCGGCCAGCCGGGCAACCTCCACCCGCTGCAGGACGCGTTCGTGCGGCATGACGGCTATCAGTGCGGCTATTGCACGCCGGGGCAGATCTGCTCGGCGGTGGGTATGCTCGACGAGGTCAGGAAGGGCTGGGCCAGCCACGCATCGGGCGACCTGACCGATCCGAAGTTCGACGATGCCGAGATTTCGGAGCGGATGAGCGGCAATCTGTGCCGTTGCGCCGCCTATCCAAACATCGTCGATGCGATCCGCGAAGTCGGCGACACCGCGCCCAAGGGCCGGTCCGCGGACGAGAAGGATGCGGCGATGGACGCCAATGCGCGCGGGGAGCTGGTAGCATGAAGACCTTCACCTACGAAAAGCCCGCGACCCCCGAGGCTGCGGCGCAGGACGCGGGTACGACTGGCGCGAAGTTCATCGCTGGTGGCACCAATTTGCTCGACCTGATGAAGCTTCAGGTCGAGACGCCCGACAAGCTCGTCGACATCAGCCGGCTCGATCTCGCGAAGATCGAGGAGCGTGAGGATGGTGGGCTGACGATCGGTGCACTCGTGCCGAACAGCGATCTGGCCGCCGACCGCCGCGTCGTCGCCAAGTACGAGGTGCTGAGCCGCGCGTTGCTCGCCGGCGCGTCGGGGCAGCTCCGCAACAAGGCGTCGACCGGGGGCAATCTGCTCCAGCGGACACGCTGCTATTATTTCTACGACACCGCCGCCGCGTGCAACAAGCGCGAGCCGGGGAGCGGCTGTTCGGCGATCGGCGGCTTCAACCGCATCCTCGCGGTCCTCGGGACCAGCGAGCACTGCATCGCGACGCACCCGAGCGATATGGCGGTGGCGATGCGCGCCCTGGATGCGACGATCGTGACGCTGAAGGCGGATGGCGATCGGCGACGGATCTCGATCCACGAATTCTACCGTCTGCCGGGCGATACGCCGCAGATCGAGAACGCGCTCGAAGCGGGTGAGCTGATCACGCATATCGAGCTTCCGGCCCCGCCGAAGGGCAAGCAGGAATATCGCAAGGTGCGCGATCGTGCGTCTTATGCATTCGCGCTCGTATCGGTTGCGGCCGTGGTCGACGTGCAGGACGGCGTGATCGCGTCCGCCTCGCTCGCGTTCGGCGGGCTCGGGCCGATGCCGTGGCGCAATCCGGCGGTCGAGGCCGCGCTGGTCGGCAAGGCCCCGACGGACGAGGCGTTCGAGGCTGCGGCCACCGCGTTGCTCGCCGATGCCAAGGGCTATGGCTCGAACGACTTCAAGATCCCCCTCGCCCGTCGCACGCTGATCGCGACGCTGCGCACCGTAACGGGAGCATAAGCATGTTCGGTTTTGGAACCACCAACAGCCTGACGATGGACAAGCCGCATCCGGACAGTCTTCTGGATACCGGCGTCCAGGGCGTCATCGGCAAGCCGCTCGACCGGATCGACGGCCCGCTCAAGGTCACGGGCACCGCGACCTATGCGGCCGAATATCAGTTCGACGACATGGCCTATGGCGTGCTCGTCGGCACGAAGATCTCCGCAGGAAAGATCGTCTCGATCGACGTCGATGCGGTGAAGGGCATGCCCGGCGTGCTCGACGTCGTCACCGACTTCGACCAGTTCATCCGCGTGTCCGCACAGGGCGGTGCGACCGATGCGCCGACGCAGGGCGTCAAGGACATCGCGTTCTTCGGCCAGATCGTCGCGATCGTGCTCGCCGAGAGCTTCGAGGTCGCGCGCGATGCGGCGGCGCGGCTGCTGATCGTGTATGACGAGGCGGAGGGCCAGTATGACTTCGCCGCACACCGCGACGAGACGCGGACCCCGCCCGACGACGCAGCGCCTGCACACTTCAAGCAGGGCGATGTCGACACGGCGATGGCCGATGCGGCGGTGACGATCGATTCGACCTATGTCACGCCGAGCCAGAATTCCGCGGCGATGGAGCCGCATGCCTCGACCGCAGTGTGGGACGAGGACGGTTCGCTGACGCTGTACGGCGCGTACCAGATGCCGACGTCGGACGCGCAGCAGCTCGCCAAGTCGCTCGGCATTTCGGAGAAGAAGTGCCGGATCGTCGCGCGCTATATCGGCGGCGGGTTCGGGTCGAAGCTCGGCATCGCGCCCGAGAGCGTCGCGGCGGCGATCGCGGCGAAGCAGCTTGGCCGGCCGGTCAAGGCGGTGATGGCACGCCAGCAGGTGTTCGAGGCGACCGTGCGTCGCTCGAATACCGAGCAGCGCGTCCGGCTCGCGGCCAATGCCGAGGGCAAGCTGACCGCGATCGGGCACGAGACGCTCGCGTCGAACCAGTCGACCGAGGATTATTTCGAGCCCGCCGGTATCGGCACGCATCTGTTGTACGGCGGCGAGAACCGGTTGATCACGCATGATCTGGTCGATGTGAACCTCGTCCTGTCGGGCTCGATGCGCGCACCGGGCGAGGCCGTCGGGATGCTCGCGCTCGAGGGTGCGATGGATGAGCTCGCGGAAAAGCTCGATATGGACCCGATCGAGCTGCGCAAGCGCAACGATCCGAAGATCGACCCCGAGAAGGACGTCCCCTATTCGTCGCGCAACCTGACGCGTGCGCTCGACGAGGGTGCAGCGAAGTTCGGGTGGGACAAGCGCCAGAAGGCCGGCACGCGGCGCGAGGGCGAGTGGCTGATCGGCATGGGCGTATCGTCCGCCGTGCGCGGCAACATGATGATGGAATCGTCCGCCAAGGTCGAGATCCATCCCGACGGCTCGGCCACCGTGTCGTCGGCGATGACCGATATCGGTACCGGCAGCTACACCATCCTCGCGCAGATCGCGTCGGAGATTCTGGGTATCCCGGTCGCCAATATCACGATGGCGCTGGGCGATACCAACGATCCCCCCGCTGCGGGTTCGGGCGGTTCGTGGGGTGCGGCCTCGTCGGGCACGGCTGTGTATCTTGCCTGCGAGATGTTGCGCGGGAAGCTCGCCAAGGCGATGGACGTCTCCGAGGACGGCCTGACGCTCAAGGACGGCAATGCGATCGGCGACAACCGCTCGACGCCGATCGGCGAGCTGGTCGGCAAGGGTCTCGAGGCGACCGGGCATATCAAGCCGGGCAAGCAGGAGAAGGAGACGTCGCAGGCAGGCTTCGGCGCGCATTTCGCGGAGGTCGCGGTCAACGTGATCACCGGCGAGACGCGCGTGCGGCGGATGCTCGGATCGTTCGCGGCGGGGCGTGTGCTCAACGCGAAGACCGCGCGGTCGCAGTGCCTGGGCGGGATGACCTTCGGGATCGGCACCGCGCTGACCGAGGACCTGATCCACGACACGCGGACCGGCAAGTTGGTGAATCACGATCTCGGCGAATATCACGTGCCGGCCAATGCGGACGTGCCGCAGATGGACGTGCATTTCGTCGACGAGCGCGACATCCATGCGAATCCGATCCACGCCAAGGGGATCGGCGAGCTGGGGATCTCGGGCGCGGGCGCTGCGGTGGCGAACGCGGTGTATAACGCCACGGGGATCCGGGTGCGCGAGTTCCCGATTACGCTCGACAAGCTGCTGGATAAGTTGCCGGCTGTTTGAGCGCATTGGGACGGTAGTCGTATTGTTCCCCCGCGAAAGCGGGGGCCCAGGAGCCACGAACGCCGCCGCCTGTAACCCTGGATCCCCGCCTCCGCGGGGAAACAGTTTGGGTGAGCGTATGTCTGCAAAAACTACCACCCCGGCGAAGGCCGGGGTTCAGTTGGAAAGGTCATGGTAACGCAGGCCAACCCCGCGTTATCGTCGTTCCCCAACTGGACCCCGGCCTTCGCCGGGGTGGTGGCTGGGGGGGCGGCCGTCCGGGCTTTCACCCTCGCCAAATGCTACCACCGGCCCCATATCTCCCCCTCAACCCGAGGATGCCAGAATGAACGAACACGTGATGGATGCGGCGTTTCGGCCGGCGGGGCTTGGCCGCGCGAAACAGGGCGTTCTCGGGCTGGGGCTGGACCGGATCGAGGGGCCCGCAAAGGTCACCGGCGTTGCCGACTATGCCTATGAGGGGACGCCTGAGGGCATCGCTTATGCCGCGATCGTCGGCACGCCGGTCGGCAGCGGGCGCATTCTCGGGATCGAGGTCAGCGCCGCCGAGGCGTTGCCCGGGGTTATCGCGGTCCTTCACTCCGACGCGCGCATGCCCGCGGGCGAGTCCAATTCGCGCGCGATGCCGCTGTTCGATACCGACGTCATCCTGCACCTCGGCCAGCCGATCGCGATCGTCGTGGCCGAGGATCAGGCGATTGCGCGCGACGCCGCGGCGTTGGTGGTCGTCCGTACCGAAGCGGGCGAGGACCGCTTCGACGTCGAGGCGCAGCTGGTCGATACCAAGCCCGAGATCGGCTTCCTCCCCCCCGTCGACAAGGGCGATCTCGATGCGGTGATGGCCGGTGCGGCGGTGACGTTCGACCAGACCTACACGACCCCCGTGCATTTCCCCGCTGCGCTCGAACCGCATGCGACCACGGCGTGGTGGGAGGACGGCAAGCTGACCGTGCGCACCAGCAACCAGGTGATCGGCGGTGCGCGCAAGACGATCGCCAAGGCGCTGAAGATCGATGCGGACTCGGTGCGCGTGCTCGCACCTTATGTGGGCGGCGGGTTCGGCGGGAAGACCGGCGTCGGTGCCGAGGCGATCCTCGCGGCGATCGCGGCCGAGGTCGTCGGGCGGCCGGTGAAGATCGCGTTGCCGCGCCGCCAGACCGCGTACATGGTCCACCACCGTTCGCACACCACGCAGCGTATCCGGATCGCGGCCGACAAGGATGGCGTGATCCTTGGCATGGGACATGAGAGCGTCGTCGCGCAGAACGACGATGGTGAATTCCTCGAGCCGGTGCCGTTCGGGACGCTCCCGCTGTACCGGGGCGAGGCGCGGCGGTTCAAGACCGATCTCGTCCGCGTCGACCTGCCCGCGAGTGGTGCGGTGCGCGCGCCAGGCGAAGCGGTCGGCACATTCGGCGTCGAATGTGCGATGGACGAGCTCGCCGAGCAGCTCGGGCTCGATCCGGTCGAGTTGCGGCGGCGCAACGAGCCCGAGACCGATCCGGTGAGCGGCAAGCCCTTCGCCACGCGGCGAATGCTCGATTGCTATGACCAAGGCGCCAAGCGGTTCGGCTGGCCCGCCACGCTGCCCGCGCCGGGATCGGTGCGCGAGGGCGAATGGCTGATCGGGATCGGCATGGCGGCGAGTCTGCGCGGCAACTTCACCGTCGAGGCGCAGGCGCGCGTGCGACTGGAGGCGGATGGCCGCGCGACGGTCGAATGCGACATGACCGATATCGGCACGGGGACGTACACGATCCTCGCGCAGACCGCGGGCGAGATGCTCGGGCTACCGGTGGCCGACGTGACCGTGCGGCTGGGCGATACCGATTTCCCGCCGAGCGCAGGCTCGGGCGGGTCGTTCGGCGCGGGCAGTGCTGCGTCCGCGGTGATGCTCGCCTGCGAGGATATCCTCGGCGAACTCGCGCTGCGGATGAATGCGGCGCCCGAAGAGCTGAGCCTGCAGGACGGCTGCGTCAGCGCGGGCGGGCGGCAGGTGGCGCTGGCCGACCTCGTCCGCGGCGAGCCGATCATAGCGATGGGCAAGACCGGGCCGGGCAAGGAGAGCAAGCGCACCAGCCAGGCGAGCCACGGCGCGCACTTCGTCGAGGTCGCGGTGAACGCGGTGACGGGCGAGACGCGCGTGCGGCGGATGCTCGGCGTGTTCGATGTCGGCCGCGTCCTCAATCGCAAGACCGCGACGAGCCAGATCGCCGGCGGGATGGCGTGGGGGATCGCCTATGCGCTGAGCGAAGAGGGCATCGTCGACACGCGGACCGGCGCGTTCGTGAACCCCGATTTTGGCGATTATCACGTCGCGGTGAACGCCGACATTCCGCAGCTCGAGGTGCATTTCATCGAGGAGATCGACGATTCCGCCAATCCGGCCGGCGCGAAGGGGGTCGGCGAGCTCGGCATCTCGGGCGCAGGCGCAGCGGTGGCAAACGCGATCTACAATGCGACGGGGGTTCGGGTTCACGACTTCCCGGTGACGCTCGACAAGCTGTTGGACGGACTACCGGCCGTTTGATCCTCCCCGGCACGGGGGGGGGGACCGCGCCTCTTGGCGTGGTGGAGGG
>NZ_LMLD01000011.1:1270548-1425926 GCF_001421825.1 Sphingomonas sp. Leaf38 | reverse complement strand
CCTCCACCAGCTGCGCTGGTCCCCCTCCCCGGTCCGGGGAGGATTAGAAAGAGAACGAGACATGGCCGAGAACGATAGCGTGATTGCCGCCGCCAAGGCGTGGAAGGGCGAAAAGATGGCGATCGCCACGGTCGTCTCGACCTGGGGATCCGCGCCGCGGCCCAAGGGTAGCCATATGCTCGTCCACGCCGATGGCCGGTTTGAAGGATCCGTGTCGGGCGGCTGCGTCGAGAGCGATATCCTTGCGACCGCCGCCGACGTGATCGCCGGCGCGCCGTTCCAGGTGCGGAACTACGGTGTCGCAGATGCGGCTGCGTGGGAAGTCGGCCTGCCATGCGGTGGCGAGATCGCGGTGATGGTGCAGCCGGTGTCGGCCGAGGGGTTCGATCCCGAGCTGTTCGACCGGATCGCCGGCGCGCGCGACCAGGGCGATGCGCTGACCGTCACGACCGACCTCAAGACCGGGCACAGCGACGCGCGGCCGTTCGAGACGGGCGAGGTGTTCGTCAACCGTTACGACCCGCCGCGCCGCCTGCTGATCGTCGGCGCGGTGCAGATCGCGCAGGCGCTGGCGGGCCTTGCGCGCGAACTCGGGATCGAGACGATCGTGATCGACCCGCGCGCGCGGTTCCTGACCGAGGAGCGGTTCCCCGGGGTGACACTCGACGATCGCTGGCCGGACGAGGCAATTGCGGCGCTCCGCCCCGGTCCCTCGACCGCGGTCGTGACGCTGAGCCACGACATCAAGATCGACGACCCTGCGCTGATCGCGGCGCTCGCGTCCGATGCCGCCTATGTCGGCGCGCTCGGCAGCCGCAAGAGCCACGCGGCACGGCGCGAGCGGCTTGCCTCGGAGGGCGTTACGGCCGAGAATATCGACCGGATCGATGCGCCGGTCGGGCTCGATATCGGCGCGATCGGACCATCAGAAATCGCGCTGTCGGTTGCGGCGGCGATGATAGGAGCGTTCAATGATCGCCGCTGAAAACGTCTTTCTCATCCTCCTCGCCGCGGGGCGTTCGGAGCGGTTCGGCATCCCCAACAAGCTCGAGGTGCCGTTCCTCAACAAGCCGCTGGGGCTGCACGTCGTCACCGCGTTCGAGAACATCCCGTTCAAGCGGCGGCTGGTCGTCACCGATGGCTGCAAGCTCGATTTCATCAGCGAGCGGTTCGACGTAGTCCACAATGACGACCCGTCCTCGGGTATGTCGCAGTCGGTGAAGCTCGGCGTGCAGCGTGCCAAGGACGAGGGTGCGGAGGCGGTACTGATCGCGCTCGCCGACATGCCGCGCGTGACCGCGGCGCATATCTACCGGATGCTCGATGCCGCCGACAGCGCGGACGCGGTGGTGGCATCGAGCGATGGCGAGAAGCCCTCGCCCCCTGCCCTGTTCGGGCGCGAGCGGTTCGATTTTCTGCTGACGCTCGACGGCGATGCGGGTGCGCGCGATCTGGTGAAGGCCGGGCGGCACGTCGTCACCGCGCCCGCCGAGCTGATCGATATAGACACGCCCGAGGATCTGGACCGGCTGCAGGCGCTGGTACACGATCCCAAGGCCGCGATCACTCGTGCCTTAACGCGTCGATAGGGTTCATCGCGGCGGCGCGGCGTGCGGGGAAATAGCCGAACACCACGCCGATGACCGCCGAGATGACGAAGGCGAAGATGTTGATTTCCGGCACGAAGATCCACTGAACCTTGATCAGCGGCGCGATAATGGCGATCGCGAGCTGCGCGATGACGAGGCCGATGACGCCGCCCAGGCACGACAGCGCGATCGCCTCGACCAGGAACTGCATCAGCACCTCGCGCGCGACCGCGCCGATCGCGAGACGGATGCCGATCTCGCGCGTGCGTTCGGTCACCGACACCAGCATGATGTTCATGATGCCGATCCCGCCGACCACTAGGCTGATCCCGGCGACCGCGGCGACGATGCCGGTCAGCAGCGTCGTGGTGCCGGTCAGCGTGTCCGAAATCTGCTTGGTATCGAAGATGTTGAAATTGTTGTCCTGCCCCGCGACGAGGTGGCGGCGTTCGCGCAGCAAATCGGTCAGCGACGCCTGAACCTGCTGCGTGTCATAGCCCTGATCGACGCCGACGAGGATCGCCGCGACGTTCTGGTTGCCCGTGAAGCGGCGCTGGACGGTCTTGATCGGCATCACGACGACATCGTCCTGATCGCCGCCGAAGCCCGCCTGCCCGCGCGTGCTGAGCGTGCCGATCACGTCGCACGAAATGTCGTTGAGCCGGATCCGTTTGCCGATCGGATCGACGCCGCGGAACAGGTTCTGGATGACGGTGTTGCCGATGATGCAGACCGCCTTGCCCGCGGCTTCCTCCTGGCCCGTAAAGATGCGGCCACCGGCGAGCGGCCAGGGCTGCACCTCGAAATAGGCGCCCGTGGTGCCGTTGATCGAGGTGGTCCAGTTCGCGCCGTTGTAGATCGCGGTGGCGCTGCGCTGTTCGGTGGGTGCGACCGCGGTCACGCCCGCGATCTGGCGGGCGATCGGATCGATGTCGTCCATCTTGAGCGGCGGCGGCGGTGGTCCGCCACCACCGCGGCCGAAGCCCTGGCCGGGACGGATCTGGAGGATGTTGGTGCCGAGCGACGAGATCGACTTCTGCACGGCCGCGGTAGTCGCCTGGCCGAGCGTCACCATCGTAACGACCGCGCCGACGCCGATGACGATGCCGAGAATGGTGAGGAACGAGCGCAGCAAGTGGCGGCGGATCGAGCGGAGCGCGAGGACGAGCGTGGTGCCGAACACTAGTGCGTCGCTCCGCTATCGAGGACGCTGGCTTGCTGCTCCCCTTCCGCTTGCGGGAGGGGTCGGGGGAGGGACTGACGTACGTACTGGAGACTGGTCAGTGGGGCACGCCCCTCCCCATTCCCCTCCCGCAGGCGGGAGGGGAATGGGTTGCGGGGGGCGCTCACGACTCCACCCTCTCGCCTTGCCGATGCTGGCTTTCGATGCGTTCCACCAGGCCGTCCTTGAAGTGAACGACGGTGCGCGCGAACGCGGCCATGTCGGGTTCGTGGGTAACCATCAGCACGGTGATGTTCTTCTCCGCGTTCAGCCGCGTGAGGAGCTGCATGATCTCGATCGAGCGTTCGCTGTCGAGATTGCCGGTGGGTTCGTCCGCCAGCAGCACGTCGGGACTGGTTACCAGTGCGCGCGCGATCGCGACGCGCTGTTGCTGGCCGCCCGACAGTTCGGCGGGGGTATGGTCCCACCAGTCCGCGAGGCCGACCGTGTCGAGGCTCGCCATCGCCGCATCGCGCCGCGCGCGCTTTTCGTCACCACGATACAGCAGGGGCAGTTCGACATTCTCCAGCGCGGACGTGCGCGAGAGCAAGTTGAAGCCCTGGAACACGAAGCCGAGATAGTTGCGGCGGAGCAGCGCGCGCTGGTCGCGGTCGAGCGTCTCGACGTGGTAGCCGCGGAAGGTGAAGGTCCCCGCGCTCGGCACGTCGAGGCAGCCGAGGATGTTCATCGTCGTCGACTTGCCCGACCCGGACGGCCCCATCACCGCGACGAAATCGCCCGCCGCGATGTCGAGATCGACGCCTTTCAGCGCCTGGAACATCGTCGCGCCCTGCCCGTACGTCTTGGTGACGCCGCGCAGACTTATCAGCGGGGGCGGATTACTGGCCACCGCCCCCACCCTTGCTGGCGCCCCCGGCGCGGCGGCTGCCGCCGGACTTGCTGGAATCGGTGCCGGTGGCGAGCTGACCGATGATGATCTGCGCGCCGGGCTGGAGATTGCCCGACAGGACTTCGGTCATCGTCCCGTTGGTGTCGCCCGTGGTGATCTGCACCGGCTGCGGCGTGCCATCCGTGCCCTTGACGTAGATCGTCTGCTGCGACCCGCGATCGAGCTTGGCGGTCCGCGCGTTGCCACCGGCGCCGCGGCGCGGGCGGAAGGTCAGCGAGCCGGCGATGCCGCCGCCCGAATCCTTGGCGCCGTCCGCGCTCGGCTTGAAGCGCAGCGCGGCGTTCGGGACGAGCATGACGTTGCGCTTGTCCGAGGTGACGATGTCCGCGGTCGCGGTCATGCCGGGGCGCAGCGTCAGCGACGGATTGCCGACGGTGAGGTCGGCCGCATAGGACACGACCTGGCCGGTGGAGGTCGTCGTGGTCGTGGTCGACGAGGTCGCCGAACTGACGGTCAGGTTCGAGCCGAGATCGACCCTGGTGATCGTCGCGGGGAAGGTCTGGCCGGGAAACGCATCCACCGTGAAGCTGGCCTTCTGGCCGACCTTGACCTCGCCGACGTCCGCCTCGTCGATCGCGACCTCGAGCTTCATCTTGGTCAGGTCTTCGGCAATCACGAACAGCGTCGGCGTGTTGAACGACGAGGCGACGGTCTGGCCCGGATCGATCTGACGCGCGAGCACGACGCCGGTGACGGGCGAGCGGATGATCGCGCGGGCGCGCTGCGTCTGGTTCTGCGCGAGCAGCGCGCGGCTGGCGACGACATTGGCCTCGGCGACCTTCTGCGCGGCGACGGCACGGGCGTAATCGGCGCGGCCGGTCTGGAGTTCGGTCTTCGATGGCACGCGGCCGCTGGATAGGCGCGAAACCTCTTCGAGGCGGTTCAACTGTGCGCGGGATTCGGACACGGTGGCCTGCGCCTGCGCGACCTGCGCCTGGTTCGCGGCGAGCTGTGCGCTGGTCTGGCGGATCTGGTCGTCGAGCTGTTCGGGATCGATCAGCGCGAGCGGCTGGCCTGCCGTTACGCGGTCGTTGACGTCGACCACGACCTTGGTGACGAGACCCGACAGCTGCGAGCCGACCGTGACCTGAGTGGTCGGCGCGAGCTTGCCGGTGGCGGACACCGTGACGGTCAGGTTGCCGCGCCGCGCCGCCTGCGTCGAATATTGCGTCTGTTCCTTGGCGCCGAAGCAGCGTGCGAGAAGGAGGCAGAGCAGCACGACGCCGATCGCGATCGCGACCCATTTGACGTACCGCCGCCAGGGCGCTTGCGGCTTGACGCCGAGGAAGTCGTCGATCGATGCGTCGGCCATCAGCGTGCCTCTGAAGTGTTTGGGGCGCTAGGTGGCGCTTCGGGAATGACGGTCGAGTCCCAGCCGCCGCCGAGCGCGGCATAGAGCGCGATCAGCGCGGTCGCGGCGTCGGCGCGCGCCTGTGTCGCCCCGTTGCGCGCGGACAGGAGGGCGGTTTCCTGCTGGTTAAGCGTGGTGAAATCGGTGAGGCCGGTGCGGTACTGGCTGCGGCTCAGTATCGCGGAGTTGTTGGACGCGTCGAGCGCGATCGCGAATTGTCGCTCGCGTTCCTGCGCGGTCTGGAGTGCGACGACGGCGTTCTCGACGTCTTCGAAGGCGGTGAGCACGGTCGATTTGTACAGCGCGAGCGCGCCGTCGGTGGCGGCCTCGCTCGTCCGGACCTGTGAGCGAAGACGGCCGCCGTTGAAGATCGCCTGGGTGAGGCCGGCGAACAGGCTGCCGGTAATCGCATCGCCGATGCTGCCGAGCGACGTCGCGTTGGTGTTGAGGTTGCCGGTGATCGCGAGCGCCGGATAAAGCTGTGCCTTGGCGACGCCGATCCGCGCGGTGGCGGCGGCGAGCGCGCGTTCGGCGGAGCGGATGTCGGGACGCTGGCGGAGCGTGTCGCCGGGAATACCGACGCCGACCGCCGCGGGGCCGGTCGGGATCGACTTGACCGGTGCCATCAGCGGACGGAGCGCGCCGGGGGCCTGACCGGTGAGGATGCCGATCCGCGCGACGGCGGCGGCATATTGCTGATCGAGGCTGGGGATCGTCGCCGCGGTCTGTGCACGCTGGGCGCGGGCCTGTTCGGCGTCGACGCTGGAGACGAGGCCGGCCTGGACGCGGAAGCCCGCGATTTCGAGATTGTCGTCCTGGATCGCGAGCGACGCGCGGGCATTGGCGAGCTGTTGCTGATACAACCGCGCGAGGACGTAGTTGCGTGCGACCTCGCTCTCAACCAAGATCAGGACGGTGGCGTAGTCGTAGCCCGATGCGGCATAGTCCGCGCGGCTCGCCTCGACGGTACGGCGGATCTCTCCGAAGACGCCGACCTGATAGCTGGCGCTGGCGCCGAGCGAAACGCTGTTGGTGCCGCCGCCGCCGGTGTCGACGAGCGTGCCGTCGGGCAGCGTGAACGAGCGCCCACCGCCGCGGACATTCTCGTTGCGTTGATACCCTGCGGATCCGCTGACGGTCGGGAGCAACGAGGCGCGGTTCTGGATCAGGCTTTCGCGCGCCTGACGGAGGCGGGCGACCGACTGCGCGAGGTCGAGATTGGTGGCGGCGGCCTGTTCGACGAGCTGGCCTAGGACGGGGTCGTCGAACTTCTGCCACCAGCGGGTAAGATCTTCGGGGCTGGTCGCGGGGGTGACCGAATAAGCGTCCGGAACACCGAGTTCGGCCGCAGCCTTCGGGCGATAGTCGGGGCCGACGGTGCAGCCTGCGAGCAGGATCCCTCCGGATACGGCGGATGCGATGAAAGGAAGCCGGACTCGGAACATGGGCGGCAGGCATGGCCAACGGGCTTGGGCTAGTCCAGCGCTTTTGTGTCGCGAGGTGTCGCAGACGGGATGGGTGCTGCGAGTGTGGAGCGTTTCGGACACTGTGCTGTCCGGCGTGTACCTGTGTAGAATTCTGTAGCGCCTGAGCGCGGTATCCCCGCCGACGTTCCCGTTCCCCCGCAGGCGGGGATCCCCCTGACCGAGAGTCGGCGGGTATGCTGACGGGTTCGCCAGTCTGGGTTCCCGCCTTCGCGGGAATGACCGAGGAGAGGTGAGCATCGTATCCGCTGGCACCTCGCCGGCTGAGCCGGGGGTCCAGCCGGAACGTCGGACACGACAGGGCGCAGCGGGGATCATTGCCGTCCGACAACTGGAAGCCGGCCTTCGCCCGCGTGGTGTCCGCGGGGTTCGGGGGGTTCGGGGGGGTCGGGGGGTTCGGGGGGTTCGGGGGGTTCGGGGGGTTCGGGGGGCCTTCATCCCATAAACTGCTCTCCCGCGTAGCCGGGAGCCCAGGGTTACCGGGTCCGGGGCTCCCGCCTTCGCGGGAGAACGGCAGGGGGAGCGAGCTACGCCCTGCCTCCAAGCCCGCTCCGCACCAGAATAATCGAACCGCACCCGTTCCAATTTCGCAGTGCAGCGGAACGTAGCGGCATGCCCGGGGGTTTGACGCCCATGCTAGCCGAACGCCAGCCCGCGACTGAAGTCCTCGCGCCGCCGCCTGTCGCGCTCGATCCGCCACCCGTGGCCCTCGACACCGTCAGCCTCTTCTTCGATTTCGACGGCACGCTGGTCGATCTCGCCGCGACCCCCGACGCGGTCCTTGTAGACCAGCCCCTGCGCGACACACTCGACAGCCTTGCCGAACACTATCCCGGACGTGTGGCGATCATTAGCGGCCGGTCGATCGAACAGCTCGACTCGATGCTTGGCGACCATGCGCGAAGATTCGCGGTCGCGGGCAGCCACGGTGCCGAGCGCAGGACGCCCGAAGACGGCCATTTTGCCGCCGCACGGCCTGCCTCGCTCGAAGCCGCAGCCGAGGAATTCGCCGCCTTTGCCGCCGCGAACGGCCTCGTCTATGAGGCCAAGAGCCTCGGCGCGGGCCTGCATTACCGGATGGCCCCGGCGTTTGAGGCCGACGCCGTGGCCCTCGCCGAGACGCTGGCCGCACGCCACGGTCTCACGCTCCAGCGCGGCAAGATGATGGTCGAACTGCGCACCCCCGGCGACAAGGGCGCTGCGCTCCGTTCCCTGATCGCCGCGCCCGCAATGGCCGGCACCATGCCCTTCTTTTTCGGCGACGACGTCACCGACGAGGACGGCTTTGAAGCCGCGCGCGGTCTCGGCGGCGCCGGCGTGCTGATCGGCGAAAACCGTGCCACCGCCGCCACCTATCGCCTGAACGACGTAGCCGCGCTCCGTGGCTGGATCGCCGCCATATTGGAAACACGATGACCGCACCGACCCTCCCCGCTTCTCCCCAGGCCGACATGAACCTCTGGCCGATCGGCAATTGCCAGGTGTCTGCGCTCATCGACACGACCGGCACGTTGGTCTGGGGCTGCGTGCCGCGCGTCGATGGCGACCCGGCATTCTGCGCGCTGCTTGGCGGCGATGCACCCGAGACCGGGTTCTGGGCGATCGAACTCGAAGGCGCTGCGAAGACCACGCAGGCCTATATTCGCAACACGCCGATCCTGGTGACGCGGCACGAGGACGAGGCCGGCAACGCGGTCGAGATCACCGATTTCTGCCCGCGCTTCGTCCGTGAGGGCCGCACCTATCGCCCGACCAGCTTCGTGCGGATCGTCAAGCCGGTCGCGGGTTCGCCGCGAATCCGGATCCGGATGCGCGTCGCGACCAACTGGGGCAAGCCGACCGATCATACGCAGGGCTCGAACCATATCCGGTTCCTGATGGCCGACCAGACGCTGCGGCTGACCACCGACGCGCCGGTCGGGCATATCGTCGGCGAGAACTGGTTCCGCCTCGAACGGCCGATGCACCTGTTCCTCGGCCCCGACGAAAGTTTCGCGGGTGTGCTGCACGAGGCCGCCGAGGCAATGCTCTCGCGGACCAAGGAAGAATGGCGCCACTGGGTCCGCGGGCTCGCGACGCCGGTCGAATGGCAGGACGTCGTCATCCGCGCCGCGATCACGCTGAAGCTGTGCCAGCACGAGGAGACCGGCGCGATCGTCGCCGCGCTGACCACCTCGATCCCCGAGCATGAGGGGTCGGAACGCAACTGGGATTACCGCTATTGCTGGATCCGCGACGCCTATTACACGGTGCAGGCGCTCAACCGGCTTGGCGCGCTTGACGTGCTCGAGGGGTATCTTGAATATCTGCGCAACATCGTCGATGCGTCGAAGGGCGGCCATGTCCAGCCGCTCTATGGCGTGGGGGGCGAGTCGACGCTGGTCGAGCGGACCGAGAGCGACCTGCCCGGCTATCGCGGGATGGGCCCGGTCCGCGTCGGCAACCAGGCGTACGAGCAGATCCAGCACGACGCGTACGGCCAGATCATCCTGTCCGACGTCCAGGCATTCTTCGACAAGCGGCTGTTCCGGATGTCGAGCGAGGAGGATTTCAAGAGCCTCGAACTGGTCGGCGACCGTGCGTGGGAAACCTACGACAAACCCGACGCCGGGCTGTGGGAGCTCCGGACCAGGGCGCATGTCCACACCTATTCCGCCGCGATGTGCTGGGCGGCGTGCGACCGGCTTGCCAACGCGGCGGGCGTGCTCGGGCTCGAGGATCGCCGGGCGTTCTGGAACGAGCGCGCGGACACGATCCGCACGACGATCGAGACGTCGGCCTGGCGCGAGGATACGCAGCGTATCTCCGCGACGTTCGGCGGCGACGATCTCGACGCGAGCCTGATCCAGCTGCTCGACCTGCGGTTCTTCGCGCCCGACGATCCGCGGTTCCAGTCGACGCTAAAGGCGGTCGAGCAAGGGCTGCGTCGCGGCAGCCATATGCTGCGCTATGCGACCGAGGATGATTTCGGGCTGCCGCATACCGCGTTCAACGTCTGCACCTTCTGGCTGATCGAAGCGCTGCACGCGACGGGTCGCACCGCCGATGCGCGCGAACTGTTCGACGAGATGGTCGCGCGCCGTACCCCTGCAGGCCTGTTGTCGGAAGATATCGATCCTGCGACCGGCGAGCTGTGGGGAAATTATCCGCAAACCTATTCGCTGGTGGGGCTGATCAACTGCGCGGTCCTGCTCAGTAAGCCCTGGAGTGCCGTCCGATGAGCCGCCTCGTCGTCATCTCGAACCGGGTCCAGTCGGTCGATGCGCCCTCGGGCAACCAGGGCGGACTCGCCGTCGCGCTGCTCGCGGCGCTCCGCGAAAAGGGCGGCGTGTGGTTCGGATGGTCGGGCGAAACGACCGACAAGTTCACCGGCCACATCAATTTCCAGCAGGGCAAGGGCGTCACCACCGCGACGATCGATCTCGAAGAGCAGGATTTCGACGAATATTATAACGGCTATGCGAACCGGACCCTATGGCCGCTGTTCCACTACCGGATCGACCTGACCGAGTTTGAACGCGATTTCTCCAGCGGCTACGCGCGGGTCAACACGCGCTTTGCCGAGACGGTGCTGCCGCTGATCGAGCCCGAGGATCTGGTGTGGGTCCACGACTATCACCACGTCCCGTTGGGTCAGGAACTGCGCAAGCTGGGGGTCGAGAACAAGATCGGGTTCTTCCTCCACATCCCGTGGCCGCCGATGGCGATGTTGCTGTCGCTGCCAAGCCACCGCGCGCTGGTCGAATCGATGTTCGCGTACGACGTCGTGGGGTTCCAGACGCAGGACTGGCTCGACAGCTTCCTGCATTACGTCACGAGCCAGCTCGACGGCGTGGTGGGCGAGGACGGCTGGGTGACGGTCGGCGACCGTACGATCAAGGCGATCACCACGCCGATCGGGATCGAGACCGCGGACTTCGAGAAGTCCGCCAACAGCGACACCGCGCGGCATGCCAAGGAGCGGATGTACATGTCCGCGACCGGACGCAGCCTGATCGTCGGGGTCGACCGGCTCGATTATTCCAAGGGTCTGGCCGAGCGATTTGCCGGGTATGAGCGCTTCCTGGGGTCGCACCCAGACCGGGCGGGGCTCGTTTACATGCTCCAGATCGCGCCGCCGAGCCGCGAGAAGGTCGATACCTACCAGGAGATCCGCGCAAACCTCGATTCGATGTCCGGTCGTATCAACGGCGAATATTCGGATATCGACTGGACGCCGATCCGCTACGTCAACCGCGGCTTCCCGCGCGATGTGCTGGCGGGGATCTACCGCGCGGCCCGCGTCGGGCTGGTGACGCCGCTGCGCGACGGGATGAACCTGGTCGCCAAGGAATATGTAGCGGCGCAGGATCCCGAGGACCCGGGCGTGTTGATCCTGTCGCACTTTGCGGGTGCCGCCGCGCAGTTGAAAGATGCGGTGCTGGTCAATCCGTACAGCCCCGAAGAGATGTCCGACGCGATCGCGCGCGCACTGTCGATGCCGCTGGCGGAACGCAAGGCGCGCTGGGAGAAGCTGATCGATAACGTCCGCAAGGAAGACGTGATGTGGTGGTGCGAGCTGTTCATCACCGCGCTGGAAGCGGTGCCCGAGCACATCGAGGCCTGATTAATCCTCCCCCGCCAAAGGGGAGGTGGCTGGCATTAGCCAGTCGGAGGGGGAGGACGCGCGACGCCGGTTGATCTATCCTCCCCCTCCGTAGCCTCTGGCGCCACATCCCCCTGGCGGGGGAGAATAGTTTCAGGGGCGGGGTATAGGATCCGACGCCATCAGCAGGCGGTTGCGCGGGATCGCCTCGGGCATCTCGTCGCGGATGTATTTCAGCAGGGCCTCGCGCACGTCGCACCGTAGGTCGAACGCGATGGCCGCGTCCTTGGCGGTCATCAGTCCGCGCAGCTCGATGCAGTCGGTCTTCACGTCGGTGACCTGGAGGTTGTAGAACCGCTTGTCCCACCGCGGGTTCGACGTGATGATCTCGCCCAGTTTCTCGCGCAGCCGCGGCACATCCGCCGACGGATCGAGGTACCAGAACACTGACCCCATCAACTGGCTGGTCTCGCGCGTCCAGTTCTGGAAGCTCTGCTCAAGGAACTTCGACACTGGCACGACGAGGCGCCGTTCGTCCCAGATCTTGACGACCACGAAGGTCAGGTTGATCTGCTCGACGCGCCCCCATTCACCGTCGATGATCAATACGTCGTCGAGCCGGATCGGCTCGGTGAACGCCATCTGCACGCCCGCGATCAAATTCTTCAGCGCAGGCTGCGCGGCGGCACCGACGACGAGGCCGGCGATACCCGCCGACGCCATCAGCGTGACGCCGATCGATCGGATGCCGGGCACGCTCAGCAGCATCAGGCAGACGCTGATGAAGATGATGAAGAACGTGCCGATGCGCCCGAGGATCGCCGCGCGGGTGCGCTTGCGGCGTGCACGAAGATTGTCCTCGACCGTGATGTCGGCGCGGATCTCGATCACGTCCTGAAACGCGCGCAACGCCGCCGCCGCGAGCCAGCCCAGCAGCGCGGGCACGAGGAAGCCGAGCAGCTGCTTCCACAAATCCTCGACGTCATTGTCCATCGGCAGGATCCGCGCGACGAACGCGACCGCGATGATGACGAACACGGCACGCAACGGGCGGCGTATCCGGGCGAGAACAAGGCCGTCGGTCTTGGCGGTGGTACGACGCTGGGCATGGCCTGCGATCCGCATCGTCAGCCAATGCGCGACCAGCGCGAACAGAACCGCCGCCGAGACGACGGCGACGCTTTCTACCCAGACCCATTGGGGCGGTATGTGGAGCGATCTGAACATGCGCATGATGGCGCAACGGCGCGCGAGCAGGGATGTTCCGCTGCGGTGCAGCATGAGCACGGTCAACACGGCCAGCTTCGCAAACGAGTCCTTTCCCGGCGCAGGCCGGGGTCCAGTTGGAAAGGTCGCAATCATGAAGCGCTGTTCGCCGTTCCTCGCGCTCCCCGACTGGGTCCCCGCCTTCGCCGGGGAGGCGTGCGTTTCGTGACCCCTTTGCGCCAGCCCGTCAGCGTTCCCGGATGACGACCGCCCCCGATCGTGCCAAAACGCCCCCCGATGATAGCCCGGAGAATCAGACACTTCCTGAGCGAAGAGGACTGGCAGTTCGCGCCCCACGAACTGCCCGTGCTGCCCGGCTCCCCCGGCTCGCCACTCCACCCGCGCCGTCGGCAGATCGCCTATGCGCTGATCGGCATCCTGCTCGGGCTCACGGTCGGCTTCGGCAATGCGTTGATCAGCGCCAACACCTACACGCTGCAGGGCGCACTCGGACTCGATCCGGCGCAGATCGCCTGGCTGCCAACGGTTTATGTGATGACCAACGTCAGCATCAACCTGCTGATGATCAAGTTCCGTGCACAATTCGGGCTGCGACCGTTCGCGATGATCTTCCTGATCCTCTATGTGCTGATCACGCTCGCGCATCTGTTCGTGCACGGTTTCGCGACCGCGATCGCGGTGCGCGCGATCAGCGGCATGGCAGGCGCGGCGCTCAGCAGCCTGTGCCTGTATTATGTGATGCAGTCGCTGCCGGCGAAATGGCGACTGAAGGCGGTGGTGCTCGGCATCGGCATCCCGCAATGCGCGACGCCGCTTGCGCGGCTGTTCTCGCCGGACCTGCTGGCGATGTCGCAGTGGCGCACGCTGTACCTGTTCGAACTCGGGCTCGCCTTGCTGTCGCTCGCCGCGGTCGCAGCCCTCCGCCTGCCGCCGACGACGCGGAGCAAGGCGTTCGAGCCCCTCGACTTCCTCACATTCGTGCTGTTCGCGGGCTCGACCGCACTGTTCGCCGCGGTGCTCGGGCTCGGGCGGATCGTGTGGTGGACCAATGCGCCGTGGATCGGCTGGGCGCTGATCGCGGCGATCCCGATGTTCGCCGCCGCGCTGGTCGTCGAGCATCACCGCGCCAACCCGCTGCTCAACACGCGGTGGCTCGGCAGCGCCGACATCGTCCGCTTCACGATCGTTATCGTCATGGCGCGGATCGTGCTGTCGGAGCAGACCTATGCCGCGGTCGGATTGCTGACCGTGCTGGGGCAGAACAACGACCAGTTGGTGCCGTTCTTCCTGATCATCTTCGTCGCTTCGGTCGCGGGAGTCATCGCGAGCGCGGTGACGCTCGACGTCGAGCGGCTCGGCCATCCGATCATGCTCGCGATCGGACTCGTCGCGGTGGCGGCCTGGTTCGATTCCTACGCGACCAGCCTGACGCGCGCGCCGCAGATGTACGTCACGCAGGCGATCATCGGCTTTTCCGCGACGTTCTTCCTCGGCCCCGCGCTGCTGTTCGGCATGACCCGCGCGCTGAAGGAAGGCGCAGGCCATATCATCAGCTTCATCGCGCTGTTCGGGATCATCAATTCGCTGGGCGGGCTCGGCGGCACCGCGCTGCTCGGCAGCTATCAGGTGATTCGCGAGAAGGCGAACAGCGTGGCGCTGGTCCAGCAGATCTCGCCGACCGACCCGATCGTCGCGCAGCGTATCGCCGCGGGCGGCGCCGCGGTCAGCCGGGTGATCGTCGATCCGACGCTGCGGACCGCCGAGGGGGCGGCGATCCTGTCGCAAACCACCACGCGCGAAGCAAACGTGCTTGCGTATGACGACGTCTTCCGGTTGATCGCCGTTCTCGCGGGGGGGACGTTCGGCTATCTGCTGTTCCTGCTGGCGAGACGCGCGCGACGCGAACGGCGCACGCGGCTGGAGGGGACGACATGACCGACGCGCGCAGCCCGGTGGCCGAAGGACCGGCGACCGAAGAGAAGATCGCAGAGGCGGCACCATCGCCGGCGCCCTCCCCGCCCCCGGCCGCTCCGGCCACGCCGGTCGGGTCGGGCTGGCGACCGCAGCCGCCGAGCCGCAACGTCATCATCATCATCGCGTTACTGGCGGTGGCGGGCGTGTGCGCGGTGCTCGCGGCGTGGCGGCTGCCGCCGTTCGCGACGACCTATCAATCGACCGACAACGCCTATGTCCGCGGCCGGACGACGGTGATCAGCCCGCAGGTGAGCGGCTATGTCACGCAGGTGCTCGTGCGCGATTTCGCCGATGTGAAGCAGGGCGATCCGCTCGTGAAGATCGATGACCGCATCTACCGCCAGCGAGTCGACCAGGCGCAGGCACAGGTCGATGCGCAAGCCGCGACGCTCGCGAACAGTCGCCAGACCGCGGCCAGCCGAGAGGCGACGTTCGCGGCACAGGACGCCGCGGTCGCGAACGCCGCCGCGCAGCTGATGCGGGCGCAGGCGGATATGGCGCGCGTCAACGATTTGGTCACCGACGGCTCGGTGTCGTTGCGCGAGCGCGACCAGACGCTGGCGGCGCTGCGCCAGGCGCAGGCGCAGGTCCAGCAAGCCAAGGCCGCGCGCGAGATCGCCCGGCAGGACATCCGCACGGTCGAGGTCGGCCGCGGCGGGCAGCAGGCGGGCGTCTCGGGGGCCGAGGCGGCGCGAAGCCTCGCGCAGATCGACCTCGCCAACACCGTCATCCGCGCGCCCGAGACGGGGCGGCTGAGCGAGGTCGGCGTCCGCCTCGGCCAATATGTGACCGCGGGGTCGCAGCTGATGTTCCTGGTGCCGCCCGAAACCTGGGTGATCGCGAACTTCAAGGAAGCGCAGACCGCGCGGATGGCGGTCGGCCAGCCGGCGTCGTTCACGGTGGACGGGCTCGCAAACGAACGGCTGACTGGGCATGTCGAGCGGATCTCGCCCGCCGCGGGGTCCGAATTCGCGGTGCTGAAGGCGGATAATGCGACGGGCAACTTCACCAAGGTGCCGCAGCGGATCGCGGTACGGATCCGCGTCGACGCCGGCCAGCGGCTGAGCGCACGGTTGCGGCCGGGCATGTCGGTGCAGGCGCGCGTGGACACTGCCGGCGGACCGGGCGTCCGGTGATGCCGCCCAACCCCGACGTCACGCCCGCGTCCTGTTCTCCCGCGAAGGCGGGAGCCCAGACTGTGTCCCCGCCTTCGCGGGGACACAGGGGAAATGCCACTGCCCCAGAACAAACCACCTCGATCCAGGCCACCACCTCAATCCTGGCCACCACACCGGCGAAGGCCGGGGCCCAGTTGGGGGACGGCTGTAACGAAGCACAGTCCGCCGTTACTACGACCTTTCCACCTGGGCCCCGGCCTGCGCCGGGGTGGCGGTTGATTCGGGATATTGGGATCCTCCCCCTAGCCCTCCTCGCCGGCGCCTGCATCGGCCCCCGCCCCGAGGCACCCGCGACCACCGCGGTTGCCCCGCCCCCCGCATGGCGTACCACGCTCGGGCCCGGCGCGCCGATCCGTGCGGACTGGTGGAGCGCGTTCGGCGATCCCGCGCTTACGGCGCTCGTCGCGCGTGCGCTGGCGAACAGCCCCGATCTCGGCGCCGCCGCCGCGCGGATCGACGAGGCGCGCGCCACCGCGCGTCTCGCCCGCGCGCAACAGACCCCGCTCGTGAACGGCTCGGCGCCGAGCACCACCGGCCAGACGGTCAACGCGTTCGGCCTGCCCTCCGACGCGATCGGCGCGCAGCCCTCGGTCAGCATCAGCTACGATCTCGACCTGTTCGGCCGCCTCCGCCAGGCGAGCCGCGCGGCGCAGGCACAGTTGCTCGCCAGCCAGGCGGCGCAGGACACAGTACGGCTCGGGATCGCGAGCAGCGTCGCGACCGGCTACATCACGCTGCGCGCGCTCGACCTGCGCCTCGCAGTCGCGCGGCAGACGCTGGCGGCGCGTGCGGAGGGCCTGCGGATCGCCCGCCGCCGCGCCGAGACCGGCTACACCTCGAACCTCGAACTTCGCCAGTCCGAGGCCGAATATCACGCCACCGAACAACTCGTCCCCGCCGCACAGCTCGCGATCAGCCGGCAGGAAAATGCGCTCAGCCTGTTGCTCGGCGACAACCCGGGCCCGATCCCCCGCGGGCGCACGCTCGACCAGCTCGCCGCGCCGGCGATCCCCGACGGCCTGCCCGCCGACCTGCTCCGCCGCCGCCCCGATCTCTATCAGGCGGAACAGACGTTGGTGGCGACCGACCGCTCGCTCGACAGCGCACGCGCGGCGATGTTGCCGAACCTCGCACTGACCGGCTCGGCGGGGGTGGTGCTCTCGAGCGCGCTGGCGAACCCGATCGCGGTATTCTCAATCGGCGCGAGCGTGCTGAGCCCGATCTTCGACGGCGGCAGGCTCGGCGCGCAGGCCGACGCCGCCACCGCGCGCCGCGACCAGGCGGCGTTCGCCTATCGCCGCACCGCGTTGCAGGCGTTCCGCGAGGTCGACGACAGTCTGGCGGGTGTGCAACGCTCGGGCCAGCAGGCGGTGGCGCTCGCCGGGCAGCGCGATGCGCTCGCGGGGGCGCTGCGCAACGCATCGAACCGCTACCGGGCAGGGTATTCGGCGTATATCGATCAGCTCGATGCGCAGCGCGGGTTGCTGACCGCCGAGCTGTCGCTGGTGCAGGCACGCGCGGATCGGCTGACCGCCTATGTCACGCTGTATCAGGCGATGGGCGGAGGCTGGTCGCGGGCGGACAGCGAGAGCGTCCAGCGATAACGCTCTCCCCCCGGAGGCGGGAGAACGGCGCGCAACTGCATTTTCCTGCCACACTTGCCGCGTAGAGGCGCACCCCATGAAGGCCATCATCCTCGCCGCGGGCCACGGATCGCGGTTGCTGCCCCTGACGCTGACCACGCCCAAATGCCTGGTCGAGGTCGGCGGACGCGCGATCCTTGATCACCAGCTCGACGCGGTCGCCGCCGCGGGCTTCGATGGCGCGGTGATCATCGGCGGCTACCGGATCGACCAGATCGACGCGCATCTGGGCGCACAGGACGGCGGCCTGCCGACCGAGCTCGTCTTCAACCCGTTCTGGTCGAGCGCGAACAGCATCGGCAGCGCCTGGGCGGCGCGCGCCTATCTCGACGCGCCGTTCGCCCTGATGAACGGCGATACGGTGTTCGACCCGACGATCCTGCACACCGCGCTTGGCGGCGACACGGCGGGCGTGGCGCTGCTCGTCGAGCCGCTGGTCGACGCCGGGCTCGACGACATGCTGGTCGAGGCCGACGGGACCCGCGTGATCGCAGTCGGCAAGCACCTCGTCGGGCATGAGGCGACCGATCGCTCGCTCGGGCTGATCGTGTCGCACGGCGGCGGCGCCTATGCCGAGGCGTTGCGCGCGGTCATCGGCGAGGAGAACGGCATCCACGCCTATCACCACGCCGTCGTCGCGCGCGTCGCGCAGGGGCCTGGCGTGACGGCGGTGCGGATCGCGACCGCCGCGCACTGGCAGGAGATCGACCGGCCCGAGGATATCGCGCTGTGGGAACGCGATCACCGGCCATGACCAGCGCCCCTCCCAGAGGCAAGGTCGCGTTCCTGTTTCTCGGCGAGACGCTGCTGATCCCGCATCTCTATCCGATCGTCGAGGCGCTCGCCGCCACCTCAGACGTGCCGATCGACCTGTGGGTGAGCACCTCGGTCCATGAGAACCTCCTGACCCGGTGGACGGCCCCCTTTTCCAGCGTGCGTATCCGCCGCGTGCCGGGCTTCCGCCGCGTCGCCGACGACGGCACGGGGCGCAATCCCGTGCTGCCGGCCAAGATCCCGATGCTGGTGCGGCTGCTCCCCTATCTCCGCAGCGCACGCGTCGTGGTGTGCGCCGAGCAGACGAGCCTCTGGCTTCCCAGGCTGTTTCCGATGCGCGCGAAGTTCGTGAAGACCTCGCACGGCGTCGGCTCGATGAGCGCACGCGACGACCCACGCCGGCGCGCGGCAGCGTTGACGCTGGTGCCGAGCCAGCGGGAGCGTCAGACCTATCTCGATCGCGGGTTCGCGCCCGACCGGTTCGTCGCGACCGGCTATGTGAAGGCAGATTTCACGCACCGCACGCACGCCGCGCCGCCGTTCGCGGATACGCGGCCGGTGGTGCTGTACACGCCGCACTGGCAACAGCATCGCTCGTCCTGGTGGCGCTGGGGGGCGGAGGTCGTGCGGCGGATCGTCGCGGACGGGCGCTACAATCTGATCTTCGCGCCGCATCAGCGCCTGGTCGAGAAGGCGCCCGAGGTGGCCGACCTGATGCGCGAGATCGGCGGCTTGCCGCACGTGCACTGCGACATTGACGGCTTCGCGATGGTCGACGGGAGTTATACCGGCGTCGCGGACGTCTATCTCGGCGACACGTCCAGCCAGGTGATCGAGTTCCTGATGCGGCCGCGGCCTTGCGTGTTTCTGAATGCCGGCGGCGTCGCGTGGGAGGGGGATCCGAACTACGCGATGTGGGCGTGCGGCGAGGTGGTCGGTGACGTCGCGGAGGTCGTGACGGCCCTCGATCGTGCCGCGTTGCTCCACGCCGAGTATGCGGCAATTCAGGCGGAGTTCGCCGGCGGGTCGCTCGGCGCGGTCGAGGGCGGCGCGGTGCGGGCTGCGCGGGAAGTCGTACGCGTGTTGGAAGCGAAGCCAGTTCGATAAACCCCACCACCCCCGGCGAAGGCCGGGGTCCAATTGGGGGACGATGCTGACAAGGGACCGCGCGAAGTTGCTCCGGCCGTCCCAATTGGGCCCCGGCCTCCGCTGGGGTGGTGACCTGGGGAAGCGTGGCTCTCGCGAACTCCCCCTCTCGCTTTCAGGACCAGATCGGCTAACGGGTGCGGCATGGTAGATTCTACAGCCCCCACGCCAGCGCTCCGCACCGTCCGGACGAACGACACGCTGCTCTGGGGCATGACCAATGCCGAGCGGATCCGGCGGATCGGCGTCGCGCAGGGGTTGCCGGAAGATGATGGCGACGGCCCCGTCATTCTCGCCAACCTCGCCTATGCGTTCGATCCGGTGTGGATTGCGCATCTGAAGTCGCGGCCCGGTACGGTCGTCACACGCACCGGCGTCCCCGTTCTCGCGCATGTCCGCGACGCCGACGAGCGCGCGCGGATGACCGCGGCGATGCTCGGCGAGGCGCCGCTGGTGAGCGGCCTCACGGTGATCGCCACCGAAGCCGAGGACGGGATCCTTAACGAGTCATTGCGCAAGCGAGAACGCCCGTTTGCCGAACTGCTGACTCCGCCCGCGGTGCCGGCGATCGAGCGCGCGAGCTATGTCGGCGCCTATAAGGGCGTCACCGATCTGCTCACCAAATATCTGTGGCCCGAATGGGCGCTGGCGATCACGCGGGTCTGCGCGCGCGCCGGGATCACGCCAAACCAAGTGACCGCGCTCGGATCGGTGCTGTGCATCGTGGCGACCGTGGCGTTCTGGTATGGCTGGTTCTGGACGGGCCTTGCCACGGGACTGTTCTTCATGGTGCTCGACACCGTCGACGGGAAGCTCGCGCGGTGCACGATCACGTCGTCGAAGCTCGGCAATGCGTGGGATCACGGCGTTGACCTGGTCCACCCGCCCTTCTGGTGGTGGGCCTGGGCGGCGGGGTGCGCGCCCTATGGGCGGCCGCTCGACGACCAGATGTTCTGGGCGGTGATCGGGACGATGCTGTTCGGCTATGTCGCGCAGCGGCTGATCGAGGGGGCGTTCATTGTCCGGTTCGGGATGCACATCCACGTCTGGGAGCGGTTCGACAGCTGGTTCCGACTGATCACCGCGCGGCGCAATCCGAACATGGTGATTTTGTTCGCGGGGTTGCTGGTGATGCGGCCCGACTGGGGGATCATTGGCGTGGCGGCCTGGACCGCAATCTCGCTGGTGGTGCATCTGGTGCGGCTGGTGCAGGCGATGGCGCGCAAGGCCAAGGGTGAGACGCTGGTGAGCTGGCTGGCATAGGCATCGCCCCGTCATCCTGACGAAAGTCAGGATCCAGGGTCACAAAGGTGGACGTCCGTGGCTCTGGGTCCTGACTTTCGTCAGGATGACGATCTAGAGTATGCCGAGCGCAACGGCCTTGGGCCGGCCGATCCACCAAAGGCAGTAGATCGCCAGCGCGTACAGGAAGCGGCTGTAATCCCGCTTCCCCGCCCGGTGATCCGCGAACACCTTGTCGACCGCGCCCGTGCGCCACATCCCCTGCTCGCGCACGCCGCTGTCGCGCCAGAGTTGCTCCGCATAGGCGCCGAAATCGCCCGCGAACCACGCAGCGAGCGGCATCTGGAACCCCTGCTTGCGCCGGTCGAGGATCCCTACGGGCAGCCACGGCGCGATCGCCTGACGGATCACGTATTTGCCGACCTTGCCGTGCAGCTTCATGTCCGCGGGCATGGACAGCGCGAGGTCGACCATCCCCTGCCCCAGCATCGGCACGCGCACCTCGAGCGAGTGCGCCATGCTCGCGCGGTCGACCTTGGTCAGCATCGCGCCGGGCAGGTTGAGCGCGAGATCCGCCAGCCCGAACTGCTCGAGCGTGTCGGCCGAGATCGCGGCGGGATCAGGGAAATATTCCGCGACCAGCGCGGCGATTCCGCCCTCTTCCTCGGCGATGAACTCGGCCGAAAAGATTTCGCGGCGGAAGGCTTCGTTCGTGATCTGCGTCTTGGCGAAGAACCGCGCGACGCCGTTCGGGAGCGCGGCGCTACCGGTGGTTTTCCGCCAGCGCTGCAACACCGCATTGGCATGCCGCGACGGCAAGGTCGGCACCGCGTCGAGCGCCCGCGCGAGCTTGCGTAACGGTGCTGGCAAGGCACCGATCCGGCGTTCGGTCGCATGCCGCTTGTAGCCGAAGAACAGCTCGTCGCCGCCATCGCCCGACAGCGCGACCTTCACCTCCTGCGCGGCGATCTGGCTGACATACCAGGTCGGCACCGCGGATGGATCGGCGAACGGCTCGTCATAGCAATGCTGGACCTCGGGCAGCATCGCCTGCGCATCCGCCAGTTCGAGCGTGCGCGTGACATGGTTGCAACCGAGATGCCGCGCGATCGCCTCGGCATGTGGCGATTCGTCGAAGCGCGGATCGGGGAAGCCGATTGTGAACGTGCGCACCGGGCGATCCGAAACCTGCGCCATCGCCGCGACCACCGCGGACGAGTCGACACCGCCCGACAGGAACGCGCCGACATCGACGTCCGCGACCATCTGCTTGCCGATCGTGTCGAGCCATTGGTCGCGGAATTGCTCGATCCACCGCGCCTCGGACCGCGGCTCGGCCGGATGATAGGCAGGCGTCCAATAGGCGCGCATCGCCGGGGGACCGCTCGCCTCGACGGTCATCACATGCCCCGGCGGCAGCGTGCGGACCTGCGCGTAGATCGAGCGCGGCGTACGGACATGCCCGAAGCTGAAATAATCGTGGAGCGCGCGGGCGTCGACGTCGAACGCCATCCCCGGCAGCAAGGTCAGCGTCTTGAGTTCGGAGCCGAACGCGAACCCGGCCGCCTGGTCGGTATAATAAAGCGGCTTGATACCGACGGGATCGCGCGCAAGCGTCAGTCGCCGGGCGTGCATGTCCCACACGGCGACCGCGAACATGCCGTCGAGCTTCGTCCAGACATCGTCGCCCCAGCGTTCGTAGCCGGCGAGGATGACCTCGGTATCGCCCGCGCTCTCGAACACCCGCCCTAGTGCCTGCAACTCGCGTCGCAAGTCGCGGAAATTGTAGATCTCGCCGTTGAAGACCAGCGCATAGCGGCCGTCGGGCGAGTGGAACGGCTGATGCCCGCCTTCGATGTCGATGATGCTCAGCCGGCGCATCCCGAAGCCGAAGTCGCCATCGGTCATCACGCCCTGGTCGTCGGGACCGCGGTGCAGGATCGCGTCGCACTGCGCGGTGATCAGGGGTGCGGTGACGAGGCGGGGCGAAACGGCACCGCCACCCCGCGCGTAAAGGCCGGCAATTCCGCAGATGACGAACGATCCCTCGCATGACGGCGGCACTGTCGCCCGATCGCGCGCGGTCTAGGGGCCGCCTCCGGTTTTGTCACCTCTGCGCCCCCCGCCGCCCCGCGCACCTTGCCGCACCCACGATCGCGCTCTAGGGGCCGGTCGCAGATGGTTCAGGACCCCGCTCCTTCTCCGGCTCCGGCGGATGCACCGGCACGTGCGGGCACGACCGGGATTTTCCGGGCGGCGGCGCGCAACCTCGGCTGGCTGCTCGCCAGTCGCAGCGTTCTGGCGATCCTGTCGCTCTTTTATCTCGGGTTTGCGACGCGCACGCTCGGCGTGGTCGATTTCGGCCGGTTCGCGCTGATCTCAGGCGCGGCGCAGGCGCTAACGACGTTCGTCGGATTCCAGACGTGGCAGATCATCGTCCAGTACGGCGTCGGTCCGATCCAGCAGGGCGACGCGCCGCGGCTTGCGCGCCTGCTTCGGTTGTCAGCAATCCTGGACCTGTGCAGCGCGCTGGTCGGGGCTGCGCTGACCGTCGCGATCCTGTTCGCGTGGAGCGACGGGTTCGGCATTCCGCCCGACCTGATGCGCGACACGCTGATGTTCGCGGTCGTGCAGCTGATCACGATCCGCTCGACCCCGCTCGGGATCCTGCGGCTGCGCGACAAATTCTCGTTGTCCGCGCTCGCCGACAGCATGACGCCGATCATGCGGTTCGTCGGTGCAGGCGCGGCGATGCTGTTCGAACCGACGATCCGCGGCTTCATGATCGCCTGGGCGGTCGCCGAGATCGTCACCGCGGCGACCTATTGGATCATGGTCGCGAAAAGCGGTGACCTGCGACTGCTCGCACGCGGTCGGGGGCGTTGGCAGCAGGTCCGCGACGAGAACCCCGGCATCGTCCGGTTCGCGCTCAGCACCAACGCCAGCGCGACGCTGGGCCTGTCGAGCAAGCAGATCCCGCTGCTGCTGGTCGGCGCGTCGATCGGCCCCGCCGCAGCGGGCGCCTTTCGCCTCGCGACGCAGCTTGCACAAGCGCTTGCCAAACTGTCGCAGATGCTGTCGCGCGCCGCGTTTCCAGAAATCGTCCGCGCGGTGCGGACTGCCGAGCCCTCGCGCCTGCGCCGCATTTTGGTGCGGACCATGCTTGCCAGCACCGCGGCGGCGTTGGTCATCCTCGCGATCGTCGCGCTGGTCGGCGAACCGATCCTGAAGCTGGTGGGCGGCAAGTCGTTCGGCGGTGCGTATCCGGTCTTGCTGTGGCTCGCGGCCGCGGGCTGTTTTGATCTCGCCACCGTCAGCCTCGACACGGTGATGACCGCACTGCACCGCGCCGGCACGGTGTTTGCGATTCGTGCGGTCGGGGTCGCATTGATGTTCGTCGCGGCTTTTGCGCTGATGCCCGCCTACGGATCGGCCGGTATCGCCGCTTCGGTCGCTGCCGGATCGGTTGCGGTTGCGATCCTGCTGGGGTTTGCGGCCGCACATATGACCCGGACGCCGGGACGAGCATAGCCTCCACGGAGCGACCGACGTTTGCGATAAACGCCTCGTTCACGTCGCAAATGTCATCTGCGCGCCGCTCTATCGCCACTATTTTGGGGCTTAGTCGGTCAATGAACTACGGATTTCTTTTCGCGCTCGGCGCGGCGACCGCGCTTGCGCCGGTCCAGGCGCACGCCGCCGAAACCTGCGAAGGCACGCCGGGCGGCGGCAATGCCAAGCTGATTTTGGAGGCAACGACGCTGCGCAACAATGCGGGGGAGGTCGCGTTTGCGATCTATCCCGACGACAAGTCACGATTTTTGGCAAAGGGTGCGAAGGTCGGGCGTGCTCGCGTGTCGGCGGCCAGCCCGCGCGCCTGCTTCTGGATGAAGCCGGGTCACTATGCGGTCGCGCAATATCACGACGAGAATGGCGACCATAAGTTCAACCGAACGCTGTTCGTGCCGAAAGAGGGCTTCGGCTTTTCCAACGACGCGCCGACTTCGATCGGGCTGCCGTCGTTCGACGCGGTTCGCACCGCCCTTCCCGCATCCGGCGCCGTCGTACGGATGAAGATGCGGTATCGCCGATAAGTCTCGTACCGGCTGCGACCGACGCGCAACGGAAATCTAACTGACACAAAATTGTAGCGGTTCTGCGCCGTGACGGGTATCCTATATCGTGGCCGATGCTGTTTCGAACTTTCATGCCTTTGGCGGGCACCCGCTTTCGCCGTCGGCACCGCCGGCCTGGCTGCCTGACGGCTTGTTCGATCCGGCAGTATCCGAAAGGCATGGCGTGAGCCCACGCGACGCCGCCGCCAAGATCCGTACCGGTATAATCTGCAACCCCAAGAGCCATCGCAATCGCAGCAGCGTCGAGGCGACCAAGCCGTTCCTGTCGGGAACCGTGCTGGCCGTAACGCCGCGGACCCAGGCCGAATTGGCCGAGGTGCTGACCGGTTTCGCGCGGCACGGTATTGAACTGCTGGTGATCGATGGCGGCGACGGGACGATCCGCGATGTCATGACCGCCGCCGCGCGCGTGTGGACCGGCGCGGCACCGCGCGTCGCGATCGTGCCCTCGGGCAAGACCAACGCGCTCGCGCTCGACCTTGGCATTCCCGATACGTGGACGCTCGATCAGGCGCTTGCCGCGGCACGGGGTGGTAACCTCAAGACCCGCAGCCCGATTGAAATCGTTCGAAAGGACTCGGGCACGCGCCTCCACGGATTTCTGTTCGGTGCCGGTGCGTTTGTCGATGCGACCGCCCTAGCGCAGCGGACGCACCGTGCGGGCGCGTTCAACGGCGTCGCGGTCGGGCTCGCCTTGTGCTGGGCGATACTGCAGACGCTGTTCGGTGGTGTGAACAGTGCGTGGCGTGCCGGCAGCCGGATGCGGCTCCGCTTCGAGTCACGCGGTGACGAGGGCGTTCATGCCGCGGGCAGAAACACGGACACCGATCGTGCGCGCTATATCCTGCTCGCCTCGACACTGAAGCGAATGCCGATCGGGATCCGCCCGTTCGGCGTGCCACGCGCCGGGTTGAAGACCTTGGTCGTCGATGCGCCGCCACGCTGGCTCGCGGCGGCAGCGCCACTGATCGTAACCGGTTCGCCCGCCGCCTGGCTTGACCGCGCCGGCTACCACCGGATCGACTCGCCAAGCTTCGACTTGTCGATCGAATCGGGCTTCATCCTCGATGGCGAAGTCTATCCCGGTGGCGACCTCATCGTCCGCGAGGCGCGCGCGCTCCGCTTCGTCGTCCCGTGATCACGCTCGGCGACGTCGTCCGCCGTCAGCTCCATGTTCCGACGATCCCCGCAGTCCGCGATCTCGCGGCGTTGCTGGCGGACGCTCCGGGGGTCGTGGCGGTGCTGTTCTACGGCTCGAACCTGCGTACCGGGGCGACCGAAGGCGTGCTCGATTTCTACGTGCTGACCGCGGGCCCTCCCGAACGGGGGATCTGGCCGACGGTTAGCTACCGCGAGGTCGATCGGCACGGCGAGATGCTGCGCGCCAAGATCGCGACGATGCGACTGGCGACGTTTGCGAACGCTGCCGCGGCGCGGACGCTCGACACGACGATATGGACTCGTTTCGTGCAGCCCTCCGCACTGGTCTGGGTGCGCGATCAGGCTACCGCAACGCTGGTAGCCAACGCGATCGGCGACGCGGCCAGGTCGGCCGCGCGGTTCGCCGCTGCGCTGGGGCCCGCAACCGGCACCGCAGACGACTATTGGCGCGCGCTGTTTCGCCAGACCTACGCGGTCGAACTCCGCGTCGAACGCAAGGGCCGCGAGGGACAGATTCTCGCCTTCGACCCGTCGCGCTATGTCGAACTTCTCCCGCTTGCCTGGACCGCCGACGGCATCGCGTTCCGCGACGAGGCAGGCAAGTTGAGCCCCGACCTTGCCCCTGCACGGCGGCGCACGCTGCTCCACGCCTGGAACCGCCGACGCCGAGCCGGCAAACCCCTCAATGTCGCGCGACTGGTCCGCGCGGCGTTCACCTTCGACGGGGCTGCGCGCTACGGCGTATGGAAGGTCGAGCGGCACACCGGGATCGTCGTGCCGTTGACGCCGTGGCGCGAGAAGCATCCGATCCTCGCGGCGCCCGGCGTATTCTGGCGGGTCTGGCGTGCGCGGGCGCAGGCCGGTGCCAAGACGGTATGAACACAGGATTCAACGCGCTGATCCTCGCCGGATCGCGCGGCGGGAGCGATCCGGTCGCAGACTATGCCGGGGTGTCGCACAAGGCGCTGATCGTCCTCGATGACCAGACCTTGCTCGCGCGGGTCGCGCAGGCGTTGCGCGCGGCGGGCGCGACGCAGATCGCGGTCTCGGTGTCCGACGACGCCGTCCGCGCCGCCGCGATCATGCTCGGCCTCACCGTCCTGACCGCGGCATCCGGTCCCAGCCACAGCGTCCGTGACGGGATCGCAGCGCTCGGGGCGCCGCTGCTCGTCACCACGGCGGATCATGCGCTGCTCCGCCCCGAATGGATCACGCGCTTCCTCGCCGACGTCCCCGCGGACGCAGACGTCGCTGCCTTGCTCGCGCGCCGGGACGTGATCGAGGCGGCCGCCCCCGGCACGCGCCGCACCTATCTCCGCTTTGCCGACGGCGCATGGTCGGGATGCAACCTGTTCCACTTCGCCACGCCGCGCGCGGTCGCCGCGCTTGATCTGTGGGCGCAGGTCGAGGCGGATCGCAAACGGCCATGGCGGATCGTCCGTCGACTCGGGATCGGCACGCTGCTCCGCTATATGTCCGGCCGCCTGACGCTGGTCGCTGCGCTGGCGCATCTGGGACGGCTCGCCAACCTGAAGGCTGCCGCAGTCGCCAGCCCGTTCGGCCTCGCTGCGGTCGACGTCGACAAGCCTGATGACCTCGACCTCGTCCGCGACCTGCTCGCGCACGGCTGAGGTTCCTGCGCTGCGACCTTGCGCGGCATGTTCATGGACAAATTGCCTCGGGCTATCGTTCGCCCCTGTCCCCAAACCGCCGCTTGGTGCAAAGCGCTGTGATGCAGACGCCCGCACCGGCCACCGCGCCGCACCCCGCCCCGCACGTCAGCGGCACGCCTTCGATCGGCATCTATGGTAGCGCCGGACGGATGGGCCGCGCGATCGTCGACGCGATCGAGGCCGCCGGCGCATCGCTCGCCGGTGGGGTCGATGCGGGCGAAGATCCCACTCCGCTCGCCCGCGCCGCCGATGTTCTGGTCGATTTCTCGACCCACTCCGCGGTCGAGGCGCACCTCGCGGCCGCGCGTTCGACTGGTACCGCTATCGTCATCGGCACGACGGGGCTGTCGCCGCAGCATCAGTCGATGATCGACGCCGCGGCGCGGGATATCGCCATCCTCCAGACCGGCAACACCTCGCTCGGCGTGACGCTGCTCGGGATCCTCGTTCGCGAGGCAGCCGCGCGGCTTGGCCCGGACTGGGACGTCGAGATCGTCGAGATGCACCACCGGCACAAGGTCGATGCGCCCTCGGGCACCGCGCTCCTGCTTGGCGACGCCGCCGCCAAGGGCCGCGGATCGTCGCTCGCCGAACTCCGAGTCGACAGCCGCGCGGGGCTTGTCGGCGCGCGCACCGAGGGCACGATCGGCTTCGCGTCGTTACGTGGCGGATCGGTGATCGGCGATCACAGCGTGATCTTCGCGACCGAAGGCGAGCGGATCGAACTCAACCACCGCGGCGACGATCGCTCGATCTTCGCGCGGGGTGCGGTCCGCGCGGCGATCTGGCTCGCGGCGCAGCCTGCCGGTCGCTACCGGATGGGCGACGTGCTCGGGCTGTAACGCGGTGAAAAAGGCCGACGTCCTCGAGTTTTACGCGCGTCTGGCCGAGGCCGACCCGCATCCCGAGACCGAACTCGAATTCGTCAATCCGTACACGCTGGTCGTCGCGGTCGCGCTGTCCGCGCAAGCCACCGATATCGGCGTCAACAAGGCCACGCGTGCGCTGTTTCGCGAGGTCGACTCGCCCGAGAAGATGGTCACGCTCGGGCTCGACGAGTTGAAGCGCCACATCAAGACGATCGGCCTGTTCAACACCAAGGCGAAGAACGTCATCGCACTCTCGCAGATGCTGATCGACGACTATGGCGGCGTCGTCCCCAACGATCGCGCAGCGCTCGAGCGGCTGCCCGGTGTCGGCCGAAAAACCGCCAACGTCGTCCTCAACGTCGCATTCGGCGCGGAGACGTTCGCGGTCGACACGCACATCTTCCGCGTCGGCAACCGCACCGGCCTGGCGCGCGGCAAGACCCCGCTCGCGGTCGAACTCAAGCTCGACAAGGCGACGCCGCAGCCGTTCCGCCTCCATGCGCATCACTGGCTGATCCTGCACGGCCGTTACGTGTGCAAGGCGCGGACACCCGAATGCTGGCGGTGCATCGTCAGCGACCTCTGCGCGTTCAAGCCCAAGACGCCGCCGCCAAAGATCAAGTCCGGGGCGGCCGTCGGCGAACCCTGAGTAATTTCACCCCGACCTGGCACGACGCTGATTGCAAGCTGGGCCTGATCCAGACGGTGCGCGAACTCAAGTAGGCATCTGTCCATCGTCGACCGCGCGACACGTTCGCGCGCGCCTGCCCTTTTCAGACATCGCAGGCTGGCCGATAACAAGCAGCGTGAGACGCACCAAATAACCGCGATCCTTCCGGGGGGGCGCCTTTTTAAGTCTTTGCCTTCAGTGTCTGCGGCCGACCGCGGGGAGATTGCGCGAGGTGCGTCATCGGAGAGGTCTGGTGCACCCGACTGGTCTCCAATAACTGCACCAAATCAATACGTTGGATTGGCTAACCTACAAGATACCGACCGCGCAAACCTGCGGATCTCCGACAAACTGGCTAACCGGTCGTGAGCAACATTGCCCGCTCGTTTAGCGAGGTTACGACCGGTATCCGTGACCGCGCACGCTCAAACTCACCAGTACGCCGCAACAGCTACAATGCCGGCGGATCGGAGGTGTCGCTATGGCGAACGCACAACACATTTCCAAAGACAGAGCATAACGCGCGGATGCGCGCGGCCGAGGCGTTCGAGCACCAAAGGAAGCTACCGGGGAAGCGCAACGGCGCGCTCGGCGCGATCGGGCTCGAAGTGCTGCGCTGCCTGTTGCGCCTGCGCGGCCGTAAGGACGGCCGGCTCGATCCGACCTATCAATGGATAGCGGACAAGATACATCGGTCGCGCAGCGCCGTAGGCGAGGCGCTCGACAGGCTGAAGGCGTGCGGCTTCCTCGACTGGATCCGGCGCTGCGTTCCGATCGAGAATGCTGAGCCTGACGAGCAGCAGAGCGAGCAGATCGCCAACGCCTTTATCCTGCTGCAACCGCCAACGGTGCGGGAGTGCGTCCGCCGCATGCTTCGTAAGCCTAGCGAGTTCGTCCGCGATGTTGCCGAGAAACTCGCACGCCAGAAGAAGCTGGACACCGCGACGGTCGACGACGTGATCGCCGAGGTCCAAAGCCCCGAGCTGCGCGCCATCCTCGCTCGCGTCCGCGCTTCCGTTGATAGTGCAAATCCGCCGAGCGGTCACACAGAGGCCCTGTAAGACTTAAAGATAAGTGGAACGCCTATGGCGTACGCAGTTTGAAGCTCCACCAAGCCCCGACGGCCCCGAACCCAGCGGGCTCAACGTCCAGCAACCGCTGGCGAGCGTGCCGGCTTGCGCCGTCCCGTGCATCCTGGGAAGGATGCGCAAATTCAGTGCCATTTCACCCATCCACGTCGACCATGTTGCGATACCCCCTAAGCGGAATCGATGGGATGGGAAGGAAAGCGGACCGGCAGCTATTGGGGAGGCAGATGGCGTTAGCGGACGTTCCCAGCGCGGCCGCCCTTTCCCGAAAAGGATCGAGTTTTGGGAAAGTTTTAGCATTATCAAAGCCCGCTGGCATTGTTCATTTGAGAACTTGGAAGGCACCCTATGGCACTTAGCGTCGTACGCACCGCGTCATCGAGAGGCGTGCGGGGCTCCGAGCCGAGCGTCGCCAGCAGGCGAGCATTGTCCAGACGAACCGGGTCGCGCCACAGGTAGCGCATTTCCACAAGCTCACGCGGGGTGGCGGCGAACAGTCCTGCGATCTTCAACAGCCACCAGGGAAGCTGCCCAACCGGCATGGTTGGATCGCCCAACACCCGCACAATCGCGTTCGTCATCGTCGTGCCGGTCGCATCCCAGTGACCATCCATGTGGAAGGTGTCGAACGGTGCCAGCGAGGCTTCCTCGACGAGGCGGACCATAGTCTCAGCGACGTCCGGCAGATAGGCCCATTGATGACCCACTCCCCGTGCACCGGGATTATGGATGATCGTCGGACGCGTACCGGGCTTCACCAATCCCTGACTAAACCAGTTGTTGGCGGCGCCGGGTCCGAAGAAATCGCCCGCTCGCACGATCAACGACGTTAGATCGCCGGCCTCAGCGGCATCGCGAAGGCGAAGTTCCATCTCGGCACGGATCGCGCCCTTGCGCGTCCGGGGTCGCTGCGGCGCCTGCTCGCCAATGACCGGGAATGCGTCGGGTCCGTAATTGTAGACGGTTCCAGGAAGGAGAAGTCGTGCACCGGCTGCGCTAGCCGCAGAGATGCTGTTGTCGAGCATCGGCAGGACCAGCTGGCGCCAGTTGCGATAGCCGGGCGGGTTGACCGCATGCACCATCAACTCAGTCCCTATCGCGGCCTTGGCGACCGCAGCCGCATCCAAGGCATCGCCGATGACCGGTAGTACGCCTGCAGAAAGACGCTTTGCACCGCCGTCGCGGACCATCCCGCGGACGGACCAGCCCGATTGTATCAGCCGGCGCGCTACCGCGCCTCCGATCCCACCCGTTGCGCCCAGCACTAAAGCCGTTCGTGTCATTACCGCCTCCATATTGCTGCCGGAAGATGGAGCAGAGGCGATCACCACGGAATTGACGAAAAACGGCGCATAGGTATACGATAATGAATGAACACAGGGCCGAGCTGGGATCTGTATCGGACGTTCGCCGCAGTGATGCGGACGGGCTCTATGTCGGGCGCGGCACGTCTGCTAGGACTCACCCAGCCCAGCGTAGCACGCCATGTCGAGACGCTGGAACAGGCGGTTGGCGGCACGCTATTCCTAAGGTCGCAGCGCGGACTATCGCCTACCGATCGCGCCTTGTCCCTGCGCCCGTTCGCCGACGAACTCGTCAAGACGACGGATGCGTTGCTGCGCGCAGCTTCGGCAGCGGACGACGAGGTCGCCGGCACAGTCCGCGTGACGGCGGCCGAGGTGTTCGCGGCCGAGCATCTGCCACCGCTGCTGGCGCAACTGCGCCGCAAACATCCGGCGTTGTCGATCGAGGTGGCACCTACAGACGCAGTCACCAACTTGCTTCAGCGCGAAGCGGATATCGCGCTGCGCATGACCGATCCGACCCAGCACGCCCTGATTGCACGCCGGCTTGGCAAGGTGACGCTCGGGCTGTTCGCGCGGCAGGATTATCTGGAACGCCGAGGTAGACCGGCCGATGTGGTCAGCCTCGCTGCCCACGACCTGATCGGTATGGATACGCTATCGACTACCGGCCAGGCGGTCATGGGGATGCTTCCGCGAGTGAGCCATGCCGACTTCGCCATGCGTGTCGACAGCAATCTGGTCCAGCTTGCCATGCTGCGCGCTGGCTTCGGCATCGGGATATGTCAGACCATGATCGCTGCACGGGACGATGGACTGGTCCGCGTCTTACCCGAGGCATTCAGTCTCGACCTTCCGCTTTGGCTCGTGATGCATGAGGACCTTCGGACCAGCCGCAGGTGTCGAGCGGTGTTCGATACATTGGCATCTGGCCTCTCGGACTTTGCAATTTTGGGCTGATCAATCTGAATTCCGCAAAAACGACAACGCTTGTTTCGTTCCCGATTGGGATCGAATTTTGGGAATGGCCGGGATGGGAAGGATAGCGGACCGGCGGCTTTTGAGGCCAGTTCGATGGAAAGCGGACTCACGGTGTAAGCGCTGACTCCCAACCATTTTCTGTCAAGTCGATCTGGTCGGCTGCGAAAGCTGTGTCGAACCCTTGCTCCCATGGGAAAACGCCACTCCGATCCGGCCAGACAATTTGAAGGCAGGGGAACTCGTCGCCGCCGTAAAACCATCGGCTCCAGCCCAAGTGATCGCGGTAGAACCGCTTCGCCACCGGAAATGCATAGGCAAGAAGATTTTCGAATGCTCTATCGGTTGGCTCACCCACTGGTAGCGGCAATCCTGCCTTAGCCTCTCGGAACAACTCCCAGAACACGTCATGAGCCATCTCACGCTTCATGCCGAACATGATCAACTCTGGCTGACCTGTGTTCACCCATAACCCCGTGGTAAATGAGAAGCCCGGCCCTTCGACGTCGCCAAACACTGCGGTGTCGAACCAGCCATGCTCTCGGACCTTGGCTATAAACGCTCGCTCGGGATCATCCAGTGCCTCAGGCGGCGCGTTCATGGCTGTTCGCATGAGCGGTAGCTAACCCTCCTAATGAACGTCCGCAATCAGGAAGCGCAACAGCCACTCCGAATGCCTTGTTCTGGGCGGTTCCGCCTGGCTATGTCATTGCCGCTTTTGCAACTCGAGAAGAACGCGGGCGGAGGGCGGGGGCAGTGAACGAATTGCGGCGACAGCTGCATCAATTTGCATCATCAGGTGTGCGATCAGATGGCCGCTGAAGCTATGCGTCGTCCTCCCTCCGCATCGCATCCGCCGACTGCATCGCGAGCGACATAAAAAGCTCGCGGGCGAGGCGGGGGTTCTTGCGCCGTATTTGGGGTCACCGAACAGTTGGGGCCTGGTAGGCACGGAGCGCCCCGTGGTGGGCACCCTGCCCTGCCGGCGGTAGGCGGCAACGCCTAGGGGCGGCCGGGCAAACGACCGCCCCTAGGGCCGCAGGATAGCTTAGATCCCCCCGCCTCTCGGATGCTGCAGGATATGGTGCCGATAGGAAAGGTCCGGATGAGGGTGCGGTTCATCGACACCCCATGATCCGCGCTTCGGTGAGTGCTGCGGTCCGACATTGCTCGGCACGATCAGGATGGTCTCGCTGCCCTCCTGGCCCATGATACGCTGCAGCAAGTCGTCAGTGAACGATTGCACGGCACGAGCGCCCTGCAGGTCGACGCTCATCCGTTCGGACTTACGTCGCACCGTCAGCGCAACCTCGATGATCATCCGCAGCTCTTCCCGGCTGATTCTGTTCATGGTCGTGCCCACAGGTCGCGGATGCCCAGCCCGAGCGGGCCGGCGCCAAGGTAGGCGCCAAGCATCCCGTGATCGCGCTCGGACAGCGCTATCGGCCGGCCGTCGTCGATAAAGCGCGCCAGGTAGCCCGGAGATCGGTCGATCAAGCGCGACAACGCTGCGAGGCTTTCGCCCCGCTGGTTGACCGCCAGCCGCAGCGCCTGACGCGGATCAGCCGGCGATAGCACTAGGCAAAGCTTCGCGCTCATCAGTATGCCAGCCAGTGCATTTCGGCGTCGTCGATCGCCGCGAACGCGTCGCCGTCGGCCGACATCTCACGCAGGCGCTTGCGAACCGCCTCGGGATCGCCGTCTCTCGGGAACTGCCGATCGCCCCGCGCCGCTTCGGCAACACCATCGATCCAATCTCCCCGATCACGCTGCCGTAGCAGCCATCGGCCGAACGCTTCGGGCTTCGCCTCGATCACATCCTGGTCGTCGTACATCGCTCAATCCTCTTGCCGAATCGACGCCGAAATCTATACGGCGTTCCCGTTATGTTCTCAAGTGGAGTGCGCGTGAACGAGTTCAGTACGGCGGTTGTCGGGATCCAATATCCGAACACCGATAAGAGCGATCGACGGTATGAGGCCTTACTATGCAAGCCAGGGGACGAGGTGCGGCTCGTGGCAGAGCCGCGAAACAAATATGATCCTCGTGCCGTTGCCGTCGTCAGCGAACGCGGCATCCAGCTCGGTTATCTGGCGGCGGAGCGGTGCGGCTGGATCGGCAGCAGGCTTGCGGCCGGTGAAACTTGCATCGCGATATTCCAGGGGCTCGACACCTACACAGTTACAATCCGGCTGAGGTTTGGTGGCGATCGTCCCACACTACCGGCACCGAGACCGCAACCGGGAGTATGGGACGAATATTGTCAGCTACCTCCAGAAGAGTGGGCCGCTTAGATCGCGAAGTTCGACACGATCAGCTCGCCGACGCGCTTAGCCGCGCCAGTGCCGACCGTGTACGTCGTGTCGGTTGAATCGACGTGGAACCGCGCGAACGTTGCGCGCGCGCCGGGCGTGTCGTTGATCGACAGGATGAAGCGGCCCTTGATGCCGGCGAGTTGGTCGGCCAGCTGGTCGAAGTCGGCGCGGCTGAAGACGTCCTGGCCGTAGTCGGTCTCGCATCCCCAATAGGGCGGGTCGAGATAGAACAACATTCCGGCGCGATCGTAGCGCCGGATGAAGTCGGCATAGCCGAGTTGCTCGATCACGACGCCGGCCAGCCGCTCATGGATATCGGCGAGCATCGGCTCCAGCTTGGTGACGTTGAACCGCGCACCGACGGTCGTGCTGACGCCGAAATTCCGGCCGTTCACCCTCCCCCCGAACGCCAGGCGCTGAAGGTAGAGGAACCGGCAAGCGCGTTCGAGATCGGTCAACGTCTCGGCCGGCGTCGCCTTCAGCCGTTCGAACTCGGCGCGAGCGGCCACCCGGAACCGCAGCATGTCGATCATGTACGGATAGTGGCGCTGCAGCACGCGGAAGAACGTCACGACATCGCCCGACACGTCATTGATGACCTCGACCTTCGGCCGCGATCGGCGCCGCAGGAAGACGCCGCCCATGCCGACGAACGGCTCGGCATAGCCGTCATGGTCGACACGCTCGATCATCGCGACCAGACGCGACGCCAGATTGCGCTTGCCGCCAATGTAGCCGGCCGCGGGTGCGACGGGCCGAACAAAATTAAGGGTGTTCACTTTCTGTTCTCGCTTATAAGGCCCGCACCCCGCGAATCGGTGGGGTGCGGGACGGCCAGTGGCCGATGGTCGTGGCGAGACAGATCCTCGTCGGTTTGCCGGGTTGCACCCCGGCATCCCCCGCCCGGCTATGCCGGACGCGAAAGCTATTTGACCGCAGCAGGCGCGCGCGCTGTGAATCGGACGGCTTCGAAGCCGAGGCGATCATTGATCTCAAGGAACGCCGACTGCAGCGGCCGGATCTCCAGCTCGAAGAACATGTCGACGGCCTCGCTGATCTTGCCCAGCTGCGAGCCCTGCGCCGGCACGATCCCGAGGACCGACGGCGGCGTGCGATGCGCCGCCAGCACGTCGTCGCGCGTCGCGTTCTTGATCCCGAGAAACTCGTCCTTGGCGCCCACCTCGGCGATCGGCAGGATCTTGATGCTGCCCTCCTTGCCGCCAGGCGCATGGACGAACAGGTTCTTGAAGTTGCCCGGCCCCTTCGAGTTCTTCAGCGCGTCGCGCAGGGCGTCGGTATCGTTCTCGTCGATGTCGCCGGTGGCATAAAGAATATAACCGGCGTGGCTGCCGTTCAGATAATAGCGGCGCCGAAACAGCGTCGCCGCCTCGTTCAGCAATGCCGACTGCAGTGCGCTGAGATATTCCGGGACACCGTAGATTTCCTGGTTGATGTCCGGCTGCATGATCTGGATCACGCTGTCAGCGGCGAACGCGGTCGGCGCCGAGATCCCCGGCGCCCAGAAGAACTCCCCGTCGATGATACCGCGCCGCGTATATTTCGCGAGCGCATGGTGCAGATCCATCACCCTGCCCAGCACGTTCTTTCGCGCTTCGAGATAGGCGTTCCCGAACACCAAATAGTCCTGCACCGCCTTGCCGAATGCCGAGCGCGACAGGATCGGCGTCGGGTCGCCAGCACTCCGCGGCACCGGATCGAACGCCGAGGTGACGAGGTTGCGCTTGAGCATGATTGCCGAGCTGTGATGCGGCGACACGCGGAACGCGCGCGCCAGGCCGTCGAGCGATAGAGGCGGCTCGTACCAGCGGTCGTTCCGATAGCATTCGACCATATCCATGATCTCGCGCCGGTTCAGCACCTCGACCGGCTCGCCGAACGAAAATGCCTGCACGGCGGTCGACGGACTGGCGGTCGCCTGCAGCGCGTCCTGACGCGCCGCGGTGGTCTCGCCGCGCGACATACGCTGCGCCCGGTTTCGCTTGCTCATCAGAATAGCTCCATTCGTGTTTTCGGGCGCGCCTGGCCGTCGAGGGGTTCGTTTATGAAGATGTGCATCGCCGCCCAGGCGAGGTCGCCGTGCCCGACCGCCTCGGTGCGGCTGGTCTTGAACGTCACGCTCTTGCCGCTCTGGGTCAGCGCCTTCTTGATCGACAGGAACGCAGACTGCAGGTCGATCCAGCCGGCATCGTATTCGACGCGCTGGCGGGCGAAGGTGTGCTGCGCCTTCATGACCAAGCCGGTCTTCACCTCGAGCGAATATTCGATCGCAACGACGCCGCGCATCTTGTCGCGCAGCAGCTGGTAGACCGCGGCGCCGACGCCCTTCTTGTCGATGCCGAGATAGGTGCAGGTGTACCGCGCCAGGCGCGAGAGGATGAACTCGGCCTGCGCCTGAAAGTCACCCTTGATCTGATGGCGTTCGAGCAGGCGGAACTTGCCCCCGGGGCCGGCGGGCGGCAGCGCGATGACGAACCCGGCATTATCGCCGTCCTCGCTTTCTTGCGGATCGAACCCCGCCCACACCTCTCGGTTGCCGACCGGCCGCTTCGCCAGCATGTCGACGTCGGTCCAGTCGACCATGGCGTCGACCGTGCAGCGCTGCAGTTCGTTGAACTTGAACGCCGACAGGCTGTCGTCGACGAACTGGCACATGAGCAGGTTGGCGAATTCGTCGGGCGCATATTCGATGCGCAGCTCGTCGAGATTGAACAGGTCGCAACCACGCGCCGCTGCGTCCTCGATCGTAACGATCTGCCGCCACACCTGGTCCTCGCACAGCACGCCCGCCTGCAGGCGGGCGTGCGTTACGTCGATTTCGATCCGGTCGGCCTTCTTGACGCGCCGGTTGCGCCGCTCGCCCGTCCAGTATGGGTGCCCCTGATGCGCGATCGTTGACGGCGTCGAGAAATAGGTCCGGCGCCAGCGCTTGTGCATCGCCATCGCGCTGGCGACCTTGTTCAGCTCCTCGAACTCGTAGGTCCAGAAGAACTCGTCGAAGTAGAAATTGCCGTGATAGCCCTGCGCGGTGCGGGCGTTGGTGCCGAGGAAGATCAGCTCGGCCGCGGGCTCGCCTTCCGGCATCGTCTCGGCCGTCACGACGATCGGGTCGCCCTGCAGCTTCACGCCAACGCGCGCGGCAAACTGGACGATGTAGTTGCGGAAGATATGCGCCTGGTTCTTCGACGCCGAAAGGAAGATCTGGTTGCCGCCCCCGCGTAGCGCGTCGAGCAGCGCCTCGCGGGCGAAATACCACGTCGCGCCGATCTGCCGCGACTTCAGGATCATGCGGGTGCGCTGATCCTTCGCCGCCCACCAGTCCTCCTGGTAGCCAAACAGCTCCTCGTGGAAAATCTGTTCGAGCTGCTCGACCTGTTCGGTCGTGAAGTGGTTCTTCTGCTTGCCGGGCTTGCGCTCGCCGGCATTGCGGTTGGCGACCTTCTCGTTGAGATCGCCCTCATGCCCGCCCGGCGCTTCGAACCGCCGGACACGCGCGGCCGACGTCACGGCGCGCATCAACAGGTCGATCTCCTTCAGATCACCCCCGGTTTTCTTATCCTTGGCGATCAGCCCACAGAGCCGAGCCTCGAGGTGATCCTCGATCTTGGCGATGCAGGGCGCATCGTCCCATTTGCCACGCTGCTTCCAGCTTTCCACGGTCGCCCGGTTGAGGTGCAGTTCCTCGGCGATCTGGGTAACGCCCCAACGCTGCCAATACAGGCTGCGCGCCTGACGACGCACGTCCACCGGAATGGGAAACGTGGAGGCTGGCAGGGGCATGCCGGTATCGGCGGGAAGTTTGTCCATGACGCGGCGAACCTAGCCGGGCGCACTCGCCAGAACTTAGCGCCGGCTCTTGTAGAGAGGCTCTCTACAAGACCGCTCGCTTGAGAAGCTGAGCAGTTTCGGTCCCTTTGCGAGCTTCCAGATGCCGCCCGACGCGGCCCACCGATTTCGAACCCCGAGGGACCGACCGCCATGGGCACCAAGAACAAGTTCTTCCGCGCATTCGTATCCGGCGCGACGATAAGCGACGGGCGCGTCATCACCGACGAGATGATCGATCAGGTCGTCTCGACCTTCAACGCTGAAACCTACAGCCCCCGCATCAACATCGAGCATCTCGCGGGCTACAGCCCCGAACCACCGTTCAACGGTTACGGCGATGTCGTCGCCGTGAAGGTGCAGAGCGATGATTTCACGATCGACGGCAAGGTCGAGAAGCGCAAGGCGTTGTATTGCCAGGTCGATGCCAACGACCAGCTCGTCGCACTCGCGAAGGCCGACCAAAAGCCTTATCCCTCGGTCGAGCTGACGCCGAGCTATGCCGGCACCGACAAGATCGGCCTGATCGGTCTCGCGTTCACCGATACGCCGGCATCGATCGGCACCCAGCGCCTCCAATTCTCGCGCACCGCCCCCGGCACAGTGTTCGCCGCTTCGCCCGATGCGGTAGCGCTCGAATTCGAAGCCAAGTCCGTCGAGCCGACCAGCATCGCCGACGCGATCAAGGCAGGCTTCGCTGGTGTTGCTGCCATGTTCAAGGCCGGCGAACCGGAGAAGCCGAAGCCCGAACCAAAGCCGAAACCGGCGAACGACAACGATCTCGCCGCCTTCGCGGTCGCCATGGGCGATACGATGGCGACCACGCTCGCGGCCGCACTCAAACCGATCACCGATGCCCATACGTCGATGCAGAGCGAGTTCGCGACGCTGAAGGGCAAGCTCGAAAAAACGCCTGAGCCGCAGTTCGGCCGTGCGCCCGCCAATGGTGGCACGGGCGATCTCGTCACCGACTGCTGACGCCAGCCCCCCTTCGACCCGCACGATATCCGCCCAGGAGCCGCCCCCATGCTTAACGACACCCGCCTGAAATACGATGCCTACACGATCCAGATCGGCAAGCTGAACGGCGTTGCCGACACCGGCAAGTCGTTCACCGTTGCCCCCGCGGTCGCGCAGACGCTCCGCGGCAAGATTCAGGCATCGAGCTCATTCCTGACCAGCATCAACATCATCCCCGTTGTCGCGCAGGAAGGCGACAAGGTCGGCGTCGGCGTGAAGGGCACGATCGCCAGCCGCACCGACACGCGCGTTCACGATCGCCAGCCGCGCTATCCCGGTGATCTCGACGAGACGCGCTACCGTTGCGAGAAGACCGACTTCGATACGCTAATCCGTTACGAGACGCTCGACGCCTGGGCACACCAGCCGAATTTCCAGCCGCTGATCCGCGACGCGATCGTCAAGGCCAAGGCGCTCGACATCATCACGATCGGGTTCAACGGCACGCACGTCGCGGTCGAGACGAACCCGACCACGTACCCGCTGTTGCAGGACGTCAACATCGGCTGGCTGCAGCACATCCGCCTCGATGCGCCCGCCCGCGTGCTGGCCGAAGGCGAGCTGAAGCCCGCCACCCGCGTCAACGGCGTCGTGACCGTTGCCGGCGCGGTGTACGTCGGTGCCGGTGAGGTCGGTGAGGATGTCGACTACGTCAACATCGACGCGCTGATCTACGACGCGATCGAGCTGCTCGATGAGAATTACCGCGATGACACCGACCTGGTCGTGATCGTCGGCCGCGATCTGGTTCACGACAAGTATTTCTCGATCGTCAACGCGGCCGGCGACAAGGCGACCGAACTGCTCGCGCGCGACGTCCTTCTGTCGGCGAAGAAGCTCGGCGGATTGGACGCAGTCCGCGTCCCGAAGTTCCCGCGTAACGCGCTGCTCATCACCACGCTCGCGAACCTCTCGGTCTATGAGCAGATCGGCACCGAGCGCCGCAAGATTGAGGACAACGCCAAGCGCGACCAGGTCGAGAATTACGAGAGCGTCAATCAGGCTTTCGTGGTCGAGGACATGGGCAAGGTCGCGCTCGTCGAGAACATCGTCATGGGCAAGAAGCCGGCCTGATCAGGCCGCCCTGCCCCCACCAGTTAGCCCGCTCTCCACAGGACATGCCATGAGCCTTGCTCGCAAACATCGGGATCGTATCCTTGCATCCCAGATGGCATCTGCTCCCGTCACGGAGAGCGGGTTATCCCATACCGCCTCGGCGCCAGCGTCCGACGCGGGCACGCCCGCCGAACGCGCTGCGGCGTCGATCGCGATGCGGCTGCAGCATGACCTGCGCCGGCTGAAAGAGATCCAGTCGATCCAGCGCAAGATCGAAACCAAGCGCGAGCTGTTGCCCGCCTATGCCGATTGGATTGCCGGACTGCTCGACGGAGGTCGCAATGCCGGCGTCGGTGTTGCCGAGGACGTCCTGCCGACCATCATGGTCTGGCTGATCGATACCGGCGACTATGCACGCGCGCTCGAACTCGCCGACCATGTCGTCGCCTATGACGTTCCGCTGCCGTCGCGCTACGAGCGATCGGCGCCCACGCTGATCGTCGAAGAGATCGCCGACGCCGCGATCCGGGCGCAGACCGCGAAACAGCTATTCCCGCTCGACGTCCTCGAACACGTCGAAGAGCTGACGGCCGACGCGGACATGCACGACCAGGTGCGCGCCAAGCTGCACAAGGCCATCGGCACCGAACTGGCGCGCACGGCCGAGGATATCGATCCGACCAAGCCCGAGTTCGTGGTCGCGGCCGTCCGCGCGTTGGCGCCGCTGCGCGAAGCCGTCCGCCTGCATGACCGGGTCGGCGTCGCCGGCCAGATCAAGCGGCTCGAAAAAGCCATCACCAAGCGCGCCGAACCGACGACGGTCCCGGCCGCTCCAGATACCGCCGGTCCCACCGGCTCCTAAGCTCGCCCCCGGCGCTCGGGGGCGGATCACGCGGGATGGGAGGGTGCTTCGGCACTGAGGGCCATCGTCCGACCCTGATCCCCACCCCCGAGATTTCCAAGGATCAACCGATGGCTGCCCTGTCGCAGATGTGCGCTCTACTCGCTCTCACACTGGGCCTCGGCGTCGGCGTTGCTCTCACGCTGGCCGGCGCCGTCATCGCGCTGGTCAATTCGCCTGAGTACCGTGACACCGACGATACCGTGCTGGGATGGATCCTGTTCATCGTCGGCCTGGCGATCTTCATCCTCACCGCCAACGCGATCTGCGCGAACCTCGCATGACGCTCAGCTTCAACCCCACCGTCGTGTCGGACGATCCGGCAGCAGCCGAGGCGATCGTCGTCAACGATGGCTGGTATCCGAACATCGACCCGATGCGGCTGCGCGCCGAAGCGCGGATCCGCGATGGCGTTCTCGCCCCGCGTCTGCGCAAGGAGATCCTCGCCGCCATCATCACGGTCGGCGACAACCTCGATACCTGGGCGGAAACGCAGCGCGCCGCGGGATATGCGACGCTCGCGGCCGTGCCGGCGAAAATGATCGACGGGCAAAGCCGTCTGCTGCTGCTCTATTTCAGCGCGATCGCCGATGAGACAAAGGCCCGCATCATCGAGGGCTATCGCGACACCGATCTGACCGGTCGCGGCGACCGGAAGGTCGAGGATCTCGAACCGTCGGTCGACGAGCTGCGCCGCAACGCCATCCAGGCGGTCCGCAGCATCCTCGGCCGCACCCGCACCCGTATCGAGCTGATCTGATGGCGGACGTTATCCGATCGCAGCAGGGCGACACGCTCGACGCGCTGATCTGGCGCGAGCGCGGCCTTGCCGCGGCAAATCTCGCCCCGGTCCTCACCGCCAATCCCGGCCTAGCCGGGCTCGGTGCCGTGCTGCCCGCCGGCACCGCCGTCACAGTCCCTGCCACCGCGCCGGCCGTCACCGTTCGCGACATTATCCAGCTTTGGAGCGATTGAACGATGAAGGATCTCCTCCACGAATTCGGGACGTGGCTGCTGGCGTTCGTCATCAGCCTCGTTCCCGCCGGCCTCGGGTCGATCGTCAGCCTGCTGGTCGAAACCGGCCTCACCTGGGGGCAGCGGATCGCGCAGGTCTGGGTCGGCATCGTCGTCAGCTACTTCGTCACCAACGCGGCCGGCGCGATGTTCGGCATGCACCCGTTCGTCTCGCAGGCGATCGGCTTTCTGGTCGCCATGGTCGCCTTCAAGGGCGCGCCCGGCTTCATTGCCGGCTGCAGCGCCGTCCTGGCCGAACTCCCCGGCAAGCTCAGCGAGCGGCTGCTCGCGCTCATCCCGCGAAAGGACCCCAAATAATGCCTGGTTACGGCCCGCCCCCGACTTCCTCAGCCAAGCCCCCCCGCAAGACGCTGATCGGCGTGATCGGCGCGGCAGCGGCGCTGATCGTCACGCCGTTCGTTTCCGGCTGGGAGTCGGGCGGCACGCCGCGGCTCGTCGCGTACCAGGACATCGTCAAGGTGTGGACGATCTGTGGTGGCGAAACGCTCGGCGTAAAGCCCGGCATGGTCGACACGGTAAAAGGCTGCGAACTGCGCGAGGAAGCCGCGCTCATTCGCCACGCCGAGCCCGTTCTCGCCTGTACGCCGACGCTGCGCGCGCGCCCTAACCAGCTCTCGGCTGCGATCAGCCTCGCCTACAACATCGGCACTGCCGGATACTGCCGATCGACCGTCGCGCGCCGTTTCAATGCCGGCGACTGGCGTGGCGGCTGCGACGCTTTCCTCATGTGGAACAAGGCGGGCGGCCAGGTGGTCCGCGGGCTCGATCGTCGGCGCCGTGCCGAGCGCGACCTCTGTCTGAAGGAGCTGCCCCGATGATCCGCACCCTGTTCGCGAAGGTGAAGGCCGAAGCGTTCTTCCTCGTCCTGCTCGCCGTCGCGGCGGTCGGCGCGTGGCTCTACGTCCAGTACCGCCAGGTCAGCGCCGACCGCGACGATCTGCAACACCGCGCCGAGCTGATCTGCGCAGGGTCGGGCACCGACTTCACGGCGATCGGCAAGACCGCCCGCGGCGTTCGCTGCACGCAGACGGTCGCCGGGCTGGTGAAGTTCAAGGCCGACAGCGACCAGCTCGCCGCGCGCACGCTCGCCGATGCGCTGGCCGAACACGACGCCCGACAGAATGACGACACCCGCGCCGCGCGCGCTGCCGCAGAGGCAGCAAGCTCGGCCGCACACCGAATGGAGATGGCAGATGCGCAAGCTGAACGGACGAACCTTGTCGATCATGAGTGGTTTCGCGCTGTCAACGGCGTTGCCGGCCTGCACGCGGCACGCTGAGGCACCGCCCGCGGTCGTCTCGACGCCGATCGCCGTCAAGGTGAAGGACACGCCCCCCGCCGCGCTGCTGACGTGTGCCGAGCGCCCCGATGGCCTCCCCGAGGATCCGTCGCTGATCGCGCAGATCCCGACCAGGATCCGTTCGGGCATCATCCGCCTGGCCCGTGCCTTCGCCAGCAACGCCGATCGCAGCGACCGCCTGGTCAACTGGATCGATCCCGGCACCTGCCCTACCCCCAAACCCTGACGGAACACCGCATGACGCCGACCAGCGCCCGTATCGACGAAGACTTCACCGCCCGGTTCTACCGTCGCGAGCCGATCGTGCTCGAGCTGCAGCTCGAAGACGCGGACGGCGCGGCCGAGGATCTCGCCAACCGCCGGTTCTTCGCTGCCTTGTATCAGCCGAGCGGCGAGGTGTTCGACCGCGTCGAGGCGACGATCGCGAACGGTACGAACGGCCGCCCTTACCTTTCGTTCGCCTTCCACGGCGACATCACCGACGCGCTGTATGAGCAGCAGCTTCTCCGATACGCGCTCGGCGAACAGCTCGACAGCGGCCAGGATGTCATCGTCGATGGCGTCCTCAAGATCCTGCCGGCACCAACCGGGACGGCGACTACCACCGCGGCGATCGTCGATGGCATCGCGACCCGCTTCATGCGTCGGCTCGAGGTTGCCGGTCGGTCGCGGATCGTCGTTTCGGAGCGTGGACCGGCGGGGCTGTCAGCAGCGCAGATCGCCGTCGCTGCCAACGATATCGACGAGCCTACGCCGAAGGCTTTCATGGACTATGTTAGGTCGATGGCCGGCGATGTCGCTAACGAGGCGGCGACGACGAAAGTCAACGACCTGATCACCGCAACCGGGGAGGCATTCAGCCAATCTCAGGCTGACCTTGACGCTCATCTCGCTGGTAAGGATGCGCAGATCGATGCAGCTGTCGTGGACGCTCAAACAAGCGTTACGGGATTCCTGGCGGGTGCTCAGGCGCAGCTCGATTCGAAGGCCCCGAACGCGCTTTCGCCTTTCGGGGCTACGGCACGGGCTGCGCTAGATCGCGCAATCGATGTCGTGCACAGCGCCGATATTGCCTGTATCGATGCGACTGGAGCAATCGATAGCGCGGCTGGTATAAGTCAATTGTTCTACAAAGCCGCACTGCTTGGAAAGACAGCGCTTGTTGGTCCTGGCCGATATCTGATTGCCGGCGCAGGATCGAAATTGGGCGGCATTCGGGTCCAGATGACGAAGTCTTTGCGCGTCAGATGCGATCCCGGTGCAGTATTTTTCACGGACAATATCGATAACGACATGATCGTTATAGAAGCGCCTTCGGACGGTGCGGGAATTTCGTCCGAACTCATCGAGATCGTCTGGGAAGGCGGATGGATAGATCACAGCAAGCAAAAGGTGCCGACGAGCGTCCCAGATCTCGCGGGATACCCACCCCCGGCAGGCCTAGAAGGCTCACCTGGAAGTGTTTCGGGCATGACGATCCGTGGCTATTACTTCGCCTCCGATGGCACCACATTGAAGCAAGGGTTTCGTCGGGTGGTGGTGCGCGGACTGACGACGTATGGCGGGAAGCATTGGCAGCTCGCGGGTGGCGATACCGGCCTTGCGATTGGCGACGGTTCGGGCGAGGTTCTAGTTGAAGGTTGCGAGCATATTGGCTCGCGCGATGTAGGCCAATATTTGACCGGCAGCCAATCCAGGTTCACGTCCAAGTGTAATCGATTTTCGCACTCCTACAGTGGCGTAGGCTTCAAGCGTTCCACCTCCTTTTGGGTATGCACTGACAACCATTTCGAGAACGTATGCCGCGCAATCTCAACGTCGCGCATCCTTGGGCGGGGCGTTATAGCCGGCCACGCCAGCGGTAATTCTTTTCGGAATTGCAGCCAGTTGTATCGGCTAGCCGAGACGATCGGCGCAGTTGTGGAGGTTGGCACGGCGGAATTGATGGGCGCGCTATTAGCGGACGGCACCAAGTTTCCCGGATACCCCTTGGTCGTGGTCAATCTTGCGGGCTCTACGTATTGCCAAGTCAGCGACGGGCGCGTTCTGAGCACCGATCCCACGAACAGCGGCTATGCGATGATCTCGTACGAGAGCACGACGATCAACGGAGTGACTACCCTTTCGCAGTACAATTGGCTTAGGAACGTCGTCGGGATCGCTGGGTGCACAACGGGCGGAACCGAAATCCCAGGGCAAAGCGACAATAATTATTTTGAAGGGGTCGTCGGCTATCAGGATACGGTCCCGCAATATCCTCAGGTTTCGGCGAGCAGTCACGTTCTGCGCCGCACCGCGAACGGGCAGCCGGCATTCCGGACTCAGATATTGATGGACGATGGCACGCCTGCAAAGCCTATTATTGCGCGAGTTAATCAGCCCAGCACAGGCATCTACTTCGACACGAATATCGTCGCGTTCGGGATCAACGGCTCGAGCCGGTTGTCTGTTAACACGATCTCGGCGACGATCCGAATGCCCGGATATGCGAGCGACGCTGCTGCGGCGACGGGGGGGCTGGTCGCAAACCAAACGTACTACAACCCGACGACGCGAGCAGTTTCTATCAAGTCATGATCGCGGTTTATAGCGCCCTTCGAGCAGCACAAATTTCATTGAGCTGCAAATCGGCAAATTTTTCATCTCCACCAAAATACTCGTATGCATCCGCACGCTCTGCCTGTTCATAAGCACTAAGCGAAAATGGGCCAGTTATGATGCCTTTCGATATCATGTCCTGATGGAGCGCCTCAGGTTTTAGCAAGTAGCTCGGCGAACTCGGCCCTCCCTTTCCACGAACGTTCGTACGTCGAACGATCATCGCAGGATCACCAAGTACTGAAAATGATGCTCTCGGCGAAACATGAGGCTCAAACAGCTGGGTCGTTCCATTCCTTCGAGGTATCATGTAGATCTTTGCATCGACTGATGTCAGAAGCTCTATCGAATATATGCTACTGCCTTCCATGAATACGATCGTTTCAGCGTTTCTTAGTATAGACGTTTGTAAATGAATATTCATCGTTTCAGGTTTGAGGTATACGTAGCCGTTCTCTTCGAGGGTATTGGCAAAATAGCTCTCACCTATAACCGTGCCTTTTGCCACCATGTGAATCCTCCCGAAATACACTTTTTTGGGAGTATCCGAGATGCGCTCAAGCGGCATATTCTTCAGGTATTCTAAATATGAAGCGCTTGGCCCAATACCAAGCCGACTTCCCGGTACCGCGAACTCCATGTTTTCAAACACCCCGGTATGGCGGACTAATCGGATATGGTGTCTCTCAACGCCGAAAAGGCGCAGTATTTCATATATCCAATCGGTCGGCTCTTTCGTCTCCTGAAGCTTCGCGAACACAACCTGCTTGTGAACCTGTGGATCGAAGGCCCAAAGCCTAATGACCGAGTCTACCAACAGATGCCCAAAATGCACCTTCATAGGCCCACCGTACAAAAATGTGCCGGTTTCTATACGGATTATCTTTTGTACTGATGGAGGAGTAAATTTGTCTAGAAAACCGGTTGCGTCTTGAATACGACCATGCGCAGGTATTTGCGAATGGTCGGGGCCACCCACCCAGCTTCGCTCAAATCGCGAAACAAATACGTCTTTCCTCGACTCGATCATATCCGCCGCTGTCCATGCCAAATTCGGTGGGCAGCCTAGCAGCCCACCTCACGATGACAAAACCGAGCATGCGCCGTAAGCCGTCGTAGCTGGTCGGTGCCAGCGAGACTTGAGCCGCCCCATCAAAAAACTAGGAAGGCCATTTATGCTGTCATTCGACAGAATCTCACGTCGCGCTTGGAAGCTCCGTAGCCCAACGACGATGTCGGTTTCGGCGGACGCCATGTATTTTATCGCTGATGGCCGCCTTGCGGGTTACAGTCACCGGAACGAGCGGGGTTGGCGTATTGAGGACGGCAACCTGTGTTTGGTGAATGGCGACGACGAAGTCACAACACGGTTCACGGTGAACGATGAAATCGATGGCCGGTTGTTCCTATCAGGTCGAAGCCTTTTATCTCGCAGCAAGATCATTGCGCTCGACGAACAAGAGCCGCTAGCAAGCAGGGTTGGCCTTCGAGAGACTTTTGCAAATGACATCGCGAAGCATGGATGGGAAATTGGCGAGCATAGCTACGGCAACGTATCGATCGCCGAAAGGCGGCTCGCTAAACTTCATGTTGGGAAATATTGCTCAATCGCCGGCGGCGTAACTATCGCACTAGGAAATCATCGAACCGACACCTTCACGTCCTACCCGTTCAGCTCGCTCAAGCGCTATTGGCCCGGCGCTCCAAATGTTGCTGATCACGACACCAAAGGAGACGTCAGGATCGGCAATGATGTTTGGATTGGCAACGGCGCATTTATATCTTCTGGCATCTCGATCGGCGATGGCGCTGTAATAGGTGGGCGGAGTGTGGTGACGCGCGACATCAAGCCGTATGAGATCGTCGTCGGCGTTCCGGCAAAGCATCTTCGCTATCGATTCGACGAAGCAACGCGCGCAGCGCTATTGGCAATTCGTTGGTGGGCTTGGCCTGATCATATTGTCGAGGCAGCGCTGCCAGCGATCATGTCCAGCGACATAGGAGCGCTGGCGGATAAAGCTGCAGAGCTTGGGATGACCACCGGCTAGCAGACAGCCGACTATCAAAATTGCGAACGTCTTGGGCAGTCTATTTTCTGGCCGGCTCCAGGCATGGCTGGAGACCATCATAAACAACAGTAGCTTCGCGGCCCAGGCAGTCGCGGGCAGGGATGACGAATGACCGCGACAGTTGTAGACTGTTTAAAAAGGGATTCTAATATGAAAAAGCCCGAAATCCTGCGCGATCTATTATTTGCCAGCGTGCCCACGCTGGCGAAGAAGCGGGAGAACCTGTCGATGTTCATCGACAAGGGACGCATTGCCGCGCGCGCGACCGGCTCGCTGTCGTTCGAATACCGCTACACCCTGTCGATCGTTGTGCAGGATTACGCTGGCGACCTCGACGACCTGGTCGTGCCGATCCTCGCCTGGATCGCCGAGTATCAGCCCGATCTGATGGAGCGCGGCGAGCAGGAACCGTTTAGCTTCGAGTCCGAGATCCTCGACAGCGACGCGGCCGATGTCGAGATTGGCATCGAACTCACCGAGCGCGTGAAGGTCGAGCGTCGTGACACCGGCGGTACGCGCGTCACGCATCTGCCCGAGCCACCCCGCACTGATGCCTTCGCCGGGATCGGGCACGTGAACCTGTGGCAGGTCGTGCTCGACGACATGGTCGCCGGGACGGTCGAAACAACCCGCGCATGAGCGACGACTTCGAACAGATCCAGTCGCTTGCCGGCGCGCTGCTGCGCCAGCTCGGCGCGTCGGAGCGGCGATCTTTACTGCGCCGGATGGCTCGCCAGGTGCAGCAGAGCCAATCCGCGCGGATCGGGCGGCAGGAAGCGCCGGATGGCAGCAAGTTCGCACCGCGCCGCGAACGCCGCGAGCTGAAGCCGGGCAACTATGCGGTCAAATTCCTTTACCCGAAGGGCGACGCGAACGCGCGCGTCGTGTTTCTGAAGAGCTGGGTCCACGACGGGCCGCTGATGACCGGCTTCGACATCGAGGCGGGCGGGATCCGCAGCTTTTTCTACGACAAGGTCGAAAAATACCTGCCAGTCGATGCCGGTGAGCAGAACGCCGGTGCCGGCAAGCTGCGGCGTAAAGGTACGATTCGGCAGAAGGCGATGTTTCGCAAGTTGCGCAGTGCACGCAACCTCCGCGCCGGCTCGACCGATCGCGAGGCGTGGATCGGCTTCTCCGGTCGCGCGGCCGAGATCGCGCGCGTTCACCAGGAGGGCTTGCGTGATAAGCCGTCAAGAAAGGGCCGTGCCGTTCGCTATGCCGAGCGCGGCCTGTTGGGGGTGACCCAGGCCGAGCAGTCGCGCGCGCTCGACATGTTGCTCGAACATGTCGCAGCCGCTTGATGGCTTTCTGGTGATGGGCTGGCGAGTCTCTATACTGACGGAAGCCTCGACCGGCACCTTCCCCATGAATGCTCAGTTACGCCCTACCGTGCTAATTTCTCCATCCCCCTGGTCGGGCGGTAGTTCAGGAACGCGAGCACCCACACCGTTGATTTAAAATAAAAGATGATCTCTGACCGCTGGTAATCGCACCGTTAAGGATTCTCAGTTAGTCGATTTAAATGCGCCAGACATTTGCACGGTTGGGAGATTCGCCGCTCGGTCCGGCGGTTCTCGGCATTGCCTATTTCGCCTCTGCATTGCTGTCGTTAGTTATGACCCGCGGGGCGCATGGCATCGCGGCGATCTGGCCACCGAGTGGCATTCTGCTCGCGACCCTACTCGTCGTACCCCGGCACGCGGTCTGGCGGTTTGCGATGGCGGCGATAATCGCAAGTTTTGCGGCCAATCTGCTCGCCGGATCGGGTTTCTGCGTCTCCATCGGATTTACAGCAGCCAACGGGCTTGAGGCGATGGTTGCCACCCTCCTACTTCGGCGACGATCGGGGGCACGGGTCTCTTTCATCAATCCATCGGGCCTATCTGCGTTCTTCGTCGCGTCGTTGATTGCCTCGCTGGTGAGTGCTTTGGTGGCGACCTGTATTTCGCCAAGGTTGAATGGCGAATTCCTTCTTTCATGGTTCAGCACGGTATGGCTGGGCATGTTGCTCGTGACGCCGCTGCTCCTAGCGGCATTCGAGCTTTCGCTCTCCACGCGACGACGGGTGTCCGGGCGCGATGCCATTAATTTGAGCGGCATCGTTCTACTGACAGTCATCGCCGCCAGTTTTACGTTCTACCAAACCCAATACCCGATGCTGTTCGTACCGATGATGGTAATTGTGATTGCCGTCCTGCGCGGCGGTATGCTCGGCGGTATCATCAGCATGATGGTCGTCGTGGTGCTCGGATCACTGGCGCTTTTCTGGGGGTCAGGCCCAATATTCCTCATCCGTGCGTCCTCCGATACGCGCCTTTTATTCTTTCAGTTTTATCTATTGTCGCTATTCGTTTCGTCGCTACCAATGGCAACGCTCCTCGCTGCGCGTGATCGCTTGAGAGTAAATCTTTCAGAACGCATCCGTCTTCTCGATCAGGCGGAGGCTGCGGCGCATATTGGGCATTGGCGTGTCAATTCTATCGACCAGACGATCTTCTGGTCGCCAGAGGTTTTCCGCATGCACGGCCTTCCGGAGGGAAAACCACCGGCTTTGGAGCAGGCTATCGATCTATATCATCAAGATGACCGACAGGGCGTATCCGAGGTCATTGCGCTTGCACTTGCCGAAGGCCAGCCCTTTGCGTTCGAAGCCCGTATCGTTCGCCCCGACGGCTCCGTCCGTTATGTCGCGACCCAGGGAGAGCGTGATTATTCGTCGACAGATGACGCTATTGGGCTTTTCGGTCTCATCCGTGATGTCACCGAGCAAATCGAAGCACAACAGGTCCTGAAAGAGTCCCGTGACGCCGCCAACCGCAGCGCGGCTGCGGCAATGTTGCTCGCTTCGACAGATGTCCTAACCGGACTCGCGAACCGTAGACGGATCATCGAATATCTTGATGACGCGTTGACAGACAATGAGACGGGAAAAGCCGCACTCTCGGTCATACTCTTCGACATCGACCATTTTAAAGCCGTGAATGATCGGTACGGCCACGATATCGGTGACGATGTGATAAAGCGCGTTGCATCGTCGGCAAACGGGTGTTTGCGAAACACTGATCTGATCGGTCGCTATGGTGGCGAAGAGTTTGTCATCATCTTGCCCAAGACAGACAGGGAGGTGGCGTTGCAGATCGCCGAACGCGTACGAGCTAGTATCGAAGCATCTTGGGATGACGGACAGCCGAAAGTAACGGTCAGCTTGGGCATCGCATCCACCCGGGACGGCGACACGTGCGATGTCATCCTCAAACGGGCGGATATTGCCCTCTACGAAGCAAAACACGCTGGTCGAAACCGATTGCGCTTGGCTTCATGATGCTGAACGAGCAGTATATATTGCGTCAGCCGGAATAACTGGCGACACAAAAAAATCTATCCGTCGGGTGAGGGCGAAATGTCTTTAACGGTAGATCAAATTCGGCTGGTGACGGAAAGCTACGAGCTGATTAGACTCTCACCCCGCCCGTATGCCGAGCTATTTTATCATAGATTGCTTTTGGATCACCCGTTTGCACGAGCGGTATTTCCCGATGATATGACGAACCAGATCGCCGTTTTTTCAAAAACAATAGATGCCCTTGTTGCTAACGTCGGCGATATCGTAAACCTAAAGCCTTTCCTTTCTGATTTGGGCAAGAAGCATGTCAAATACGGCGTCAAGGCCTACCAATATGAAGCGGTCGGGACCGTTCTGATCGATACATTCGCGGATATATTAGGCGAACGTTTTACTCCGGCAACTCGCCATGCTTGGGAGACGGTTTATAGCGAAACAGCCGGCATCATGATCTCCGCGGCCTATTCCGATATTTAGCACAGAGCCGCGGCCGGATCTTCGGTCCATGATTATTTTGTATTATGCGAGCCATACATCCACTCGGCCGCGCTTCAAGTTCATTCCTAAGAAGATGATCGTACGCGAAAGCGAGTCCTCCGCCCCGGACAGCGTAGCGACAATTAGCCCATGATAATGAAGCCGTATGACGGCTGACCTATTTTCTAAAAATGTTCAGCGCAGATTATGAGCCCGTCGAAGCAAACAGACGGCGAACGGCACGGACGCCAATCGCTATCGATGCCGAACTTGACGGATCACGCCGCACGCTTTGCAAGGTCGCCGATATCTCTACTGGCGGCGCGCAGATTCAAACCTACTCAGCATTGAATGTGGGCGCAAAAATTTGGCTTACTCTTCCATTAATCGGCCGAGTGTCGGCAACGATAAAATGGGCCAGCGACTACAACGCAGGTTGCCAATTCGACGATCCTTTGAGCGCCGACCTGGTTGAGGCTGTGATTGCACGGGGTGGCGGGAGTTAAACGGCGGTAGTGGCAAGTGACCTATCGCGACGTGCGGCCTTGGGATGACAAAACCAACAAGTCCAAGCCGTGCAGCCCGCAGACCATATGTTCGATCCTGCCTCTGACCATTTGTTGTCGACGCGTAAGCACCGCAGCGCGAGGATCCCGCAATGGCGCGCAATGAGCGGGAGACTGAGAAGGACTTAATCGAAGGCTTATGGGCCATGCGCGCTCTGGCGATCCGGCTGAATCTAAAAGTCGTCGGGGCGCTCATCAAAGTCGCAATCGGATTGATTCCCACCAGCTTTCACTAGCTATCAGAATCTTGACTCTGAGCAGTAGGGACTAGCTTGACGCAAAGCGCCCTCCATCGACTCGCGTCGCTCTTCAGCTGCGCGCTTTATATATCCTAGTTCCACATGGGTTCGGCGGAGACACCCTCCGCCGCGGCCTTTTACAACCCGCAGAAATCCATGGTTTGTGGGCAAGAAATGGTACGACGTACCCCGGCGATACCCTAGGGCAAATCGCACGACTATGAGCATTTGGATCTGAAACGGATCTGTCTTGGCGCGTCCGCCTCACCCCTATAGCAATTGCGAATGTAAGGACGAGACGGGCTCGGGCTATTGGCGAGCATTGCTGTCGATGTATGGGATGGTTAATCAGCCATCGGCTCATTCCGATCGCGAGGATTACGATGGATCTCGACAAGCCAAGAAATCTGCTGAACTCGGATGAGCTTCATCAAGTGATGAATCACTTGGCCAGTGCGAAAAAGTATGGCGATCCTCGCCAAGTATGGGTCGAAGACGGACATGTATTCGTCGAAGGACACGACGGAGAGATCGTTTCAATGACCCCAGCGGTCGCAATCAAAATGGGCAGGATGCTGGGCGAAGCCGGAGCCGCATCGCTGATCAACAGTGTGATGGACGAGAGCACTGATAGATCGGTTTAATCTAGCGCATCTTGCAGAATTGGCGAGCCGTGAATCTACTTTCATTTCCATCTCGGCCATTCCGCTTCCGCCCACTAGCGGACGTTCGCAGGTTTTCGTAATGTCGCTGCTGAGGTTGAGCGGAGATCGAAGGTGCAAAGTAGTCAAATGCTCCTACGAGCAGGACTGGTAGCGTTCAGTATAGCACTTGGTGCCTATTTTTTATTTTGCGCACTGACGAATACCGCGAGCGTTCCGATAGCCAACGCGTTTCTCCCGATAGTGCTGACGGGCGCTCTACTGGTTCGTCTTAATCGGAAGCGGACCGGCAGCTAGCCACCGCAATGCGACGTGCGGCACGCCAGACGGCTTTGCCAGCAGTGGGACAGGCTGCAAACGCCCACTTGCGGACCTTCAGCCCGTTGGTAAGATTAACGCACAGGAGGCGAACAATGAAGCGACCGAAATTGGCGTTCAGCTTTGCGAAGGGTGCGGCAATGGGTGCTTTGATGGTCCACGTCGGTATCAGGCTAGCTTCTGCGCTCACCTAGGTTCGCGTCCGCTTTCCAACAAAAAGCGGCTGCTCGCCCCCCGCCCCGACACCTGAACGAACGGCTGCTTACCTCGATGTTCGCCCGTAAGCAGCCAGTCCGCAATCCTCCCATCTCAGCCGTTACACTTACGCCCACTTGCGGACGTTCGTTCAAGCCTTAGACCACGTTCATGATGAAAGTGCGATTCTCAAACGAAACGGATCAAGCCATAGAATTGATGGTAGAGCCGTGGGGGGCGGTTGAGCCGATCCCTGCCGGCGCAAGGTTCGTCATCCACTACACTCCACACGTTGATCGAGAAGACACGTCCTTCGCAGAGTATCATGTCGGGATGATCCGCTTCTGGGTCGAGGGCAGCGATTACGAGCTAAACATCGACGGCGAAACTGTTCCGACCTGACGGCTTCTTACGCCCAATAGCGGACGCTCGGGGGACAATCAGGACTCCCGAACGCGGTCATTCGTTCAGGTTGATTTTCGCATTGGTCCCTCATGATGCAAAAATCAAAGGTTTTGGATCATTATGCCGATCAACTTCCTGCCAGCACTTCCTTAATCGACTTTGACTCATCCCACCGGGAGGTTGGCTGACGTCCCTTTTTAGGTTCCCATGGAAATGACACCGAGACTTTGGCGTTACTCACGCCCACGGCTGAGAGTGTCTGGCGAGCCATCTGTTCAAGGGTTTTTCGTCCACTTTCACGCGCATCATTTAGGTGTCTTAGGCCCTTCGCCTCCTCAGATGCCCTCGACGACAACCTTTTAGCTGCTTGCCTCGCCATTTGAAGTCCAGCTGCACGGGAGATGTAAACGCCGTCCTGTTTTGTTACGGCGTTGACCATGTCAATGTTCGGTGTCCCAATGTTCACATCCGGCGCATCGATCGTAAGCACCTTCGTTTCTGCATTCCAATTATAAGCACCTTCGTTCATCGACGCTAACGGTAGGAAATAGTCCACTGTCACGGGCGCAGTCGTGACCTGCCGGGGATGGAAAATAGCTCCATCATACCCCCCACGCGCCGCGATCTTCCCCCTAATTTTTGCGACCCTAAGATCGGCGGCACGCTCGAACGTAATGAACACCACTCTAGACGCCGCTAGACCCAACGATGTTTCAGCGTCTTCAGCACGACGCTCAGCGTCTTTGCGTGCCTGCCATTGAGACCAACCGAACCAGAATAGTCCGACTACCCCGACAATAATTAATAATGCACGCAAAGACCGCATGATGCCCCCATTTTTACGGGATTAGCTCGCCACTGATGGCATAAGCTGCTCGCCCGATTCCACCACCCTTAAGCCATTCAAGACAGTCGGTAAGCAGTGGAGTTCGGAGTGGCCGCAGCAGCTATACGCAGTGCCACCTGATGCAAAAATCACAAATTTCGCATCCGCCCAAGAACGGCAGAAAAGCGTGGTACCTGCCGATGCAGAAATTTGATGCATTTGGCGGGCGCCTTCCATGGCAGGTTTTCCAGGATGCAGCCCCGAAAGCTGTCAGTCCGCTTTCCTTCCCATTCCGGTCATTCGTGATGCAAAAATCAAAAGTTTTGCATCATGGTCGGCCTTACAGAAAGTGTCTAAACCATGAGCAGGGGGCGAATGACCGAAATGAGGTTCTGCAAGGAGTGGGCACCGACGATAACGAGATAGCCGGATCCAGATCGACGCCTCAATCTCGCTGAAAACATGATCGCGGCGTGCATTGCAAAGGTCGGCAGAACGGCGAGCGACGCCCAAGAAATTCCGTGCAGTATGACCATCGCAGCGCTGGTCGCCAGCGATGTGCTGACATGACCCAAACCGAATTTCGATTGAGCCAGCCAAACCAAAACCCAGACCGCGAAGGACTCTGTGACCGGCCCGAAAGCCGTCGCCAGGAAGATCAAAAGCGGGGTTATCTCCCGATGATACCCTGAAAAGTTGATCGCTGCCGATGGACCAAGAAGCAATATGATCAGATTCAGGACGCCGTTGCCGGTAGCCCAACCGGCCACGCCCGTGGCTATAGCTATGACAATCGACTTCAGACATCGCATGAGCTGGCGATCATCGCAGCGGTGCCAAAAGGCAAGGCCTCGCCCGCTGGATATGCAACAACATTGTTGATGCAAAATTCACAGGGTTTGCATCGGCCAGAAAACGGCGGGAAACCGTGCGATACGCCGATGCCAAAGTCTGAGGCGTTTTCCCGCCTACGTTTAGTGTCGGCTTTCCCATGACAGGGCCCGAAAGCGGTCCGTCCGCTTTCCTGCCCATAGCGGACATCGCAGGCGGCTTCCGCTTGGGGGGCACGGCTGTCTTGTAGAGACCGTCTCTACAAAACTCGGCCGTAGCTTTTCGCCCGCGCGCGCGCCGACATAGCGGGCATCATGGCAGCAACCGCACCCTCAACGACCGTCGACCTGTCGCGCCTGCCGGCGCCGACCATCGTCCCGCTGCTCGGTTACGAGACGATCCTCGCTGCAATGGTCGCGAAGATGCGGGAATTCCTGCCGAGCTTCGATGCCACCGTCGATAGCGATCCCGCGGTCAAGGTGCTGCAGGTCGCGGCGTATCACGAAGTCCTGATCCGCCAGGCGGGCGACGATGCCGGCAAGCAATTGCTGGTCGCCTATGCCACCGGCGCGAACCTCGATCATCTCGCCGCCCTGGTCGGGGTGCCGCGGCTGTCGGTGACCGACGGTACGACGACGATCCCCGAAACCGACGACGCGCTTCGCCAGCGCATCGTCCTCGCTCCCGAGGGCTTCTCGGTCGCCGGCCCCGAGTTGGCCTATGTGAAGCACGCGAAGGATGCGAGCGGCGACGTCCTCGATGCCAGCGCCACGTCACCGGCCCCCGGCGAAGTGCTGGTGTCGGTCCTGTCGCGCATCGGCAGCGGCGTCGCTTCGTCTCAATTGCTCGACGCTGTCCGCGCGATCGTCACGGATCCCGCGATCCGCCCGCTGGGCGACGCGGTCACCGTCGCCTCGGCGAATATCCTGTCGTTCGAGATCGTCGCCGCGCTGCTCACGCTTTCCGGCCCTGATACCGACCTGATCCTGACGGCCGCACGCGCGGCGCTCGTTGCGTATCTGGCCGACAGCCGCAAGCTCGGCCGCGCGATCACCCGCGTCGGCATCACCGCCGCGCTGAAGGTCGCCGGTGTCATCGACGTCGACCTGCAGAGCCCGGTCGCGTCGATCGCCTGCGATCTCAGCCAGGCGGGCAACTGCACCGCCATCACGATCCGCCATGGCGGATACACGACGTGACGCTGCTGCCCCCCAATGCGACTGCGCTCGAGCGCGCGCTTGAGATTGCGACGTCCCGGATCGGCGACGTCCCGATACCGCTTGCCCCGCTATGGGATCCGGCCACCTGCCCCGGCGATATCCTGCCCTGGCTCGCCTGGTCCCTCTCGGTCGACCGCTGGGATGCCGACTGGCCGGAAGCGAGGAAGCGCGCGGCTATCGCCGGCTCGATCGCGTTGCACCGGATCAAGGGCACCCGCGCATCGGTCGAGGCGGTGATCGCCAGCTTCGACGCGCTGATCGAGCTGGTCGAGTGGCATCAGACCGCGCCTCGCGGCGCGGCGCACACGTTCGAGGTCGTCATCCCCATGGTGACCGCCCCCGGATCCGCGCCGGGCGGCGCGCGCGCCTCGGTCGCGTTCGTCGACCAGATCGGGCGCGAGGTGTCGCGCGTGAAGCCGCTGCGCGAACATTTCAAAGTGGTGCAGCTCGTCACGCTCGCCGGTGCGATCGGCGTGCGCGCTGCCGCCCGGCTTTCCAGCTTCATCCGTGAAAATGCCAACCTCACCATCGACGTATCACCCGAATGGCAGTTCTTCCTCCAGACCGAGGATGGCGAGCCGCTGGAGGGTGATGACGGCGCTTATCTGGATACCCGCCCATGATCCTCCCCGCGCTTGCGCTCACCATGACGACGCTCGGCCTGCAGCGGTTCACCGCCGCTCAGGTCGAGGACGATATCGACCTGTCGATCAGCCATGTCGGTCTGACCGATACCGCTTTCGTCGTTGCCCCGACGCTGACCGCGCTGCCGGGCGAATTCCGCCGCCTCGATACGATCTCGGGGAAGCCCGTCGGCAACAACATCGTCCACATGGTCCTGCGCGACGATGCCGACCTGACCTATGGCGTGCGCGGTCTCGGCCTGTTCCTTGCCGATGGCACGCTGTTCGCCGTGGTCGGCCAGGTCGAGCGCATTTTCGTCAAGGCGCAGGTTGCATCGTTCCTGCTCGCGATCGACGTCGCCTTCCCGACTGCGGAGATCAACCAGATCTCGTTCGGCGATACGAACTTCCTGTATCCACCCGCGACCGAAACCACACGCGGCGTCGCGACGATCGCCAGCCAGGCGCAGGTCGACGCCGAGGCCGACGATGCCACGATCGTGACGCCGAAGAAGCTCGGCGTTCGCCTGCTCGCGATGTTCGGCGCACTCAACGGCTATGTCCCGCTGACCCAGCGCGGTGCCGCCAATGGCGTCGCCACGCTCGGCGGTACGGCCAAGGTGCCGGTCGACCAGCTCCCGGCCGCGAGCGCCGCCAGCGCCGGCATTGCCCGCCGCGCGACGCAGGATCTGGTCGACGCCGGCACCGACGATGATCGGTTCGTGTCGTCGCTCACGCTCGCCCAACGCCTGCTCGGCTATGTCGCGAACACGCAGCGCGCAGTCGCCAATGGTATCGCCACGCTCGACGCGGAGGCCAAGGTGCCCGCCGCGCAGATCCGCGCGGCGACCGCGACGCAGGTCGAGGAGGGGCTATCGGTCAGCGCGTTCGTCACCCCGGCGGGCCTGAAGGCCGGCGATTATCTCCGCGTCGAGGAATATGTCGTCGAGGGGAGTTTCTGGTATCGCCGAACCTCGGATGGCTTCGTCGAGATGTCGGGCATCAGTGCCCTGCCCGGCAGCGAATCCACCTTCACGCTCAACTTCCCCCGCCCCTTCCCGACTATGTGCCTCGGGCTCTGGGCGACGATCATCAACACCGCCCAGAGCAATGACGGGCAGTCGACCGTGCAGGAAGTCTCGCTCTCCGCCGACCATGCGGTGCTGTTCGCCCAGAACCACAAAACACCCACTGCGGACGCGAACGGCGGTTTCCGCTGGCTCGCGCGAGGACGCTGATCATGTCGAAAATCTCCCTGCTCCCCGAGCTCGCCGCGCCCACCGGTGCGGAAACCGTCCCGGTCCTGGTCGGTGGCCTCACCAAACGTGTCGGCATCACGCCGCTCGTCACGGCAGCCGGCCAGCCTGTGCTTGCTCTCGGTCGCGCGGCTGCGGCGCGAGCGGAGCTGGCGGCGAATGATGTCGAGGGCGGGGCCGCGTTCGCCAAGGCGTCGGCCGACCTTGCCGAAGCGGTCGAGCGCCGGATCGGCGCGGGACTGCCGCCCTTCACGCCGAATACCGAGGTGGTCGACGATGCACTGCTCGACAGCCTGACGCCCGCGCTGGGCGAGGTGAAATTCGGCGCGCAGACCGGGCGGATGTACGGTCGCCGACGTCGTGGCGGCTGGGCCATTTACAGCCGGCCGAACGAAGTCCTTCATCTCGACGAGTTCACGCGCGCCGAGCTGGAAACGATCAGCCCTGCCGCCTTCACGCTGGCGGTCGAGAATGCGATCGCGTTTGCCGGATCGATCGGCGGGGGCTCGATCACGATCCCCATCCGTCCCGATCGCGACGGGTACCGCCTAACGCGCGGCATCCGCATTCCTTCCGACGTCCGCTTCGACGGCGTCTCCGGTCGCGCGATCATCCGCCCGGCGAATGCCATCAACGGCGACCTGATCACGCTGGACGGCGCGAACAACGACCTGTCGGGCGTCTGGCTCACCGATCCCGATCGCCTGGTTGCCGGGTGGATGGTGTCTGTCGCGGGCATCACCCGGTCGTCGATCGGCGCCGAGCTGGAAGGCGTCACCGTCGTCGATGCGGCGCGCGCGATCCGCAACGACGGGTCGTTTGCCTTGAAGCTGCGGGGATGCCGCACGCAGAATTGCGACTATGGCTATCTCAACAGCCGGGGCGGCGTCGATAACGGGATCTACGATCACCATTCGCTGGGCGATCTGTTCCCGATCACGATCGACGGCATCGCCCAGCCGATCAACCCCGGCGATCCTGATACCGATCACCCGGAAGGCATCACCTTGCGAGACGTCTGGATCGGTGGCGTTCGTGCGGGTGGCGGCGCGGTACGGATCGCCGAAAGCCTGTGGGTCAAGGTCATGCGGCTGGAATGCGTCGTGCTGGGCGAGGGCGTCACCGGCCTCGACATCATCGGATCGGAACGCCGCGGCCGAGGATCCGTGCTGGTCGATGTCCAGCAGAGCTATATCGAAGCCGGCAAGAACGCAGCGGCGATCCGCGCCATCTCAGGTCCGGGTACCGTTGCGAAGCTGGCGGTCAGCCACACCCATTTCGGCACGGGCAGCTGGCGTGCGTCGGATACGCCGAATATGCGTTTCCTCGATATCGATGCCGGGATCGAGTTCTCCTTCGATCACTGCTCGATCTTCTATGGCGTTGGGTGCGGCAAGATCCACATTGCAAATACCAACGGCTCGATCACGAACTGCAACTTCTCGCAGTGCGACGGCTTCGTCGACTATGCCGGCTTCTCGAATCGCATTGTATGGGATTGCGAGGACGATCAGATGCCGCCTGGCTACGTGCCAGGCGGGTTCTCCAGCTACCGCCGCGGCAAATGGGTCGAGTATGCGCCAGCGCTCATCTCCAGCGTCGGCAACCTGGGCAGCGTGACGGACGCGGTCGGCCGGTACCGGCGTGACGGCAACACGATCGACTTCAACCTGCAGGCAACGATCATCGATAACGGCTCGGGTAGTGGCGTGCTGCTGTTCGCGTTGCCGACCGCGGCGCGGCCGGGCGGGCTCGGCTGGGTCCCCACTGTGATCGGTGCCGTCGCGTCCAAACGCCGACCGCTGCTCGCTTACATCGATCCTGGTGGCGGTGCGGTCAGCATCACGAATGCCGACCTGCAGGGCACATATCCTGGCGAAAACGGCCTTACCGTCAACGTCAGCGGCACCTTCGAACTTCGGACCTGACCGGAGCAACGTCTTGTAGAGACGGTCTCTACAAGACCGCACCCAAGTATCGCGAAACAGGATCGGCCAACGTGCGCGGATGGCCGATCCTGCCGATATTCAGCGCCTTGTTGGCGACCTTGCACGCGAGGGCAGCATCGCGTCCGTCGATCTTTCGACGGGGATGGCGCGCGTTCGCTTCGCCGATGATCTGACGACCGGCGATATTCCATGGCTGTGCGGTCGCGCGGGCAAGACGCGCATCTGGGCGCCGCCCGCGATCGGCGAGCAGGTCACGGTGCTGTGCCCCGAAGGCGATACCGGGCGGGGCATGATCATCGGCAGCCTCAGCTCGGACGCGCATCCTCACGCCGCGCAGGATGGCTCGACCCGTATCGACTTCGAAGACGGCTCATGGTTCGGATATGATCCGGGCAGCGGCGATCTGACCGCGACGATTGTCGGCAAGGCCACGATCACCGCGCCAGGCGGCATCCGCCTCGTCGGACCTGTCACGATGAAGGGCGACGTAAAGCTCGAAGGCGACATGACCGCGACCGGCGACGTCGTGGCCGATGGGAAAAGCCTCAAGGGCCATACGCACACCGCTGTCCAGCCGGGCAGCGGCTTTTCGGGACCACCGAAGTGAACGGCATGGACCGCACCACGGGTGCTCCGCTTGCCGGTGCCGATCACCTTCGCCAGTCGATTGCCGACATCCTCGGTACGCCGCTCGGCACGCGCCTCGCGCGGCGCGATTACGGCTCGACGCTGCCCGAGCTGCTCGACCAGCCGATGAACGATCTCGGCCGCATGCGTGTCCTCGCCGCAGCAGCGCTCGCGCTGCTTCGCCAGGAGGATCGCATTCGGATCTCGCGCATCGCTTTCACCGCCGGTGCCTGGCTCGGTGCCTACACCCTTACGATCACCGGCCGGCGCACGGACGCGCCGGCACCCGCGGCGACCGTCAGTCTCTCCGTCCCTGTGCGTGCCGCCAGCGCGCTGTCCGTCTGAAAGGAAAACCCTTCGATGACCTATCTCCATGGCATTTCGGTCGCCGAGATCGCCGGTACCAGCCGCACCATCCGCACCGTCGCGACTGCCGTCATCGGCCTGGTCGTGACTGCACCCGCCGCGGACGCCGCAGCGTTCCCGGTCAATCGCCCGGTGCTGATCACCGATATCGAGGGCGCGATCGTGAAGGCCGGCAACACCGGCACGATGAAGGGGGTGTTGAACGCAATCGCCGACCAGGTACGCGCGCCGATCGTCGTGGTGCGCGTGGCGCCCGGCGCCGACGCGACGGCCACCAACCTCGCTGTGATCGGCACCGACGTGAACGGCCAGAAGACCGGCATGCAGGCGCTGCTTGCAGCCGACAACGTCGTCGGCGTCCGCCCGCGTATCATCGGCGCGCCCGGTCTCGACACGCAGCCCGTCGCGACCCAGCTCGCGGCCGTCGCCAAACGCCTGCGCGCCATGGCCTATGCCAGTGCGATCGGCGCGAACCGCGATGCCGCCATCGCCTACCGCGCGAACTTCACCGCGCGCGAGCTGATGCTGATCTATCCAGACTTCACGACGCCGGTCGGCGTCCTGGGCGAAGCCGAGCCCAGCTATGCGGTCGCCCGCGCCCTCGGCCTGCGCGCGCTGATCGACCAGGAGCAGGGCTGGCACAAGACGCTGTCCAACGTCCCCGTCCGCAACGTCACCGGTCTGACCAAGGACGTACAGTTCGACCTGCAGGATCCCGACGCCGACGCCAACCTGCTCAACGCGGCCGACGTCACCACGATCGTCCGCCTCAATGGCGAGCTGCGGTTCTGGGGAAACCACACCTGCAGCACGAACCCGGACTTTATGTTTGAGAGCGCGACGCGCACCGCGCAGATCCTCGCCGATACGATCGTCGCCGGTGTCGTCTGGGCGATCGACAAGCCGCTGCTGCCGAGCCTCGCGCGCGACATCGTCGAGCAGATCAACGCCGCGTTCCGCAAGCTGAAGACCGCCGGCCAGATCCTGGGCGGCGAGGCGTGGTTCGATACGAACAAGAACCCGGTCGCGTCGCTGAAGGTCGGCAAGCTGCTGCTCAATTACAAATACACGCCGGTACCGCCGCTCGAACAGCTCGGGCTCGAGCAGGAGATCACCGACGAATATCTGGCCGACTTCGGCCAGCTCGTCGCGGACGCCTGATTCACCCGCACCCCCTTTATCTGACGGAGAAACGCGATGGGCCTGCCCCGCAAGATCAAAGACCTGATGCTGTACAACGATGGCGGCAACTATCTCGGCCAGGTTGGCAGCGCGACGCTGCCCAAGCTGACCCGCAAGCTCGAGGAATGGCGCGGCGGTGGCATGGATAGCGGCGTCAAGATCGACATGGGCGGCGAGGCGATGGAGATGGAGTGGTCGCTCGGCGGCCCCGTCGTCGACGTGCTGCGCCAGTTCGCCGACACCGATATCGCCGGCGTACAGCTCCGCTTCGTCGGCGCCTGGCAGAAGGACGACAGAGAGGACGTCGACCAGATCGAGGTCGTGATCCGCGGCCGGCACGAAGAGATCGACATGGGCGAGGCCAAGCCCGGCGAGGGCGGCGAGTTCAAGGTGAAGACCGCCATCGCCTACTACAAGCTGACGTGGAACGGCGTCGTCGAGATCGAGGCCGACCCGCTCAACATGGTGCTGATCGTGGGCGGCATCGATCGCCGCGCCGCGATCCGCAACGCACTCGGCTTCTGACGTGCCCATCATCCGGCGCCATCACCTTCGACGCCGTCCCTGCATTCTTGGCCGTCCGCTCGGCCGTATCTGAAAGACCTCGACCATGACCGACAAGACGGACCTCAACGGCTCGACGAGCCTCCGCACCATCACCTTCGATACGCCGCTCCAGAACGGTGAACAGACGATCGATAGCGTCGTCGTGCGCAAGCCCGCCGCAGGCGAGTTGCGCGGCACGACGATGATGGCACTGTCACAGCTCGATTACACCGCGCTCGAAACGCTGCTGCCGCGCATTACCACGCCCGTCCTCCACAAGCAGATGATCGCGCGCCTCGATCCGGCCGACTTCATGCAGCTGGGCGGCGAGGTCATGGATTTTTTGCTGCCGAGGTCCGCGAAGGTCACGAACTCCCCAACGACGTAAGCGAGGCGATGGCGGATATCGCCCTCGTCTTCCATTGGTCGCCCGACGTCATGACCTCGATGCCGCTCGGCGAATTGATGGGCTGGCGCACCAAAGCGGCCAAGCGCCACAATCCGGAGAAATAACCGCGTGGCCGATCGCAACCTCCGTATCCAGATGCTTCTGCAGGCGAGTGACAGGGTTACTCGCCCCCTCCGCGATATCGCAAGCGGCTCATCGCGCGCCGCCCAGGCGCTGAAGGCAACGCGCGATCGGCTGAAGGAGATCGAGCGTGCGCAGGCCGACGTCGGCGGCTTCCGCGAACTGAAGGCCGGGCTGCGCACAACGGAGCAATCGATGCAGTCTGCCCAGACCCGCGTCGCCGCGCTCGCCCGCGAGATGCAGCAGACCGAGAACCCGGCCCGCGCACTGTCGCGCGAGTTCGAACGGGCGAAGCGCGAAGCCCAGCAGCTTACCCGGCAGCACGATGCCGAATCGCGCGAACTTCAGACGCTTCGGGATCGGTTGCGCGCTGCCGGCGTGTCGACTGCAGATCTCGGGCGTCACGAACGCGAGCTACGCGACCATGCTGCTGATACGAACCGCGAGCTTCAGGAGCAGTCGCGGCGGTTGGAGCAGACATCCGATCGCCAGCGCCGGTTCGGCGCGGCGCGTGACCGCTTCACGCGCGGACAGGGCATGGCAACGGGCATCGCCGCGGGGGGTGCCGCCTCACTCGCGACCGGCATGGTGATGGCGCGGCCGATCCTCCGCGGGATCGAACAGGCGCAGGAATTCCAGTCGGGCATGACCGATATCGCCCAGAAGGCGAACCTGACGAGGGCGCAGGCCGACAAGATGGGCGCGAGCTTGCTGGTCGCGTCGCGCGCCGCCAACCAGATGCCTGCCGACCTGCAAAAAGGCGTCGATACGTTGTCGGGATTCGGGCTCGATCCGACCAAGGCCACGGAGATGATGAAGCCCATCGGCCGCGCCGCAACGGCGTACAAGGCAGAAATTGCCGACCTTTCGGCTGCGGCATTCGCAGCCAACGACAATCTGAAAGTGCCGATCGAGCAGACCAGTCGCGTGATCGATATCATGGCGCAAGCGGGCAAAGACGGTGCCTTTGAGATCAAGGATATGGCCAGCGCGTTCCCGTCGCTGACCGCTGGGTATCAGGCGCTCGGCCAGAAGGGCACGCGTGCCGTCGCGGATCTCGCCGCAGCCCTGCAGATTGCCCGCAAAGGTTCAGGCGATTCGGCGTCGGCGGCGACCAACGTGTCGAACATCATCCAGAAGATCGCGTCACCGGCGACCATCAAAGCGTTCTCGAAATTCGGTATCGATCTCCCAAAGTCTCTGAAAAAGGCGTATGCCGAGGGTAAGACGCCGCTCGAAGCGATTGCCGAGCTGACCAAAAAGGCGACTGGCGGAGATCTCGGTAAGCTCGGCTTCCTTTTTGAAGACAGCCAGGTGCAGCAGGGCCTACGGCCGATCATCCAGAACTTGAAGGAATACCGCGCGATCCGCGCCAAGGCGTTCGCAGCGAACGGCGTCACGGATACCGACTTCGCCGACCGCATGAAGGACTCGGCAGAGCAGACAAAGGCGCTGAAGGTCAACACCGCGGCGCTCGCGATCTCGCTCGGCAACACCTTGATGCCGACGGTCAACGCGGTGCTTGGTCGCGCAGGTGCGTTCGCCAGCCGGCTCGCAGACTGGTCGCAGCGTCACCCGGCGCTGACGCGCGCGATCGTGCTGACCGCCGGCGGGCTTTCGGCGCTGTTCGTCGTGCTTGGCATCGGCGCCATCGCACTCGCCGGCATCGTCGGCCCGATGTATATGTTCGCGGCTGCAGCGACGTACACCGAAATGGCCTTGCTCCCGATCATCGGCATCGCCGCTGCGATCGTCGCCGGTATCGCGCTGCTCGCGGTCGGCGCATACCTGATCTACAGCCATTGGGGCGCGATCACCGGCTGGTTTGCCGGCCTGTGGAACGGGCTGAAGGCGATCGTCAACGGCGCGCTCGGGTGGTTTGCTTCGCTTCCCAGCCGCTTCGGCGAGTTCGGCCGCAATATGATCACCGGGATGATCAACGGTATCACCGGTATGCTGGGGCAGCTGAAGGCGACGATCGTTGGTGCTGCGTCGTCGGCCGCGAACTGGTTCAAGACCAAGCTCGGCATCCACTCGCCAAGCCGCGTGTTCGCAGGCTTCGGCGGATTCATGATGCAGGGTCTGTCGAACGGCATCGATGGCGGTGCAGGCGAGCCCGTCCGCCGCCTCGACCGACTATCCCGGCGGATGACCACGGCGATCGCGGTCGGCACCGCGCTGCCCGCCATGGCGACAGGAGTGCCGGCGGGCGGGCCGCAGAATATGCGCTTGGTTGCATCGGTCGGCGCGACGGCGCGATACGAGATCCATCTTCATGCGGCCCCCGGCATGGACGAAGCAAAGCTTGTCGAGCTGCTCGAGCGCAAGCTGGATGACATTAAGCGGAGGGATTCGGCGAACGGTCGTTCCGCGTTCGCCGACCGGCCGGATTGGGAGTGACGTCATGCTGTTAGCCATCGGCCTGTTCCCGTTCGCAATCTCGACCATAGTCCACGACGAGCTGCAGCACCGCTCGTCGTGGATCCACGCGACGTCCCAACGGGTCGGCGCGCGCGATGCGACCCAATTCGTGGGCGTTGGCGCTGATACGATCTCGCTCCGCGGCGTCGCGCATGCCGAACTCAGCGACGGCCGCGCGTCACTCGACGATTTGCGCGACATGGCGGATACCGGCAACGCTTGGTCGGTGGTCGACGGCGCCGGCCAGGTCTATGGCGCGTTCGTTATTCAGGGGATCGACGAAGGCCTGAAGGAACTCGGCCCAGATGGGCGCCCGCGCAAGATCGAGTTCAGCATCGACCTGTTGCGCGTTGACGACGTGGCACCAGCATGATCTCCAACATTCCTGATTTTAGGATCACGCTCGACGGCACCGATCTTACTGGCACGCTGCAGCAGGACGTCGCCGCAGTCGACGGGCGGATCCGCAAACGGCTAATCTCGCTGTCGCTATCGGAAAAGCGCGGCGAGTCCGCCGACCAGCTCGACATCGTTCTATCCGACGCGGACGGACGCCTGGCACTGCCGAAAACCGGCGCGATCCTGAACGTCCAGCTCGGCTGGAAACAGGGCACCGACGTGACGCCGGGCCTTGTCGACAAGGGCAGCTTCAAGGTCGACGAGGTCGCGCATTCCGGTCCACCCGACGTTATCACGATCCGCGCGCGATCGGTCGACTTTACCAGCGAGCTGAAGACCAGGCGCGAAAAGAGCTGGCACGGCACGACGCTTGGCGCGGTCGTCAACGAGATCGCGGCGCACCACGGCCTGAAACCCAGCTGCGCGCCCGCTCTGGCGTCGATCACAGTGACGGCAAAGGCGCAGAGCCGCGAAAGCGATCTTGCATTCTTACGACGCCTCGGCCGTGAGCTGGACGCCGTCGCCACCATCAAGAGCGGCCACCTGATACTTTCCCGGATTGGCGAGGGCAAAACGCCGGCCGGCCGCTCGCTGCCGGCCCTGACGATCCGGCGGCGCGACGGCGACAGCCACAATTTCAGTCGGCAGAAACGCGACGACGTCCCCGGCGTGTCTGCCACATGGCACGATCGGAAGGGCGGCAAGCGCGAGACGTTCACTGCCGGCAAGGCGAACGGTGCGAGGAAGCTATCACGCGTGTACGGCAGCGAGGAAGACGCGAGCGCCGCGGCGAACGCCGCGCATAGCCGCGTGCGACGCGAGCCGGTGTCGCTGGATCTCAGCCTTGCGCTCGGCCGGCCGGATATCTCGCCCGAGCAGAAGACAACCATCTTCGGTTACAAGACTGAGATCGACGCGGTGGCGTGGGTCGTCGGCGAGGTGTCACACAGCCTTGGCGACCGCGGCTACGCGACGAAAATTAAGCTCGAAACCGCGCGATAAAAGGTCAAATCGTTTTGATCAGTCAAATCGATAATAATGACACTCGCGTCAAACTGGCTTCACCACGCGAGTGATGCGGCCGATGATGTTGATTTCGTCGGGGTGCGCCGTGTCGGCTGGCACTTCGCTGTTGTCGGAGAGAATAGTGACCTTGTCCCCGCGGATGCGGAGGCGCTTGATCATGGCCATGTCGCCGATCGTGAAAGCCCAGATCAGATCCTGATCCTCGACCCGGCGTTCCGAACGGTCGATCAAGACCATGTCGCCATCATTGATCGTTGGCGCCATCGAGTCACCCTTGCCACGCGCCCAGGCGAGGCTAGCGGGCGCGCTGTGCGTGAGTTGATCGACCCAAACCTTTGGGAAGTGAACGAGTTCGACGCCGATCCGGTCGTCGGCGAATGTCGCCCCCATGCCATAGGCCATGTCGACCATTGCGATGGGAACGAGGTCGAGATGTTCGGCGATGTCGCGTTCAGTAGGAGGCGGCACGGCGCCCTCGCTCGGATCGTCAGTCTCGTCGGACAGATAAGCCGGCGTCGTGCCCAACGCGCGGGCTATGACATGCAGATGCTTTGAACCCGAGGCGGATCCCACGAGCAACTTATAGACGGAGGTTTGGGAGATACCGACGCGCCGTCCCAGCTCTGACTGGCTGAGGCCGAGCGCCTCCATGCGTTCTCTAAGGCGTTCTGCGTTCAACACGGCACAGAGCTACAGCTTGGGTTGTAGATATCGATCTGCTTTTTGCCGTTGACGGTTCTATGCCTATGGTTGTAGCTGGGGTTATGAGCTTGAACGCCACGCCCTATGAATCGCTTCAGGCCGCAGTGGCCCGAGCAGGTTCGCAGTCTGCGCTAGCGCGCGTCTGTGGGATTTCACAAACCGCGGTTTGGAAATGGCTTCAAAGCAGCAAGCGCCTACCTGCAGAATATTGCCTTGCCGTTGAGGCAGCGACTGGAGTTTCGAAACACCTATTGCGTCCAGACATCTATCCTGCGGATTTGTCGTCGAATTCTCTCCCTGTTGACGATGCATCTGGGTCCGTAGGCCCTGGCGGCCCGACCGTCGCGTACTATCGGGGCGTCCTTTTGCACTGGAAGGCTCGCGCATGACGAAGCTACGCACCCCGGTAACATGGGCTGACGCGATGACGCGCATTGCGGGGACCCTAACCTTCGCGGGTGCCCGCAAGGTGGTGACGCGCTCCGACAGCCTAGTTCGCAAATGGTCCGACTCATCGACAGGGAAGCTGCCGACGATCGAGCAGGCTCTGCGCCTTGATACCGCTCACCGCGCCCATGGCGGAGACGGGGCTCCATTCTTCGATACTTACGCCGCCCTTCTAGAGATTCGCGTATCCCAGGTGATCGCCTGCCGCCTTGCCCTGGCCGAGGATCTCGCCGACGTGGCGCGCGAGTATGGCGATGCTCTTTCTGCGGCGATCGCCGTCACGCTGCCCGGCGCGACGGCTCGCGACGTGCTTCGTGCCCTAGCCGAGACCGAAGAGGCGTACAGCCGCACCGGTCGGCTGATGCGGCGCTTGAAAAGTTTCCTCCCTCTCGGCGCGTCGTCGCGGGCGGGGATAGCCGGGGGCCTACAATGACGAGACGGACGCTTACCAGACTGCCTGCAATCGCCTGCCCGCATTGCGAGAATAAGGCGATCGTGCGCGACAGCACCGAGATCACGCCCATGGTGCGCGAGCTGCGGCTCAGCTGCACAAACGACGATTGCGGCCATACCTTTGTCGCACAGCTCAGCGTGATCCGCACGATCCGGCCCAGCGACATCGCGCGCGAGGATGTCCGCCTCCCTTTCGGGGCGTGGTCGAAACGGCCGGCCAACGATGATCACCCAACCCCGGCGAACGACGATCACGGCCTAGTCGCCGCGATCGCATCGCTCATGCCCACCTGATTCGCCGCGGCCTCGGCCGCGTCCCCGTCGACGGAACCTACCCACGCCGAGAGCCCCCGCTTCCGGAAACGCCACCCCCTTGTCTGAAAGGATTCCCGAATGATCCATTCCGCGATGCCAACTGAACTCCGTCGCGCGGCGCCAACGGTAGCTTCGCCGCTCAGCCCGGCCGCATATCTCCAGCTTCGTCGCAAGGCGGCTGGGCTGTCGATCGATGCCGTCGCGCTGCGGATCTCGGCCAATAACCAGTCCCATGCGAGGGCGCTTGTCTGCCTCCTCGAAACTGAGGGCAGCACGGCGCGCTATCGCGCAACGATCGATGCCTTCGCCGATGCTTTCCCAATCGATGTCGACGTTTACATGCAGCTGCGCGACACGCCCGTTGCCCAGCACCCCCGCATCTGCCGCGGCTGCGAATGTAGTGAATGGGACTCGTGCGTCGGCGGCGACGGAACCCACACCTGCGCTTGGCAGGGCTTGGCAACCTGCACCCGCTGCGTCGGCCTGCCAGCCGTTCCGGTGCATCAGTGATGGGCGCAGTCACAATCGGCCACGCCCGTGCCGAACGCCGCATGCGCCAGCGCCGGGCGATCAAGATCATCTGTGCGGTCGCCTTCGCGGTGATCTAGGTTCCGATCGCCATCATCATGCTCGCCGCCCGAGTTCAGGATCGTCGGGGCTGATGATGCAGGACATCCTCCAAGGTGCTGCCCTGGCCGTATTCGGCAGCGCCGGCGCAACGGCAGTCGGCGTCCTCGTTGCGACGCTCGCGACGCAATGGACCCGGATTTGCCTGCTGGCACTCGGCAATGTCGAGCCCGGGCACACCCCCCTGCCCCCCAGGCCATTCGCCGAAGCGGCGCACTCGTGACGTGGGCGACGTCGCAGTCTGCTTTGGCGACCGCGCCCTATTCCAAGGGCTCGGCCGGACCGGAAAACAGTGCGACGTCCTCGCCGTACGCAAGACCTTTGCCTCGGTTCGCTTCGACGACGGGCAGGCACTCCTTTGCCTCGCCGCCGATTTGCACCCGATCAAACGACGCCCGCGGCCCATGTTCTGACACTCTCGGCGGTCTTGTTGAGACGCTCTCTACAAGACCTCGAGGTGGCGTCGGGCCTGCAGCACCTTCCACCACAGGACTCGTATGATGTTCAGCGCCGCTCCCTCTGCAGCCCGCCATCCTCAGCCATGCACACAGTCAACGGCCTGTTCCTCAAATCGGGAACAGGTCGCATTTCCGATTGAGGTCCCTCGTATGATGGGCCTGGACACTGCAGCTGGATTGCTCGGCAAAGGCCGGCTCGCCGACGAACTTTGTATCACGGTCCGCAATCTGAATTACAAGATCGGTGGAGAGCGCGGCGCATGTGATGCTGACATAATCGCAGCGGCTCGTGGTCTAGAAGAGCGGGCAAAGCGATTCCTGGCTCATGCGCAGAAACTGCGCGCCGTCGTGTCGCAAGCCATCTCTCCCTCAGCAAAACAGCCGGGTCTGACTGACTTGGGGATAGCAGCATGAGCGCCAGAGCCCTTGTCCGGCAGGCGGATCTAGCCCGTGTTCTTCGCGCCGCGGAGAAGGTCGGTGTTCCGGTGCGCGTAGAGATCGAGCCCGGCCGGATCATCGTTACGACGGGCGCTGGCGTGTTGCCAGTTGGCGCCAATAGCCTGGACGAGATGTTCGCGTGAAACGGCGTTGGCTGCCAAAGCACGTCAGCACATTCCGCGACCGACATGGGAAGGCCCACTATCGGTATCGCCCGACGGGTTTCGTCACCTACTATTTCAAGAATGATCCAGGGACCGAGGCGTTCCTGACGGAGTTGCGCGCCTGTAATGACGGCGTCAGCGCCCCTGAAATCGAAGCCGGCGCCAATCGTGCTGTGGTTGGCACGTTCGACGACCTGCTGTCACGCTACTACCGCTCGCCCGATTTTCTCGATCCGGGCGAACGAACCCGCGTCGTCTATCGGGGCACGCTAGAACGTTGGCGCGCACGGACCCGCAAGGGACGGCGCTATGGCGAGATCATGGTGCGCGAGCTGCAACCGCGACACGTCGAGGCGATGCTTGCCGAGTTGCTGCCGCATCGAACGTCGGCGAACATGCTTCGAAAGCGGCTCTCGGCGCTGATGAAGTTCGCGATGCGGATCGGCATGGCTGGCAGCAACCCGGTCATCGTCACGCGACCTTTCAAGGTCAGCGGTGGCGGGTTCCATAGCTGGACCGAGCAAGAAACTGCCGCATACGAGCGCCAACATCCGGTTGGCACCATCGCGCGTTTGGCTTTCGATCTGATGATCTGGACCGGCCAGCGCGGCGGTGATGCGCGGAAAATGGGACCGGCCAGCGTCCGCGATACGCGCCTCGAACTCACCCAGGAAAAGACAAAGGTCTTCGTCTCGCTGCCCATCATGCCGGGCCTGGCGGAATCGATCCTAGCGACGCCGACAGTCGGCGCGATCTTCGTCGTAACGGAATTCGGCAAGCAGTTCTCGGTGAAAGGCTTCGGCAACAAATTCCGCCAGTGGTGCGACGAGGCCGGCTTGCCGAACTGCTCGGCCCACGGCCTGCGCAAAGCCGCGGCACGCCGATTCGCCGAGGCTGGCTGCTCGAACCAAGAGATCAAAGCGTGGACCGGTCACACGACCGACAGCGAGGTCGCGCGCTACACCGCCGCGGCCGACCAGCGCACGCTTTCAGACACTGCCGCAATCAAACTTTTGGCTAACCTCGCGGAAAGGTTAGCCAAAGATGCTGCTAAAGCATTGAAATCAGGGGATATAAAATGAATTTTGGTGCACCCGACTGGATTCGAACCAGTGGCCTCTGCCTTCGGAGGGCAGCGCTCTATCCAGCTGAGCTACGGGTGCCTGCGGTGAGGTCGCTTAGCAAAGCCTTTCGGGCCGCGCTAGTGAAATGACGGTTCAAAAATCTCGGACCGGCTACAGCCAGCGGTAGCGTGTCGGTCAGTTCGAGTGTCATGGATCGGCAGGCCGAAACTGGCAAACCGATCATCCAGGATGACGCTGTCTCCTACCGGAGGATTGTTCGCCAACTCGATCGGCGTTGCCTCCTTTGCGACAATCATGTTCGTTGACGATCAGCGAGTGCTGCATCCGGGCACATCTCAGACCGATATCGGCACGAACAGCATAGGCCGGTGCCCGACCGCGGCTGACGAAGACCTATCTCAGCAGCTATCGCTCACGGGATGCTTGCGGTGTCCGTGGGCACCAAAAGCACGGTGACATATCGTCCGCGCCTTCAGTCAACGCCGCATTTATCCCCGATAACCGCGATCGGTTTGCGCTCTCCTGCGCTGGACACCGGTCTTCGCTAAGCCGATTGCAGTGTCGTTGTGTCGCATGACGACACGCCGACCCCACTTGCGGTGGGGTGGTTGAAAACCGCAGGGCCAATCAACACCGTTCCCTTGCTCCGGACCTCGGCGACGGGCCTTCCAATTGAGGACACGCGTATCCGCAATTCGACGGCCCGGTTTTGCCCCCTATCTAGAACCCGAGTTCCGTCATCGTCACGACGCGGTGTTCGCGGGCGCTGATCTCGGCAGCGGTGCCGATCGCGACGGCGCGCAGGCCGTCTTCCGCGGTGACCTGGACCTGCCCTTCACCGCGCACCGCAGCGGCGAAGGCCGCGTGCTGGTAATAGGTCGCACCTTCGTGCGAGCCGGCGGCTTTGGCCGCCGGGTCCACGGCGACATGGGACCGCTCGACCTGTTTCGGGTTGAGAAAGCCGACGCGTGGGGAATAGACCAATTCGCCCGCGGGAATCCGCACGTCGAGCCGCGCGGCGTCGCCGGTCGCGGACATCGCCTCCTGATCCTCGGCGCCGTCGGCGAACATGCTGAGGTCGAGCATCGCCCGCACGCCATTGGCGAAGTCGACAGTCGTATAGCTGTTATCGATGATGTCGGGACGCTGGCCGTCATAGCGTTCGTCAAGGTGGTTCACATCCATCGCGCCCGAACAATACACCCGCACGGCTTCGGCGCCGACGATCAGCCGCATCAGATCAAAGAAATGACAGCATTTCTCGACCATGGTGCCGCCGGTGTTGTGCGAGAAGCGGTTCCAGTCGCCGACCTTGGGGAGAAACGGGAAGCGGTGTTCGCGGATCGAGAGCATCTGGAGGCGGCCAACGCGCCCGCCGTGCACCTGGTCGATGAACGCGGCGGCGGGGGGCATGAAACGGTACTCCATGCCGGTCCAGAATGGCTTCGCATGACCAGCGGCGCGCTCGACGATCCAGCGCGCGTCGTCGATCGTCGTGGCCAGCGGCTTCTCGCAGAGGATGGCGGCATCCATGTCGAACAGGCGATCGAGCACAGCGCGGTGCGTGTTGTTGGGCGAGGCGATGACGATCGCATCCACCTCCGCGGCGGCGGCGAACGCCTCGACCGAATCGAACCGTGCGACACCCGCGGCCCGGTCGCCCAATGCCGCGGTCGCCCAGCCGATCGAGTCCGCGACCGGGTCGGCGATCGCGACGATCTCGGCGCCCGGCAGGATCGCCAGGTTCCGGATGTGTTCGACGCCCATCATGCCCGTTCCGACGACGCCGTATCTGATCGTGGCTACCAAGCTGACTATCCCTATGCCATGAGCCGTCGTTATGACGACGATCCGCCTTTCCAACGACCTCCGCCCGCTCGGCAAGAGCGAAATCTTCGTTTCGCCGATAGCCTGGGGCATGTGGCGGCTGGCCGGAGAGGTTGCGCCCGTCCGCGCGATGATCGAAGCGGCGCAGACGGCGGGGATCAATTTCTTCGACACCGCCGACATCTATGGCTGCGACGTGCCAGCCGGGTTCGGCTCGGCGGAGGCGCTGTTCGGGCGCGCGCTGGCGGAGGATCGGTCCTTGCGCGCGCAGATGGTGATCGCGACCAAGGCGGGCATCCGGCCCGGCATCCCGTATAATTCGAGCGCACCGTATCTCAGCGATGCACTGGAGGCGTCGCTGACGCGGATGGGTGTGGAGCAGGTCGATCTGTACCAGATCCACCGCCGCGATTTCCTGACGCATCCGCAGGAAGTCGCCGAAACGCTGACCCGAATGATCGAGGCGGGCAAGATCCGCAGCATAGGCGTATCGAATTACAGCCGTGACGAGTTCGATGCGTTGCAGTCGTTTCTCGGCCAGCCCATCGTGAGCACGCAGCCGGAGTTCTCGCCGCTGCGCACGGCGCCGCTGTTTGACGGGACGCTCGACCAGGCGATGCAACACGACGTTGCGGTGATGGCGTGGTCGCCCCTAGGCGGCGGCCGGCTGGCGCAGGGCGAGCACCCCGCGGCCAGGCTGCTCGCCGAGCATGGCGCGCGTTGCGGCGTCGATGCAGCGACCGCGACGCTCGCGTGGATCATGGCGCATCCGGCACGGATCATTCCGATCGTCGGCTCGCAGACCCCGGCGCGGATCGCGGCGTCGGCCGATGCTTACAAGGTCGAGTGGACACGCGCCGAATGGTATGCGGTGTTGCAGGCCGGGATGGGTGAGAACCTTCCATGAGCGACCTGCTGCCGTGCGAGATCAGCTGGTTCTCCGCGCTGTGCGACGACGACTACGAATTTCTCGGCGTGCCCGACGAAGCGCTCAAGTCGAGCTGGGAGCATTGCCGCGACATCGTCATGCAGGCCGAGACCGCAGGCTACGATAACATCCTGCTGCCGTCGGGGTATGCGCTGGGGATCGACACGACCGCGTTCGCCGCGGGAATCGCGCCGATGCTGAAGCGGTTGCGGCTGTTGATGGCGGTGCGGATCGGCGAGAGCTGGCCACCACAACTCGCGCGCCAGATCGCGACGATCGACCGGATGCTCGGCGGGCGGCTGGCGATCAACATCATCTCGAGCGACCTGCCGGGTGAGAAGCTTGAGAGCGCGCCGCGATACGCGAGAACGGTCGAGGCGATGCATATCCTGCGGACGTTGCTGGACGGCAAGCCGCTCGATCATGATGGCGAGTTCTGGAAGCTGAAGGTCGATCCGCCTCGAACGACGACGGTGTCCGGGACCTGCCCGGCACTATATTTCGGCGGGCTGTCCGACGCTGCGCGCGACGCGGCGGCGACCAACGCGGACGTGTACCTGATGTGGCCGGATACGATGGATGCGGTGCGGGCGATCATCGCCGATCTGCGGTCGCGTGCAGCCGAGTATGGCCGGACGTTGCGGTTCGGCTACCGCGTGCATGTGGTGGTGCGCGACACCGAGGCGGAGGCACGGGGGGCTGCCGATCGGCTGTTGTCGAAGCTCGACGATGCCGAGGGTCGCGCGATCCGGGAGCGGTCGTTGGACTCGCAGTCGGCTGGCGTGCGACGTCAGGCCGAGCTGCGCGAGGGGTCCGAAGACGGCTATGCGGAGGCGAACCTCTGGACCGGGATCGGGCGTGCTCGGTCGGGGTGCGGCGCTGCGATCGTCGGGGATCCGGATCAGGTCCTGGCGAAACTGAACGCGTACCGGGCCGAGGGAATCGATGCGTTTATTCTTTCGGGGTATCCGCATGCGGCGGAGGCGGATCTATTCGCGCGGCATGTACTGCCGCGGATCGAGCACGGGCCGCTGATTATTTAGCGAGCCCCCCGCCAATTGTGCCATTCCAGCGAAGGCCGGGCCCTAATTCGAGGACGTTAAGGACTACGTACAGCGCCCGCGAACCCTGTTCTCCGGCCAACGCGGGAGTCAGTCCGGATTCCCGGCTTCGGGGGGAAAAATGCTTGCGTGAGCGGGAGGTCCAGGCAAATCCGCGGTAACGCAGGGCGTGCGAGCCCCTCCTCCGCTGCAACCAAATAACCGGGTCGGCGAAGAGAAACTGGCTAGCCTCTGCGCTCGGGTCGTCCATGCTAGACGCTTATGATCAAGCCTACCAAGACCGTCGCACAACTCAGCGCCCGCGCGCGCGCACTCCTGTTCGCGCTCGTCGTTACCGCAGGAATCCTCAATCTCGTCGATCGCCAGATCATCTCCGTCCTGAAGCCAACGATCGCGGCCGATCTCGGCTGGAGCGACGACGATTATGGGACGCTCGCGGCGTGGTTCCAGGGCGGGGCAGCGTTCGCGTTCCTGTTCACCGGGTGGATTGTCGACAAGCTCGGCGTCAAATGGGCGAACCCGATCGGCGTCGCGGCGTGGAGCATCGCGGCGATGGCGCATGGCTGGGCGCGGTCGATGACCGAATTCGTGATGATCCGCGTCAGCCTCGGCGCGACCGAGGCGATGGGAACGCCGACGGGAATCAAGACGATCGCGTCGGTGTTGCCGAAGAACTGGCGGTCAAGCGGGTTCGGCGCGACCAATGCCGCCAACAGCATCGGCGCGATCCTGGCGCCGTTGGCGATCCCGAGTGTCGCGCTCGTGGTCGGCTGGCGCGGGACGTTCGTCGCGGCGGGTGGGCTGGGGCTGGTATGGGCCGCGGTCTGGCTGATCGCGACGCGCCGCGTACGCTTCTCCCCATCCGTTCCGCTCGAACGTCCGGTCGAAACGGACGCGACGCCGCCCACCGCTTACGGCCCGATCCTACGCAACCGCCAGACCTGGGCGGTCGCGGGCGCGAAAATCCTGTCGGATGCGACGTGGTGGCTGCTCCTGTTCTGGCTCCCTGATTTCTTCCACCGGCAATATGGGCTGAGCGGCGTCGCGCTCGGTGTGCCGCTGGCGATCGCATATGGTGGCGCGGCGGCCGGGTCGCTGCTCGGCGGCGGCGTTTCGACGCGGTTGCTGAGCCTCGGCTACAGCGTCAATGCGGTGCGCAAAGGCATATTGCTGGTCGCCGCGCTCTGCGTCCTGCCGATCCCGCTGGTGCTTTATGCGGGCAGCTACGCAGTCACGATCGGACTGATGGCGCTCACGCTCGCTGCACATCAGGCATTTTCGACCAATCTCTTCGCGCTGATCGCCGACGTCGTGCCACAGGACAAACTCGGCCGCGTCACCGCGTTCGGGTCGTTCAGCGGCAATGTCGGGGGCATGGTTATCGCCAAGGTTGCAGGACTCGTCCTGACCGCCGGGCTCGGGTATCTCCCGCTGTTCCTGTTCGCGAGCTTCTCCTACCTGCTCGCTGTCGGCTGGATCCATGTGTTGTTGCCAGTGCTGCGGCCAGTCGAGGCCCGCTAAAGCTCTCACGACAGGCCTGCATGTCATTCTTTATACCCATCGCACGAATGGGAATTAAAAGACGCTATAATTTCGGGAGGGAAACCATGTTCGACCCACGCACTCAGCGTCTCAGCCTCGCGCTTTTCGCCAGCACCGCGCTCGCGACGCCGGTGATCGCGCAGGACGCGCCCGCTCCGGCCGCTGCGGCCAGTGCCCCGGCGGCCGAAAGCGACGACGTCATCGTCACAGCGCGCTATCGCAACGAGACGCTCCAGTCGGTGCCGATCGCGATCACCGCGGTCAGTGGCCAGTCGCTCGCCGAACGCCAGTTGAACACGGTCGAGAATATCGCCGCGACGATACCGTCGGTCGGCTTCCGCAGCGGTGCGTCGAACAAGGATCGCACGATCTTCATCCGCGGCGTCGGCACGATCACGACCTCGCCGGGCGTCGAGCCCTCGGTGTCGACTGTGCTCGACGGCGTCGTCCTCACCCGCCCCGGCCAATCGACGCTCGATCTCGGTGAGGTCGAGCGGATCGAGGTGTTGCGCGGACCACAGGGCACGCTGTTCGGCAAGAATGCCTCGGCCGGCGTGGTCAACATCGTTACCCGCAACCCGACCGACGCGTTCCGCGCGTTCGGCGAAGCGGGCCTTACGTCCGACGCGGAATATCGGATCAAGGCGGGCATCTCCGGCGCGCTCGCCCCCGGCAAGGTGCAGGCGCTGATCGGCGGTCTGTACGACGACTTCAAGGGCAACGTCCGCAACGTCGCGCAGGGCAAGGACGTCAACGGGTATCGGCGTTACGGCGCGCGCGGCAAGCTCGTCGTGACTCCGGCCGACGCGTTGAAGCTCACGATCATCGGCGACTATCTCAATTCGCACGATACGACGCCGACCAGCGTTTATGCCGCCACCAGCCGCACCGCCTATCCGACCGGCGTCGTCACCAATTCTCCCGATCTCGCCGCTGCGCTCGGCGCAAGCGGGATCGTCGCGGGGGCGAGCAATCGCCGGACCAACAACAATTCGATCACCGACGTGAAGGACGAGAATTACGGCGGATCGTTTACCGGCGAACTGGCGCTTGGCGACTACCACATTACCTCGATCACCGGTTGGCGACAGTGGCTCAATAACCAGCGGCAGGACTATGACAGCGTCGCTGCGCTCTCGACCGTCTTCCCGTCGGGGCAGGATGCGGGCAGCGTCAATACCAAGCAATTCTCCGAGGAACTGCGGCTGACGTCTCCCAGGGGCGGGCTGATCGATTACGTCGTCGGCGCCTATTACCTCCACGCCACGACCGACGAACGCTATCAGCGCACGCTGACCTCGCTTGCGGCCGGTGGCGCGCAATCCAGCACGACCGGCGTGGCGAACTACGGCATCGTCAACGACAATTACGCGCTGTTCGGTGAGGCCAACGTCAATTTCACACCGAAATTCCGCGGTATCGCCGGCTATCGCTCGACCTGGGACAGCCTGGATTTCTATCACGTCCGCACCTCGACCGCGGATCCGCTCGACACCGGCGCAGCGGCGCTGGACCGGCCCGGCGTCCGCGCGTACCACAACGCGACAGGCGGGATCGACAAGCGCGGCGACAGCTATCGCCTCGGGCTCCAGTATGATCTTGGCGCGCACGCGCAGACCTATTTCACCTATTCGCACGGTTATAAGGGTCCGGCATATAACGTGTATTTCAACATGCGGTCGTTGAATGCGACGACGCCGCTGGACGAAGTGCCGCTGAGCCCGGAGACGTCCAATTCCTACGAGGTCGGGCTGAAGGGCGGCACGTCGGATCGCAGCTTCAGCTACAGTCTGGCCGCATACACGACCAACTTCGACGGCTATCAGGCAAGCTTCAACGACGTCGTCGCGGGCGCGCAGGTCAGCCGGCTGATCAACGCCGGCTCGGTCCGCTCGCGCGGGGTCGAGGCAGACGTGACGCTGCGCCCGACCAAGGGTCTGACGCTGGATATCTCCGCCGCTTACACCGATGCGACGGTACGCAATTTCCTCTGCCCGACCGGCGCACCGACGAGCTGCAACATCGACGGTCAGCCGCTCCCCTATGCGCCGAAGATCAAGCTGTACGAGAATGCGGCGTACAAGTTCGGGCTGACCGATACGCTGGCGCTAGAACTGCAGACCGACGTGACGTTCAGCAGCAAGGTGCAATATGCGCTGTCCGAAACGCCAAGCACGATCCAGCCGTCCTATGCGATATGGAACGCAAGTGTCGCCGTGCTGAGCGACGCGTCCGGGTGGCAGCTTCGCGCCTATGTGAAAAACCTGACCAACGCGTCCTATTCGTCGTTCCTCACCGCGGGCACGTTTGCCGGCACCGTCCGGTTCGTACCGCGCGACGACAAACGCTATGCCGGGCTGTTGCTGCGCAAGGAGTTCTGACCTCCCGGCGGTGATCGATATCAACTTGGTGCGCGGTCGGCGCGGATCGGCGGCGCACCGGCGTTGCGGTGGAAGCAGGACACGTTCATGCGACCCGTGGCCGCGCGTATCGGGAGAACGTCATGAAAGTTGCGATCGTTGGCGCCGGGATTGCCGGCCTGTCCTGCGCACTGCGCTTGCAGGATGCCGGCCACCGGGTGACGCTGTTCGACAAGGGGCGCGGTGCCGGCGGTAGGATGTCGACCCGGCGGATCGAGACGCTAGCGGGCATCGCCGCGTTCGATCATGGCGCGCAATATCTGACCGCGCGCGATCCCGGCTTCGCCGCCGCGATCGGCGCGTGGGAGGCGGCTGGCGTGGTCGCACCCTGGCCTGCCGCAGGTGACGATGCCTGGGTCGGCACGCCCGGCATGAGCATGATCGTCAAGCATCTCGCCGACCGGACCGACGTTCGCTGGCAGCATCAGGTCACGGCGCTCCGCCATGATAGTGCGGGCTGGCACATCGCGCCGTTCGCGACGGAGCCGTTCGACACGGTGGTGCTTGCTGTGCCCGCAGAGCAGGCCGCGCCGTTGCTCGCCGATCATGACCCGGTCTTGGCGAACGCGGCTCGCGGTTGCCACGCATCGCCGTGCTGGACCGCAATGTTCGCGTTCGCCGCGCCACTCGCGATCGCCGACGATATCGTCAAACACGCCGGCATCATCGGCTGGGCCGCCCGCAACAGTGCCAAGCCTGCACGCCAGGGTCCCGAAGCCTGGGTCGTTCAAGCCACTCCGGACTGGTCGACGACGCATCTGGAAGATCCGGTCGACAGCGTCGTCAATCATCTGCTCGCGGCACTGGCGGAGCAGTGCCCGGGACCGATGCCGACGCCGATCGTCCGCGCAGGCCATCGCTGGCGCTATGCGCGCGCCGTAGCGACCGATCTCGGATGCCTGTGGAATGCCGATCTCGGGATCGGCGCAGCGGGCGACTGGCTGTTGGCCCCGCGAATCGAAAGCGCATGGTTGTCGGGACGGTCGCTCGCGGACCATATGCTCGCGGATTAGGTCCATTCCCTTCCTTCCCCGCCAGGGGAAGACGGCGCCCGAGCTGATGGTGGAGCGGACGCACCGCAATAGCTCGCACCTGCCTCCCCCTCCTGTCGGCAAGGCAAAGCCACCTGCGCGCGCGGTCGGCGTAAATCCGATTCAGGCGTGTGGTTGGCGGCCGAGCCGCCGCTCCAGCCAGTGCGACAACAGCAAATGCGGCAGCGCGACCGTGGCGAGGAGCTGAAAGGCCTGCGCGGTCGGGTCCGCTGGCAGCCACCGTGCGACATTGGCCGCGAATACCAGCCAACCACCGATCGCGAGCGCGGACATGCCGCCCCCGGTGACCAGCCACGCCCGCCGCGACATACCGCGCAACAGGCCGCGCGCCTCGGCAAGATGGCGCGGTGAGTGCAGGAACACGAAAAACAGGGCAAACCCGGCAACCGGCGGCGCGACGATCAGCATAAGGATCGCCAGCGCCATCGCCCCTGCCCATTCACGCGCGCCGCCACGCCAGGCGACGACGACTCCCACCCCCGTCACGAGCAACGCGACCGGCGCCACCGCGATCATCGCGCGTGCGACGACGTCGCCGCCCGCCCCGCCCGCCATACCGACGAACAGGTGCGACACTGCGGAGGGATGCCCGATCGCGGGTGCGGCAATGATCGCGGCACCGGCCGCGACCTTGAGCAGCGGCTCGTCGAGCATTGTCCAATCCTCGCCGAAATGCACGGCTGCTACGCCCAGGAACAGGATCAGCGCAGCCACCGGCGCTACCAGCCAGAGCACCGCCATCACCCCGGCCACCGCAACATAGCCCGCAACCGCAAGGCACAGCCCGCCGCCGGCTAGCCGCGTTGCCTGCACGAGCAACGCGATGTCATAGGCACCGTGCGGCATCCCGCCGACGACAAAAACGAGTGTCGCGATCACCGTCGCGGTCGGTCCATCGAGCGGCATTCCGGCTGCGATCGCCGCAATCAGATACATGCTCGCGAGCCAGAATGCGGCACGCACGACACCACCGCGCCCGATCGGGACACGGTGGTGGTGCATCAGGCGTGTGGCGCCCATCAGCCGCCGAACAGATCGGTCATTCGGCGTGGACCGTCGCGCCATGCGCCTCGACCTGCGATTTGCGCATCGAGATCATGAAGATCAGCACGCCGACGCCGGCCTTCGCGACGAGATCCGCAATCGTGTAGCCGAGCTGGATGACGGTCGTCGCGGTCGCGCCGGTCAGCCCTGCATAGGGTGCCATGTAGACGATCGGGTAGAAGCCCCATGATGCGAACGTCAGCAGACGCGCACGGCGGACGAGATCGCGCGCGGCCACCGGCTGTTGCTCGATCGAAGCGCCCAGCCCGCGAAACAATTCCCAGACGATGTAGACGAACGGGATCGACGACAAGGTCCCCCACAGCGCGCGGGTCGGAATGTCCGCGGCGATCTCGCCCGGATAACCAAGGACGATCATCAACGCCGCGGCAAACCCGAGCCGAAATGTCTTCGACGACGTCTGTTCGGGCGACAGCCGCATGACCAGCACCAGCTCGATCAGCAACAGCGGCACCGTCAGCAACCAGTCGACATAGCGATAGGCGTCGTTGAATGCGAAGCCCGTCGCGGCGAGCACGCCGTCCTTCAGGACATATGCGGCGTTCCAGCTCTCGAAGATGCGCAGGTAGTGATACGCCGCGATCGCGGTCACCAGACCCGAGATCGTCACCGCGGTGCGATAGGCCGGCGCGACCTGCGTTCGGCTGAGCCACAGGAATGCGGTCGCCGCGCCCATCGCCGCGAGCGTGAACGAGAACGCGTTATAGACCAGCGAGAATTGGAACGGTGTTATGATGTCCATCGGGATCTCCATCGCCTTGCTGCGGCTGGCCCGCTCGCGTGGAGAACCAGCCTCGTTGCGGGAAGCGCAAGCCGAGATTGATCGGCGCACGTCCCCCGATGATGGCGCCACAGCGGCCTTGAAGGGTATCGGAGGGAGTTCCACCCAGGACGCGATGCGTTGGCTGTACACCCCGCGCCCCGGCCGCTGTGACGACCAGAACCTGAATACGCCCCCGCGAGACGAGCCGCGATACGGAACTTGGTCCGTATCGGTCGATATCTCAAAGCCCCGCTTCGACCGCCAGCCGGATGAGATCCGCGGTCGTCCGCAGCGCCAGCCGCTCCATCAGGATCGCGCGGTGCATCTTCACCGTTTTCTCGGCGAGCCCCAGATCCGCCGCGATCTGCTTGTTGAGCAGGCCTTGCGCGACACGCTTGAGCACCTGCCCTTGTCGCGGCGACAATGCCTTGACCATCTCAGCCGCGCGGATCCGGCGCATGCTCGAGGGTGTCGCGGCACCCGCGTCGATCTCGACCTGCGACCCGAGAAAATACAGCAGCTGGTCCTCCTCGTCATAGATCGGGGCGACCAGCACGGCGTTACGGAACGGCTGCCCGCTGCGCTTGTAGTTCAGGATCTCGACGAGCACCGGCGTATGGGCGCGCACGCCGCGCCGGATCTCCTCCGACAGCCACGGCTCGGTCGCCGGGCCCGACAGGAACCGGCAGTTGCGCCCGACGACCTGCGCCGCCGGATAGCCGGTCAGGTCGCAAAACGCCTGGTTGCACGCGATGATCGGATTGTCGGGCAACCGCGGATCGCTGATGACCGATGCGATCGGGCTCTCGGTGACAAGCCGGACCAGCCGCCGGTTGGACCGCGCCGATAGTTCCGTCTGCATCATCGTGTCCCAGCCCCTCCCGCAGCCCTGCCGTCTCGCGACGGGCATAACTTTTATCGATTAGCACGTGTCTCGGCCGCCCGCGTGCAATTCGATGTTTGCGTCGCGCAGGCGACAAAGCGAAAACGATATCGCGAAGTCCTTGCTTGCGACGAGTCTCTTAGGCAGGGCCGTCTCGTTTCCAGGAGTTGAGCCATGCCAAACCGTATTACCGTTGACCAAGCCAGCCTCACCGACAACGACGTCGCGCAACAGGTCGAGTTCACTGCCGAGATCGACGGCGACGAGCGCGATTTTGCGGTCAAATACGCCGTGCTGCGCGAACTGAGCGGCGATGAGCCCGAAAACGACGCGCTCGAGCTGTTCGAACGGTTCAGCGACGAGATCCTCGACGTCTGCGCCGATGTCGCCGACCAGCGGCCAAATGCCAACGTGGTCATGATCGACGACGACGACCTCGAATAAGCGATCGACCGTCAACCGGGCCGCAGTCACCCGGGCAGCCAATGAGTATCCTGCGCGTTCAAGCCGTCCAACACGGAGAGACACGATGAAGCTCTATTACTCGCCCGGTGCCTGCAGCCTGTCGGACCACATCGCGCTGCACGAGGCCGGCCTCTCGTTCGAACACGAGAAGGTCGATCTGAAGGGCAAGCGGACCGAGAGCGGCGCCGATTACACCGCGATAAACCCCAAGGGCTATGTTCCTGCGCTGACGCTGGATTCGGGCGAGACGTTGAGCGAGAACATCGCCATCCTCGACTGGATCGCGCATCAGGACAGCGCGCTGAAGCCGGCGGGCGCGATGGGCCATACGCATCTGCTCGAAGCACTGGCGTTCATCTCGACCGAAATCCACAAGAGCTTCAAGCCGTTCTTCTCCGGCGCGGGCGATGACGAGAAGGCCAAGGCCGCGGAGACGATCGTCAAGCGGATGACCTATCTCGCCGATACGATGCAGGGCGACTTCCTGTTCGGTACGGACATCAGCGTCGCCGATTTCTATCTGTTCGTCATGCTGCTCTGGGCGCAGAAGAACGACATCGAGGTGCCGGCCAAGCTTGCCGCGTTCCGCGACCGGCTGATGCGCCGTCCATCGGTGCAGACGGCGATGCAGCACGAAGGTCTGATCTGACCCCTTCGGACGATGCGCGCGACGATCACGCGCGCATCGTCCTCACCGGTATCAAAGGTACCGCCACCACCAACCGGTTCGGGTACGCTTGAACGCGGCAAAGCTGCGACACGCAAACCAGCACGGCACCGCGATCAGCCCCGCCACCAGCCAGAGCGCCGTCACATTCGGGACGCTCACCAATGTGCCGTCCACGCCCAGCACCCATCCGGCCACGTTATTCAGCGCATGCACGACATACAGATGCAGGATGTAGAAGAACAACGGCGCCGATCCGAACACCGCCAATACCGTCGTCACCCGCGCCGGCATCCGCTCGATTGCGGCGAGCAGGATCACCCCGATCGCAAGGGTTAGCAGCAGGAAGTCGGCGGACGGCGGGTATTTCGTAAGGTTGAGAAAGCTCATGACCGTCGCGAGCGTTCCGCCATCATGCTCCCGCAAGAGAGGTTCGCCATAGCCGTCGATCGTGCGAAGGATCGCAAACGACACGAGCGCGCCGCCCCCCGCAACCAGCAGCCGACGGCGGCGCTCAATGCGATCGACGGTGCGCGCGAACCAGGGTCCGATCGCCCAGCCCAGCGCGATCACGCCGATCCATGGCAGTACCGGATATGATGTCCGGGCCTGCCCACCGAAGGGTAGGACGAGCAGCCCGCGGTCGTGCAGCACCGCCCAGATCACGTGCCCGTGTTCGCCTGGGGCGATCGCAACCGGATCGAGCAGATTATGGCCCAGCACGATCACCAGCGCGAACGCGACGACAAGTGGACGCGGCAGATGCAGGATCGCGGCGAGCGCGATCATTGACAACCCGATCGCCCAGATCACCTGAAGGTAGACGAGCGCCGGGGTGGGATCGAACGTCCACGCGAAATTGACGATGGTCCATTCGAGCGCCACCAGGAACATCCCACGCTTCACCAGGAATGAGGATGCCGCCGCGCGACGCTCGTCCGGCGCCCTGCCCTCGGCATACAGCCATGCCGCCAGCCCGGTCAGCAGGACAAAGACCGGCGCGCACAGATGCGCGGCGGATCGCGTGAAGAACAGCGCGGGTGGCGTCGTCGCGATCGTCATCGGATCGCTGACCGGCGCGTGGGAATAGAAAAACTCACGGGTGTGATCGACCAGCATCAACAGCATGACGAGGCCTCGCAGGGCGTCGATGGACACGATCCGCTGACGCTTCGTCGCGATCGGCGGGGTCGTCCGTGCCAGCGCGTCGTTGGAAACCGCCGCCGCGGTGATCATCATTGACATAGGTGTCATACCTCCTTCACTGCGATGTTACATCATCACCAAAAAGGCAAATTGTCTTGCTGATTTTTCTGCGGCGTACCGGACCGATCACCGCCCTTTTCGGCTTCATACTACCGCTCTCGGTGGCGGCGCAGGAGCCCGATCGCGAGACTGGCAGCGAGGAGATCGTGGTGCTCGGCACCCGCCGCGTCGCACCGGATCGGACCTTGTCGTCGGATGTCGCGACCGAACGCATGTCGCCATCGAGCCGCTCGCTCGAACGCGATCTGCTGAGTGCTGCGGGGACCTACCGTCTATCGGACGCGCTCGAACTGGTCAGCGGGGTCAGTAACCAGAACAATCGCGGCGGCTTTCTCGACAATTTCGCGATCCGCGGCTTTCTCGGCACGCCCGACGGCGGCGCGGAATATTATGTCGATGGGTTCCTCGCCAATCGCGGCCTCGCGCCCCCACGCGATCCCGCGACCACCGAGCGGATCGAGCTGCTCAAGGGACCGGCCGGCGCAGTCTTCGGCGACATCGATCCGGGCGGTCGCGTCAACATCGTCAGCAAGACTCCCCGCTTCACGCCGCGTGCGACGGCAACGCTCACCTATGGATCGTTCGATACGCGCCGCACCGAGTTGGACGTGACCGGGCCGCTGTCCGCTACGCTCGCCGCGCGGATCGTGGTCGCCGCCGAGAACAGCGATGGATGGCGCGATTTCGTCCCCGTGCGGCGTCGCGTCGTGGCGCCGTCGCTGACATGGGCGCCGCGCGATGGCGCCCGCCTGACCTATATCGGCGAGATCACGCAATTCGATGCCCCGTTCGACCGCGGTATCCCGGCGATCAACGGCGACGCCAATGCGCTGCCGCGCACGCGCTACTTCGGCGAACCCGCGGACGGAACGACGCGGTTCCGCAACACCCGCCACCAGCTGTCCGGAGAGATCGCACTCGCTGACTACCTCACGCTCGACGGCGGGATCGCGCGGCGCACCGGCTCGCTACGCGGATTCTCGTCGGACCAGTCTAGGCTGGTCGGCGGCGACACGCTGTGGCGTCAGCGTCGCGCGCGCGACTACACCGTCGCAGACCTATCGGCGCGGCTGCAACTGACCGGCAATTTCGGCGCGCACCGCGCCAGTATCGGCGTCAAGGGCTATACGCTCGCCTATCACGAGGGACTGCTCCGCCGGAACCCGACCGCGACGGTACCCCACGCGATCGCTGTCTTTGCGCCGGTCTATGGCGGCCAGGCGCTGCCGCTGCTGCCGTTCACCGACAATGACGAGACGCGCCGCGCCGCCACGCTGTATGTTCAGGATATGTGGGACGTGACGCGGCGCCTGACGCTCAGTGGGGGCGTGCGGGTCGACGCCTATCGCCAGCGCATCCGCAACAACCGCACCGGTATCGTTGGCCTGAGCGTCGACGCGCCGGTCAATTTTCGACTCGGCGGTCGCTATGCGATCGACGATCGGTTCGCACTTCATGCCAATTGGGGCGAGAGCTTCCTGCTGAATTCGGGCATCGGTCGCGACGGTCAGGGTTTCGCGCCCGAACGCGGCAACGGCTATGAGGTCGGCGTAACGGCGGCGTTGCCCGGCCTCGACATCGCGGTCACCGCGTTCGACATCGCCAAGAGCGACATCCTGACCAACGACCCGGTCGACCCGAACTTCCTCGCACCGGTAGGTTCGCTGACCAGCCGCGGGATCGAGTTCGACGCCTCGTTGCGGATTGCCGAACGCTGGCAGGTCGTCGCCAACTACGCCTTGACGCGCGCGCGGACCGACGATCGCAGCTTCGCCACCGACCGGGTCCTCAACGTCCCCGAACACGCCGCCACGCTATTCGCGCTCGGCCGCTTTCTCGACGCGGGCGGTCGCGGTGCCTCGGTCAGTGCCGGGATCAGCTATGTCGGCGCCCGCGCTGGCGCGATCGACACGAGCGGCCTCGTCCTGCCAGAGTACCTCAAGGCGAAGGCCGCCGTCGAATACGCCGTTTCGCCTGCATTCACTGCCCGGCTCGAAGCCGACAACCTGTTCGATGCGCGCTATGCACAAAGCTCGTACAGCCCGGTCTGGATCTTTCCCGGCGCACCGCGAACGCTGCGGATGTCGGTCCGCATGAGCTATTGAATCAGGCGATCTCGAGCACCGCAGTCTTCAGATGCGCCGAGTCCGGCCCGACCATGATGTGGAATTGGCCGGGCTCGACCGTCTCGTGCATCGCCGAATCCCAGAGTGCGAACGCGTCGGGCCCGAGCGTGAAGCGCAGCGTGCGGCGCTCGCCGGGCGCGAGCGTGACGCGCTCGAAGCCCTTTAGTTCGAGCACCGGTCGCGCGACCGACGCGACGAGGTCGTGGACGTACACCTGCACCACCTCGTCGCCTGCCCGCGCGCCGATATTGGTGATCTCGACCTCGACGACGACGCTGCCCGCCCGACCGATCCGCGCCGCGGACAGGCGCGGCTCGCCGATCTCGAACCGCGTATAGCTCAGCCCGTGTCCGAACGGGAACAACGGCGTCATCTCGGCGAACAGATAGCCGCGCTGCGTCGAGGGCTTGCGATTATAATAGAACGGCACCTGCCCAACTTCGCGAACCACCGTGACGGGCAGTTTGGCGCCCGGATTGATCCGCCCGAACAGCGCCTCCGCCATCGCCGTGCCGCCCTCCTGCCCCGGATACCAGCATTCGATGATCGCATTGGCGCGCGCAACGACATCGGGCCAACTGGGCGGCCGGCCATTGATCGCCGTCACGACGATCGGCTTACCCAGCGCGTGCAGAGCATCGAACAGCGCGCCCTGCTCGCCGACCAGATCGAGCGTGGTGCGGTCGCCGAGATGATTTCTGGCGAACCCCTCGCGGCTGGTCTGCTCGGTATCGCCGATCGCCAGGATGATCGTGTCGGCACCGCGCGCGATCTCGACCGCCTCGGCGATCAGCGCGCGGTTGCGGACCGGGTCGGCGAGCAGGACTTCGTCGACCGACCGGTCCTCGCTCTGCGTGATGAAGACGCCCTGCGCATGGACGATCTCCGCCGCGCTGCCCACGATCGCGCGCACGCCATCGAGCAGCGACACCGACTGGCGCGGCGGCGCGGAATAGCCACCCAACCGCGCGATCGCCGCATTGGGACCGATAACCGCGACCCGCCCCTTCGCGGTCAACGGCAACGTGCCGTCATTGGTCAGCAGGCATAAGGATCTGCGTGCCGCCTCAAGCGCGAGCGCGCGGGCCTCGGCGTTGCCCGTCAGCCGCGCTGCCGCTTTCGCGTCGACGCTCGCCGCCTCGAACAGCCCGGCGCGAAACTTCAGCGTCAGGATCCGCGCGCACGCCGCATCGATCGCCGCGATCGATATCGCCCCAGCACGGACCTGCGCGGGCAGCGTGCGATAGGCAAGACCATCGGGCAACGCGCTGTCGACGCCCGCGCGCAGGGCCAGGCGCGCCGCCTCGTCCTGGTCCTTTGCGACATGGTGGATCGTGTCGAGTTCCTCGATCGCCCCGTAGTCGCTGACGATCGCGCCCGAAAATCCCCATTCGCCGCGCAGCACGTCGCCAAGCAGCCAGTGGTTCGCATGGCTTGGGACGCCGTCGATCTCGTTATAGGACGGCATCACCGCGCCGATCCCGGTCCGCGTGACGACCGCACGAAACGGCGGGAAAAAGCTCTCGCGCAGTTCGCGTTCGCCGATCGGCGCGGGGCCGATATTGTTGCCCGCCTGCGGTTGGCCGTGCCCCGTCATATGCTTCAGCGTTGCGAACACCTTGCCCGGCGCCAGCGTCGTGCTGTCGCCCTGCAAACCCTTGACCGCCGCGACGCCCATCTCGCCGCACAGGTACGGATCCTCGCCAAACGTCTCCTCGATCCGTCCCCAGCGCGGATCGCGGGCGATATCGACAACCGGGGACAATGCGAGATGGCTGCCATGCGCGCGCACCTCGCGGCCGATCACGCTCTGCGCGCGGCGCATCAGGTCGCGGTCGAAACTGCCCGCCATGCCGATCGCCTGCGGGAACATCGTCGCATCGGGCGCCATGTACCCGTGCAGCGATTCCTCGTGGAAGATCACCGGGATGCCCAGCCGCGTTCCCTCGCGTGCCCAGCGCTGTACCGCGTTGACGAACGCGATCGTCGATGCCGACCCCCGGAAGCGTGCACCGGTTCCGCCCGCGACCTCGGCCACCGACGGGCCACCGCGCAGATCCGACGGTCGCGTTATCTGGCCGAAGCTTGCCGGATAGGCCGCGCTCGCCTTGGCAGGATCGAACGTGAGTTGCCCGGCGGTCATCACGTCCGCCTTCGTCGCCCACAGCGATATGGTCTGCGCCACCTTCTCCTCGATCGTCATCCGCGCCATCAGGTCGCGGACGCGGAGATCGACCGGCGCGCGGGAATCCTTGTATATCGCACCGCGCATCGCCGCCGCCGCGCCGCCAGGCGTCAGCGCCGCGATCGAGGCGGATCCGAGCCAGCGAAGCACGCCGCGGCGGCTCGTTGCGAAGGATGTCGTGGCACCGTCAGGCATGATCCGCTCCCGTAAATCGCGGCATTGCTGTCGATGCCATCGTCGTGATAGCGATACCATGTCTGGTTATCGGATGCGCTGTCAATGCGCACCGGACGCGTTGCGCGCCAGATGGGAGAGACCGATTGCAGGCATGGTTTCACACGATCCCGATGGTCGCGACCGCGGATACCGCGGCGCTCGCGATACCCGCGCCTATACGTGCTGAGGACGGATGCGCACGATCTTGCCCGCTACAAGGCACGCGTCCCGCACGCGACCCGCAACCCGCAACCCGCAACCCGCAACCCGCAACCCACAATGACATCGCTACGCCAGTCAAACCGCGAGGATCATCGATGCACATCACACGACGCACCGGACTCACGATGCTGGCGGGACTGGCCGCAACGGCGGGTGGCGCCGGCCGCGCGCACATGCACCGCCCCGCTGCGTCCGGCGGGCTCCAGGCCATCGCCGCAAGCAAGGGGATACGGCTCGGCGCCTGCTTTGCTTGGGGAATGCCCGGGGCGGATCGCGGATCGTTTGCCAATCCTGCCTACGCCGCGCTGCTTACGCGCGACTGCGGTATTCTGGTGCCCGAGAACGAGCTGAAGTGGCAGGCGCTTCGGCCGACCCCTACCCGTTTCGACTTTGCCCGGTTCGATGCGATGATCGCCTGGGCACAGGCCAATGCACTGCCGGTGCGTGGACATAATCTGCTATGGCATCAGCCGAAATGGATGCCACGTTGGGCGGAAAATCATGATTTCGGCGCCACCCCCCGTCGTGCGGCGGAACAGTTGCTAGTCGATCATATCACCACCGTCTGCGAGCGATACGGCACGCGCATCCAGAGCTACGATGTCGTCAACGAAGCCGTGAATCCCGCCGATGCGACGCTGTACCAGACCGGACTGTCCCGCGCGCTGGGCGGTTCAACGGCGACGCTGGACCTCGCCTTCCATATTGCGCGTGCCGCCGCGCCGCACGCGCAACTCGTCTACAACGACTATATGAGCTGGGAGCCCGGCAATGCCCAGCACCGCGCCGGCGTGCTGCGACTGCTCGAAGGATTCAAGGCGCGCGGCGTCCCAGTCGATGCGCTCGGCGTGCAATCGCATATCATCACGCAGGGCGTTGATACGCGCGTGCATATCGCGGCGCTGGAAGGCGAGTGGCGCCGTTTCCTCGATGCAGTGACGAGCATGGGGTACGCGCTGGTCATCACCGAACTCGATGTCCGCGACGCCGCGCTGCCCGCCGACATCGCAAGACGCGACGCGGCGGTGGCAGCGTATACGCGCGGCTATCTCGACCAGATGTTGTCCTATCCGCAGCTCGACGATGTACTGTTGTGGGGCATGAGCGATCGCTACAGCTGGATCGAGGGATTCGAGCCGCGGACGGACAAGGCGCGACGCCGTCCCTGCCCTTACGACCGCGCGTTCAAGGCCAAGCCGATGTACGCGGCGATCGCCGCCGCGCTGACCGCTGCCACGCCGCGCATTCGAGGCTGACGCCGCGGGATTTTTATAGAGTCGGTTAGCCGTGCCGACGTAAAATGCGAGAGGGGCTTCCGGTTCGTCCTGCTCCGGCCGCGGACGCCTATCCCCATGATGCCGCCACGATCGACCTGACGAAGCCGGGTTATCGCCGTCGCCGGCCGGCCCGCGCGCGATGCCGACGCGATCGGACCCCGCACCCAAGCCTGCAGCCGATGCCGGCGCATTGATGCGATGTTAACCGTGCATCGTCCACAAGTTGCCACGGAGCACCGCACGCGCAATGACAACACCTTCCGAGATTGATCGCGAAGAGCTTCGCAATCTTCGCCTGCTCGGCGAATATTGCAGCGACGTCATCGCAACGGTCAACGCGGAGATGATGTTCAGCTATATCTCGCCCTCCGTCGAGCGGCTGTTCGGCTGGCCGGTAGAGGCAGCGCTCGGGCATTCGATCGCCGAGTTCGTCGTTGCGGAGGATCTGCCCGAAATTGCCGCCGCGACCGCGCAGTTGCGCGCCGGCCAGATTCGCAGCGCGACCGTGACGGTGCGGATCAGACGATACGACGGCACGCTGGTCTGGACCGAGATCACCTCGCGTCCCGTCGGTGGCCCGACGCTGGACGGTCTCGGCGAACGTGCGGTCGTGATCCGCGATATCTCCGAACGCAAGCTGCTCGAGGATCAATTGATTGCGATGGCGATGAAGGATGGACTGACCGGCCTCGCCAACCGCCGCGCGTTCGACATCGCGCTCGCCAAAGCCTGGACGCAGGTCAAGACGATGAAGAACCAGATGTCGCTGCTGTTGCTCGACGTCGATCATTTCAAGGAGTTCAACGACTCCTACGGCCACCAGACCGGCGATGATTGTCTTCGTGCGATCGCGACCGCGCTACAGGCCTTACCGCTCTCATCCGACGATATCGTCGCGCGCTATGGCGGCGAGGAGCTCGCCATTGTTCTCGCGCAGGGCGGTGCCGACTGGGCGGCGGACATTGGCCAGCGCGCGTGCGACGCGGTTCGCGGTCTGCAATTGCCACATCGCCATGCACCGACCGATGCCCGCATCCTGACGATCAGCGTGGGCGCCGCCACCGTTCTGTGGCGCCATGGTGGCTCGGCAGAAATGCCGCACGCGTTGATCGCCTCGGCGGACCGCGCATTGTATCTGGCCAAGAAAAGCGGTCGCAACCAGGTCTGCACCGGATTGGTGCTGGGGGCGTCCGGCTAGTCGACGCCGTCAACCGAGTTGCGGCCTCACCAGCATTTTATGCGATACCGGCAAGCCCCGGTTCACGCTGGAGCGTTACTGGTACCCGCCTCTCCTATTGCGATACGTATCACGATGTCGACGTTCCAAGTGAGGCTTTGCTTCGCCCTCACCCTGCTGATCCTCGTCTCGGCACCCGCGTCCGCGCAGACGGCCGCGACCGGTGCGACGGGCGCGATCGCACCACGCCCGCAACTGCCCGTCGATGCGCTGATGCAGGATGCTGCGGAATATACCCGCGCGTTCGCCGTACCGCTCGACGAGGCGATGCATCGGCTGCGCGCGCAGACCGACAGCATCGTCGTCACCGATCAGCTGCGCGAAACCTATCGCGATCGATGGGCGGGGATCGTCGTCGAGCACCTTCCCACTTACCGGATCGTGATCCTGCTGACCGGGAACGATCCGGTCGCGGATCAGTCCTTTCTGGCTGGCGACCGCGTCGTGCCGATCGTCTTCCGAACCGGCGCGACCGTCAACCGCGCGACGATGCTGACCAGGATCGCCACCTATCAGGCGCAGATCCGCGCCGCGCTCCCGCATCCGCCTGGTCTGGGCATCGATCAGCAGACCGGCGCGCTACTGGTGATGATCAGCGGACGCGATGCGGAACTGGATCGCGACGGTGCATTGCGGAGGAAGCTCGAAACGATGACCGGCGTGCCCGTTCGGATCGAGGCGATCGACGCTCGCCCGTTGGACACGGCGCAGGCCGTGCCGATTCAGGACCCGACTTCGCCGAGCGTGACGCCGGGGGCGCCGCAGACGCTGCCCCCCGCACGAGTGCCGATCGTCGCGGGCGGCGCTCGAGTCGTCGGAACGGTCGATGGTCGGCGTTACGCCTGTACCACCGGGTTCGTCGTCACCGATGGCCTACGGTCCGCGATCGCGACCGCGGCGCACTGTCCCGACACGCTGCGCTATGTCGATGCGCAGCGGGGCAGCGTCGCGCTCGACTTCTTCGGCCAATGGGGGTGGGGCTATCAGGACGTCCAGATCAATGCGCTGCCGACCGTCCAGACGCTCGCGCCGGCATTCTATGCCGATACTGCCAAGACGCTGACGCGGAGCGTCTCGACCTGGCGCAACCGCGAAAGCACGCGCGCGGGCGATTTCGTCTGCCACCGCGGCGAACGCACCGGGTATAGCTGCGCGCTCGTCGCCATGGTCGATTTCGCGCCGGCGGGCGACCTGTGCGGCGGCGCGTGCCTGCCGACCTGGGTCGCGGTCGCCGGGCCGACGTGCAAGGCCGGCGACAGCGGCGCACCGGTCTTCGATCGGACCGTCGCGCTCGGCCTCGTCAAGGGCGGCACCTACCGGCGTGATGGCACGTGTGCCTTCTATTATTATATGTCGACCGACTATCTGCCGCCGGGCTGGTCGCTCCTCTACGCCACGCCGACCGCTGGGGCTGCCCCTGCCGCCGCCGGCTCCGTCCCCGCCGCGCGTTGACGCCGCTTGTACGCGCCGCCCGTCAACGCCGTACGTTCACGCCGCCCGTGCATGCTGCGACGCCATCGCTCGCGCTACCCGATCGGCGCTTGACGCGTTACGCCGGGATATGACCGACACGCCACCCGCCATTCCCGCCGCCACTCTGGTCGTATTCCGCGATGCCGGCGGCGGTGCGCCCGAATTGCTGTTCGTCGAACGCGCGAAGGCGATGGCGTTCGCGGGCGGCGCGCTGGTGTTTCCCGGCGGGCGTGTCGATCCGGGCGACCATGCGCTCGCGGCGATGCTTGGGAAGGACGACTCGGAAAGCGCAGCACGAATCGCCGCCGTACGCGAGACGATCGAGGAAGCGGGCCTGCCGATCGGCCTGTCGCCGATGCCGTCCCCCTCCGCGTTCGAGCGTTTGCGCGCGGCGCTGCATGACGGACTCGCGTTTGGCGCGGCGCTGACGGATGCCGACGTCAGTCTCGACCTGGATGTGCTGGAATATTTCGCGCGGTGGCGACCCGCGCATGCCCATGCCCGGATCTTCGATACGCGCTTCTATCTGGCGCGTTTGCCGGCGGGCGCGCCCGAACCGCGCGTCGATGCGACGGAGAATGTCCGGCTGTTCTGGACGACCGCGGCCACCGTGTTAGCGGAGGCGGATGCGGGGCGCGCGACGATCATCTTTCCGACCCGGCGCAATCTGGAACGGCTGGCGCAATTTGCCACCTTCGACGCCGCTGTCGCACATGCCCGTGCGCATCCGGTGCGGACCGTGACACCATGGACCGAAGTGCGCGACGGGATCGAGCATCTCTGTATCCCGCACGACTTGGGCTATCCTGTTACGTCAGAGCCACTGCTGGACGCGGTGCGCGGCTGACATGCGGACGGTACGGCTGACGCTTTGCTGGCTGGTTGGGCTGATGGTCGTCGCGACGCTCGGATTGATGCTGTGGTCGATGCTGCGCGCGCGCCCACAGGACCTGCCTTGGACGCCGCTTGGTCTCGACCAGCCGATCGGGATGTCCACCGGACGAAAGCTGACGGCGCTGACCGGGGATTTCCCGCAATGCCGGGCGCTGCTTGACCGCGCGGGCGTTCGGTACACGGCCCTGCCGCCGCGCAAAGGCGATGGGCAATGTGGCTATGCCGATGCGGTCAGGCTGACCGGTGGCGCGCGAAAGATCGCCTTCGTGCCCGCGGGGCTCGGCGTCGCCTGCCCGGTCGCCGCAGCGCTCTCGATGTGGGAATGGAACGTCATCCAGCCTGCTGCCGTCCGCTTTTTCGGAGCGCGGGTCGTGAGCATCGATCATTTCGGGAGCTACAGCTGCCGGCGGATCTATGGCCGCGATGCGGGGACGTGGAGCGAGCATTCGACCGCCGATGCGGTCGACATCGCCGGTTTCCGCCTGAGCGACGGTACGTATATCACCGTCGCCCGCGACTGGCAGCGCGGCGGTGCGAAGTCCACCTTCCTCCACGCCGTGCGGGACGGCGCATGCAAGCTGTTCGCGACGACCCTGTCGCCGGACTACAACGCGGCCCATGCCGACCATCTGCATCTCGACCAAGCCGACCGCGGCGCGATGGGCTGGCGGGCATGCCGATAGCGCGACGCCGCTCCGGTAGTGCGCAAGTCCGGAGCGACAGAGGTACCTCTCAGTTCGTCAGCGTCGTGCCCGAATCTACCTTCTCGACCCAATAAGGGAAGAAAGCGGGCTGCCGGTTCGACCAGCCTGACGCAGTCGCCGCCGCCTCGCTGATTGACTGGAGCAGCTTGCGGCGCAACTCGGGATGCAGATGCGGCAGCGCTGCCGCCGCACAGAATGCCGACGGCAGCCAAGGCCGGACCTCGGCACCGATCAATCGCTCGTACAGGAAGCGCAGCGCGGAAAAGCCCGTCAGCCGCCCCTGCCCCAGGTCGAACGCCACGAGCGTCATCAGCGGCGCCAGGAACGGCTCGATCGCATCGAGGCCGCTGTCGTCGGGCACCATCGCACGCAGATCGGGGAGCGTGTTGTAAAGCCGCGCCTGCGCCCGGATGCTCGCGGCTTCGACCACGTCGCGTGACCAGCGCGTCATCGCGTCGTCGCGGTCGAGCCCGACATCGAGCGAACGGCGAATGTACCGCTGCGTCGAACTCGGAAAGCTCGCAAATTCCTTCATCTCGGCCAGCGTCATCGAGCCCTGTGCCGGTTTCATTCTGGAAGCCATGTCGTCACCCCGCTCTCGTCAAGGAACCGGCAGACTATGCGCCCGGATGGTTAACAACGGTCCTATCGCGCGTCATCTTTCCGTAACCCAAGCGACCATGAAAGCTGTTGCGCTGCAACAAGGCTGCGATGAACCGAATGAAATCAAGCGATTTGATCGTGTTGCGAGGCGTTTAGGCAACAAAAAAGCGCCGGTCGATCGCGACCGGCGCCCGTTCGTTGTGCAGCAGCTGCGTTACGCCTGCTTTTCGCGCAGCGCTCGCTCGGCATCCGCGTCATAGCCCGACGACTGTGCCGGCTCAGTGCCCGACCCCGGCTGAGTCGCAGAAATCGGATCGCTACCGTCCATCGACTCGTCCAACCCATTGTCGAGCCGCGCATCGGCGCTGTCAGGGTTCTTCTGCAGGCGCTTGGCGATCGACTTGTCCTGGCCCGCTTCCTGGCGCGGATCGCGGCCCGAACTCTTGCCCTCGGCGTCCTTCTCGTCAGGTGCGACCGAAAGGCTGTCGAGTGCGCTCTTGTCTATGTCGGTCATCGCGAATGTCCCTCTTTGAAATCTTTGCGAAGACCAACGGTCCAGCCGCGCTTTGTTTCCCAAGGGTCCGCCTGCGGCAGCGCTCAGTCGAGCGGCGTGACCGTGACCCGCTGCTCCCAGAGATACGCCTGACCGAACACCGTCATGAACGCGATGTCGGTCGCATCGCGCCCGACGCACACGCGCGCGATATCGCTGCACGTCGCCATCTTGGTCGCATCGATCAGCCGCCAGTCGCCCGCCAGCCACAGCTCCGCCACCGCATGGAAGTCGGGCGGATCGACGCCGGGGGCATAGGCCGACACGCACCGCGCCGGTATCCCGCCCGCGCGCGCCAGCGACACCAGCAGATGCGAATAATCGCGACACACCCCCGATCGCGACGCGAACGTATCGAGCGCGGTCGTCGCCCCGCTGCTCGAACCGCACCGATAGTCGAGCGACTGGTACACCCATTCCGTCAACGCAGCGGCGAGCGGCCCGCCCTCCAGCCCGCCGAACTCGCGCGCGACAAAGCCTTCGAAGCGGTCCGACGGGCAATAGCGGCTCGGCATCAGATAGGGCGTCAGATCGCCATCGAGCATCCGCGGTGGGGTCGCCGGATACAGCTCGAGCTGGACGCGCTCGCGCGACACCGCAACGATCGATTTATACTCTGCGGTGAAGCGGCCATGTCCGCGCGACCAGCAGCGCTGGCCGATCCCGTCCTCGCCACGCACCGCGCGGATCGGACTGTCGGACCAGATCGTCAGCGATTCGGATTCGATCTTTTGGTCGGCCATCGCCGCGGCCTCGATCTGGAGCAGCACATCGGCGTCTCCCCCGATTCCGTAATCCAGACGCACGTCGATCGAGAGCCGCATCGCGCGTCCCATTCCTATCCTGAGGCCAAAAGAAAAGGGCCCGGCGGTGTCCCGCCGAGCCCTGCGTTCGTCACACCCTTAGCGGGAGTTAGTTACGGCTGCTACCAAACAGACGCAGCACGAACATGAACATGTTGATAAAGTCGAGATAGAGGCTGAGTGCAGATAGGATCACGACCTTGCCGACCATGTCGGTGCCCGCCACCTGCGCATACAGGCTCTTTGTACGCTGCGTGTCGTAGGCGGTGAGGCCTGCGAACAGCAGCACGCCGACGCCGCTGATGACCAACTGCATGACGCCCGACTGCAGGAACATGTTGATCAGGCTGGCGACGAGCAGGCCGACCACGCCGATGATCAGGAAGGTCCCGAACGCCGACAGATCGCGCTTCGTCGTGTAGCCGTACAGGCTCAGCCCCGCGAAACCGGCGGCGGTCGCAAAGAACGCGCCCGCGATCGACGTGCCGCTATAGACCAGGAAGATGGTCGACATCGACAGGCCCATCAGGACCGCAAAGCCCCAGAACAGCATCTGCATCGTGCCGGTGCTCATCCGGTTCTGGCCGAAGCTCATGCCGAACACGATCGCCAGCGGCGAGAACATGATGACATACTTCAGGATGCCGCCGCTCTGGAATACCTGGGCGGCAGGCGATTCCGCGCCGCCCCAGGCGAAGAGCATCGCGACAATGCCGGTCAGCAGAACCGCCGAGCCCATATAGTTGTAGACGGACAGCATGTACGACCGGAGACCAGCGTCATAGGCCTCGGTACGCTGCCCCGTGGCCGTCGTTCCGAACGACGTGGCGCGGGGCCGGGGGTCAGACCAATTAGCCATGGTGAAATCAGCTCCTTTGTCCGGCATCGTGCCGGTTACGGTGAATATCGTCTTTTGCAGGACGCTTTTCAAGCGGAGTGGTTGCATCGCGCGCCATAGTGACGGTTAACCTGTCGCGGTCATGATCCGTCTGTTCGTCGCCCTCCGCCCCCCGCCGCCTATCCGTCGGAGCTTGCTCGACATAATGGAGGGCGTCCCTGCCGCGCGCTGGCAGGACGACGATCAGCTGCACATCACGCTGCGCTTCATCGGCGCGGTCGAGCGGCCGGTGGCGGAAGATATCGCGGTCGCGCTCAGCCATGTCGTCGCGCCGGCGCCGGTCGTTTCGCTCGCCGGAGTCGGCCAATTCGAGAAGCGGGGCCGGACCGATACGCTCTGGGTCGGCTTCACTCCGCACGATGCGCTCGCAGCCCTCCACCGCAAGGTCGATCAGGCGTGCGTTCGCGCGGGGCTCGAGCCCGAACGCCGCGCCTATCTCCCGCATATGACGGTCGCGCGGCTACCGCGGTCTGCCGCCGTTGGGATCGCGGTCGATCCTTGGCTGGCGACGCACGCCGGGCTCGCCAGTGCGTCCTTCCCGCTCCCCCACCTCGTGCTGTACCAGAGCCATCTCGGCCGCGATGGCGCGACCTACGCGCCCGTCGCGCGCTGGGCACTTGATACGCCGCCGGGAACCAGAGCCGCGGCGGGGGGTTCGCCAGAAGAATAACAGGGAGAGACGATATGCGGATTGCGACACTGGCACTGCTCGGCGCGGCAACGATGGGCCTCAGCGCCTGCGAAAAGAGCGGGATGGACACCGGCACCCCGGTCGCGGGCGGCCAGCGCGCCACCGCGATGCTCATGACCGCCACCGGCGTCGATGTCGGCCGCGCCACCGCGACCGAAGTCGCCGGCGGCGTCCGCTTCACGCTCGACGCCAAGGCGATGCCTCCCGGCACGCACGGCGCGCACATCCACACCGTCGGCCGCTGCGACGCACCCGACTTCACGACTGCGGGCGGCCATTGGAACCCGACGGGCACGAAGCACGGCAGCATGAACCCGCAGGGTCCGCACGATGGCGACCTGCCCAACCTGATCATCGGCACCGATGGTCGCGGCACGATCGGCATGACGATCCCGGGTGCGACGATGGCCGGACTGCTCGACGCGGACGGCGCTGCGTTTGTCGTGCATGCAGCGCCCGACGACTTGATGACCGACCCGTCCGGCAACAGCGGCGGCCGCATCGCCTGCGGCGTGTTCCAGGCCGGCTGAGTACCAGCGCCCCTCTCGAGACGAGAGGGGCGCTTCTTTTCGTACGCCTGCCTCTTCCGTTCGCCCCCCTTTTCCCGTTCGCCCTGAGCGAAGTCGAAGGGTGTGCCCCAAACGGAGGTGCTTCGACTTCGCTCAGTACGAACGGAAGGAGGGCAAGCAGGCAGCCCCCCCCTAAACCGCCTCCCCCGCAGCCCGAGCCCGCGCCTCCCGCGTCGCCTCGGCGCGCGGTGCCAGCCGGTACGCCGCCACCGCGCAGGCCAGCGTGATCGGCGTCACTACCAGCAACGACAGCATGCCGATCGACAGGCTCCCCGTCAGCGTCGACACCCGCCCCGCCATATACGGCCCGAGCGCCAGCCCGATCAGCGTCGTACCGATGAAGAAGGTCGCGGTCGCCGTCCCGCGCATCCGTGGCAGCACCATGTCCTGCGTCGTCGCCGCCGCCGCGCCCAGCGCGCACGACGCGGTCAGCTGCGCGAGGAAGATCCCGGTGTAGAAGGCAGTCGGCGCACTGGCGGTGAAAGCCAGCACAAGGAACGGCACCGGCACCACCGCGCCGAAGATCACGACCCACAACCGCCCGGCGGGATTACCGCGCCGCAACCGATCCGACACCACGCCGCCGATCGTCAGCCCGAGAAAACCCGCGGTCGCGCCCAGGCTGCCGATCATGAACCCCGCCGACGACGGCGTCACGCCAAGCTCGCGCAACGCGTAGGGCGCCGCCCAGAAACTCGCGGCATAGCTCAGGAACGCGTTCAGCCCGTACGCGACGACCGTGCACAGGAACGCCGGCGTTCCGACGATCAGTGCGAACGTCGGCGGATCGCGGCGCTTCAACGCCGACGCCCAGGAGAACACCGCATACACGCCAATCCCGATCGCCACCCATTGCGGCCACGGCTCGCCTGCCTCGATCAGCCCGGTCACCGCGGCCGCTACCAGCGCGAGCGCCAGCAGATTATACCCAAGCGCACGCGCCCCACCCATCGCCGCACCGATCAGCGTAAGCGGCGGCACGATCGTTACCAGCTCGGCGCCGAACGCGCGGAACGGCGCGGGGTGTTTCTCGGGTTCGGGCAGCCCCTCGACCAGCCCGCGGATCGGCTCCTTCAGCGTCGCGATCCACACCGCGAGCAACAGCCCCGGCACGCCGACCGCCATGAACGCCGCCTGCCACCCGACCAGCCCGAGCGGCCCGCCGCCCGGATAGGCCGTGTTCCAGCCCTGCACGATCAGCCCGCCGATGAATAGCGAACAGCCGCCGCCGACGTACAGCCCTGCGGAGTAGATCGAGAGTGCGGTCGCGCGCAGCCGCTTCGGGAAATAATCGGAGATGATCGAATAGGCCGACGGGCTCGCGGTCGCCTCGCCGATCCCGACCCCGATCCGCGCCGCGGCCAGATGCCCACCGGTCCGCGAAAACCCCGACAGTGCGGTCATCACCGACCAGAGCGACAACCCGATCGTCATCAGCCGCACGCGGTGCCAATTGTCCGCCAGCCGCCCGAGCGGGATCCCGAACAGCGAATAGAACACCCCGAACGCAGTGCCGTACAGGAAGCCGAGATCCTGGTCCTTCAGCCCTAGGTCGCGCTTGATGTCCTCCGCCAGGATCGAGATGATCTGCCGGTCGACGAAGTTCAGCACGTAGACGAGGAACAGGATCGACAGCACGTACCAGGCGTAGCGCGTCGCCCCCTGCTCCACGGGAGCACCGCGTTCAGCCTCGTTTGCCGGCTCGACAATTTTGGTATCCGCGCCAGCCATGATCCCTCCTCGATGTTTTCGAGCTATGGGTATCAGAGCGGATCAGGCAGAAACAGCGGTTTCAGCAGGGTCCGGTACGTAGGCCCGGCGGAGGGGCGTCAGCTCGCGCGGTCAGTGAGAGCCGATCAACCCGCGACGGAGTGCCCCGTTTTCGAGCCGAGTCAGCAACGCCTCGATCGTCGGCGGCGACGCCGGTTCAACCACCGCGCGTGCCGGCCGCGCGATCGGCGTCGGCGCCGCGGTTTCGACGACGTCCTCCTGCACCGGCACGGCACGTGCCTCGACGAAGGGCTCGGGCGGGACTCCAGGCGGTGCCTCGACGAAGGGCTCGAGCGCAACCCCAGGCTGTGCTTCGACAGCGGCCTTTGCGGCGACGACAGGCGGATGCGCCGGCAGCGGTGCGGGCGCGGTCACGAACGTCGTCGCCGCCGCCGTCGACTCGACCGCGATCAGCGGTGCCATGATCGCCGGGATCAGCGGCGGCACGGGGCGCACGGGCTCCATCGGCACCGGCAGGATCGCCTTGGGATCAAACGCCGCGAGCGGCAAATCGAGATCAGCCGGGATCGTCCGCTCGTCGCGCCCATCCGGCCCCACGCCCACTTCCATCATCGGCGTGCCCAGGTCGGCCGCCGACATCGGCTTGCGCGGCGGCGCGTCGGGATGCGCATCGGCGCGGCGGATCACCGGCACGCCGTCCTCGCGCGCGCCCCGGCGGATCAGGAACCCGCCCGGCCCGAATAGCAGGAACAGCGACGACCACAGCAACGCCGCAACCAGAAGCCCGCTGCCCAGCGCCAGCAATGCGCGCGCAGTCATCCCGAGCGGCGGCGCGGCAGCGGGCACGAGCGCGGCGACGCCGGTGGTCCACACCAGCGACTCCAGCGTCTCGGTCGAAATCGCCACCACGCCGACGGCGGCGAGCAGCCCGCCGGCCACCGCGCCGTATAGCGGCAGCGATCGGATCAGGGGGTAGCGACCAAGCGCGATCATCGTTTTTCCCGTGCAGCAGCTGCGATCAGCCGTCCATAAAGCGGATCATAACGCCGAATGTTTGACGACCAGTTACGCTCGGTCTTGACGAAATCCCGCCCGCGCGTGCGGCGTTCGTCCCAGCCGGACCGGTCCGCGAACATTCCCGCCAGCGCCTCCGCGATCGCCTGCGGATCGTCGGGCGGAAACAGCGTACCCGTCTCGCCGTCGCGGATCAGCTCGCGATGCCCGCCGACATCGGACGCCGCGACCAGCCGCCCCTGCGCCATCGCTTCAAGCGGCTTGAGCGGCGTGACGAGATCGGTCAGCCGCATCCGCTTGCGCGGATAGGCCAGGATATCGACCAGCCCGTAATAGCGCTCGACCTCCTGATGCGGCACGCGCCCGACGAAACGGATCGCGTCCGCCACCGGCGACGCCTCGGCCTGCGCGCGCAGCGCCGCCTCCATCGGCCCGCCGCCGACCATCAACAGCCGCGCGTTGGGCCGCACCGCGACCAGCGCAGGCATCGCCGCGATCAGGTCGTCGAGCCCTTCGTAATCGTAGAAGCTGCCGATGAACCCGACCACGTCCGCACCGTCGAGCCCCAGCGCCGCGCCCAGCGCATCATCGCGCGGCGGCGCCGTCCCGAACAGCTCGAGATCGACGCCATTGGGCGACACCGTGATCTTTTCCGCAGCGATACCGCGCGCGACCAGGTCGCCGCGCAGTCCCTCGCAGATCACCGCGACCGCATCCGCGCGCCGCACCGCCCATGTCTCCAGCGCGCGCGTCGCGCGGTAGCGCAGCGACGTCGCGGTCCCCGTCCCGTTGCCGACCGCCGCATCCTCCCAGAACGCCCGGATCTCGTAGACCAGCGGCAGCTTGCGCTTGCGCGCGACGATCAGCGCGGCGAGCGCGTCGATCACCGGCGAATGCGCGTGGAGGATGTCGGGCTTGAAGGCATCGACCGCCGACTCGATCCGCCTGGCGAAGGCCGCGATCCCCGCGACTTCGCCGACGGGACCCGGCTTCACGCCTGCCGCCGTCCGGTGGAACGTCAGCCTGTCGATCGACTCGACCAAAGCCGGCGCGACGCCGTGACGCGGGCCGGTGACCGCCGCGACGGTCCACCCCAGCCCTTCCTGCGCCTTGAGGATCGCGCGCGTGCGGAACGTATAGCCGCTTTGCAGCGGCAGGCCGTGGTCGAGGATATGAAGGATACGCATCGTCGACGCCATCTGCCACAGATCGCTTAACGGCGCGTCAACCGACTAGACCTACAGACGATCCCAGATCGCCCACACTGCACGAGGAGGCCGTACCATGATCAACAATCTCGCGCTCGGCCTGAGCCATGGGCTGATGATCCTCGCCGCGTTCCTGCTGCTGCGACGCCCCGATCTCGATTCCGAGCCAAGCCCGCACGACGTCGCGTCCCCCAAGCCCGGTCGCCCCAGGACTCCTCCCGGTGCGTGATCTCGCGTTCATCGCCTTTCTGTTCGCGTTCTTCGCGATGGGGTTCAAGCGACCGTTTCTGCTCGTGCTCGCCTATCTCTACATCGATATCGTCTCGCCGCAGCGTCTGACCTATCTTCTACTTAATACGGTACCGATCTCGCTGATTGCGTTCGCCTTGGCGGTTGGCGGCTGGATTCTCGTCGAGGACAAGCGCGATACCCGCGTCGGTGCCCGACAGGTGCTGATCGTGCTGCTGATGCTGTATTGTTGGGCGACGACGATCAATGCCGACTTCCCCGCGGAGGCGCTGGAGAAATGGGGCTGGGTGTGGAAGGCGCTGATCTTTGCCGCATTCCTGCCGCTGACGCTGCGCACGCGCCTGAGGATCGAGGCGTTGCTGCTGTTCATGATCCTGTCGGCCTCATCGATCATCATCGTCGGCGGGATCAAGACGATTGCCAGCGGCGGCGGCGGCTACGGTACGCTCAACCTGATGGTCGATAACAATTCGGGACTGTACGAGGGCAGCACGATCAGCGCGGTGGCGATCGCGATTATTCCGGTCATAATCTGGTTCATGTCGTACGGCACGATATTCAAACCCGATTGGCGCGTTAAGACTTACTGCGTCGCACTGGTCTTCGCCTGCCTCTTGATCCCGGTCGGCACTTCGACACGCACCGGCCTGCTCTGCATCGGCTTGCTCGCGGTGCTGTCGATCCGCGCAGTCAAGCGTAAGATTCCGTACCTGATCATGCTCGCCGTCCTGGGGCTCGCGGCGGTCCCGTTCCTGCCCTCGACCTTCACCAACCGGATGAACACGATCAAGACCTATGATGCCGATTCGTCGGCATTGACCAGGCTCGCGGTGTGGCAATGGACGATCGACTATGCCGAACGCCATCCCTTCGGCGGCGGCTTCAATGCATATCTGGGCAATCACATCCGCTTCGACGTGAAGTCTGCGGGTGACGATTCCGGCGCGCGCGTTTCGGTCGATCAAGGCCGCGCCTATCACAGTGCCTATTTCGAGATGCTCGGCGAACAGGGCTATTTCGGGCTCGCTTTGTGGCTTGCGATCAACCTGATCGGGGTCGTCCGCATGGAAATCCTGCGCCGTCGATACCGTGACCCCGACGGCGATTTCGCCTGGGCGGGGCCGCTCGCGGCGGCATTGCAGACCGGGCATCTCGTCTATCTGCTCGGCGCGGCCTTTATCGCCATCGCGTTCCAGCCGTTCGTCTACATGCTGATCGGCGCGCAGATCGGGCTCGACACGTATCTGACGCGCAAGCGGGGCGAGGAGTCGTTTCGGTCGATGCGGCGCGTGCCGTCCGCCACCGCGAGTCCCGCATCGGCATGACCGATCGCGCGCCGGTGCATGAATTGCGTGCGTTGACCGGTATCCGCGGGATCGCAGCGTGGTTCGTCGTCTTGTATCATATTCGCCTGTCGATCGCAGGGCTGCCGACCGCATTGCGCGACGTTTTCGCCAAGGGCTATCTCGCGGTCGATTTCTTCTTTCTGCTCTCGGGTTTCGTGATCTGGCTGACCTGGAGCGCGCGGATCGGCACCAGTGGCTTTGCGGGCATTCCCCGCTTCCTGCAGAAACGCGTCGCGCGGATCTGGCCGTTACATCTGGTCATGCTCGCCGCCGCCGTCCTGCTCGCGCTGGTGTTGCGCGCGACCGGACGAGCCGACCCGCAATTCGTGTTCGCCGAACTGCCGCTGCATATCCTGTTGCTCCAGAATTGGGGCTTTACGCAGGAATTGTCATGGAATGATCCGGCCTGGTCGATCAGTGCCGAGTTCGGCGCCTATCTGGTGTTTCCGCTACTCGTGATTGCGGTGGACTGGCGGCGGCTGCCGAGCGCGGCGCTGGTGGCGCTCGCGGCGGCCTTGCTGGTGGCCCTGCACCTCACGATGCATGCGGAGAAACTCGGCGCCGACATATCGCGCTTTGGCCTGTTGCGGTGTCTGGTCGAATTCATCACCGGCAGCATCGTCTGCGCATTATGGTTGCGTTGGCGAGATCGACCAAGGGCGATACCCGGTACCGTCATCGTCGCTGTAGCGTTGGCTATCAGCAGGGCTTTGGGCGCGCCCGAAACCCTCGTCGTCCCCGCGTTCTTCGCGTCGGTCCTGATGGTCTTGGCGCTCACTGCGGGGCGTCGTGGCAATCTGTTCGAAGGCCGCGTGGTCCATTATCTGGGCGAGATCAGCTATGCGACGTATCTCAGCCATTTCATCCTGTGGAAGGCGTTCAAACTCGCCTTTGTAACCGATGCACGCGCGGTATCACTGCCGCTGATAGCGCTCTATCTTACGCTCGTCCTGCTAGCCTCGGTCGCGCTCTACCATCTGGTCGAGCGGCCTGCCCAACGCTGGGTCAACGCACGCTGACAGCGAGCGGCGGGCACCCCATGCGGGCACCCGCCTCACCATCGCCGATCAGTCGACCGGTTCGTCGGCCAGTTCTTCCTCCAGCGCGGCGATGATCGCCTTGTTGAACGCGGGGATGTCGTCGGGCTTGCGGCTGGTGATCAGATTGCCGTCGACCACGACCTCCTCGTCCACCACGTCCGCGCCCGCATTCTCGAGGTCGGTGCGGATCGACGGGTAGCTCGTCACGCGTCGGCCGTCGATCACGTCCGCCTCGGCCAGCAACCACGGCGCATGGCAGATCGCCGCGACGATCTTGCCGTCCTCCATGAACTCGGTGATGATCTCGATCGCGCGCTCTTCCTGGCGCATCGTGTCCGGATTGGCGACGCCGCCCGGTAGCACCAGCGCGTCGTAATCGTCGGTATCGACCTCGTCGAGCGTCAGCTCGGGCGTCGCCGTCTCCGCCTTGTTGATGTCGCCCTTCATGCCCTGGATCGGGTCGGTCTTGATCGACGCAAGCGTGACTTTCGCCCCCGCCGCCTCGAGCGCCTTCCTGGGTTCGAACAGTTCGACGGTCTCGAAACCATCGGCAGCGAGCATCAGTACGCGAGCTTGGGAAAGATCGGTCATGGCATGTCTCCAGTGAAATCCAGTGCCCCCTCAACCACGGGCGGCCCGCGTCGTTCCGGAACGATGCGCCTTCCCGAACATTTCCAGAGAGAGTTCATACGGCGCCCCAAGGACCACCGCATTGCCCACCAGAATCGTGTATTCGGACGACAGCAAGCCCGGCATCACCCGCAAGAAGATGCGGAACGGCTGGGGCTATTTCGATGCCAAGGGCGAGCGCATCACCGACCGCGACGAGATCGACCGGCTCAACACGATCGCCCTGCCCCCCGCCTATCGTGACGCCTGGTTCTGCCCCAAGCCCAACGGCCATATCCAGGCGGTCGGCTGGGACGAGAAGGGTCGCAAGCAGTATCGCTATCACCTCGGCTTCCGCGAAGCGCAGGAGGCGGCCAAATACGAACGCTGCGCCGATTTCGGCCATGCGCTCCCCAAGCTACGCAAGGCGGTCGAGTCCGACCTGCGCAAACGTTCGCTCACCCGAGAGCGCGCCGTCGCCGCCGTCCTCCGCCTGCTCGACGGCGGCCATATCCGCGTCGGCAACGAAGCCTATGCCGAGGCGAACGAGAGCTTCGGCGCGACTACGCTGCGCAAGCGCCACGGCGCGATAAAGGGTGCGACGCTGAAACTCCAGTACAAGGGCAAATCGGGCAAGATGCGGACGCTCAAGATCACCGATCGCTCGCTCAGCAGCTTCGTCAAGAAATGCCAGGATCTCGACGAACAGCATCTGTTCGCCTGGCTCGACGATGCGGGAGTCGCGCATCCCGTCACCTCGACCGACGTGAACTGCTATATCCGCGACGTCACCGGCACCGAATTCACCGCGAAGAACTTCCGCACCTGGGCCGCCAGCGTCGCCGCGTTCGAGGCTTTGGCCTCCGCCGAGGCGGATCTCAGCCTCAAGTCGATGCTCGAGCCCGTCGTCGCACGGCTCGGCAACACGCATGCGATCGCGCGAAAGAGTTATGTCCATCCCTCGTTGATCGCGCTGGTGAAGACCGGCCAGTCGACGTTCCGCAAGGCGCTCCGCCTCCCGCGCGCCAAGCGCTATCTCAGCCGCGAGGAATGCGGGCTGATCGCCTTCCTCGAAGCCGGCACGCCCGCGATCATCGCCAACGCGGCCTGACGAGTATCTCCATGTCCAACGCAACCACCGCCGCCAAACAACCGATCTTCGACGCCGGCGACGTCGGCAACCAAGCGCAGGGCTTCTTCACCGCCAGCATCGCCTGGATCCAGGCCTATTGGCTCCAGATCCTGATCGCGGTCGGGATCGGCGCGGCGATCGTCGTCGTTCTGCACACCGCGCGCCGGTTCGGCAGCAAGCTGTGCCAGCGCCCGCGCGCGCTGAATGGCTGGGGCATGGTCGTCGGCAAGGCCATCGCGCGCACCGGCAACTTCTTCATCGTCATGCTCGCGGCAAAGCTCGTGTCGGGCTATTCCGCCGCCCCCGGCGAGGTCGCGACGACGATCAACTTCCTCTTCACCGTCGCCGCGGTGTTCCAGGCGGCGGTCTGGGTGCGCGAGATCATCCTCGGCGCGATCGAACACCGCACCCAGTCCGAACATTATTCGGGTGAGGCGCTGCTGTCGGCGATGGGGCTGATCCGGCTGCTCGTCACGTTCGTCGTGTTCGCGGTCGCCTTGGTCGTCGTGCTCGACAATCTGGGCGTCAACGTCACCGGCCTCGTCGCCGGGCTCGGCGTCGGCGGCATCGCGATCGGTCTCGCCGCGCAGGGTATCTTCGCCGACCTGTTCGCCGCGCTCGCGATCATCTTCGACCGTCCGTTCCGCCGCGGCGATTCGATCAGCTACGACACCGCCTCGGGCAGCGTCGAGGCGATCGGCCTGAAATCGACGCGCATCCGCGGCATCGACGGCGAGGAGCGCGTGATCTCGAACAAGAACCTGCTCAACAAGGAAATCCTCAACAACACGCAGCGTAACCACCGCCGCGCGAAATTCATCATCGGCGTCACCTACTCGACCCCGCCAGAGGTCTGCTCGCGCATCCCGGCGATGCTGAAGGAGATCGTCGAGGCCAACGACAAGATCTTCACCCGCGCCGGCTTCACCGGCTTCGGCGCATCCAGCCTCGATTTCGAAGTGCAGTTCGACAGCAAGGGCCCCGATTATGCGAGCTTCTACGACGGCCGCACCGCAGTCGGCATCGCGATCCTGAAGCGCCTCAACGACGAGAAGATCGAGATCGCCTTCCCGACCCAGGTCAACATGATTGCCGCACCGGATGGCTCGGTCGTCGCTCCGTATCCCGAGGGCAAGCCAGCACGCCTGGACGCGTAAGCCATCGGCATCCAGACCATTGAGTTGGCGCATCGCATTCGAACGAGTGCACCTCCCCGGCGAAGGCCGGGGCCCAATTGGTAAGGTGGCATTAACGAGGCGCAACCTCCGTCAGCGACGCCCCCCAATTGGACCCCGGCCTGCGCCGGGGAGGTACTTCAGGCCCTCAAACCAACCTTGGCATGTTTCCTCGCGAATAGGGGGACCAAGACTGGGCTCCCGCCTTCGCGGGAGAGCAAGGAACGGAAAACCGCTATCCAAATGCAGCCCCCACTCTCCTTAGAAAATAGCGCTTTAGAATATCGGGTTCGCAACCCCACCTCGACAAACCCATCATTTTCCTCTTTCCGGTTAGCGCAAGGCTTGCGAGAGCAAGGCCTCCTCGCCTAGAGACGCGTCAGCGCGTTGCGCCAACAGAGAGGAACCCCGTGGCAACGATCACCACCGCAGAGATGCAGGCTCGCATCGGCACCGAAACGGTGTCCGACTGGGTCGAGGTCACGCAAGCCATGATCGACCAGTTCGCCGACGCGACCGGCGACCACCAGTTCATTCATATCGACCCGGCCCGCGCGGCGCAGACCCCGTTCGGCGGCACGATCGCGCACGGCTTCCTCACGCTCTCGCTGATGCCGCTACTATCGTCGAAGGTGCCCGACGCGCCGACGATCGAGGGTGCGAAGATGGGCGTCAATTACGGCGGCAACTCGGTGCGCTTCCTCTCGCCGGTCCGGTCGGGCTCCAAGGTGCGCGGCAGGTTCAAGCTGCTGTCGTTCGACGAAAAGCGCCCCGGCCAGTGGCAGCAGACCAACGCCTTCACGGTCGAGATCGAAGGCCAGGAAAAGCCCGCCCTGATCGCCGAATGGATCAGCCAGATCTTCGTTTGATTTTACCGAGTCCCCTCCCGCGAGCGGGAGGGGAGCAGAAAAGGATATACCCATGCGTTCAGCCGTCATCGTCTCCACCGCCCGCACCGCCATCGGCCGCGCCTATCGCGGCGGCTTCAACAACACGCCTGCCCCCACGCTCGCCGCACATTCGATCCGCGCCGCAGTCGAGCGCGCCGGCGTCGATGGCGCGGAGATCGACGACGTCGTCTTCGGCTGCGCGCTCCAACAGGGTCACCAGGCCGGCAACATCGCGCGCACGTCCTTGCTGCGCGCCGGGCTTCCGGTGACCGTCTCGGGCATGTCGGTCGACCGCCAGTGCGCGTCGGGCCTGATGGCGATCGCCACCGCCGCCAAGCAGATCATCACCGACAATATGGACATCACGATCGGCGGCGGCGTCGAGAGCATCAGCCTCGTCCAGACCCCGCAGATGCGCGTCGCGCCCGATCCGCAGCTGGTCGCGATGCACAAGGACGTCTACATGCCGATGCTGCAGACTGCCGAGGTGGTCGCCAAGCGCTACGGCATCAGCCGCGACGCGATGGACGCCTATGCGCTCCAGTCGCAGCAGCGCACCGCCGCCGCGCAGGCCGCAGGCTATTTCGACGCGGAGATCGTCGCGGTCGAGGCCAACATGGCCATCGTCAACAAGGAGACCAAGGAGGTCACCTACAAGGACGTGACGATCGCCAAGGACGAGGGCAATCGCGCCGACACCACGCTCGAAGGGCTCCAGTCGCTCAAGCCAGTCATGGGCCCCGACTTCACGATCACCGCCGGCAACGCATCGCAGCTGTCGGACGGGTCGTCGTCGTCGGTACTGATGGAGGAGAAGATCGCCTCGCAGCGCGGCCTCCAGCCGCTCGGTCGCTATGTCGGCATCGCGGTCGGCGGCACCGAGCCCGACGAGATGGGGATCGGCCCGGTCGTCGCGATCCCCAAGCTCCTCAAGCGCTTCGGCCTCAAGATGGACGATATCGGCCTGTGGGAGCTGAACGAGGCGTTCGCGGTGCAGGTGCTCTATTGCCGCGACACGCTCGGCATCCCCGACGAGCGGCTCAACGTCAGCGGCGGCGCGATCTCGATCGGCCACCCCTATGGCATGACCGGCGCGCGCGCGACCGGCCACGCGCTGATCGAAGGCAAGCGCCGCGGTGCCAAGTACGTCGTCGTCACGATGTGCGTAGGCGGTGGCATGGGTGCCGCCGGGTTGTTCGAGGTGCTGTGATCTTGAAAACCATGCCGCATTCGCGCATGTAATAAAGCGGCGTTGCATACACCGCCTTTCTTGTCTGGGCCTCGGTCGTGTCAGCGGCCGGGGCCCAATACGTTTGGGACTTGGGTGTCAGCCCAAGCCCCTCCCGTGCACCTAGCCTTTGCGCGACACTCCGATGATCTTCACGACCAGGGTCGCGAAGGCGAAGCGCATGCCGGGGATCAGGCACAGATCGGCAAGTTGCATACACCTTACCTTTCTTGTTTGGCAGCAGGACTGCTGCCGCCCCCATCATGGCGCGCTGTCTGCGCTTTCACCAAGCAGCATCGCATCGGACCGCGCAGCGCAACCAACGCCCGCCCCGCCCGTTCTCTCAGGCAATCCAAGCCCACAGGAGAATGACGATGGCCGACAAGGATACCCCGCAGGAAATCGCAGCGAAGTTCATCGACAAGCTGAAGTCGAGCCCGTTCGTGATGATCGGCCTCGAGGATGGCCAGCATTCCGAGCCGATGACCGCGCAGATCGACGACGATCAGCCCAACACGCTGTTCTTCTTCGCCGGTCGCGACAATCGCATCGCCAAGGGTGGCGCGGCGATGGCGCAGTTCGTCGGCAAGGGGCATGATTTCTTTGCCTGCATGTCGGGAGACGTTTCGACGTCGAACGATCGCACGCAGATCGACAAGCTCTGGAACAACCAAGTCGAGGCATGGTTTCCGGGCGGCAAGGAAGACCCGAACCTCACGCTGCTGCGCTTCGACATCGACAGCGCAGAACTGTGGGAGACGGACATCTCGATCGGTGGTCGCCTGAAGATGCTGTTCGGCGGCACGATCCGTCCGGACGAGTCGAGCAGCCACGCGGTCGTCGACTCGGTCGCATAAGCTACCGGTGGGCAGCCCCGCGATCGGGGCTGCCCATAGCCGTCACCCGTTCGCGGTGATGAACTCTTCGACAACGGGCGCGATCTTGTCGCGCCAGCGCGAACCGTTGAAGATGCCGTAATGCCCTGCGCCCTCCGCGATCAAATAGCGCTTCTTCGCATCCGGCAACGCCGTCGCCAGCGTCAGCGCAGCCTTGGTCTGGCCCAGGCCTGAAATATCGTCGCGCTCCCCCTCGATGGCCAGCAGCCCGATATCGGTGATCGCCGCCGGATCCACGAGCCGTCCACGATGCGTCAGGATCCCGCGCGGCAGTGCGTGGGTCTGGAAGACCACATCGATCGTCTGGAGATAGAATTCCGCGGTCATGTCGCAGACCGAGCGATATTCCTCATAGAAATCCTGGCTCTGCGACGCGCTCGCATCGTCGCCTTGGACGAGATGCTTATACATCTCCCAATGCGAGACCATGTGGTTGCCCAAATTCATCGACATGAACCCGGCAAGCTGCAGGAACCCGGGATAGACCTTGCGCCCCGCACCCGGATAATTGCCCGGTACCGTCGCGATCACATTCTGCTCAAACCAGGCATGCGGCCGTTCGGTCGCCAGCGTGTTGACCGCGGTCGGCGCTTCGCGCGTGTCAACGGGACCGCCCATCATCGTCAGCGTCTTGGGCCGGCACGGATTCTTGTCCGCGCTCATCAGCGCCGCCGCGGCATAACAGGGTACCGACGGCTGGCAGACCGCGAGCATGTGCGTCCCGCCCTGCCCCTCGTTCGCGCCGATCTGCTCGAGAAACGCGATCAAATAATCGACATAATCGTCGAGATCGAAGCGGCCCGCCGACAACGGCACGCTGCGCGCATCGCGCCAGTCGGTGATGTAGACGTCCGCGAACGGGAGCATCCGCTCGACCGTCCCGCGCAGCAGCGTGGCGTAATGGCCCGACATCGGCGCGACGATCAGCAGCTTGGGGCCGCCCTCGACGCCGTCCCGCACGAACCGCTTCAGCTGGCCGAAATCCTTCCGCAGCACGATCTCCTCGCGCACCGCGACCTCACGCCCGTCGATGACCGTCCGGTCGAGCCCGAACGCCGGCTTTCCGCGAGTCGCATTCGCGTGTGCGAACACCTCCAGCGCCGATCCGATCACCGCCCCGCCCCCTAAATAGGCGAATGGGTTTGCCGGATTGTTGAGCATTTCCGCGCCGAAACTCGCCAGTTTGCTGGCACCTGACATCATCGACCGTTGGAATTCGTAAGCATCGTAGAGCATGCGGTATCCTTCGCCTTTATATAGGCTATAACGGTCGTAACGCAAAAGCGCCGCAGCGCAACGCGCGATCATTACCTATCGCGTCAGGCCGGGCTGTCTCCACGGCCACCGCGCACGGTGGTTGTCGTTGAGCGGCACCCCCACGGCTGCTAGGCGGTGCCGCATGGCCAAGCCGAACCCCGAAGAGAAGACGTCCCGCCGGATCGGCGATCTCGCAATGGTATGGCGCCACGCCGCCAACTATCCGCGCCAGATCGCGTTTGCCGGCCTCGCGCTGATGACCACGTCCGCGGCGACGATCGGCATACCCTATGGCTTCAAGCGCGTGATCGATCGCGGCTTCGGCCCTGGCGCCAGCGGATCGGTCGGCACGTCGTTCCACTATCTGCTGATGATCGTCGTCGTGCTCGCACTGGCGACCGCGGTGCGCTTCTATTACGTCTCGTGGCTCGGCGAACGCGTCGTCGCGGACATTCGCACCACCGTGCAGCGCCACCTGCTTCGCCTGACGCCGCGCTTCTTCGAGGAGAATCGCCCGTCCGAAATCGCCTCGCGGCTCACCTCGGATACCGCGCTGATCGAACAGGTCGTCGGCAGCACCGTGTCGATCGCGCTGCGCAACACCTTCACCGGGATCGGCGGGCTGATCTATCTGTTCGCGATCTCGCCGAAGCTCGCCGGCATGCTGATGATCGGCATCCCGCTGATCATCCTGCCGATCGCACTGCTCGGCAAACGCGTGCGCAATTACTCGCGCACCTCGCAGGACCGGGTCGCCGATGTCGGCTCGATCGCGACCGAGACGCTCGGCGCGATGAAGGTCGTGCAGGCGTTCGGCCAGGAGGACCGCGAGGCGATCCGCTTCGCCGATGCGGTCGGCGCGACCTTCGCGGCGGCGCGCGCGCGCATCCTGCTGCGCGCGGTGATGACCGCGATCGTCATCGGGCTGGTCTTCGGATCGATCACGCTGGTCCTGTGGGAGGGCGCGATCGACGTCGCCGCCGGACGGATCAGCGGCGGCGCGATCGCCGCGTTCGTTCTTACCGGCGGGATCGTCGCAGGCGCGTTCGGCGCGCTGACCGAGGTGTATGGCGACCTGTTGCGCGGTGCCGGCGCCGCCGGGCGACTGTCGGAACTGCTGCGCGAGACGCCCGAGATCGCCGCCCCCGCCACCCCGGTCGCGCTCCCGCTGCCGCCGCGCGGCGCGCTCGCGTTCGAGAACGTCCAGTTCCATTACCCGACCCGCCGCGACGTCGCCGCGCTCAACGGCTTCTCGCTCGACATCAAGCCGGGCGAGACGGTCGCGGTCGTCGGTCCCTCGGGCGCAGGCAAGACGACGTTGTTTCAGCTCGTCCAGCGCTTCTACGATCCCGATGCGGGCCGCGTGACGCTCGACGGCGTCGACCTGCGCGACGCCGATCCCGCCGCAGTGCGCGCGCGGATCGCGATGGTCCCGCAGGAGACGATCATCTTCGGCGCGTCCGCGCGCGACAATCTGCGCTACGGCGACTGGACCGCGACCGACGACCAGCTCTGGGCCGCCGCCGAGGCCGCCAACGCGGCCGAATTCCTGCGCAAGCTGCCCGAGGGGCTCGACACGTTCCTCGGCGAGGGCGGCGCGCGACTGTCGGGCGGGCAGCGCCAGCGCGTGACGATCGCGCGCGCGCTGCTCCGCGATGCGCCGATCCTGCTGCTCGACGAGGCGACCAGCGCGCTCGACGCCGAAAGCGAGCGGCTGGTGCAGGAGGCGCTCGAGCGGCTGATGGCGAACCGCACCACGCTCGTCATCGCACACCGCCTCGCCACGGTGCGCGCGGCGGAGCGGATCATCGTGATGAGCGACGGGCAGATCGTCGAGGAGGGCTCGCACGGCGCGCTGATGACCAACAGCGGCCTCTACGCGCGGCTCGCCAGCCTCCAGTTCAACGAGGCGGCTTAGCCTTTTTGGGTTTTGGCAGCGGCAGTTCCGCGGTCGAGATACGGACGAGTTCGGCAAGCCAGTCGGCGTCGTCCCAGCGATCGGCGTCGACCAGCAGGCAGGGTTTCGCGCCCGGATAGGGCGCCCCCTCGTCGATCGCGCCTGCGAACGCACGGCCGCCGGGGGTCGGCTTCACGAACAGCTGGTCGTCGCAGATCAACGCCACCATCCTGCCGTCGCAATAGACGCCAAATTCGCCGAACATCGGCTTTGCCGAGACGTCGCCCGCTGCTGCGAGCTGCTCGACGATGAACGCGACGGTTTTGCGATCGGAGGCCATTTAGCGATGCTCGCAGATCGACGCAGCCTTGGCGAGTCACTGTGTTTCTCTTGCGATGCCACGAGCAGGAGCGCAGAACCGGCGCAAACAGGAGGCGGATATGCGCGATTTCGACATCGTCATCTATGGCGCGACGGGCTTTACCGGTCGGCTGGTCGCCGAATATCTGACTCAGACCTATCCGAGCGGTGTCCGCTGGGCGATGGCGGGCCGGTCGCTGGCGAAGTTGCAGGAGGTGCGCGATCTGATCGGTGCGCCCGCCGACACGCCGCTCGTCACCGCCGATTCGGACGATCCCGCCAGCCTGCGCGCGATGGCGGAGCGCGCCACCGTCGTGATCTCCACCGTCGGCCCGTACCAACTCTATGGCAGCGCACTCGTCGCCGCGTGCGCCGCGACCGGCACCGGCTATGTCGATCTGTGCGGCGAGCCCGCCTGGATGCGCCACATGATCGACGCGCATGAGGGCGAGGCGACGCGCACCGGTGCGCGGATCGTCTTCTCGTGCGGATTCGACAGCATCCCGTTCGATCTCGGCGTGCTGACGTTGCAGGACGCGGCAAAAGCCAAATACGGCATCCCCGCGCCCCGCGTGAAAGGTCGCGTGCGGACAATGCAGGGGACGTTCTCGGGCGGCACCGCGGCCAGCCTCAAGGCGACGCTCGCCGCCGCCGCGCGCGATCCCGGCATCGTCAAGCTGCTGACCAGCCCGTTCGCGCTGACCCCGGGCTTCCAGGGGCCGCACCAGCCGACCGGGCTTCTCCCCGAATATGACACGACGCTCTCGGCCTGGGTCGCGCCGTTCGTGATGGCACCGATCAATACCAAGAACGTCCACCGCACCAACTTCCTGCTCGGCGAGGCGTATGGCGCGGAATTCGTCTATGACGAGATGATGGTCGCAGGGCTGGGCGACATGGGCAAGATGGCCGCGGAGGCGATCGCCAAGTTCAATCCGTTCGCGGGCGACAAGGGGCCGAAGCCGGGCGAGGGTCCGTCGAAAGAAGAGCGCGACGCCGGCCATTACGACCTGTTGTTCGTCGGCATCATGCCCGATGGCGCACGGATCGACGCGGTCGTCACCGGCGATCGCGATCCCGGTTACGGTTCGACCAGCAAGATGATCGCAGAGGCCGCCTTGTGCCTCGCCCAGGACGTGAGCGGCGACGGCGGCATATGGACACCGGGCGCGCTGATGGGGACGGTTCTGCGCGACCGGCTGGTGGCGAAAGCGGGGCTGACGTTCACCGTCGGCTGACGCTCTACCGCCGCTTTCCCTGGTGGCGGATGTTCATGGGCCGACCGCGGTGCTTAATCTGGCGGACCGGCTTGCGCCCGTCACGCGGCGGCGGAGCAGCCCCCTTCCCCTCGGGCATCTCGAAGCGCAGCGCCCCCGATACCGGGTTCGCCTCCGCGAGCCGCAGTTCCAGTGCCTGCCCCTGCGCGAACACGTCGCCGCTATGCTCGCCGGTCAGCGTGCGTGCGCCCTCGTCGAAGCGGAAATACTCGCCGCCCAGATCGCGCACCGGCATCAGCCCGTCGCCGCCAATCCCCTCGACCGTCGCGAAGAAGCCGAAATTGGTCACGCCGGTGATCCTGACATCCATCACCTGCCCGACTCGCTCCGACAGGAACGCCGCGACATAGCGATCGGTGGTATCGCGCTCGGCCTCCATCGCGCGGCGCTCGAGCCGGCTGATGATCTCGCCGACCGACTCCATGTTGGCCGCGTCGTCTGCCGGCAACCCGCCCTCGCCTAGCCCGTAGGCGGACACCAGCGAGCGGTGCACGAGCAGATCCGCATAACGCCGGATCGGCGAGGTGAAGTGCGCGTAACTGCCAAGGCTGAGCCCGAAATGCCCATGATTGCCCGGCGCATAATAGGCCTGTGTCTGCGTGCGGAGGATCTGCTCCATCACCTGCGGCCGGAAGTCGGCATCGCCGATCCGCTCGATGATGTGGTTGAACGTCGCCGGGCGGACGACCTGCCCCAGCGCGAACGGCACGTCGAACGTCTCGAGATACTCCTTCAGCGCCATCATCTTCTCGCGGCTCGGCGGCTCGTGGATGCGATACATCACCGGCGCCTTCTTCGCCTCGAGCGCCTTGGCGGCGGCGACGTTGGCGGCGATCATGTAGTCCTCGATCAGCCGGTGCGCGTCGAGCCGTTCGCGCGGCGAAACCGACATGATCCGCCCCTGCTCGTCGAGCACTACCCGGCGCTCGGGCAGATCGAGATCGAGCGGCGCCCGCGCATCGCGCGCCTTGGCGAGCGACTGCCAGCATGCCCAGAGGGGACGCAGCACGGATTCGGTCAGATCGAGGTCGAGCGTACCGTCGATCGCCGCCTGCGCCTCTTCATAGGCCAGGTTCGCCGCGATCCGCACCACCGCGCGCGTGAAGCGCCACGACTTGAGCGATCCATCCTTGCCGATCCGCAAATGGCAGGCCAGTGCCGCGCGATCCGCGCCTTCCTTCAGCGAACACACCTCCGCCGACAGGATCTCGGGCAGCATCGGCACGACCCGGTCGGGGAAATACACCGAGTTCCCGCGCCGCCGCGCCTCGCGATCGACCTCCGATTTCGGCCGCACGTAGAAGCTGACATCGGCGATCGCGACGATCGCCTTCCAGCCGCCCGCATTGGCGGGATCGTCGTCCGCCTCCGCCCACACCGCATCGTCGTGATCGCGCGCATCCTCGGGATCGATCGCGACGATTGGCACGTCGCGCAAATCCTCGCGCCCCTCGCCCAGCGGCAGCTTGGACACCCGCTCCGCCTCGTCGAGCGCCTCCTGCGAGAAGACGTCGGGAATGCCCAGCTTGTGGATCGCGATCAGCGAGAAGCTGCGCGCCGCAAACGGATCACCCAGTTTCGAGACGACGCGCGCGGCGATCTTCGGCGGCTTGCCCGCGAGTTCGGCCAGCACCAGATCACCCGGCGCCGCACCGCCCGCATCCGCGACCGCGAACTCACGCCGCTCGCGCTTGTCGACCCCCGTCAGCCACAGCCGCCCCCCGTCTTCACGCAGCACGCCCAATACCTGTTCGGACGCCGGTGCGAGCACCTTCATCGGATGCGCGATCCAGCCGTTCCCGGCCTCCTCGGTGCGCGCCAGGATCCGTTCGCCAACGCCCAGCGCCCCCCGCTTGCGTTCGCGCACGCGGAGCCGCGGCGGGGGCACGCCTTCAGCCTCCCACCGCTCGGGCACCGCCCAGACGTTGCCGCCATCGTCTACATCGACGATTCGCAACACCGTGACCTTCGGCACGCCGCCCATCTTGTGGAACGCGCGACCGGGGGCGCTGTCGATCAGCCCCTCGTCGGCCATGTCTTTCAACAGCGCCTTCAGCCCGATCTTGTCCTGAGCGCTGAGCCCGAAGCCCTTGGCGATCTCGCGTTTACCCGCGGGCACGTCGGAGGTGGCGATGAAGTCGAGGATCTGCTCGCGCGTCGGAAGACCGGCTTTTGGTTTGTACATGGATCAGAGATAGGGAGCCATCCGGTTCCCGTCACCTGTTCGATCACGTAGAAACCCAAGGATTTGGCATAGTATCTACTCGGACATATCAGCGTACCTCGGGGCGGTGATCTTTGCCGTTTCGCCAGCCGAGATCGGCTGGTACGCAGGTCTACAGGAGTGCAATCATGACCAAGACCATCGCAGAACCAACGGCGCCCGCATCGACCCCGGTTGCAACGCCGCGGGTGCCGCGCGGGACGGGGCGGCGGCTTCATGGCGCGATCGCGCATAAGTTGGGCACCGCAATCCTAGCGGGCGACTATCCGCCGGGCGACGTCCTGCCGGGTGAGGTCGCATTCTCCGAGACGCTCGACGTGTCGCGCAGTGCGTATCGCGAAGCGGTGCAGGTGCTGACCGCGAAGGGGCTGGTCGAGAGCAGGCCGAAGGCGGGGACGCGCGTCCTGCCGCGCAACCGGTGGAACCTGCTGGACCCCGACGTGCTGGCCTGGGCGTTTGCCGGCGAGCCCGATATCGCCTTCGTCCGCGGTTTGTTCGAGCTGCGCGCGATCGTCGAGCCCGCCGCCGCCGCGCTCGCCGCGGAACGCCGCGAACGCAGCGACCTGAAGATCATGAAGGATGCGCTCGCGGCGATGCGGCGTCACACGCTTGCCACCGAAACCGGCCGCGCCGCCGATCGCGAATTTCACGACGCGGTGCTGACCGCGACGCGCAACGACGCGTTGATCGTCCTGAGCGCGAGCATCGGTGCTGCGGTCAGTTGGACCACGCAGTTCAAGCAGCGGGCGCGGGCCCTGCCCCGCAATCCGATCCCGGATCACGTCCTGGTCTATGACGCGATCGCGGCGGGGGATGCCGCGGCGGCCAGCGCAGCGATGCGAACGCTGGTCGATCTGGCGCTGGAGGATACCAAGCTGGCGATGGAGCGCTGAACCGCACCCCATCGCCCTGCAAGTCTCAGTGGACCGTGACGGGATCGGGCAACGCGTCGGTGACCTTCGACCCCCACACTGCGTAGAACAGCACGTACAGTTCGCACGCCGCGGTCAGCAGGAACGAGGTCTGCAGCCCGTAGGTATCGGCGAGCCAACCCTGAACGATCACCAGCGCACCGCCGGCGATCGCCATGATCAGCAGCCCGGACCCCTCCTCGGTCAGCGGTCCGAGCCCGCGGATGCCGAGCGTGAAGATCGTCGGGAACATGATCGAGTGAAACAGACCGACAGAGATCAGCGCCCACATCGCAACATGCCCCGTCGTGAACGTCGCGATCAGCATCACGACGAACGCGCCGATGCTTGCCCCGGCCAGCACGCGCTCGGCAGGAATCGTCCGCATCGCGACGCTGCCGAGCAGCCGGCCGACCATCATCCCGCCCCACAGGATGAACAGGTAATGCGACGCCTGTTCGTGCGTCAGATTACCGATCTGCGGCTGGCTGACGAAGTTGATGAACAGATTGGCAACACCAATCTCGGCAATCAGGTAGATGAATATCGCCGGGATGCCGAACACGAGGTTGCGGTGCGACCAGAGCGAGAGCCCCTTGCGATCAGCCTTGGCCGAGCGCTGCGTCGCCGAGCCCATCGCCGGCAGCGGGAAGCGCGCGATGACGATGGCCAGCACGACCAGCACGCCCGCGACGATCAGATACGGCAACACCACCGACTGCGCGTCTGCGAGTCGCTCGGCCGGCGTCAACACCGCAGTGGACCCGGCAACCGCGGTGCCCGAGGTCGAGCGCCCGAGGATCAGATACCCGCCGAACAGCGGCGCGAGCGTCGCACCCGCCGAGTTGAAGGCCTGCACCAGATTGAGCCGCGACGACGCGGTCTCGGGCGGCCCGACGACGGCGACATAGGGGTTGGCGGCGACCTGCAGCAACGTGATCCCGCTCGCGATCACGAACAGGGCGACCAGCGTGACGCCGTAGGACGGCAACCGCGCGGCTGGCACCATCATCAGCGCACCGACCGCCATCAGGCCCAGCCCGAACACCATCGCGCGCTGATAGCCGACCCGCTCGATCAGCTTGGCCGATGGGATCGAGGCGAAGAAATAGGCGATGAACCAGACGCTCTCGATCAGCGTGGTCTGCGTATAGCTGAGGTCGAACACGCTGCGTAAGTGCGGCAGCAACGTGTTGTTGATGACGGTGATGAAGCCCCACATGAAGAACAGGCTGGCCAGCAGCGTGAGCGCGGACCGATAGCTCGGTGCCCCGCCCGTCGTGGAAGGAGCCCCCGCTCCGACAGCATGTTGGGTCTGTATCGGCATTGCCATAGTCGCTCTATCCTCCACGCCATGTCGGTGACTGATCAACAGTCTTTTTCCGCATGGCTTGCCCAAATTTCTGTTGTCCGACTATATAGCCCCACAAGGCGCGTCAACGGCGTCAAGCGATTAAGGACGGGAAGCGGAATGCGCGCAATCATAAACTCGGGGATCATCGTGGCAACCTTGCTGGCTGCGCTGTCGGCGCACACTGCCGATGCGGCGGAGGCGAAGCGCGCGCCCGCCGGAACGTTGAAGGACGGCACCGCGATCGAGGCGATCACGCTCAGCAACGCGCACGGCGTCACCGCGCGTATCCTGTCCTATGGCGCAACGCTGCAATCGCTGATGGGCCCCGACCGCGCCGGCAAGATCGCCGATGTCATGCTCGGCTATGACGACCTCGCCTCCTATGTCGACCATCCGAACTTCTTCGGCGTGACGGTCGGTCGCTATGCCAACCGGATCGCGGGCGGTCGCTTCACGCTCGATGGCAAGGCGTATCAGCTGCCGCTGAACGACAAGACGAACTCGCTCCACGGCGGCGGCCAGGGCTTCGACAAGACCGCGTGGAAGGTCATGTCTGTCAAAAGCGGCCCGATCGCAACGCTCGTGCTCGGGCATCGTAGCCCAGACGGCGACGCCGGCTATCCCGGCAACCTCGATGTCACCGTGACCTACACGCTCGACGAAGCCGGCAATCTCGGCATCGCCTTCGATGCGAAGACCGACAAGCCGACCGTGGTCAACATGACCAATCATGCAATCTTCGATCTCGCCGGCGAAGGCTCGGTGGGCGGCATTTACGGCCACCGCCTGACGATTCCCGCCAAGGCGATCACGCCGGTCGACGACAAGCTGATTCCGACCGGCGCGTTGCAACCCGTCGATGGGACCGTGTTTGACTTCCGCAAGGGTAGAATCGTCGGCGAGGGCATCCGCGACGGCCGCGACCAGCAGATCCGTTATGGCCAGGGCTATGATCATAACTTCGCGCTCGACAAGGGCCTGACCGCCACGCCCGAGCTGGCCGCGCGACTGGAGGATCCGACCTCGGGTCGCGTGCTCGAAGTGCTGACGACCGAGCCCGGCGTGCAATTCTACACGGGCAATTTCCTCGACGGCACGTATATCGGCAAGCAGAGCCATCTGTACCGGATGGGCGACGGCATCGCGCTGGAGCCGCAAAAATTCCCGGACTCGCCGAACAAGCCCAACTTCGTCTCCGCGCGCGTCGATCCCGGCAAGCCCTATCATCATGCGATGATCTACCGCCTTTCCGTCGCCCGCTGACCCCACCGCTCCCCCCAGGAACTTCCCGATGACCGACATGCCAAAACTCCCCCAGCCGCTCCGAAGCCGCGCGTGGTTCGACAACCCCGAGAATATCGACATGACCGCGCTCTATCTCGAGCGCTATCTGAACTTCGGGCTTAGCCTCGAGGAACTGCGCTCGGGCAAGCCGATCATCGGCATCGCGCAGACCGGCAGCGACCTGAGCCCCTGCAATCGCCACCATCTTGTGCTCGCCGAACGCCTGCGCGAAGGCATCCGCGAAGCAGGCGGCATCGCGCTCGAATTCCCGGTCCACCCGATCCAGGAAACCGGCAAGCGCCCGACCGCCGGGCTCGACCGCAACCTCGCCTATCTGGCGTTGGTCGAGGTGCTCTACGGCTATCCGCTCGACGGCGTCGTGCTGACGATCGGCTGCGACAAGACGACGCCCGCCTGCCTGATGGCGGCGGCGACCGTGAACATCCCGGCGATCGCGCTGTCGGTGGGGCCGATGCTCAACGGCTGGCACAAGGGCGAGCGGACCGGCTCTGGTACGATCGTGTGGAAGGCGCGCGAGTTGCTCGCGACCGGCGCGATCGACGATGAGGGCTTCATCAAGCTCGTCGCCTCGTCGGCCCCCTCGACCGGCTATTGCAACACGATGGGCACCGCGACGACGATGAACAGCCTGGCCGAAGCGCTCGGCATGCAGCTGCCCGGATCGGCCGCGATTCCCGCGCCGTACCGCGACCGCCAGGAGGTCGCGTACAAGACCGGCAAGCGCATCGTCGAGATGGTCGCCGAGGATCTGAAGCCGTCGGACATTCTGACCAAGGAAGCGTTCCACAACGCGATCGTCGTCAATTCGGCGATCGGCGGTTCGACCAATGCACCGATCCACCTTTCGGCGATCGCGCGCCACATCGGCGTCGAGCTGCCGATCGACGACTGGCAGACCCACGGCCACAAGGTGCCGCTGATGGTCAACCTGCAGCCGGCCGGCGAATATCTCGGTGAGGATTATTACCATGCCGGCGGCGTCCCCGCGGTGGTCGGTGAACTGATCAAGCAGGGCCTGATCCACGAAGACGCGATGACCGCGAACGGCAAGTCGATCGGCGACAATTGCCGGACCGCGACGATCGAGGACGAGCGCGTGATTCGCCCGTTCGCGACGCCGCTGAAGGAAGACGCGGGCTTCATCGTCCTGCGCGGCAACCTGTTCGAGAGCGCGATCATGAAGACCAGCGTGATCTCTCCCGAGTTCCGCGAACGCTATCTGTCGAATCCCGCCGACCCCGAGGCGTTCGAGGGCCCCGCGGTCGTGTTCGATGGTCCGGAAGATTACCACCACCGGATCGACGACCCCTCGCTCGGGATCACCACCGACACGTTGCTGTTCATGCGCGGCGCCGGTCCGATCGGCTATCCAGGTGCCGCTGAGGTCGTCAACATGCGCCCGCCGGCATATTTGATCCGCGAAGGCGTCCACGCACTCCCCTGCATCGGTGACGGCCGCCAGTCGGGGACATCGGGTTCGCCCTCGATCCTCAACGCGTCGCCCGAAGCCGCCGCGATGGGCGGGCTCGCGCTGATCCGTACCGGCGACCGTGTCCGCATCGATCTCGGCCAGGGCAGCGCCAATGTGCTGATCTCCGATGACGATCTCGCGGAGCGCCGTCGTGCACTGACTGAAGCGGGTGGCTATGCCTATCCGCGCTCACAGACGCCCTGGCAGGAAATCCAGCGGGCGACCGTCGGCCAGATGGAAACCGGCGCGATCCTGGAGGGTGCCGAGAAATACCAGCGCATCGCCCAGACGATGGGGCTGCCGCGCGACAACCACTAACCGCAAACGGCGTACGGATCGCGATGTCAGCATCCTGCCATGACTCAATCCGTACTCCGCGCCTTGGCGGCCCTTTGCGCGCTGATGCTCACGACGAGCGTTGGCGCGCAGACCGCCAGTTTCGAAGACTTCAGCTATGACGGCCGGTCGCAGGAGCGCGTCGCCGCAGGGCCCAATGCATACCGCAATCCGATCCTGGCGGGCTTTTATGCCGATCCGTCGATCGCCCGGGTCGGCGGCGACTATTATCTCGGCAATTCCAGCTTCGCGCATTTCCCCGGGCTGCCGATCTTCCGGTCGACCGATCTGGTGAATTGGACACAGATCGGTAACGGAACATCGCGGCCGAGCCAGCTCGATCTGGCGGGACGCACCGTGTCGCAAGGCGTCTTCGCGCCCGACATCTCGTGGCACGCCGACGTGTTCTAAATCGTCAACACCTGCGTCGCGTGCCAACGCAATTTCGTGATCCCCGCGAAGGACCCGGCCGGGCCGTGGTCAGAGGCGATCTGGTTGCCGTTCGAGGGTATCGACCCATCGCTCTATTGGGAGGGCGGCAAGGCCTATATCGTCAACAACCGCGCGCCGAACCAGCCGTCGCGCTATGACGGGCTCCGCGCGATCTGGGTGCAGGAATATGACTGGCGCGCGGGCAGGATGGTCGGGCCGAGCACGCAGATCGTCAATGGCGGCGTCGACCTGGCGACCAAACCGGTCTGGATCGAAGGGCCGCATCTGCTCCGCCACGACGAGTATACTATCTGATCGCAGCCGAGGGTGGCACCGGCGACAATCATTCCGAGGTCGTGTTTCGATCGAAGCGCCTGACCGGCCCGTTCATACCCTATCCGCACAACCCGATCCCGACGCACCGCGGTCTGCGCCTGGATCGCCCCAACCCAATAACGTCCGCGGGTCACGCTCAGTTCGTCCAGACCCAGAGCAGCGAATGGTGGGCGACGTTTCTCGCAACGCGCCCCTATGCGCCGAACGCTATGCGATCGGCCGCGAGACCTTCCTGTTGCCGGTAACGTGGTCCGATGGCTAGCCGCATATCCTCGCGCCGAATACGCCGATCCCGTTCACCGCGCCGAGGCGGATTTATTCAGCGGTCAAAGACGAGATGCTGGCTGAAGAACGGAACCACGTGATCCTGAAAGCGCAGCGCGACGTTGCTGGTATGCGTGCCCGGGTAGATCGTGAAGTTGTTGGCGATGCCGTAGCGATCGAGCGCCGCATGCAGTCTTGCAGCATCGTCCTTTAGATTATCCTTGTCGCCGACATCGATCGCGATCGCGCGGTAGCGGCGCAGATTGCCGACATATTGATCCAGCATCGCGAGCGGCGCGTTCGCGGCCCAGCGTGCGAGCACGTCAGGCTGCACGACACCGTTCTTGATCGGCAGGTCGAGGAATAGCGGCGGCGCGGCCGGATCGGGCGACCATGCCGCCGCGCTCGCCAGTTGCGCGCGTGTTCCCCAGGACAGCGTGGCAGCATCGCCCGCCGATCGCAGCGCGCGCACGCTGGCTTCGATCGCCGGGTCGAACGCCTTGGCATCGCGCGGCGACAGGCAGCAGGGGCTCATCATGTAGAGCGCCCCAAACATATCAGCATGTTTTAGCCCGATGCGCGTGGTGCCATACCCCCCCATCGAATGCCCGGCGAGTCCGCGGCTCTCGCGCCGCGCGATTGTCCGATAATGCGCGTCGATATACGCGACCAGATCGCGCGCGACGAAAGTCTCGAAATCGCCGGTCGTGACCGAACTGGAATACATCGATCCGTTGTGCACCGTCTTCGCATCGGGCAGCACCAGGATCATCGGCCGCGCACCCTTGGCGAATGCGCCTTCGACGGTCTGCGGGACATGGATCTCGCCGATCCACTGTGCCGCGCCGATCGAATAGCCATGCAGCGCATAGACCACCGGATAGCGCCGCGCGCGATCCGCGGCATAGCCGGGTGGCAGGATTACGATCACGTCACGGTCGGCTGCATTGCCTTCGAGATTACCCTCGATCGAGGCGCCATGGACTTTGATCCGTTCGATCGTAACGGGCTTGGCCCCAACCACCGCCGGCGGCGCGTTGGTGTCGACCTGGGCGACGGAAGGATTGGTCGCAAGCGCGACGCCGACGAGGACCGCCGTCATCGTCGAACGACGGAATCCTGTCTTGGGCAAGGTCATCGATCCCCTCCTGTTCTGATTTGATATTGATATCGCTATCACCGATGCGGTGCCTATGAGAGTCTTAATCCCGGTATTTCGTCATCTCGGCCAGGGTCGGATCCGCATCGTGATAAAGGTCTTGCCGGTTTGCCTGGTCAGACTATACCGGGCTATGTGAGCGATACCATGGCTACTCGAGCCCTGTCGGTTCGGTGTGATAAATGGTGCGCGCGACGACTTCCCGGCCCCGGCAAGGACCGGTTCGGGAGGGAGGAGAGGTGAGCGGCGATGGGGTACCAATTCGCATATAGTCCTGAGTCGGAGCGAGCGTTTCCGCGCGCGATCCGCGCCCTCGCATCGAGCCGGATGACGAACGCGCGCGCGGGCCCGGCGCAGCCGCAGACCAAGCCACAATCCATCCCGCGACCCGCCGCGGTTTCGACCATCACGACGATCGGCGACGTCCTGCTGCACGGCCGCCCGGTGACGCTCGAGGCGAAAACCAAGCATTTCCCCGGTCTGCTGGGTCCGGTCCGGCACTCTCGGCGGGCGAAGCGCCCGCTGGCGGATGTGCCGCATTACCGCGACCTGCTGCGCAAGATCGCCGAGCGTGGTCCGTCGACACGATGACTCTCTTGCACCGAAGCGGCAATCGCATGAGAAACCGACCGTCGACCCTTGTCTCCGCCGCCGCACTGGGGCTCACCACAGCGTTGGGCGGCCCGGCTGTAGCGGCCGATCCTACCGGCCCACGCCTCGACGGGCTGATCGGTGATCATGCCGTGCTGCAACGTGGTCAGCCGATCGTGGTGCGCGGCGCCAGTGGACCAGGGCAGCCGGTCACGCTCCGGTTCGCAGGGCGCAGCACGACGGTGACAGCCGATCGCCAGGGTCGGTTCGAGACGCGTCTGCCCGCACTCCCAGCGGGCGGGCCGTACGACCTGACTCTCACGGCCGCTGGCGGTACGACGACGGTGCGCGACCTGCTGATCGGCGACGTGTTCCTGTGTTCGGGGCAGAGCAACATGGAGCTTCCGGTCAACGCCGCGCAGGATCTCATCCCCGACGCGCATCCCCCGCTCGACGATCACCTGCGTCTCGTGACGATCGCCAAGACGAGCAGCGAGACGCCGTTGCCGCGGTTCGCGACGATGCCGCAATGGGCGGTGGCGGGACCGGACACGGTACCCGCTTTCTCCGCGGCCTGTTTCTACATGGTGCAGGCCTTGCGCCGCAGCGAGGGTGTGCCGATCGGTGCGATCCACGCGAGCTGGGGCGGCTCGCGGATCAGCGCGTGGATGGACGACGCGGCCTTGCGATCCGCCGGGATGGCGCGCGAGGCGGCGCTGCTCGCGCGACACGCCAGGGACCCGGTGGTGGCGGAGCGCGGCGCTTCGACGATCTGGGAGGAGTGGTGGCGGCGTGGTACCGGCGACGTGGCGGGTCGCGAACCGTGGCAGCCCGACGCCGCGCTCGACTGGAAGCCCGTGCCGAAGATGGCCAATTTCGAGCTTTGGAGCGTCGCCGCGCTCGCCGATTATAACGGCATGATCTGGTATCAGCGCGTCATCACGCTGACCGAGGCGCAGGCGCGCGGCGCGGCGACTCTGGCGATCGGCGTCGTCGACGATGCGGACCGCACCTGGATCAACGGGATCGGCGTCGGCGGCACCAGCAACGCGGCCCGCGCCCGCGTCTATGCGTTGCCCGCGGGTGCGCTGAAACCGGGGCGCAACGTCATCACCGTCAACGACGACGACGTCTATGCCTATGGCGGGATGACCGGCCCGGCGGACACGATGAAGCTGACGCTGGCGGATGGGACGCCTATGCCGATCGGCGACGGCTGGCGTTACGCGGTTGCCAAACGCGTGCAGGGCAATGCACCGCGCTCGCCCTGGGACGACATCAACGGCGCGGGGACGCTGTATAACGGCATGATCGCGCCGCTCGGATCGACCGCGCTCGCAGGGATTGCCTGGTATCAGGGCGAGTCCGACACCGGCCTGCCTGGATACGAGACGCGACTCGCGGCGATGACCCGCGGCTGGCGCGAGCAATTCGGACAGGCGACAATCCCGCTCGCGGTCGCGCAGCTCGCCAATTACGGCAAGCCGCCGATCGCGCCGGGCGAGAGTGGCTGGGCCGACGTCCGCGAGGCGCAGCGCCTGATGGCGGCGCGCGATGGTCATGCCGGTGTCGCGGTGACGGTCGATCTTGGCGATCCGCTCGATATTCATCCGGGCGAGAAGCATGCCGTTGGACAGCGTCTCGCGCGTGTCATCCGCCCGCTCGCCTATGCCGGCCGCAAGCCGATGGGTCCGAGTATCGCCACCGCGTCGCGCACTGATGACGGCGTGGCGCTGCGCTTCGCCGGGGTGACGGGATCGCTCCATGCGCAGGCGTCGCGCATCGCGATCGGCTTCGAACTCTGCGGTCCAACGGCCGGCAGTTGCCGCTACGCGAACGGCCTGGTCCAGGGCGACCGGGTGACGCTCGCGCCCGATGGCTGGCCTGTGGTCCGCGTCCGCTATGCCTGGGCGGACAGCCCGGTCGTCAATCTCGTCGACGACGCGCAACTGCCGGTCGGACCATTCGAAATCCCGCTTCCCTGACGTTAGACGATGGAGAAACGCCATGCGTGCATATCCAATTTCTTGGCGCGGTGGCGTGGTTGTGGCAGCGACCCTGGCGGCGACCGGGCAGATTTGCGCGCAGGCTCCTGCCCCGGCGATCGCGTCGAATGCGGTCGACCCCGACGCGTATCGCGCCGCAGCGGCTTTGGTCGCGCGGCTAACGATCGACGAGAAGATCGCGCAGTTGCTCAATGTGGCCCCAGCGATTCCCCGCCTTGGCATTCCGGCCTATAACTGGTGGACCGAGTCGCTTCACGGCGCGCTCGGCCCTGTCCCAACCACCAATTTCCCCGAGCCAATCGGACTCGCCGCAAGCTTCGACGCGCCGTTGCTGAAGACCGTGGCCGGCGCGATCAGCACCGAGGTGCGGGCGCTCCACACGCTCGGTCGCGCCACGGGGCGTCTCGGCAAGATCGGCACCGGGCTCGACACCTGGTCCCCCAACATCAACCTCTTCCGCGATCCGCGTTGGGGGCGTGGCCAGGAAACCTATGGCGAGGACCCGTATCTGACCGCCACCCTCGGCGTGGCGTTTATCCAAGGCATGCAGGGGCCCAACCCGGCCTCGCCCGACGTAATCGCCACGCCTAAGCATTTTGCCGTGCATAGCGGTCCTGAATCGACGCGGCACAGCGCCAACGTGATCGTCTCGCTGCACGATCTCGAGGACAGCTATCTGCCCGCGTTCCGCGCCGCGATCGTCGATGGCAGGGCGGGCTCGATTATGTGCGCGTACAACCGCGTCAACGGCCAGCCAGCCTGTGGCAGTGCAATGCTGTTGAAGGACCATTTGCGCGGCGCATGGGGGTTCCGCGGCTATGTGGTGTCCGATTGCGATGCGGTCGTCGATATCTCCGAGCATCACAAATACGCACCGGACCCGGCGGCAGGTGTCGCAGTCGCGCTGAAGGCGGGCGTCGACAACGAGTGCAACGGCGCGACGCTGTCGGGAACGCCGGATCTCGGCGCGCGCTACCGGGAGGCACTGACCCGCGGACTGATCGTGCAGGCCGATATCGATCGCGCACTGATTCGCCTGTTTTCCGCCCGCTATCGCAACGGCGATCTCGTGCGCGGCATCGTGGCGCGCACGCCGACCCCCGTCACCCGGATCGAGACCGCGGCGCACCGCGCGCTGGCACAGCGCATGGCGGCGGAAAGTTTGGTGTTGCTCAAGAACGACGGCGTCCTGCCGCTAAAGCCGGGCGCGCGGATCGCGCTGATCGGTCCGCTCGCCGATGCGACGCGCGTGCTGCGCGGCAATTATTCGTCGCCGCAGAGCGCCCCGCCAATCTCGGTCGATGCGGGCTTGCGGCAGGTGATGGTGGCGGGAGGCCGGGTGACGCTGATCCCGTTCACGGCGTCGATCACCGATGGCGATCCGGTCCCCGACACGGCCTTCGTCACCCCCGACGGCAGACCGGGTCTGCGTACCGAATATTTCAACGCGCGCGCTGCGGCGGGCGGAGATCCGAACAAGGCGACCTATGCCACCACGGCGATCGCGACGCACATCGAGCGCAACGTTCGGTCCGGTGCCGCGCAACTGCGCACCGTCGGCGAGCGGCACAAGATCGTCTGGACGGGTGCGCTGGTCGCCCCCGAGACCGGCACATACCGGATCGCGCTGACCGGGGTGACGGGCGCGATCACGCTCGACAATAATCGCAGCATCGCCGCCAATACCGCATCGCGCTGGGCCGAACCGCTCCACCTGAGCGACGTGGACCTGGTCAAGGGCCAGCGGTATCCGCTGCGGCTCGAGGCGGAGTCGAGCGGATCGGGTCTTCCCGGCGTCGTCTGGAAACGCATCACCAGGACGCCCGAACGCGATCTGGCGGCCGGGATCGGCGACGCCGACGTGGTGATCGCGGTGGTGGGATTGACCTCCGATCTCGAAGGCGAGGAAATGCCCGTCAAGGTCGACGGATTCGCGGGCGGCGATCGCACGTCGCTATCGCTGCCCGCCGACCAGATCGCGCTCCTCGAACAGGCAAAGCGCACGGGCAAGCCGCTGATCGTCGTCGCCATGAACGGCAGCGCGATCGATCTGCGCTGGGCCAAGGCCCATGCTGCCGCGATCGTTGAGGCCTGGTATCCCGGACAGTCGGGCGGGCTCGCGGTCGCCGAGACGCTGATGGGCACAATCAATCCGGCCGGGCGGCTCCCCGTCACCTTCTACGGCGACGTCGCGGCGCTGCCCGCGTTCGACGATTACGCGATGACCGGCCGCACCTATCGCTATTACACGGGGGCGCCGGTCTTTCCGTTCGGTCACGGGCTCAGCTACACATCGTTCGACTACGCCCCGTTGCGCCTGACGCCCGCAGCCATCAGTGCCGAGTATGGGCTGCGCGCCACGACCACGGTCCGCAATACCGGCAGGCGCGCGGGCGACGAGGTGGTCCAGTTATATCTGAACTTTCCCGATACGCCTGGCGTGCCCCGGATCGCCTTACGCGGGTATCGCCGGATCACCCTCGCGCCGGGCGAAAGCAAGGCGGTGACATTCGCCCTGTCGCCGCGCGACCTGAGCAGCGTGACGCCCGACGGCGTGCGCCAGGTCGTGGCTGGGCAATACCGGGTGAGTGTCGGCGCGGGCCAGCCCGGAACCGGCGTCCCCACCCGCTCGGCTAATTTCACCACCGCATCGACGATCGCGCTGCCGCGATGACGCTGCTTGCCCCACATCGGTTACTGGCTTGCAAAGCCGGGAGGGACATCGCTAATGATACCGCTACCGCGTATGGGCCGCGGAGTTGGGGTTCGGGCGGCGCAGGTCGCGCGACCGTCGCCCGCTATGCACAGGTCGATCATTATCCCGATCCCATCCCTCCCCCAATGACCGATACAGACTCGCCGGAGACGTTGCCGTGACATTCGCTTTCGATACCCTCGACGCCCTTGGACCCGATTGGCGTGAGGGGCGCTGGATCGGTCGGATCGACCGCGGCGAAGGCCCTACCCCCGTGATCATTGCCGACGGCATCGTGTTCGACATGAGCAGGGTCGCGCCGACGGTGGCCGAACTCGTCGCGCGCGACCTGCTGGACGCCGATGCGGGCGAAGCGATCGGCGACCTTGATACGCTTGGATTGTCGGTCGAGGACCTGCCACGACTGCTCAGCCCGATCGACGTTCAGTGCGTCAAGGCAGCGGGCGTCACCTTCGCGGTGTCCGCGCTGGAGCGCGTTATCGAGGAGCAGGCGCGTGGCGACGCCGGTGCCGCAGCCGCGGTCCGTGGCCGACTTGAGGAGCGGATCGGCGGCGGGCTCGCACGCGTCGTGCCCGGCACGCCCGAAGCGGCGGCTTTGAAGACCGCGCTGATCGAGGAGGGGCTCTGGTCGCAATATCTCGAGGTGGCGATCGGCCCCGATGCGGAGATCTTCACCAAGGCGCCATCGCTGTCGACGGTCGGCTGGGGGGCGCAAATCGGTGTGCGATCGGACTCGACCTGGAACAATCCCGAGCCCGAAATCGTGCTGCTGGTCGCCCCCGATGGCCGCGCGGTCGGCGCGACGATCGGCAACGACGTCAATCTGCGCGATTTCGAGGGGCGCTCGGCACTGCTGCTCGGCAAGGCGAAGGACAATAACGCGTCCTGCTCACTCGGCGCGTTTGTCCGGCTGTTTGACGAACGCTTCACGATCGATCACGTCCGCGCCGCCGAAGTCGCGCTGCGGATCGAAGGGACCGATGGCTATGTGCTCGATGGCGCGAGTTCGATGAGCCAGATCAGCCGCGACCCTGAGGAGCTGGTGCGTCAGGCGCTAAGCGAGCATCAATATCCTGATGGCTTCGTGCTGTTCCTCGGCACGTTGTTCGCGCCGACCAAGGATCGTGACGATGCCGGTCGCGGCTTCACGCACAAGCCTGGCGACACCGTTTCGATCGCCACGCCGGGGCTCGGCCGGTTGGTCAATACCGTTACCACCTCGAAAGCCGCACCGCCCTGGGAATTCGGGCTGGTCGCACTGATGCGCAACCTGGCCGCACGCGGGCTGTTGTCGGCATGATCTATCCGGAGAACGACGTGCTGCAGAAAACCGCCGGCCGCCACGAAGGCGCCGTCTATCCCTCGCTCCGCAACAAGCGCGTGATCGTCACCGGCGGCGGATCGGGCATCGGCGCGGGCCTTGTCGAGGCGTTCGTCGCGCAGGGCGCAAAGGTCGCATTCGTCGACGTCGCACGCGCCGACAGCCTCGCTTTGGTCGAACGGCTGAGCGGAGGTGCGGATCATGCGCCGAGCTTTCATCCGCTCGATCTGACCGATCTCGACGCGCTGAAGGCTAGGTTCACCGCGATGATCGACCAGCTTGATGGCGTCGACATCCTGCTCAACAATGCCGCCAATGACGATCGCCACACCGTGGATGAGGTCACCGCGGACTATTGGGACCAGCGGATGAATGTGAACCTGCGCCACGTGTTCTTCGCAGCACAGGCGGTGGTGCCGTCGATGAAGGCTGCGGGTGGGGGTGCGATCGTCAATTTCGGGTCGATCAGCTGGCATCTCGCGCTCAAGGAACTGATCCTCTACCAGACGGCGAAGGCCGCGATCGAGGGGATGACGCGCAGCCTCGCGCGCGATCTAGGCCGCGACAATATCCGCGTCAACGCGATCGTGCCGGGCAATGTCCAGACCCCCCGCCAGGAAAAATGGTACACCCCCGAGGGCGAAGCGGAGATCGTCGAGGCGCAATGCCTGGACGGTCGCATCCAGCCGTCCGATATAGCCGCGATGGCGCTGTTTCTTGCGTCGGACGATGCGCGTATGTGCACCGGACACAATTATTGGGTGGATGCAGGATGGCGGTAAACGGCGAGGTCGACAGTGGCGTGGAACGCGTCCTGGGTGTCGGTGCGGTGCTCGGCGAAGGGCCAGTGTGGCTCGACGATGCGCTGTGGTTCGTCGATATCAAACAGCATCATGTTCACCGCTTCGATCCCGCGACCGGCGATCACCGTACGTGGACCGCACCGGCGCAGGTCGGCTGGGTCCAGCCGATGGCGGATGGCGGTATGCTCGCGGGGCTGCAGACCGGGCTTTATCGGTTCGATCCGGCCGATGGCAGCTTCGCGCATTTGCACGTCGTCGAGCCAGACGCGCCCGGCAACCGTCTGAACGATTCGACCGTCGATGGGGCGGGACGGCTATGGTTCGGATCGATGGACGATGGCGAGAGCGCGACAACGGGCCTCATCTATCGCGCGGATGCGGCCGGCGTTGCGCCGGTGGTCGACGGGATCGCCATCACCAACGGCCCCGCGGTGTCGCCCGACGGAACGACGCTGTATCATTGCGACACGCTGGCCGGCACGATCCACGCCTGCACGATCGGCGAGGACGGCAGCCTGGCCGACACACGCATCTTCGCGGCGGTCGACGTCGCGACGCAGGGCTATCCCGACGGACCGATCGTCGATGCCGAGGGGTATGTCTGGGTGTCCTTCTATGGCGGCTGGTGCGTGCGGCGCTATGCACCCGATGGCGAACAGGTCGCCGAGATCCGCCTGCCCGTCTCCAACGTCACCAAGATCGCGATTGGCGGCCCCGATGGCCGTACCGCCTATGCGACGACGGCCGCCAAGGGGCTGTCGGAGGAACACCGCGCGCTCCAGCCTTATGCAGGCGACGTGTTCGCGTTCGATGCGGGAGTGGCCGGCCAGCCGGCGCACCGGATCGCGACGATAGCGGGCCGCCGTATCGCCTGACCGGCGCGGCGCCGTCGAACACAAAAAGGGCACCGCGGATCGATCCGCGGTGCCCTTTTTCGTTTGGCTCTATGTGATCCCCCCCGCCAGGGGGGAGCTGGCACCGAAGGTGACGGAGGGGGCGGACACCGCACGGCGGTTGTCCTTCCCCCCTCCGTCTGGCAAACGCCAGCCCCCTCCCCCTTGCGACGGAGGGGCGACGATCAGCCGGTCATGTCCTCGAGTTCGCGACCGCGCGTTTCGTTGACCAGCGCCTTCACGAAGAAAAACGAGATCGCGGCGAAGACCGCGTAGCCGGCATAGGTCACCGCCAGGCCCGGCGACACCGCAAGCGCGGGGAAGCTGACCGAGATCGCGGCGTTGGCGATCCACTGCGCGAAGCCCGACACCGCCAGACCCGATCCGCGGATCTGGTTCGGGAACATCTCGCCGAGCATCACCCACATCACCGGGCCCCAGCTCGCGTTGAAGAAGATGACGTACAGATTGGCCGCGACCAGCGCGATCATGCCGTTATGGCCGGGCAGCGACACCGCGCCGTCCGCCCCCGTCACCGCGGTCGAGAACGCATAGGCGACCACCGCCAGCGTGACGGCCATGCCCGCCGAGCCGACCAGCAGCAGCGGCTTGCGACCGATCCGGTCGACGGTCGCGATCGTGAACAGGCAGGCCGCAATCGACAGGACGCCCGACAGGATGTTGATCTGCAGCGCATTGTCTTCGGTGAAGCCGACCGCTTCCCACAGCACGGCGCCGTAATAGAAGACGACGTTGATGCCGACGAGCTGCTGGAACACGGCGAGGCCGATGCCGGCCCACAGGATCGGCCGGATCTTGCCCGTGGTCTTGTCGACCAGGTCGCTGAGCTTGGGCTTGTGATGATCGGCGGCGAGCGAATTGCGGATCTCGACGACCTTGCGGTCCGCCTCGGCAGTGCCGAACAGCCGCGTGAGCACGACATGCGCCTCGGCTTCGCGGCCCTTGGCGACCAGGAAGCGCGGGCTTTCCGGGATCACGAGCAGCGCGAGGAAATAGATCGCGGCCGGGATCGCCTGCAGCCAGAACATCCATCGCCAGGCGGGATAGCCGAGCCAGAAATCGGCAGTCGAGCCGCCGGCATAGCGCGCGAGCGCGAAGTTGGCGACGAACGCACCGGTCAGGCCGGAGATGATCATGACCTGCTGGACGCTCGACAGGCGGCCGCGGATCGAGGCCGGCGTGACCTCCGAGATATAGACCGGCGAGATGACGCTGGCCGCGCCGACGCCCAGGCCGCCGATGATGCGCGCGAAGATGAAAATCCCCGATCCGGTCGCAGCCCCGGCCAGCAACGCGCTGAACAGGAACAGGCCAGCGGCGAGCATCATGACGTTGCGCCGGCCGATCGCGTCGGCCAACCGTCCGGCGCCGAACGCACCGACCGCCGAGCCGACGAGGATCGCGCCGACGTTGACGCCGATCCCGAGCCGACCGAGACCAAAGGCGGCTTCGAGACCCTTTTGCGTGCCGTTGATGACACCCGAATCATAGCCGAACATGAACCCGCCGATCGTCGCCACTGCGACGATCGCGGCGATGAAGCCATGGTTTACCGCGGCGTTCCCCTGTAATCCCGCTCCCGGATCTCCACTGTGCATGTTCGCCATGTTATTCCTCTCCTGTGCGCCGACCGTTGCGGCCTGGTGTCGTCTGTCTTGGTTTTGGTATTCGAAGCGGTCAGTGATTATGCCGCGGGGTGCGCGCCGCGATGCCGCGGTATTTGACCGCGAAGTCGAGCACCGCGCCATCGGCGAGCTGCCCGGTCTTTTCCCGGTACAGCTCCTCCCACGGCGTATTGCTCGGCGGTATCGGCGGCGCCGGTTCGCCGCGCCGCCGCGCGATCTCGTCCGCGTCGACCAGCGCGTCGCACCGCCCCGCCTTGAGGTCGATGCGGATGATGTCGCCGGTCCGCAGCCAGGACAGGCCGCCGCCGACCGCGCTCTCCGGGCTGGCGTTCAGGATCGACGGGCTGTCCGACGTGCCCGACTGGCGCCCGTCGCCAAGCGTCGGCAGGGTCATGATGCCGCGCTGGATCAGATGATCCGGCGGCTGCATGTTGACGACCTCGGCCGAGCCGGGCCAGCCGATCGGCCCCGCCCCGCGGATCACGAGCATGCAATCCTCGTCGATGTCGAGTGCCGGATCATTGATCCGGTGATGATAATCGTCCGCCCCTTCGAACACGATCGCGCTCGATTCGAACACGTCCTCGGCGCCGGCGCGCTCCAGATAGCGCGCGCGGAACGCCGGCGAGATCACGCTGGTCTTCACGATCGCGACGTCGAACAATTTGCCCGTGAGCACGAGGAAGCCCGCCTGTTCATTGAGCGGCGTGTCGTAGGCGCGCGCGGGGTCCGCGAACCAGTCCCGCGATCGGAAGGGCCGAACCGGTTGCCGTTGCACGCAAAACTCTCCCGTTGGCCCATCGCCGATCCGTCGACGTACAGTATTTCTGGTATCGCTACCATCTTCGGTGCCGACGTCAAGCGCGCTGCGCCATCGTCGAGCATCAGTTTATCGTGCTTTGCGGGCGCGGATCACGCTTGGTCCGCGCGCGGCCGCCGCCGCGGTGCGGCGTCCGACTGGCGACGGATCAGCGTGTAGTCGAGCAATCGGTGGCGATCGGCGATTGCGATTCCGGCCGGGCGACGGATGGCGCCGACGAGCATCTCGACCGCGATTCGCGCCATGTCCGCAATCGGCTGGTAGACCGTCGTCAGTTCGGGCCAGATCGCGGTCGACATGATGGTGTCGTCGAACCCGCACACGGTGAGGTCGCCCGGCACGTCGAGCCCGCGGCGATGCGCGACCGCGACGGTGGCGGCGGCCATGTCGTCGTTGGACGAGAAAATGGCGGTCGGCGGCTCGGGGAGCGAGAGCAGCGCCTCGGCGGCGTCGAGCCCCGATCGGTAGGTGTAGAGCCCGGGCTGGATCAGCGTCTCGTCGACCGCGATCCCCGCTTCCTGCAACGCCGCGCCATAGCCTTCGAGGCGACGCGCGCTGGCCGACAAATTAGGATTGCCGGTGATGAAGCCGATCCGGCGATGGCCGAGTGCCATGATGTGGCGCGTCATCGTCAGCGCCGCCTCGCGATCGTCGATCCGGACGGCCAGGACATCGTCAGACGGCCGCCCGCTGGCGACCGACACCGTCGGAATCCGCGCCTCGGTGAGCAGGTCGAGGATCGCCTCGGCCTCGCACAAGGGCGGCGGCAGGACGATACCGTCGATCCCGCCCGCGATCAGATGCCGAGTGACCTCGAGCTCATGCTCGCCGAGGTCGCATTTCTCGACGATGATCTGGACATCGCTGCGCGCCGCCTGATCGAGACTGCCGAGGAGGAATTCGCTGAGAAAGCCCGCGCTCGGATTGCTGTAGAGCAGGCCGATCCGCGTCTGCCCTGCCCCGGCCAGGCTGCGCGCGGCGGGGTTGGGCGCATAGTTCAGCGCGGTGATCGCGGCGTTCACCGCGTCGCGCGTGACCGGACGGACGTTGCTTTCGCCGTTGATGACACGCGACACCGTCATCGGCGAGACGCCGGCGCGTCGCGCGACGTCGCTGATCGTGGGTGCGCCGCCCGCGCGACGCGACGGCCTGATCGCCGGAGGGGAAGTGGTTTCCATCGGGCGTAGCGTTAGCGCAACCGCTCGTCGCAGGAAATGGCCGTCGACGTTCGACCGTCCTCGAACTGCGGCGTCCGGGGTGGCCGGTGCATAGGTACGGCGGCGACGGGCGACGGCGCGCCCCTCAAAGTCCGCTTGCCCGACCTGAGCGGCCTGTTATGGTAGCGCTATTTCCGTGACAAGGCGGAGGGCAGATCTCGCAGAGGATCGCTCACATTAGGAAGGATCGAACGGTCATGCAGATTCGTCTACCCGCTCTCGTCATGGGCCTGCCGCTGATACTCGGCGGCAGCGTTGCATTGGCACAGACCGCCGCGCCCACCGCCCCGTCGGCCTCCAAAACTGCGTCGGGCACCGCCAAGAGCGACCCGCGCAGCCCCGACGGCAAACGCTATCTGTCGCAACCGCTGGTCAGCAGCATTTACTCCGCCGATCCCTCCGCGCACGTGTTCAACGGCAAGATCTACGTCTATCCCAGCCATGACATCGATGCGGGCATCGGCGACGACGATCTCGGCAATCAATATGCGATGCGCGACTACCGCGTCCTGAGCATGGACCGCATCGGCGGCCCGGTGACGGTGCACGGCGTCGCGCTCGACGTGAAGCAGGTACCCTGGGCGTCGAAGCAGATGTGGGCACCCGATGCTGCCTACAAGAACGGCACGTATTTCCTGTACTTCCCGGTCCGCGACAAGGCGCTCGACAAGAACGGCCTCGGCACGTTCCGGATCGGCGTCGCGACGTCGAAAAGCCCGACCGGACCGTTCAAGGCTGATCCAAAGCCGATCGCGGGCAGCTTCTCGATGGATCCGGCGGTGTTCACCGACGCGACCGGCGCCAGCTACATGTATTTCGGCGGTATCTGGGGCGGCCAGCTCCAGCGCTGGAAGGACGGCAAGTTCGACGCCAACGGCTCGGACACCGACCTCGGCAAGGACGACCAGCCCGCGCTGTCGGGCAAGATCGCCAAGCTCAACCCCGACATGAAGAGCTTCGCCGAGACGCCGCGCGACGTCCAGATCCTCGACGAGGCCGGCAAGCCGGTGCTGGGCGGCGACCATGAACGCCGCTTCTTCGAGGCGTCCTGGGTCTTCAAGCGCGGCGGCACATATTACTACACCTACTCGACCGGCGACACGCACTTCCTAAACTATGCGACCGGCGACAACCCCTATGGTCCGTTCACCTATAAGGGCCATATCCTGAAGCCGGTGCAGGGCTGGACGAGCCACCATTCGATCATCGAATGGAACAAGAAATGGTGGCTGTTCTATGCGGACACGCAGCTGAGCAACAAGAACCACCTCCGCAACGTCAAGGTGACCGAGCTGAAGTTCGCACCCGACGGCTCGATCCCGACCATCGATCCGTTCGTCAACTGATGTTCCTCGGAATCGATATCGGCACCTCGGGTGTCAAGGCCGTGGTGCTCGACACGCATGGCAGCGTGGTGGGCCAGGGCACGGCCGCGCTGACCGTGCAGCGGCCGCACCCGCTCTGGTCCGAACAAGATCCCGACGCATGGTGGCAGGCGACCACCGCCGCGGTGCAGGCGATCGACCCGAGTGTCCGCCGTTCGGTGCGGGGTGTCGGGCTCGCCGGCCAGATGCACGGCGCCACGCTGCTCGACGCCGACGACCGTCCGCTGCGCCCGGCAATCCTGTGGAACGACGGCCGCAGCTTCGCGCAATGCGCGGCGCTAGAGCGTGCCGTTCCCGACCTCCGCGCGATTGCGGGTAACATCGCGATGCCCGGCTTCACCGCGCCGAAGTTGCTGTGGGTGCGCGAGCATGAACCGGACGTCTTCGCGAAGATCGCCACCGTGCTGCTGCCCAAGGATTATGTCCGGCTGCTGATGACCGGCGACAAGGCCTCGGACCTGTCCGACAGCGCGGGCACGCTGTGGCTCGACGTCGATGGCCGCTGCTGGAGCGACGCGCTGCTCGGCGCGTGCGGACTGACGCAGGCGCAGATGCCCCGGCTGTACGAGGGCACGCAGATCACCGGCACGCTGACCGCCGCGGTCGCCGAGCTCTGGGGGATGCGGCAGGTGCCGGTCGCGGCAGGCGGCGGCGACAATGCAGCCGGCGCGGTCGGCGTCGGCGTGGTCGCGGACGGCGACGCGCTGCTGTCGCTCGGGACGTCGGGGGTGATCTTCGTCGCGACCAGCGACTTCCGCCCCAACCCCGATCGCGCGGTCCACGCTTTCTGCCATGCGTTGCCGGGGATGTGGCACCAGATGTCGGTGCACCTGTCGGCCGCGTCGTGCATCGACTGGGTCGCGCGGATCACCGGTGCCGCCGGCGCCGCCGACCTGTTCGCACGCGCCGAGGCCGCCGGCCCCGCGTGTGGCCCCGAGCTCTTCCTCCCCTATCTGTCGGGCGAGCGCACGCCGCACAACGACCCCGAAGTTCGCGGCGCGTTCCTGCGTCTCGACAACGACACCGATGCCGGCCGCCTGTCGCAGGCGGTGCTCGAAGGCGTCGCGTTCGCGCTCGCCGACGGTCTCGATGTCCTGCGCGAGGCGGGCACCGTCGTCGAGCGGCTCGCGGTCATCGGCGGTGGCGCACGCTCGCGCTATTGGGGCGAGGTGATCGCCGCGGCGATGGAGGTCGAACTCGTCTACCTCGAGGGCGGCGAAGTCGGCCCCGCGCTGGGCGCGGCACGGCTTGCCCAGCTCGGCGTCGACGGCGGCGACCCCGCCGACATCTGCGTCGCGCCCCCCGTCTCGCACAGCATCGTCCCCGACCCTGCCCTCGTCTCCGCGCTCGCCGAGAAAAAGGCCGCGTTCCGCCACGCCTATTCCCGCATCACGCCAAAATCGTAGGAATCCCGATGTCCGACTTCTTCGCCGATATTCCCCAGATCAAATATGAGGGCCCCGACAGCACCAACGAGCTGGCCTATCGCTTCTACGACAAGGACAAGATGGTCCTTGGCAAGCGGATGGAGGATCATCTCCGGTTCGCCGCGTGTTTCTGGCATACCTTCTGCTGGCCCGGCTCCGACGTGTTCGGCGGCGGCACGTTCGATCGGCCCTGGCATCGCGGTGCCAATGACAGCGCCGCCGCGGCGATGAAGCGCGAGGTCGCGTTCGACTTCTTCAAGACGCTCGACGTGCCCTATTACTGCTTCCACGACGTCGACGTGATGGCCGATGCCGCCAACATCACCGAGCACCGCAAATTCTTCGCCGAAGCGGTCGACCATCTCGAACAGCTCCAGACCAGCTCGGGTCGCAAGCTCCTCTGGGGCACCGCCAACCTGTTCAGCCATCCGCGCTTTGCGGCAGGCGGCGCGACCAATCCCGATCCGGAAGTGTTCGCGTTCGGCGCGATGCAGGTGCGCGACGCGCTCGAGGCGACGCACCGGCTGGGCGGCCAGAACTATGTGCTGTGGGGCGGTCGCGAAGGCTATGAGACGCTGCTCAACACCGACATGAAGCGCGAGCTCGACAATTTCGGCCGCTTCCTGAGCCTGGTCGTCGAGCACAAGCACAAGATCGGCTTCACCGGCACGATCCTGATCGAGCCCAAGCCGTTCGAGCCGACCAAGCACCAGTACGATTTCGACACCGCGACGGTGTACGGTTTCCTCAAGCGCTACGGCCTGGAGAACGAGGTCAAGGTGAACATCGAGGCGAACCATGCGACGCTGGCCAGCCACACCTTCGAGCACGAGATCGCGATCGCGGCGGCGCTGGGGATCTTCGGGTCGATCGATGCCAATCGCGGCGATCCGCAGAATGGCTGGGACACGGATCAATTCCCCAACTCGGTCGAGGAACTGACGCTCGCCAATCTCGAGATCATCCGCGCCGGCGGGTTCACGACCGGCGGCTTCAACTTCGACGCCAAGGTGCGGCGCCAGAGCATGGACCCGGCCGACCTGTTCTACGGCCATGTCGGCGCGATCGACGTCGTCGCGAAGGGCCTGCTGAACGCGGCCAAGCTGATCGAGGACGGCCGGATCGATGCGATCAAGGCCAAGCGCTATGCAGGCTGGGACGGCGAGTTCGGCGGCGCGATCGGCGGGCTGGACCTTGCCGGGATCGCCGACCTGGCGGTCGAGCGCGGCATCGATCCGAAGCCGGTTTCGGGGCAGCAGGAGCGGATCGAAAACCTGATCAACCGCGTGCTGTAACCCGGCGTCGGCTGTCCTCCCCCGGCGGGGGAGGATTGCAGCGCCACACTATCGGCTGGCGGTATCTACCACTGCCGATTGCGGGGCAGCGCGCCGTTCGATCCGATATTGCGCGACGATGCCGATGTGATCCGACAGCATCGAACCATCGGCGCGGCGGCCGAACGGTGCGGCCAGCGCGATGGGCGTGATCGCGATCGTTGGCGAGGCGCGATACATCAGCCAGTCCTTCGCCCGGCCGAGCGATTCTGCCATCGCCAGCGGTTGGGCGACCGGACAGGCCGGTGCGGTGCTGCACGTGACGGCGGCGGCCTGAAGCAGGTCGCTCCCGCCGAACATCCGCAGATCGAAATGCGCACGCCGGGCCAGGTCGCGACCGACGTTGAAATCGCCCGCGACGAGCACCGGCCGATCACCCGCGCCCAGGGCGGCGATGAAGTTCGAAAGCAGATCGAGCTGCCGGCGATAGGCATAGATTGCCCGCGTATTTGCGGCGCCCGATGCGCCGTTCGAATTGAGATGCGTGTCGATTACCAGGATCGGTGTGGCGATCCCGGGCACCGCGATCAGCGCCGCCAGCGCGCCTTTGTTGGCGAGGCAGTCATATCCGGCGCACACCGGGTACGCCATGCGTCGCACCGCAACGATCGGATAGTCGGAGAAGATCGCCAAGCCGCTGTCGACATGCTTGCCGAGCCGCTCGCCGACCAGCCTGCTGCCATCCGCGACGAACCCGCCATCACCCGGCGCGCGGGCGCCATCCGCATCCTCGGCCGGGCCGAACGCGACATAGCGATATCCCGCAGTCCGGCCGATCGCCTTGGCCTCGGGGACGAACGCCTCCTGGACCGCGACGATGCCGGGCTGGACATGCCGGTCGCGCATGATCTTCAACTGGTCGCCAATCGCCTGCAACGCGGACGAGCGGTCCTCGACGATCGGCCAGGGCAGGCCGTGCACGTTATACGTCATCAGCGTGACGGCGCGTGCGGCGGGGGTGGCGGCAGGCGAGACGGTCGCCAGCATCGTTGCGGCCACGACAAGCGTCGTGAGATACCGAAGCATGATATCGTCCTATGCGAAGCAGGTTGGGAAAAAGCGCGGCTACCGCTTGATCGGGGCGAACGAGAACAGCCCGCTGCGATAGTTCATCACGACATGCGTCGTCGTCACGCCGTCATGGACGACGACCGTCGCCTGATTGGCGTGCGGCTTCGAATGCCCCAGCCTCGGGTTGCTCGCAAAACCGATGCCGTCGTGCAGCAGGCTGAAACCGTGACCGCCGTCGCGCGCATGGACGACGCTCAGCGCATAGGCGCCCGGCGCAGGAACGCGCAGGCACAGCGACACGATTCCCGCCGCCGGCACGGTCACAACTGCGCGCCGGAACACCTTGCCCTGCCCGATCAGCACATTGTCGTCGGCAAGGAAATCGCCGTCCTTCGCCGGATAGAGTTCGGCGCGGAGCCCGCCGACACGGTCCTTCAGTCCGTCCACGTCGACGATCAACGCCGGCCCCTGCTCGTGCGGACGGCAGCGCGCTTCGGCGGTACCGAGCGCCGGGGTCGAGGGCGGCGTCACCGCGAGGGTCAACAGGGCAAGCAGGATCACGTGGTACGCTCCATGGTCACGAGTTCGACGGCGGTTAGCACGGCGCCGAGCAGCAGATGAGTGATGAGCCAGAGCCCGGCGATCATCGTCAGCACCGCGGTCACGTCCGAGGTCCGCCCGACGGTGAACGCCACCAGCCCGGCGAACACGATGTCCTTGTTGGGCAACAGCGGCAGGCGCGACACCAGCAGGCGCAGGGTGGCCAACGCCAGCCACCAGGCGAGCGGCGCGGCGGGCATCACCACTGCCCACAGCACCGCGGCGAACAGCGTGGTTGCGACGATCCGGACGACGTGAATGACCGCGATCCGGCGCAGTTCGTGCCGCGGCAAAGTCAGCAGCGTCTTGCGGAGAACGAGCGTGACGAGCGACGGGATCGCCATGCTGGCCGCCGATAGCGTCATCACCTTGGCATCCGTGCCCAGATGCAGCGCGCCGAGCGTCGGCCAGCTGACCAGCGCGAGCGCGAGCGTCCAGACATTGGCGACCACCGCCGACAGGATCGCGACGTCCTTGATCGCGCCGAACGGCGTCCCGACCATCGTCGCGTGCTTGCGGGCCCAGCCATAGAAATACAGTTCGCCCGAATAGCCAAGGACGATCTCGTTGCTGATCCGCTTGCGCAGCAGCGCCAGGATCCCGATCGGCGGCAACTGCCACAACCGGCGATAGATCACCCATTCGCTGAACGGCGTGACCAGATAGCCGAGCGCGAAGATCGTCCAGAACAGCGGCGAGCGCGGCACTATGCGCAGCATCTCGCGAACGTCGATCCCGCGCAGTTGCCACAAGGCGGCGATCAGGATCGCGGCGGACAGCACGGGTGCGAGCCAGCGGCCGAGGACATTCTTGCGCACGATCGTCGGCGTCAGCGGCGGCAGATGTACGCGCGCCAGCGGCGGCAGTCCCAGCGGTATCGGCCTGTCGCTCATGCGGCTCTCCTTCGAACGATACGGGGTCCGGGACATCTTGCCGATCGCACGTCGGCGGGATGGGAGACGGGCAGGCAAACCGTGATCATGGCCGAACGACGCCGCCGTTTGCGGCTGGCCCCAGCCGCTGCTGTCGCTGCGGTGAAATAAATTTTTGGCAAGGAGGGGGCAGGACTGCGGACGCGGATCCGCCGTGCCGTCCCGTCGACAGTGTTGCCATGACGAACGAGAGCGAGAATATCGTGCAGACCGACAGTGCCGATCGGGCGTCGTTACGGGCGCCCCCTGCCGACAGGCGATTGATCGTATCGATCCACGACGTGTCGCCCACATTCGCGTTGCCGATCGCTATGCTTGCCGAGCGGATCGCGACGATCCTGGGCGGGCCACGGTTCGCGATGCTCGTGGTGCCCGATCACTGGGGCAGCGCGCGGATCGATCAGTCCCCCGCGTTCGTCCGGCGGCTGCGCGACTGGGCGGATGCGGGCGTCGAGATGTTTCTTCACGGCTGGTACCATCGCGACACGAGTGCGCATCGCATCGGTGCCAGCGCGTTGAAGGCACGCTACATGACCGCTGGCGAAGGCGAGTTTCTCGGGCTCGACGCGGGCGAGGCGGAACGCCGCATGCGCGCCGGTCGCGATATGGTCGAACAGGCCATCGGCCGCCCCGTCGCCGGATTCATCGCCCCCGCCTGGCTCTATGGTCCGGGCGCGCATGCCGCGCTGAAAGCCTGCGACTTCGCGCTGGCCGAGGATCATGTCAGGGTCTGGCAGCCGCGGACCGGCGCGATCGTTGCGCGCGGTCCGGTCGTGACCTGGGCCAGCCGCTCGCCCGCGCGCACCGCCAGTTCGCTCGCTGTCGCCGCCGCCGCACGCATGTTGCCCGACTGGATGCCGACGATGCGCGTCGCGGTGCATCCCGGCGACATAACCAAGCAGTCGCTGCTGACCAGCATTGACCGCACGCTTCGCACGCTCGCCGAACGCCGTACCGTGTCGCGCTATGCCGAACTGGTCTCCGAGCAGGTCCCGTTGGCGGTGGCAGCATGAAGATCGTCGACGTCTGCGCGTTCTACACGCCGACTGGCGGCGGGGTGCGGACCTATATCGATCGCAAGCTGGTCGCGCTCGCCGACCGCGGTCACGAGATCGTCGTGATCGCGCCGGGCGAAGAGGATCGCGAGGAACGGCGCGGGCCCAATGCGCGCGTACGCTGGCTGCGCTCGCCACGCTTTCCGCTCGACCGGTCCTACCGCTATTTCGCCGATCGCGACGCGCTCCACGCCATGCTCGACGAAGAGGATGCGGATGTCGTCGAGGTGTCGTCGCCGTGGCGCAGTGCGTCGATGGTCGCGGACTGGCGGACGCGGTCGGGATCGCGCGCGCGGCTCTCGCTGATCGCGCATGCCGACCCATTGTCCGCTTATGCCTATCGCTGGTTCGGCAACGTCGCGTCTACGCACGCGATCGATCGTGCGTTCGACTGGTACTGGCGCCATCTGCGGCGGCTCGACGCGCAGTTCGATCATATCGTCAGCGCGAGCGAAAGCCTGACGCAGCGGCTGCGCGAGGGCGGTCTGCGGAAAGTGACGACCGATCCGATGGGCGTCGAGCCGGGTCAGTTCTCGCCACGACTGCGCGATCCCGCGCTGCGCCGCGAGATGCTCGCGCTGTGCGGACTTGGCGAGGATGCGCTGCTGTTGATCGGCGTCGGGCGCCATGCACCCGAGAAACGCTGGGACATGGTCGCGCAGGCCGCAGCGATCGCCGGCACGCAGGCGCCGGTCGGGTTGCTGATCATCGGCGGTGGCTCTCGCCAGCGGCGCGTGATCGAGGCGATCGGCGACAATCCACATGTCCGCCTGCTCGAGCCGGTCCGCGATCGCGGCGCGGTGGCGCGGCTGATGGCCAGCGCCGACGCGCTGATCCATGGTTGCGAGGCGGAGACATTCTGCTTCGTTGCCGCCGAGGCGATCGCGTCGGGTTTGACGCTGATCGCACCCGACCGGGGCGGCGCGGCCGATCTCGCCTGCGCAAACGATGGCGCGCGGTATCGCTCGGGGGATGCGCAGGACGCGGCCGAGGCGATCCTCGCCGTGGCTCGCACGATCACGGCCTCCGTGCAGCGCCGCCGCCCGGTCCGAACGATGGACGATCATTTCGACGCGCTGCTCGCGCTCTACGGCGCCGCACCCGCGATCGATCACACCCGACGGTATCAGCAAGGAACGGGACGATGACCGCGATCGCGCCACAGCTCTTCATCGCAGACGAAACGCCGCGCTTCGTCACACCAATCGTGCGCGCGACGCGGAGCGAGCAGGACGCTTTGCTCGACCTACCGCAGACGGTGGCGGCGTCGCCATGGCATGCGCCGCTCTTCTACCTTTCGTTCGTGGCGGGCGCGGTGCTGCTCGTCGCAATCGCGATCGTCCTGACCTGGCGAATGGTCACCGGGTTGCGCCAAGCCTGACCGGCGCCGACATTTCGGGGGCGACTTCCGATCGGTCAACGGGCAAGACCCGCATGATGACGTTCGGAGCCATGCAGTAGCCGACACGGACCCTCTTCGGCCCGCCGGTCTGTCGGCGGTCCTTGCGGCGCATCGCCTGCAGCTCATCCGGTTCTTCACCGGGCGGACGGGCAGCGTCGCGGACGCCGAAGACGTCGTGCAGGAGATCTGGCTGCACATCGCCGAACCTATCGCGGGTCCGATTGCCAATCCGGTCGCGTATCTTCACCGGATCGGTATGAACATCGTCCTCGACCGCGTCCGCGCGAACGGCCGGCGGGTGCGGCGCGACAGCGGCTATGTCGATGCGACGACGACCATCATGGGCGGTGCCGAGGCGGTCGACGACGCACCGTCCGCGTTCGATGCAGTCGCCGGACGCCAGCGGATCGCGCAACTCGCCGCCGCGCTCGCCGGTCCGCCCGAAGGCGCGATGCGCGTGTTTCGCCGCCACAAGATCGACGGCCTGTCGCACGCCGAGGTCGCCGCCGAGTTCGGCATCAGCCGTAGCGCGGTCGAAAAGCATGTCGCGGTCGCGCTGCGCCATCTCAGAAAGGCGCTGAATGATTGAGTTTAGCGCCGGACTGCGGTGGGCTGCCCGTGGTGGCGTCTATCAGGCGAGCGGGCGGCATCCGCTCGGAACGAGGGTGCCGTGATGGATGCAACGACCCAGGATCCGATTGACGCGGCGGCCGCCTGGCACGCGCGGATCGATGCGCCCGACATGGACTGGGCGCGCTTCGGCGACTGGCTCGCCGCCGATCCGTCGCACCGCGCTGCCTACGACTCGGTCGCGCTACTCGATGCAGAGATCGGCGCGGCGGCCCCGGCGATCGCCGCTGTGCTCCCGGCAAACGACGACCGCCTCGCCGACCGACCTCCTGTCGCGCGTTCGTCCCGCTGGCGCTGGATGGCGGGCGGTACCGGCGGTGCCCTCGCTGCGGGTCTGGCATTGCTCTTCGTCATGTCGCCCGTCGCGAATACCGGGGATCGCGCCGTGCAGCTTTATGCCACCAACGCCGGTGACACGCGCGCAATCACGCTGGCCGATGGCAGTGCGATGCGGCTCGATCGCGGCTCGCGCGTGTCGGTGTCGGGCGGCACGACCCCATTGATCGAGATCGCGGACGGCGCGGCCAGCTTCTCCGTGCGTCACGATCCATCGCGCACGGTGATCGTTCGCGCCGGCGGCTATGACATCCAGGACATCGGCACGCGCTTTGCCGTCGTCAATGCGCAGGGACGAATTTCGGTAGCGGTCGCCGAGGGCAGCGTCCGTGTTTCGCCGCATGTCGACGACGGCAGCCCGCCGACCACCTTGACCGCGGGCCAGCGGATCGACATCGACCCCGCCGTCGGGATCGCCGAGCGTCGCAATATCTCACCGGCCTCGGTGGCGGACTGGAGCGACGGCCGCCTCGATTATGACGGCGCGCCGTTGACGCTGGTTGTCGCCGACATATCGCGGTATGCCCGCGCCCCGCTGGTGGTCGATCCGTCCGCCGCTGGACTGGTTTTTTCCGGGGTTTTGACGATTGGCGACGGCTCGCGGCTTCTCGATCAGCTTCGTGCGGTACTGCCGCTGCGCCTGCGTCGCGCTGACGGCGTCGTCCATATCGAGCGCATCGGTTCACGCTGAGCCCCCGCGCAGCAACCCCGCGCGCATCGTCCTTCCCGCCGGATCGCTGCGGATCGCGCTCGACGCGCTCGCCCGCCAGACCGGCATCTCGATCGGCATGGCCGGCGCACTACCCGATACGCCGCCCCGGAAGACAACGCGCGCCAGCAATGTTGCGCAGGCGCTGAAGCGATTGCTCGCGGGAACGCATCTGCGCGCGGTCCAAATCGATGTAGCAACCTGGCGGATCGAACCGCTGCCCCGTCGGCCGGACTCCCCGCATGCCGTCGCACCGCCGATCATCGAAGGTGGCGATATCATCGTCACCGCCAGCAAGCGCGACGAACGGCTATCGGACCTGCCCGCGTCGATCAGCATCCTCGGCGGCCCGTCGCTCGACCGGCTCGCCGGCAAGCGTGGCCTGGTCGATCTGCTCGCGACCACCGACGGCGCGTTTTCGACCAATCTCGGCCCCGGCCGTGATCGCGTGTTCCTGCGCGGTGTCGCCGACAGCGCATTCAATGGCACCAGCCAGTCGCTCGTCAGCCTGTATCTGGACGACGCGCGGATAGGCTATTCCTCGCCCGATCCCGATCTGCGGATGGTCGACATCGACCGCGTCGAGATTCTTCGCGGACCGCAGGGTACGCTGTACGGCACCGGCGCGCTTGGCGGCGTGATCCGCATCGTCACCGCCGCGCCCGAGCTCGACGACGTTTCCGGCAGCGTCGCGGGCGAAGCGACCGGCATCAACAACGGCGCGTTCGGGGGCGCGCTCGACGCGACGCTCAACCTGCCGATCGTCACCGGGACGCTCGCCCTACGCGCGTCGGGCTGGACCGAGACGATGCCCGGTTGGATCGATGACACCGGCCGAGACAAGAGCGATGTCAACCGAACCACCCGCCGTGGCGGTCGCGCCGCACTGCGCTGGGCGATCAGCAATGGCTGGAGCGCGACCGCGAGCGCTGTCGCGCAGTCTATAGAGGCGCGCGACAGCCAGTACGCGACCAAGGGGCTCGCGCGCGCGACCGCTCTTGCCGAACCGCAGGACAATGACTTCGTGTCGGGCTCGCTCGATGTACACGGCCCGATCGGCAGCCTCGACGCGCAGTCGACCACCTCGATCGTCTCGCATGAATTCGGCAGCACCTACGATGCCAGCATTCTGGCGGGGGCACTCGGGACGGCCGCGCCCGTTGCCTATGTCGAGGATCGGGCGATCCGGCTCCTGACTCAGGAGGTCCGGCTCAGCGACCCGATGGCGCGCCACCCCTGGATCGTCGGCGCGTCGATCCTGCATGCGACCACGCGCCTCAAAGGCCGCTTCGAAACGGATGCGACCCGCGCAATCGCACGCGACGACAAGGAAGCGGTGTTCGAGGCGGCGATGTTCGCGGAGGGCACGCAGCGACTGTCGTCCGCGCTCGACCTGAAGATCGGCCTGCGAGGCTTCGTGACGGTGAACGACATCGAGCAGCAGGGCCCCGACGAGCAGAGCACCACCAAGCTGGGCATCACCCCGAGCGGTACGCTCAGCTGGCATCGTGACGATGCCGGGATGGTCTGGCTGCGTTATGCCAGCGCCATTCGCCCGGCTGGTGTCACGCGCGCGACGATCAGCAACGAACGGCGCATCCCCGGCGACGAATTGCAGAGCATCGAACTCGGCTGGCGTATTCGCGGGCTGGACGATCGGCTGAGTCTCAGCGGGGCGATCTTTGGATCTGTCTGGGAGCATCTTCGCAGCGACGTGGTCGGCTCGGATGGGTTGTTCGGAACGGTCGATGCGGGGGACGCGACGAACTACGGCGTCGAGTTTGGCGGGCGGTTCGACGCAGAGCCCTATATGATCGACTTCGGTACCACGATCCAACGTGCGCGGCTCACCTCGCCTGCGACCGAGCGTACTGAGCAGGTCGATCGCCGCTTGCCGGTCGTCCCCGATTATTCGGCGCGGCTGAGTGTCACGCGGCGGTTCGCGCTGAACGCGATACCCACGCGCGGGTATGTGACGGTGCGTTATATCGGCCAGACTCGACTGAGCTTCGATCCGCTGCTCGATCGTCCCGCGGGCGATTACGCGACTCTCGGCGCGGGCGCGACCCTCGACGATGGTGCGCGCCACTGGTCGGTCACGGTCGACAATCTGCTCGACGGACGCGGCAACAGCTTCGGCTTCGGCAACCCCTTTACGCTGGCGACCACCACGCAGACCGTCCCGATCCGTCCGCGCTCGATCACGCTCAGGCTGGCGATCGGGCTCTGATCAACGCCGTAAAGCGGGGATTAATATCCCAGCGCATGCGCCAGCGTCAGCAGCAGCCAGTACAGCCCGCCCGACAGGAGCATCGCCACCGGCAGCGTCATTACCCAGGCCAGCGCCATGTTCATGACCGTCCGGCGCTGCAGCCCGGCGCCGTTGGCGACGCTCGCGCCCGCGACGCCCGACGACAGGATGTGCGTGGTGGACACCGGCATCCCGAAATTCACCGCCAGCAGGATCGTCGACGCAGCGACCAGTTCGGCCGAGGCGCCCATCCCGTAGGTCAGGTGCGTCTTGCCGATCCGCTCGCCCACCGTGACGACGATCCGCTTCCACCCGACCATCGTCCCCAGCCCCAGCGCCAGCGCGACGGTCACCTTCACCCAGGTCGGGATATAGCGCGTGCCCTGTTCAAGCCCGCTATTGTAGCTCTTGAGCGTCGTGATCTCCTGCGCGGTGAAGCGGCTCTGCGCGGACGTGTCGGCGGCGATCAGCTTGGTCGTATCGAGCACGAGGTACATGTCGTTGCGCAGGTTCGGCGTCGCCGCGGCGGGCACTTTGCCCAGCGACCCATAGCCCGCGATCCGGCTCGACACGTCGTCCGACAGAGTGGCCAACGCGCCATAGATGACCGGATCCGAGACGTGCTTGGTCTTCAGCGCCTGCGTGACCTGCGCGCGCGCCGCACCGACGCTGGCCGGCGCGCCATTGGCATGCGCGCGGTAGGCGGCGGAGGCGGCCTGCGCGGTCTGCACGAACGCGGGAGTCGCGCTCTCGGGCATCGTCCGGTTGAGCGCATAAGCGGTCGGCGCGCAGCCGATCAGGATGAGCATGATCAGCCCCATCCCCTTCTGCCCGTCATTGCTGCCATGCGCGAAGCTGACCGCGGTGCACGTGCCGATCAGCAGCGCGCGGATGCCGCGCGGCGGCGGCGTCTGGCCCTCGGGCGCCTCGTACAGCGCCTTGTCGCGCAGGAACCGCTTCATCACGAGCAGCAGCAGAAGCGCGCCGACAAAGCCGACGATTGGGCTGAACGCGAGCGCGGACAGCACTTTCCAGACCTGCGCCATGTCGACGCCCGACGTCCCGTCGGCGCCGCCGCGGATGAGCTGGTTGGCGAGGCCGACGCCGAGGATCGAGCCGATCAGCGCATGGCTCGACGAATTGGGCAAGCCGACCGCCCAGGTCGCCAGGTTCCAGACGATCGCCGCGAGCAGCAGCGCGAAGATCATCGCGAACCCGCCGACGCTGCCGACGTTGAGGATCAGGTCGACCGGCAACAAAGTGACGATCGAATATGCGACCGCACCCGACGACAGCATCACGCCGAGGAAGTTGAAGAACCCCGACCACACCACCGCAAGCGGCGCGGGCATCGAATGCGTGTAGATGACGGTCGCCACCGCGTTGGCGGTATCGTGGAAGCCGTTCACGAACTCGAACCCAAGCGCGATCAACAGCGCGAGCGCGAGAAACGCGAACGCGCCGCCCGCGAGGCTCTCGCCGACCTGCGCGGTGTCGAACGCGATGCTGAACCCGGCATAGGCAAGCCCGCCGATCAGCACCGCGAGAAAGATCCACCGCCCCGCCGGATGCAGCGCGTAATCGAGCTTGGGACCGGTACGCGGCGCCGCGTCGCTGGCGCTCGAATCAGCCGTCAGCGCGTCGCGTGCAAATGTGGATGTAACCATGGAGTCGCAGTCGGCCCTTACGATGACAATCTTATGACAGATGTAGATCAAGCGACGATTAGGCCTGATTTGGGACGCCCCCATAACGATCCTTCCCCG
>NZ_LMLD01000011.1:1268980-1270512 GCF_001421825.1 Sphingomonas sp. Leaf38 | reverse complement strand
CGGACACGCAACCGAGGTTACGCTCCCCTCCCCCTCCGTCTGGCAAGCGCCAGCCACCTCCCCCTTGCGGGGGAGGATAGGTCGACGCCGATGTCCTGGACTAGCGCGACAGATCAGCGCGTCCCGTTGATGCTGGCGAGCAGCGTGCCGTCGCGACGAAGGACGGCCGCCATCTTGACGCTCGCATCGGCGATCATCTCCTGGCGGCAGCGATGCGCGTCGGCGAACGCATCGAGACCGCTCCAGTGCGGCTCACACGCCCTGGCGATCGCCGATTGCAGCCGGCGCTGGAACAGCGTCCGCCCCGCGGCGCTCGTCAGGTCGAGCCCCGCGTGCGAGACGCGCACGGACACGGGCTCACGCACGGAACTGGTCGATGCGGCCGTCGAGAACAGGCACGCGCCGACGATCGCCGCCGAGGCGACGCTGATGAAAATCTTCATGATGATGGTCCTCATATGGTCCTGCGGTCCGCAGGCATCGGCCTGCGGGCGACGGCGCTTGCGCATCGGGACGCCATTCTGAATGCGGCATCTCCGACGACGAACCACGTCGCTGCGCAGTCCCTAGTCGCGGTTCGTTACGCCCACGCGACGGTTCGGCGACGTTTCAAAGGTTGCCCCACCGCGCCCCGTTCCCTACCTGTTCACCGGTGAACCAGATCGTCCAAACGTCCGCGGCGCAAGCCGAGCCTCCCTATCTTCGTGGCCTCAATCCGCCGCAGCGCGAGGCGGTGCTGACGACAGACGGCCCCGTCCTGATCATCGCCGGCGCGGGCACCGGCAAGACCGCGGCGCTGACCGCGCGACTCGCACACCTGATCTTCACCAAGAAGGCGTGGCCGTCAGAGATCCTGAGCGTCACCTTCACCAACAAGGCCGCGCGCGAGATGCGCGAGCGGGTCGGGCGACTCGTCGGCGACGCGGTCGAGGGGATGCCGTGGCTCGGCACCTTCCACGCGATCGCCGCCAAGATGCTGCGCCGCCATGCCGAGCTGGTCGGGCTGCAATCGAACTTCACGATCCTCGATACCGACGACCAGCTGCGGTTGCTCAAGCAACTCATCCTCGCGGCGGACATCGACGAGAAGCGTTTCCCGACGCGCAGCCTCGCCGGGCTGATCGACCAGTGGAAGAACAAGGGCCTCGTCCCCGCCGATATCGATGCGGGCGAGAGCGAACGCTACGCCAACGGCCGCGGCGGCGAACTCTACGAGCAATATCAGACCCGGCTGCGCGCGCTCAACGCGTGCGATTTCGGCGACCTGCTGCTCCACATGCTCGTTATCCTGAAGACGCACCGCGACGTGCTCGCGCAGTATCAGCAGCGCTTCAAATACATCATGGTCGACGAGTATCAGGACACCAACTCGTCGCAATATCTCTGGCTGCGGCTGCTCGCGCAGGAGCGCAAGAACATCGCCTGCGTCGGTGACGACGACCAGTCGATCTATTCGTGGCGCGGCGCGCAGGTCGAGAACATCCTGAAGTTCGAGCGCGACTTTCCGGGCGCCAAGGTCATCCGCCTCGAAC
>NZ_LMLD01000011.1:1267954-1268929 GCF_001421825.1 Sphingomonas sp. Leaf38 | reverse complement strand
CCGCCTCGGCAAGCAGCTCTGGACCGAGCTCGACGTCGGCGAGAAGGTCAAGGTCGTCGGGGTCTGGGACGGCCCCGAGGAAGCGCGCCGCGTCGGCGAGGAGATCGAGTCGGTGCGCCGCTCGGGCAAATCGCTCGACGAGATCGCGATCCTCGTCCGCGCGCAGCACCAGACGCGCGAGTTCGAGGATCGCTTCATCGCGATCGGCATGCCGTACAAGATCGTCGGCGGCTTCCGCTTCTACGAACGCGCCGAGATCCGCGACGCGCTGGCCTATCTCCGCGTCGTCAACCAGCCCGCGGACGACCTCGCCTTCGAACGCATCGTCAACGTGCCCAAGCGCGGCCTCGGCGACAAGGCGGTCGCGCGAATCCACCAGCTCGCGCGCGCCACCGGCACGCCGCTCACGACGGCCGCCGCCCGCATCCTCGACACCGACGAGCTGACCGGGGCTGCAAAGAAATCGCTCGGCCGCCTCGTCGGCGACATCGCGCGCTGGCGCGACATGGCCACCACCCTGCCGCACGCCGAACTCGCGCGCCAATTGCTCGACGAGAGCGGCTACACCGCGATGTACCAGGCCGAGAAATCGGTCGAGGCGACCGGCCGCCTCGAGAATCTGAGCGAACTCGTCCGCGCGATGGAGGAATATGATTCGCTCGGCGCGTTCCTCGAGCACGTCTCGCTGGTCATGGACAATGAGGGCGGCGCGCAGGATCCGCAGGTCACGATCATGACGATCCACGCCGCCAAGGGCCTCGAATACGACACCGTCTTCTGCGTCGGCTGGGAAGAAGGGCTGTTCCCGTCGCAGCGTTCATTGGACGAGGGCGGCGTGAAGAGCCTCGAGGAGGAACGCCGCCTCGCCTATGTCGCGATCACGCGTGCGCGGCGGCTGGCCGTCATCCTCCACGCCGCCAATCGCCGCATCTACGGCCAGTGGAATTCGTCGATCCCCTCGCGCTTCGTCGCCGA
>NZ_LMLD01000011.1:1264875-1267906 GCF_001421825.1 Sphingomonas sp. Leaf38 | reverse complement strand
GGCGGCGCGAGCCTGTGGCAGGCGAACTGGTCCGACCGCGCCGACCCGTTCGCCGACGTCGCCCGCGGCACCGGCCGCGGCCCCGGCTGGCAGCGCGCAGCCACGCCCGGCGGCGGCTTCTCCACCAAGCCCGCGCGCGTGGTCGAAAGCCGCGCGAGCGCAATCAGCCTCGGCAACAAGGGCCGCGACGACCTGTCGCTCGGCATGCGCGTGTTCCACCAGAAGTTCGGCTACGGCAGCATTGCCGAGATCGAGGGCAACAAGCTGGAGATCGACTTCGAACAATCTGGCCGCAAGCGCGTGATGGACAGCTTCGTGACACTGACGCCGTAGGGCCGCCGGTCGGCGAACCTGTACGGGAGCCGACAATCGCGTTCAGGAACCATGTCTTTCGATAGCCGTATCAGCGGGGCAGCCCGATCTTCGGGTTCGAGAGGACGTCCCATGAAGTTTACGCACATCATCGCCGCAGGACTCGCCTTCGCGACCCTCGGCCTCGGCGCCGCCGCTCCGGCCGAAGCGCAGCGTGATCGTGGTTACAGCCAGCATGACAATGGTCCCCGTGCCGATCATCGCGGCGACCACCGTTACGACCGGCGTGATTTCCGCGGCAACGATCATCGTGGCGATCGCCATGACGACCGACGCTATCGCGGTCGCGGCAACGATCGCCGCAACTGGAACAACAATCGCCGCTGCCGCACCGAGTGGCGCCATCATCGCCGCGTGCAGATCTGCCGCTGAGATAGACCGTTGATAGAGGGCGGGCAGCAGTCGCATACTGCCACCTGCCCTCGTCGTGACACTCTAGAAGGATCCGGATCATGAAGCGTTTTCTCGGCACGGCTGCGATGATCGCCGCCACCTGCCTGTCGGTCGCCACCCCAGCCGTCGCACAGAGCAGTGCCGACGATGCGCGCTTCGCCGCCGCCCAGGCGCGGCTCGACAGCGAATTGCAGATTTTCCGTACAGAATTCGATCGCTACCAGTCGGTGCGCGGCAATCGCGGCGGCTATGCACCCCAGGGCGGGTATCGCCAGGCGCCCGACCGCGGCTATCAGGAAGCCTATCCCGACGAGCGCGACGAAGGCAATTACGACCCGTCGCGCTATTACCGCGCAGGGCCGAACTATCAGGAGCGCACGCTGGCGACCAACGACCGCGTCTATGCGGGGCAGGATGGCCGCTATTACTGCAAGCGCAACGACGGCACGACCGGGCTGATCATCGGTGCGGCCGGCGGCGGTATCCTCGGCAACGTGATCGATGGCGGCCGTTCGCGGATCGTCGGGTCGCTGCTGGGCGCGGCCGCGGGTGGCCTTGCCGGGCGCGCGGTGGAACAGAGCAACAGCCAGGTCCGCTGCCGCTGATCGACATGCCGTCATCCTGGATCAAATCCAGGATGACGGCGAAGGCCTACTTCGCCGGCCCGACCAGCTTCTGCGTGAAATAGGTCATCTGCAGCGCCTGTATCCGCGCCCCCTGCGCGATATCCGCATCGCCCGAATGCCCACCCGCGGTATCCTCGTAGAACAGATATGGCAGCCCATATTCCTTCAGCCGTGCCGCGAACTTACGCGCATGCTGCGGCCCGACGCGGTCGTCCTTGGTCGTCGTCCAGATATAGGGCTCTGGATAGGCGACGCCCTTCTTGATGTTCTGATAGGGCGAGATCTTCTCGAGGAACGCCTTCTCCTCGGGCACCGTCACCGACCCATATTCGTCGACCCAGGACGCGCCCGCCGCGATCCCCTCGTACCGGATCATGTCGAGCAGCGGCACCTGGATCACCACCGCCTTCCACAAATCGGGATGCTGGTTGAACTCGACGCCCATCAGCAGCCCGCCATTCGACCCGCCATAGATGCCGAGCTTTGCCGGGCTCGTCAGCTTGCGCGCGAACAGGTCCTTGGCGACCGCGGCGAAGTCGTCATAGATCAGCTGCCGCTTCGTCTTGCGCCCGGCATCGTGCCACTTGGGCCCGAACTCGCCGCCGCCGCGGATGTTGGCAAGCACGTAACTGCCGCCGCGTTCCAGCCACAGCTTGCCGGTGCTCCCCGAATAGCTCGGCGTCATCGACACCTCGAAGCCGCCATACGCGGTCATGATCGTCGGCGTGGTCCCGTCGAGCGCGATGCCCTTCTTGTGGACCACGAAATACGGCACCTTCGTCCCGTCGGTCGAGGTCGCCTCGAACTGCTCGACCACGTCGTTCGACGCATCGAACTTCGGCGGCAGCGTCTTGATCGGCTTGGGTGCAGCGCCGGAGCCCGCATCGAGCGCATAGAGCGAGGTCGGCGTCAAGAACCCCGTCACTGTCAGATACGCGTCGTCGCTACGATCGGTCGTGCTCGCGACGTCGATCGAGGCGTTGTCGGGCAACGCGATCGGCTTGGCGGTCCAGCCCCCTGCCCCGTGCGTATACACCGACGCGCGGCCGCGGACATTGTCGGACACCACCAGCAGCAGCTTCGACTTCGTCAGCCCCATGCCGTCGACCGACTGGCGCGGGCTCGGCGCGAACACGATCGTCGGGTTGATCGTCCCCTTTTCAACCTCGGCAAGCGGTGCCGATGCAATCGCGCCCTCGGGGATCTTGCCCCAGGGGTCGCTCGTCGAGAAAATCACCTGACCGTCGATCATCCCCGCCGGGAACGTCCGGTCGGGCAAGGCGAGCGGTCGCGCACCGGCGGGCGTCCACACCAGCTTGTCCGCCCCGAAAAAGGTTTTGCGGCGCTGGATCACGATCAGGCGGTTGCCCTTCTCGTCCGTTAGCACGTTTGCCGCCGTACCGCCCTGGTCGGTCGCAGCACCACGATACACCTCGGTCGCAGCGCTGAGCGGCTGCCCACGCTTCAGCTGCTTCATCACGAACGCATAACCCGACTGCGTCGTCGTCCCCGCCCCCCAGTCGCGCGCGACCAGCAGCGTATCCTTGTCGACCCAGGTCGCATCCTGCTTCGACTTGGGCAAGTTGAACCCATTGGCGACGAATGCGCCGGTCTGCAGATTGAACTCGCGATAGGTCACC
>NZ_LMLD01000011.1:1262857-1264818 GCF_001421825.1 Sphingomonas sp. Leaf38 | reverse complement strand
CCCCCTTCCACACCCACTGCTTGCCCTCGGTCTTGCCGAGCGCATCGAGATCGAGCGCGGTCGTCCAGTGCGGCGTGGCCGACGCATAGTCCGCCGCGCTGGTCCAGCGCCACAACCCGTGCGGATGATCGGCATCCCGCCAGAAATTGTAGATCCGCCCGAACATCTGGTTGGGCATCGGGATGCGGTCCTTCGCCGACGCGATCGCGAGCGCCTCGGCATAAAAGGTCTTGTAACGCGGATCGTTCTGGAGCCGCGGGAGCGTCTTCGCATTCTCCGCCTCGACCCAGGCAAGCGGCTTCGCGCCGTCCTTGTCCTCGAGCCAGATATAGGGGTCGGCGGCGGTGTTCGTCTGTGTCATGGGTGCGACTTGGGCGAGCGTGGTGCCGCTCGCAAGGCCGGCGCCCCCGCTGAGTATCGTCGCCGCCAGCATCGAAGCCAGAACCCGCATCACCGTATCTCCCTGATTTGCTTGGCGCGCTACATGCCGGGGTCTATCGCTGTCCGCAATGCAACCGGACCAGATATCGGCCGCCGACGGCCTGCCCAAGCCGCGCCGCTTCATCGCCATCGCCGCGATCTCGGCGGGCACTGCGCTGACGATCATCGACGGGGGCATCGCCACCGTCGCGCTGCCGACGATCGCCCGCGACCTGAATGTCGGCAGCAGCGCGGTCGTCACCGTTGTCACGGTCTACCAGCTGATCCTGGCGATGGCGCTGCTCCCCTTCTCCGGGCTTGGCGGGCGGATCGGGCTGAAGCGCATGTATCAATATGGCCAGCTGATCTTCACGCTCGCCACCCTGCTCTGTTTCTTCGCCAAGAGCCTGCCCTTCCTGCTCGTCGTCCGCGCCGCGCAGGCGCTGGGCGCGGCGGCGGCGCTTAGCGTCTCGTCGGCGCTGATCCGGTCGATCTATCCCGCCAAGCAGCTTGGCCGCGGGCTCGGGATCAACTCGGTGGTCGTGTCGAGTTCGGCGGCGCTTGCGCCCACGATCGGCGGGCTCGTGCTCGCCATCGCGCCGTGGCCCTGGGTGTTCGCCAGCGCGGTGCCGTTCGCAATCGCGTCGCTGGTGCTCGGCCGCGCGCTGCCCGAGCCGCGCCAGCAGGACGCGCCGTTCGACGTGCTCGGCGCGGTGATGTGCGCGGCGATGATCGGGCTCGTCATCGGCGGCGCGGAGAGCGCGGTGCACGGCGACAGCCCGATCGTCTCGGCGGCGATCGTGCTGGCGGGCATCGTCATCGGCTGGTTCTTCGTGAAACGCGAACAGGGCGAGACCAGTCCGATCCTGCCGATCGACCTGCTCGCGCGGCCGGTGCTCGCGCTGTCGGCGATCGGCGCGTACACCGCGTTCATCGCGCAGATGACGCTGCTGCTGTCGACGCCGTTCCGGTTGACGCACGCCTACGGGTTCTCGGCGGCCGAGGTCGGCGCGGCGATCGCGCCGTGGCCGCTCGCGAACATGGTCGTCGCGCCGCTGTCGGGCTGGCTGTCCGATCGCTATCCGGCCGGGCTGCTCGGCGGGATCGGCATGGGGGTCTCGATCGGCGCGTTGCTGCTGCTTGCGTTCATGCCCGCGGATCCGGGCTATTTCGATATCGCGTGGCGGATGGCGCTGTGCGGATCGGGGTTCGGGATGTTCATGGCGCCGAACGCGCGGCTGATCATCGGCTCGGCCCCCCGCGAACGCGCGGCGGCGGCGGGCGGCCTGGTCTCGACGGTGCGACTGGTGGGGCAGACCACCGGCGCGACGCTGGTGGCGGCACTGCTGGCGATGGGCGTGGGCGCGGGCACGACTCCGCCGCTGGTGGCCGCAGGCCTCGCGCTGGTTGCCGGCCTCTGCAGCCTCAGCCGCCTCCGCCCCTCGATCCGTAACCCGCCGACCGAGGAAACGCAGGACGTGCAGCCCGCGCAACAGACGCGGTGACCACTTCTCCCTCTCCCCTCCGGGGAGAGGGTCGGG
>NZ_LMLD01000011.1:1243350-1262805 GCF_001421825.1 Sphingomonas sp. Leaf38 | reverse complement strand
CTGCCAAGCAATGCTGCGCCCGGAACTACCCCTCACCCCAGCCCTCTCCCCGGCGGGGAGGGGGAGCAGAAGAATGTTCATCCGCGAAGGCGGGTGCCCAGCCTGGGTCCCCGCCTTCGCGGGGACACAAGCTTGGTTTGCAGCGCGATCGCTCAAACCACACACCCCACCCCGGCGAAGGCCGGGGTCCAATTGGGGGACGGTGGTAACGTAGCGAAGTCCGCTGTTACGGCGGCCTTTCCACTTGGACCCCGGCCTGCGCCGGGGTGGTGCTAAATAACTGCGCGCCCCAAAATCAGAACGCAGCGCTTGCCTCAACCTCCCCCATCATCGCCGCACGCAACAGCGGGATCGGCGGCCCGCCATATCTCAGCAACTGGTCGTGGAACGCCTTCCACGCCTTCCGCCCACCCCGGCTCGCGGTCCAGTCGGCGCGCAGCTTGCGGATCATCAGCTTGCCCATCGTATAGTTCAGATACGCAGGATCATACGTACCGCGCGCCGCCTGCTGCCGGGCATTGCCCTCGTCCTGATAGCAGTCGTCGACGAACATCCGGAACGACTGCTCCTGCGTCATTCCCCTGGCATGCATGCGGATCGCCGACAGATAGCGGCAATCGCGCAGCAACGCATTCGATATCTGCCCCACATGAGTCTCCGCGTCACCGCTATTGAGCCCCGCCTCCCACATCATCTCCTCGGCATAATGCGCCCAGCCTTCGGCAAACGCATAGCCGACGAACAGCCGCCCGAAGAGCGACGGCGAGCGGTTGGCGTGGAGGAACTGGACGAAATGCCCCGGCATGACCTCGTGCACCGAGGTGAACAGCAGGTCGTTCTTGCCGGGCACGAACGCGTTCTGCACCGCCTTGGTCCAGCTCGGATCGGGCGGCGAGATATAGTAGATCGACGGCACGCCCGTCTCGAACGGCCCCGGCGGATCGATATACGCCGAATTCTGCCGGTTATAGGGCGGCGATTCCTCGACCAGCGCCTGCTCGGTGCCCGGGATCGTCAGCAGATCGTGATCGACCACGAACTTGCGCAAGCTCGGGATCTGCCGCCGCGCCTCCGCCACCGGGCCACCAACGGGCTTGTTCGCGTTCATCTTGTCCATGCACGCGAGGATCGTCTGTCCCTTGGCGAACACGCCGCACGCCTGCGCCAGCGCCGCCTGGTTGCGCTTCAGATCGGCGACGCCCGCCGCCTCGAGCTGGTCGAGCGGCGTATCCACGCCCTCGGTCATCGCGACCATCCGCGCGAACGTGTCGGCCCCCAGTGCGAAATCCTGCGTCGCGGTCGCCCGCTGGCCCTCGGTCCAAGTGCCCAGATCGCGCATCGCCTTCGACGCCGCCTGCGCCGCATCCGTGAGCTGCTTCTGCGCCGCGGCATCCTTGACGTTCGCGAACGCCTTCACCGCGTCGCCCGAATAATAGTCTGCAAAGCCGTTAAACGCCGCCGCACCATAGTTGACGAAGCTCAGCGGCATCGGCGTCTTGAGGTTCGCCTTGATGTTGCCCGTCGCCGCGGGGATCTTCTGCAGGAACGCAGTCAGCGCCTTCATCCGGGTCGGCGCATCGGCATAGTTGCGCGCGATATAGACGTTCGGATCGAGCCCCGCGCCGACATACCATGCCGGGTTGCGATGCGGCTGATCCGCGTCTTCCAGCCAGAACAGCTTGCCCTTGGCGACCTGCACCAGATAGTCGCGCTCGAACGCCTCGCTCGGCTTCAGGTCCTTGAACGCCCCCGCCTTGTCGATTGCAGTGTGCAGGAAGTCGGCCTGCCGCTTCAACCCCGCAGCACTCCAGTCGCCGAGCCCGCCGTCATAGTCGTGCTTGCCCTGATAGACCGCATTGGCCGGATCGATCCTGAACCAACCGTCGATGAAGCCATCGCGGAACCCGGCCCACTCGCTCTTCGCAGCGGGCGTCGGTGCAGGCGCAACCGCCTGCGTATTAGACATGGTCTGCGCGGGTCCGCACGCGCCGAGCGCAAGCGCCGCGCCCATCGCCGTCGTCAAAAGTCCGATCCGCATCCTGTCTCCAATTCCGATTCGTCCGGCGCCATGCTGCCAGCCGACGCCTCGGTACGCCAGCGTGCGGAACGGCCCCCGCGGTGAGCCGTTTACCTTGCATCTGCCAGAACAGACCGGAGAATTGCGATGCCCTATGTAAAAACCCGCGACGGTACAGATATTTACGTCAAGGACTGGGGCACCGGACGTCCGGTTATCCTCACGCATGGCTGGCCCCTCAACGCCGACAGCTGGGACGCGCAGGCGATGGCCTTGGCACAGGCCGGCTTCCGCGCGATCGCGTATGACCGCCGCGGGTTCGGCCGCTCGGGCCAGCCCTGGAGCGGTTACGACTATGACACGCTCACCGACGATCTGGCCGACGTGATGGAAGCGACCGGTGCCAACACCGACGCGACGATCGTCGGCTTCTCGATGGGCGGCGGCGAGATCGCGCGCTACATGAGCCGCTACGACGGCAAGGGCGTGGTCGCCGCGGGGCTGATCTCGTCGGTCGTGCCGTACATGCTCAAGACCGACGATAATCCCGATGGCGTCGACGAAGAGACGCTCGCGGGAATCGGCGCGGGTATCGAGGACGATCGCCCGGCATTCTTCAAGACCTTCCTCCAGCAATTCCTCGGCGTCGGATTCATCACCTCGCCGGTCAGCGACGAGGTCGTCGACTGGGCCTGGGGCCTGGCGATGCAGGCAGGGCTCCATCCGACGCTGCGGTGTGCGGAGGCATTCGGCCACACCGACTTCCGCGGCGACCTGGCGGCGTTCCGCGTCCCGACGCTGGTCGTCCACGGCACGAGCGACAAGACCGTGCCGATCGACGCCACGGGCCGCGCCGCCGCGAAGGGTATCGCGGGCTCGCAACTCGTCGAATATGACGGCGCGCCGCACGGCCTGACGATCACCGAAAGCGACCGCTTCACGAACGACCTGCTGACGTTCCTGGGCCGGTAAGCTCTCGATCCTCCCCCGCCAGGGGGAGGTGGCAGGCTATTGCCTGACGGAGGGGGAGGGACGCGAAACGCTTGTCCCGTGTCCTCCCCCTCCGTCACCTTCGGTAACCTCTCCCCCTGGCGGGGGAGGATGCAAAGAGATTAGTTCCCCAAAGGAACGATCACCTCGTCGGGATGCGCGACGTTCAGCTCCTTGCGGACCATCTCGTCGACCATATCGGGGTTCGCGTGATCAGGGTTGAGCAACGCAACCCGGTTCTTCAAAACCTCACGCTTGCGATCGAGCGCGGCATAGTCCTGCTCACGCTTCGCAAGCTGGCGCTTGTAATCGCCATAGGCGAACATCCCGTTCGGGCCGAGCACGGCATACGCGCCGAAAAAGGCCATCAGCGTCAGCCCCAGCGCAGGCCAGGCGGCCTTGCGCATCGTCTTCCGCAGCTTGCTGGTCTTCGTCGTCACGCGTGCCATGTCGTCCTCCGCGGGAATGAGCGTATCAGCCGCCGATCAGGATGTCGCGGCCCGCATAGCGCGCCGCGTCGCCCAGTTCTTCCTCGATCCGGATCAGCTGGTTGTACTTGGCCAACCGGTCCGACCGGGCAAGGCTGCCCGTCTTGATCTGCCCGCAGTTGGTCGCGACCGCGAGGTCGGCGATCGTCGAATCCTCGGTCTCGCCCGAGCGATGCGACATGACCGCGGTGTACTTGGCGCGCTGCGCCATCGACACGGCTTCCAAAGTCTCGGTCAGCGTGCCGATCTGGTTGACCTTCACCAGCAGCGAATTGGCGTAGCCGCCGTCGATGCCGCGCTTGAGGCGCTTCGGATTGGTCACGAAAAGATCGTCGCCGACCAGCTGCACCTTGTCGCCGATCAGGTCGGTGAGCGTCTTCCAGCCCTCCCAATCGTCCTCGCCCATGCCGTCCTCGATCGAGAAGATCGGATAGCGGCGCGTCAGGTCGGCGAGATATTCGGCCATCTCGGCGCTCTCGAGGATCCGGCCCTCGCCCGAAATGTCGTACCTGCCGTTCTTGTAGAATTCGGTCGCCGCGCAATCGAGCGCGAGCATCACGTCCTCGCCGGGCTTGTACCCGGCCTTCTCGATGCTCGACATGATGAAATCGAGCGCCTCGGTCGTGCTGCCGATGTTCGGCGCGAAACCGCCCTCGTCGCCGACGCTGGTCGACAGGCCCTTCTCGCTCAGGCCCTTCTTCAGCGTGTGGAAGATCTCCGAACCGCAGCGCACCGCCTCGAGGATGTTCGATGCGCCGACCGGCACGATCATGAATTCCTGGAAATCGATCGGGTTGTCGGCATGCTCGCCGCCGTTGATGATGTTCATCATCGGCACCGGCAGCAGATGCGCCTGCACGCCACCGATATAGCGGTAGAGCGGCAGGCCGCGTGCTTCGGCCGCCGCCTTGGCGACCGCGAGGCTGACGCCGAGGATCGCGTTCGCGCCCAGCCGGCCCTTGTTCTCGGTGCCATCGAGTTCGATCATCGCGCGATCGAGGTCCGACTGGTCCTCCGCGTCCATGCCGAGCACGGTGTCGGTGATCTCGTCGTTGACCGCGTCGACCGCGCCGTCGACGCCCTTGCCGCCCCAACGGGTCTTGTCGCCGTCGCGGCGCTCGACCGCCTCGTGTGCGCCGGTCGAGGCGCCCGACGGCACCGCCGCGCGACCGAAGCTGCCGTCTTCGAGAAGAACGTCGACTTCGACCGTGGGATTGCCCCGGCTGTCGAGGATCTGGCGTGCATGAAGGTCGATGATTGCGGTCACGTAACGATGCTCCTACAAATCCCGGGGCGGGGTCGTTCGCGCTGCCTCTATCGCCTCGCGCCATTCCGGGCAATCGCGCGACTGCCCCGGCGACTGACCCGAACCAGTGTCGTGCATTAGCGCGGCGATTCGGGAACCGCGCTTCGATGGCGGTGTTGAGGGCGTAACAATTCTGAAAGGGACCGTCATGGCCGACTCCAGCGTAAACGATACCGTCAACGACCTGAAAACGACCACGACCCAGGTCGGCAACGAGCTCGCCACGACCGTCGACAGCGAAGCCGGCAATCTGTCGGGCAAGACCGCCGATGCCAAGCAGGCGATCAAGGACGGCGCGAGCAAATATGGCGCGCAGGCCGCCGACAAGGCGCGCACCTTCGCCGAGGACGGCAAGGCGCGTGCAAGCGGTGCACTGGAGCAGATCGCCCAGCTGCTGACCGATGCCGCCGGCCAGGTCGACGAGAAGCTCGGGTCGCAATATGGCGGCTATGCGCGCAACGCGGCCGACAGCGTGTCCGGCTTTGCCGATCAGGTGAAGGCCAAGGATATTGACGAGCTGTTCGACGACGCGCGCGAACTCGTCCGCAAGTCGCCCGCCATCGCGGTCGGCGCTGCCGCCGCCGTCGGGTTCGTTGTCGCGCGACTGGTGCAGTCGGGCGTCGACGCCAACCCGAAGGGCTGAGGCCTTGACCAAGCCGATCCTGTCTGAGCCGGCGACGATCGCCGGTGAGGACGAGAGCCTGTCCACGATCGTCAGCCGCCTGGCGAGCGAAACGCGCAGCCTCGCGACTGCGGAAGTGGCAGTCTACAAGGCGAAGTTCGGCGAGACGGCGAGCGCCTACAAGTCGGCGGCGATGTTCTTCGCCGTCGCCGGCGTGCTGGCGCTGGCCGCACTGATCGCACTGCTGGTCGGTGCGATCTTGACGCTGGCAACGCTGGTAGGGCCTGGATGGTCGACCGCCATCGTCGTCGTGGCGGTGCTGGCCTTGGCCGGCATCCTCGCGGTGATCGGTAAGTCGAAGCTTCAGACCAAGAGCGAGCCCGAATCATGACATCCGCCAAAGTCGCCGCCGCAGAGATCGAGTCCGCCCTTGCCCGCCAGCGCGTCATGATGACGCTCGGGCAGTTGCAGGATCGGCTCAATCCCCGGAAGCTCGCGCTCAACGCCAGCCGCGACGTTGCCGAAGTCGGTACCGCTGCGCTGAACGCAAGCGTCGAAACGGTACGGCGCAATCCCGGCCCGACCGCGGGCTTTGCCGCGGTCGCCGGGCTGTTCCTCGCCCGTCACCGGATCGTCGGCCTGTTTCGCCGCGGCCGCTGAAAGCCTTGAAACCATGAAGTCCCGGCTCGCGTTTAGAGACGAGCAGCTTGCCATTAGAAGGACCGTTCCATGACCGACGCCAAGACCACCATTCACGACACCGAAAATCGCGTCCGCGACGGTCTCGACACCGTACGCGAGACCGCATCGAAGGTGTATCACGACGCCGGCGACAAGGCCTCCGAAGTCCTCGAAGTCTCGCGCGAGAAGACCAAGCGCGTCGTCAACACGCTCGAATCCAACCCGCTCGGCATTCTCGTCGGCGGTCTCGCCGTCGGCGCGATCGCTGGCGCGCTCATCCCGCGTTCGGCGCGTGAGAAGGAACTGCTCGCCCCCGTCGGCAAGCGCCTGAGCGAGACCGTCGTCGCGGCAACTGCCGCCGCCAAGGCTGCCGGCCAGTCCGAACTGGGCGAACTCGGCCTGACCAAGGAAAATGCGCGCGGCCAGGCACGTGGGCTGCTCGACGGTATCGTCAAGGCGCTCAGCACGGCGGGTACCGCAGGTGCGAAGGCCGTTTCGCAAAAGCCGGCCATCTAAAAGACACCGGCAAAGGGTTCAAAGCGCGGGTCGAACACGCTAGGGCACCTGCAACCTCCCTCCCAAGGACAAGCAGCGCATGAGCAAGCTCCACCTCGTATTCGGCGGCCGCGTCAGCGACCCGCGCACCCTGGATTTCAACGATTTGAGCAAGATCGAATTCGTCGGCGTATTCCCCGACTATGCCAGCGCCGAAAAGGCCTGGCGTGCTGCAGCGCAGCGCACGGTCGATGATGCCGAGATGAAGTTCGTGGTCGTGCACTTGCACCGGATGCTCGAGCCGACGCTGCCGGGCCAGACCGCAGCGTAAATGATCCGCGTCGTGCGACCGACGCATACGCAACCATCCCCCCTCGCGTCATCCTGACGAAAGTCAGGACCCAGAGCCAAGAGCGGCATCGCCTGTAATCCTGGGTCCTGACTTTCGTCAGGATGACGTGAGCACTGGGGCCGAGGGCCGTGCTTGAAACGTCCGCGAACTGCCCCTCAAGCCTGCCGGTAACGCCACAGCAACAGCGGCCGTGCGAGCACCAGCCCTGCCAGGAACCCGCCAATATGCGCGCCGATCGCGATCGGCCCGCTCGCGCCGACGGACGCGCCAAACCCGGCGAGCCCCATCAGCAACTGGATCCCGATCCAGGCCGCCGCGAGCCAGACGACATGCACGACGCCAGCCGGCACCGGCCCGATCGCCTTGGCGCGGCGCTCGCCATGGAGCAGCGCGTACGCGCCAACGACCGCCGAGATCGCGCCACTCGCACCGATCATCGGCGAAACGGAATCGGGCCCAAACGCCCAATGTCCAGCCGCCGCCGCATACGCGCCAAGCCCGTACAGCACGACCAACCCGACCGTCCCCAGCGCGCGCTCGACGAACTGCCCGCAGTAGACCAGCATCACGAGGTTCAGCGCGATATGCGCCCAGCCGCCATGGATCAACGTCGCGGTCAGTGGCGTCGCCCAGGCAGGGATCACGAACATATGATCGCTCGGGATACCGTACTCGGTCATCCGCAGCGGAATGAACCCGGCGTTCACCGCCCAATAGGACAGCGACCCGCTCAGCACCAGAAATCCCGAGACGATGACCGTCACGATCGTGATGATCGCCGTCGCCCGCGTCTCGAAAAAACTCATAGGGTTCAGATGAACTCGATCTTGGAGACGACGTAGTAACGCTCGCCGGCGGGCACCGTGACCTCGACCTCTTCGTCGAGCTTGCGACCGATCAGCCCGCGGCCCAGCGGCGAGTTGTACGAGATGCGGCCGGTCTTGGCGTTCGCCTCGGTCTGGCCGACGATCTGGTACTTGATCGGCTTGTCGTTCTCGTCGAGCAACGTCACCGTCGCGCCGAACACGACCTTGTCGCCCGACAGGTCCTTCGGATCGATGATCTGCGCGCGGCTCAGCTTGTCCTCGATGTCGGAGATCGATGCCTCGACCTGGCCCTGACGCTCCTTCGCGGCATGATATTCCGCGTTTTCCGACAGATCGCCATGCGCGCGAGCCTCTTCGATCGCGTCGACGATCGTCGGACGTTCGGCTTTCAGGCGCTTGAGGTCCGCGGTCAGCGTCTCATAGCCTTCCTGAAGCATCGGCATCTTTTCGACGGTCGCCATTATCTCGTCCCCAAATCCATTTCCCCGCGCGGGGCCCTGTACCAGCCCCGCCCACACATCACGCTCATGTCGGGATCAGTTGTGCGACTGCGAATAATAGGATTGCAAGGGCCGTACTTCAAGGCTGTGCGTCGAAAGCTTGGCGATCGCCTTGGCCGCCTCGAGCGACGCGGGCGCGGTCGTGAAGTACGGAATACGCTGCCCGAGCGCCGACGCACGGATCGGCTGCGAGTCCTTCAGGCTCTGCCACCCTTCGGTCGTGTTGAAGATCAGCGCGATATCGCCGTCCTTGATCCGGTCGACGATATGCGGCCGCCCCTGCGCGACCTTGTTGACCTTCTCCACCGGAAGCCCCGCGCGCGCGAGGTGATCGGCGGTGCCACCCGTCGCGACGATCGCAAAGCCCGTGTCGACCAAGGCCTTCACCGCCTCGACGATCATCGCCTTGTCGCCGTCCTTGACGCTGACGAAGACGCTGCCCTTGGTCGGCAGGATCGTCCCCGCCCCGAGCTGTGCCTTGGCGAACGCGATCGTGAAATCGGGATCGATTCCCATGACTTCGCCGGTGGACTTCATTTCGGGTGACAGCACCGGATCGACGCCGGGGAACTTGTTGAAGGGGAACACCGCCTCCTTCACCGCATAATAGTCGATATGCCGGTCGACCTTGGGCAGGTCCTTCAGCTGCTCGCCCGCCATCACGCGCGCGGCGATCTTGGCGATCGGCGCACCGATTGCCTTGGCGACGAACGGCACGGTGCGCGACGCGCGCGGGTTCACCTCGATAAGGTAAACCAGACCGTCCTTCACCGCGAACTGGATGTTCATCAGGCCGACGACCGACAAGGCATGCGCAAGCGCCACCGTCTGCCGCTCGATCTCGGCGATGATCTCCGCCGACAGCGAGTAAGGCGGGATCGAGCAGGCGCTGTCGCCCGAATGGACGCCCGCCTCCTCGATATGTTGAAGCACACCCGCGACGACGACATCGGTCCCGTCGCAGATCGCATCGACATCGACCTCGATCGCATCGCGCAGATACTGGTCGATCAGCACCGGTGAATCGCCCGACACCTGCACCGCGGTCGCGATATAATGCTCGAGCTGCCCCAGCGTATCGACGATCTCCATCGCGCGCCCACCGAGCACGTACGAAGGCCGCATCAGCACCGGATAACCGATCCGCTCCGCCGCAGCGACCGCCTCGTCGCGGCTGCGCGCGAGGCCATTGGCGGGCTGCAACAGCCCCAGCTTGGTGATCAGCGCCGCGAACCGCTCGCGGTCCTCCGCCAGATCGATCGCATCCGGCGTCGTCCCCAGGATCGGAATACCGGCGGCTTCGAGCGCCCGCGCGAGGTTCAGCGGGGTCTGCCCGCCAAACTGCACGATCACCCCGACCAGCGTCCCGTTCTGCTGTTCGACATGCAGGATCTCCAGCACGTCCTCGGCGGTCAGCGGCTCGAAATACAGCCGGTCGCTGGTGTCGTAATCGGTCGACACGGTCTCCGGGTTGCAGTTGACCATGATCGTCTCATAGCCCGCATCGGCGAGCGCGAAGCACGCATGGCAGCAGCAATAATCGAACTCGATCCCCTGCCCGATCCGGTTCGGCCCGCCGCCGAGAATCACGATTTTCTTGCGGTCGGTTGGCTCGGACTCGTTCTCGGGCTCGCCGAAGCTCGGCGCCTCGTAGGTCGAGTACATATACGGCGTCTTGGCGTCGAACTCGGCCGCGCACGTGTCGATCCGCTTGAACACGGGCCGCACGCCGAGCTTCACGCGGTGCGCGCGCACCTCCTCCTCGGTCACGCCGCCGGTCATCGCCTTGACGACCTCGTGGATCAGCCCCGAGCTGCGCGCGATCCCACGGTTCATCCCGCGCAGATTGACCGATTGCAGCGCCAGCCACGCGAGCCGCTTGTCGCTGAACCCCATGCTCTTCAGGCGGCGCATGCCCGTCGCGTCGATCGGCAGCCCATCCTTCATCACCTCGGCCTCGGCCGCGACGATCTCGGCAATCCGCTCGAGGAACCACGGATCATATTTCGCGATCGCATGCACCTCGGCGACGGTGAAGCCCTCGCGCAACGCCTGCGCCGCGACCAGCAGCCGGTCGGGCGTCGCCATCGCCAGCGCCGCCTCGATCTCCGCGCGCGGCGCGCCGACCAGATGATCGACCTGGTTGAACCCGCTCAGCCCCGTCTCGAGCCCGCGCAACGCCTTCTGCATCGATTCATGGATGTTGCGGCCGATCGCCATCACCTCGCCGACCGACTTCATCGCGGTACCCAGCGTGCTCGACGCGCCCTTGAACTTCTCGAACGCAAAGCGCGGGATCTTGGTGACGACGTAGTCGATCGTCGGCTCGAAGCTCGCGGGTGTCGCGCCGGTAATGTCGTTCTCGATCTCGTCGAGCGTGTAGCCGACCGCGAGCTTGGCCGCGACCTTGGCGATCGGGAAGCCCGTCGCCTTCGACGCGAGCGCGGACGAGCGCGACACGCGCGGGTTCATCTCGATGACGATCAGCCGGCCGTCCTTCGGATTCACTGCGAACTGTACGTTCGAACCGCCTGTTTCGACACCGATTTCCCGCAGCACCGCGATCGATGCGTTGCGCATGATCTGGTATTCCTTGTCGGTCAGCGTCAGCGCCGGCGCGACCGTGATCGAGTCGCCGGTATGGACGCCCATCGGATCGACATTCTCGATCGAGCAGATGATGATCGCGTTGTCGTTGCGATCGCGCACCACCTCCATCTCATATTCTTTCCAACCGAGCAGCGATTCCTCGATCAGCACCTCGGTGGTCGGCGACAGGTCCAGCCCGTTGCGGACGATCGCGATGAACTCCTCGCGGTTATACGCGATGCCGCCGCCAGAGCCCCCCATCGTGAAGCTCGGCCGGATGATCGAGGGAAGCCCCGTCTTCTCAAGACCTTCCAGTGCTTCTTCGACAGTATGCGCGATCACCGAGCGCGCGCTCTCGAGGCCGATCCGGTCCATCGCGTCGCGGAACTTCAGGCGGTCCTCCGCCATGTCGATCGCATCGGCATCCGCGCCGATCATCGTCACGCCGAACTTTTCGAGCGTACCGTCATGGAACAGCGCGAGCGCGGTGTTCAGCGCGGTCTGGCCGCCCATCGTCGGCAGGATCGCGTCAGGACGCTCCTTCTCGATAATCTTGGCGACGACCGCGGGCGTGATCGGCTCGACATAGGTCGCGTCGGCCAGCTCGGGATCGGTCATGATCGTGGCGGGGTTCGAATTGACGAGGACGATCCGGTAGCCCTCCTCCTTCAACGCCTTGATCGCCTGCGTGCCCGAATAATCGAACTCGCACGCCTGGCCGATGACGATGGGTCCTGCGCCGATGACGAGGATCGAGGAGATGTCGGTGCGTTTTGGCATTATGCGGTAATCTCGCTTGAATTCGGTTCGATACGCATCGGACGACAATCAAATCCCGCTCGATGCAGCCGATGTAAAACTATCGACAAAGGCGCCGCGTCAGCCCCTTCGCGCTTAAACATTACGTATTTGGCATCGCTCTCAGCGTCGTCTGCTCCGACCGCCACCCATCCGAGTTTTGCGGTTCGCTTTTTTACTGCTGGGACCTGCCAATCTGGGACTCCGATTTTGAGATATTCGATATCATCGCCATCAAAAGCATCAATTGCGCGGCGCGTTCGGACTGCTTTTACAATTACGAGCGTCGCGGAAATCACGATAAAAATGACTAGCCCGCCCCAATACAGCCAGTCCCCGGATGTCATTTGAGGGAACCCACAAACCGCTCAAACAGATACAGGCTATCCTGCGGTCCCGGGCTCGCCTCAGGGTGATACTGCACCGAGAACGCCTTCCGATCGGTCAGTTCCAGCCCCGCATTCGACCCGTCGAACAGCGACACATGCGTCTCGCGAACGTTGGCGGGCAGGCTCTCGCGCTCGACCGCGAAGCCGTGGTTCATGCTGGTGATCTCGACCGCGCCGTCGGAGAGCCGCTTGACCGGATGGTTGGCGCCGCGGTGGCCCTGGAACATCTTGGTCGTGGTCGCGCCGACCGCGAGGCCGAGCAGCTGGTGGCCGAGGCAGATGCCGAACAGCGGCTTGCCCGTCTCCAGCAGCTCGCGGATCACCGGCACCGCATAGTCGCCGGTCGCGGCGGGATCGCCGGGGCCGTTCGACAGGAAGATGCCGTCGGGGGCGAGCGCCATCACCTGCTCGAAGCTCGCGGTGGCGGGGACGACGGACACCTTGGCGCCGGCCGCGACGAGGTTGCGGAAGATGTTGCGCTTCGACCCGTAATCGATCGCGACGACATGCGGTCTCTCGACTTCGCTCGAGACGAACGGCTGGGAGGACGTATCCGATTGGAAAGCGAGGCCATTACCCCCCTCCCCGTTCGTCTCGAGCGAAGTCGAGAGATCCCCATACCCAAACCCGAGCCGCCACGTGCCACCGGGCCCCTTGTCCCCCCAGCCATAATGCATCTCGGTCGAGACCTGCTTGGCGAGGTCCATTCCCTCCAGCCCCGGCCAGCGCTGCGCCATCGCCAGCAACGCCGCCAAATCGAACTCGCCGCTCGCCGAATGCGCGATCACCCCGTTCGGCGCCCCTGCAACCCGGATCCGCCGCGTCAGCGCGCGCGTGTCGATCCCCGACAGGCCGATCCGCGCATGCCGCTTCATCCAGCCATCGAGTCCCTCGACGGCGCGGAAGCTCGACGGCTCGGTCACATCCTCGCGGACGATGATGCCGAGCGCGTGCGGGTCGTCCGCCTCGATATCGTCGGGGTTCGCGCCGACGTTGCCAATGTGCGGGAAGGTGAAGCAGATCATCTGCCCCGCGAAGGACGGATCGGTCAGCACCTCCTGATAGCCGGTCATCGCGGTGTGGAAGCATACTTCCCCGACCGCCTGGCCCTCCGCGCCGAACCCGCGCCCCCAGATCACGTCGCCATTGGCGAGCACGAGCACGCCGGTGGCGCCCGCGGGCTTTGCCGAAGACATGGGTGTAGGCTGGGCGTCGGCCATCAGGCTGGGCACTCTCTTTACGTTGACGATGTCGCTAAGTGGTGTCCGCTAAGGCCGGCGTGCCGCAGCGTCAATCTGTTAAACGGGCGGCGGACGCGCTATCCCGTCGGGCTATCCCGAACCGCCTGAAAGACCAGTACATGATTCGCGACGACATCAAGGCTGCGCAGCTGACCGCCATGAAGGCCGGCGACAAGCAGAGCCGCAACGCTATCTCGTTGATCCAGGCCGCAATCAAGAACCGCGACATCGAAGCGCGCACCGGCAAGGCCCCCGAGAGCGACGACGCGCTGGTCGTCGAGGTGCTCCAGAAGATGGTCAAGCAGCGCCGCGAGTCGATCGAGATGTTTTCGAACGGCGGCCGCCAGGAGCTCGCCGACGCGGAGTCGGCCGAGGTCGCCGTGATCGAACGCTTCCTCCCCGCGCAGCTGAGCGAGGCGGAGACGACCGCGGCGATCCTCAAGATCAAGGAGGAACTCGGCGCGACCGGCATGAAGGACATGGGCCGCGTAATGGCCGAACTGAAGGCACGCCACGCGAGCGAGCTCGACATGAGCAAGGCAAGCGGCCTGGTGAAGGCGGCTCTGGCGTAACTTCTGCTCCCCTCCCGCTCGCGGGAGGGGTCGGGGGAGGGCAGCGCCGCAAAGGAGGCAGGAGTTGGAACAACGCACCCGCATCCGAGCTCTGCGCACCAACCCCACCCGCGCCGAGAGCGCGCTATGGCAACACCTCGCCGCGCGCCGGACGTGCGGCGTCAGGTTCAACCGCCAGGTCCCGATCGGCCCGTTCATCTGCGACTTCGTAGCGCGCGGGCCCCGGCTCGTGATAGAGATCGACGGCGGTCAGCATGGCTGGCAATCCGACGACGATGCACGCCGGACGCGCTTCATCGAACAACAAGGCTACCGCGTGATCCGGTTCTGGAACAACGACGTACTGGAGCGGACGGAGGGCGTGGTGGCCGAGATCACGCGCGCGCTCGCGGAACGCCCCTCCCCTAACCCCTCCCGCAAGCGGGAGGGGAATTCGGTCGAACCTCTTCTACTCCCCTCCCGCTCGCGGGAGGGGTCGGGGGAGGGCATGGCCGCACACCTCACCCCCGAAAAAGCCACCCCATGGCGCTGACCCCACAATTCCTCGACGAACTCCGCGCCCGCACGTCGCTGTCCGCGCTGATCGGCAAGACGACCAAGCTCACCAAGGCCGGGCGCGAGCACAAGGGCTGCTGCCCGTTCCACAACGAGAAGACGCCCAGCTTCTACGTCAACGACGACAAGGGCTTCTACCACTGCTTCGGCTGCTCGGCCCACGGCGACGCGATCAAGTGGATGACCGACCAGCGCGGCCTCCCCTTCATGGATGCGGTCAAGGAACTCGCCCAGGCCGCCGGGATGGACATGCCCGCGATGGACCGCCAGTCCGCCGCCAAGGCCGAACGCGCCAAGGGCCTGCACGAGGTCATGTCCGACGCCGCCGACTGGTTCACGGAACAGCTCAACGGCCTCCCCGGCTCGGACGCCCGCGCCCTGCTCGACCGCCGCGGCATCACGCCCGAGACCGCCCGCGCGTTCGGCATGGGGTTCGCCCCCGACAGCCGCGGCAAGCTGAAAGCCGCGCTGAAGACCTACGGCGACCCCATGCTGGTCGAATCCGGCATGCTCATCAACGTCGAGGGCAAGGACCCGTACGACCGGTTCCGCGGCCGGCTGATGATCCCGATCCGCGACCCGCGCGGCCGGACGATCGCGTTCGGCGGCCGCGTCCTCGACGGCGGCGAGCCGAAATATCTCAACTCCCCCGACACCCCGCTCTTCGACAAGGGCCGCACGCTCTACAACCTCGACAAGGCCGCCCCCGCCTCGCGCAAATCCGGCCGCGTCCTCGTGGTCGAAGGCTATATGGACGTCATCGCCCTCGCCCAGGCAGGCTTCGGCGAAGCGGTCGCCCCGCTCGGCACCGCGCTCACCGAAGCGCAGCTCGAGCGGCTGTGGCGGATGGTCGACGTCCCCCTCCTTTGCTTCGACGGCGACAGCGCAGGCCAGAAGGCAGCTCTCCGCGCCGCGCACCGCGCGCTCCCCCTGCTCGCCCCCGGCCGAAGCCTCGCCTTCGTCACGCTCCCGCAAGGCCAGGACCCCGACGATCTCGTCCGCGCGGGCGGCCCCGCCGCGTTCGAGGCGCTGCTCAAAGCCCCCGAACCGCTCGTCGAGCGCCTCTGGGCCTCCGAAGTCGCCGCCGAGGCACTCGACACCCCCGAACAGCGCGCCGGCCTCAAACGCCGCCTTCACGAGCTTGCCGAGGGCATCGCCGACGCATCGGTGAAGCAGGAATACCAGTCCGAGTTCAAGGACCGCTTCTACAAGCACTTCAAACCCGTCCGCGCGCCCTTCGTCCCTAGAGGCGAACGCCCCAAAGGCGGCTGGAAGCCCCCCGCAGCCCCCGTCACCGAGGACGCCAAGGCGTTTCTCGCCACCGGAATCGACCGGGTATTGGCCAAGGCCGTCCTCGCCGGCCTGATCCGCCATCCCGTTGAAATCGCCCGCCACATGGAGGTGCTCGGCTCCCTCCAAATGATCGACGGCGCGCTCGGCCGGCTGTTCGAGGCGGTCGTCGATGTTGCACTCGAGGACCAGAAGCTTGATAGCGGGCGACTTCTCACCATATTGGCGAGGTCCGGTTTCAATTCAGTCGCGAGTGATCTGTTGCGAGCCGATACGATGCCCTATTCGTTCACGCAGACCACGGCCGATCCCGACCGCGTCCGCGCCGACCTCGACGAGGCGATCGCGATCATGGTCGCCCGTCCCGAGGTCGATGCGGCGTTGAAACAGGCGACCGCGGCGATGCAGACGCACTTCACCGAAAGCGCGTTCGAACGACAAGTGGCTATGGTAAGAGAGAAACAGGCGTTGGAAGTCCGACTTGCAAATCTTGTACAGTCGAACGAAGACGCCCGAGCGTTGGGTACCGAGGGCGATTGATGGCTAAGGCGAACATGGCGGAACCCGCCGAGACGAACGACACCGGCGATGCGCCGCTGATCGACATGAACGATGCGTCGATCAAGAAGGTCATCGCGCGCGCCAAGAAGCGCGGCTACATCACCTATGAGCAGCTCAACGAAGCGCTGCCGCAGGGCGAGATGTCGTCCGACCAGATCGAGGACATCAGCGCCGCGCTGTCCGAAATGGGCATCAACATCGTCGAGAACGACGAAGCCGGCGAAGACGGCGAGACCGAGCCCGCCAAGGACGACGAGGACGAGCCGGAGGCCGCCGACGCGGATGCCGACACAGGCCCCGCGATCGAGAAGAAGAAGGAGACCGTCGATCGCACCGACGATCCGGTCCGCATGTACCTGCGCGAGATGGGCGCGGTCGAGCTGCTCAGCCGCGAGGGCGAGATCGCCATCGCCAAGCGGATCGAGGCGGGTCGCGACACCATGATCCTCGGCCTGTGCGAATCGCCGATCACCTTCAACGCGATCATCGACTGGTCGACCGCGCTCAACGAGGGCACGATGCAGCTGCGCGAGATCATGGATCTCGACGCGATGCTCTCGAAGGACCCCGCGCCGGAAGCGATGGCCGAGGACGGCGAGGCCGACGACGGCGAGATCAGCGAAAAGAACGCCGGCCCCTCGTTCAAGGAAGAGGCCGAGCCCGAAGAGCCGTCCGCCGACGAGGACGAGGACGGCGAGCGCCGCACGCCGCGCGCGTCGGACGACGAGGAGGAGGACAACACCCTCAGCCTCGCGCAGATGGAAGAGCAGCTCAAGCCGATCGCGCTCGAGCGGTTCGCCAACATCACCGCGCTCTACAAGAAGTTCAGCAAGATCCAGCAGAGCCGCGTCGACGCGATGGGCATCGGCGGCGAATTCTCGGCCGCCGACGAGCGCAAGTACCAGAAGCTGCGCGAAGAACTCACCGCCGAGGTCGAGAGCGTCCAGTTCCACAACGCCAAGATCGAATATCTCGTCGATCAGCTCTATGCCTATAACCGTCGCCTGACCGCGCTGGGCGGCCAGATGCTGCGCCTCGCCGAGCGCCACAAGGTGCCGCGCAAGGACTTCCTCGATCGCTATATCGGCCACGAGATCGACGAGAACTGGCTGGCGACGGTCAACAAGGTCGACAAGAAGTGGACCGCGTTCGTCGCCAACGAGAGCGACGCGGTCGAGCGCATCCGCGCCGAGATCGCCGACATCACGCAGCAGACCGGCATGGCGCTCGCCGAGTTCCGCCGCCTCGTCAACATGGTCCAGAAGGGCGAGCGCGAGGCGCGTATCGCCAAGAAGGAAATGGTCGAGGCGAACCTGCGTCTCGTGATCTCGATCGCCAAGAAATACACGAACCGCGGCCTTCAGTTCCTGGATCTCATCCAGGAGGGCAATATCGGCCTGATGAAGGCGGTCGACAAGTTCGAGTATCGCCGCGGCTACAAGTTCAGCACCTACGCGACCTGGTGGATCCGCCAGGCGATCACCCGCTCGATCGCCGACCAGGCGCGCACGATCCGCATCCCGGTCCACATGATCGAGACGATCAACAAGCTGGTCCGCACCAGCCGCCAGTTCCTTCACGAGCAGGGCCGCGAGCCGACCCCGGAGGAGATGGCCGAGCGCCTCTCCATGCCGCTCGAGAAGGTGCGCAAGGTGATGAAGATCGCCAAGGAGCCGATCAGCCTCGAAACGCCGATCGGCGACGAGGAGGATTCGCATCTCGGCGACTTCATCGAGGACAAGAACGCGATCATCCCGGTGGACGCCGCGATCCAGGCGAACCTCAAGGAAACTGTCACGCGGGTGCTCGCCTCGCTGACGCCGCGTGAGGAACGCGTGCTGCGCATGCGCTTCGGCATCGGCATGAACACCGATCACACGCTCGAGGAAGTCGGCCAGCAATTCTCGGTGACCCGCGAGCGCATCCGCCAGATCGAGGCGAAGGCGCTGCGGAAGCTCAAGCATCCGAGCCGCAGCCGGAAAATGCGGAGCTTCCTCGACCAGTAAGGGTTGGCGATTTTCTGATCGAACGAACGGGCCGCGGTGGAAACACCGCGGCCTTTTTTATTTGCCCAGCGTCGAATGTAGGCTGGCATTTACACCGGGCTACGCGTCGAAAAACGCAACTGCGCCTTGGCAGCCTGCGCCTGAACATCGTTAGGTAATTCTGGACGGAGCCGATGAAGGATCGCTCGGTGACTGTGACACGTCATGCAGGTCGCACTAGGCGTGCCATAATGATGCGAGCCCCCGAGGACCCATGGGGATGAACCGCGTCCGACTTCGTCGAAGGCCGCCCCTTGCGTAACTATAACGGTTTCAGGTCGTGAGCGTATTGGGTACTCAATAGCATTGCACCGCTAGTACACCGGACGATCCCAAGTGCGAAGATTGGAAGCAGACGTTGGAACCTCCCCGCCGTAGCCCCTATTGGCATGACGAGCACCAACTTGAGGCGGAGGCCTACGCTTGGTTTAACGACCTGTTTTATGATCCCGAGGCTGAGCGCGCGGCAGGCATAACGCGGAGATACCGATGGCTGCCGGAAGATACGATTGCGCCTTGTGAAGTCTTGCAGTCTCGGTATGGAAAAACGATGAGCCCGTGGCTTATTCGAGACATAAGTGAGCGCCTATCCGAAATGTCATCGAACTGGCGTTCTAGACCTGATGAATTCGTCAACAGAGATGATCGACCCAACCCCCAAGTATCAACAATAAGGCCGAATGAGGTTGAGATCGAGCGGGAGGCTTTTCTAGCAGCTATCGCGGCTTTGGAAACGGCGGTTGCAGCTATACAAAATCCTAAGCCGCTGTTCGGGCACAACATGCCGCCCGAGGGGCTGGATTATGACCCTGTATCGCGGCAAGAGCTAGCCGATTTAGTCGTGACCATCAATCAGATGAAAGAGCAGGCAAAGTCCCCCGCTCCTGACACGCAGGTCGTAATAGATGGGCAAAGCAAGCTATCTAAGTTTGCGCAAACGGCGATGACCTGGGGCGGAGGAAGGGGCACTAAGTTTACCGATGCCATGCTAGAAACTAGTGGAAAGGCAATAGGTGCCGCCTTGGTTCTGAAGATGACTGGGATACTGCCAGAGGTGTATGCCGTGATCGCCGCCTCCGCAAAATTTGTTGGAGCAATAGCGCATTCAATGACGGGGTAGCCTTATAGGAATATGCC
>NZ_LMLD01000011.1:1240134-1243294 GCF_001421825.1 Sphingomonas sp. Leaf38 | reverse complement strand
GGGGGGGGGAGGATACGGAACAGCGGTTCTCCCTTCCCTCCCCCTCCGTCTGGCAAGTGCCAGCCACCTCCCCCTGGCGGGGGAGGATTGTTTGGCTCTGACTTTCGTGAATGCCCCCCGATCTTCCCTTGTAAGGGGAGGTGGCGCGAAGCGCAGGAGGGGTGTCGCCGTATCGTGAGCAGGTTACCCCTCCGTCAGCGCCCTACGCTGCCACCTCCCCTTGCAGGGGAGGAATTACGGTCGAACCGGGCCGACAATACCTCTAAAGCCCCGCCATGCCCCGCCTGATCCTCTTCAACAAACCCTACGACGTCCTCAGCCAGTTCACCGACGCGGGCTCCCCCACCCCGCGCGCGACGCTGTCGCAGTTCGTCGAGGTGCCCGGCGTCTATCCGGCGGGGCGGCTCGATCGGGACAGCGAGGGGCTGTTGCTGCTGACCGACGACGGTCGCCTCCAGGCGCGGATCGCGGATCCGAAGTTCAAGCTGGCCAAGACCTATCTCGTGCAGGTCGAGGGCGCGGCCGACGAGGCCGCGCTCGATCGGTTGCGCGAAGGCGTCGTGCTGAAGGACGGCCCCACCCGCCCCGCCGAGGTCGAACGTATCGCCGCGCCCGATCTTTGGCCGCGCGTGCCGCCGATCCGCGTCCGCGCGAGCATCCCCGATTGCTGGCTGCGCATCACGATCCGCGAAGGCCGCAACCGCCAGGTCCGCCGCATGACCGCCGCGATAGGCCACCCCACGCTGCGCCTCGTCCGCTGGAGCATCGGCGACTGGACGCTGGCCGATCTGGCGCCCGGAACGTGGCGCGACGCCTGACGGGCGGTCGAGACGGGCTGACGGCGGCGTGCGAGCCAGTCGAAGCGCGTACGCACCTCGGCTACCCACCTCGGACGGACAGCGTTGGCTATTGCGGGCGCGACGCCGCCCTCCCCACACCGTCATCCTGACGAAAGTCAGGACCCAGGGTCACGAACGCCGCACCTTGTGGCTCTGGGTCCTGACGTACGTCAGGATGACGGAGAAGAGGGTGTTCACGCGAAGGCGCGAAGAGACGCGGCCGGCCTGGCTCCCGCCCCTGCTGCCTTCTCTTTGCGCCTTAGCGCCTTCGCGTGAATCCAATCTCGACTACGCTGCATCCACAACGCACGACGATTTCTCGAACGCGTTTCCCCGCAAAGGCGGGGACCCAGACTGGACTCCCGCCTCCGCGGGAGAACAAGGACGCGACCGTGATTGCGGTAGCCAGCGCTGACAGGTCCGATCGGGAGAGCCGCCCTCCGAACGGGAAGGCGCACAGACCACCGCACCACGGTCCGAAGCACTAATCGCTGTCCTACACCGCGTCTCGAGCGCACCGTCGCTGCATGCCGGCACCCGCCCCCTCGTCCGCGATACCGCACGCACAGGCTCGCACCACCCCCGCGGCAGAATGCTGCACGTGCGTCTCTACTTCCTATACTTCACTCCGGCAGCACCCACGCCGGGACCGAATAAACCGCGCCGTTCCAACGACATCGCTCCGCCGTCCCACCCCCGCCCCGCACGCAACGAAAAAGGGCGCGGGGACTATCGCCCCCGCGCCCTTTTCCAAACCCAACCCAGAGAACCGGACCGCGCGATTACTCGGCGGCGGCAGTGCCCTTGGCGGGGCGCATGTCGCGACGCTCGGCGATACGCGCTGCCTTGCCGGTGCGGCCACGCAGATAATACAGCTTGGCGCGACGCACGGCGCCCTTGCGGACGACTTCGATCGAATCGACGTTCGGCGAGTAGAGCGGGAAAACGCGCTCGACGCCCTCACCGAAGCTCATCTTGCGGACGGTGAAGTTCGAACCCATGCCCTTGTTCGAGCGCGCGATGCACACGCCCTCATAGTTCTGAATACGCGTGCGCTCGCCTTCGACGACCTTCACGCCGACCTTCAGCGTATCGCCGGGGCGGAAATCGGGGATCGTCTTGTTGGCCAGGAACTTCGCGATGTTCTCGGCTTCGATCGTCTGCAACAGGTTCATAATCAGTCCTCGTGTCGCTGCGCGCCAGAGGGCAACTGGACCCGAACGCCCTCATGGCGTTCCCAAAGGTCCGGTCGCCGTGACCGTGTATCGATCTCCGCGCGGCGTTTGCGCCATGCGTCGATCTTCGCGTGATCCCCCGATCGCAGCACCTGCGGGATCGCGCGCCCTTCCCATATCTGAGGTCGGGTATAATGCGGATATTCAAGAAGCCCCGTTTCGAAGCTCTCGTCATCCCCACTAGAAGCCGCGCCCATTACGCCGGGGAGCAGCCGAATGCAAGCATCGAGCAGCACCAGCGCCCCCATCTCGCCCCCCGACAGGATATAGTCGCCGATCGACACCTCCTCGATATCGCGCGCCTCGAACAATCGCTCGTCGAACCCCTCGAACCGCCCGCACAGGATGGTGACGCCCGGCCCCTTGGCGAGTTCGCGAACGCGCTCCTGGGTCAGCGGCTTGCCCCGCGGCGTCATCGCGAGAACAGGCCGCCCATCGGCCACGCTGTCGACCGCCGCGGCCACTACGTCGGCCCTGAGCACCATCCCCGCCCCGCCCCCCGCCGGCGTATGGTCGACCGACTTGTGCTTGTCGGTCGCAAAGTCGCGGATCTGCACCGGCGTACACGACCACCGCCCCTCCCCGAGCGCCCGCCCGGCAAGCGAGGTGCCGAGCGGCCCCGGGAACATCTCGGGGTACAACGTCAATATCGTGGCAGCGAAGGTCACAGCGTCCAATTCTCTATGCAAAGACCCGGCACATCGGCAAAGTCTCGTTCGTTGTTGGTGATCAGCGTCAGGTCGAGCGACAGCGCATGCGCTGCGATCAGCCTGTCGAAGCTTCCGCGCCTGAACGGCAGCGTCGCATACAGCTTGGCCGACCGTTCGTCGAAGGGTAGTACCGGCACCCAGCGGCTGAACGCTTCGACCACGGGCAAGGGCGGCAGCTTCCCCTGCCAACTGCCCACCGCCAGTTCGGCAAAGACGATCGCGGACATGCCGAGTTCGCCTTCGTCGCAGCGCTCGACGCGGTTTCGCAAGCGCGGGACGTTGCCACCGAGCAGCAGGATACAGATATTGGTATCGAGCAGATACTTCATTGCGGATCGGATGGCCCCGGCCATGACGGGTCGTCCCAGGGGCGCGG
>NZ_LMLD01000011.1:1231463-1240082 GCF_001421825.1 Sphingomonas sp. Leaf38 | reverse complement strand
CCCGCCAGGTCGATCTTCTTCGGCTTGGGCGAATAGGGCTCGACGATGAAGCTGCCCCGGTCCTCGCGTACCGTCATTTCAGCGCCCTCGACGATGCCGAGCGCCTTTGGCAGCCGCAGCGCAACCGAATTGCCCGATTTGAAGACCTTCGCGCGATATTCCTTGGCCATCACCGACTCCGTATGCACGGCATGTATATACACGGACTCCTCGCGCGGAACAATTACGCTGCCGAAACGCTCGCCCCGGATGGAAAGCAGCATGGACGATTGCATCATCATCGGCGCCGGACCCGCGGGCCTCACCGCTGCGATCTATCTCGCGCGGTTCCACCTCTCGATCCGGCTGTTCGACTGCGGCAGCAGCCGCGCCGCTTTGATCCCGTGCACGCACAACCACGCGGGCTATCCGGACGGGATCCGCGGGACAGACCTGCTCGCACGGATGCTCGCGCAGGCCGAAACCTACGGCGCGGTGCGCGAGGGCGCCCGCGTCGACGCGATCGAGGTCGACGGCGACGGCTTCACCGTCCACCTGGGCGACCGCCGCGCCCGCGCGCGGAGCGTCCTGCTCGCGACCGGGGTAGTGAACAATCGCCCCGCCATGCCAGACGCGGTCCATGACGAAGCGCTCGAGGCCGGCCTGTTCCGCTATTGCCCGATCTGCGATGGGTACGAGATAACGGACAAGCGCGTCGGCGTGATCGGCACCGGCGACCACGGCATGCGCGAGGCGCTGTTCCTGCGTGGCTATACCAAGGATGTGACGCTGATCGCGCCGGACGGCGGCCATGACCTCGACGCGACCTGCGAGGCGGCGCTCGACGAGGCCGGGATCGTCCGCGTCGGTGGGCCTTGCGGTAACTACGCAATCGAAGGCGACCGCTTAGCGCTGGATACCGTCGAGGGCCGGCTGTCGTTCGACAGTGTCTACCCCGCGCTGGGATCGGTGATCCGGTCGGAACTCGCCGTCGCGGCCGGCGCACGCGCGACGGACGAAGGATGCCTCGAGGTCGACGACCATCAACGCACCTCGATCCCCGGGCTGTTCGCGGCAGGCGATGTCGTGAAGGGGCTAGACCAGATCAGCCACGCGATGGGCGAGGCCGGCGTGGCCGCCACGACGATCCGCAACATGCTGTCGGAGCAGCGCCCGTTGCGCCGCTGATTATTCGACGGCGAAGGACGCTTCGACCACCAGCCGGTCCGCATCCCATTCAGGCACGGCCTCGGCACGCATCGGCACCATGAAGCGCTTGCCAGTCGGCCGCTCGATCTCGATCACGTCGCCCGCACCGAAATTGTCGATCGCAACGACCCGCCCGATCGACTCCCCGTCGGTCGAAACGACCGCGAGCCCGATCAGGTCGGTATGATAATATTCGCCGTCGTCGAGCGGCGGCAGCGACGACCGCGGTACGGTCAGTTCGGTCCCGCGCATCGCCTCGGCCGCATTGCGATCGGCGACCTCGGCGAAGCGCGCGATCGTGCCGTTATTGCCAGCCCGCGCCGACTTCAGCATCAGCGCGCCATCGTTGAAGCTCTTATAGGCGCCGAAATTCTCGGCGAATACCTTCAGCCGCACTTCGCCGCCGATGCCGTGCGCGCCGATCACGACGGCAAGCGTCACGCTATCCCTGCGCGGAGCCGGTGTCGGGTCCGGGGCTGTCGTCGGCGCCTTCGGCGGGGTCTTCGGCGGAGACGCCTTCATTGCTGGCATCTTCGATGTCCTCGGGTGCGGGGGCTGTTCTTGGATCTGGATCGGGGGTCATCATGCGCTCCTTGTGGGTGACAGACCGACAAAGAACGCATGAACCGCCATTCGGGTGCGGGCGTTGCCGCCCCCCATCCGTCATCCGGGGCTCGACCCAGGATCCAGAGCCACAGACGCTGCCGCCCTTGGCTCTGGATCCCAGCCTTCGCCGGGATGACGGCTTAAAGACGGATCGACCCCATCGGAGCCGACCCATCCGCAGTCTTACGAAGCGGCTTCTTCGGTCTCAGCAGCAGGTGCCTCTGCTTCGGCAGCAGGTGCCGCCTTTGCAGCCGCTTCGGCCTCGGCAGCTTCAGCCGCCTTGGTCGCACGCTCTTCAGCGCGCTCGGTGGCCTTCTCGCCGGGCTTGCCCTTGTTCGGGTTGTTGCGGGCCGACCGCTCGAGAACGCCGGCCTGGTCGAGGAAGCGTGCGACGCGATCGGTCGGCTGCGCACCGACGCTCAGCCAATGCTTCGCGCGATCGGCGTCGAGCTGCACGCGCTGCTCGTTGTCCTTGGCGAGGAGCGGGTTGTAGTTGCCGATCTTCTCGATGAAGCGGCCGTCACGCGGGCTGCGCGCATCGGCGACGACGATCTTGTAATAGGGACGCTTCTTGGAGCCACCGCGTGCGAGACGAATGTTGATTGCCATGATATTTTCCTTCGTTTTCTAATATTTCGCCCGGCGAGCGCCGGACCAATGGGGTTGGATAAGAGGTTATTTCTTCTTCAGAAAATCGTCGAAGCTGGCCGGCAGCTGCGGTATCTTGCCGCCCAGGCCCGGCAGGCCGCCGCCGGCATTGCCCCCCGGAAGCCCGCCTGCGCCGGCCTTGTTGAGCATGTCGCCCATCTGCGGCCCACCGATCGCATTACCAATCCCGCCCAGGCCGCCCCCAAGACCACCTTTTCCGAGCATCGCCATCATGCCCTTCATGCCGCCCATCTTCTTGATCTTCTTCATGGCGGTCGACATTTCGAGGTGCATCTTGAGCAGCTTGTTGACCTCCTGCACCGTGGTGCCGGAACCCTTGGCGATGCGGATCTTGCGCTTGGCGTTGATCAGTTCGGGCTTGTTGCGCTCCTTGATCGTCATCGATCCGATCATCGCGTCCATATGAACGAGGACCTTCTCGCCGCCGACCGAGGCCACCGCGCCCTGCGCCTTCTTCATGCCGGGGATCATCCCCGCCAGCGCGCCGAGCCCGCCCATCCGCTGCATCTGCGCCAGCTGGGCACGCAGGTCGTTCATATCGAACTGACCCTTGGCCATCTTGGCCGCCATCCGCTCGGCGTCTTCGGCCTGGATCGACTCCGCAGCGCGTTCGACGAGGCTGACGACGTCGCCCATGCCGAGGATGCGACCGGCGACACGCTCGGGATGGAACGCCTCGAGCGCGTCGAGCTTCTCGCCGGTCCCCGCAAACTTGATCGGCTTGCCGGTGACCGCGCGCATCGACAGCGCCGCGCCGCCACGGGCGTCCCCGTCCATCCGGGTCAGCACGATGCCGGTCAGCGGCACCTGGTCGGAGAAGTTCTGCGCGACGTTGACCGCGTCCTGACCGGTCAGCGAGTCGACGACGAGCAGGATCTCGGCCGGGTTCGCGACGTCGGCGACCGCCTTCATCTCGTCCATCAGCGCCTGGTCGACATGGAGTCGACCCGCGGTGTCGAGCATCAGGACGTCATAACCCTGCAGCTTGGCCGCCTGCATCGCGCGCCGCGCGATGTCGACCGGCTGCTGGCCCTGCACGATCGGCAGAGTCGCGACATCGATCTGCGTGCCGAGCGTCGCGAGCTGCTCCTGCGCGTTCGGGCGATTGACGTCGAGCGACGCCATCAGAACCTTCTTGCGCTCGCGCCCGTTGCCGCCGATCGCCGACTGCCCCGCCGCGAGCCGCTTGGCGATCTTCGCGGTGGTGGTCGTCTTGCCCGAGCCCTGAAGCCCGACCATCATGATCACTGCGGGCGGCGTGACGCCCAGTTCGAGCTCGGACGCCTCGGCGCCGAGCATCTCGACCAGCGCGTCGCTGACGATCTTGACGACCTGCTGCCCCGGCGTGACCGAGCGGAGTACGTTCTGGCCGACGGCCTTCTCGGTCGCCTTCTCGACGAACTCACGCGCGACGGGCAGCGCGACGTCGGCTTCGAGCAGCGCGACGCGCACTTCGCGCATCGCTGCGCGCACATCCGCTTCGGTCAGCGCACCCCGGCCGCGAAGGCGGTCGAAGACGCCGCCAAGTCGATCGCTCAGGCTTTCGAACATCGAAATACTCCCAATTACCGTCACCAAACGCAAAAGCGCCGGCGGGCGAAACCTCGCCGGCCAGCGTGCATCCTTGGATGCTCGTCCAATGCGCCCCGTAACGGAACGTGGGCCGCCTCTACGGGAATGCCGCGCCGGATGCAAGACGGGTAGCGCTCAAGGCGACCGCGCGAGACAGCGGCCTGGTCTTCCGCGGTTGCCGACGATCCGACCGGGTCCCCGACGTGGAGCAATCATAATCGCGATCAACGTCCGGCGGCCGATACGTCGCAGCCAGTCGCGCCCACGCCACGCCCCGTCCCGCTCAGATGCGCCCTTAACATCTCTTACACCTCTCGCATGGCACACCACATACCAATCAAGGACCGGACACCCCTCATGATCGCAAAGTCGGCGGCGACAAGTGCGCCCCGCAACATCAGTCGGGAATTCATGACCGGTGCCGTCACGGGCGCCGCGCTCCTGCTGCTCGTGGGAACCGGTGGTACCGTGCTGATCAAAGCGCTCGCCCATCTTCGCGGTAGCACCGCAACGATAGACCGCACGCTGATCGCGACGATGCTGCTCAACGTCTCGCTGATCCTGTTCGGCTGGTTCCGCTACCGCGCTCTGGCCGTGGAATTGAGCGACCTGACCGAAGCCGGCCGCCGCGCACAGGCGCTTGCGCAGCGCGATCCGCTGACCGGCCTCCTCAATCGCCGCAGCCTGTCCGAGGAAGGCGCGACGCTGTTCGCCAGTACCCGCCGCCGCGGCAAGGCGATGGCCATGCTGACGATCGACATCGACCATTTCAAGAGCGTCAACGATCTGCACGGCTATGCGGTAGGTGACCTGTTGCTCGCCTATGTCGCCGAGACGATCGCCGCGATCGCGCCGAGCACCAGCCTGCTCGCACGGCTGGGGGCGGACGAGTTCGCCTGCGCCTTCGTGTTCGACACCGCGCACAGGAGCGTCGCCGACCGGATCGCCGAGCGTCTGGTCGCCGGCCTTGCGCTCCCATTCCGCACGAACGGCGTCGATATCCATTTGAGTGCGTCGATCGGCGTCGCCCGGTCGGACGTCGACTGCGCCTCGGTCGATGCGTTGTTGCGCAATGCCGATATCGCGCTCCACGCAGCCAAGACCGGCGGTCGAGGCCGCCATGCCTGGTTCGACAATTCGATGGAACGCTCGCTGAAACTGCGCGGCGAACTCGAGGCTGGTTTGCGCGCCGCGATCCCTGCGCAAGAAATCGTGCCATATTTCGAGCAGCAGATCGACCTGACCACGGGCCGAATCACCGGTTTCGAAGTGCTCGCCCGCTGGGACCATCCGACCAGGGGCACGATCGCGCCCGACGTGTTCATTCCCATTGCCGAGGAAACCGGGCTGATCGGCGACCTGTCGCTGTCGATCATGCGGCAGGCGTTCACCGCCGCGCGTGACTGGGACGCGGGATTGAGCCTGTCCGTCAACGTCTCGCCGTTGCAACTGCGCGACGCATGGCTCGCGCAGAAGATCATCAAGACGCTGGTCGAGACCGGCTTCCCCGCCAGCCGGCTCGAGATCGAGATCACCGAAAGCGCACTGTTCGACAACCTGCCGCTCGCGCAGTCGATCGTCGGCAGCCTGAAGAACCAGGGAATCCGCCTCGCGCTCGACGATTTCGGCACCGGTTATTCGAGCCTCGCCCATCTGCGCGCGCTGCCGTTCGACCGGATCAAGATCGACAAGAGCTTCGTCACGTCGATCCTCGCCAATCCTGAGAGCATGGCGATCGTCAATACGATCGTCCGGCTGGGCGACAGCCTTAATCTGCCTACGACCGCCGAAGGCATAGAAGACGACGCGGTCGAGGAGCGGCTGCGCGGGATCGGCTGCGCAAAGGGCCAGGGGTATTTTTACGGCAGACCGCTCGGCGCGGCGCAGGTACGGCGGTTGCTGGCGGAAAAGCGGCTTTTGGCGCAGCGGCCGGACCGCGATGGCACCCCGCTGCGCGGCATCGCCCCACGCCTGGCCAGTTGACCGCGCGCGCACGCCGCCGCCCCATCAGTGCACCAGCGCCAACGCAAGGCGTGGACTTCGCTCCGCGCGGCTCCTAAATCGCGCGCATGTCACCCGCCCCCGCGCCAGAGGTCATCTCCCTCGGCTGCCGCCTCAACATCGCCGAAAGCGAGACCATCCGCGCGCTCGTCGCCGGGCGGGACATGGTCGTGGTCAACAGCTGCGCGGTCACCAACGCCGCGGTGAAGGCAACGCGCGTCGCGATCCGCCGCGCGAAACGCGATCGGCCCGACGCACACATCGTCGTCACTGGGTGCGCTGCGCAGATCGACCCCGGCAGCTTTGCGGCGATGCCCGAAGTCGACCGTGTCATCGGTAATGCGGACAAGCTGACCAGCGCGGCGTGGGACGCCCCCGCCCCGGTGCTCGTCAGCGACATCATGCAGGTCCGCGAAACCGCGCCGCATCTCGCCGCGAGCTTCTCCGCCCATGCTCGCGCGTTCGTCGAGGTGCAGAATGGCTGCGACCACCGCTGCACCTTCTGCGCGATCCCGTTCGGTCGTGGCCCTAGTCGGTCGGTGCCCGCCGGCGCCGTCGTCGACCGGATCGCCGGACTGGTCGATTCGGGCCACCGCGAGATCGTTCTGACCGGCGTCGACCTGACCAGCTACGGGCCCGATCTTCCCGGCGCGCCGACGCTCGGCCATCTGGTCGAACGCATCCTCCAGCATGTACCCACACTGGAACGCCTGCGGCTGTCGTCGCTCGATGGGATCGAGATCGACGATCGGCTGTTCGCGCTGCTGACGACCGAGCGACGGATCCTGCCACACGTCCACCTCTCGCTTCAGGCAGGCGACGACATGATCCTCAAGCGGATGAAACGCCGTCACGCGCGCGCCGACAGCGTCGCGCTGGTCGATCGCCTCAAGACCGCGCGACCCGACATCGCGATCGGCGCAGACCTGATCGCCGGCTTCCCGACCGAGGACGCGGCGATGTTCGCCAACACGCGCGCGCTGATCGACGACTGCCAGATCGTCCACCCGCACATCTTCCCCTATTCGCCCCGCGCCGGCACCCCCGCCGCGCGGATGCCGCAGGTCGCGCCCGAGGTCCGCCGCGATCGCGCCGCGATCCTTCGACAAGCCGGTGAAGCAGCACGCGCGCGCTGGCTGCAAACGCTGGTCGGCACCCGCCAGGACCTGCTTGTCGAGCGCCCCGGCGACCGCGGGCATATTGGCAATTTCGCCGAAGTCTTACTGGACGAACCCGCCATACCCGGCGACATCGTCCGCATCACGATCACCGGCGCGACCAATGACCGCCTCCGCGCAACACGGGAACTGACATGAGCACCACCCCAACCTGGCACGACAAGCTGATCGGCGGCTTCAAGCGCACTTCCGACCGGCTCGTCGGCAACCTCGCCGGCCTCGGCGGCGCACGGCTCGACGACTCGACACTCGACGATATCGAGGAGGCGCTGATCGCCTCCGATCTCGGCCCCGAAACCGCCGGCCGGATCCGCCACCGCCTTTCCGAAGGCAGTTTCGAGCGCAACATGGAAGAACTCGGCATCCGCGTGATCGTCGCCGAGGAGGTCGAGAAGGTGCTGGCCACGGTCGCCAAGCCGATCGAGATCGACGCGTTTCCGCGGCCGCAAGTCATCCTCGTGATCGGCGTCAACGGCTCGGGCAAGACGACGACGATCGCCAAGCTGGCGCATCTGCTGATGGAGCAGGATTACGGCGTGATGCTGGCAGCGGGCGACACGTTCCGCGCGGCCGCGATCGGGCAGCTGCGCACCTGGGCCGAGCGCGTCGGCGTGCCGATCGTGACCGGTCCCGAGGGCGGCGACGCGGCGGGCGTGGTATGGGATGCGGTCAAGAAGGCGACCGAGACGGGCATCGACGTGCTGATCGTTGACACCGCGGGCCGCCTCCAGAACAAGCGCGAGCTGATGGATGAGCTGGCCAAGATCCGCCGCGTGCTGGGCCGCATCAACCCCGAGAGCCCGCACGACATCGTCCTCGTGCTCGACGCGACCACCGGCCAGAACGCGCTGCAACAGATCGAGGTCTTCAAGGAAGTCGCAGGCGTCACCGGCCTGGTGATGACCAAGCTCGACGGCACCGCGCGCGGCGGTGTGCTGGTCGCGGCGGCGGAGAAATACGGCCTCCCTATCCATGCGATCGGCATAGGCGAAGACATGACCGACCTGCGCCCGTTCGACGCGAACGAGGTGAGCCGGATCATCGCGGGCGTGGAGAGCGTTCGAAAGTAACGCGCCGCCCGCGTGCGACTCTCCCGTTCGTCCTGAGCGTAGTCGAAGGACCGGTCAGCTTGTGGCAATGTCGTTCGACTAGGCTCGGCGCGAACGGGATTTACCGTATTTCTTGGAAGACATAGTGACCAAATCCCCCCTGTCCCCCGGTCTCCGCATGGCGATCGACTATGGCCCGCTCGCGGTGTTCTTCGCGGTGAACTTCCTCACGCCGGGCGCACCGATCGCGCGCGTCATCGCCGCCACTACCGCGTTCATCATTGCCACGGTCGCGGCGATGATCGTGTCGAAGGTGAAGGCGGGGCACATCTCGCCGATGCTATGGATGTCGGGCG
>NZ_LMLD01000011.1:1170831-1231401 GCF_001421825.1 Sphingomonas sp. Leaf38 | reverse complement strand
GCCGACGATCATCTACACGATGTTCGCCGCAATCCTGCTGTTCGGGCTGCTCACCGGGCGTCCGCTGCTACAGTCGTTACTGGAGAGCGCGTATCCCGGCCTTACCGCGCAAGGCTGGCACAAGCTGACGCGCAACTGGGTCGTGTTCTTCATCTTCATGGCGCTGCTGAACGAATTCGTCTGGCGCTACACGCTGGCGGCCTGGGGCAAGGACGCCGGTTGGAATTTCTGGGTCGGCTTCAAGCTGTGGGGTGCGATACCGCTGACACTGGTCTTTGCGTTCGCGAACATCCCGATGCTGCTGAAGCACGGATTGCAAACGGGCGACAAGGCCGTGACCGACCTGCCGCCCGAAGGGTGATCGCTCCCCCTCCCGCTCGGCAGGGGTTGGGGGAGGGCCTGACCAACAGACTAACGCCAGCCTGTGGACAACCCCTCCCCTAGCCCCTCCCGCAAGCGGGAGGGGAACCAAGTGTCAGCCCGCGACCTTCGCGTAGCGCTCACCGACGACGTCCCAGTTCACGATGTCCCACCAAGCCTTCAGATAGCCCGGACGGTCATTCTTGTACGTCAAATAATAGGCGTGTTCCCACACATCGTTGCCCAGCAGCGGCGTGCCCGGTTCCTTGGCGTCGTCCATGAGCGGGTTGTCCTGGTTCGGCGTGCTCGTGACCTTCAACTTGCCGCTGTCGTCGGCGATCAGCCATGCCCAGCCCGACCCGAACTGGCCCGCACCCTTGGTGTTGAACTCGTCCTTCAGCTTGTCGAGCCCACCGAAATCGCGGTCGATTGCCTCGGCCAGCTTGCCCGACGGTGCCTGGCCGCTCTTGGCTGCCATCGTCTTCCAGAAAAAGTCGTGGTTCCAGAAGCCACCGCCGTTGTTACGGACCAGCGGCGGCTGCGACGAGATCATGCCGAGGATGTCCTCGATCGTCTTGCCGGCCAGCGCGGGGTCCTTCTCGACGCCCTCGTTCAGCTTGTTGGTGTAGGCGGCGTGATGCTTATCGTGATGAAACTTCATCGTCTCCTGGTCGATCACCGGCTCGAGCGCGTCATAGGCGTAGGGCAGCGGTGGGAGTTCGAAAGCCATCAGGATTCTCCTTCATGAATGGGGTCGGACGTCAAACGCCCGCGGCCCCCAAATGGTCCCCACAAAGTCGTTACGCAAGCGTATGATCCCCGCAACTCGCGCCAGCCCGGTTCCTAATCAAGCCGCGGGTTTGCGCCGATCGCGTAGTGGATCGGCTTGAACGTACCGCCGTTCGAATCCGGCGCCGAGCATGCCGTCAAGCCGATCACCAGATCCATTACTGCGCGGAAAACGATCTGGTCGCCCGCCTTGCTGATCGGCGGCAGCACGCGAAGCTTACCCGTTTCGGCGTCAATGGGCACGTTCATGAAGCAATTGAACGCGGTGGGTATCCGGTCGGGCACGACGCCGTACGGCTCGAGCGCCGCAGCCAAATTACCGAAACAACCCCGATGCGGCGGCAGCGTCGGATAGAAGTGGTGGAACGTATCGTAGGAGCACGGCGTGAGCAGGAAATCATGCCGCCCTACATCATCCGCAACGATCTCGAGCATCGGCTGCGACCGGTTCGAATAAAGTTTATGCCCCGTCGTCAGGTAGATCGTTTCCGCATAATCGAGCGTCCGGCCCGAGGAGATGACCTCATCGAGATCGTCTGCCGCGAAGGCGAGCAGATCGGCGACCTGCTCGCCGCGCGGATCGATCACCGTCAGGATCTCGCCGCGCGCCAGCCCAAAAGCCGCGCCGCTCCGCTCGGGAATCTCATGAATCATCGGTGCCTGCATCATGCCGCTCATTGCGATGACCCCTGATAGGAAAACGGACAGCGCCAGACTTCGTCGACAGAGCGCCCGCTATACTGTCGGGCCTCGCTCATCTCGCCGTGCCGCGTGAGCATCGGGTTGCGCGACCCGGCAATCGCCTCGTCGCGCACCATAATCTTTTCGCGCATCGTCTCGTAACGACCCTGCGCGCGCAGGATCGTGAACTGGTCGTGGAGATTGAAGACCATCGTAGGACGCGCGAACTGACGCGCCGGGCGGCTCGCATTGGGATGCAGGCCGACGACGAAAAACGCTTCGCCGCCAAAGCTCAGGGAGAAATGCGGGCTGTCGGGATCCGCACTTACCCGCGAATCGTAATCCTGGCCGCGCCAGACGTCCTTGTCGGACAGCGACTGGATACGGTTCCAGAGATGCCGCTCGAACGTCGGTTCGTCGAACGTGACGGGTTCGTCGAACACGACGGCAAAGCTCCGGAACAGCGCGGGATCCTCGCGATACGCGGCCGCGAAGGTCAGCAGACCGTCATGGATCCGCACATCGTCCCACGCGCTATCGATCCGGTTGCACGACATCACCTCGAGCGTCCCCTTCGCGACCGCGGCCTTGGCGCCGACGCAAGGGAAACTGGCCTCAGCGATGTGATCGCGGAGCAGCGCGACGTGCGTGTCCTGATCCTTGTGGCGCCAGGGGAATAGGGATGAATGCTGGATTTCCATGGGACCAAGGACGCTTTGCGGCGCCGCGTGTTCCGCCCATTGCTGTGGGTTAAGGCGATTGCGGCCGCGACGAGGCGTGATATTTGCCAATGTGCTACAGTTAATATCGCCGGACTGTAGAGAGTTACGCGAGGCGGCTCCAAATCTTCACGACGCGTTTATTGTCGCGAACCATGCCGCATAGAGTGTCGTCCGCGCCATATGCCGGTTCAGATCGGGGGCGCCGTCCGTCCACCATACCGGACCTCTTTCGCCGAGTTTGTGCTTCACTATGTCGACCGCCCCATGCGCGGCGTGCTCGGCAGACTCATCGCCGCTGCGACGAGCCTGGCCAACCGCCCGGCGCGCATCCATCAGATCATGCACGAAGGACTCCCGCTCCGAGTCCGACAATCCCGGGTTCGCCTTGCGCCACAACCGCCCGCGAACCACGATATACCGCCCGTCCGGTGTCGACAGGGGGGCTTCTCGCACCATCAGGCTGCGGTCCTACCGTATTCCTGGCGGGTCACGGGGTGGCTCGACGACAACCCACCATCGACCGCGATCGCCTGACCGTTGACGTAGCTGGCATCGTCGGAGGCAAGGAACAGCGCGACCTTGGCGAGTTCCTCGGGCTGTGCACCGCGCTGGAGCGGGTTCAGACGGCCGACGCGGTCCATCTTGTTGGCCTCGCGCGCATAATCAAAGACGGGCTTGGTCATGCCGGTCTCGGTGAGCCCCGGGCAGATCGCGTTGACGCGGACGTTGGAGCCGGTTAGCTGCTGTGCAGAGACGGCGGCCAGATTGATGACGCCCGCTTTGGACGCCGAATAAGCCGGCGAGCCGGCGCCCGAGCGGATCCCGGCGACGCTAGCGGTCAGGACGATCGCGCCCTTCCCTCGTTCGGCAATGCGCGGCGCGGCATGCTTTATCGCGAGGAACGGTCCGATCAGGTTGACGCGGAGCACCTCGGTGATCAGCGCGACGTCGGTATCGAACAGGTTCGCCATCCCGCCCGAGATGCCCGCATTGGCGAACATCACGTCGAGCCCGCCGAAACTGTCGCACGCGAGCGTCACCGCGCGGATCACGTCGTCCTCGATCCCGGCGTCGATGCGGATCGCCTTTGCGGTACCGCCTGCTTGCGTGACCAGATGCGCAGTCTCGTCCGCCCCTTCGGTTTTTTCGGCGACGATGACGTGGCCTCCCTCGGCCGCGAACAGCAGTGCGGCCGCGCGGCCGATGCCCGAGCCTGCGCCGGTGACGATGATCGACTTGTTCTCGAAACGCATGGGTCTGTCTCCGGTTAGATCGTGACGCCGCCGTCGATGACCATCGTCTGGCCGGTCATGAAGCTGCTCGCGGGCGAGGCGAGAAACACGACCGCGCCGGCGATCTCGTGCGGCTCGCCGATCCGGCGCAGGGGCACGCTGGTATTGGCAGCCTCGATCCGCTGCGGGTCTTCCCACAGCGCCCGCGCGAAGTCGGTCTTGATCAGCCCGGGCGCGATGCAGTTCACGCGGACCCCCGACGGTCCGAACTCGACTGCAAGGTTGCGCGCCAGCTGCATATCCGCGGCCTTGCTGATGCAATAGGCGCCGATCACCGGAGAGCCGCGGAGGCCGCCGATCGAGGAGATGATGACGATGCTCCCGCTTCCACGCTCGAGCATCTCGGGCGCGACCATCTGGATCAACCAGTGGTTCGAAACGATATTGTTATCGAGAATCTTGCGGAACTGGTCGTCGGCGATCCCGGCTTGCGGCCCGTAATAGGGGTTGGACGCGGCGTTGCAGACGAGCACGTCGATCCGGCCGAACTGCGTGCGGGTCTCGTCGACAAGGTGCTGGAGACCGGCCTTGTCGGAGATGTTGGCGGCGACTGCGATCGCGGTCCCCTCGCCATATTTCGCGTTTAGGTCCGCAGCGACGGTATCGCAGGCGTCCTGCTTGCGGCTGGAGATGACGACCTTCGCGCCGTGCTTGGCCAGGTCATGCGCCGAGGCGAGCCCGATCCCGCGCGAGGATCCGGTGACGATGGCGACCTTACCGGTCAGATCGAACTGCGACACATCTACTCTCCCCGCATCAATTCCGTCACCCCAGCGAAAGCTGGGGTATTCCCGTTGGCTGGCGCTGCGATCCAAACCGGGAGATCCCAGCTTTCGCTGGGGTGACGGATGGGGAGGGAGCGGCCAGATCGATCGCAATCAAGCCCCGGCCTTCACCGCAAATCCCCAGGCCGCATCCGCCAGCCCGTGGATCTTCGCGACCGTCTTCTCCGCCTGCGCGCTAGACGCGGTGCCGTCGATGATGCGCTTCTTGATCCCCTGCACGATGCCGGTCAGCCGGAAGAGATTGTAGGCGAAATACCAGTTGAGATCGGGCACGCCGTCGCGGCCGGTTGCCGCGCAATACCGCTCGACGACCTGCTCGATCGTCGGGATCCCCGTTTCTGGTCCGGTCATGCCGAGCACGCCGGAACGCCCCTCGGGCTCGGTCACCCAGCTCATCAGCAGATACGAGAAGTCCGCGAGCGGATCGCCGAGCGTCGATAGCTCCCAGTCGAGCACCGCGATCACCTTGGGCCCTGCCCCGTTCGACTTGGGGGCTGCAAAGATCATGTTGTCGATGCGATAGTCGCCGTGGACGATCGAGGTCCGAGTCTGCTCGGGCAGCGTCCGCGGCAGCCATTCGATGAGGCGCTCGACCGACTCCATGCGCTCGGTCTCGGCAGCGCGATATTGCTTGGTCCAGCGGCCGACCTGACGCTCGAAATAATTCCCCGGCTTGCCGTAATCGCCAAGCCCTGCCGCGGCGTAGTCCGTATTGTGGAGCGCGGCGAGCGTGTCGACCATCGCCTCGTAATGCGCGGTCCGCTCGGCGGGCGTCGCATCCGGCATCGCGCCGTCCCAGATCGTCCGCCCCTCGACCATTTCCATGACGTAGAACGCCGAACCGATCACGCCCGCGTCCTCGCACAGCCCGTAGGGCCGCGGCACGGGGAAGCCGGTCGGATGCAGGCCCGCGATCACGCGGTATTCGCGGTCGACCGCGTGCGCGGAGGGCAGGATCGGGCCGAACGGTTTGCGCCGCAGGACATAGGCGCGATTTGGCGTGTCGAGCCGATAGGTCGGGTTCGACTGCCCGCCTGCGAACTTGGCGTAAGTCAGCGGCCCCGCATAATGGGGCACGTTGGCCGACATCCAGGCGCCAAGCGCATCGAGGTCGAGCCGATCCTTGTCGCCGACCGCGATCGTGCCGACCATGCTGGTGGCTGCGTCGCTCGTCATGAGCCCATCCTCACGAGAAGGTGATCACGCTTCGGGTCGTGTCCCCGCGCCGCAGTTCGTCGAACGCGTCATTGATCCGCTCGAGCGGCATCCGGTCGGCGATGATCGTGTCGAGGTCGAGCAATCCTCGCATGTAGAAGTCGACCAGCCGCGGGATATCGACCGGAAACCGGTTCGAGCCCATGAAGCCGCCCTGCAACCGCTTACCCGACAGCAGGTCCATCGCCGACAGCCCGACCTTCTCGCCAAGCGGCATCATGCCGAGGATCGTCGCGGTGCCCCCGCGCCGCAGCACCTTCACCGCGGTCGCCGCCGATTGCGCCCGCCCGACCGCCTCGATCGCGTGATGCACGCCGCCCTTGGTCAGCGCGACGACCTCGTCCGCCGCTGTGTCGGACAGCGCGTCGATGCTGTGCGTCGCGCCGAGTTTCTCCGCCATCGCGCGCTTCTCCGGCACCGGGTCGAGCGCGATGATCTTGCCCGCGCCCGCGATCTTGGCCGCATTGACCGCGGCGAGGCCGATTCCGCCGCACCCGACCACGCACACCGTCTCACCCGGCGTCACGTCCGTGGTGTTGAACACCGCCCCCGCCCCGGTGGTGATCGCGCAACCGAGCAGCGCGGCACGATCCATCGGCATGTCGCGGTCGATCGCGACGCACGCATGTTCGTGGACCAGCATCATCTCGGCATAGGCGCTGAGGTTGAGCATCTGCGCGATCGGCCGGTCGCCAAGCATCAACCGCGGCGGCGCGCCCTTGGGTCGACGCACCGAACTGTCGACGCACAGCGCCATCCGCCCGGTGACGCAGAATTCGCAATGCCCGCAGAACGCCGACAGACACGTGACGACGTGGTCGCCGACCTTGACCATGCCGACCTCGTCACCGATCGCCTCGACCACCCCGCAAGCTTCATGGCCCGGGATGGTCGGCATCGCATGCGGATAGGCGCCGTCGACGAAATGCAGGTCGGAACGGCACACGCCGACCGCCATCGTCCGGATCAGGACCTCGCGCGGGCCCGGCTTCGAGATGGTGACATCCTCGATGCTGAGCGGGGTGTTGGCTTCGAAAAGGACTGCGGCTTTCATGTCTGCCTCTCGTTAGATTCTGTCTTCTTTATCCCCGAACCCCGCCTCGAGCCCCTCGCCCAAGCCCGTCACCCCAGCGAAAGCTCAGGCATCCCGGTTGGCGGGCGCCCCGAATGGGGAGATCCCAACTTTCGCTGGAATGACGAACAAGGGGTGGTGATCTTGTGAAGGCCTCGGGTAACGGATTGGGGAAGGCGACCGTCGCCCGACTTCGCCCCGGATGAACGACGTGCTTCTACCGGCTGACCCCGACATCCCCGCTCGATACGCCACCCTTGCGGAAGTCCCCGTATTTCCCGAACTCGTTGCGCGCGATGGAGCGGTTGTGAACCTCGTCCGGACCATCCGCGAACCGCAGCGTCCGCATCGCCGCCCAGTCGTGCGCCAGGCGGAAGTCGCCCGACACGCCGCCGCCGCCATGCGCCTGGATCGCATCATCGAGGATCCGCAGAGCCATGTTCGGTGCTGCGACCTTGATCATCGAGATCTCGAGTTGCGCAGCCTTGTTGCCCGCCTTGTCCATCATGTCCGCCGCCTTGAGGCACAGCAGGCGAGTCATCTCGATATCGATCCGCGCGGTGGCGATACGTTCTTCCCAGACCGAGAAGTCAGCGATCCGCTTGCCGAATGCGACGCGGGTCAGCAGCCGCTTGGCCATCGCCTCGATCGCGGTTTCGGCGACGCCGATCGTCCGCATGCAGTGATGGATGCGGCCCGGCCCGAGCCGACCTTGCGCGATCTCAAATCCGCGGCCCTCGCCCAGCAACACGTTCTCGACCGGCACGCGGACATTCTCGAGCACCACTTCGCCATGCCCGTGCGGCGCGTGATCATAGCCATAGACCGACAGCATCCGCTTGATCGTCACGCCCCGCGTATCGAGCGGCACGAGGATCTGGCTCTGCTGCTGGTGGCGCGATCCCTCGAAGCTGGTCTTGCCCATCACGATCGCGATCTTGCACCGCGGGTCGCCGACGCCACTCGACCACCATTTCGTCCCGTTGATGACGTAGTGATCGCCGTCGCGGACCATCGACGTCTCGATGTTGGTCGCATCCGACGACGCCACCGCCGGCTCGGTCATCAGGAACGCCGACCGGATCTCGCCGCGCATCAGCGGCCCGAGATACGCCTCCTTCTGCGCTCGCGTGCCATAGCGGTGAAACACCTCCATGTTGCCCGTATCGGGCGCGGAACAGTTGAAGCATTCGCTCGCCCAGCCGATCTTGCCCATCTCCTCGGCGCATAACGCATATTCGAGATTGGTGAGCTGCGTCCCCTCGAACGCGAACGAATCATCGACATGAGTCTGCCCGGAATGCGGCGGCATGAAGAAATTCCATAGGCCTGCGGCCTTGGCCTTTTCCTTCATCTCCTCGATCACCGGGAGCACCTTCCAGCGCTCTCCCTCATGCTCCTGCGCGTCGTAATCGGCCTGGCGCGGGCGGATATTCTGGTCGATGAAATCGCGCACCCGATCGCTGAAATACGTCTCTCGTTCGGTGAGGCTGAAATCCATGCGGGCTCTCCATTCGTCATCGCTTTGGAGGCGGGTTAAACCATACCGCGTATTCGGTAAAGCGTACGGAGAGGTCCAGAAAGCATGTTTTCAAGTCCGCCCTGAAAGCGCCTAAAAAGCACTGTATCTTCAAATCGAAGCTGTTAGGGTGTTTCGATGAAGGTTCCGGCAGAGGCCAGCGACGAGAGCGAACAGGGTACCAAGCGCTTCCGTGCGAAGCGTGATGCGATCCTCGCCGCGGCGGCAGAAGCGATCAACGAGCAGAGTGCCAAGGGCATGACGTTCGCGGACGTGGCGCGGCGCGTCGGGCTCAACACGACGAGCGTTACCTATTATTTCAAGCGCAAGGAAGACCTCGCGGCGGCGGCGTTCGAGAACACGCTCGAGTCCCTTATCGCGATGCTCGACGTCGCGATGGAAGAGGCGACGCCCGAGGCGCGCGTCCGCCGCTATCTCGCGCTCAACATGGATCGGCTGAACCGGATCCAGCGCGGCGAGGAGAAGGCGTTCGCGGTCCTGTCCGATCTGCGCGCCACCGAGGAACCGATGCGCGGCCGGCTGATGGCGGGCTGGCGCGAGGTGTTTCGCCGGACTCGGCTGCTCTGGGGACCGGCGTCGTCACGCGCGCAGACCGATCTCAACGGCGCGCGGGCGCATGTCCTGCTCGAAAACACGTTCTGGCTGCCGATCTGGCTGACCCGCTACGAGCCCGACCAATATGGCCGCGTCGAGGAGCGGCTGATGGATGTGTTCGCGCACGGCATCGCGGGCAAGGCCGCCACCTGGTCGCCGACGCTGCTCGACCTCAGCCATGACGAGGCGGAGCCGGGTCGCGAGGCGTTCCTGCTGGCCGCCACCCGGCTGATCAACGAACTCGGCTATCGCGGCGCGTCGGTGCAGAAGATCGCATCCGAGTTGAACGTGACCAAGGGCAGCTTCTACCATCACCTCGACGCCAAGGACGACCTGGTCATCGCCTGCTACCAGCGCAGCTTCGACACGATCGCCGATGCGCAGAGCCGGGGCGAGGCCGAGGGCGGGACTTATTGGCACAAGCTGTCGAGCACGGTCGCGACATTGCTCGACGTGCAGTTCGCCGAGCGCGGGCCGCTGTTGCGCACCACCGCGCTTAGTGGTTTGCCGGTCGGCGTGCGCAACGCGATGGTCGATCGGTCGAACGGGATTGCGCGGCGCTATGCGGGCATGATGATGGACGGGATCGGCGAAGGCTCGATCCGCGCGGTCGATGCGCTGATCGCGGCGCAGGCGTTGATGGCGCTCCAGAACGCGGCGTTCGACATGCGCAAATGGGCCTCGACGATGCCGCGCGAGCGCGCGGTGGCCATGTATGCCTCGACGCTGATGTTCGGGCTGTTCGACGATCAGGTGGCCAAGGCGTAAAGCGCGACCGACCCGGATCGGCGCACGTTCACAGCCGAATCGGATTGGTTACGTAGCATTAACGGCTTGCCGCCGATCCCGGCGCTCCACGGAGGGCGCCATGCATAGTATCACGACCGATCTCGACACGGGCATCATCGAGGTCGAGGCATCGGGCTTCTGGACGATCCCGCATGTCGAGGATTTCCTGCGCGATCTGGACTGCGAGGCGCGCCGCGTGTCGGCCACCGGCAAGCGCCACCTGCTGCTGTGCAACTTCTCGAAGTCCGCGATCCAGCCGCAGGAGGTGATTGCGATGCTGCAACGCGTCGCGATGTCGATGCCGCTGAAATCGCGCAAGGTGGCGCTGTACACCGAAGGCAAGCTCGCACGCCTGCAGGTCAAGCGGATCGCCTCGGTCCGCGACGACATGGCGGTATTCGACGACCGCGCTCGCGTGGATACTGGACGGGCCAGCCGGCGCGCCGCACTGACGCAAAGCGCCACGTCTCGCAGCGCCCCCCCTCCTCTCCCGTCATCCCGACGAAAGTCAGGACCCAGGATTACAGGGGACGGCGTTCATAACTCTGGGTCCTGACTTTCGTCAGGATGACGAAGGAGCGTGCGCGCTTACCCGACCGCATCCTCCGCCCGCTTGAGGAGAACCCCGGCGCGCCAGTAGTGGAACAGCGCCCAAGGCGTCATCAGCGCGATGATCACCAGCGCATAACGCAGCGAATCCTCACCAAACCCAGGCTTCAGCAGGTCACTGAGCCAGCCCACCATCGTCGGCCCCAGCCCCAGCCCAATCAGGTTGATGACGAGCAACGTGATCGCCGCCCACATCGCGCGAATCTGCAACGGCGCCAGATGCTGAATCAGCGCAAAGCTCGGCCCGAGGTAGGAATTCGCAAAGATCAGCGACACGAAGTAGCTACCGATCGCGATCGCCGGCGCATCGATCAGGTAGAATGCGAGCGCGAACGGCAGCGATAGCCCCTTCATGGCCAGCACCACCCACGCCTGGACATGCAGCCCGTTGCGCTTGGCGAGCATGTCCGCGATCTTGCCGCCGGCAAGCGCCGATACCGCGCCGAACAACGCGCCCGGCAACGCGATATAGCGCGAGATGTCGAGCATCGACACGCCCAGCGACCGCTGCATGTAGCTCGGCCCCCAGCCCGTCAGCGCATAGCCGATCATCGACGTAAGCGTCACGCCGACCACCAGATGCCGCGCCGGTGCGCTCGCCCACATCGATGCAAAGCCCTGGCCGACGCTCGGCATCGGCGTCGCCTCTGCTGCGCGGGCGGCGTCGGACAGCCCACGGCGCGGCTCGACCATGAACAGCCGGACGAGGATGGCGAGCGCGATCCCCGGCAGCCCGACGGTCATCATCGCGATCCGCCAACCATAGGAATGCGCGACGACGCCGCCGATCAGCGTCCCGAAGCCCGCCCCAAGCACGACGCCGAGCGAATAGACCGCCATCGCGCTCGCACGCTTTTCGGGCGGATAGAGATCGGCGATAATCGAATGGCTGGGCGGGCTCGATCCCGCCTCGCCGATGCCGACGCCGATCCGGAAGAGCATCAGCTGCGTGAAGTTCTGCGCGAGCCCGCACAATGCGGTCATCGCGCTCCAGATCGTCAGGCTGGCCGCGATGATGTTGCGCCGATTCGTCCGGTCCGCGAGCCGCGCGACCGGGATGCCGAGCGTCGCGTAGAAGATCGCGAACACCAGCCCCGACAGCAATCCGAGTTGCGTGTCGGTCAGCACCAGGTCCGCTTTGATCCGCTCGAGCAGGATCGCGAGGATCTGGCGGTCCATATAGCTGAAGAAATAGGTGAAGGTGAGCAACGCGAGCGTCAGACCCCGTCGCTTCATCGCCAATGTGTCGGCGATCTCGGGATGGGACTGATACGCTGTGGCCACCGGCAATACCTCGAAATCGAAACAGGCCTTACGCTAGGACAGGCAGGACGTACCAGACAAGCGAAAGCTACAGCGATTACAGACCATGAAGCACCACGATGGCCGCGGCGAAGCACGGTTTGGTAAATTTAACGGTATGACCGGGTAACGTGAGAAGGACGGCGGAAGATGCGTCCTCGTTCGGGTCGCTCTTCCGCCTTATCCCCTCTCCAACGTCGTAGCCGGGTACCTGTCCGCATTCTTCAGGTCAACGGACCGTCCGGGCAATCTGAATACCGGGTATGCGGGCTCCCTCGCATAGATTCGCGACGTTGCAAAGCGTCTTTTACGCGCAATGCCGACTGACCCTGAAAACGTCCGCCCGACCGTTGCCTGGCGTTGGCGGGGCCCTCCCCACCGGCACCACGATGGCCGACGGTCGAGCCGACCTGTTCAGACCGGAACTCAACTACGCGCCCGCGCTCGGCCGCGCAGAGGCCCGCGAATGCCACGCGCGCAAATGCGTCAGCGCCTCGGGCATCGGCACACCCACGAAGCTCGAAAAGTCGATCGTCGTCAGCAGGACAATGTCGGCAATCGTGTAGCGTTCGCCGTCGAGCCAGTCCCGGCCGTCGAGCGCGGAATCGAACTCCGCCATCGCTGCCAGCACGCGCGGCCGCTGGCTCTCGCCGAATTCGGTATATTGTGGCTTCACGATCCGCGCGGTCCAGGGATGTGTATGCTGCCAGACCATCGACAACGGGGTCATCAAGCGTAATTCGGTTCGCCGGGTCCACATGTCGATCTCGGCGATGTTGTGCGCGCCGTGCCCGAACATCGGTGGATCAGGGTGCAGCACCTCGAAATAGCGGCAGATCGCGACGCTTTCGGTCAGCACGCGGCCGTCGTCGAACGCGAGCGCGGGCGTCTGCCCGAGCGCGTTGACCGATAGGAACGCGTCAGACTTGTGCTCGGCCTTGGGAATCGAGATCTGTACCATTGGCACACGGATGTGCTTTTCGGCGAGGAAAATGCGGACGCGGCGCGGGTTGGGCGCGGGCATCGCGCTATCGTAGAATAGCATGGGCGTCTCCTCGATATCGTTTTTCGAATATACCGTATGGCATTGCCTGCGACGTTCGCCTAGCGATGCAGCGATGACGACCGCCGCAGACATGCTCGCCACGGGCTTCGCCACGCTGCCCGATTTGATCCGCACCCACGCGCTCGAACGCGGCGATCGTATCGCGGTAGCCGATACCAAGGGCAGTATGGACTATCGAACGCTCGACTCGACGATGGACCGCGTCGTGGCGGCGCTGCAACGCGATGGAGTGGAGCCGGGCGCGGCCGTGGCGATCGTCGCCGCGCCGACGACCGACTACGCCGCGGCATTCCTTGGTACGGTACGCGCTGGCTGCGTCGCGACGCCGATCGCGCCGTCCGCCACGCCGGCGGCAATCGCCGCGATGATCGCCGATAGTGGCGCGCCGTTGGTGTTCCTGGATGTCGAGAATGCACGGGCATTGGAAGGTCAAACTTTTGCAGCCCGCTCCATCTTGTTCTCCCGCGAAGGCGGCAGCCCAGACTGGACTCCCGCCTTCGCGGGAGAACAATCTTTTGATTCATGGCTTGCTCCCGATGGAGCCGAGCCCACCCCAGTTACCATCGCGCCCCAAGATCCGTTCAACATCATCTACTCGTCGGGCACCACCGGCACCCCCAAGGGTATCGTTCAAAGCCACGCGATGCGCTGGGCGCATATCGCGCGCAATACCGCCGCGGGGTTCGATACCGCCGTCACGATGATCGCCACGCCGCTCTATTCGAACACCACGTTGGTCAGCTTCCTGCCGACTCTGGGCTGGGGCGGCACCGTCGTCCTGATGGGGAAATTCGACGCGCGCGCGTATCTCGAACTCGCGCAGCGCTACCGCGCGACGCACACGATGCTGGTGCCGGTGCAGTATCAGCGGATCATGGCGCTGCCCGATTTCGACAGCTTCGACCTGTCGGCGTTCCGCTTCAAGACCAGCACCAGCGCGCCCTTCTCCGCTGCGCTCAAGGCCGACGTGGTCGCGCGCTGGCCGGGCGTGCTCGTCGAGTTCTACGGAATGACGGAGGGCGGCGCGAGTTGCGCGCTGAACGCCACCGCCAATCCGACCAAGCTGCACACCGTCGGCCAGCCTATGCCCGGCCACGAGATCCGGCTGATCGACGACGACGGCGTCGAGGTGGCGCCAGGCAAGATGGGCGAAGTCGTCGGTCGCAGCCCGGCAATGATGAACGGCTATCATGGCCGCTCTCAAGCGACGCGCGATGCCGAATGGCATGATGCGGACGGCAACCGGTACATCCGCCACGGCGACGTCGGCCGGTTCGACGCGGACGGGTTCCTCACGCTGATGGACCGCAAGAAGGACCTGATCATCTCGGGCGGGTTCAATATCTATCCGTCGGACCTCGAGGCGTTGTTAGCACAGCACCCGTCGGTCGCGGACTGTGCGGTGATCGGGGTGCCGTCCGAGGCGTGGGGCGAGACGCCGGTCGGCTTCTACGTGCCGCGAGCCGGCGCCACCGATGACACAGCGACGATCCTGGCCTGGGCAAACGCGCAACTCGGCAAGACGCAGCGCTTGTCCGCGCTCCATGTCGCCGACGACCTGCCCCGCAGCGCGATCGGCAAAGTCCTAAAACGCGAACTGCGCGACCAGCTTGGCGCGTCCCCGCTTTCCCCGCCCCCTCCGTCATCCTGACGAAGGTCAGGATCCAGAGCCACGAATGTTCCGCCACTTGGCTCTGGATCCTGGGTCGAGCCCAGGATGACGAAGGATGAAAGGACCATGATGACCAGTCTCAAACAGGCGATCGACGCCTTGGAGCCGACCGAAGGCGGCTGGCGCGGGACGGTACCGGAGAATTGGACGCAGGGCCGCACCGCCTATGGCGGCTTTTCCGCGGCGCTTGCGCTCCATGCCGCGCAGAGCTCGGACACCGACCTGCCGCCGCTGCGGTCCGCGCAGGTGTCGTTCATCGGGCCGCTGTCGGGCGAGATCACGATCCGCGCGCAGCGGCTGCGGCGCGGGCGCAATGCCGCGTTCGTCCAGGTCGACGTCGAGAGCGCGGCCGGGCTCGGGCTGCGCGCGACGTTCGTGTTCATGGGCCCGGTCGCCTCGCGCGTCGATCACCAGACCGGTCGTGCGCCCGCCTTTCCGGTGCCGGGGCCGGACACGCAGACGTTCCGCGGTCAGAGCGCGGTCGCCTTCTCACGCAACTTCGACCTGCTCGACCGCCGCGACGACGGCGTCGGGCCGTCGGAATGGCTGCGCTGGGCGCGGCTGGCCGAGCGCGAAGGGCTCGATCCGATGGTCGAGCTGATCGCAATCGCCGACTGCCTGCCGCCTGCCGCGCTGAAGCTGCTCGGCGGTCCGGCCCCGCTCAGTTCGATGACGTGGCTGCTAAACATCCTCGGCCCGCAGCCGGAGACGCGCGACGGTTGGTGGCTGCTCCGCGCGACCACCGACTATACGCGCGACGGAAGTTCGAGCCAGCAGATGGCGATCTGGAACGCCGACGGCACGCCCGTCGCCGAACAGATGCAGAGCGTCGCGATCTTCGCCTGAACCCGACATATCTTGCGACATATTGGCTACTTGGCGGCAAAACCCTGCGACAAGCGCGGCGTAGACCAGCGGCATTCGATGGGAATTCTTACCCCTCCGCCGGAGACCGACATGCGCAAGATCGTCTTACCCCTCCTGATCGCCGCGAGCGCGATCGCCTCCGTGGCAAGCGCCGCCCAGACCAATCCCGCCCCCGCGACCCCGCGCCCGCCGATCCGTCAGTACGCGAACCGCGACGGTGTCGCGACCCGCGCCGAAGCGATCGCGCAGGCCGACGCCCGCTTCGCGCAGATGGATACCGATCGTGACGGCCGCATCACCGCCGACGAGATACGCGCCTATCGTGCCGCGCGGCACGACCGGATGGTGGCGAGCGGCCGCGATGTTCCCATCCCGCCGCCGGGCGGCAGCAAGCATGATGGGATGGGCCGGCGGATGGATCCGAACGGCGACGGCAGCGTGACGCGCGAGGAGTTCGAAGCCCGCGCGCTGAAGCGGTTCGACCGGATCGACGCCAATCACGACGGCGTGATCGATGCGACCGAGCGCGCGAATGCCGCGGAGATGCGCCATGACGACCGGCGCGAACGCCACCAGAGCGGCACGCCGCCTGTGAAGGCGACCGTGCCGGCGCCAGCTCGATAACGCGAAGACGGGAAGCATCGGACGAACCCCGATGCTTCCCCTGGACAGCCGCCATGCTAGACACTGCCCCGATGGGAGACATGCCGCATCTGCTGCTCGTCGATGACGAGCGCTCGATCCGCGAGCCGTTGGCCGCGTACCTCACCAAACAGGGGTTTCGCGTCACGCAGGCCGGCGATGCGGAAAGCGCGCGAACCCGGCTGACCGCCTATGCGATCGATCTGGTCATCCTCGACATCATGATGCCGGGCGAGGACGGCTTGTCGCTGTGCCGGCATATCGCCGCGACCAGCGAGGTGCCGGTGATCCTGCTGACTGCGCGCACCGAGGAGACCGACCGGATCATCGGGCTCGAAATGGGCGCGGACGATTATGTCGTGAAGCCGTTCTCGCCGCGGGAATTGGCAACGCGCGTCAAGGTGATCCTGCGCCGCGCGACCGCGGGCGGTGCACGCCAGCATGCCCCCGAGGCGAACGCCTATGCCTTTGCCGGCTGGGTGCTGAAATCGGGCGAACGCGCGCTGGTCGACCGCGAAGGCGTCTCGGTGCCGCTCTCGACCGGCGAATATAACCTGCTGCTCGCGCTCGTCACGCGCCCCCGTCAGGTGCTGACGCGCGACCAGTTGCTCGACCTGACGCAGGGCCGTGAGGCGGCCGCGTTCGATCGCGCGATTGACAATCAGGTCAGCCGGTTGCGCCGCAAGATCGAGGCGGATGCAAAATCGCCCGAATTGATCAAGACGGTGTGGGGTGGCGGCTACACGCTGGCTGCCGAAGTCACGCGGTTGTGACACGCCCCCTGTGATCGACAGACCATGACCCAATTTCGGCCTTGGCCGCGCAGTCTCGCGGGGCAGATGGCGCTGCTCATCGCGCTTGCGCTGTTCGTGGCGCAGGTGATCAACTTCGGTCTCGTCCTGCGCGATCGGGTCGAGTTCCGCCTGACGCAAGCAACGCGACCAGTCGCGTCCCGGATCGCCGATGCGCTCGACCGCGAGGCGCATGGCGGTCGCCCCCTTACCGCGGATCGCGGCCGCGTTCGCCGCCTGACTGCCGATCCGATTCCCCGGATCGGCTATGAGCGTCATCCCGAGGTCGCCGCCGAACTGCGACGCCAGCTCGCCGATCAGGGTGTCACGGTCGGACGGATCGACACCGGCCTTCGCCCGTCGTCCGACGAGGACGACACCCAGACCAGTGATGACCGGCGCCGTGCGGCCAATCGGCGCATCGATCGCGATGGCACCGCGCTCTTGATCGCGGTCGAACAGCCCGGTCGCGGCTGGCTGACGATCACCGCGCCCTGGCCGCAGCCCGGCCCGCGCCTGCTGATCGCGTTGCTCAGCCAGACCGCGATCCTCTACATCATCGTGCTGCTGCCCGTCCTGTGGATCGTCCGTCGGCTGTCGCGTCCGCTCCGCGACCTGCGCGCTGCGGCGGAACGGTTTCGGCCCGGCGAGCCTGGCACGCCGATGCCGATCGAAGGGCCCGACGACGTGGCCGCGCTGATCACCGCGTTCAACGCGCTGCGACTGCGCGTGACGGCGATGCTGGACGAAAAGGACCGGATGCTCGGCGCGATCGGCCATGACCTGCGCACGCCGCTCGCCGCGCTGCGGGTGCGAATCGAGTCGGTCGATGACGATATCGATCGCGCGAAGATGATCGACACCGTCGCCGAGATGAACCGCACGCTCGACGACATCCTGTCGCTGGCGCGGTTGGGGCGGCCGAGCGAGCTGCCGACCGATGTGGACCTCGCGGCACTGGTCGATGCCGTCGTCGAGGACTTTCGCGACATCGGCAGCGATGTGAGCTTCGTCGAAGCGGATCGCCTGCGGATGCGGTTGCGCCCATCGCTGATGCGTCGCGCGGTGCGCAACCTCATCGAGAATGCGGTGAAATACGGCGTGTCTGCGGAAGTACGGGTCGAGGCGGGCGCCAAGACGGTCGCGATCGTCGTGGCGGATCATGGCCCCGGCATCCCCGAGGACCGGATGGGCGACGTGTTTGACGCGTTCACGCGACTGGAGAGTTCGCGCAACCGCGAGACCGGCGGGATCGGGCTGGGCCTGGCCTTGGCGCAGGCGATCGTGCGCGAGGCCGGCGGCGAGATCCGGCTGGTCAACCGCACGCCGTCCGATCAGACTGGCGGCGGGCTCGACGCGATCATCGAACTGCCGCGCTAAGCCCGTCATCCTGGGTCGAGCCCAGGATGACGGCGATAGCCCCGACCTTAGTCCTCGACGATCCGGCTATGCGTCCGCGTATCCTTCATCCGCAGATACACGATCAGCGACACCCCGATCATCGCGGTGACGTACCAGTAAAATCCGCGCTCCATGCCCTCGTTCTTGAGCCATAGCGCGACATATTCCGCGGTCCCACCGAACATCGTGTTGGCCAAGGCATAGGGCAACGCCACGCCCAGCGCGCGGACGTGCGCGGGGAACAGCTCCGCCTTCACGACCGCGTTGATCGCGGTGTAGCCGGTGACGATGAACAGCGATCCGACCACGAGGCCGAACGCCAGATAAGGGTCGGTCGCGGTCTCCAGTACGGTGAAGATCGGCACGGTGAACAGCACACCGGCGATCCCGAACCCGACCATCAGCGGCTTGCGCCCGATCCGATCGGACAGCGCACCCGCGGCCGGCTGGAACGCCGCGTACAACGCCAGCGCCGCAGTCATGATCAGCGTGGCGGATTCGCGGCTGAACCCGCTCGTGTTGACCAGGAACTTCTGCATGTACGTGGTGTACGCATAGAAGGCGAGCGTACCGCCCGCGGTGAGCAACAGCACGGTGAACGCCTCACGCGGGTATTTGCTGAACAGCAGCCACCCGCTCGATTTTGGCGTGCCGTCGGCCTTGGCGTTCTGATAGCTCTCGGTCTCGAGCAGCCCGCGGCGGATGCGGAACACGACCAGCGCGAGCACGCCGCCGATCGCGAACGGAATGCGCCAGCCCCACGCATCGAGCTGGCCGACGCTGAGCGTCGATTGCAGCAGCAACAGCACGCCGAGCGCGAGCAACTGTCCCGCGATCAGCGTCACATACTGGAAGCTGGAGAAGAAGCCGCGCCGCGACTTGCCCGCCATCTCGGACAGATACACCGCGCTCGCGCCATATTCGCCGCCGACGCTGAGGCCCTGCATCAGCCGCGCCAGGATCAGCAACGCGGGCGCAACCCAGCCGATCGTCGCAAAGCCCGGCGTGATCGCGATCAGAAACGACCCCGCGCACATCAGCGTCACCGACAGCGTCAGCCCCGATTTGCGGCCGTGGCGGTCGGCATAGATGCCCATCACCCACGCACCGATCGGCCGCATCAGGAAGCCGACCGCGAACACCGCGGCGACGCTCATCAACTGCGCGGTCGAATTGCCCTTGGGGAAGAACACCGGCGCGAAATACAGCCCAAACGCAGAGTAGACGTACCAGTCGAACCATTCGACCAGGTTGCCCGCCGACCCGCCCAGGATCGATTTAAGGCGATGGTTCTTTTCGGGCTCCAGTGTCGTGCCGGTCATCATTTGTCCCCCTGCGTCGCGAAGCCGCGCTTCTTCAGCAGCGCGTTCACGTCGGGATCGCGCCCGCGAAACGCGCGATACGCCTCGGCGCGATCGGTCTCGTTACCCGTCGACAGCAGGATCTTCGCGAAACGATCCGCGGTCGGCTTGTCCCACGGACTGCCAGCCTCCTCGAACGCCGCAAACGTGTCGGCGTCCATCGTCTCGGACCAGAGGTAGCTGTAATAGCCCGCCGAATAGCTGTCCGACGAAAATAGATGCTGGAACTGCGGTACGCGGTGACGCATCACCAGCTGCTTCGGCATGCCGATCTCCGCGAGCGTCGCGGCCTCGAACTTGTCCGGATCTATGACGCCGTCTGGGACGGTATGGATCTTCATGTCGACGATCGCCGACGACAGATATTCCGCAGTCGCAAACCCCTGGTTGAAGGTGCGCGACTTCTCGATCTTGTCGAGCAGGTCCTGCGGCATTGCCGCCTTGGTCTGGTAATGCCGCGCATATTTGTCGAGCACGTCGCGGGTCAGCAGCCAATGCTCGTTCACTTGGCTCGGATATTCTACGAAATCGCGCGGCGTGCCGGCGAGCCCAGGATATTCGACATTCTGCAGCATCGCGTGGATCGCGTGGCCGAATTCGTGGAACAGCGTCTGCGCATCATCGAGGCTGATCAGGATCGGCTCGCCCGGCGCGCCCTTGGCGAAGTTGTTGTTGTTCGACGACAGCACGAGCTGCGCCGGGGCGAGGCCGCGCTGGCCGCGATAGGTGTTCGCCCACGCGCCCGACCGCTTGCCGGTCCGCGCGAAATCATCGCGGTAGAATAGCCCGACGTCTTTGCCGGCCTTGTCGGTGACGCTCCACACGCGCATGTTCGGCTCGAACACGGGAACGGTCCCGGTGATCTCCTTGAAATTCAGCCCGTACAGCCGGTTGGCGGCGTAGAGCGACCCCTGGATGATGCTGCCGAGCTCGAAATACGGCTTCAGTTGCGCCTGATCGAGATCGTACCGGCTTTTACGTACCTTCTCCTGGTAGAAGCGGTAATCCCACGGCTCGATCGTCAGCGAGGTACCGGCGACCTTCTGCATGTCGGCAACTTCCTCGGCGACACGGCCCTTGGCGGCGGGCCAGACGCGCATCATCAGGTCCATCGCCGCGGCGGGCGTCTTGGCCATCGTGTCCTGCATCCGCCAGTCGGCATGCGTCTTGAACCCGAGCAGGTGCGCGCGGTCGGCACGCAGCTTGACGATCTGTGCGATCGTCGCGTTCGTGTCGTTGGCATCGCCGTTGTCGCCGCGGTTGACGAACGCGCGCCATACCTTCTCACGCAGCGCACGGTCGGTCGCATAGGTCAGCACCGGATCGACCGCCGAGCGCGTGTTGACGATCGCGTAGCCCGGCAACTTCCGCTCGGCAGCGGCGGCCTTGGCGACCGCCTTCACGCTGTCGGGAAGCCCGGCGAGCTGTGCCTCATCGGTGACCGAGATCGCCTTGCTCTCGTCTGCGAGCAGCTTCTCTCCAAAGGTCGAGAATGCGGTCGCAAGCTGCTGGTTATACTGCGACAGCTGCGCCTTTTGCGCATCGTTCAGCTTGGCGCCCTGGCGGACGCTGCTGTCGTAAATCCGTGTGATCAGCCGGACCTGCTTCGCGGTCAGCCCACTCGAATTGCGCGTGTCGTAGATCGCCTGGATGCGCGCGAACAGCGGCTTGTCGAAGGTGATCGCGTCCGACGCGGCAGAGAATTTGGGCGACCATTCGCGGTCGAGCTTCTGATAGGCGGGCGTGTTCATGTTGCCGGTCATCACGCCGAACAGCGTCATCACCCGACCATAGCGCTTGCCCGCCAGCTGCATCGGCACAATCGTGTTGGCGAAGGTCGGCTTGGCGGGATTGTCGGCGATCTTGCGGTAGTCCGCGGCGCGTTCGGCGAGCGTCGTCTCGAACGCCTGGGGGAACAGATCGGGGCGAACCTTGTCCCAGGGGGGCACCCCGCCCATCGGGCCGGTCCAATCGGCGAGCAAGGGATTGGCGGCGGGGGTAGTGGCCGGCGCGGTCTGCGCGACAATGGAGGTAGACGCCATCAGCGCGACGGCGCTCGCGGCGAGGTATAGAAACTTCACATGGATCTCCCGGTCAATGTACCGGGTAGCATAGTGATAAAGTCACACAGAGGAAGGCGTGCACCGTGTTTGGCCGATTACGCATGCCCGCCGCTCAATCCAGTGGCGGCTCCTCGATCGTTTGACCGGCAGCGCGCTCCGCCGCTGCGATCAACCGACGGCCGGTTTCAGCCGCAGCCTCAGGTGTCATGGTGATCGCGACCCCATCGGGTCCGTCGAGCGTCACGATTCCGCCCTCCGCCGAGGCAACACCAGGGAGGATTTGGGGCTTCAACATGATCGGCTCTCCAGGCTTCGGTGCCATTGGCGATCGCATGCTGCGGGTCGCAGTCAGTCGCTTTTGGACCCGTAGAGGTATTGCGGTTCGAATTCAGCAACGGCTTCGAGCGCTTTACGATCCAGGATCCGCGCCTCACCTGCCTTGAACGTCAGCAAATTTTTCTCGCGGAGCGACCGAAGCACGCGATTGACGTGCACCCCGGTCAGCCCACTCGCTTCCGCCAGGTCGGGCTGCGTCATCGGCAGTATGAAACGGCCATCTGCAGCCATCCCGACCATCTCAAGTTTGACGTTGAGTTCGCAGAACAGATGCGCGATCCGCCCCTCGGCACCAAGGCGACCAAGCCGGAAAATCCATTCCCGGTGCATCGCCGCGTCGAGAAGGGTACTGAACCAGAGTTTTTGCGTGAGGTGCGGATAGCGTTCGGTGATGCCCTGCAGCGTCCGGTGATCGTAACACGCGATCTTCACCGGTCCGAGCGTCGCGATGTCGTGATCGAGCCGTTTCATCGGAAAGGCATGGAGATCGACAAAGTCGCCCGGCACATGCACCGCGACCAGCTGACGCTGCCCCTCGCGGTCGTCCATATACCGGCAGACGAACCCGTCGATCAGAAGCGTGCTTGTGTCGATGAGGTCACCCGCGCGGACCAGTTGTTTGCGCGCGGCGACGTGCAGGACCGAACCGATACCGTCTTCCAGCACCTGCTTTTCTTCGTTGCTCAACTCATGGCGACCGCGCCCCATGAGAAACTTTTCCGAGATCATCCACGCCCCCTCTTCGTTCGACCTCGTAACGCGGTCGAACCTAGAAGAACAGACCGGGACTCGTACTGATCCATATCAGCGCAGCCGAACATCCCCATCAAAGACGTGCTTTGGTAACCGTCGCAAGAATCAGGGGCGAACAGGCATAGCGCTAGGCGCACCGGGTGCACCCGGCATGCCGCGCTGCTGCATCTGCGCCTGTGCCTGCATCTGCTGAACAACGCTCTGTGGCAGGAAATCAAGCAGCTCGACGTCGAACACGAGGGTCGAGTTCGCCGGGATCGGCCCCGTGGCCTTATCGCCATACCCAAGCGAGGGCTTCAACCAGAACCGATACTTGGCCCCCTTAGGCATCAACTTGAGCGCCTCGGAGAAGCCAGGAACCACGCCGGTGACGGGCATCGGCGTCGGCTGTTGCGACTTGTCGAAGGTCGTACCGTTGAGCAGCTTGCCCTCGTAATTGACGAGAGCCACGTCCGCGTCGGTAGGCTTTGCCGCGCCGGGCTTACCGGGCGAGATGACCTTGTACTGCAGCCCCGATGCGGTGACGGCAACGCCGCGTGCCCGTGCGTTGCGCGCTAACGGGTCATCGCCCTGTCGCGCGAGCGCAACCGCGGCAACCAGCGCCAGCGCGATGCCGACCCACAAATAGACGAGATAGCTGCGCTTGGTGGGCTGCAGCGGCACGGCGGTGACGGTCGACATCGGATCAAGCCCCGGTCATCTGGTCACGCCGGAGCGCCGCGCGTGCCGTTGTTAAAATCTTGTGACTGAATCACGACGGGGCTGCCGATTAGCGACAACCCCGTAGATCGGATCCCGAAGCTCGATCACGAGCACGGGATCAATGCGTATTACCGCGCGCCGTCGCGCTCAGCGCGCTTGCGGTCGAGCTTACGCGAGCGACGGATCGCTGCCGCACGCTCGCGCGCACGCTTCTCGGACGGCTTCTCGTAGTGGCGGCGCAACTTCATCTCGCGATACACGCCTTCGCGCTGCAGCTTCTTCTTGAGCGCGCGAAGGGCCTGGTCGACGTTGTTGTCGCGTACGATGATCTGCATAAACCCGTTTAGCTCCGGTCGAATAGATTTAGCCGTCGCGAATAGGTCCGCGCCGCATGAACCCGGGGCCCTATCAGCGTGCGTCCCGGGTTTCAAGCCAAACCCGCCGAGTCGCATGGATAAGCTGCACAAACGATACGCTGCGCGATTTGCGAGACCCGGACCGGACCGCTAGGAGCAGCGAATGACCCGCACCCCCCTTACGCTTTACAACAGTCTCTCGCGCGAACTCGAGACGTTCCGGCCGATCGATCCGGCCGATGTCGGCATCTATTCGTGCGGCCCGACGGTCTACAACTATGCGCATATCGGCAATCTTCGGGCCTATGTGTTCACCGACACGCTCAGCCGTGTCCTGACGTGGAAGGGGTATCATCTCACCCACATCATCAACATCACCGATGTCGGGCATTTGACGTCGGACGCGGACATCGGCGACGACAAGATGGAGGCGGCGGCGCGCGCGAGCGGGCAGGATATCTGGGCGATCGCGAAACACTATACGGACGCGTTCAAGCAAAACCTCGTCGACCTGCACATTCGCGCTCCGACCCGGTTTCCGCTGGCCACCGATCACATCCCCGAGATGATCGCGTTTGCCGAGGCGATCGCCGAGCGGCATTGCTATGTCCTGCCCGACGGTCTGTATTTCGATACGACGACGGTGCCCGACTATGGCCGCCTCGCGCGATCGCAGGACGATACGGGCGAGAGCCGGATCGATCCGGTCGAGGGCAAGCGCCACCCGCAGGACTTTGCGATCTGGCGGACGTCGGCGCCGGGCGAGAACCGGCAGATGGAATGGGATTCGCCCTGGGGTCGCGGTGCGCCCGGCTGGCATCTCGAATGCTCGGTGATGAGCAAGAAGTATCTCGGCGCGACATTCGACATCCACACCGGCGGGATCGATCACCGCGAGATCCACCATCCCAACGAGATCGCGCAGAACCAGGCGCATTGCGACTGCGGCGACACCGGCGCGACGCTGTGGATGCACAACAACTTCCTGGTCGAACGCTCGGGCAAGATGTCCAAGTCTGGCGGCGCATTCACCACGCTGAAGACGCTGGTCGACCGGGGCTTCCACCCGCTCGCCTACCGGCTGATGTGCCTCCAGGCGCACTATCGCAGCGAACTGGAATTCTCGTGGGATAATTTGGCCGCCGCGCAAACCCGCCTGAAGCGGCTGGCGATCACAGTCGATGCGTTGCGCGGCCGGCCTGCGGGCGGCCCGTCGGGTAACGCGTTTGCCTATCGCGACCGGCTCGACGCCGCGGTATCGGACGATCTGTCGACGCCCCGCGCGCTGCCAATCCTTGACGAGATGCTTAGCGACAAGCGCGTCGCGCCGGCAGACCGGCTGGCGGCGCTGGTCGATTTCGACGCGGTGTTGGGGCTCGATCTCGCATCGATCCGCCGCGAAGACCTCCGCGTCCGCCCGGTATCGGCGACGCTCGACGAGGCGACGATCGCGGACCGCCTCGACGAGCGGAGGGCAGCGCGTGCGGCGAAGGACTTCCCGCGCTCCGACGCGATCCGCGACGAACTGGCGGCGGCGGGCGTCGAGGTCATGGACGGCGATCCGCTCGGCTGGGACTGGAAACTGGGCTGACGCCTCAGCGAAAGCCCAGCCAGTAGAGCAGGCCGATATTGACCGCGAGCAACGGCAGCGCCGTCGGCACCTGCGCGCGGATGACGGCGTTCTTGTTCTTGAGGTCTAGCAGCGCGGCGGGGACGAGATTGAAGTTCGCCGCCATCGGCGTCATCAGCGTGCCGCAGAACCCGCTGAGCATGCCGATCGCCGCAACGACGGCGGGGTCGCCGCCATAGTGCCGGACAAGCAGCGGGATCCCGATCGCCGCCGCCATCACCGGGAACGCCGCGAACGCGTTGCCCATGATCATCGTGAACAACGCCATGCCCAGCGTATAGGCGAGGACCGCGCCGATCAGGCTGTTATCGGGGATCGCATGGCCCGCCAGCCCGCCGACGACGTCCCCGACGCCCGCCAGCGCGAAGACCGCGCCGAGGCTTGCCAGCATCTGCGGGAGGACGGCCGCCCAACCGATCGCATCCATCACCCGCAGACCTTCCGCCAGTGGCGTGGCGAGCCGCGGGCGGAACCAGGCCAGCATTGCGATCAGCGCGATCAGGACGCCGCAGGTCAGCGCGACGAGCGTCGCCTGCTTCGGATCGACGAGGCTCGGCACCGCGCGGAACAGCACCGTGCCGCCCAGCGCCGCGGCCGGGATGATCAGCGCGGGGAGGAATATCTGGTTGCCGAGCCGTGCGGCGTCGTCCCGTCTCGCGTCGAGCGAGGTGGTCGCCCGCCCGCCCCGCCCCATCGCGCCCGAGCCTGCGATCGCGACGAGCGCCAGGACGAGGACGCCATTGCCGACGTCGCCCAGCCGCCCGCCGAGCAGGAAGCTGATCGCCAGCACCGCATAGAACGCCGCATTGCCAAGACGTTTGGAGTTGGTGCGATCGGTCGCGCTCAGCACCGCGAACGCCGCGAACATCAGCCCCGCCACCGCGTAAATGAAGCCGGTGCCGATCATGCTCCGCGCGCCAGACGGCGATCGAGCAGCCAGAGGCGGAAGCCATGGATCACGAACGCGGCTATCGCGGTCGGGATCGCCCACATCGACAGGTGCAGCGGCTGGATGACGATGCCATAGCCCTCCAGCACACCCTTCATCAGCAGGATCGAACCGATCGCGATGAAGATGTCCTCGCCGAAGAACAGCCCGATATTGTCGGTCGCCGCGGCCATCGCCGGTATGCGGTCGCCACCCGGCGGGAGACCTTGCGCCTCGGCGGCGGCTTCGGCCATCGGCGCGACGAGCGGGCGGACGCTCTGCGCCGGGCCGGCGATCGACGTCAGGCCGAGCGCCGCGGTCAACTGGCGAAACAGCAGATAGCCGATCAGCAGCCGCCCGACCGTCGCGCCCCTGAGCTTGCCGATCGCGAGCCGCGCGCGCTCCTGCAATCCGTGGCGTTCGAGCATCCCGATCACCGGCAGCACGAGGTAGATCACCGTGACATAGCGGTTCTCGTTGAACGCCTTGCCGAACGCCGCGAGAATCGCGAGCGGTGCGATCCCCGCGGCAAGCCCCGTGACCAGCGCGGCGACCGCGACCACGAGCAGCGGATTGAACCGGAGCAGGAAGCCAGCGACGATGACCGCGATACCGCACAGGACCAGCATGGCGTCTAGCGCGCCTGCCTGGCGAGATCGGCATCGAACCCGGCTTTGGCCTTCGCGACGATCCTGGGCAGCAATGTCGGATCGACGAACGCGGTCGCGTCGCCCGCCGCGCGGCGCCGACCGCGTGCGATCACGTCGGCGAGTTCGGGGTGCGACGGCAGGACGATGTCGGCGTGCAACGTGCCGAGCATCGCGATGCTGCGGCGATAGTCGGCGACGATGCCGGGATAGGCACGGTTGCCGATCAGCCGATTGCCCGCGACGCTGACGCTGCACGGGAAGACGACGTCGAGCGCGCGCGGCTGAGCAGGAATCCGCATCGTCCAGGTCGTGCAGCCGGGGGTATGGCCAGGCGTCGCGCGTGCGGTCAGCGTGACGTTGCCGAGCGTCACCGTATCGCGATCGCGAACGCCGCGATCGACGGGGACCGCGGGGAAGCGGATGACGCCGTAGTTCGTCTCGCCCGGCGGTATCCCGGTTTCGAGCGCGCGGACATCGCCGATGCCAGCAACGACGCGCGCGCCGGTCGCGCGCTTGAGCGCGGCCACGCCGGCCGCATGATCGAAATGCGCGTGCGTGACGAGGATCAGCTTCACGTCGCGGAGGCGGACACCCGCCGCGACGATGTTGCGCCCGATCATCCCCGCATTCTCTGCCAGCGTCCCGTCGATCAGAATCGCGCCTGCGGGCGTCTTGATCAAATAGGCCGCGATGCCTTCGCTACCGACATAAGTGATCGGACCGGCGACAGCGAACGGCGCCTGCGCGCGCGTCCAGGCGGGCGGATCCGCCGCGCCGAGCAACAGCGGCGCGCTGGCGACGATCGCCAGCGCGCCGAACGATGGTCGTGCTCGTCTTATTCCCACTCGATCGTGCCGGGCGGCTTCGAGGTGTAGTCGTAGGTGACGCGATTGATGCCCTTCACCTCGTTGATGATCCGCGTTGCGACTCGCGGCAGGAAGTCGCCGGGGAATTGGAACGCCTGCGCGGTCATGCCGTCGGTCGACGTTACCGCGCGCAGCGCCAGCACGTTGTCATAGGTGCGGCCGTCGCCCATCACGCCGACGCTGCGCACCGGCAGCAGCACCGCGAACGCCTGCCAGATCGTGTCGTAGAGACCCGCCGCGCGGATCTCCTCGAGATAGATCGCATCCGCCTTGCGCAGGATGTCGCAGCGTTCCTTGGTGACTTCGCCAGGGATGCGGATCGCGAGGCCGGGTCCCGGGAAAGGGTGACGGCCGACGAAGATCTCGGGCAGACCCAGCTCGCGCCCCAGCGCGCGGACCTCGTCCTTGAACAGCTCGCGCAACGGCTCGACGAGCTTCATGTTCATCCGCTCGGGAAGACCACCGACATTGTGGTGGCTCTTGATCGTCACCGACGGACCGCCGGTGAAGCTGACGCTCTCGATCACGTCGGGATACAGCGTCCCCTGCGCGAGGAACTCCGCGCCGCCCAGTTTCTTCGCCTCCGCATCGAACACGTCGATGAAGGTCTTGCCGATGAACTTACGCTTCAGCTCCGGGTCGGTGATACCGGCGAGGCCGCTGAGGAATAACTCCTCGACGTTCACATGGATCAGCGGGATGTTGTACGCGCCGCGGAACAGGCTGACGACCTGCTCGCTCTCGCCCGCGCGCATCAGCCCGTGATCGACATAGACGCAGGTGAGCTGCTCGCCGATCGCCTCGTGAATCAGTACCGCCGCGACCGCCGAGTCGACGCCGCCCGACAGCCCGCAGATGACTCGGCCCGTGCCGACCTGCGCGCGAATCTCGGCGATCTTGGTCTCGCGGAACTCGGCCATCGTCCAGTCGCCGCTGAGCCCGCAGACGTGCCGCGCGAAGTTCGCGATCAGCTTGCCACCGTCCGGCGTGTGGACGACCTCGGGGTGGAACTGCACGCCGTAGAAGCGCCGCGTCTCGTCGGCGACGATCGCATAGGGCGCGCCGGTCGAGGTGGCGACGGGGGTGAAGCCCGGCGGGATCGCGTCGACCTTGTCACCGTGGCTCATCCAGACCTGGTGGCGTTCGCCCTCAGCCCACAGCCCGTCGAACAACGCGCACGCCGACTTGACCTCGATGAACGCGCTACCGAACTCACCGCCATCGCCCGAGACGATCACGTTGCCGCCGAGCTGCGCGGACATGACCTGCTGGCCGTAGCAGATGCCGAGGATCGGGATTCCCGCCTCGAAGAAGCGCTGCGGCACGCGGGGGGAATTCTCCGCGGTGACCGACGCGGGGCCGCCCGAGAGGATGATGCCCTTGGGCTGCATCCGGTCGAACGCGGCCTCGGCGGACTGGAAGGGGGCGATCTCGCTATAGACGCCAGCCTCGCGCACGCGGCGGGCGATCAGCTGGGTTACCTGGCTGCCGAAATCGACGATGAGAATGCTGTCTGGGTGCTCCATGTCGGGCGCATAGCCGGATGGGACCCGTAACGAAAGAGGCCGCGCCTCCCGGATGGGAAACGCGGCCTGCAATTCGATCTTACGAGGCGGGGATTATGCCGCTTCGTTGTAATCCTCGTCCGACATCACCGGACCCGAATCCTGGCCCTTCGCCGAGACGTCGCGATCGACGAACTCGATGACCGCCATCGGCGAGGCGTCCGACATGCGGATGCCGGCCTTGATGACGCGGGTGTAACCACCGTTGCGATCCGCATAACGGGTCGCCAGAACGTCGAACAGCTTGATCAGCTGTGCGTCGTCGAGCAACCGGCCGTGCGCGAGACGACGGTTGGACAGGCCACCCTTCTTCGCGAGCGTGATCAGCTTCTCTATGTAAGGACGCAGTTCCTTCGCCTTGGCGACGGTGGTGGTGATCTGCTCGTGCTTGATGAGCGCGGCGCTCATGTTGCGGAACAGAGCAAGACGGTGGGCCGAGGTCCGCTGAAGCTTACGGCCGCCTACGCGATGGCGCATGTTTAAGTCCTTTTCGTTCGTTCAGGGGCCGTATGAGGTACCCGGGAGCTGGTCGCCGTTAAGGCCGGCGACCGATGCCTTCGTGCAAAGGTTAGGATAAGGTTACGCCTAGGACGCAACTCCAGTCTAACCTCTGTATCTTCAACCGGGTGGCGCCGCGGCGAAGCCGCGTCGTTGGTCGGGTAGAACCCGCCGGCCGGGCTGACCGGTCTCCGGCGCAGCGTGGCTGCGCCGGTGCCAGATCAGCCCATGATTTCCTGCTCGAGCTTCTTGGCCATCTCTTCGATGTTCTCAGGTGGCCAGCCCGGGATTTCCATGCCCAGGCGAAGACCCATCGACGACAGCACTTCCTTGATTTCGTTCAGGGACTTGCGGCCGAAGTTAGGCGTACGCAGCATCTCGGCTTCGGTCTTGCCGACCAGATCGCCGATATAGATGATGTTGTCGTTCTTGAGGCAGTTCGCCGACCGCACCGACAGCTCCAACTCGTCAACCTTCTTGAGAAGGTAACGGTTGATCTGCTGCGTGTCGCCTGCGGGCTCCGCACCACCGGCAGCGGGTGCTGCCTGGCCGATCGGCGCCGACGAGCGGGTGACCGACGAATCGTCGAAGTGGACGAACAGCGCGAGCTGGTCCTGGAGGATGCGACCGGCATAGCCGACTGCGTCTTCCGGGGTGATCGTGCCGTCGGTTTCGATCGTCAGCGTCAGCTTGTCGTAATCCAGGTCCTGACCGACGCGGGTCGGGTCGACCTTGTACGACACCTGCCGTACCGGCGAGTACAGCGCATCGACCGGGATCAGACCGATCGGCGCGTCGGCCGGGCGGTTTGCGGTCGCGGGCACGTACCCCTTACCGATGTCGGCGGTCAGCTCCATGTTGAGCGTCGCGCCCTCATCGAGGTGGCAGATCACGAGATCCTTGTTCATGATCTCGATGTCGCCCGAGACGGCGATGTCGCCGGCCTTGACTTCACCCGGACCCGTTGCCGAGAGCTGGAGGCGCTTGGGCCCCTCGCCCTGCATGCGGATCGCGATCTGCTTCACGTTGAGGACGATGTCGGTCACGTCCTCGCGGACGCCGGCCAGAGACGAGAACTCATGCAGCACGTTCTCGATCTTGATCGAGGTGACGGCCGCGCCCTGCAGCGACGAAAGCAACACGCGACGCAGCGCGTTGCCGAGCGTCAGGCCGAAGCCACGCTCGAGCGGCTCGGCGATGAAGGTCGCCTTGCGCTTGGTGTCGCCACCGGCCTTTTTCTCCAGGCCGCTGGGCTTCTTGAGTTCCTGCCAGTTCTTTGCGTTGACAGACACTTGCTTCCCCTAATTTGGGGGCCGGCGGACAGGACGTCCACCGGCCATGAATATGCACCCGTGCCGCGCGATCAACCGCGCACGGGCAACGTCGGAGAAATCAGACGCGACGACGCTTCGAAGGACGAACGCCGTTGTGCGGGATCGAGGTCACGTCGCGGATCGACGTGATCTGGAAACCGACGGCCTGAAGCGCGCGCAGTGCCGATTCGCGACCCGAGCCTGGGCCCTTGACCTCGACTTCGATCGTGCGGACGCCGTGCTCGGCGGCCTTCTTGCCGGCGTCTTCCGCTGCGACCTGCGCCGCGTACGGAGTCGACTTGCGCGAGCCCTTGAAGCCCATTGCGCCGGCCGACGACCACGAGATCGCGTTGCCCTGGGCATCGGTGATCGTGATCATCGTGTTGTTGAAACTGGCGTTAACGTGCGCGACGCCAGAGGTGATGTTCTTGCGCTCGCGCCGCTTAATGCGCTGAGGTTCGCGTGCCATGAGGTATTTCCTGACCTGTATCTGCGTGACGCCGGGCGGCCCGTTGGGACCAGCGCCGGCGGAGTAATCCATTAAAAAAGTGGATTACTTCTTCTTGCCGGCGATCGGCTTGGCCTTGCCCTTGCGGGTGCGCGCATTGGTATGCGTGCGCTGGCCGCGGACCGGCAGGCCCTTGCGATGACGCAGGCCGCGATAGCAGGCGAGATCCATCAGGCGCTTGATGTTCATCGAGGTCTGGCGGCGCAGATCGCCCTCGACGGTGTGATCGGCGTCGATCGTCTCGCGGATGTGCAGGACTTCCTGGTCGGTCAGGTCCTGGACACGCGCCGTGTCGGCGATGCCGAGCTTCGTGATGATTTCCTTGGCCTTGGTCGAACCGATGCCGTGGATATAGGTCAGCGCGATCACCACGCGCTTGTTGGTCGGGATATTAACACCCGCGATACGTGCCATGAACTTGGTTCTCCTGCTCCACGAGGTCCGGCATGGCTGCACGGCCCTCATCTCCTAGCGATGATCCGAAACGCACGATAACGGCGAACGCGAATACGCGCCGCCGGGAACCGTCGTGTCGGGGAAAAATCAGGTAGGCGCGGGCAAACGCGCTGTCAAGCGAGCGGTTCCGCATGGAGCGGCACGGACTGACGCATCTTGAGCCAGCGACGGAACGAGACGATCGTCCAGATGACCTCGACCACGCCGAACGGCCACGCACCCTGGAGGAAGCCGTAGATCGAGCCAAGCACGCAGCCAAATGCAAAGCCGAGCGTCCACCAGTGCGTGCCGGCTTCCTTGGCATAGCATAGCAGGGTGAACGACACCGCGGTCAGGCCGAATAGGGAAAGGGGGTCCATCAGCTGCTTTTGCAGCGAACAGCATCTGATTGCTACGGCCATTTGGCAGGACCGAACTGGACCCAACCTTTCAAAGGGTGATGCGCATAGCGCCAAGCAAACGGCAAGCGCACATAATATTAATACCCAAAACTGGGTAACACTGACCACCGATTTACTAAAAAAGAAACACGGCAACTACCATGGAAAGATCCTATCATGATGACATTGAGCAGGATGGCCAACAGCTTTAGAAATCCGGGGGGATCATTTCATGGGAAAGTCTTCGATAATCGGCGTCGCGGGATTTGCACTTGGCGCACTTGGTGGGTGTGGCTCAGACGGCGGCAAGGGGAATGGTTCCATTGACCTGACACCCGCACCGACGCCCTCACCGACGCCGACGCCCACCCCTACACCTACGCCAACTCCGACGCCCACCCCCATGATCAGCTATACAGTGCCGACGTTTTTGTCCGCGACAGGGTCGGTGACACTCGATAACTATCCGGGCTTTGGCATCCGTCTGGTCGATACGCAGACGACCGGCACCGGGACGATCGTCCATCACCCGGTTGCAACGATCCAGTCCGACGAGAGTGTGGTCGGCATCGACGTCGCGCCGACTACGACGCCTGGCGACGGGATCTTCACTGCACGGTACGAAACCGACGTGTTGCAAGGCCGTATCCGGATCGGCCAATCGGCCCGCTCCAGTGTCACGACGTACAGCTATTCTAATGCGATCACCGTACCCGCTGCAGCCGCCACCTTGACCGGCGGCGTCACGACCGGGACAGGCGACGATTATGTCGGCTATTATACGTGGTTAGCGCCAGCCGGTGCCACAGCCGGCGCGAGTATCACGCTGCGCCATGTCTTCTACGGCCCGAAGACGCAACGGACGGACCTGCCCACGACCGGGTCCGCGCAGTTCTCGCAGGTGAGCCGAGAGACCAGCTATTTCGACCTTTACACGGCCACCCCCGACCAAGGCATCGCCAGTTTTGGCGATCAGTTCGCCCTTAAGGTCGACTGGCCGACGCGAACAATAACGGGAACGCTGCGGCAGATTTCGCACGTGCCTGCGGTGGCTGGTCCTCATTATTATCTGCGCTTCTCAGGCAGCTTCAGCGCTACAACCGGCTTAGTCACGGGACAGGTCTACGAGGTCGCAGCGGATACGACCACACCCGTCGCGAGCGGCTATTCCGGTGATTTCGCCGCCAATTTCTACGGCCCCGCCGCCAAAGGCCTCGGCATGGTGTTTCGACTGGGAAAGTCCGACGGCACGGTCGTCATTGCTCGCGGTATTGGCCATCAAGGGACCTGATCGACGCGTTTAGGTCGGTGGACCGGTAGGCCCGCCCCCCCCTATTTCCGCCCGAACAGCTTCTCGATGTCGCCATGCGCGAGCTTCACCCAGGTGGGGCGGCCGTGATTGCATTGGCCGGAATGCGGGGTGACTTCCATTTCGCGGAGCAGCGCGTTCATTTCGGGGACCGATAGGATGCGGCCGGCGCGGACCGAGCCGTGACAGGCCATCGTGCCGGCCACCGCGTCGAGGCGCTCCTTTAGCGAAAGCGCCTCATCAAAGGCTGCGAGTTCGTCGGCGAGGTCGGTGACGAGGCCCTTGGGGTCGCTCTGGCCGAGCAACGCCGGCGTTGCGCGCACGAGCATCGCGTGCGGGCCGAAGCGTTCGAGGTCGAGGCCGAACTCCGACAGTTCGTCGGCGCGCGCTTCGAGGCGGTCGCACGCGGATTCGTCCAGCTCGACGACCTCGGGGATCAGCAGCGCCTGGCTGGCGATCGTGCCGCCGTTCAGTGCAGCGCGCATGCGTTCGAGGACGAGGCGTTCATGCGCGGCATGCTGGTCGACGAGGACGAGCCCGTCTTCGGCTTCGGCGACGATATAGGTCTTGGCGACCTGACCTCGCGCCACGCCCATCGGGAAGGATGCGGTTTGCGGCGGGGGTGTCCAGGCGGGTTCGGCTCTTGCCTGCGGGGGGGCGGCGAAGAAGGTCGGGCGGCCGTCGTTGACGGCGCCGTAGTGGCGGTTTTCCAGCGGCAGCCTTTGGGGCGTGCCCTCACCTTCCCATCCGCTTTGCGGCCGGGCCCCTTCCTCTCCCCCGGGGGGAGAGGAGGTTTCCTGTTGCCACATCGAGAGGGCGGATTCGGAGGCGCGCTGGCTGCGGTGGCCCGCCGCATCGAGCGCGCGGCGGAGGCCCGAGACGATCAGGCCGCGCACCATCGCGGGGTCGCGGAAGCGGACTTCGGTCTTGGCGGGGTGGACGTTGACGTCGACCTGGTCGGCCGGGACGTCGAGGAACAGCGCGACGACCGCATGGCGATCGCGCGGCAGCATCTCGGCATAGGCGCCGCGGATCGCGCCCATCAGCAGGCGGTCCTTCACCGGCCGGCCGTTGACGAACAGATATTGGTGGTCGGCGATGCCGCGGTTGTAGGTCGGCAGGCTCGCAACGCCGCCCAGCACGACGCCCTCGCGCTCCAGATCAATCGCCACCGCATTGTCGGCGAGCGCGCGGTCGGTGAGCGTCGCCACCCTGCCCGGCCGATCCTCGACCTGCATCGCCGACAGCGCGCGGCGGCCATCATGCTCGAGCGTGAAGCCGATGTCGGGACGGGCCATGGCGAGCCGGCGGACGACGTCGAGGCAGGCGGCATATTCGGCGCGGGGGGAGCGCAGAAACTTGCGGCGCGCGGGCACGCGCGCGAACAGGTCCTCGACCACGACGCGCGTGCCGGGCGGGAGCGCGGCGGGGCCTTCGCGCGTGACCTGGCCATTGTCGACGGTCCGCGCCCAGCCTTCGGCGCCGCGGATCCGGCTTTCGATCGTCAGCCGTGCGACGCTCGCGATCGAGGGCAACGCCTCGCCGCGAAAACCAAGCGTCACGACCGATTCGATATATTCGTCGGGCAGCTTCGAGGTGGCATGCCGTTCGAGCGCCAGCGCCATGTCGGCCGGCGTCATCCCGCAGCCGTCGTCGGCGACTTCGATCCGCGATGTTCCCCCCTCCACGAGGAGAATCGCGATGCGGCCCGCGCCCGCGTCGATGGCGTTTTCGACTAACTCCTTCAACGCGCTGGCGGGTCTTTCCACCACTTCACCGGCGGCGATGCGATTGACCAGATGCTCGGGGAGACGCCGTATTGACATGGGTTTGCGTCTAGACCAAGCGACGGCATCCCGCGACCCGCAAACGCCACTTAAATACTATAGGCACCCGGTGCTCGAAAACACCGACGGGCTCCGCGAGATGATGTGTGTGCGCATGTTTTTGCCGGCGGTTTGCCCGTCCGGCGGACACGATTACGGGACCCTGATTGAATGGCCTTCTACTCGCGTTTCTTCAAGTTCATGTCGCACGACATGGCGATCGACCTCGGCACCGCGAACACGGTTGTCTATGTCCGTGGCCGCGGCATCGTCCTGAACGAGCCGTCGGTGGTGGCGGTCGAGACGATCAACGGGATCAAGCGCGTCAAGGCGGTCGGCGACGACGCCAAGATGATGATGGGCAAGACGCCGGGCAACATCGAGGCGATCCGCCCGCTTCGCGACGGCGTGATCGCGGACATCGACGTCGCCGAGCAGATGATCAAGTATTTCATCCAGAAGGTGCATGGCCCCCGCAAGTTCGCGCGCTGGCCCGAGATCGTGATCTGCGTGCCGTCGGGTTCCACGAAGGTCGAGCGCCGCGCGATCCGCGATGCCGCGTCGAACGCGGGTGCCTCGCAGGTCTGGCTGATCGAGGAGCCGATGGCGGCCGCGATCGGCGCGGACATGCCCGTCACCGAGCCGATCGGCTCGATGGTGGTCGACATCGGCGGCGGCACGACCGAAGTCGCGGTGCTCTCGCTGCGCGGGCTGGCCTACACGACGTCGGTGCGCGTCGGCGGCGACAAGATGGACGAGGCGATCGTCAGCTATGTCCGCCGCAACCATAACCTGCTGATCGGCGAAGCGACCGCGGAGCGGATCAAGAAGGAAGTCGGCATCGCCAAGCCGCCGGTCGACGGCATCGGCATGATCATCCAGATCAAGGGCCGCGATCTCGTCAACGGCGTGCCGAAGGAGATCCAGATCAACCAGGGCCAGATCGCCGAGGCGCTCAGCGAGCCGGTCGCGACGATCGTCGAGGGCGTCCGCGTCGCGCTCGAGAACACCGCGCCCGAGCTCGCCGCGGACATCGTCGACCAGGGCATCGTGCTGACTGGCGGCGGCGCGCTACTGCAGGGGCTCGACGAGGTGCTGCGCGACGAGACCGGGCTGCCGGTGACGGTTGCCGAGGACCCGCTGACCTGCGTCGCGCTGGGCACCGGCCGCGCGCTCGAGGATCCGTTGTTCCGCGGCGTGCTGATGAGCGGCTAAAAGATTGGTTTTGCTTTAAGATACGCGGACACGAAATCGCGCCGTCCGAGTCGCGGGGGGATATCCCTTCCGCGCTTCGGCGGCGCCCGAGACAGGGGGACAGGCGCATGGCGCCAGCCCGCGACCGGCGCACGGGGTTTTCCCGGCGCCGGCAATATGGTGTGTTCATGGGCTATGTGCTCGCCGTCGCTGGTGCGGTGGTGGGCCTGGTGCTGCTCGTCGCATCGATCTTCAATCCGCCCGCGTTCTCCGCGTTGCGGATGGGCGTCGCGGGCGTGACGACGCCGGTGTCGACCGGCCTCGCCACGGTCGGATCGTCGGTCTCGGGAATCCCCGCTGCGATCGGCAATTACTTCTTCGTGAAGCAGGAGAACGTCGCGCTGCGCGCCGATCGCGACCGGACTCGCGCGCTGCTGATGCGCGCGCGGACGATCGCGTATGACAATCGCCGTCTGCGCAGCCTGCTGGCGATCCGCGACCGGTCGCCCGATCCCGTCGTGACCGCGCGGCTGGTGAGTTCGACCGCATCGAGCGGGCGGCGCTATGCGCTGCTCAACGCGGGCCGGTGGAGCGGCGTGCTGCCCGGCATGCCGGTGCGCGGCCCCGACGGCCTGATCGGGCGCATCGTCGAGACCGGCCCCAATGCCGCGCGCGTGCTGTTGCTGAGCGATGGCGACAGCATCGTCCCCGTCCGCCGCACGCGCGACGGCATGCCCGCGATCGCGGCGGGACGCGGCGACGGGATGATCGACATCCGCTCGGTCAACGCCACCAACGTCCGCTTCAACGCGGGCGACCTGTTCGTGACGACGGGCACCGGCGGCATCTACGCGCCCGGCGTTCCGGTCGCGCGCGTGACCAAGGCGGGCTCCGATTCGGTGATGGCGCGGACCTTCGCCGACCCCGACACGCTCGACTTCGCGCTGGTCGAGCGGATGTTCATGCCGGTGCCGCCACCGCGTCCGGTCACGCAGCCATGATGCCGCCCCGCGTCGTCGACAGCGTCGATTACAAACCCTTCGCCTCCAAGCTCCCCGCGAGCCGCGCGCGCGTCATCCCCTGGCTGACGGTGATGGCCGGATCGCTCGTGACGATCATCCCGGTGGTCGCGACGATCCCGCTGCTGCCGCCGTTCGGGCTGGTCATGCTGCTCGCGTGGCGGCTGCTCGCGCGGTTCGCGTTCCGGCCGTGGGCCGCCGCACCGCTCGGCTTCTTCGACGATCTGGTCAGCGGCCAGCCGCTCGGCAGCGCGGTGCTGCTCTGGTCGCTGGCGTTCGTCGCGATCGACATGATCGAACAGCGGCTCGCGTTTCGCGATCACTGGCAGGACTGGCTGATCGCGAGCGGGCTGATCGCGCTGTGCATCATCGTCGGCCGCTTCATCGCGGTCCCGGTCGGCGCGCATGTCGACACGATCCTGATCGCGCAACTCGCCGTCACGATCCTGATGTTCCCCCTCGCCGCGCGGATCGTCGCGGCGATCCAGAACAAGCGCGGCAGCGAATGAGGGGGACTCCGCGGATCGTCACCGAGATGTCGCAGGCGTACAGCTTCTCGCGGCGCGCCTGGATGCTGGGCGCGGCGCAAGGCGGCGTCGGGTTGCTGCTCGCGGGGCGGATGGCGTGGCTGTCGATCGCGCAGAACGAGCGCTACACCGCGATGTCCGAAAGCAACCGCGTCAACATGACGCTGCTGCCGCCGCGGCGCGGCTGGATCGTCGATCGCCACGGCGTGCCGATCGCCAACAACCGCACCGATTTTCGCGTCGACATCATCCCCGACCGCCTGCGCGACAAGGAGCGCGTGCTGCCGCTGCTCGGCCGCATCCTGCAATTGCCGCCCGAGGAGGTCGAACGCATCGCGATCGACCTCGAACACGCCGCCGGGTTCCAGCCCGTCCAGGTCGCGGAGAATCTCGACTGGGAGCGGTTCGCCGCGGTCAGCGTCCGCCTGCCCGAACTGCCCGGCGTCGCGCCGACCCGCGGCTTTGCGCGCAGCTATCCCGCGGGCGCCGCGGTCGCGCATCTGACGGGCTATGTCGGCGTGCCCAATGCCGAGCAGTACAAGAAGACTCGCGACCCGCTGCTCGTCACGCCCGGCTTCAAGCTCGGCAAGGACGGGCTCGAAAAGATGCTCGAGACCGAACTGCGCGGCGTCGCCGGCGCCAAACGAGTCGAGGTCACCGCGCGCGGCAAGCTGGTCGCCGAACTCGCGACCAAGCCCGACGTGCCGGGCAAGACCGCGCGGCTGACGATCGACGTGGGGCTTCAGGAATATGCCGCGCGGCGGCTCGGCACCAACTCCGGGTCGGTCGTCGTGCTCGACTGCCGGACGGGCGAGATGCTCGCGATGGTGTCGATGCCGGCCTATGATCCGAACAGCTTTTCGGACGGGATCAGCCATCTCGAATGGCAGATGCTCAGCGACGACGATCACGTGCCGCTAATGAACAAGGTGACGCAGGGTCTTTATCCGCCAGGCTCGACCGTCAAGCCGATGAACGGGCTCGCGCTGATGAACGCGGGCGTCGATCCGTCGGCGCGGGTCAATTGTTCCGGCGCGATGCGGCTCGGCACCAGCGTGTTCCATTGCCACAAGAAAAGTGGCCATGGCGCGCTCGATCTTAAGAACGCGATCATGCAAAGCTGTGACATCTACTTCTACGAGATGGCGCGGCGGGTCGGCTACAACGCGATCGCGCCCGTCGCGCGGACGCTCGGGCTCGGGCAGAAGTTCGACCTGCCCTTCTCGACGCAGCGCTACGGCACGGTGCCCGATCCGGCGTGGAAGCTGAAGAAGTACAAGCATGACTGGACCGTGGCGGATTCGCTTAACGCCTCGATCGGCCAGGGCTATGTGCTCGCCAATCCGTTGCAGCTCGCGGTGATGGCGGCGCGGCTCGCATCGGGCCGCGCGTTGCAGCCGAGCATCCTCGCCGATCACGTCCACCGCGATTCCCCTGCCCTCGCGATCGATTCCGAGCATCTTGCGCGTGTCCGCGATGCGATGTTCGGCGTGATCAACCAGGGCGGCACCGGCGGTGCGGCGAAGCTGCTCATTCCCGGTGTCGCGATCGCGGGCAAGACCGGCACCGCGCAGGTCCGCCGCATCACGATGGCCGAACGACGCTCGGGCGTGCTCAAGAACGGGCAGCTGCCGTTCAAGATGCGCGATCACGCGCTGTTCATCGGTTTCGCGCCCGCCGACAACCCGCGCTATGCGCTCGCGGTGGTGCTCGAACATAATGGTCATACCGTGCGCAATCTCGACACGCCGATGATCGGCCGCGACATCATGACCTATATGCTCGACCGCGACCGGGCGCTGAAATCGCTCGCCGAGGTCGAACCGACCTGGGGCGGCGACATCCGCACGCGCATGGCCGCGACCGCGGAGACGTATCGCAAGGCGCAATCCGCGCCGCCCGCGGCGATCGCCACCAAGACCGACGCGATCGTGCCGAGCGACGCCCCTGCGGTCGCGAATGCCACGGATATGGCCAACGCGACCCAGGAAGCGCTCACTGCCCCCGGCGCGACCGTGGCCGAAGACGATTCGAGGGACCGCCAGCCATGACCAGCCGCCGATGAACCGGATCGTCCCCGAACCGCTCGCCAAACTGCCCTGGCTCGTGATCCTGCTGGTCGTCGCGATCGGCTGTTTCGGTCAGGTTGTGCTCTATTCCGCCGCGGGCGGCTCGCTGCGCCCCTGGGCGCTGTCGCAGGGAATCCGCTTTTTCGTACTGCTCGCCGGCGCGATCGGCCTGTCCTACATCCCCGAACGCAGCTGGAAGGCGGTCGCCCTGCCCGCCTACACATTGATCGTGCTGTCGCTGATCGCGGTCGAGATCCTCGGCAAGGTCTCGGGTGGCTCGCAGCGCTGGCTCGATCTCGGTTTCATCCGGTTGCAACCGTCCGAGTTCATGAAGCCGGCGATCGTACTGGCAGCCGCGAAATTCTACGACATGCTCCCGCCCGGCGAGACGCGGCGGTTCGGGGGCGTCTGGCCTGCCGCGCTGCTGATCGGCGTACCCGCGGCGATCGTGATGAAGCAGCCCGATCTGGGGACCGCGCTGATGATCTGTTCGGGCGGCGCGACCGTCATGTTCCTCGCCGGCATCCCGCTCCGGCTGTTCGTCGGCGGCGCGATCACCGCGGCGATCGCGATTCCGCTGGCGATCAACTTCCTGCTCCACGACTATCAGCGCAACCGCATCTTTATCTTTCTCGATCCCGAAAGCGATCCGCTCGGCACCGGCTATCACATCAGCCAGTCGAAGATCGCGATCGGCTCGGGCGGGATCTGGGGCAAAGGCTTCCTCCAGGGCACGCAGAGTCATCTTGATTACCTCCCCGAGGGCCATACCGACTTCGTCTTCGCGACGATGGCGGAAGAATGGGGGCTGGTCGGCGGCTGCCTGCTGATCCTCGCCTTCCTGCTGGTGATCCGCTGGGGCATCGAGGTCGGCCAGCGCGCGCAGACCCGCTTCGGCCGGCTGACCGCGGCGGGCCTCGCGACGACGATCTTCTTCTACGTGGCGATCAACCTGATGATGGTGATGGGCCTCGCCCCGGTCGTCGGCATTCCACTCCCGCTGGTCAGCTTTGGCAGCTCGGCGCAGATGACGGTGCTGTTGTGTCTTGGGATCCTGATGTCGATCGACCGGCAGAACCGCAAGACGGTCGGCTGGTAGGAAAGAGCGGCGGGAAGATCGGCAGTTTGCCCCGAAGTCCGAACGCCCTCGCGCCACCACGTAAGGCTTCGTCGTCTAGTACCGCCCCTTGCAGTCCGGACCGGTACGGTGATGGCCGGACGCATCCGTGATCGCCGCGCTCGAACCGCGGCGTCAGATCGTCGTCGCGTTAAGCAGACACCGTTCGCTCAGACGGAGTGCACCATCAGTATCCGCGTAACGATAGCCGCGTGCGTCCGAATACGCGCGTTCGCTGTGCGCATCAGCGCGGTCATGTGCGCCTTCGCCGTCGCTTCGGCGATGCCAAGACTGAAAGTGATCCGCTTTGAGTTGCCCCGCACGGAGGCAGCGCACCACCCTGATCTGGGTCGGCGTCAATTGCGATGCACGCGCTGCGGCACCCGATACGGAAAAGCGGGCGAGGATAGACGCGCATCTTGAACAGACGGTTCGATGATCACCCTCTTCTGCTCTGGAAGGCATCGATGCGATATGACGTCGCGGGGACAGGGCACAAGGTCTTCGCCCGCCCAAGCGCCTTTTACGGATTCGGTTGGACGGAGTTACATTACGCGCCGCTGTTCACTGAGCCGCCGAGCCTTTCTATTCGCACGCGGCCAAGACCTGTCCTACAGATTGATCTGCCCGACAGGCGAAGGCGTCGTCGGACCGAATGGGAAGGATGTCGATGCCATCACGCGTATGTATCGCTCAACCCGCGATCACCCGACGATGATCGGCGGCGATCTCAGGCTCGTGATTGCGGCACTGTCGGGTATCCTGCTGGCGGTGTTGATGATCGTTCGCGGACGCTTGCATCCGTTCATCGGACTGTTGTGCGGCGCGTTCACGGTCGGGCTGCTCGCGGGATTGCCGCTGCCCGATGTTGCCAAGGCGGTGCAGAAGGGCGTTGGCGACATCGTCGGCGGGACTGGGCTGGTCGTCGCGCTCGGCCTCTCGCTCGGCGCTATGCTGCATCTATCGGGCGCCGCCGCGTCGCTCGCCAGGGGCGCGCTCCGGCTGACCGGCGTGCAGGCCGCACCTTGGGCGACGCTGGGCATCGCGATTGTCATTGGCCTGCCACTATTCTTCGAGACCGGGCTGGTGCTGCTCCTCCCAATCGTCGTCGCGGCGGCGGCGGAGATGTCGGCGATGACCGCCGAGATCGACGACGCCGACCGGGATCGGGCCAAGCTGCGGCTGATCATGCCTGCGCTCGCCGGGCTAGGCGTGGTGCATGCCCTGGTGCCGCCGCATCCGGGGCCCCTGCTCGCGGTCGAGGCGCTTGGGGCGAATCTGGGGCTGACGATGCTGTACGGGATCGTGGTCGCGATTCCGACGGCGATCGTCGCGGGGCCATTGCTGGCCACGTTTACGACACGCGGTGTCCGCCTCGCCTCGCCGGTCGTGTACGACGACGGGCTCGGGATCGCGACGCCGCCGCGGCTGCTATCGCTGCTGATCGTGCTGCTGCCGGTGCTGTCGATAGCGACTGGCGAAATCGGCCAGATGGTGCCCACGTGGAAAGGTGCCACCGGCCTGGTCGCGGCGAGCAACCCGGTGCTTGCTCTCCTGGTGACGAACCTGCTCGCGTTGCCGCTGCTGTTCGGTCGGCGGCTGCGCGAGGCGGCGATTCAGGAGGCTGTGTGGCGTGAGACGATGGGCGCGGCGGGGGCTATCCTGCTCGCGATCGGCGCGGGCGGCGCGCTGAAGCAGGTGCTTGTCGTCGCGGGGCTGTCCGACCTGCTGGCGCGGACGGTGATGTTGTACGCGATCTCGCCGCTCTTGCTGGGCTGGCTGGTGGCGGTCGCGATCCGGCTTGCCGCGGGATCGGCGACGGTTGCGACGATCACTGCGGTCGGGATCATGCCCGGCGTGGTTGCGAGTTCGGGTGTGTCGCCTGAACTGGTTGTGCTGGCGATCGGCGCGGGATCGGTATTCTTCAGCCACGTCAACGATCCCGGATTCTGGTTGGTGAAAAGCTATGTCGGCACCAGCACCGCGGACACCTTCCGCACCTGGTCACTGCTCGAAACGGCGATCTCGGTGGTTGGCCTTCTGCTGGTGATAGCGTTGAGCTATGTCGTTTGACCACGACGGACCACATATCGAAAGGACGGTCGTGAGCTAAGCCAGGCTGGCGGATCGCGCCTATACGGCGATCGTCCGGATCATCACCGACGGCTGGCTCGCGGTCGGTGACAGGCTTCCGTCCGAAGCGCACCTTGCCGCCAGCGTCGGCATATCGCGCACGATCGCTCGCGACGCACTCGCGATTGGCATCCGACGGGATCACGCCAGCGCGGCGGGGTGCGGGATCTCGCGTCAAACGCCGCTGGTACGACCGCCTTGGTACGCACATGTCGATGGATGCGCTGGCAACGACGTTCGGCACATACGAGGTGCGCTTCGTGCTTGAGGTGGAGGCAGCGCGTCTGGCAGCATGACGCCGGTCGGATCGACAGCTCGACGGAATCGAAAGGGCGCCGGAGGCGTTGCGTGGCGCGCGGCTCTCGAACGCGCTGGCCCATGACGAAGACTGAGTGCTGCATGTGCTATCGTCGACGCGATTACGAACGGCGCGTTTCTGCTCGTCGTTGATTATCTCCACGAAGACGTGGTGCGGATCCTGCGCGCTGGCGTCGATATTTCGCGCTCGCGACCGCCAGGGGTGATCGGCGCGATGATGGGGGAGCATGACGCGATCGTCGAAGCGATCCGCACGCAGGACGCTGACGGCGATGCGCGGGCATCTGTCGCAGGGGCGCAAGCGGTTGATGTCATGAGGGCGTATCGGGACGGAACGGCAATCCCACCTCGCCGGGGGAAGGTGGGACCGTAGGTAATGGAGGAGCGGATATGAAACCGATGTCGGCTCTACCGCCCATCTCCCTGAAACGGGTGCCTGCCACCGGCACGTGGCGGAAGAGACTTGCCCCCCTCTGAAACCTAGGCTGGCGGTGCAATCCCGAGCCAGGCCACCACATCGGCCGCCAGCGCATCCGGTGTCCGACCTGCGTCCAGCGTCAGCGCATGCTCGTCGGGACCGGGGCGTTCCAGCGTCGCGAGCTGGCTGTCGAGCAGGCTAGCCGGCATATAATGGCCTTCCCGCGTCGCGAGCCTGCGCGCGATCTCCGCGGGCATCGTCTCGAGCAACACGAACGCCAATGGCACAGCAGAGGCGGCCGACAATCGCTCGCGATAGACCCGCTTGAGCGCGGAGCAGGCGGCCACGGCGATGCCGCCGTGCCCTGCGCCCGACGCAGCATCACCGATCGCGGCACCGAGCCGGTCGAGCCACGGCCAGCGATCGCCATCCTCGAGCGGATGGCCCGATCGCATCTTGGTGACGCTGGTGGCCGAATGAAAGGAATCGCCTTCGAGGAACGGGCAGCCGAGCCGCTCTGCCAGACAGGCCGCGAGCGTCGACTTGCCGCTGCCGCTGACTCCCATCACGACGAGACCGCGGCGATGTCCGGACCTCTCTCGCTCTGCCTGCACCATTCGCCCTCGTCCCACTGCCCCGTCGCACTGCCCACGTTGCACTGCCCACGTCACGACGCTATCGGGCGGCGCGACCGGATTGGCCATTACGACCTTCGTCGTGGTCATTCTAGCCAGGCCATTGTAACCTTTGTCGTGTATGCCGCGATCTCCGTTCATGCGGTAGAATTGGTCGAACCGCCGGCGTGACCGGTCCGGAGCAACGGCCGGCGACGCATAGTATGAACACGGCTTCAACATCACCGACATCAACGCCGACAATGTCAGCCTCACGGGCCGCTACACGAAGGCAATTAACGCGACGCGGACCAATGGCAAGATCATCTACGCCAATGCGGCCGCGCGCGCCGCCCGTGCCAGCCGATTCACATTTTCGGCAGCACTCGACTGTCCGATGCCGCTTCGCTTATGCCACGCCCATGGCAGGACCGTATCAGCATACCAGACAAACCCAGGATAGCCCCGTTACAAGAATGAGACGGGCAGATACACCGTCCTCAACAGTTTTCTCGCGCGGAACCTTCCGATCCTCGATGCGAGGACGCTGGATCGCGCGGACGTTAACGCCGCAGGGCGCGCCACGGCTATTAGACCTCGGGCGTCGTCTCTGCCTGTCAAGTCGGCGGGGCACAGGAAACGCCGCACGATAGGTTCCAATTTTGAACAGTGACGTCGCGGGGCGTCCAGGCGCAGAGCCTGTCAGAGTTGTTCGCGGCGCCGACCACGAAAACCGTCCCCAATTTTTTTCAACGATCCGTTCCGTAACGCAAAGGTGCTGATCATCCAGAACACGAGCGGCAATTCGGCACTGCGCTCCGAGATCGCGCAGAGTATCGAGGCGAACACAGTATCGAGGCGGGCATCGTGTTCTCCCAACTGAACCGGCTGCCGGGGTTGAGCCTGTCGTTCGGCGATCACACGTTCGCCCCGAAGAACGTCGTCTCAAGCCCGTCCGCGGCGCCGATCGTCAATCTCTGCTCGCAGGACAACACCGACACTGCGGCGCTTTTAACCGCACGCACCGCGGCCGAACTTCATCAGCGTACAGTCGTTCAGCCTTGCATCGATTAAGACCAACGGCTTCGACATAGAGGGCAGTTATGAGCGGCGAAAACCGCTCGGAGCCGACGGCACGCTCCCGGTTCACGCGCGGTGGGTGCCGCCGGAGCCAATTCGAGCGCCACTCCCGAAACAAAATGGCGCGCCACGGAAAGCTACGACAACGAGCAGTTCAGCCCCACGCTGGAGCAGCGCTGGTTGAGCCACGGCGGTATGAGCCGCCAAGATGTCGTCTGCTCGGCTGGCGCTTGTTCAGTATCGACCAGCAGCAAGGCGACGATCGACTATGACCGGATTAAGCGCGCACGCGACTTCGACGTCGGCGGCGCGCTGAACGTCGCCAAGCGGGTAAGGATGTTCGTCGCGATTGCCAATCAGTTCGACCACGATCCCGGAGCATCGCCGGACCATCGCCGGAAACCAATACAGGGCTCGACGTGAGCCCGGCATTGTACGACACATTGGGTCGGTCCTACCGGATCGGCATGCGCGCGGTTCTGACAGGTCCGATCCCTTCTTCCTTACGCTGGGGCGCCCACCATGGATTTTGCACGACGCGACATCATCCTGTCCGCTGCCGCGCTGGCGCTGAACTCGGTTGCTTGCGGCGCGGCACGTTCAGACCGGCGGCTTGGCTATGCGATCGTCGGGCTCGGCGCGTACGGTCTCGACGTCATCATACCCCAGTTTGCCAATTGCACGCACAGCCGACTGGCCGCGGTCGTCAGTGGCGATCCTGCCAAGGCGAAACGCGTTGCGGACGAGCAGGGATTGCCCGTCAGCGCACTCTATTCCTATGCCACGTTCGATTCGATCCGCGACAATCCCGACGTCGACATCGTCTATGTCTGCCTACCAAATGCGCTCCACGCCGAATACACGATCCGTGCGGCGAAAGCGGGCAAGCACGTGATGTGCGAAAAACCGATGGCGGTCTCGGTCGCGGAATGCGAGGCGATGATCGCCGCGTGCAAGGCTGCGAACCGCCAGCTGATGATCGGCTATCGCTGCCATTTCGAGGCCTATAATCTTGAGGCAATGCGGCTCGCGCGGACCGGTGCGGCAGGCAAGATTCGTTATGTCCGGTCCGAGCACGGCTTCGTCCAGCGTGACCCAGCGAAATGGCGCTTGAAGAAAGCCTTGTCGGGCGGCGGCTCGCTGATGGACATGGGCATCTACAGTCTTCAGGCGGCGCGCTACATGACCGGCGAGGAACCGGTCGCTGTGACCGCGCGCGAATCCACCGACCGCAGCGATCCGCGCTTCACTGAGGTCGAAGACATGATCGACTGGACGCTGGAATTTCCCTCGGGTGCGATCGCCGGGTGCCAGGCAATGTATAGCGCCAACCAGAACCGCATCCTGCTGATGGGCGACACCGGACGGGTCGAACTGGAGCCGGCAACGCGTTACGACGGCAACCAGATGTGGCTCGGCAGGGACGGCCGTGAACGTGTGGTCACACCGCCGCCCGGCCCTGGCAAGACGCAATTTGCGGGGCAGCTCGATCACCTCGCCGACTGCATCCTCGCTGGGCGCCAACCGATCGTCTCCGGCGAAGAGGGCCTGCGAGACATGCGGATCGTCGAGGCGATTTATCGCTCCGCGCGTGAGGCCCGCACGATCCGCCTCGACGGCCGAGCATGATTGCGCGTTTGCTCGCCATCGCCTTTGGATCCGCGGCCGCACCGGCACAGCCCCCCGATTCGAACGGGTTGGCGTCGTCTGTCGACGTTGCCGCTTAGGTGGCGGGGATAGCGAAGGCGATAAAACCTGGCCAGGGCTTTGCGTGGCAGCCGCTGGTCCGCGATGGCGAAACGGTCGGTGGCCCTCCGGCGCACTCGGATCGGGCCGAATATGCGGTAGTTATCGCCAGCGCCATAAGCTGATATCGGACGACTCGCTCGTTGCCGCGAAACCGATAAAGGCTAACCAGACCGAAGGCGACCGCATCGTTGGCGGCACGACGCGCGCGCCGCGGCCCGGCGATATCATGCTGATCCCGGCAGGCGTCCCGCACTGGTTCGGTATCACCGGCGACCACGCTGTGCGGCGGTAGGAAAGCTTTACTATCCTCTCCCGCCAGAGGGGCGCGACGAGCGGGATGTTCTGAGCGGTGTTGCGCTCGTTCATCCCCACCAGCCGCGGTGTGACCGTACGCGCAGGATGCGGTCGTCCGCGGCGAGGTACAGCACGCCGCCCCCTTCGCCGAACGCGCAGTTGGCGATCGGTACGCCGGTCGACATCACCCCTGGCGGCTCTCCCTCCGCAGTAAGGACGATGATTCTACCCGGCACCGAACACGCCAGCGTACTGTCTCGCGGGGCCTTCAAGCCATTGGTCGACCGGCACCACCCCGCGCCTGCATCGGTTTCGCATCAGGCCAGAGTCTTGCTCCGCGGGGCTTCGCGCACCGTTGCCCGTGCATTGTTTATGCGTCAGCTAGAGCCGGCGAGACTTTGCTCACGGGACCGATCGCGTCATATTGACCGGATCGACCGCATTACCGGAATATTAGCGACGTGATGAAAAGCCTTTGCCGTTTCGCCGTGCTGACGTTGATCGCCGCGGCCTCAACGGGACAGACGCCCCCCTCCCGAACCCCGACGACTGCTCGTACTTCGACTCCGTCTCTGGATCGGCCATCGGTGCAGTCTCCTGCCGACGTCTTTGGCCCGTTGTTCCGCACCGTCCAGCAAAGCCACGTGTTCGCTGACGGCAAGACCTTCGTCGACGCAGTGCCAAAGCGTGCGGCTGCCGCGATCGTGGCGGACTATGTGCAGACCAAGCCCGAAAACGCGGCGCTGAGGGGATTCGTGCTCGCCAATTTCGTGGTGCCAGGCGAGAATGATCGCGGCACAGACGACCTCAGGACACATGTCCGGACACTATGGCCGCAATTGACGCGCCAACCCGTAGCGCCGGTCGCCGAAAGCTCCGCTCTCGCGTTGCCCGCCCCCTATGTCGTGCCGGGCGGGCGGTTCCGCGAGATATATTACTGGGACAGCTATTTTACGATGCTTGGCCTCAAGGTCGATGGGCAGCAGCTACTAGTGGAATCGATGCTAGACAACTTCACGAGCCTGATCGAGCGGTACGGCCACATTCCGAACGGCACGCGGACCTATTATCTTAGCCGGTCGCAGCCGCCCTATTTCGCGCTGATGCTCGATCTCTCGATCAATTCTGATCCCGTAGTAGCCAAACGGCGATTGGCGGCGTTGCGCGCCGAGCATGCGTTTTGGATGAATGGTACGACGTGCCTTACCGGCAAGCCGGCATGCGCGCGCGTCGTGCGAATGCCCGATGGCAGCGTACTCAATCGCTATTATGACGACCGGGATACGCCGCGCGACGAATCCTACGCCGAGGATGTCGCGACCGCAGCCAAGGCTGCGCCGCGCCCCGTGTCCGAGACCTACCGTGATCTGCGCGCCGGAGCGGAGAGCGGATGGGACTTCAGTTCGCGCTGGCTGCGCGATCCAAAAGCACTGGCGACGATCCACACGGCGGACATCGTGCCGGTCGATCTCAACAGCCTGTTGTGGTCCATGGAGCGCAGGATCGCCGAGCGCTGCCGTAATGCAGGCGATACGCCATGTGCCACCGAATTCGCGACCTTGGCAGGCAAACGCAAGACCGCGATCGACCGATATCTCTGGCAGGCGACGACCACGCGCTACGCCGATTGGGACCTGTCGACGCACAGCTCAACTGCCAGCATCAACGCGGCGATGCTCGAACCATTATTTGTCGGGCTCGCGTCGCCCGTGCAAGCGCGTTCGGTGGCAAAGACGGTGCGCACATCGCTGCTTGCCGAGGGTGGATTGCGGACCACGACGCTGCGAAACGGCCTTCAATGGGACGAGCCCAATGGCTGGGCGCCGCTGCAATGGGTGGCGATCGCGGGGCTGGCCGCGAATGGCGAGGCCGCGCTGGCCAAGGACATCGCGCGCCGTTGGCTCGGGACGGTAGGGGCTGCCTATGCCGAGACCGGCAGGATGCTCGAGAAATATAACGTCGAACAGCGCACGACTGGTGGCGGCGGCGAATATCCGGTGCAGGACGGCTTCGGCTGGACGAATGGCGTGACGAGCGCGATCCTAGACCGCTATCCAGAACTGGCTCAGCCCGCCAGATAGTTTCTCGAATTCAGCGCGGTGGCGGCATCCGCACATGGATGTCCGCGGCCGAGGGTATAAACCGCTTGGAAGGCGAAGACATCCGCACCCATCCGGCTCGCATCAGCACCAAGGCGGTCGCGATCGCGATCGCAGCCAAACCAAGCTCGATCTTGCGCAGCGTGTCGCGGTTGCGATCTTCGGTATTCCACACGCCGTCCCATTCTTCGTCAGGACGTTGTTCGTGGGGTGTTCGGTCGAAATCGGTATAGTCGCTATGCATATGCGGTCTCCTCAGACCGGGCAAACCGGCGGAGGCTGATGGGCTCCCGCCGGCCGTGCGCCTTACTTGCCGCGAAGCGTGTTGATCAATGCGATGCCGAGGACACCGGCCACCGCTGCGGCGGTGAACGGACGCTCCTTCGAGAACTGGCGGACATAGTCGACCAGCGGACGGATGTTCTCTTCGACGACATCCTTGGCCTGACCGACGGTTTTCTGAACGGTGCCGCTCAACTGATCCGCGGTGCCTTCGCTCTTGAGCGTGGTGTCGCCGGTCGCGGTACCAAGAGCTTCCTTGGCCTTGCCGCCAAAGTCGGTTGCTGCGCCTGCGAGGGTGTCAGTGTTCATGTAGGGTCTCCTATGTTGATCAAGGGTAGAAAACTTTGACCACGTCGATTCAAGATGCGCCGATCGAAGATGAAGATGGAGCGTGTGGGTAACGTTGCCGGCGTCGTTACGATCCCCAAACGAGCCGGTTATCGACGATCCGGCACAACAAGGACTTCGAAAAGCGGTCAGCGATCGACGTCTAGAGCGGTGACGCGGGCGCGGTAAGGATCGCGGGGGCAACTGCAGCTTTGCCGACTTCGAAGAGCACCTTCGGATCCTTGACCTGCCCCGATACGCGGAGGAAATCGCTTACGGTCAGCCAAATTGGGCTCGTATCGCCCTGACGCCAAGCCTTTGCAGCGCGACCCAACTGCTGGAGCTCGCCTAGCGACAGATTGGCTTCAAGCCGATCACCGACGCACTGCGACTGCGCTGGCTGGAAGGCATAGCCTCCGAGCAAGGTCGCGATCTTTGCGGAGGAGTTAGCGCAAGCCCGTGACGACAGCATGCCGGTCGCCACGCCGAGGATAGCTATACGACCCACAGTAGCTGAATAGACCACAAAACCCCTTTGCGTCGACGGCTACCACACGGTGCCTCGATCGGAAGATTCGAGATATTTACAATGACATAACCCGCCTAGAGGGCATTTTATCCCACGTATTCATGCACTACCCCATAGTGCTGAAACAACCATGCGCCCTATCTTGAGCATCGGACATCGGCTAGATTTAACGCCTCGCCGCGCTATGGGCGCGGCGAGCGATGGAGGTCGATGATGTTCATCAGTGTCACGCGGCTGAGGGTCCGATCGCTGCGCTTCATGCCGGTGTTTATCGTGCAATTGCTGGGAACCAACGGACAGGTCAGACGCGCCGACGGCTTCGTCACGGGATCGTTGCTCCCCGATCGACGGCTGACGTTCTGGACGATGACGCTATGGCGCGACCAGACGGCGATGCGGCACTACGTCACGCATGGCTCCCATCTCCAGGCAATGCCCAAACTGCTTCACTGGTGCGACGAGGCAAGTATTGTCCACTGGGACCAGCCCGATCGGATACTGCCATCCTGGGACGAGGCTGATCGCCGGATGCGCGCAGACGGACGTCCGTCGAAGGTCCTGCACCCTAGCGTCGATCACCAAGCTCTCGATTTCCGGCCGCCACGTATCACGCGCGCGACGCCGATCGCGCCGGCACCGTAATGCGCCATTCCGTCTGATCTCAGATCGTCGCCTTACTGAGGACACGCGACAGTTGCTCGACCGAATAGGGCTTGTGGAGTAGCTCGAAGCCATGCGTGCCATCCTGCGCCAACACGTTACTGTATCCCGAGGTCAGTACCACCGGTAAGGTCGGGTACCGATCGCGGATCACCTTACCGAGCTCGATCCCGTTCATCCCCGGCATCACCACGTCCGAGAAGACGATGTCGAACCGAGTCGCATCGGCGGCAAGCTCGGCAAGCGCCTCCTGCGCATCGGCGGTCCAGACCGTCTTATAGCCGAGTTCGGCAAGCGACTGGGTGGTGAAAGTGCCGACTTCGGCATTGTCCTCGACCACCAGCACGCAGGTGCCATGCCCGTCCGTGACACCCTCACCGACGGGGTCGATTGTTGCTTGCGCGCCCTGCTCGACCTGCGGGAGGTACAGCGTGAACACCGTGCCGTGGCCGACGTCGCTTTCGACGGTGATGTCGCCGCCGGACTGTTTGGCGAAGCCGAACACCTGGCTGAGCCCCAAGCCGGTGCCTTGTCCGACATCCTTGGTGGTGAAGAATGGTTCGAAGATACGTTCGAGCTTGTCGGGCTCGATTCCCGAACCGGTGTCACGCATCGCGATCGCGACGTAACGGCCTGCGACCGCCGGATGCGAACGGACCGCGGGGATCCGATCGGTCGACCGCACCGCGATATCGATTCGTCCGGCGCCCTGCATCGCGTCACGCGCATTGACCGCCATGTTCACCAGCGCGGTATCGAGCTGGCTCGGATCGACATTGGTGAAACACGACGCTTCTGGCAGGTCGATGCCGATGACGATCCGCGATCCGGTCAGCGTGCCGAGCATGTCGGCGATCACCCGCAGGCTCTGGCCGACGTCGATGACTTCGGGCTGCAACGCCTGGCGGCGCGCGAACGCCAGCAATTGCCCCGTCAGCTTCGCGGCGCGGTCGGCGGTATCGGAGATCGCATCGATATACCGCTCGCGTCGCTCGGGGCTGAGATCGGGGCGCTTGAGCAGATCGGTCGCCGATCGGATCACCGTCAGCAGATTGTTGAAATCATGCGCGACCCCGCCTGTCAGCTGGCCGACCGCCTCCATCTTCTGCGACTGGCGCAGCGCATCCTCGGCAGTCTGAAGCTCGCTGGTCCGTGCCGCAACCTGCTGTTCGAGCGAGGCGGCGAGTGCGCTCAACGCGTGTTCGCTGCGGCGGCGCTCGGTCGCAATTCGCGTGCGCTCGGCAACCTCACGGATGAACACGACCTCGTCCGGACGCCACTGCCGCGCGCCGCCGTGCCCCAAATACAACATCGAGACGAGCCGGCCATTCTCCATCACGGGCATGTTGATGATCGCACGCGCATCCAGCGCCTCGAGCGCCTGCGCGGCCTCCACGGTCCGGGGATCGGTGCGCGCATCCTCGACGCAGACCTCTTCGCCAAGGATCAGGTCGTCGATATACGACCCGTAATCGCGGAGCGCGAAGCTACCCTCCAAGGGCATCACGCCCGGCGCGCTCCATTCGCGGACGATCGTGACCGTCTCGCTGGCGGGATCGATCTCGCCAAAGCCTGCGCGACTGCCTTCGAGCGTTTCACCGATGATCCGCGCCGCGGCGAACGCGATATCGTCGGGCTGCTCGGTATCGCGGAACACGTCGCTCAGTTCGACCAGCGCGGCGCTGAGGATTTCGCTGCGGCGCTGCACCGTGATGTCGGTCGAGACACCGGCGATGCGTAATGGATTGCCGTCGGCGTCGAAGAAGGGCTGGCCACGCGACGCGATCCAGCGAACCTCGTCGTCGGGCCGGCGGATGCGATAGACCACGTCGTAATCGGTGCTATCGGCGATGCAGCGGGCGACTTCCGCCGCACTTTTATCACGATCGTCGGGATGGATCGCGGCCAGCCGGTCGTCATAGGTGAACGGCTGGTCGAGCGGGCGTCCGAATATCTCCTTGCAGGTCTCCGACGAAATCAGCTGGCACCCGGTGATGTCGAGCGTCCAGGTACCGAACCGCGCAGCCTTCAGCGTGAACGCCAACTCGCGTTCCTGCTCCTTCTGCAATCGCAGCCGGTCGGTTAATTCCGCCATCAGCGAGGCGTTGCTCGCCTCGAGTCCGGTCAACCGCTCGCGCTCGATCGTCACGTCGACCTGGCTGGCGAAGAAATAGGCCAGCATGCCTTCGGTATCGTACACCGGCGCCATCAGCAGCCGGTTCCAGAACGTGTCGCCGTCCTTACGCTGGTTCAGGATGTCGATCTCGATCGATTCGACGCGACGCACCGCCTCGCGAATCTTGGCGACCGTGGCCGGGTCGGTCTCCGGTCCCTGCAGGAAACGGCAGTTACGGCCGAGAATCTCCTCACGGGTGTAGCCGCTGAGCCGGCAGAACGCGTTGTTGGCGAAAACCACCGGATTGTCGGGAAGCCGCGGGTTGGTAATGATCATCGGCATCCGCGTCGCGCGTACCGCGGCAACGAACGGATCGGTGCCGACGTCCTGGCCCAGCACCTCGGCTGCGATCCGCTCGGCATCCGCAGTCAATTTGGGTGCGCTTTCGACGGCGCGATCGGTCGTATCAGTCAAGGCCGCCTCGAATATCGCTAAGTGCCAGACATCTAGGCTACGGCCCGTACCATCGCAACGGTCGAACGCCCGCCATCGGCCGCCAATGTCACACCCGCGGCATGCCCGCCGCGCGCTGATTGCGGCATGCCGGCGCGGCTTGTACGATCGAGATCAACATCGCGTGATAACGAGGACGTGCTATCTCCATGAAACTCGCCGATCTGGCCGTACTCGCCGGAGTTTCGACCGCGACCGTGTCGCGCGCGCTGGCGGGGCACAGCTCGGTCAATGCGCGGACGCAGGCGCGGATCAGGGCGCTGGCCCGCGAGCACGACGTGCGCCCCAACCAACTCGCGCGCAACCTGCGGATGAAGAGCACGGGCGCGATTGGCCTCGTCCTGCCGCTCGGTCACGCCAAGACGCAGCATCTGACCGATCCGTTTTTCCTGTCGCTCCTCGGATTCCTTGCCGACCTGCTGGTCGAGCGCGGCTACGATATCTTGTTGTCGCGCGTGATCCCCGATGCCGACGACTGGCTCGAGCGACTGGTCGACAGCGGGCGGATCGATGGGCTGCTGCTCGTCGGCCAGTCGGATCAGTTCGCGGCGATCGAGCGCGTCGCGCAACGCTATCGTCCTCTCGTGGTGTGGGGCGCGAAACGGGAAGGGCAACATCACCTGACGATCGGATCCGACAATTTTGCGGGCGGCCGGATGGCGGCGGAACATCTGATCGCGCAGGGACGCAAACGGCTGCTGTTCGTCGGCGACCCTGCCCCGCCCGAGTTCGCGGACCGGCTGGGCGGGTTCGCGGCGGCGGCCGAAGAAGCGGGCCTGCCGTGCGAAGTGCTCGCGACGCCGATGACGCCCGAAGTAGTGCATGCCGCGATCACCGCGCGGCTCGCCACCGGCGCGATCCACGATGCGATCCCCGATGCAATCTTCGCTGCGTCCGATGTCGCTGCGATGAGCGTGCTGCGCGCGCTGACCGAGGCTGGGATCGACATTCCCGGGACGACGGCGGTGATCGGCTATGATGACGTCACGCTGGCGGCACATACCTCGCCATCGCTGACGACGATCCGCCAGGACCTTGAAATCGGGACCGAACTGATGGTCGACCGGTTGCTCAAGCGTATCGCCGGGGCGCCGGCCGAGTCCGCCATCGTGCCACCGACCTTGATCCAGCGACAATCCGCCTGATTCTTGCAATCGATTGCAAGAATCGGTTGCAATCGATTGTGATGGAGGTAGGAGGCGGCCTTGGGCTTCTCAGAAAGCCGTCGCAGGGAGGATCGCATGAAAGTTCGTCACGCATTGCTGGCCGGCATCGCCGCCGCGTCGTTCGCCACCGCCGGAGCTGCGCAGATCGCACCGCAGGCTGACCCCACCGCCGCACCCGCTGCCCCGGCCGCTGACGTCCCGCAGGACGACATCGTCGTCACCGCGGTCGCGCGCGGCACGAACCGGTTGAACACCTCGATCACGACCAGCTCGATCACGTCGGATGCGCTGATCCAGCTCGCACCGCGCACCTCGGGCGAGCTGCTGCGCAACCTGCCCGGCATCCGTGTCGAGGCGTCAGGCGGCGATGGCAACGCGAACATCTCGGTGCGCGGCCTGCCGGTCGCGTCGGGCGGCTCGAAGTTCCTGCAGCTGCAGGAGGACGGCCTGCCGATCCTCGAATTCGGCGACATCACCTTCGGTAACGCCGACATCTTCCTGCGCGCCGATTTCAACGTGCGGACGGTCGAGTCGGTGCGCGGCGGATCGGCCTCGACCTTCGCCTCGAACTCGCCGGGAGGCGTCATCAACTTCCTGTCGAAGACTGGCGAGCAGGAAGGCGGCGCGTTCCAGCTGTCGAGCGGGCTCGACTACCGCGAATTCCGCGTCGATTTCGACCAGGGCGGCAAGCTGTCCGACTCGTTGACCTATCACTTCGGCGGCTTCTACCGGATCGGCGACGGCCAGCGGCAGGTCGGGTATGACGGCGTGAAGGGCGGCCAGTTCAAGGCGAACATCACCAAGTCGTTCGGCGACGGCGGCTATGTCCGGCTGTACGGCAAGTATCTCGACGACCGCGCGATCGGCTATCTGCCGAACCCGGTGCAGGTCACCGGCTCCGACAGCGACCCGACCTATCGTAACATCACTAATTTCTCGATCAACAACGGCACGCTGCACAGCGGCAACATCCGCACCGTGCAGACGCTCGACGGCGACAACAAGCTCGTCACGCGCTCGATCGCCGACGGCCAGCATCCGGTGGTCTATTCGGCCGGGTTGGAGACGCAGATCCCGGTTGCGGACGGCTGGAACGTGGTCGAGCGGTTCCGCTATTCAGACATTTCGGGCGGCTTCACCTCGCCCTTCCCCGCCGCCGTCGGGTCGGCGCAGTCGATCGCCAACGGCATCGGCGGCGCAGGGGCGCAGCTCTTCTACGCAAGCGGATCGCAGGCGGGCCAGCGGATCGCCAACCCCGCGTCGCTCAACGGCAACGGCCTGCTTGCCAACGTCGTGCTGTTCGATGTCGACCTGAAGAGCCTGAACAACATCACCAACGACATCCGCCTCAACGGCTCGGTGCCGGTGGGTACCGGATCGCTGTCGATCACCGGCGGCTTCTATGCCTCGCGTCAGGACATCAAGAGCGACTGGCTGTGGACCTCGTTCGTTCAGACCGTCGCCGACAATGGCCGATCCGAGCTGGTCAATGTCCGCACCGCTGCCGGCGTGCCGGTCACGCAGAACGGCGTACCGGGCTATTCGGCGAGCTTCTTCGGCAATTGCTGCCGCCGGTCGTACGATCTCGACTACACGACCTACGCGCCGTTCGCGCAGCTCGGGCTGGAAATCGGCCGGTTCAACATCGACGGTTCGCTGCGCTATGACTTCGGTCGCGCACGCGGCAGCGTTGCAGGTGCGGATCTGGGCGCTGGCTTCGGCAACGGCATCACGACGTTCGACATCAACGGCGACGGCGTGATCTCGGCCCCCGAGCGCCAGGTCGCGGTGATCCCGAACGTTCGGTCGCCGCTGAACTATAATTACGACTATCTGTCCTATTCGGGCGGCGCGAACTATCGCCTGACCGACACCACCGCGGTGTTCGCGCGCTACAGCCGCGGCGGCCGCGCCAATGCCGATCGCCTGTTGTTCGGCCCGTCGATCAACACGCGGACTGGCGGCCTGACCGACCAGGGCGCCGCAGTCGATTTCGTCCGCCAGCTCGAAGGCGGGTTCAAATATCGTCAGAACGGCCTCTCGCTCTACGCCACGGGATTCTGGGCGCGTACCGAGGAGCAGAATTTCGAGGCGACGACGCAGCGTTTCTTCAACCGCGAATATGAAGCCAAGGGCGTCGAGCTCGAGGGTCGGATCGCACGCGGGCCGTTCTCGCTGTCGGCGGGCGGCACCTATACCGATGCCGAGATCACCAAGGATGTGCTCAACCCTGCGGTCGAGGGCAACCGCCCGCGTCGCCAGGCCAAGTTCATCTTCCAGGCGACCCCGCAGGTCGATGTAGGCCGGCTGACCGTCGGCGCGAACGTGATCGGTACGACCGACAGCTTCGCGCAGGATAATAACGGTCTCAAGATGCCCGGCTATACGCAGGTCAACGCGTTCGTGTCGGTGCGCCCGGCGGACAACGTCACGCTGTCGGTCAACGGCAACAACCTGTTCGACGTGAAGGGGATCACCGAGGCCGAAGAGGGCAACATCCCGAGCAACGGCATCGTCCGCGCACGCTCGATCACCGGCCGGACGATCTCCGCCGCGGTCCGCGTCGGCTTCTGATCGGACCGGTGACCATGACGCCATCCTCGACCGAGCGCCGCCTGGAGGCGTTGGCCGCCCGCCTGAAACGCCAGCTCGAACGGCTGTACGGGGCGGACCGGCTGGCGGCGCTCTGGCCGCGGATGGAACAGATCCTGCGCGACCGGGCGGCCGAACGCCCGGACGCACTGGCCGCGCTCGACACCGCGCGGCTGGCCGATCCCGACTGGTTCGTCGCGCCCGACATGCTGGGCTATTCGACCTATGTCGACCGGTTTGCGGGGACGGTCGACGGGCTGACCGAGCGGGTCGACCATCTGGAATCGCTCGGCGTCCGGTATCTGCACCTGCTCGCGCTGCTCAAGGCGCGCGCGGGTGACAGCGACGGCGGCTTCGCGGTCGCCGACTATCTGGCGATCGAGCCGCGGCTCGGGACGATGGCCGATGTCGAGCGGCTCGCGGCACGGCTGCGCGCCGGGCGGATCAGCCTGTGCGTCGATCTCGCGCTCAATCACACCGCGGACGATCACCCCTGGGCGAAGGCCGCGCAGGCGGGCGATCCGCACTATCGCGCCTTCTACCACGTACTCGGCGACGACGAGGCGCAGGCCTATGAGGCCGCCCTCCCCGAGGTGTTCCCGACGACCGCGCCGGGCAATTTCACTGCGGTCCCGGCGATGGGCGGACAGGTCTGGACGACCTTCTACCCGTTCCAATGGGATCTGAACTGGTCGAACCCCGAGGTCATGCTCGCGATCGTCGATACGATGCTGCGGCTGGCAAACCACGGGTTCGAGGCGTTCCGGCTCGATTCGATCGCCTTCCTGTGGAAACAGCTGGGTACCGATTGCCGCAACCGGCCAGAGGCGCATTTCATCGTCCGGGCGCTGCGTGCCGCGCTCGATATCGTCGCGCCGGCGACGCTGCTCAAGGCGGAAGCGATCGTGCCGACCGCGCTGGTCCCGCCCTATTTCGGCGCGGACGAGGGCGCGGACTGGGATGGCGGGTTCGAACCCGAATGCCATCTCGTCTACAATAATTCGCTGATGGTCGCAGGCTGGGTCGCGCTCGCCGAACAGTCCGCCACGCTGCCGCATGCGATCGTCGGGGCGAGCGGCGGGTTGCCGCGCGGCGCCAACTGGCTGAGCTATGCGCGCTGCCACGACGATATCGGCTGGGGCGCGGTGATCGGCGATCTCGCCGGGATCGATCCGGATCCGGTCGCACGGCTCAAGACGGCGGCGCGGTTCCTAGAAGGCGGCGACGGCAGCTGGGCGCGCGGCGCGCCGTTTCAGTCCGACGGATCGGTGCTGCATGGCTCGAACGGGACGATGGCGTCACTGGCCGGGCTCGAAGCGGCAGCGGACGACGATGCGCGGGAGATGGCGTTTCGCCGGATCGCGCTGCTCAATGCGCTGTCGATCGCGAGTGGTGGTCTGGCGACGACCTATATGGGCGACGAAGCCGGGCTGCTGAACGACACCCGTTATCTGGACGATCCCGAGCGAGCACATGAAGGCCGCTGGCTGCACCGGCCCGACATGGACTGGGCGGCGCTCGACGGCCCGGCCGCGCGACGGATCAGTGGCGATCTGGCCACGTTGCGCGCCGCACGGATCGCCAGCGGCGGAGCCGGATCGCCTGTGGCGATCGCGACGGACTCCCCTGCCCTGCTCGGGATCGGCTGTGGCAGCGACCGCGTCTTCCTGAACTTCTCCAATGCTTCGGTGGCGGTCGATGGGCTCGTCGGATGGCGGGATCGGGTCTCGGGCAGAGCTTGCGGCGACACGCTGACGATCGAGCCTTGGGGTGTAATATGGGCTGGCCCGGCCGGGTGATACACGCGACCCTATCTGTTCTCCCGCGTAGGCTGGAGAACAGAGTCCCGCGAGCCGGTGTTCGAGACTCCTGGACCCCCGCCTCCGCGGTGGAACAGGAAGGGTGTCGTATCGGAATGGTAGAGAAGGCATGACGATGATGAACCTCGGCCTCATGACCAAACCCCGCCTGTCGCTGATGCGGCTGATCGAGATGAACCTCGGCTTTCTCGGGCTGCAATTTTCGTTCGGGCTGCAGCAGGCGAACATGGCGCCGATCTATGGCT
>NZ_LMLD01000011.1:1151105-1170794 GCF_001421825.1 Sphingomonas sp. Leaf38 | reverse complement strand
GGACGAGGCGAGCCTGCCGTTGCTGTGGCTCGCCGGGCCGATGACCGGGCTGCTGATCCAGCCGCTGATCGGCGCGATGAGCGACCGGACCTCTACCCGGATCGGTCGACGCACACCCTATTTCCTGATCGGCGCGGTGCTGTGCAGCCTGTGCCTGCTCGCCATGCCGTACAGCCCGACGCTATGGGTGGCGGCCAGCCTGTTGTGGGTGCTCGATGCGGCCAACAACGTGACGATGGAGCCATACCGCGCCTATGTCGGCGATCGCCTGCCCGACGACCAGCGCGCCGCGGGCTTCCTGACACAATCGGCGTTCACGGGGCTCGCCCAGACCTTGTCCTATCTCGCGCCGTCGCTGCTGGTGTGGATCGGGTTCAACAAGGACGCGGTCGATGGCAACGGGATTCCCGACATCACCCGGATCGCATTCCTGATCGGCGCGGTGCTGTCGCTGGCGACGATCCTATGGTCGGTACTGCGCGTGCCCGAGCTGCCCTTGCCTGAGGAGGAGAAGGCGCGGCTGGCGAAGGAGCCGCTGACGCTCGGCGGCACGCTCCGCGACCTGCGGACCGCTTTGGTCGAGATGCCCAGGCCGATGCGGCAGCTGGCGCTGGCGATGCTGTGCCAATGGTATGCGATGTTCGCCTATTGGCAGTTCATCACCTTCGCAGTCGCGCGGTCGCTGCACGGCACGTCGGATGCCAAGAGCACGGCGTTCCGCGATACCGTCCTGACCGTCGGCCAGCTCGGCGCCTTCTACAACGCCGTCGCGTTCGTCGCGGCGATCGCGCTGGTCCCGCTCGCGCGGCGCTGGGGCGCCAAGAGCGCGCATGCCGCCTGCCTGCTCGCGTCGGGCGTGGCGATGCTGGCAATCCCCGGTATCCGCGACGAGGCGGGGCTGTTCGTGGCGATGCTGGGGATCGGCATCGGCTGGGCGAGCATGATGGGCAACCCGTACATCATGCTGATCGACATGATTCCGCCCGAGCGCAACGGCGTGTATATGGGGATCTTCAACATGTTCATCGTCATCCCGATGATCATCGAGAGCCTGACAGTGCCGCTCTTCTACCATTCGGTGCTCGGCGGCGAGCCGCGCAACATCCTGTATCTCGGCGGGGCGCTAATGATCCTGGGCGCCGTAGCGACGACGAGGGTTGCTATGCCGCAGCGACGGTAATCGTACCCTGCGAAATACCCGCCTCGCGCGGACCAGCGAGCGAGACGACGCTGTCCCACAGCCGGGCCGTCGCGGCCATCAACCTGCGCCGATCGTCTCCAGCATCGCCAGCCAGCCCTGCGGCACGGCGTCGTCCATCTGCCGGGCATGCGCCTTGCCGACGACGAAGGCGAGATAGCGCCCCGCTTTGACCGCCTCGCCGACAATCGAGATCGCTGGCCACGCCGTTACGCGCCGGGCGCCCGGCGAAGCATCGACCCGATCGTAGAATTTGGCGACGTTGCCGCGCACATACGCATGTGCCGAGCGTGCCATTTTCCACGTGCAGATACTTTCGACAACGGGCTGCGCTCGGCGGCGGCATGAATTAGCTTGGCATCGAAAAGATATGCGGGATTGCGGCCCGACCACCAGAACGGGGCGGCTCGGCGAACCGACACCAGCCTGACCTGGATTTATACGAATCCTGGCGGGCATAATCCGCACGCATCCTTTGGGCCTGGGACGACGCTGCGCAAAGGACCGGTATTGCTGCATTTTCTGGTGGCCGAAAGCGAGACAGCCGACGAGCGCGCGGCGCGGCGGCGGCATGCGGGCAAGAGTTCGGGCGAGACCTATGCCGCGACCCTGCGGCAACTCCGCCCGGAAGCGGCAATCACGATCGTCGCGCCTGCCGACGACGATGCGGACATTTTTCAAGCGGACGAGCTGCGCCGGTTCGACGCGGTGTTCGTTACCGGATCACCCCTGCACGTCTATGACGACACCCCGGAGGTGCGCCGCCAGATCACCTTCATGCAAACCGTGTTCGCATCGGGTACGCCATCGTTCGGCTCCTGCGCCGGACTTCAGCTCGCGGTCGCCGCGGCGGGAGGAACCGTGCGCAAGATGCCCGAGCGAATGGAGGCCGGGATCGCACGCCGTATTACCAAGACTGCCGCGGGGCGCGACCACCCGCTGCTGGCCAATCGCGCCGCCTGTTGGGACGCGCCCGCGATCCACGGCGACGAGGTCGAGTCTTTGCCGGCGGATGCGACGCTGCTCGCGAGCAATGCGGTCACGGCGATCCAGGCCGCCGAGATCCGCCATGACGGCGGGGTGTTCTGGGGCGTCCAATATCATCCCGAACTGGCCCCCGGCGAGATCGCCATAGCATTACGGCGGCAGGCGGCGGAAATCGTCGAGGCGGGGCTTGCCGAAACCGAGACGGCGGTCGAGCGCATCGCAACGCTGCTCGATGCGCTGCATGACGATCCCGACCGGCGCTCGTTGTTGTGGGCGCTGGGGATCGATCGCGCGTTCGCGGACGAAGCCAGCCGGCGTACTGAACTCATCAATTTTCTCGACTATCTCGCTGCGGCGGCGTCGCAGGAGCGGCGGCACCGTTCCTCACACACCGCCGACGTGTGTCCAGCCTGATCCTGTGACGACATCTGCAACTGGAGCCAGCTCTGTCGATCGCCCTCCCCGCCAAGTTCGATACCCAACGCGATGCGGAGATGACGGTCGAACGCCTCGTCCGGGAACAGGTGACTGAGCGCGCACAGATCCTGATCTCGACTGAAGACGCCGCCAACGGCGCGGGCAGCGACACTGCGGGGTCGGACGCCGCCGGCAAGGCCCCGTCCCCGAAACGCGCGACGATGCAGCCCTGTCGGGCGAGATCGTCGTCTCGGTCGACAACGACAACGACCGCGTCGCCGACGCGAAGCGTGCGTTCCCCGAATCCGGTGCCGCGGCCGTCGCGCAACGCTGGAGCGAGATCGAGGGCTTTCCTAATCGGCGAGCGCGCGGCATGGACGCGGGGATGATCGACGCGGCAGCCACCATCCACGTTCAGGGCGAGGAACGCCGCCCGCTGATCGCGATCGACGACTTCTGGTCCGATCCCCAAGGCCTGCGAGAGGATGCCGCGAGTCTGAAAATGGGGATGATCGGTCCGCATTATCCGGGCGTACGCGCGCCGGTCCCGCCGCGGCTCGCCGAGACGATGCGGCGCCGGATCGCACCGCTGCTCGCCGAGCATTTTGGGCTCGACCCCGCGCCGGCAGTATCCGAAGCCTATTATTCGCTGGTCACGACCGCGCCCGCCGAACTCGCGCCGATCCAGCGCCTGCCGCATTTCGATGGAGTCGAGCCGCGTCGGATCGCCATGCTTCTGTTTCTCGGCCACGGCGAACAGGGCGGTACGGCGTTCTACCGTCAGCGGGTGACTGGCTATGAGAGTGTCGACGCGACAAGGCTCGATCGGTTCAAGGCGCACCTCGATTGCGAAGTCCAGACGCATGGTTTGCCCGACGCTGCGTATATCGCTGGCGATACAGCCCTGTACGAACGGATTGCGGTACAGCCCGCCCGGTTCAACCGCGCGCTGATCTACGCCGGCAACACGCTGCACTGCGCCGACCTGCCGCCCCAGGTGACGCTCAGCGCCGATCCGCTCGTCGGTCGTCTGACGTTGAACCTGTTCCTGTCCGACGACTGATCGCGCCACCCTGTCGCGCCCGCAGCATGCGGCGCGTGAATACGTATGCCGACTCCTTTTGTCGCGACGCCGTCATCGATACAGCATCACCAGGACAATCGACGCGCCTGCACGACGTCGAGGACACTGACGCAAATAGTTGAGGATGCGCGGGATTTGTCTCGCCGAAGGGGATGTCATGAACCAGTTTGAACCGAGCCGCGCCCGCGCGAAGACCGCCTCGCCTTGCGCCCGGCGCAGCCGCCTCACGCGGTGCGCCAGCGCCACCGCGCTCGCCGCCGCCCTGATCCTGCCGAGCCATGCCGTGTTCGCGCAGGTCGCGCCGTCGACCACGACGCCCGGCACCGCAAACGCCAATCCAACCGCCGCCGCACAGGTCGAGGCGGTGACCACCGTCGCCGATCCGACCCCGCAACCAGCCGACGCGGTACCCGCAGCGCCACAGGACGACGCGTCGGGCAGCGGTGACATCGTCGTCACCGGCATCCGTGCCAGCCTCGCATCCTCCGCCAAGATCAAGCGCGAGTCGGTGCTGATTGTCGACTCGGTCTCCGCCGAAGACGTCGGCAAGCTGCCCGACGTGTCGATCGCCGACTCGCTTGCCCGTCTGCCCGGCGTCACCGCACAGCGCCTCGAGGGTCGCGACCAGCGCCTGTCGATCCGCGGCCTCGGCCCCGATTTCTCGACCACGCTGCTCAACGGCCGCGAGCAGGTCACCGTCGGCGACAATCGCGGCGTCGAATATGACCAGTACCCGTCGGAATTCTTCCGCAACGTCAATGTCTACAAGTCCGCCGACGCGTCGCTGATCGCGGCGGGCATCTCGGGCACGGTCGACCTGCGCATGCTGCGCCCGCTGGATCAGTCGAACCGGGTGTTCGCGATCAATGCGCGCGGGCAGATGAACGGCATCGACAATCTGAACCCGGATTCATCGCGGTACGGCTATCGCGCGTCGGCGACCTATGTCGACAAGTTCCTCGACAACACGCTGGGCGTCGCGATCGGCGTGTCCGCCACGCAGACCCCGTCGCAGGACGAGCGCTACAATGCCTGGGGCTATGCCGGCAGCGGCACCGCCGCCTCCCCCTATGTGCTGGGCGGCGCCAAGCCCTATGTGCAGTCGAACGAGCTCAAGCGCTACGGCGCGGTCGGCACGGTCGAATGGGCGCCGTCGGACAATTTCCACTCGACCTTCGACGCGCTCTATTCGCATTTCGAGGAAACGCAGCGGCTGCGCGGCATCGAATTCCCGCTCGGCTTTTCCGATCCGACGCAGAGCGGCCTTACGGTCGCCGACGGGTTCGCGACGGCGACCACCTTCACCAACGTCTTCGCGGTGCAGCGCAACGACTATAACCAGCGCAAGGCGGAGAACCTCTCGCTCGGCTGGAACAACGACCTCAAGCTGACCGACAGCATCCACCTCAACGTCGATGCTAGCTGGAGCAAGGCGAAGCGCACCGACTTCCTGCTTGAGACCAACACCGGCACCGGCTTCGCCAAGAGCGGCGTCGCCGACCGCGTGAGCGTGACGCAGAACGGCAACGGCACCTACAAGATCGTGCCGACGCTCGACTACACCAACACGAACACCTTCAAGCTGACCGACCCGCAAGGCTGGGGCAACAACGGTACGACCGCGGTCGTCCAGGCGGGCTTCCTCAACCAGCCGAGCTTCAAGGACGACCTCAAGTCGCTCCGCGCCAGCCTGAACGGCGAGTTCGAGGGCAGCGTCGTCAAGGGCTGGGAGGTCGGCGCCAACTATAGCCGTCGCGAGAAGACCAGCGCTTACACCTCCTACTTCCTCTGCCCCAAGGGCGCAGGCACGGGCTGCACCGTGACGAGCGGCACGCCCACCAGCCTGGCGGTCCCGACCGACGCGTTGCTCGGCAAGAACATCGCGCTCGACTATCTCGGCATCCCCGCGATGCTGACCTATGACCCGCTGGCGGTTTACGCGAACGCACTGACGCCGGCGTTCGACAACCGGCCGTCGGCGCTGGTGCGCGACAACCGCGTGATCGAGAACGTCTATACCGGCTATGCGAAACTCAACATCGACGGCGAAGTGGGCGGCAAGGCGCTGAAGGGCGCGCTCGGCGTGCAGGTCATCCGGTCCGACCAGCGCTCCGTCGGGCAGATCGCGAGCGTCGTGAACAGCGTGGTCACGATCGCGCCCGCCGACCAGACCGAGAAGTACACCGACATCCTCCCCTCGGGTACGCTGTCGGTCGAGCTGATCGACGGCGGCTATGTGAAGCTGGGTGCGTCGCAGACGATGGTCCGTCCGCGTCTCGACCAAGAGCGCGTGACGCAGGACGTCAGCATCAACCTGCCCAACATCGGTCGCACGCCGGCGGGGCTGTTCCCGGTCTTCTCGTCGACCGGCGGCAACGTCGCGCTGCGCCCGTACAAGTCGATCAACATGGACATCTCGACCGAGAAATATTTCGACGGCGGCGGCTATGTCGCGCTGTCGGGCTATTTCAAGCGACTGACCGACTTCGTCGATCCGAACAACAGCTATGCGTTCGACTTCACGTCGCTGCTGGGGGCGCTGACCCCGGCGCAGCGCGCGACGGTGCTCGCGGCCGGCCAGAACATCGGCAACGTCAGCGCACCCGCCAACACCGGTCGTGGCGAAGTGCTGGGCGTCGAGGCGACGCTGTCGTTGCCGTTCAAGAAGCTCACCAGCGCGCTCGACGGGTTCGGGATGTTCGTCAGCGGCAACTATACCGACTCGACGATCAAGTTCGCCAATTCTCCCGAACCGATCACGCTGCCCGGCCTGTCCAAATGGACCGGCAGCGGCACGGTGTATTTCGAGAAATGGGGCTTTCAGGCGCGCGCCAACTATCGCTACCGCTCGTCGTTCCTGGCGGAGGTCGCGGGGCTGTCGGCGACGCCGACCTATCGCACCGCCAAGTCGGAAGGCATTCTGGATGCGCAGATCGGCTATGAGTTCCAGGAAGGCGTGCTGAAGGGCTTCTCGATCCTCGCGCAGGCGAAGAACCTGACCGACCGGCCGTTTGTGACGTACCAGAACGACGACCCGCGCCAGGTGATCGACTACCAGCGCTATGGCCGCGATTACTATGTTGGCATCACCTACAAGTTCTGATGCCGATAGCGGGGCGGTTGATGCCGCCCCGCGCTTGCTCCGCAATGGCGGCACCTGACGGTTTCGAGGCGGGGACGCAGACGATGGCCAATCACCCTTTGCGTATCGTGATAGCCGGCGGCGGTACCGCCGGCTGGATGGCGGCGGCGACGTTCGCGCGGTTTCTGGAGACCGGATACGAGATCGACCTGATCGAGTCCGATGCGATCGGCACGGTCGGTGTCGGCGAGGCGACGATCCCGCAGATCCACCTGTTCAACGATGCGCTCGGGCTCGACGAGGATGCGTTCCTCCGTGCGACCGGCGGTACGTTCAAGCTCGGCATCGAGTTCGTCGACTGGTTCAAGCCGGGCCATCGCTACATGCATGCGTTCGGCGATGTCGGGCGCGATGTCGGGCTATTGCCGTTCCACCAATATTGGCTGCGCGCGCGGTCGCTCGGGCTCGCCGGCGATCTGGGTGCCTACTCGCTCAACACGCATGCCGCGATGGCCGGGCGAATGCAGCGCGGGCCTGCGCGCACGTCCCGCGCGCTGGCGTCGATGCCGTACGCCTATCATTTCGATGCGGCTCTCTATGCGCGCTATCTGCGGCGCTATTCCGAGACGCGCGGCGTCAACCGGATCGAGGGGAAGATCGTCCGCGTGACGCGCGACGGCGATAGCGGCGACGTATCCGGGCTGGTGCTCGAGAATGGCACGACCGTCGCCGCCGACCTGTATATCGACTGCACCGGCTTTCGCGGGCTGCTGATCAAGGAAGCACTCGGCACGGGGTATGAGGACTGGACGCACTGGCTGCCGTGCGATCGCGCGATCGCGGTGCCGTCTGCGCGCAGCGAAAAGTTCACACCGTACACGCGCTCGACCGCGCATGGCGCCGGCTGGCAGTGGCGGATCCCGTTGCAGCACCGGACCGGCAACGGCGTCGTCTATTCGAGCGCGCATTTGAGCGAGGACGAGGCGACCGCGACGCTGCTGCGCGGGCTCGACACGTCGGCGATGGCCGATCCGCGCACGATCACGTTCCGCACCGGTCGCCGCAAGCGGATGTGGAACCACAATGTCGTCGCGCTGGGACTGGCGGCAGGGTTCATGGAGCCGCTCGAATCGACCAGCATCCACTTGATCCAGTCGGCGGTCGCGCGGCTGTTAAAACTGTTGCCCGGCCGCGTCATCGCCGAGGTCGATCGTGCCGAGTTCAACCGCCAGAGCGACTTCGAATACGAGCGCATCCGCGACTTCATCGTCCTCCACTACAAGGCGACGACACGCGACGACACGCCGTTCTGGCGCGCATGCCGCGACATGGCCGTCCCCGATACGCTGGCCACCAAGATCGAACTGTGGCGCGGCAACGGCCACATCGTGCGCGAGCATGAGGAGCTGTTCACCGAAGTCGGCTGGCTGCAGGTGCTGGCCGGGCAAGGCATCGTGCCGGACGGCCATCATCCCTTGGCGGACGCGATATCGACCGCGGACCTGGGCGAATTCATGGACACGATCGACAAACTGAACGCGCGCGAGGCGAACCAGATGCAGGACCATGCGGCGTTCGTCGCCCAGCATTGCGCCGCCGCCGCGAGCCTTGCGGCATGACCGTCGCCGACGCCCCCCTTCTACGATCGAGACCGATGACCGCTACCGAGACACCGACGACGCCCTGGTGGAAGGGCGCCACGATCTACCAGATCTATCCGCGCAGTTTCGCCGATGCGAATGGCGACGGGATCGGCGACTTGAACGGCATCACTGCGCATCTCGACTATGTCGCCGCGCTCGGCGTCGATGCGGTGTGGCTGTCGCCGTTCTTCACCTCGCCGATGAAGGATTTCGGCTATGACGTGTCGGATTACCGCGACGTCGATCCGATCTTCGGCACGCTCGACGATTTCGACGCGCTGATCGCGCGCGCGCATGCGCTGGGCCTCAAGATCATCATCGACCAGGTCTATTCGCACACGTCGGAGGAGCATGACTGGTTCCGCCAGAGCCGCGCGTCGCGCAGCAGCGACAAGGCGGATTGGTATGTCTGGGCGGACGCGAAACCCGACGGCACCCCGCCCTCGAACTGGCAGTCGGTGTTCGGCGGCCCGGCCTGGACGTGGGATGCGCGGCGCGGGCAATATTACCTGCACAATTTCCTGAAGGACCAGCCGCAGCTCAACGGCCACAACCCTGCGGTGCAGGACGCGTTGATCGGCACGGCGAAGTTCTGGCTGGATCGCGGCGTCGACGGCTTCCGCCTCGATGCGATCAACTTCGCGATGCACGACCCCGCGCTGACCGACAATCCGCCCGCGCCCGCGACCAACCGCGCGCGCACGCGGTCGTTCGATTTCCAGCTGAAGCTCCACAACCAGAGCCATCCCGATATCGTCGGCTTCATCGAGCGGATTCGCGCGCTGCTCGACGCGCATGGCACCGGGTTCACGGTCGCCGAAGTCGGCGGCGACGACAGCGACCGCGAGATGAAGCTGTTCACCGGCGGCAACGGACGTCTGAACAGCGCGTACGGATTCGACTTCCTGTACGCGGACCGGCTGACGCCCGAGCTGATCGTCGATGCGGTCGGCAACTGGCCCGATACGCCAGGGCTCGGCTGGCCGAGCTGGGCGTTCGAGAACCACGACGCGCCGCGCGCGATCTCGCGCTGGACGACGCCCGACCGAAGCGATGCGTTCGCGCGGATGAAGATGCTGCTGCTGGTCGCGCTGCGCGGCAACATCTTCCTGTACCAGGGCGAGGAACTGGGGCTAACCCAGGTCGACATCGCGTTTGCCGACCTGCTCGATCCCGAGGCGATCGCCAACTGGCCGTTGACGCTGTCACGCGACGGCGCGCGCACGCCGATGCCGTGGATCGGCGCGGCAGCGGATCTCGGGTTCGGCAGCACGCGGCCCTGGCTGCCGTTCGGCGAGGACCACCGGGGGATCGCAGTCGACGTGCAGGAGGCCGACGCGACGTCGTTGCTGCACTGGACCCGGACGCTGATTGCCGCGCGGAAAGCGCATCCCGCGCTGCGGACAGGCAGCCTGCGGATCGTGCACAGTGACGAGGCGGTGATCGCGTTCGAGCGCGTGTGCGACGACGAGACTCTGCTCTGCACGTTCAATCTGGGCGAGCAGCCTCGCGACTGGCCGACCGGGATCGCGACCTATGGCGAGAGGCTGTTCGCGACCGAGGGCGCCGACACGACCAGCCTGCCGCCGCTGTCGGGGCTGGTGCTGCGGCGGTGATCGACGGGCTCGGCCAGCACATCGTCATCCTCGGCGGCGGCACCGCAGGGTGGATGACCGCGTGCCTGATCGCGCATCGCTGGCGTGCGCGCGGCATGCGGGTCACGCTGGTCGAGAGCCCGGAAATCGGCATCGTCGGCGTTGGCGAAGGCTCGACTCCGCAGCTCAAACACTTCTTCGACACGCTGGGCATCGCCGAGGACGCGTGGATGCCCGCGTGCGACGCCACCTACAAGCTCGGGATCGGGTTCGATGGCTGGTCGGACCGCGCCGGGTACGAGCGCTATTTCCACCCCTTCCCGACCGCGCTCGACGGCCACACCGCATCGCAGTTCTTCTACAACACGCGCGCGCTCCGGACGGGCCGCTATGTCGAGGCGCATCCCGACCGGTTCCTGCTCCCCGCCCGCCTCGCCGCTGCGTACTGCGCGCCGCAGCCCGCCGCGAGCTTCCCGTTCGAGGTAAGCTACGGCTATCATTTCGACGCGTACAAGGTCGGTGCGTTCCTCGCCGCGCATGCGAGCGGGACACTCGGCGTCGACCATGTTCAGCGCCGGATCGCATGCGTCGAGCGCACCCCGACCGGCCAGATCGCAGCGCTGATCGATACCGATGGCGGGCGGATCGCGGGGAATTTCTTCGTCGACGCCAGCGGGTTTCGCAGCACGATCTTCACGGCGCTCGACGTGCCGTTCGTCAGCTATGCCACCGCGCTGTTTAACGACCGCGCGGTGGTGATGCCGACCGCGCACGCCCCCGGCGCGCCGATCCCCAGCCAGACTCGCGCGACCGCGCTGTCCGCAGGCTGGGCGTGGCACATCCCGCTGACCAGCCGCATCGGCAACGGCTATGTCTACTCCAGCCGCCACCTGACCGAAGCGCAGGCCGAGGCCGAGCTGCGCGCGCATGTCGGGACCGAGGCTGGCGACGCCCGCCACCTCAAGATGCGCGTCGGTCGCGTGCGTGAGAGCTGGTCGCACAACGCGCTCGCGGTCGGGCTGGCGCAGGGCTTCCTCGAACCGCTCGAGGCGACCGCGCTGCATCTGGTGATCGCGACGGTCGAGGCGTTCCTCGACGGGGCGGACGCAGGCGGCGCGACGGACGCGGTGCGCAGCGCGTTCAACACGCGGATCGCCGCACGCTATGACGGTGTCCGCGATTACATCGTCGCGCATTACCGGCTGAACCAGCGCCGCGACGATCCGACCGGCTATTGGGCGCACGCGCGCGGCATCGAGGCGCTGTCGGACGAGCTGAAGATGCTGATGTCCGCTTGGTTCACCGGCGCCGACATGGTCGCGGCGATCGAGCGCGCCGGGCTTGCCCGCTATTATTCCGCGATCAGCTGGCACTGCCTGTTCGCGGGCTACGGCACCTTCCCCGAGCCTGCGCGGCTGATCCCGCCCGGTGCGGATATCGACCCGGTCGACATGACCCGGATCGACGATTTCCTGACCCGATGCGCGATGAATTTCGGGTCGCACGCCTCTCGTCTCCGCCCCGCGGACCTCAAGGATATTGCATGAAACATCTCGCCCTCCTGCTCGCCGCCACCGCCGGCCTGTGCAGCGTCCCCGTCCAGGCGCAAACGACCATGCTCGCCGCCCCCACGCTCACCCCGCGCAGCGATGGCGTCGAGGTTCGTGCAGGCGCGACGGCCATGCGGATCACTGCGATGACCGACGGCCTCGTCCGCGTCCGCGTCGCCAAGAACGGCGCGTTCGCCGAGGACGCGAGCTGGGCGGTGACGGCTGCGACCCGCAAACAGGCGACCAAGGTGACCGCCGCCCCCGACGGGTTCACGACCGCCAGCGTGCGCGTCCGCATCGGTGCGGGCGGCGCGATCACGTTCGAGACGCTCGATGGCAAGATCATCTCCGCCGACGCCGCCCCCGTCAGCACCGACGGCAAGGCGTTCACGATCGCCAAGACGCTGCCGATCGCCGAGCATTTCTACGGCCTTGGCGACAAGACGCAGGGGCTCGACCGGCGCGGCCACGGCTTTGTCGACTGGAACACCGACGCATTCGGGTTCAGCAGTGCGGACGATCCGATCTACAAGTCGATCCCGTTCTTTATCGGCAGCGGCGGTGCGGGCGGCAGCTACGGCATCCTGCTCGACAACACCTATCGCACCTGGTTCGATTTCGGCCACCGCGACGCCGAGACGCTCTCGTTCGGCGGCCCCGACGGCCCGATCGACTATTACTTCATCGCCGGCCCCTCGATGGCCGAGGTTACTAGGCGTTATGCCGACCTGACCGGCCACGCGCCGCTCGCGCCGAAATGGGCGCTCGGCTATCAGCAGTCGCGCTACAGCTATGGCAGCGCCGACGAGGTCCGCCAGATCGCCGCCCGCCTGCGCAGCGACCGCGTGCCGACCGACGTGATCTGGCTCGACATCGGCTATCAGGATCGCAACCGCCCGTTCACGACCGACGCCAAGACCTTCCCCGACCTGCCCGGTCTCGCCACCGAGATGAAGGCGGACGGGATCAGGTTGGTCGCGATCACCGATCTGCACATCGCCGCGGTCGAGCAGGGCTATGCGCCGTACCAGAGCGGCATGAAGGCCGACGCGTTCATCAAGAACGCGGACGGTACCCCCTATGTCGCGCCGGTCTGGCCCGGCCCGTCGGTATTCCCCGACTTCACCAAGACTGCCGCGCGCACCTGGTGGGGCGAGCAGTATAAGGGGTTCCTCGACGCAGGGATCGCCGGCTTCTGGAACGACATGAACGAGCCGGCGATCTTCGAGACGCCGACCAAGACGATGCCGCTCGACACGCGCCACCACATCGACAGCGACGATTTCGCAGGCCGGATCACCGACCACCGCGAGGCGCACAACGTCTACGGCATGCTCAACACGCGCGCGACCTATGACGGGCTGCTCAAGCTGCGCCCCGACGAGCGCCCGTTCGTGATGACGCGCGCGAGCTATGCCGGCGGGCAGCGTTATGCGGTGACCTGGACCGGCGACAACAGCGCGACCTGGGATCATCTGAAGCTGTCGGTGCAGCAGATCATCAACCTCGGCCTGTCGGGCTTCGGCTACAGCGCCGCCGACGTCAGCGGGTTCGCAGGGGGCCCGAGCCCCGACCTGCTCACGCGCTGGACCGAGATCGGCGCGTTCACGCCGGTGTTCCGCAACCATTCGGCGACGGGCACACCGCGCGTCGAGCCCTGGGTCGACGGCCCCGACCATCTCGCGATCCGCCGCCGCTTCATCGAGGAGCGGTATCGGCTGATGCCGTATTTCTACGCGCTGGCCGACCAGAATGCGCGGTTGGGCGATCCGATCATGCGCCCGGTCTTCTACGACTATCCGGCAGCCGCAAGCGCGTCGTGCGACCAGTCGATGGCGTTCACGCTGGGCAAGTCGCTGCTGATCGCGCCGCCGCCCAAGCCCGAATCGCCGCAGACCTACGACGTCTGCCTGCCTGCGGGTGGCTGGTACGACTATTGGACCGGACAGCGCGTCGGCACGCCCGAACCCGCCGCCGCCGGGCCTATCCAGTCGGCGACGCAGGCGGTACCTACCGCGCGGACGCTTGGCGACCGCGTGACCGAGACGCCGCGGCTCGATCACCTGCCGGTGTTCGTCCGCGCGGGCACGATCCTGCCCCGCCAGCCCCTGGTCCAGAGCACGAGCGAAACCCCGAACGGTCCGCTGCGCCTCGACGTCTATCCCGGCGCGGACTGCACGGGGACGCTGTACGAGGACGATGGCCGAAGCCTTGCGTACACGCGCCGCGGCTATTTCCGCCAGACGGTGCGCTGCACGATCACGCCGACCGGCCTGTCGATCGACTTCGCCAAGCCCGAGGGCGGCTTCAAGCCCTGGTGGAAGACGATCGCGGTGACCGTCCACAACTGGACCGGCGCCGGTGCGGCAATGATGAGGGGCAAGCGGGTCGAGAGCGTGCGGGATGCTACCATGGCGAATGCCATCGTGACGATCCCCGCGCAGCCCGGCGCCGGCGCGCTCGTCATCGATGGGCGCCAGGCTCGGACGGGGTAAGCCGGTCCGGTAACCGCCTGCTCAAGATCAGGGGTAGCGTGAAGGCGACACGAGGCGCATTCGGCTTGGACGCGTCGCCTTTTGCCGCTCCCTTTGCCAGGCTATGCCTGTGCGCTCCTGCTGGCGGAGGAGAATCGATTGGCGTCTGACATGACGACGGACGACTCGGACATGGTGGCGTGCGCCGCGACCACTTGCGTCGCGTCAGCACGTAGGCGTGGGCGTCAGCCTGACCACGGCGCGACGACGCGAGCGCCGGCACTCCATTTTGTCGGCTTCCGCGGAGATGAATACTCCGCTGCGGTGCGCGTCTTTGGGCCGCCCGACTTCATCCATATCGGTTGGGACCGGTGGGCGAAACTAGAGGTCGTGCCCGGGGACACGGCGATCTTTGCCCGCGGTGATTTCGACGCTGCTCCCTCGCTATACAGCTACCCGGACGTCCACGAAACGTAACGTAAAATCGCCTAATCTGCATTTACGCATACGGAAGCCAACTGTAACAATGACTTGCGCACCTAGCACAATATTACAATCTCACATGCACCTAGTAACAAAATTTGATCTTAATCAGCCCTACTTATGATATAGAGGCGATACCGCTATCACGGCTCGTTTGCAGATTTGTCGGAATGCCGCCCCTCTATCCTAGCGAAACCTTTGTCATTAATACAAAACTTGCACGCTTCTTTGACATCATGGCACTCAAGTCAACGCTTGACGAGGACGATCGCCATGACGCGTTTAGACTGCCGCTGACCCGAAAGACGTTCAAGCCAGCAGGATATATCGTGCGACAAGGCGATATATCGGATTCGATATCGATCGTGCTTGAGGGCTATTGCTACGGACAGCGGGATGACGGCCAAGGCAAGTCGCAGATCGTATCGTTGGGGATTCCAGGCGATGCTGTTGGCATCGAGCATCTGTTCTTGCGGACCGCCGACCATGATACGCGCGCACTGACCCAAATTGAGGTGGCGATCATACCATTGGTTGCCGTCCAGCAACTCGCGCTGCGTCGGCCCGCGATTGCGCAAGCTTTGGGGATCCGACAGGCGATCAACAACGCGATCGCGCGCGAGTGGCTGGTCAATATCGGCGGCAGGGACGGCTTACGGCGCGTGTCGCATTTCCTGTGCGAATTCGCGGTCCGTAGCGATGCCTGGGAACGCGTCACCAGCGCCGGCTATGAATTGCCGATGTCGCAGGAACAGATCGGCCAGGCGACCGGATTGACGGCCGTACACGTCAATCGAATGCTGAAGACGCTGCATACAGCAGGGTTGATCGAACGAAGCTGGCGTTACGTCCGGTTTTCAAACTGGGAAGGTCTACGGGATATCGCCGACTTTTCGGTCGATTACCTCCATTTCGGTCCGCAGGTCGATACACCAGCACGCGTAACCCAGCCTACCTAAAATCGCTACGGATCATGTGGAATCCAGGCCAGATCGCGCCAATTGTCTTGCGACAGGATTAACCAAGGACTCCACTCCCGAAATACTTCACGTGTCGCCCCGCCGGCAAAACACTTTATTTTTACGCTTATTGTAACTTTTTGACAGCGTTACGGTCGATTTTATCTTGCGTTAAACGGTCAAGACTTACATATGTTAAGAGAAATTCGGAGCAGGCCAAACACCGCGATCCTCGCGACCGGCCCACGCTCTGCGCCAGTTAAGACGTCACGTCGGCTTTCCGACTGCAGTGGAACGCGGCAGAGATCGCCCACTGCGAACGACTAAGGTTTCGCCCGTACTTCGGGCTTCCTCGACATTCCCATCCTAACGGCTCCCGCTGTCGCGGATGGGAGATTCGTGCCTTCCATCCGCGGCGACTTTCGAGGTGTTCATGTATAAGTCGACCCTATGGGTGGCCGCGCTTGCGGCCGTGAGCCCGGCTGCCCTGCTGGTTTTGCCGCAATCGGCGCTAGCGCAGGTTCCCGTCGGCGCGGGTGGACAGCTCCAGCAGATCCCGCCGACCCCGCTGGACGTGACCCCTGACCCGAATTTCGGGTTCGAGCGCAAGACACCCGTTGTCGTCTCCGCGTCCGGTGGCCCCAAGACGCTCGTCCGGTCGCTAAGCGTGACCGGTGCGACGCTGTTTCCTGAGGCCGACCTGATCGCCGCCACGGAGTTCGTGCCGAACAGCGAGCTCGATCTGTCAGACCTGAAGATGCTCGCGGCGAAGATCACCGCTTATTACACTAGCCGCGGCTATTTCGTCGCGAACGCCTATCTTCCCGAACAGGATGTCCAGAGCGGCGCGGTCAACATCGCGGTGATCGAGGGGCGCTTTGGCGCGATCGGCGTCAAGAATGAGTCGCGGCTGTCGGACGGCGTGGCCAACGGTATCCTTGCCGGGCTCGACGTCGGCGATCCAGTTGCGGTTGCGCCGCTCGAACGTCGCCTGCTGATGCTGTCGGACCTGCCGGGCGTACGCGTGAAGTCGACGCTTAGCCCCGGCACCGCGGTAGGAACGTCTGACCTGCTCGTCGACATCACCCCCGGCCAGAGCATCACCGGCAGCGTCGAGGCCGACAATGCCGGCAATCGCTACACAGGCGCCTACCGCGTTGGCGGGTCACTCAACTGGAACAACCCGACCGGCTCGGGCGACGTGCTGAGCCTGCGCGCACTTACGTCGTTCTCCGGGCTCGCCTATGGCCGCGCCTCATACCAGGCGCCGATCGGCCAGGTCACGCTGGGCGTCGCCTTTGCACATCTCGACTATTCGCTCGGCAAGGAATTCGACAGCCTCGACGGCAGCGGCAATGCCGACGTCGCGAGCGTCTATGCCAGTTATCCCCTGATCCGGTCGCGCAACAACAATCTTTATCTGACCATCGGCGGCGACGCGAAATGGTTCGAGGACAGAATTGGCATCGTCGATGTCACGACGTATCGCCGCGCGCAGGTAATTACCGCCGGACTCAGCGGCGACGAACACGACACGCTGCTCGGCGGGGGGTGGAGCGCGTATTCGCTCAGCTATTCGGTCGGCAATCTCGACATTCGCGGCGCGTATGAGCGTTCGATCGACGCACTCACGGCGCGCACCGACGGCCGCTATGGGAAGCTGCAGTTCAGCTTCGCGCGGTTGCAGACGATCGCCGGACCGCTGTCGCTGTTCGCGTCGGCGCGCGGCCAGATCGCATTCAGCAACCTCGACATTTCCGAGCGGATGGAGCTTGGCGGCGCCTATGCGGTGCGCGCCTATCCCGAGGGCGAGGCGTATGGCGACCAGGGCTATGTGGCCACCGCCGAGGCGCGCCTGGCATTACCGCAGGTCGTCCCCGGCGCGCTCCAGCTGTTCAGCTTCGTCGACGTCGGCGAGGTCGATTTCGTCAAGCACCCGTATTTCGACGGATCGAACCACGCGAAGCGCAGCGCCTATGGCGCCGGCCTGAGCTGGGCTGGACCATATGGGATCGCCGCCAAGGCGACCTATGCGCGCAAGCTCGGCAACGAGGATGCGACGTCCGCCCCCGACAAGTCGGGTCGCGCCTGGTTCCAGCTTTCGAAGACCTTCTGACTGCGCAAGCACCTCCCCAATTTTGCGGCCATCCGCCGCCACAAGGATACCGCATATGACCCCCATCCCCGCATCCATCAGAAATATCAGGCGCTCCGCCCCTGCGGTCACTCGCACACGGCGCGGGGGCCTGTTCGGGACGACCGGGCTGGCGCGATTCGCGTGGCTGATCGGCTTCAGCCTTGCCGGCACGATGGCAGCGCGCCCGGTCGAGGCGCAGACGCTGCCAACCGGTGGCGAGGTTGTCGCGGGCCAGGCAAGCATTGCAGCCGGCAGCAAGTCGCTGACCGTGACGCAGACCAGTGACCGTGCGGCGATCAATTGGCAGTCTTTCTCGATCGGCAAGGGCAATAGCGTCGTCTTCGACCAGCCGACCAGCAGCTCGGTCGCGCTGAACCGCGTGCTCGGCGCGGACCCGTCCGTCATTCTCGGCAACCTGTCCGCGAACGGGAAGGTGTTTCTGGTCAACGCGAACGGCATCCTGTTCGGCCAGACCGCGAACGTGAACGTCGGCGGTCTGGTCGCCTCGACGCTGAACATCTCCGATGCCGATTTCCTCGCGGGCAAAAATACCTTTGCCGGCACCAGCAACGCATCAGTGCAGAACAGCGGCCGGATCACTGCGAAGAACGGCTATGTCGCGCTGCTTGGCGCGAACGTCGGCAACAGCGGCACGATCAAGGCCAATTTCGGCACCGTCGTGCTGGCGGGGGGCGAGGCGATCACACTCGACGTGGCGGGTGACGGGCTGCTCAACGTCGCGGTCGACAAGGGTGCGGTCGGTGCGATGGTCCGCAACGGCGGGCTGATCCGCGCCGACGGCGGCAAGGTCGTGATGACCGCGCAGGGCGCGGGCGATCTGCTCCATACCGCGGTCAACAACACCGGCATCGTCGAGGCGCGCACGTTGCAGAACCGTGGCGGCACGATCCTGCTGCTCGGCGACATGAAGACCGGCACCGTCAGTCTCGCCGGCACGCTCGACGCGAGCGCTCCGGTCGGTGGCAATGGCGGTTTTATCGAAACGTCGGCGGCCACCGTCAACGTTGCCGACACCGCTAAGGTCTCGACCTTCGCACGGGCCGGCGCGACTGGCATGTGGCTGATCGATCCACAGGATTACGTGATCGGCGCGGGCGGCAATATCTCGGGCGCGACGCTGTCGGCACAGCTGGTGACGACCAGCATCACCATCAGCACGATCCCCGCGGCGGGCGATACGACCACCGGCAATGGCGACATCTTCGTCAACGATGCGGTGGCGTGGACCGCGTCGGGCGTACCGACGACGCTGACGATGAACGCGTTCCGCGACGTCAATATCAATGCGCCGATCACCGCGACCAATGGCAACATCGTCGCGTGCTGCGGCCGCGACGTGAACGTCAATGCGGCGCTGACCACCACCAACGGCAGCATCCTGCTGAACGCCGGGCGCAACGTGCAGGTGTTTCATGCGATCACGACGACCGACGGCAACATCGCGTTGTGTGCGGGCCATGACGTGATGATCGACGCCGCCGTCACGCTGACCCGCGGCACGACGATCCCCGCGCAGAGCCTCGGCCTGCCGGTCGGGCTCACGCTGATCGCAGGTTCGGACGGCACCGGGCCGGGCGTCAACGGCGGCACGATCGTATTCTCCGCATTGTCCCCGCCGACCACGGTCACAGCGGCGCCGGTATCGATCAACTACAACCCGGTTTCTTACACCACGCCGACCGACTTCTCGACCGAGTTCGTACTGACCGAAGGCGCGGCGATCACCCAGCGCATGCTGCTCTTCCCGACCGCACAGAAGGTCGCCGATGGCACCAATGCGGTGGTGCTGAGCGGCTTCAACACCAACGGTACCTCTGGCACGCCGACCGGCGTATCGCTGGTCGCAGGTCCGAATGCGACCGCGACATTCGATAGCACCGGCGAAGGCACCGGGATCGGCGTCAGCTTCAGCGGCTACACTCTGACCGGCGCCAACGCGGATCAGTACGCGCTGGCGAGTTCGTGCTGCGTCGCCGGGTTCCGGACGACAGGGACGATTACGGCTGCGGCGCCTGCTCCAGCTCCAGCTCCAGCTCCAGCGCCCGCTCCGGCGCCCGCT
>NZ_LMLD01000011.1:1150291-1150965 GCF_001421825.1 Sphingomonas sp. Leaf38 | reverse complement strand
GGCACCCGCACCAGCTCCGGCACCCGCACCAGCTCCGGCACCCGCCCCAGCTCCGGCACCCGCTCCAGCACCGGCACCCGCCCCGGCACCAGCGCCCGCTCCAGCACCGGCGCCGACACCTACGCCTGTGCCGGACCTGCCCAATGCGACGCGGCCGTTCCTCGAGGTGCCGCCCGTCCCGGTCCGCGTTCGGACGCCCCCAACGGTCGATATCGTCGAAGGCGGCGTGACCTATCCGGTGCCCGAGCGTCCGGGGACCGTCATCGTCGAAACGCCCGACTCGCCGCGGCCGGTGCAGCCTGTACAACCGTTGTTCGTGCAGCCGACGCCACCGACGCCGATCGCGCCGGTCGTCCCGGTCTATCCACGCAAGCAGGCGCGCCACTAGGATGACCGGCACCCAAAGGCGACGAGTGGATTGGCGAGTCCGCCTCGGACTGCTCGCCCTTGCAGTCTCAGGCGCGTCGCCGGTGGCGGCGCGGCCTGTCGCCGACACCGCGACCGTCGCGCCGTTCAAGGGCGAAACGATTTCCGCCGACGCGCGCGACACGGCGAACTGGGTGACCGCCTCGCACGACAATCATGCGCTGCCGTTCGTCGTCATCGACAAGGTGAATGCAAAGGTGTTCGCGTTCGACGGCGCCGGCATCCTGCGCGGTGCGGCGCCCGCGTTG
>NZ_LMLD01000011.1:1141310-1150226 GCF_001421825.1 Sphingomonas sp. Leaf38 | reverse complement strand
CCCCCGCTGAGCGAACCACGCCCGCGGGTCGTTTCGAAGCATCGCTCGGTCGCGACTTCGAGCAGGACATATTGTGGATCGATTATGACGCGGCGCTGTCGCTGCACCGCGTGATCGTCGGCCGCCGCATCGATAACCGCGCCGGGCGGCTTGCGTCGCCGACGCCGAGTGACAACCGCATCTCGTATGGCTGCGTCAACGTACCGCCCGGTTTCTACGACGGGGTGGTCAAGCCGCTGTTCACCGGCACGGTCGGCATCGTCTACATCCTGCCGGAAACCAAGCCGCTGCGAACCGTGTTCGCCGTACCCGTCGCCGCGCACTAGCGGATCCCGCCGATCCTCTCGCACGCCGGAGGATTAGGATATCCTGTCCACTACTGGCACCAGGGTCGTTCGCGATACCATTTCGTCAGCACGTATTTGACGCCCTGCTCGACCGGCATACCTTGATGCAGAGACGCCGGATTGGGCGCGCCGAACTCGTCCATATTGTTCCAGATCACCAGATTACCTGCTTTTGGCGCAATCATTACGCCCAGGCTCGGGAAGTTCGTCCGTCCACCCGCCTCGGGTTCGTTAAGGAAGGTCATCGCCGACCAGGTCCGCTGGCCGCCCATCGTCACCTGATCGTGCCAATAAGCCTGGGCGGTATCGAAGTAGTCGTGATGCGGCTTGAACTCCTGCCCGACCGCATAGCGCTGGCCCTGCGACGCCTCGCCGTAGCGCGGCTCGAGCCCGGTCAGCAGATCCAGCTTGGCCTCAACTGCAGTTACAGGGGCCGGGCCCGGGTAGAGATAACAGGTCTCGCTGGTGCGGTGCGACGATGCCGTGCCGGTGCCGACGACCGGCGACGGCACGCGGTTCGCATCGATCAGCGCAATCAACGCCGCGCATTCCTCAGGCGCAAGAAAGTTGCGGACGACGTAGAGTTCGACGCCGTTCGCCGGCATCCGAACTGCATTGGGATAGCCCGTAACATGATCACGGACCCACGCGGCCGAACTTGATCGGGCCAGGGCTTCGATATGGCTATCGCGAAGATCAACCGTCGTCTGCCCATTCGGCGCAACAGCATTCGAAAATTGGGTCATGCGTTAGCGCCCCGACAAGATTATCAGATGATCCTACAGTCTATTATAGCCTAACATAAGTTATATTTTTATTAGGTGGATCTTTCCGTATAGATCTGTGTTGATCTAGTACGACCAACATAGGTTAGGCAGGTTGCGTGGTTTTCGCCACCACCCCGCCCTCATGGATGCGCTAAGTCGCACCAGACCGAAGAGGTCGGGAACATCCCCTGCTCCGCTGCCGGCGAGAGCGCTGGGTGACGCGACTGACTCGACATCGGCGGAGACCTACCATGCAACCGACATTTTTGACGGGCGCGGGATCGCAATCCCTTGCCAAGATACGCTCGACCGATGTTCGCGACACGGTCTCTCCCGCGCAGCGGATCGCAACCTGCGCGATGGCCGCGGCAATCGCCGCCGAAGCGGAGGACCAGCGTGTGACACAGCGTATCAACGGACGGCAGATCGAGCGCTTCCGGTAGGCACACCCTGATCGCCGCCTGATCGCATAGCGATCCGCGGCCTTCGAACGCCGCCACCCAATGCCAGACTCTTGCTCGTCCTCGCGCCTCGCGGGGCCAGGATTCCCATGTTCAAAAACATTCTCGCCGTCGTCGCAGCATCGCTGCTAGCGCTCGTCCCCCAGCCTGCCGCCGCACAGACGCTGATCCTGCCCGGCGCACTCCTGCTCGCCGGCTATCGCGCCACCTGTGGGCCGGTCGATACGATGATCCAGCCGATCGACGACATCGCAGCCGCGTACAAGGGCCGCATCATCCTCCACCCGCGCCTCCTCAACCTGCCGCGTGCGCAGCAGATCTTCTGGTACACGCATGAATGCGCGCACCAGATCTTCGGGCCGGGCGAAGCCGCGGCAGATTGCTGGGCGGTGCAGCAGGGCCGGATCCAGGGCTGGTTGTCGCGCGACGAACTGACCCGACTGGGCTCCTCGATGCGCGACTTTCCAGGCGATGCGACGCATGACGACGGTAGGGGACGCCTGATCAATATGGAAAAGTGCTTCGCCAAATGAAGCACTTACCCGGCATCGCCATTTCACGGTCCGGCACCACGCTGCAGCGCGTAAGCACGAAATGATGGGAACAGCTTCAGCGCGCGATCTGTTTTATCGCGACTAGGAGACCGCCATGTTCACCCCGCCCGTACGCTACACCCCCGACGTCGAAACCATCGCATTGGACGAACAGGATACGATCAAGCGATTGAACAGCGCCTTCGACATCATCCTTGAACGGACCGCCGAGGATTACGGTCACGCGGTTCGCTCTGTCCATGCCAAGTCGCATGGCATATTGCGCGGCGAGATGCTTATTGACGGCGACCTGCCGCCAGAACTCGCACAGGGCCTCTTCGCCAAGCCCGGCACGCATCCAGTCTATCTTCGGATGTCGACCAACGCCGGCGATATTTTGCCCGATACGATCAGCCTGCCGCGCGGCCTCGCGATCAAGGTGCTCGACGTCGAGGGGGAGCGACTGCCCGGTGCGCAAGGCACAACGCAGGATTTCATCATGGTCAACGGCAAGGTCTTCCAGGCCAAGACCGCGGACAAATTCCTTGGCAATCTCAAGCTGCTCGCCAGAACCACCGATCGGATCGAGGGCGTGAAGAAGGTCGCCTCGGCGACGTTGCGCGGCGTCCGTCATGCGATCGAAGCGGTTGGACTCGAGCCACCCGCCGCGCTCAACTCACTCGGCGGTGCGCCCCAGGCCGAGCCGCTTGGCGAAACCTATTATTCGACCACGCCCTTTCGCTACGGCGCGTATATCGCGAAGTTCAGCATCGCCCCAGTCGCGCCGGCGATGACCGCGCTGACTGGATCGGAGATCGACGTCGACGGTCGCGACAACGCAATCCGTGAAGACGTGCAGGCCGAAATGCGCGGCATCGATGCGGAATGGGAGTTTCGCGTGCAACTCTGCCGGGACCTCGAAAAGCAGCCGGTCGAGGATCCGACGGTGGCCTGGGACGAACAGGACGCGCCGTTCGTCAAGGTTGCCACGATCCGCGCCGCGGCGCAGGACAGCTGGGATCCGGCGCTCGTCCAGGCGGTCAACGAAGAGATGCGCTTCGGGATCTGGACGGGTCTCGCCGCGCACCAGCCGCTCGGCAACATCAATCGTGCACGCAATGAGGCGTATCGCCACTCCGCCGATTTCCGCGCCCGCGTCAACGGCTGCCCTTATCATGAGCCCGCTGCAACGGATGCATGAAACGCCGCAATATGCCTGCGGTCAACGGACGCTGAGGAGACCGATCATGGATACGAGACGTTCGCGATCGTGATGCTGGAATGCAAGACGGCAGTAATTCGGTGTCGAGCACGGGAGCGGTATCTGGCGATATCGCTCCCGTGTTTCATACGGGTATGAAGGCGACGATCAGGCGAGCGTCAGTCCCACCTCTACGTTGCCGCGCGTCGCGTTCGAGTAGGGGCATATCTGGTGCGCGGCATCGATCAGTTCCTGCGCGGTGCCGCGGTCCAGCCCGGGCAGGTCGACGAGCAGATCGGTGGTGATGCCGAACCCGCCAGCCGAGCGCGGGCCAATGCCGACCGTCGCGGTAACCTTGGCATCGTCGGGAACCTTGACCTTCATTTGCTGGCCCGCGACCTTCAGTGCGCCGATGAAGCACGCCGAATAGCCCGCCGCGAACAGCTGCTCGGGGTTGGTGCCGTCGCCGCCTGCCCCGCCCAACTCCTTGGGCGTCGACAACTTTGCTTCGAACCGGCCGTCCTCGCTCGAGGCAGCGCCTTCGCGGCCGCCGATAGCGGAGGCGGTTGTGGTGTACTTGACGTCGACGGACATAAAGATCTCCTTCTCGTTATAATGCTTATCGCGGTTCCTATTTAGGATTGGGGCAGCATCGCGTCCAGTCTCCGCACCGACGCATCGCAGATTTTCCTCCTGAAACGCCTCAATGCGAGAGTGGTGGATTGGCTCGGCAGACGAAAAGGCTAGGATCACCACATGATCGCACCGCTCAACCACCCACTCGGGCTGGATAATCAGCTATGTTTCTCGCTTTACGGCGCATCGATCGCGATGGGGCGCGTCTATAAGCCGATGCTGGACGAGCTCGGCATCACCTACCCACAATATCTCGTGCTACACGCGCTCTGGGAGCAGGATGCGCGGACAATCGGTGCGATCGCCGAGCGGCTGGCGCTTGAATCCAGCACGATCACACCACTGGTGAAACGCCTTGCGGTCGCCGGGCTGGTGACCCGCGAGCGCGATCCGGCCGACGAGCGCAACGTCCGCGTCAAGCTGACCGACCAAGGTCACGCCTTGCAGCAGGAGAGCGCATGCCTCGCCGAAAACGTACTCGCGCGGACCGGGCTAACCGCTGCGGAGATCGCAGTATTGACCGGGCAGATCCAGACCCTGCGCCGCGCCTTGGCGGAGAGCAGCGATAACGCGTGAGTGCGACGGGGTGACGCCGCGGCGCGATGATTGCGTACCGTCCACAGTACATCCGCAACCCAGGTCGCCGCCGCGGCGTTATAGGCTGCACGCATGATCAAGGTCGCCAGCTATAATATCCACAAGGGCATAGGCCTAGACCGTCGGCGCAATCCCGAGCGCGTGGTCGAGGTGTTGCGCGAGATCGACGCCGACGTGATCGCGCTCCAAGAGGCGGATCGCCGGTTCGGGGCGAAGGCGTGCGTTCTGCCGCACCATCTTCTCGAAGAACATAGTGACTGGGTTCCGGTCGACTTCGGCCTGCGCTCACTCAGCATGGGCTGGCACGGTAACGTCATCCTCGTTCGCAAGTCCGCCGAAATTCTCGGCTGCACGGCAATCCACCTGCCTGCGCTCGAACCGCGCGGCGCGGTGATGGCCGACGTGCGCCTGCCGGGCGGCATGATACGCGTGTTGGGCATGCACCTCGACCTGTCGGGATTGTGGCGGCGCAAGCAGGCGGCGGCAGTCATGGCGCACGTCGACACATGCGCGCACCGCCATCCGACCGTGATGATGGGTGATCTGAACGAATGGAGTGCGGGCGCCGGGTGCCTGCGCGATTTCGCGCGCGACTATGCGTTCGCGGAGACGGGGGCGAGCTTCCACTCACGGCGCGCGATCGCGCGGCTCGACCGGATCATGGTTTCGCGCGAATTGAACGTGGTCGATTGCGGCGTGCATGCCAGCCCGGCGGCGCGGAAAGCGTCGGATCATCTGCCAATCTGGGCTATGCTTGAACCCAAGGTGCTCGAACCGACGGCCTCAGGCTCCTAATCGACACCCGGACGAGGATGTAGAATGCGCGAGAAGGAACTGCGACTGGCGCTCGTCTGCTATGGCGGGATAAGCCTCGCGGTCTACATGCACGGCATCACCAAGGAGATCTGGCGGCTGGTCTGCGCCAGTCGCGCATTTCATGACGGCGAGGCGCCGAAGGGCGGCAGCCAAGGCGTGTATCATGCGCTTCTCCAGGAAATCGAGGATCATGCCTCGATCCGGGTGCGGGTTCTCGGGGACATCATCGCCGGTGCCAGCGCGGGCGGGATCAACGGCATCTTCCTCGCGCAGGCGATCGCGACCGGCCAGAGCCTCGATCCGCTGACCGACCTTTGGATGACGTCCGCCGATGTCGAGGCGCTGATCGATACCGAAGCGGCACCGCGATCGCGATTCTCGAAGGCATGGGCGATGCCGTTGGCGTGGATGGCGGCGGGGCGGAGCACCGACAAGGTAGACGCGCTCGACGAGCCGACGCGTGAGGAAGTACGCACCAAGCTGTCGCATTTCATTCGGTCGCGATGGTTCGAGCCGCCGTTCGGGGGGGAGACCTTCACCAACCTGCTGCTCGATGCGTTCGACGCGATGGCCGCCAGCGAACGCGGACCGCGGCTGTTGCCGCCGGGTCAGCCGCTCGATCTGTTCGTGACGGTGACCGACTTTTCGGGACATCCCGAACGCCTGCAGCTCAATTCGCCCGCCGAGGTGGTCGAGACCGAGCACCGGCTGGTAGTCGACTTCACCGACAATGGCGGCGTCTGCGACACGCTGGCGCCGCGCGCGGAGCTGGCGTTCGCGGCGCGTGCGACGTCGAGTTTTCCGGGCGCGTTCCCGCCGTTCACGGTTGCCGAACTGGACGGTGTTCTGGCGCAGCGCAAGATCGCGTGGCCAGGACGCACCGAGTTTCTGGCGCGCGTGTTGCCCCGCCATACCGCAGCGAACGCGGCCGAAGGCGCCGTGCTGATCGATGGGTCGGTGCTCGCCAACGCGCCGTTTCGCCCTGCGCTCGATGCGCTGAAGGACCGCCCCGCACGTCGTCAGATCGACCGGCGCTTCATCTATATCGACCCCTCCCCCGGCATCAAACTGCGGCTGAACCGCGGCGAAGGCACACCCGGCTTCTTCCAGACGATTATCGGCGCGATCAGTGACATTCCCCGCCAGCAACCGATCCGCGACAATCTCGAGGCGATCGCCGAACGTTCGGCGCGGATCGACCGGATGCGTGGGATCGTCACCGCGATCCGTCCCGAGGTTGAGGCCGATGTCGAATCGCTGTTCGGCCACACGCTGTTCCTCGACCGGCCGACCGCGCCCCGGTTGATCGCATGGCGGCGGCGCGCGCAGAAGGCGGCCGCGACGAGTTCGGGCTATGGGTTCGTCGCCTATGGCCACCTGAAACGCAGTGCAGTGATCGAGACGATCGCCGGGCTCTTGTACCAGGCGGGGCGGCATCACAGTCCGCGGCGGCTGGATCAGATCCGGGCCGCGATTGTTGCGCGGGTCGCGGCGACGGGGGCGGACCAGCTGGGCGCGGGGTTTGCGAACGGGGCCAGTCCCGCGTCGATCGCCTTCCTGCGGACCTTCGACATCGGCTTCCGCATCCGCCGGCTGCGGCTGATGGCGCGGCGCCTGTCGGAGGTCGAGACCGCCGCCGACGAACCCGAACTCGCCCCGATGCGCGATGCGATCTACGAATCGCTGTCGCCCTATCTGGATCGGCTGCGTGGTGAGATGCATGCCGGGATGCACGACGCCGTCCGCGCGATGAAAGGCGACGCGATCGCGGTGCTGGAGACGCTCGGGCGGACGTTCGACCTCGAACGCCTCGATGCAGAAACCGACCAGCGGCTGGCGGAGGCGTTTGCCGCACTAGCAAAATCTGCGCGACGGACGCTGTTGCTCGCCTATCTTGGCTTTCCGTATTTCGACACGGCGACACTGCCGTTGTTGCAAGGCGAAGGGCTTGACGAGTTTGATCCGATCAAGGTCGATCGGATCGCCCCGGACGACGCGACCGCAATCCGGTCCGGGGGCGCGGAGGCGACGTTGAAGGGAATCCAGTTCGGCACGTTCGGTGCGTTCTTCAGTCGTGCCTATCGCGAGAACGATTATCTCTGGGGGCGGCTGCACGGATCGGAGCGGATGATCGACATCACCGTCTCAACGCTCCCACAGACCGTGCGGATGAAACCGGGGCGGGTTGCGGCGATCAAGCGCGCGGCGTTTCTGGCAATCCTCGACGAGGAGGAGCCGAGGCTGACCGCAATCCTGCCGCTGATTGCGCAATTGCGGACTGAAATCGGCTAAGGCCCCTCTTGTTCGGTAGAAGACTGGCCAAAAGGGGCACGTGACGGTAGCTCTGCATTTCCAACCCCGTTTCGGCGCGGTTGGTGCAAAAAAGAGGGTCGCCGCATGCAGTTCCTGAAAATCCTGTTCTGGTGCCTGTTGGCGTTCGTCGCCGCAGTGTTCACCATAAGCAATTGGAATGCCGTGCAGATCCAGCTGTGGGGCGGGCTTATCGCGGACGTGAACCTGCCGCTGCTGCTGCTCGTGACGTTTCTGATCGGGTTCGTGCCGACGATGCTCTATAGTCACGCCGTCCGGTGGCGGCTGCGGCAACGTCTCTCGACATGCGAGCGCGAGTTGCTGGAGCTGCGCACGCCACGACCCGAGCCGATGGCGATGCTTCCCGCTGAAACGCCGGTGACGATCGCGCCGCTCGGTGCGCCGACCGCCGTACCACCGGGTGTCGCCTGATGAGCAACCGTGTCTACGTCGCGCTCGACACGCCCGATCTCGCGCGCGCCAAGGCAATCGCCGCGCGCGTCCGTCATCATGTCGGCGGTATCAAGCTCGGGCTCGAATTCTTCGCCGCGCACGGCCAGCCCGGTGTCCATGCGATGGCCGACCTCGCCCTGCCGATCTTTCTGGATCTCAAGCTGCACGACATTCCCAACACCGTGGCCAAGGCGGTGCAGGCACTCGGGACGCTGAACCCAGCGATCCTGACGGTGCATGCGAGCGGCGGGCGGGCGATGCTCGAAGACGCCAAGGCAGCGGCACCGATCGGCACGAAGGTGATCGCGGTGACGATGCTGACCAGCCTCGATGCGTCCGATCTCGCCGCGACCGGCGTTACCGGCGGCGCGCACGATCACGTCACGCGGCTCACCGAACTCGCGCGCGAGGCAGGCGTCGACGGGATCGTCTGTTCGGGCGCGGAAGTCGCCGCGGCCAAGGCGATCTGGCCAAAAGGGTTCTTCGTAGTGCCCGGCGTGCGCCTTCCCGACGGCCAGATCGGCGACCAGAAGCGCGTCGTCACGCCGCGCCAGGCACTCGACGCGGGGGCCTCGATCCTGGTGGTCGGCCGTCCGATCACGCAGGCCGAAGACCCTGACGCCGCCGCCCGCGCGATCGGCGCGACGCTGTAAAGGCAACCCGACTGTACGATCCTCCCCCGCCAAGGGGAGGTGGCAGGCACAGCCTGACGGAGGGGGCGGTACGCGACACAGTGGTTGCGTGTCCGCCCCCTCCGACGCCGTCGGCGCCACCGCCCCCTGGCGGGGGAGGATC
>NZ_LMLD01000011.1:1137580-1141250 GCF_001421825.1 Sphingomonas sp. Leaf38 | reverse complement strand
CCCCCGCGACGCTCGACGCCGCGATCAAGCACGGCGCCAGCCATGTCGGCTTCGTGTTCTTCCCCGCGTCGCCGCGCCACGTGACGTTCGCCAAGGCCGCCGAACTCGCCGCGCGCGTGCCGGGTCACGTCGCCAAGGTTGGCGTGTTCGTCGATCCGGAGGACGAGATGCTCGAACAGGCGGTCGCATCAGCGACGCTCGACATCCTGCAACTTCACAAGGTGACGCCCGCGCGCGTAGCCGCGATCCGCGCGAAGTTCGGGATCGAGATCTGGGTGGCGGTCGCGATCCGCACGCGCGCCGACCTCGACGCCGCGCACGGCTTCGCCGGGATCGCCGACCGCATTCTCTACGACGCGAAGACGCCCGATTCGGCCGCACTGCCCGGCGGCATGGGGCTGCGGTTCGACTGGGATCTGCTCGACGGGTTCCGGCACCCCCTCCCCTGGGCGCTGTCGGGGGGGCTCGATCCGGCGAACGTCGCGGAGGCGGTAAGGCGCACCGGCGCGGCGTTGGTCGACGTGTCCTCGGGCGTAGAGAGCGCACCCGGCACGAAGGATGAGACAAAGATCGCGGCGTTCCTGAACGCGGTCGCCGCGCGCTAGCACCACCCCGGCGAAGGCCGGGGCCCAAGTGGGAGACGGCCATGACTGCCCCTTCCCTCCGTCACCAAAACCTTCCCACTTGGGCCCCAGCCTTCGCCGGAGGGGGTAGGTATCGGAAACCGAAGGGGTGACAGCGATTTCGGAAGTGCTAAACGCCCAGTCATGAACGCTCCCCTCGCCCCCAATTCCTACCGCGCCCAGCCCGACGAGCGCGGCCATTTCGGCGACTTCGGCGGCCGCTATGTCGCCGAGACGCTGATGCCGCTCGTTCTCGAACTCGACGAGGCCTATCGCGCCGCCAAGGCCGATCCTGCGTTCAAGGCGCAGTTCGACGATTTGCTCGAACATTATGTCGGCCGCCCCAGCCCGCTTTATTACGCCGAACGCCTCACCGAGGCCCTGCGCGAGTCCGCTCCCAAGGGCATGGGCGCACAGGTCTGGTTCAAGCGCGACGAGCTGAACCACACCGGCGCGCACAAGATCAACAACTGCATCGGCCAGATCCTGCTCGCGATCCGGATGGGCAAGACGCGGATCATCGCCGAGACCGGCGCCGGCCAGCACGGCGTCGCCACCGCCACCGTCTGCGCGCGCTTCGGCCTGCCGTGCGTGATCTACATGGGCGCCAAGGACGTCGAGCGTCAGGCGCCCAACGTGTTCCGCATGAAGCTGCTCGGCGCCGAAGTCCGCCCCGTCACCAGCGGCGCGCACACGCTGAAGGATGCGATGAACGAGGGCATGCGCGACTGGGTCGCCAACGTCCACGACACTTTCTACATCATCGGCACCGCCGCGGGGCCCCACCCCTATCCCGAGATGGTCCGCGATTTTCAGAGCGTGATCGGCACCGAGGCGCGCGCGCAGATGCTCGCGCGGACCGGTCGCCTGCCCGACATGCTGGTCGCCGCGATCGGCGGCGGATCGAACGCGATCGGTCTGTTCCATCCGTTTCTCGACGACGCCGACGTGCAGATGCTCGGCGTCGAGGCGGCGGGCCACGGGCTCGACAAGCAGCATGCCGCCAGCCTAGCGGGCGGTTTCCCCGGCGTGCTCCACGGTAACAAGACCTATCTGTTGCAGGACGAGGACGGCCAGATCACCGAGGCGCACTCGATCTCGGCCGGGCTCGACTATCCGGGCATCGGCCCCGAGCATGCCTGGCTGCGCGACATCGGCCGCGTGCAGTATGACAGCGCGACCGACACCGAGGCGCTCGACGCGTTCCAGCTGCTGTGCCGGACCGAGGGCATCATCCCCGCGCTCGAACCATCGCATGCCATCGCGACGGTAACGAAGAAGGCGCGCGAGATGCGGCAGGACCAGATCATCCTGGCGAACCTGTGCGGACGCGGCGACAAGGACATCTTCACCGTCGCCGAAGCGCTCGGGGTGGCGATTTGAGCCGCCTCGCCGCCACCTTCGCCCGCACCGCCGCGCAAGGCCGCGCCGCGCTCGTCGCGTTCGTGACCGCGGGGGATCCGACCACCGACGCCACCGGTCCGATCCTCGACGCGCTCGTGGCGGGCGGGGCGGATGCGATCGAGCTCGGCATGCCGTTCACCGATCCGATGGCCGACGGCCCTGCGATCCAGGCGGCGAACATCCGCAGCCTCGCGCAAGGCACGCGCACCGCGGACATCCTCGCGATCGCCACCGCATTTCGTGCGCGCCACCCCGACGTGCCGCTGGTGCTGATGGGATACGGCAACCCGATGCTCCGGCGCGGCGCGGACTGGTTCGCGGAAGCCGCGGCCAAGGCTGGCGTCGACGGCGTGATCTGCGTCGACGTACCGCCCGAAGAGGACGATGCGCTCGGACCGCAATTGCGCGCCGCGGAGATCGACCTGATCCGCCTCGCCACGCCGACGACCGACGCGGCGCGCCTACCGACCGTGCTCGATGGGGCGAGCGGATTCCTCTATTACGTCTCGGTCGCCGGGATCACCGGGCTGCAACAGGCGCAGCAGGGTTCGATCGAGGACGCCGTCGCGCGGCTTAAGGCGCAGACCGATATCCCGGTCGCGGTCGGCTTCGGCATCCGCACGCCCGAACAGGCCGCCAACGTCGCACGCGTCGCCGACGGCGTCGTGGTCGGCTCGGCGATCGTCGAGCTCGTCGCGCAGCACGGCACCGCTGCCGCCGAGCCCGTCCGCGCCTATATCAAATCTCTCGCCGATGCCGTCGCATCCGCAAGAAAGGTTCCCGCATGAGCTGGCTCAACAGCGTCCGCAACGTTCTGCCCTTCGTCGCGAAGCGCGAGACGCCCGAGAATCTCTGGCACAAGTGCAAGGGCTGCGGGCAGATGGTCTTCACCAAGGAGCTCGAGGACAATCTCTACGTCTGCCCGAAATGCGATCATCACGACCGCATCGGGCCGAAGGTCCGGTTCGCGCAGCTGTTCGACGAGGGTAGCTGCAGCGAACTCCCGGCACCAAAGGTCCCCGAGGATCCGCTCAAGTTCCGCGACCAGAAGCGCTACACCGATCGCCTCAAGGCGGCGCGGACCGACAACAGCGAGCAGGATGCGCTGGTCAACGCCCGCGGCGCGATCGACGGCCACCGCGTCGTCGTCGGCGTGCAGGATTTCGGCTTCATGGGCGGCTCGATGGGGCTCGCGGTCGGCGAAGCGTTCGTGCGCGGCGTCGAGGCGGCGATCGAGGACCGCGTGCCCTACGTGATCTTCACCGCGAGCGGCGGCGCGCGCATGCAGGAGGGCATTCTCAGCCTGATGCAGATGCCGCGCAGCACGGTGGCGATCCAGATGCTCCACGATGCGGGTCTGCCCTACATCGTCGTGCTGACTGATCCGACCTCGGGCGGCGTGATGGCGGCCTATGCGATGCTCGGCGACGTGCAGATCGCCGAGCCCAAGGCGACGCTCGCCTTCACCGGCCGCCGCGTGATCGAGAGCACGATCCGCGAGAAGCTGCCCGAGGATTTCCAGACGTCGGAATATTATCTCGAGCACGGGATGATCGACATGGTCGTCCACCGGAAGGACCTGCGCGAGCAGCTCGGCACCGTCATCGGCTATCTGAGCGCACGCGAAGCGGCGTAACCTACTC
>NZ_LMLD01000011.1:1118708-1137550 GCF_001421825.1 Sphingomonas sp. Leaf38 | reverse complement strand
GGGGGGGGGGGGGGGGGGGGGGGGCCCAGCCCGGTCATGCTGCGTCCGCAACAGCCCCTCACCCCAGCCCTCTCCCCGGAGGGGAGAGGGAGCTAGAATGCCCGACCACGCCGTTTCGTCATCGCCCGTCGTACAGGCCCAGCTAGACCGGCTGACCATGCTGTCGCCCGGCGCTGACATCCTCGGCCTCGAGCGCATCACTGCGCTCCTGAGCCGCCTCGGCGATCCGCATCTGTCGCTCCCGCCGGTGTTCCACGTCGCGGGGACGAACGGCAAGGGCTCGACCTGCGCGTTCCTGCGCGCCGCGATCGAGGCCGCCGGGCACAGTGTCCATGTCTATTCGAGCCCGCACCTCGTCCGCTTCAACGAACGCATCCGCCTCGCCGGATCGCTGATCGAGGACGACTTGCTCGCCGCCTTGCTCGAAGAAGTGCTCGACCACGCAGCCGACCTGCAAGCCAGCTTCTTCGAGGTCACCACCGCCGCCGCGTTCCTCGCCTTCGCGCGCACGCCCGCCGCCGCGACGATCGTCGAGGTCGGCCTCGGCGGGCGGCTCGATGCGACCAACGTCATCCCCAACCCGGTCGTGACCGGGATCGCCGCGCTGGGCATCGACCACCAGGCGTTCCTCGGCGACACGCTGCTGGACATCGCCGGCGAGAAGGCGGGGATCGCCAAGCCTAGCGTGCCGCTTGTCACGATGGATTACCCAAAGCCGTTGCGCGCGAAGATCGCCGCGGTCGCCGCGGCGGCCGGCGCGCCCGTCGTTGCGCGCGGCGCGGCATGGACGAGCGAGACCGCGCGGTCGACGATGCGCTATGCGGACCAGGGTTTCTCGCTCGTCAGCAACCGCCCCCGGCTGGTTGGCGCGCACCAGTCGCGCAACCTCGCGCTGGCGATCGCGCTGCTGCGGCATCAGGGCGCGTTACACATCCCCGAAGCCGCGATGCGCGCTGCCGCCGACTGGGCGCACTGGCCGGCGCGGATGCAACGCCTGTCCGACGGACCGCTGCTTGCGCGGCTGCCGGGTGGCAGCGAGCTCTGGCTGGACGGCGCGCACAATCCCAACGCCGCGCAACCCGTCGCGCGCGCGCTGCGGACGCTGGCAAAGCGGCGCCCGGTGACGCTGGTCCTGGGGATGCTCGCCAACAAGGACGCCGAGGCGGTGATCCGGATCATCTCGCCCTCGATCGGGCACGTCATCGCGATCCCGGTGCCGGGCCATGCGCACCATGCACCTGAGGCGCTCGCCGCAATCGCGCGGACCTGCGGGGCGACCGCAGACACCGCGCCCTCCCCGGCCGATGCGCTCGACCGGATTGCGGCCGGAAGCGACCAGCCCAATCTGGTGCTTATCGCGGGCTCGCTCTACCTCGCCGGTGAAGTGCTCGCCGCGAACGACCAGCCACCGGACTGAATTCTTATTGCTATTGACTATCAATAACTAACCGGCGAGTTTGTGGGCACCACCACGGAGTCGCGTGAATGACCGATACTCGCCCTAGTTCGACGCCTAGCTCGGCCAATGCGCTCGCCAGCGCGACGACGCTGTTGCCCCATCCACTCCCGCCTTGCGAAAACGCGCGAATCGCACTGTTCGCGATGCGACGCATGGGGGCGAACGGCCTTGCCGATGCGCGCGCGGCGCACACGATGTTTACCGCATTCGGGCAGAGCTTCCGCCGCCCATTGGTGCTGTTGCGCGCCTTGATGGCGGACCTTGCGGCCACATCGGCAGGGACGATCGCGATCGCGCCCTGCTGCTGCGCCCGGATAACGCCCGCGGAGTCGGCGATGCTGTCGATCCTTGCGCGCGTCGAAACCGCGCCCGAGACCGCACGCTATCTGATGGTCGACCTGCTCGGCGTCCGCCGGGTCGAGGGCGTCCTCGCCAGCGCCGCAGCACTCGCTGCCGCGTTTGCCGACGAAGGACGACCGGTCACGATGTAGTTACGCGGTTTCCTCCGCCCTTGCCCGGCGGACGCTCTCGACGACGAACCCCTGCCGCCACAATATCCACAGCAGGATCAGGCCGGGCAGCGCGACGACCATCGTCAGCATCCAGAACCCCGGCCACCCGAGTGCGGTGGCCGCATAGCCGGCCGGCGCCGCCAGCCAGGTCCGCCCGACCGCGGCGAACGACGACAGCAACGCGAACTGAGTCGCGGTGTAGGCGAGGTTCGACAGCCCCGACAGATACGTCACGAACACCGTCAGGCCGATCCCGCTGGTCACCTGCTCGGTCGCCACCGCGATCGTCAGCCAGGTGTTGGAATGGCCATGCCAGGCGAGGATCACGAAGGTGAAGTTGCTCACCATCATCAGCACGCCCGACACGAACAGCGCGCGACCGAGACCGAGCCAGGCCATGAACGGCGCACTAAGCGCGGTGCCGACGATCAGCCCCCAGAACCCGACGAGCTTGTTGATCGCGATGAATTCGGTGTCGCTGAACCCGAGTTCGACGATCATCGGGTTGAGCATCCCCTGCCCCATCGCATCGCCGAGCTTGTAGATCAGCACGAACAGCAGGATCAGCACCGCGCCACGCCGCTGGAAGAACTCGCGGAACGGGCCGATGATCGTGTCCTCGAGCCAGCGTCCGCCGGTCTCGTGCGGTTGCTTGGCCAGGACGCGGTCGTGCAGGCCGCGCCCCGCCCACAGCGCGGCGAGCGCGCCGGGAATGACGCAAAACGCGGTCAGGCCGTAGCCCAGCGCCCAGCCGAGCCCGAGGCCTTCGGATGAGGCGATCGCGATCGTCCCGACGCCTGCGGCGAGGTTGCCGAGGCGGTAGCCGAACTGGTTGTTCGCGGTGCCGTGCGGGAGTTCGTCTTCGGGCAGGATCTCGATCCGGTAGGCATCGATTACGATATCCTGCGTCGCGCCGAGGAACGCGGTGACGATCGCCCAGAACGCGAAGACGCCGAGATGCTCCTGCGGCGCGCTGAACCCGAGCATCCAGACCGATCCGAACAGCAGCGCCTGGACGACGAACAGCCAGGCGCGGCGCTGCCCGACCCAACGGGTCAGCACCGGAATCTCGAATCTGTCGATGAACGGCGCCCACAGGAATTTGAGCGTGTACGGCGTGGTGAGGCCGATCGCGAACCCGATCGTCTTCTTGTCGATGCCGACCTTCGACAGCCAATAGCCCATCGTGCCGAGCAGCAGGGCGAGCGGGAAACCGCTCGATATGCCGAGCAGCAAGGCCGCGATCGGTCTCGGCCGAAGATAGGGCGCGAGGGTGGCAAGAACGGAACGGCGCGCGACGGTATCAGTGGACATTCGCCGACAATAGCGCGCTGTCCGGGCTAGGGAAGCCGTAAGCCTCGTCAAACGGTCAACCGCCCGCCTCCCGCGGTCCCGGCGGTTGCCAGGCTAGGCCAGCGTCTCGAACAGTCGGAACCCGGGCGGCAGGCGCTTTGGCACCACGCCGCCGATCCGCGCATCGATGACCGCGATCGCACCGATCAGGTCGCGCGGCGCATAGGGCTTCGCCAGGCAACCGGTTGCGAGCACCATCGCCTCGTCGGGAAAGTTGCCGGTCACGAACATCACGGGCACGCCGCGCGCCTGCGCCGCACGCGCCACGTCGAGACCCGAGCCGTCGGCGAGATGGACATCGACCAGCACGAGGTCGATCTCGGCCTTGCCCTCCGTATCGTTGCTGTTGGCGATGATCGCCAGCGCGTCGGCGACGCGGTCGACCGTCGCGACGATCGTGTAGGCGGCATCGGTCAGGAAATGTTCGTTGTCGAAGGCGATCAGCGGCTCGTCCTCGACCAGCAGGAGGCGCACGATGTTTCGTTTCTTCTTTCCGAACAACATGATCGTCGAAACCCCAGAGCGCGCCGAACGGTCGTTACGCTTGTGGGTTCTAACGCACCGCAGCACGAACGGTCGCAAATATTTCGCGCTCGCGGCCGATCCATAGTATCAGCCGCGCCATGACGACTTCAAAAGACGATAACCCGACTGCCAGCCCGTCGAACGACGCGCCTGCAACCCCCGCCAATCCGGTAAAAGGCGACCGTATCGCCAAGCTGCTCGCCCGCGCAGGGATCGCCTCGCGCCGCGATATCGAGCGGATGATCGCCGAGGGCCGCGTCGCGCTGAACGGCTCGACGCTCGATACGCCCGCGACGATCCTGCGCAATCTTGCCGGCGTGACGGTCGACGGCGATCCCGTCGAGGCGCCCAGCGCGGCGCGGCTGTTCCTGTATCACAAGCCGACCGGACTACTCGTCACCGAGCGCGATCCTGCCGGGCGCACGACGATCTATGATCGCCTGCCGCAGGATCTGCCGCGGCTGGTGCCGGTCGGTCGCCTCGATCTCAACACCGAGGGGCTGTTGCTGATGACCACCGATGGTGGGCTCAAACGCCAGCTCGAACTGCCCGCGACGGGTGTCGAGCGCGCCTATCGCGCGCGCGCTTACGGCAACATCACGCAGCCGCAGCTCGAGGAACTGATCGAGGGGATCGAGATCGAGGGCGTGCGCTATGGCTCGATCAACGCCAATATCGAGCGTCGGACCGGTGCCAATGTGTGGATCGAGATGATCCTGACCGAGGGCAAGAACCGCGAAGTCCGCCGCGTGCTCGAGCATCTGGGCTTGCAGGTCTCGCGACTGATCCGGACGCGCTACGGCCCGTTCGTGCTCGGCGATCTGCCGCCCGGCCAGATCGGCGAAGTGCTCCAGCACGATGTCGTCGCGTTCCAGAAGGAGCTGGCGAAGGGGCGGCCCGAGGGTCCGGGCGCGCGCGCCAATATCGGGATCAGCGCGAGTGCCGGCGCGGGGGCCGGGATCGGTGCGCGGTCGAACCAGCGCGGGAGCAACGCCCCTCGTCCTGCATCGACGGGGCATTCCGCGTCGACGGGGCGGCCGGCATTCGGCGCGCGGCCGGCGCCCGGTGGCGCGCGTACACCTGCCCGCACCCCGTATAGCGCACCTGCGAGTTCGGGTTTCGCCAGCACCAGCGCGCCGACCGAGCGCCCGTCGCGGCCAGCACGGCCCGAGCGGATCCGCCCGACCGCGGCGATGCAGCGCGGCGACGTCAACGATCCCTGGGCGCGGCCCGATGCGCGCAACGCCGCTAGGCCGACGGGGACGCATCACGCCCGACCAACCAGCGGCGAGACGTCCAAGCCCTATGCGCGCCAGGAGCGGGCGGATCGCGGCGAGGAGCTGAGCACCAGCCCGAAGATCAAGCATTTCCGCGCCGCCAAGCCGCCGCGCGACCGTGCCGCGCCATCGCGGGTCGGCGCTGGCGGAACCGTGACGCCGCGCCGCGGCGATACGCCGCAGCGCCAGGAACAGCCGCGCGGCTTCCGCCCGCAGGCCGACGATTCGCGCGGCCGCAGTTCGCTCGACAAGCGCGCCGCGCGTAGTGCCGCCGGGCGTCCCGGCGCGGAGCCGCGGCCAATGCGCGATGCGCCGGCGCGACCTGAGCGGGGGAGTCGTCCCACCGCACCCGGCAAGGGTCCGTCGGGAGGCCGCGGTCACCCGCCCCGTGCACCACGGGGAGGGAAACGCTGATGCGGATCATCGCGGGCCAATGGCGCGGACGCCCGATCGTCGCGCCCAAGGGGGATTCCACGCGTCCGACCGCCGACCGGATGCGCGAGACGTTGTTTTCGATGCTGACCAGTCGAGTCGGCAGCTTCGAGGGGTTGGCAGTCGCCGATCTGTTCGCCGGCTCGGGCGCGCTGGGTATCGAGGCGCTGTCGCGCGGCGCGGCGACGTGCATGTTCGTCGAATCGGACAAGCTGGCGGTCGACGCGCTGAAAGCCAACCTCGCCAAGCTCGAGATTCGCGGCGACGTCCGCGCCACCTCGGTGATGGCGCTCGGCCCCGCGCCTGCACCGCTCGACGTGATCCTGATGGATCCGCCGTACACCACCGGCGCCGGGCTGGTCGCGCTCGACAAGCTGTCGCGGCTCGGCTGGGTCGGCCCGGCGACGTGGATCAGCCTGGAGACCGCCAAGGCCGAGGTCGTCGAACTGGCGGGCTTCGAGGTCGACGCGACTCGCGTCCACGGCAAGGCGCGGCTGACTCTTTTACGGCCAGCATCGGCGTAGAAGCTTGTTCTCTCGCGAAGGCTGGAGCCCAGACTGGGCTCCCGCCTTCGCGGGAGAACATACTATTTTTGACCGGTGCGGCCGAGGATCAGCAGTCCGCCCAGGCTCAGCACCCCCGCCGCCATCAGATACCCGCCGACCAGCCATAGGCCATGCGGTGCCAGCGCCTCCGCCACGATCGGCGCGAGCGCACCGCCGAGCACGCCGCCGAGGTTGAACGTCATCGACACGCCGGTGTAGCGCACCCCCGCCGGAAACAGGCTCGGCAGCCATCCGCCGAGCGGCCCATAGGCGAACCCCATCACGAACAGCGCGCCCGACAACCAGAGCCACACCGTGACCAGCGATCCCGAGCCCAGCATCGGCCCCATCAACGCACCGACACCGATGCACCCGGCAAACCCGATCGCCAGCATCCGCGCGGCGGAATGGCGGTCCGCCAGCACGCTCGCGATGATCACGCCGCCCGCCAGGAACCAGATTGCGATAAGTTCGACGCCGAGGAACGCCTCGCGCGAATAGCCCAGCGTTTTGGTCCCGTAGCCAAGCGCGAAGGCGGTCGCGAGGTAGAACAGCGCGAAGCAGGCGATGACGCCGAACGTCCCCGCGAGCGTCGCGCGCAGATGCTGAGTCAGCAGCGTGGCGATCGGCACCTTGGGGAGCGCTTCGGTCGCCTCGGCCTCGAGGAACGCGGGCGTTTCGGTCAGCTTCAGCCGCACCCACAGCCCCAGCCCGACGAGGATCGCGCTCAACAGGAACGGGATGCGCCAGCCCCATGCGACGAACTGCGCCTCGTCGAGCACGAGGCCGATGACCAGGAATAATCCATTGGCGGCGAGGAAACCTACCGGTGCACCGAGCGGCGGAAACATCCCCCAGGTGTTCTTGCGGTGCGGCGGCGCGTTCTCGACCGCGAGCAACGCCGCCCCGCCCCATTCGCCGCCCAGCCCTAGTCCCTGCCCCAGCCGCATCAGACAGAGCAATGCGGGCGCGATCCAGCCGACCTGCGCATAGGTGGGGAGGAACGCGATCCCGACGGTCGATCCGCCCATCAGCAGCAGCGACGCGACCAGCGTCGACTTGCGCCCGACCCGGTCGCCGAAATGCCCGAACACGATCGCACCGACCGGACGCGCGACGAAGGCGAGCCCGAACGTCGCATAGCTCAGCAGCAATTGCGCCGAGTCCGATTGCCCCGCGAAGAACAACGGGCCGAACACCAGCGCGGCGGCGGTCGCATAGATGTAGAAATCGTAGAACTCGACTGCGGTGCCGACCAGGCTGGCGGCGAGGATGCGGCGGTTCGAGGCTAAGGTCGTCATGACCACGACATCGCCGCGGAGTCGGTTGCGGTCAACCGGTTGCCGCGCAAGATCCTCCCCGCCAGGGGGAGGGTCAGAGGGGGAGGACGATGCGGGCGATCAGGCCCGGCGCATTGTCCGCAAGTTCGAAATGGCCATCATGCAGCCGCGCAACCGCTTCGATCAGCGCCATGCCGAGCCCTGCGCCGGGGGTTGAGCGTGCGCTGTCGAGGCGGCCGAAGCGCTTCAACGCCTGTGCGCGATCCGCAGCGGCGATGCCGGGGCCGCGGTCCTCGACCTGGATCGCGACGCCATCGGTGCGGTGGACGATCCGCAGCGTCACCTCGCCCCCGCCTGCGCCGTGGCGGAGCGCGTTGTCGATCAGGTTGGTGATCGCCTGGCTGATCAGTTCGCGGTGCAGCTTCATCGGCGGCGGGCGATCGTCGATCGCGATCGTGAAGACGAGACCTGCGTCCTCCGCGACAGGCGCGTAGAGTTCACCAATCTCTTCGAGAAGGTCTGCCGGCGAGACCTCGATGAAGCGATCGCGCGAGACCGAGCCCGAGCGGCTGATCTCGATCACCATCGTCAGCATCCGCATGACGAGATCGGTCTCGACCAGCAGGCCGCCAAGCGCCGCCTCGCGTGCGTCCGGGTCGGCGATCAGCACCGCCTGCTCGGTCTTGGTACGCAGCCGCGCGAGCGGCGAGCGCAGATCATGAGCGAGGCTGTCGGTGACGATCCGCAGTTCGGCCATCACGCCCTCGAGCTTGCCGAGCATGACGTTGAGCCGCACCGCGAGGCGATCGAACGCGTCGCCACCGCCCGCGGCCATATCGACGCGCCGCGACAGATCGCCTTCGCCCGCCGCCTCGATCGCCTTGGCGATGCCGTCGAGGCGGCGGCCGACGTAGCGCGTGAGGACAAGCCCGCCGACCACGCCGAGCGCAAGCGACAGGAAAACGGCCACCGCGAGCGCGCGTTCGATCGCGCGCTCCTCGGCGGCGATCAGGTCGAGATTGCGACCGGTGAGAAGCCAGTACGCGCCGAGCGGGTGCAGCGCGTACCCCGACTCGCGCGCCGACCAGAGTGCGTCGGCGCCAAGCCGCGCGATCCGAAAATGCGTGGTCTTGAGCGGTACCGCGAGCCGTGCCGGCGCGATTCCGACAACCGCACGTCCCTCCGGGTCGATCACCGCGAGGACCAGCGACACGTCACCGGGAACGACCGCACCGTTGATCGCCTGACGCACTGCGGGAAGCCCGCCGCTACGCCAGACCGCGCGCAACGCCTCCGATTGCTCGGTCGTCTCGCGACGGATCGCGTCGATCGCGTCGGCGCTGGTGGTCTTCCACACGAAGCCGACCAGCGCGAGATTGGACACGAGCGCGAGGGCAATCGACAGAAGCGCAATTCGGGCGGTTACCGAAAGCCGGATCACCACCCCGGATCAGCCTTCGACAGCGAGACGGTATCCAGCGCCACGAACAGTATGAAGGATCGGCGTCGGGAAGCCATCCTCGAGCTTGCGGCGTAGGCGGCCGATATGGACGTCGACGACGTTCGAGCCCGGGTCGAAATGATAGTTCCAAATCTTCTCGAGCATCATCGTGCGCGTGACGACCTGGCCAGCATGACGCGCGAGGAATTCGAGCAGGTTGAATTCGCGCGCGCCAAGCGGGATCGTGCGACCGGCGCGCGAGACGGCGCGCGCGAGCAGATCGATCTCGAGGTCACCGACGGCAAGCTTGGTCTTTTGCGGCTCGGTCGCGGCGCGATCCGAGCGGCGAAGCATCGCTTCGATGCGTGCGGAGAGTTCGGCAAATGAAAATGGCTTGCAGAGATAATCGTCCGCGCCAGCCTTCAGGCCATCGACGCGGTCGTCGACGGCGGCGAGCGCGGACAGGATCAGCACCGGCGTCGCGATGCCGGCGGCGCGAATCGCGCTCACCATAGATAGCCCGTCAAGGCCCGGCAGCATACGATCGGCGATGATCAGGTCGAAGATGCCCTCGCTGGCGAGGAACAGACCGTCACGGCCATCGGCGCAGGCTTCGATCGCATGTCCGGCTTCGGCTAAACCCTTGGCAAGATAGGCGGATGTCGACGCATCGTCCTCGACGATCAAAATCTTGCGGCTCAACGCGCTATCACCTTCCCTGGCACCGAAATCGGTCACTATCTCCTGCCCTCATAAACGGAAAGGCCGGCGGAAAGAAGTCTTCCCACCGGCCCCCACGGTACCCCCGGGAGTGACGGGCACCGATCTCTGGAAAGTCGCGCGGCCGTTGCTGGCCACGGGGTCTTTCTAGGATCTGGTGGGGGTCAGCGCGATGACCGACGGGTGACAATTGCGTCATGTTGAGGCGTGTTGGGTGATGGTCGCAATGGACCAACGCGTGCTGCGCTAACGCCCACCGCTGACGCGTGCGAGGGCGGCCGAGAGATGCGCAGCCCGAACCCCTCCGTCATCCCAGCGAACGCCGGGACCATGGTTGCGGAGAAGGTGATGATGACAGGCCCTCGCCTGGTCTGCCGTAACCGTGGGTCCCGGCGTTCGCCGGGATGACGGAGAGCGGGGCGGATTACCCAACCGAGGCCTTAATCCAACGGGTAGGCATTAAGGGTAAGTAGATCGCCGTCGCCGCAGTCATGTTCCCCCGCCTTCGCGGGAGAACAGATTACCTGCCGTCGAGAATCGCCGCGATCGCGGAACCGACATGCGCGATGTCGGCCATGCCGTCCACGCGATGGACCAGCCCCCGCGCATCGTAGATCGGCAGGATCGGTGCCGTCTTCGCCCGATATTCCGACATGCGGTTGTGGACGGTCTCCGCGTTGTCGTCGGGACGACGCTTGAACTCGGTCGATCCGCACACGTCGCACACGCCCGCAACCGCCGGCTTCTTGTAGCGATCGTGATAACCCGCACCGCACTTGGCGCAAGTGTAGCGGCCGACGACGCGGTCGATGAGTGCTGCCTCGTCAACGCCGAGTTCGATCACGTAATCGAGAGTCCGGCCGCGATCGGCGAGCAGGCCGTCAAGCGCCTCGGCCTGCGCCGCAGTCCGCGGATAGCCGTCGAAGATGACGCCGTTCGCGGTATCCGGCTGGTCGAGGCGTTCACCGATGATGCCCGACACGATCTCGTCCGAAACGAGCCCGCCCGATTCCATCACCGACTTCGCCTGAAGGCCGACCGGGGTTCCGGCGGCGACCGCTGCACGCAGCATGTCGCCGGTCGAAAGCTGCACCATGCCGCGCTCGCTGACGAGCGTGGCGGCTTGGGTGCCCTTGCCCGCGCCAGGCGGTCCAAGAAGGATGATATTCACGAAACGCACTCCCCTCGTTCGTGCAGGATTAAACCGGGTTAGCCCCGCAACTTAACGAAGTCGATTGCCCTTGAGCTTCGCCTTCTTGATCAGGTCGCCATACTGGTGCGCCAGCAGGTGCGACTGGATCTGCGTCACCGTGTCCATCGTCACGTTGACGACGATCAGCAGGCTGGTGCCGCCGAGGTAGAACGGGATCTGCAACGCGGTCACCAGATATTCGGGCAACAGGCAGATGATCGTCAGATACGCCGCACCGATGACGGTAATGCGAGTCAGCACGTAATCGAAGTAATTCTCGGTGTTCTTGCCCGGGCGAATGCCGGGGATGAACCCGCCATTGCGCTTCAGATTGTCGGCGGTTTCCTCGGGGTTGAAGACGACCGCGGTGTAGAAGAACGAGAAGAAGATGATGCCGGCGCCGTACAGCAGCATGTACACAGGCGAACCGTGCTGGAGGTACTGGTTGAGGGTGATGATGAAATCGCCCCACTTCGACTCGCCCGCCACGCGCTGGCCTGCGAACTGCGAGATCGTCAGTGGCATCAGCAGCAGCGACGACGCGAAGATCGGCGGGATGACACCTGCCGTGTTGATCTTCAGCGGCAGATGGCTGCGATCGGCCTGCATGCCGCGCTGAGTCTGGCGCTTGGGATACTGGATCAGGATACGACGCTGGGCGCGCTCCATGAAACAGATGAAGAGGATCAGCACGACCACCGCGACGACGATGCCGATCAGCTTGATCGGATCGAGCGAACCCGAACGGCCGCCTTCGAGCAGGTTGACGAGCGTGACGGGCAGATGCGCGACGATGCCGGCCATGATGATCAGCGAGACGCCGTTGCCGATGCCGCGGCTGGTGATCTGCTCGCCGAGCCACATCAGGAACATCGTACCGCCGATCAGCGAGATGACCGCGGCGACGCGGAACATCATGCCAGGCTCGATGACCGCCTGGATGCCCTGTGCCGCGCCGAGCGTTTCAAGGCCGACGGCGATGAAATAGCCCTGCACCGCGGTCAGGCCGACGGTGCCGTAGCGGGTGTACTGGTTGAGGCGCTTGCGGCCCGATTCGCCGTCCTTCTTGATGGCGGCGAGCGTCGGCGACAGCGACGTCGCGAGCTGCACCACGATCGAGGCGGTGATGTAGGGCATCACGCCGAGCGCGATCAGCGACATGCGGCTGAGCGAACCACCCGAGAAGGTGTTGAAGAAATCGAGCACGCCGCCCTGCGTCTGCTGCGACAGCAGGCCGAGCGCGGTCGGGTCGACACCCGGCAGCGGCACGTAGCTGAGCAGGCGGAAAATGATCAGCGCGCCGATCGTGAACCACAACCGCTTCTTGAGGTCGGTCGCCTTCGCGAATTTCGAAAGGCTGATGCTTTGCGCCATCTGGTCGGCTGCGGATGCCATGCGTGTGATCGTCCTGGAAACAAAGAAGGCGGGATGCGTTGTGACCGCCCCCGCCGCTCATATAGGCGCAGGAGCGCGCTTGTCTAATGCCTAAGGCGGATCGCGTCTGCGGAATCCTCACCCGCCAGGGGGAGGTGGGCCGCTTCGGCGGCTTGGAGGGGGAGGTTTCGGAACGCGAGTTCATCGCTTACCGCCCCCTCCGTCAGCTACGCTGACACCTCCACCTGGCGGGGGAGGATTTTAGACCAAACGAAAAAGGGGGAAGCGCACCCGGCGCCCCCTCCCCCATCAAAGTCAGGCCTTGAACGACGCCTTGTGCGCCGCACGCTCCTTGTACTTCACGCCCTTCTTGGCGGCAGCCTTCTCGGCTGCGGGGACGAAGTGGATCACCTCGACCTTGCCGCCGATCTTCTCGACCGCTTCGATCGCGCCCTTCGACGCGCCGTCGACGGTGAACGAGAGGACAGTGGTCAGCTCGCCCTTGGCGAGGAGGCGGACGCCGTCCTTGCCGCCGCGCGCGAGGCCAGCGGCCTTCAGCGCGTTGTGGTCGAGCGTGGCGTTCGCCTCGATCTTGCCGGCATCGACCGCGAGCTGGATCGCGCCGAGATTGACCTCTGCGAAGTCCTTGCGGAAGATGTTGTTGAAGCCGCGCTTAGGCAGACGCATGTGGAGCGGCATCTGGCCGCCTTCGAAGCCGGCGATGGACACGCCTTCGCGGCTCTTCTGGCCCTTCTGGCCGCGGCCGCCGGTCTTGCCCTTGCCCGAGCCGATGCCGCGTCCGACGCGCATCTTGGACTTACGGGCACCTTCGTTATCGCGGAGTTCGTTGAGCTTCATGGTAATGCACTCGCTTTCGCTTGTTACGCGCTGTGGAAATGGATTCTGGAATAAGAAAGGGGGCCGTTAGCCCCCTTTCCCGTATTTGTCACGTGGGTCGTGAAGGCTCAGCCTTCCACCGACACCATGTGCTGCACCTTGCGGATCATGCCGCGGACCTCTGGGCTGTCTTCCAGCTCGCGGGTCTTGTGCATCTTGTTCAGGCCGAGACCGATCAGCGTTGCGCGCTGGTCCTTCTCGCGGCGGATCGGCGAACCGGTCTGCGTGATCTTGATGGTTGCCATGATCGCTTACTCCGTGATCGCAGCTGCGTCTGCCTCGGGGGTCTTCGACCCACCGTGGCCGAGCAGGTCGGCGATCTTCTTGCCGCGACGCTGTGCGACGGCCTTGGGCGAAGTCTGCTCGCCAAGGGCTTCGAACGTTGCGCGGATCATGTTGTAGGGGTTCGACGTGCCGACCGACTTGGTCACGACGTCTGCAACGCCCAGCGACTCGAAGACAGCGCGCATCGGGCCACCGGCGATGATGCCCGTACCCTGAGGCGCCGACCGCAGCGTGACCTTGCCGGCACCGAAGTGACCGTTGCCGTCATGATGCAGCGTGCGACCGTCCTTGAGCGGAACGCGAACCATCTTCTTCTTGGCAGCAGCCGTCGCCTTCGAGATGGCTTCCGGCACTTCGCGTGCCTTGCCATGACCGAAGCCTGCACGGCCCTTGCCGTCGCCGACGACGACCAGAGCTGCAAAGCCGAAGCGCTTACCGCCCTTGACCGTCTTCGAGACGCGGTTGATGTGAACCAGCTTCTCGATCAGCTCTTCGCCGCCATCGTCCGAACCCGGACGACCGCCACGATTGTCGCGACCACCGCGACCTCCGTCACGACCACCGCGGTTGCCACCCGGGCCACCGCTGCGACCGCCACCGGGGCCACCACGACCACCGCCGCCGCCGCCACCCGGACGACCACGGCCACCGCCGGTGTTGCCCTGGTAGCCGGTGCTCTGCGGTACGTTCTGAGCCGTGACGTCCTGTGCGGTCATCTCGGGTGCGATCACTGCCGGCGTGTTGTTTTCGTCAGCCATGTCTTAGAACTCCAATCCGGCTTCGCGCGCGGCATCGGCAAGAGCCTTCACGCGACCGTGGTAGAGGAAGCCGCCGCGATCGAACACGACCTGAGTCACGCCCGCTGCCTTGGCAGCCTCGGCGACGCGCTTGCCGACCGAAGTCGCCGCGTCGATGTTGGCGCCGGACGTGCCGCGCACGTCCTTCTCCAGCGTCGAGGCCGAAGCGACCGTCGTGCCAGCGGCATCGTCGATCACCTGGGCATAGATGTGCTTGCCCGAACGATGCACCGACAACCGCGGACGGGTGCCTGCACGTGCGCGAAGCGCGGTACGATTGCGGCGACGCCGCTTGGCGAAAAGAGAAAGTCCCTTGGTCATTACTTCTTCTTCCCTTCCTTGCGGAAGATGAACTCGCCGTCGTACTTGATACCCTTGCCCTTGTAAGGCTCAGGCTTGCGCCACTGACGAATTTCCGCGGCCAGCTGGCCGACCTTCTGCTTGTCGGAACCCGAGATCTCGACCGTGGTGTTGTCCGGGGTCTTCACCTCGATGCCTTCCGGCACGTCGATGTTCACGTCATGGCTGTAGCCGAGCTGCAGCTTGAGGTTACGACCCTGGGCAGCGGCACGGTAGCCGACGCCGGTGATCAGCAGCTTCTTGGTGAAGCCTTCCGACACGCCCGTAATCAGGTTCTGCACCATCGTACGCTGCATGCCCCAGAACGCGCGCGCGCGCTTGGTATCGTTGGCCGGCTGCACCGAGATGCCGCCGTCTTCGATCGTGTAGCTGATCTCTTCGCGCAGCGGCATCGTGAGCGTGCCCTTGGGCCCCTTCACGGTCAACTGCTTGTTCGCGATGCTAGGCGTGATGCCGGCCGGTACCGAAACCGGCTTCTTACCAATACGGCTCATCAGAACACCTCCGCGAGGACTTCGCCGCCGACGTTCTGCTCACGTGCTTCGGAATCCGAAAGCACGCCGCGCGGCGTCGAGACGATGGTGATGCCGAGGCCGTTACGGACGCGCGGGAGTTCCTGCGAGCCGGAATAGACGCGACGGCCGGGCTTCGAGACGCGCGCGACATGCTTGATCGCAGGCTGGCCCTCGAAATACTTCAGCTCGATGCGAAGGCCGGCCGCGGGGCCCATCTGCTCTTCGCTATAGCCACGGATATAGCCTTCGCGCTGCAGAACGTCGAGCACGCGGACGCGCAGCTTCGACGCCGGGGTCAGGACGGAGTCCTTCTTCGCGCGCTGGCCATTACGGATGCGGGTGAGCAAATCACCCAAGGGATCGGTCACTGCCATGATTTAATCCTTACCAGCTCGACTTCGTGACGCCGGGGATCAGGCCCTTGTTGGCCAGATCGCGCAGCTGAATACGGCAGAGCCGGAACTTGCGGTAATAAGCGCGCGGGCGACCGGTCAGCTCGCACCGGTTACGGATGCGGGTCGGATTCGCGTTGCGCGGCAGTGCCGCCATCTTGAGGCGAGCGATCAGACGCTCACCGTCGTCGAGCGTCTTGTCCGCTGCGATCGCCTTCAGTGCCGCGTACTTCGGGGCATACTGCTTGACCATGCGCTTGCGGCGCTCGTTCTTGTTGACTGAACTCAGTTTCGCCATCGACTTAAGTTCTTTCTTTCCTGAAGCGCCGCCCGTGACACGAGGCCAGGGGCGGCGGTTGGTAGTTAAGCTGCCTTCTTCTCGTCGGCAGCGTCGTCTTCGATCGGGAACGGAAAACCGAACAGACGCAGAAGCTCGCGAGCCTCATCGTCGGTCTTTGCGGTCGTCGTCACGATCACATCCATGCCGCGGACCTTGTCGACCCGGTCATAGCTGATTTCTGGGAACACGATCTGCTCCTTGATACCGCAGGCATAGTTGCCACGGCCATCGAAGCTCTTCGGGTTGAGCCCGCGGAAATCGCGGACGCGGGGAAGAGCGATCGTGATGAAACGGTCGAGAAACTCGTACATGCGCTCGCGGCGAAGGGTGACCTTCACGCCGATCGGCATGCCTTCGCGCAGCTTGAACTGTGCGATCGACTTCTTGGCCTTCGTCACGACAGGCTTCTGGCCGGCAATCAGCTCCATTTCGGAAGCAGCCTGGTCGACCTTCTTCTTGTCCTGCGTGGCTTCGCCGACGCCCATGTTCAAAACGATCTTGTCGATCCGCGGGATCTCCATGACGTTCTTGTAGCCGAACTTGTCGACCATCGCCTTGATGATCGTCTCGTCGTACATCTTCCGCATGCGCGGCGTGTAGGCGACCTCGGTGCCGGTGTTCTCAGCGCCAGTGTTCTGATCAACCATTGATCTTCTCCCCGGTCTTGACGGCCACGCGGACCTTCTTGCCGTCCTGCTCCTCGAAGCGGACGCGGGTCGGCTTGCCGTCGGCGGTCACGTGCGCGACCTTCGAAACGTGCATCGGCGCTTCCTTGCGGATCAGGCCACCCTGCGGGTCACCCTGAGTCGGCTTGGTATGGCGCACGGCGATGTTGACGCCCGCGACGACGACCTTGTCGGCCTTCGGCATCGACATGGTGACTTCGCCGGTCTTGCCCTTGTCCTTGCCGGACAGGACGATGACCTTGTCACCCTTCTTGATACGCTGCGACGCCATTACAGCACCTCCGGCGCGAGGCTGATGATCTTCATGTGCTTCTTGCCGCGCAGCTCGCGAACGACTGGGCCGAAGATACGGGTGCCGATCGGCTCCTCGTTCTTGTTGACCAGCACCGCGGCGTTGCCGTCGAAGCGGATGACCGTACCGTCTGCACGGCGGATATCCTTGGCGGTACGCACGATCACCGCGCGGTGAACGTCGCCCTTCTTCACACGGCCCCGTGGCTGCGCTTCCTTGATGCTGACGACGATGATGTCGCCAACGCCTGCAACACGACGCTTGGAACCCCCAAGCACCTTGATGCACTGCACCCGCTTCGCGCCGCTGTTGTCAGCGACGTCGAGATTGGACTGCATCTGGATCATGGATCCGTATCCCTTCTCTGTCTCTGGGGTCGATACCGACCGAACCCCGCCTAAAAAATCACCCCGCCGCGGACGAATCCGCAGCGGGGAGGAGCGGCCGCTTAGCCGTTCCCGTTTACGAAAACAAGAGCGCAGGGAGTTGCCCCCCTGCCCTCATGTTTGATTCAGCCCTCGGCCGAAGCCCGTTCCGGCGTCGCGTGGGTGTTGACCCGCTCGATCACCTTCCAGGTCTTCAGCTTGGAGATTGGTGCGGTCTCTTCGATCCGCACGGTCTCGCCCTGCTTGAACTCGTTGCTCTCGTCATGAGCATGATACTTCTTCGAGCGACGGATGATCTTCCCGTAGAGCGGGTGCTTCACCTTACGCTCGACGTTCACGACCACCGTCTTGTCGCCCTTGTCGGACACGACCAGACCGGTCAGCACGCGCTTCGGCATGATGTGTTCCTTACTTCGCGGCTTCAGCGCTGGTGCGCTGAGCCTGCAGGGTCTTGATGCGAGCGATGTCGCGGCGGACCTCACGAACGCGGCTCGGCTTTTCGAGCTGGTTCGTGGCGGCCTGGAAGCGCAGGTTGAACTGCTCGCGCTTCAGTTCGCCGAGCGACTCCGACAGCTGGTCGTCGCTCTTGGTCTTCATGTCGTCGATACGAGCCATGATCTTACTCGCCTCCCAGATGCGAGGTGTCACCCAGGCGGGCAACGACCTTTACCTTGATCGGCAGCTTCATGGCCGCCCGCTCGAACGCCTCGGCGGCGATCTTGCCGTCGACGCCGTCGAGCTCGAACAGGATCCGACCCGGCTTGACTCGAGCGGCCCAATATTCCGGCGCGCCCTTGCCCTTACCCATGCGGACTTCGGCTGGCTTTCCCGAGACCGGAAGGTCTGGGAAAATGCGGATCCACAAACGCCCCTGGCGCTTCATGTGACGCGTGATCGCGCGGCGTGCCGCCTCGATCTGGCGTGCGGTGATCCGGTCGGGCTCCATGGCCTTCAGGCCGTAGGAACCGAAATTGAGCGAGAAGCCACTCTTGGCATCGCCCGAAATCTTGCCCTTGAAGGCCTTCCGGAACTTGGTCTTTTTTGGTTGCAGCATGTCTGTTCCTGCCCCTTAGCGACGATCGTCGCGCTGCGGCCGCACGCCGGAGGTCTGAGCCTCCATCATGATGCGGTCGTACGACGTCGGATCGTTGCCGAGAATCTCGCCCTTGAAGACCCAGACCTTCACGCCGCAAACGCCGTAAGACGTGTGCGCCGTAGCCTCGGCATAATCGATGTTCGCGCGCAGCGTGTGCAACGGAACCCGACCCTCACGATAGCTCTCCGACCGTGCGATCTCGGCGCCGCCAAGACGGCCGCCGCAGTTCACGCGGATGCCTTCGGCACCGAGACGCATCGCCGACTGAACCGCACGCTTCATGGCGCGACGGAAAGCGATACGACGCTCGAGCTGATCGGCGATGCCCTGCGCGACGAGACGCGCGTCGACTTCCGGCTTGCGGATCTCGACGATGTTCAGCGACACGGTCGACGACGTCATCTTGCCGATCGTCGAACGCAGCTTCTCGATGTCCGCACCCTTCTTGCCGATGATCACGCCGGGGCGTGCAGCGAAGATGGAGATGCGGGCCAGCTTGGCCGGACGCTCGATGACCACCTTGGAGATCGCGGCCTGCGGCAGCGTCTTCATGATGAATGCGCGGATCTTGAGATCCTCGAGCAGGAGCCGACCATAGTCGGCGCCTTCGGCGTACCAGCGGCTATCCCAGGTACGGTTGATCTGCAAACGCAGACCGATGGGGTTGCTCTTCTGACCCATTATGC
>NZ_LMLD01000011.1:1059841-1118657 GCF_001421825.1 Sphingomonas sp. Leaf38 | reverse complement strand
CCGCGGCCGCGGGTCGCGAAGCGCTTCATCGTGATCGACTTGCCAACCGATGCCTCGGCGACGACCAGCGAGTCGACGTCGAGGTTGTGGTTGTTCTCCGCATTGGCGATGGCCGAGGCCAGCACCTTGCGGGCTTCGATCGCCATGCCCTTGGTCGAGAAGGCGAGGATGTTCATCGCATCGCCGACCTTCTTGCCACGGATGAGCGCAGCGACGAGGCCGAGCTTCTGAGCGGAACCGCGGATCTGCGTACCGACCGAAAGCGCCTCGTTGTCCGCGACCTTGCGCGGGCTGACTTGCTTAGACATCAGCGCTTGCCCTTCTTGTCGGCGGAGTGGCCGGGGAAGTAGCGCGTGGGCGCGAACTCGCCCAGCTTCATCCCGACCATGTCCTCGTTGACCGAGACCGGCACGAACTTGCGGCCGTTATACACGTTGAACGTGAGGCCCACGAACGACGGCAGGATCGTCGAGCGACGCGACCAGGTCTTGATCGGCGAACGCGCGTTGGTGTCCTGGGCGGTTTCTGCCTTCTTGAGCAGATGAAGGTCCACGAAGGGGCCCTTCCAGACTGAACGAGCCATGTTAGCCCTTCCTCTTCGTCGAATGACGCGACCGGATGATCATCTTGTCGGTCGATTTGTTGTGACGCGTGCGCGCACCCTTCGTCGGCTTGCCCCAAGGCGTAACCGGATGACGGCCACCCGAGGTACGGCCTTCACCACCGCCGTGCGGATGGTCGACCGGGTTCTTGGCGACGCCGCGCGTCAGCGGACGGATACCCATCCAGCGCGAACGACCGGCCTTGCCCAGGTTCTGGTTCTGGTTGTCGGGGTTCGAGACCGCGCCAACCGTCGCCATGCAATCGCTGCGGATGTAGCGCTGCTCGCCCGAGTTCAGGCGGACCATCACCATGCCCTTGTCGCGACCAACGACCTGCACATACGTGCCGGCCGAACGGGCGATCTGGCCACCCTTCATCGGCTTCATCTCCACATTGTGGACGATGGTGCCGACCGGCATCTGACCGAGTTCCATGGCGTTGCCCGGCTTCACGTCGGTCTTCTTGGCCGCGAGAACCTTGTCGCCGACGGCCAGACGCTGCGGCGCCAGGATATAGGCGAGCTCTTCGTCCGGGTACTTGACCAGGGCGATGAACGCGGTGCGGTTGGGATCATACTCGATCCGCTCGACGGTGCCTTCGACGTCCCACTTGCGACGCTTGAAGTCGATGTAGCGGTACTTCTGCTTGTGACCGCCGGCGATGCCGCGCGAGGTCACATGGCCCTTGTTGTTACGACCGCCGGTCTTGTGCTTACCTTCGGTCAGCGCCTTGACGGGGCGACCCTTCCAGAGCGACGACTTGTCGACCAGGATGAGACCGCGGCGTGCCGGCGATGTCGGATTATAATGCTTGAGTGCCATGGCCTCAGATCCCCGTCGTCACGTCGATGGACTGACCGTCCTTCAACGTCACGATTGCCTTTTTCATGTCCGAGCGCGAGTAGTTCGTGCCCTTCCACTTCTTGGTCTTGCCCTTCTGGACGAGCGTGTTCACGCCGACGACGTTCACGTCGAACAGCGCCTCAACGGCCGCCTTGATCTCGGGCTTCGTGGCGTCGTTGGACACCTTGAACACCACCGCGTTGTGCTCCGACAGAGTCGTCGTCTTCTCGGTGATGTGCGGGGCCAGGATAACGTCGTAATGACGATTATCGATGCCCGCCTTCTGCTTCTTAGCCATGGAAGCGCGCCTCCAGCTTTTCGACAGCGGCGCGCGTCAGCACCAGCGTGTCATGCTTCAGGATGTCGTAAACGTTCGCGCCGGCTGCCGGCATCACGTTCACTTCGTACAGGTTGCCCGCAGCGAATGCGAAGCTGGTGTCGACCATGTCGCCGTCGATGACGAGCGCACGCTTGCCGAAGCCGAGCTTGGCGAGATCGCCGAGCAGCGTCTTGGTCTTGCCACCCTCGACAGCCAGGCTGTCCATGATGACCAGCGAACCCGCCTTGGCGTGGCTGCTGAGCGCCATGCGCAGACCGAGTGCGCGAACCTTCTTGTTCAGCGACGGGTTGAAGTCACGGACGCGGGCGCCGTGTGCCTTACCACCACCGATGAACACAGGTGCGCGACGATCGCCGTGACGCGCCGTACCGCCGCCTTTCTGGCGACCGAACTTCTTGCCGGTGCGGGCGACGTCTGCGCGCTCACGGGTGCCGCGAGCCGTCTCGCGACGCTTCTCGAGCTGCCAGGTGACGACACGGTGCAGGATGTCGGCGCGCGGATCAAGGCCGAAGACCTCGTCGTTGAGCTCGATGTCCGCAGCGTCGGTACCGGCGAAAGATGAAACCTTGATCTTCACGCTCAGCCCTCCTGGCCGTCGGCTGCAGGTGCGTCGGTCGTTTCGGCCGGCGTGTCTGCTGCAGTGTTGCTGTTGGTGGTCTTGAGACCGGCGGGGAACGGTGCGTCGGCGTGGCGCGCGACCTTCACCGAGTCCTTGACGAAGAGCCAGCCGCCCTTGGAGCCAGGAACCGAACCCTTGACGAACAGGAGACCACGCTCGACGTCCGTCGATACGATCTCGAGGTTCTGCTGGGTGCGATACTTGTCGCCCATGTGGCCGGCCATCTTCTTGTTCTTGAAGACCTTGCCCGGATCCTGGCGCTGACCGGTCGAACCGAGCGAACGGTGCGAGACCGACACGCCGTGGGTTGCCCGCAGACCGCCGAAGCCCCAACGCTTCATGCCGCCTTGGAAACCCTTACCCTGGGTCTTACCCTGGATATCGACGATCTGGCCTGCGACGTAGTGGTCGGCCGAGATCTCGGCGCCAACGTCGAGCAGGCCGTCTGCGTTCACACGGAACTCATGGACGACAGCCTTGAGCTCCACTTCGGCCTTGCCGAAATGGCCGCGCTGCGGCTTTGCAACATTCTTCGACTTGGCAACGCCTGCACCAAGCTGGACGGCAGTGTAGCCGTCACGATCCATCTCGCGAACGGAAACGACCTGATTGCCTTCGAGTGCCAGAACGGTGACCGGCACGTGCCGACCATCTTCCTGGAACAGGCGGGTCATCCCCATCTTCTTCGCGATCACGCCAGTACGCATGATCTTGTCCCTTCCTAGACAGAGGCCCCGTCGGACTATTCCTCGGGGGCTTGCGGACCATGTCCGGAGCGAAGCTCCATGATGCATCCACCTGACCCCATTCCCGGCCAAAGCCCTGAATGGAGTCGGATCAACCCGGTAAATACGAAACGCGCCCCGTCCCGGGCTGGTGTTTCTGCAAACGCAGAAACGTGACGGGGGACGCTGCCCCGTCGGTTTGCACCGACGGCGGTATCCCAATGTCGAACGGCGCGGGACCGTTACCGGTCGACCGCGCCGCGCCAGCCCTTAGGCGAGCTTGATCTCGACGTCAACGCCAGCGGCGAGGTCCAGCTTCATCAGCGCATCGACCGTCTGCGGCGTCGGCTGGACGATATCCAGCATACGCTTGTACGTGCGCACCTCGAACTGCTCGCGCGACTTCTTATCGATGTGCGGGCCGCGGTTCACGGTGAATTTTTCGATGCGCGTCGGAAGGGGAATCGGACCGCGGATGAGCGCGCCGGTGCGGCGTGCGGTGTCGGCGATGTCGCCAGTGGCCTGATCGAGCACACGGTGATCGAACGCCTTCAGACGAATGCGGATATTGCTGTCCATAATCCCTACCGATGCGAAAGAGCGGGCCCGTTTCCGGGCTCTTGCTGGTTGATGTTTAAACCGAAGGCGGGCCATTACGGGAGAGTCGGGTGAAATGCAACCGGCGGTTGAGGGTTTTCCGGCTCGATCTGTCGAACACCATGCTACCCATCGATCCTCCCCCGCCAAGGGGAGGTGGTCTGCGACGTGTGACGGAGGGGGAGGAACGCGATGCGACTCGATGGATCCCTGACCAGCCGCAAAACGCCAAGCGGCTGCGCAAACGGATGACGCTTCCGGAGATAGCATTGTGGCTCGCGCTGCGAGGCAACGAGGCAGGCTTCCGCTTCAGACGACAGCACGCCGCAGGGCGGTAGGTGGGGGAACTTCTACGCGCCCCCGCCCGTCTCGCGATCGAAGTAGAAGGCGAAGCCCACAATCGCGGCGACAGCCCCGAACGAGAAGCAAAGGGCGACGTGTCGCCGGTAGCCCAAACATCCGCGTCCTCCGCTACCCAGCTCGCGAAATGCTGCCAAACCTCGACGACCTAGTCCCCCAGATCACCGCCATAGCGGTCCAGCGGCGAGCCACGCTCGAGGGCTAATCGCCCCCTCCCCCCCTCCGGCGCCTCCGGCCCCACCTCCCCCTAGCGGGAGGATTGGGTGGAAAACGGACGTTTGAGTGCAGGCGGCTTTCCTAATAGGCGCTGGGCAAGACGCCCGGTAGGCGGCAGAGCTGAGCGAAAGCGCCTATCGTTCCGGCATCGTCTGATCCGTGGCTTTGAAAGTCGACGTTAAGCTCACGCGACACGAAGTTCTGACCCCACCCCATACCGCTCACTCTCCGTAGGAATAGCGTAAACGCCGCGGCGTTGGGGGCAGTCCAAAAGAAGCTGTGACCTTGGGCCTGGAGTGGGTACGCCCAAGTTCCGGATAACTTCAGGACCGGTGATGTCCCAGTTTTCACAGTCGCATGACCGGCGGGATACACCGCTACGGTGAAGTCCCATGCACCTTTTCGAATTAACTGGCATGCGGCTGTGATCCGATCTCCTTTGGGAGAGACCGTACGGAGGTAGTAGCCTCCAGTGGTCGCACGGATGCTGAGGACATCAAAAAGGCTAGACTTGCTTTGTGCACGGAGCGGCCACGGCGGCAGGGCAGTCAGCGCCGTTCCCACCGCTATCATCAAAAACCGGCTCATGTGAATCGCCTCCGAAAGCGGACCGTACTCGGATGCGCAATGTCCGCAAATGGGCAATAACGGACCGCACTCATCCAGCTTGTCGCCAGGCCGCCCCGTATTCCAACAAACACGAAAAAGCCCGGCCTCTCTCGCGAGAAGCCGGGCTCTTTTCAATCATCTCCCGAAGGGGAAGATGCTTACTTGTCGATCTGGCTCACAACGCCTGCACCGACGGTACGGCCGCCTTCGCGGATCGTGAAGCGCTGGCCCACGTCCATGGCGATCGGGGCGATCAGCTTGATGCCGAGCGACACGTTGTCGCCTGGCATGACCATCTCGGTGCCCTCAGGCAGCTCGACAGTGCCGGTCACGTCCGTCGTACGGAAGTAGAACTGCGGGCGGTAGTTGGCGAAGAACGGCGTGTGACGGCCACCCTCTTCCTTCGACAGCACGTACACTTCCGAGTTGAAGTCGGTGTGCGGCTTGATCGTGCCCGGCTTGCAGAGCACCTGGCCACGCTCGACTTCGTCGCGTGCAACGCCGCGGATCAGCGCGCCGACGTTATCGCCAGCCTGGCCCTGGTCGAGCAGCTTGCGGAACATCTCGACGCCCGTGACCGTGGTCTTGCGAACGGTCGGGTGGATGCCGACGATCTCGACTTCCTCGCCAACCTTGACGATGCCGGTCTCGACGCGGCCGGTGACAACCGTACCACGACCCGAGATCGAGAACACGTCCTCGATCGGCATCATGAACGGCTTGTCGAGCGGACGCTCGGGCTGCGGGATGTAGTCGTCGACAGCCTGCATCAGCTCGGTGACGGCGTCGGCGCCGAGCTTCTGGTTCGAACCCGACAGCGCGCAGGTTGCCGAACCCTTGATGACGGGGATGTCGTCGCCCGGGAAGTCGTACGAGCTGAGCAGCTCGCGGATTTCCATCTCGACCAGCTCGAGGATTTCCTCGTCGTCGACCAGATCGACCTTGTTCATGAACACGACCATGGCAGGCACGCCAACCTGGCGTGCGAGCAGGATGTGCTCACGGGTCTGTGGCATCGGGCCATCGGTCGCCGAAACGACGAGGATCGCGCCGTCCATCTGGGCTGCACCGGTGATCATGTTCTTCACATAATCGGCGTGGCCCGGGCAATCGACGTGTGCGTAGTGACGGTTGGCCGTCTCGTACTCGACGTGTGCGGTCGAGATCGTGATGCCGCGCTCGCGCTCCTCGGGAGCCTTGTCGATGTTAGCGAAGTCGACAGCGGTACCGCCGGTCGTCTCTGCCAGAACCTTCGTGATCGCAGCGGTGAGCGACGTCTTCCCATGATCGACGTGACCGATGGTGCCGATGTTGAGATGCGGCTTGTTCCGCTCAAATTTTGCCTTGGCCATTGTTTCCTACCTTCTGATTCGTATTCCGGTGCCACACCGGGAACCGCGCGAACGCGGCCCCATAGCGGCTGTTAAAGCCTGACGCTAGCCCTACCCCCTTAAAGGGTTAGGCCAACTTCGCCTTCACCTCGTCGGCGACGTTCTGCGGCACTTCGTCGTAATGCGAGAACTGCATCGAGTATTGTGCACGGCCCTGCGTGAACGAGCGGAGCGAATTCACATAGCCGAACATGTTGGCCAGTGGGACCATCGCCTCGACCGTCTGCGCGTTGCCGCGGCTGTCGGTGCCCTGGATTTGGCCACGACGGCTGTTCATGTCGCCGATGACGTCACCCAGATAATCCTCCGGGGTAACAACCTCAACCTTCATGACCGGCTCGAGCAGCGTGATGCCCGACTTCTGTGCCACTTCGCGCATTGCGCCGCGTGCACAGATTTCGAACGCCAGTGCCGACGAGTCGACGTCGTGATACGCGCCGTCATACAGCACGATCTCGAAATCGATGATCGGGAAGCCGACCAGCGAACCCGAAGCGGCGGTTTCGCGGAAGCCCTTCTCGATCGCAGGCAGATATTCCTTCGGAATGTTGCCGCCCTTGATCTCGTCCTTGAACGTGATGCCCGAACCGCGCTCGCCCGGCGTGACCTTGACCTTCACGCGACCGAACTGGCCGGTGCCGCCCGACTGCTTCTTGTGCGTGTAGTCGACGTCGACCGGCTTCTTCAGATATTCGCGATACGCAACCTGAGGAGCGCCGACATTGGCCTCGACCTTGAACTCACGCTTCATGCGGTCGACCAGGATCTCGAGATGGAGCTCGCCCATGCCCTTGATGATGGTCTGGCCCGACTCGGGGTCCGACGACACGCGGAACGAGGGATCCTCGCGTGCGAGACGATTGAGCGCGACGCCCATCTTCTCCTGATCGGCCTTCGTCTTCGGCTCCACCGACAGCTCGATCACGGGCTCGGGGAATTCCATCCGCTCGAGGATGATCGGTGCGTTCATCGCGCAGAGCGTGTCGCCCGTCGTGGTATCCTTGAGGCCTGCGAGCGCGACGATGTCGCCAGCAAAGGCTTCCTGGATGTCCTCACGGCTGTTCGCATGCATAAGCAGCATGCGGCCGACCTTTTCCTTCTTGTCCTTGACCGAGTTGGTGACCTGCGATGCGGTCTCCAGCTTGCCCGAATAGATGCGCGCGAAGGTCAGCGTGCCGACGAACGGATCGTTCATGATCTTGAACGCCAGCGCCGAGAACGGCACGTCGTCCGACGAAGGACGCTCGTCCGGCGTCACGCCGTCGAGCTTCAGACCCTGAATCGCGGGAACGTCGAGCGGCGAAGGCAGATAGTCGACCACGGCGTCGAGCAGGGGCTGAACGCCCTTGTTCTTGAACGCCGAACCGCAGACCACCGGCACGAATGCCATGCTGAGCGTACCCTTGCGGATCAGCTTCTTGAGGTCGGCGACGCTCGGCTCGTTACCCTCGAGATAGGCTTCCATCAGAGCATCGTCCTGCTCGACGGCCATCTCGATCAGTTCGCTGCGATACTTCGCAGCCTTCTCGGCCATGTCCTCGGGGATCTCGGCATATTCGAACTTCGCGCCGAGGCTCTCTTCGAGCCAGATGATCGCGCGGTTCTCGACGAGGTCGACGAGGCCCTTGAAGCCGCCTTCCATGCCGATCGGCAGGTACAGGACCGCCGGGCGCGCACCGAGACGATCGATGATCGAGTTGACGCAGAAGTAGAAATCGGCGCCGGTGCGATCGAGCTTGTTGACGAAGCACATGCGCGGCACGCCGTACTTGTCGGCCTGACGCCACACGGTCTCGGACTGCGGCTCGACGCCGGCAACGCCGTCGAAGCACGCGACAGCGCCATCGAGGACGCGCAGCGAACGCTCGACTTCGATCGTGAAATCGACGTGGCCCGGGGTGTCGATGATGTTGATAAGGTGCTCTTCGCCCTTACCTTCTTCGGCGCGCCACTTGCAGGTGGTTGCAGCCGACGTGATCGTGATCCCGCGCTCCTGCTCCTGCTCCATCCAATCCATCGTCGCGGTGCCTTCGTGCACTTCGCCGATCTTGTAGGACTTGCCGGTGTAATAGAGGATGCGCTCGGTCGTCGTCGTCTTGCCGGCGTCGATGTGCGCCATGATGCCGATGTTGCGGTAACGGTCGAGCGGATGGCTGCGGGCCATGATCGTGCTTCCTTAAGGATATGGGGAGCCGAACGTGCCGGCTCCCCAATATATAGGTGTTTGCGTTACAGGCGAAAGACCGCCCGTAACACGGTTACCAATGCTAGGCTTCGAAGCCCGCTTTTACCAGCGGTAGTGCGAGAATGCACGGTTGGCTTCGGCCATCCGGTGCGTGTCTTCGCGCTTCTTGACCGCGTTGCCGCGGTTGTTGGCAGCATCCATCAGCTCGCCCGACAGCCGTGCGGCCATCGTGTTCTCGCTGCGCGAACGTGCCGCACCGATCAGCCAGCGGATCGCCAGCGCCTGGGCACGCTCGGGACGCACTTCGACGGGAACCTGGTAGGTTGCACCACCGACGCGACGCGAACGGACTTCGATGCCCGGCTTCACGTTGTTCAGCGCATCATGGAAAACGCCGATCGGGTCGCGCTTGGCGCGCTGCTCGACGGTTTCGAATGCACCGTACACGATCAGCTCTGCGACGGACTTCTTGCCGTCCAGCATGACGCTGTTCATGAACTTCGACAGAACCTCATCCCCGAACTTGGGATCAGGCAGGATGACCCGCTTTTCGGGACGACGACGACGTGCCATTTTATATTCCTTCTAAACTTCAGCCTTGATGGGTCAGATACCATTGCGACCGGCTTACGCCGGCTGGCCTGCCCGGCTTACTTCGGACGCTTGGCGCCGTACTTGGAACGCGACTGACGCCGGTCCTTCACACCCTGTGTATCGAGCACGCCGCGCAGGACGTGATAGCGAACACCGGGAAGATCGCGGACACGACCGCCACGGATCAGGACAACCGAATGCTCCTGAAGATTGTGGCCCTCGCCCGGGATGTAGCTGATGACTTCGCGCTGGTTGGTCAGGCGAACCTTGGCCACCTTGCGCAGAGCCGAGTTCGGCTTCTTCGGGGTCGTCGTGTAGACGCGCGTGCAAACGCCACGCTTCTGCGGATTTGCTTCCATCGCAGGGACCTTCGATTTGGCCTTCTGCGGATCGCGGCCCTTGCGGACCAGCTGGTTGATCGTCGGCATTGAAGCCTTCACCTTTCAAGTGGTTACTTTGCTGGAGCCATTGAGGCGCCTGAGAATACAAAAAGGACCATTCGAGGCGCACACGGCGCCCCTCAGGTCCTGGAATGCATCCAGCAATGTTCAAGCATGCCCGGCGGGAAAGACTCCCGAAGAACAGGGCGCGCCTATATGTCAGGACGCGGCTCGGGTCAACGGGCCGGAATCGGTTTGCGGCGCGCCTGCCTTGCGACGCGTTTAACATGGTGGAAACGTCAGCCGGCGCAAAAGCGGGAGATGATATCCGTCCACCCTGCCCGGCGATGGCCCGTCGCTCCGATCGTCTCGCTTCTCGGATCGACGGTCGCGGCGGAATTGGCGCTGACATACGGAACGGAGTCGTTTCCGTCTAACCTGTTATGCGACCTTGCCTTGATCGCCGTCTTCGTTGCGGCGATCGAGCGTCGCTACAAGGCGATGCTGGCGGCCGCTGGCTTGGCATGTGGGCTGGCCCTGTATGGCGCCATGCTCCTTCCGCTTGCGATCGGGCTGGCGAGCAGCCGACGAGCCGCACGCCGCGCACTCCTGCTCGTTCCGCTCTTAGCATGCTTCGCCATCATCGCACTGGGCAGGCCCTGGCTCCCCTCCAGCCTGATCGGCATGTGGTCGGTCGCACGCCAGCCGGACTTGACGGGCTTGATGGCAGCGTTTGCGCTGGGAAGCCTGGCGTGGCTAACGGCGACGCTATCCGCCCGCCCCCTGATGCACGACATGGTGCCGACCGCGGCCCTGAGCTGCGCCCTCGGCTGTGCCTTGGTCCTGCCCGGCGCGTCGATGGCCGTGCCGCTTGCGCTGGCCTGCCGCTGCAAGGATCGCCGGGTATCGCTGTTGACGGCACTTGCGGCGCTGCTGGCCGCTTTCGCGGTACCGATCCCAGCGACGCTCGCGTTGACGGTCGCGCTGACACTGGCGGCGAGATCCCTTCGCACGCCCGCCGCGAACGACAATCGGGTATTCGCGCGCAAACTCCGATTCGTCACTCTGGTATGAGGCTTCGGCACGCGCCGCCGACTTCTTTACCCCCGCCCGCAAGCGCCTTCATCGAGCGGATTGGCGATGATGTTCTGCGGTGGCTGGAAACGACCGACCACCGCTATCGGCGCGGCAGTTCCAACGCCGCCAACAACGTCTTCTCGAATCGCGTCGGATCCTCGACCTGCGGCGAGTGCCCCAGCCCCTCGAGCATGACTAGCTTGGCATTCGGCATCTGCTTCACCGCGCGCGGGGCGACCATCGGGATCGGCTCGAGAAACTTGCGCAGGCTTACCGGCGCCTGCGCGCGACCGAATGCCGTTTTATCGAGCGTCCCGACGATCAACGTCGTCGGCGGCGTGATCCGGTAGAGTTCGTGCGCGACCGGCTGCGCCTTGATCATCTCGCTGGTTTTCGCCTGCGCCAGCGCGACCGTATCGCGACCAGCGCCCTGGTACATACCGGCCTGCATCCAGACCCAGCGATCATAGGACGGCTTCCAGACGCCGTGATAGTAGTTCTCGAGCTGGTACGCCTTGATCGACGCGTAGCTCGTCTTCTTCTCGTTCGCCCAGAGCGTGTCGACGTCGGCATAGGGGACGCCCTCTTCGGAGCGGTCCTTCAATCCGAGCGGATTCACCAGCACCAGTTTCTCGACCGACGCTGGGTACATGATCGCATACCGCATCGCCAGCATGCCGCCCATCGAGTGCCCGACGATCGTCGCCTGCGAGATCCCGCGCGACTCAAGCAGGCGCCGGGTAAAGGATGCCAGCATCTCGAAACTATACTGCGCCGCACGCGGCTTGGACGATTTGCAGAAGCCGATTTGGTCGGGCACGATCACGCGGTAGCCAACCGCGCTCAGCGCGCGCACGGTACTGCCCCAAGTCGCACCGCAGAAGTTCTTGCCGTGCAGCAGGACGATGGTGCGACCATTGGGGCGTTGCGCCGCGATATCCATGAATGCCATCTGTGCCGGGCTGCCGATGATATCGACCTCCATCGTCTGCACCGGCCATGGATAGGTGAAGCGTTCGAGCTGTGGCCCGAGATCCGGGACCGCCGGGACCGCCGCAGCCCCCATCAGGAGCGCGGCGATTGGCCCCGCCAGCAACATCGATCCCGCCTTCATACGATTACGCTTTCCTGCACACATCAAGCCTGTGTAAGGTTACCGAGCAAACCGCGCCGAGTGCAACGCATCATCCTTATGATGACGAATTGCACGCGAAGCGCTTGCCCTTCGCGAAAACGCTGGGTATGGGGCGCGACCGCGTAGGAGTGTAGCTCAGTTGGTTAGAGCGTCGGTCTCCAAAACCGAAGGCCCTCGGTTCGAATCCGAGCACTCCTGCCACCCCCTTTGATAACCTGATTTTGGATTGCACCGTTTCAAACGGCGCTGTCGCACGCGTATCCCGATTGCAGAACTTGCATTTGATAATGCAATTTTCGCAATTGCTCTATCCGGTGCTGCGATGCACAACGATCAGGCCTTTCAGGCATCCTCTCCTAAAAACTTTCATGGCCGGTCTCGTACCGGCCTTTTTTTTTGCCCGCGTTGCGCGTACACCTTGGACGCTGTCGTCAGGCCGAACGATAACAAGAAACCGTGGGAGCGGAGCCGCCGGTGAAACCGGCACCGGCAAGACGATCGTGCGGGGGATCGAGTGACCCAAGCGCTCTCCCCCGCGATTTCCTTGGCCGCCGCCTGACACGCTCGGTCCATCGTCCCCGGCACGCGCCGGAGCGCTCTCCCGCCCCGCCCTTGCTTTACCCGGCCACCAAAGCTATCTGCCGCGCTTCCGACAGCGAGGACGGACTTGCCGCCGCGGCCCTTCACAGGGAGCGGCTAGTGGGTCTATGTCTCGCATCTCAGTTTCTCAATCAGCGGGTTCGAAGAACATCGTGGCGAAGACGTCCCCCCTCGAATTCATCCAGCAGGTCCGCAACGAGACCGCGAAGGTCACGTGGCCGACGCGTCGCGAGACGGTCATGACCGGCGTGATGGTGGTGATCATGACGACGATCCTCGCGCTGTTCTTCCTGGGCGTCGACTCGATCCTGCAAGCGATCGTCTCCGCCCTCCTCAAACTCGCTCAGTAAGCAAGGTTCCGTCATGGCGCGCTGGTACATCATTCACGCCTATTCGGGCTTCGAGGGCAAGGTCCGCGACTCGATCATGGCCGAGGCGACCCGGATGGGTCTCGAGCAGCTCGTCGAGCAGATCGAAGTCCCGACCGAAACCACCACCGAAGCCCGTCGCGGCAAGAAGATCGCGGTCGAGCGCAAGTTCATGCCGGGCTACGTCCTCGCCAAGCTGAACATGAACGACGACGTGTATCACCTCGTCAAGAACACGCCCAAGGTCACCGGCTTCCTTGGCAGCATGGGCAAGCCGCAGGCGATCAGCGAGGCGGAAGCCACGCGGATGCTAAACAGCAAGGAGGAGGCCGCCGCGGCCCCCAAGCAGAAGGTCAAGGTCGACTACGAGATCGGCGATCAGGTCAAGGTTCTCGACGGTCCGTTCGCGACCTTCAACGGCCTGGTCGAGGAACTCGACTTCGACCGCAGCCGCGTCAAGGTTTCGGTGTCGATCTTCGGTCGCGCCACCCCGGTCGAGCTCGAATTCGAGCAGGTCGAGCGCAGTAAATAATTCCTGCGCGGCTGGCATAGCCAGCCTGCGCGAGGGATCGCGGCCGGCTGATGGCCGGCCCAGCGACGCGGGCGTCACCTTGCGTCGCGTTTTGAGAGCCCAACGGCTCTCCGTATATGCTCCCCACGTCTATACCTGATGCATATTCGAAAAGCCTCGGCTGGGTCTGATGCATCTTTCCGGTCTCGCGACACAAAGGCCGGCGGGCGTCGATGACGTCACCGGAAAGTGGGGTCGTTCGGGTCGCCCCCGTCCTGTGTCCGGCGCTCCAAATCGCGCAACGGACCTACTTCGGTCGAACCCGCGCTGCGCAGGATCGACGACCACATCGGCACGATCTGCGCGGTGTTGGCTTCGTACCCGTGATATTCTCGGCATAGACCGGCTTATCGGTCGATCCCAACATGCCGCTTAGGCATCGGTATCGCGCGGTGTAGAAGCAGCAGATCGAGAGGCTTTGAGAGACCAGGCTATGAACTTTGGCGCATCGGCGTGCCGACGGTGCGGTATCTGCGCGATCCTCGGTACAATAACACTGCCGATCAGCGCCCACCCTCCTGCCAAGGCAATACGAACAGCGCCGACGCCAGCACCGGCCCGGTCGCCGATCCTGCTGTCCGAATTCATCTACACCCACGCTCCCTACCCGCAGGCGCATGCCTCGACGATCGTCGAGCTGCCCGACGGCACGCTCGCCGCGGCGTGGTTCGGCGGATCGGGCGAGAGCCGACCGGACGTCCAAATCTGGTTCGCGCGACGGGGGGCGAGCGGATGGGAAACGCCCGTTGCCGTCGCCGATGGCGTGACCGCGGACGGTCAACGGTTCCCGACCTGGAACCCGGTGCTGTTCCAGCCCGCCGGGGGCGAGCTCCAGCTTTTCTACAAGGTCGGACCCAATCCGCGCAGCTGGTGGGGCATGGTCATGCGCTCGCCCGATGGCGGGCGACACTGGCGCCGGCCGCAGCGCCTGCCGGACGGCGTGCTGGGACCGATCAAGAACAAGCCCGTGGTGGCGCCCGACGGAAGCTGGCTATCGCCGTCCAGCCGCGAGGAGGGTAGCGCGGAGGCCAATATTTGGTCGATCCGGATCGAGCGCAGCACCGATCGCGGGGCAACGTGGCAGGTTGGCGATGCGATCGCCTCGCCGATGCATATCGAGGCGATCCAGCCGAGCATCCTGTCCCATCCCGGCGGCGTGCTGGAACTGGTCGCGCGGACACGACAGGGTGCGCTGGCGATGAGCTGGTCACGCGATTCCGGGCGCAGCTGGTCGCCCCTGGCGGCCATCGACCTGCCCAATCCCAATGCGGGTACCGATGCGGTGACGCTGCGCGATGGACGGCAGCTGATCGTCTACAATCACAGCGCGCATGCCCCGGATCGGCCTGGCGACGGCCCGCGCTGGCCGCTCAATATCGGTCTGTCGGACGACGGCGTGCGATGGCGCAACGCGCTGACGCTGGAGAGCAAGCCGCTGCCCGACGGCTATGCCTATCCCGCCGTGATCCAGACTCGCGACGGGCTGGTGCACGTCACCTACACCTACAACCGGACTCGCATCCGCCACGTCGTGATCGATCCGGCGCGGCTGCGCTGAGCCGGTTCGCCTGCCACCTCCCCTGGGGAAGGTGGCAGGCGTCACCCGCCTCGGATACGATCAGAAGCCGACGCTGATCGTGCCGAACACCTGGCGCGGGGCAACCGGGAACTGGTTGAACGTCCCACTCGCTGCGCCGATGCTGAGCGTCGAGGCGGCGCGCTTGTTGGTGATGTTGGTCACGTTCAGGCTGACCGTCGCGGTCTTGACGATCTGCCCTTCGGACAAGGGCACGCGCGCGGCGATGCGGCCCGACAGCGTGAAGTAGGACTTAACAGCCAGGTCGTTGGTGTAGGTCGCGTACCGCTTGCCGATATAATCGCCAATGAGCTGCGCGTCGAAGATGTCGTAATTGGCCGACGCGGTGAACTTGTTGAGCCAATCCGGGCTGCCCGGCACCTTCTTGCCCGCGGTGCCGACCGTGGTCGTCCCGCTGACATAGTCCTGTTCGTAGCGCGAGTTGTTGTACGACAGCGCATCGTAGAACGAGAAATGCGGGCCGAACCGGATCGTGCCGGCGATATCGACGCCATCGGTCTTCACTGCGCCGACATTCTGGAGGATCGCCGCGCCGCTGACGACCGCGGTGACCACCGGCGTCGGGCTGATGCCGAGCAGGCGGTTGCTGAAATCGACGTGATACACGCTGATCTGGCCCTCGAACCCGGTGATCGGGCCGAGGTTGAGCGCGTGATGCGAGCGCAGGCCCGCCTCGTACGTCCAGCTCGTCTCGGGCTCGACATTGTCCTTGAACAGATCGAACGCGGCCTGGCTGCCGAGCGCGAATGGCGACAGGCCGGCGGCGGCGCTGGTCTGGAACTGACGGATGTTCTTCTGGACGTTGACGAACACCTGCTCGTTGTCGGACGCGTCCCACAGCGCGCCGAGCTGTGGCAGGAAGTATTTGTGCGTGTCGATCTTGCCGACCGGCAGCGCGACCGAACCGGTGAACGAGCCCGGGATCGGCTGCGTCGGTACGCGCTGCGACGCGTTCTGGAACGTGCTCTTGACGCCGCCCTGAAGCGTGAGGGTCGGCAACAGCTTCCAGCTGTCCTGGATGTGCGCCTGATATTCGTCGACGCGCACTTCGCTGTGATATTGCGTGATCAGGGGCGTCAGCGAGTCGCGCGGACGCTGATACGGCGTCGTGGGGTCGTTGACCGGGAACGGATACCAGCGGCGATAGGCCGACGAGCTCTGATGCTCGTACCACGCGCCGAACTCGATGTGATGCGCGCCGAGATCGATGCCGACCGTCGACACCAGGCCACCGCGCGCGATGCGATATTCGGTCGTGCGCGTCGCCAGCCCCGATCCGCCGAACACCGTCGTCAGGTTCTGGCCGGGGTAATAGAACGAGAACAGCTTGGGCAGACCGGCCACGTCGATCGGCCCGCCGATGATGCCGACACCGTCATTGTGATGGTAATAGGCCTGGTTCGAGAAGGTCACGCGGTCGCTGACGTTCCAGTCATATTTGACATAGCCGAGATAATCGGTCCGCGCGGCGACGCCGTAATAGTTGCTGTAGTTCGATCCGTCGGCCTTGTACGCGCCCGAGTTCAGATAGTTGAGCATCCCCTGGAAATCGGGGAACTTGAACGGACGGACATATGGCGCAGTGGCTTGCGTCGCGGTGGTGATGACGGTCGAATCCTCGTTCGGCTCGGTCTTGTCCGAATAGGCCGCGTAGACCGTCAGCTTGCCGGTGGAATCGTCATGGACGAACTTCGCATTGGCCTGATAGCCGCCCTGGATGCCGTTGAAATCCCACGCCTTCGCCTTCTGGCGCGAGCCCGAAATGTAGAAGCTGTTGCCGTTTCCGAAGGTGCCGCTGTCGATCCGCGCGAACAGCCGCGAGGTCGAATGGCTGCCGAGCGTCTGGTCGATCTGCACGACCATTTCCTTGCGCGGATCGCTCGAGAAGGTGTCGATCGTGCCGCCGAGATTGCTGGTCGATGCGGTGCCCAGATCGCCCGCGCCGCTGGCTAGCGTCACGCGCGAGACATTCTCCGAGATGATCGCACGTTGCGGCGACAGGCCGTTGTAATTGCCGTAATTCTGGTCGCCCAGCGGCAGGCCGTCGAGCGTGTAACCGAGCTGCTGCGCGTTGAAGCCGTGGACGAACAGCGAGATGTTCTGTTCGTTGTTGCCCCATGGATCGGCGGTCAGGAACGTCACGCCCGGCAGCGTCTGCAATGCCTTGAGCGGACTGACGCCGGGAAGGATCTTCTGCATGTCGACGCCGCTAATCTGCGCGACCGAGCGGGTGGCGGTACCAGTGACGACGATCGTGTCGTCCTGACCCGCGGCCGGTACGGGATCGGGCGCGGCGACCGGCGCGGGCGAGCCCGGTTCGGCATCCTTGGCGACCAGCGACTGCGAAGATACGGGCGATACGCCAAGGACGGCGACGCCGACAGCACCGCACAACAACCGCGCGGCGGTACGAGAAAACATGGTCATTCTGGAAAACCCCTAGCGAGATCAATCGATCGTCACTCCCGGGGCGGCACCTATGGCCGCCTCGCGACAGTCGGGTGACCGTTTCGCTACAGTTTTAATTTGTAAGACAACGTGTGACGATCGGGTATCACCCCCCGGGAGAGGGGCGCACGCGGGTGTTGCCGCTTTGCGGGTTTTGCGCTATGCGCGCCGGCTTCCACCTTCACTGATGGAAATTTGCGGGAGGTTGCCGGGAGGTAGCCGCCATCACCGCTAGGCTCACATAAAGAGAGTGACATGGCTAAAAAGATTACCGGATACATCAAGCTGCAGGTTCCTGCAGGCGAGGCAAAGCCCGCGCCGCCGATCGGGCCTGCGCTGGGTCAGCGCGGCGTGAACATCATGGAGTTCTGCAAGGCGTTCAACGCCGGCACGAGCGAACTGAAGAAGGGCATGCCGATCCCGACCGTCATCACGGTCTATGCGGATCGCTCGTTCTCGTTCGAGACCAAGACGCCGCCGGCCTCGTACCTGATTAAGGAGGCCGCTGGTCTCAAGTCGGGTTCGAAGGAGCCGGGCAAGGTCGTCGCTGGCAAGATCAAGCGCAGCCAGCTGAGCGAGATCGCCACGACGAAGATGAAGGACCTCAACGCCAACGATATCGACGCTGCGACGAAGATCATCGAAGGCAGCGCCCGCGCAATGGGCCTCGAAGTGGTGGAGGGCTGAGATCATGGCTAAGCTGAGCAAGAAGCAGAAGGCCGTCACGGTCGACCTCGTCAAGCTGCACGGCATCGACGAGGCCATCGGTCTCGCACGGTCGGGCGCCACGTCGAAGTTCGACGAGACAATTGAAGTCGCGCTGAACCTGGGCGTCGATCCGCGTCACGCCGACCAGATGGTCCGCGGCGTCGTCACGCTGCCCAAGGGCACCGGCAAGACCGTCCGCGTCGGCGTGTTCGCCCGCGGCGCGAAGGCTGAAGAAGCCCTCGCAGCAGGCGCAGACGTCGTCGGCGCCGAAGACCTGATGGAGATCATCCAGGGTGGCACGATCGATTTCGATCGCTGCATCGCGACCCCGGACATGATGGGCATCGTCGGTCGCCTCGGTAAGGTGCTGGGTCCCAAGGGCCTGATGCCGAATCCGAAGCTCGGTACGGTGACGATGAACGTCGCCGCCGCGGTCGAAGCTGCCAAGGGCGGCCAGATCGAATACCGCGTCGAGAAGGCCGGTATCATCCATTCGGGCATCGGCAAGGCGTCGTTCCCGGCAGAAGACCTGCGCGCGAACTTCGACGCACTGGTCGACGCGGTGGTCAAGGCCAAGCCGACCGGGGCCAAGGGCAAGTATGTCCAGAAGGTCGCGATCTCGTCGACGATGGGCGCAGGCATCAAGGTCGATACGGCCGAGGTGGCTGGCGCCTGACCGCTGGTGGCTAGCGCACGCTAGCCACGAGAGGGCGACAGGCCGGCCGGCGTGGCTTCATCACGTCCTGCCGCTAAAATCAGAAAGGGCCGGGAGCGATCCCAGCCCTTTTTGCATGTCGGCTCCGAAGAATGCCGATCCTTCCGTCCGAGGGGGTGACGTCGGCGAACGTGACCGGAGGAGAGGGCACCCGACTGTCGAGGGTGCAGATCGCCTCTCCCTCTGGTGACGGTGAGCCGCCGCAACTTGCCGGGGAGATTTCACGTCTGGACGTCGGTTTGGGCATGGAACGCGGGCGCGCTCGCCGCCTACCCTGCCAGCGCGAGCTTTGCGTCGAGCGTCGTCCTGAACACCGAAACATACTGCGTCACGCGCGCGCGCTCGGCGTCGGGCGCATAGGCGGCCGTCATGTCCGGCGCGACGATCCGGCCTTCGACGATGTCGACGAGCGTGCGCGCAAGATCGATTGCGCTGCCGGGCTGGAACGTGACGCCGACGCTGTCGCCCGCGACCTTCTCCGCCATGCCGCCGATCGCGCTGCACAGGATCGGCCGGTGGGCGACCAGCGCCTCCTGGATGACGACGGGAGAGTTCTCCCACCAGATCGAGGGGACGACGATCCAATCATATTGGCGCATCAGTGCCACGACGTCGGTGTTGGCGTAGCGTCCTCGATTCGCGACCACATCGGCGTTGGCGTCGAGCAGCGCGGCGATCTTCGTCCGAAAATCGCCACGCTGAATATCGAGATTGGCACCGTGGATGCCGACCGAAAGCGATTTGCGGAGCGGCTTCGGGATCTGCGACACCGCATCGAGCAGGACGTCGAGACCCTTATAGGGATTGATCTGCCCGAAGAATCCGATCCTCGTCATGCCGTCGTGCGACGTAGCCCGATCGACCGCTCCGCTTTGTGCGATCAGATCGGGTGACAGCGGATTGTCGATCACCGTGATCCGCGCACGATCGAGCCCCCAGTCGACGAACCGGTCGGCGAGAAACCTGCTCGGCGAGACGAACCGCGCGACGGGCGCAAGTCGCTGCAGGATCATCGCCTTGCGGAGGTAGAATTCGCCGGCGCTGTGATGCGGAAAACATGCCGAACAGGCGGCGGGCGACTCGTCGCGACAGAGCCGGCCATCGGTCTTGATCATCTGGCCGTCATTGTGACAGATCAGCAGGAATTCGTGCAGCGTCAGAACGACAGGCACGTCGGCGCGCGCGAGAAGTTCGACGACGTCGAGGCTCCAATGGGCCAGATGTTCGATATGGACGATGTCGGGCCGAAACCGCTCGAGCAGCTGTCCGACCATCGTCTCGAGCACGGCGAGATGCGTGCTCTCGAGCGAGAAATGCTCCTGCCCCGGCGGATCCGCGACGATCTCGGTCGGGCTCGCGCCGAACGCGCCGAACGACGCATCGTGACCGATCGCGGCGCGCGGCGCGCGCGCGACCAGAACCGGGGCGATGTCGTCGCGACCGAGCAACCGCGCATACAGCGCATGCGCCGCCTGCTCGCCGCCACCGGTCGAGAATGCCGGGTGGCCATGTGCGAGAATAAGGACCCGCATCTTCACGCCGCCAAATCCTGCTGCCAGCGCGCGTTGAAGCGGATGCAGTTTAGATAGGTGATCGCGCTGCGCAACGCCTCGCCGCCGCTGAGAACGAGCGATTGCCGCTCGAGGTGACGCAGCCCCGCGGTCCGGACCAGACCGACCGGCCGGCCCTTGGCGACCGATCGCATGCACAGATCCGCATCCTCGAAATCGCCGCGGACATAGCCCGGATCGAACCCGCCCAGCGCGTCGTACCAGTCACGTGTCATCATCATCGCCGCGCCGGTGACCGCGGGCACGGCGTTCGCGACGGGTTCGCCCGGGGCGATCGGCAGCGGGGGAAGCCCCTTCCCCGGATGCTCGGCGGCATACAGGTCATGGACGTGCCGGCCGCGCTGCAGGATCATCCCGTCGTGCTGGAGCGTACCGTCCTCGTACAGCAGACGGAATCCGACGATCCCGAACCGCCCCGCGGCAATCTCCAAGGCAGCAATACCGAACGCGCCGCCATCATCGACCCAGACATCCGAATTCTGGAACAGCAGCAACGGCGCGCGCGCGACGCCGACGCCGATCGTGTTCGCCGCCGAAAACCCATAATTGCCGCCGTTGACGACCAAAGTCGTCGGGCGATCAATCAGCGCGCGGCGATCGGCCAGATAATTCCGGATAAACAGATGATGCCGCGGATCGTCGCTGACATAGATGAACTCGGTCCCGTCGGGATACGCGGCCTGGTTCGCGAGGATCGCGCGCAACAGGAACGGCCGCCCGTAAAGCGGGACGACCACCGACAGACGGGGCGGCGCGTCGCGGGCGACGACGCGAACGACCTCGTGCGTCATCGCGCGTATCGGTTGCGCGGTGAGTAACGGCCTGGCGTGCCGCAGCATGACCGCCGGCGACGGCAGCGCGCCGCCGCCGAAATGCGCGGAAAAATTGTTGAGCGCATTCTCGACGCTATCGAGCCGCTCGTCGGTCAGCACCAGCGTGCCGAGCGACGTCACCACGTTGCCGCCGTCGACGAGCACGGCCACGCGCCGCGTCGCTCGATCGACCAGCGGCATGGTGGTGAGAAAGCCGTGGTTCGCGGTATGCGCCGCGGTGCCCTTGCGGCGCATCGCATCGGAGACGTCGGGTCGATCGAAGGTCGCCAGGTCCGCGCCGGTACAAGCGGCCTCGAGCGTGTCGGTCAGGAGGACGAGCGACGCCACCGCCGCATTCTCGATCCAGCCGCTGACGATCATGCCTTCGCCGACGTGCGCCCACGAATCGAGAAACACATGGTCGGATTCGATCGCGACGCCGCCCCCCAGCGCCCATTGCAGCGCGCGCGCGACGTCTGCGGCGAACAGCCCGCCGGCGATCATGAGATCGATCGGCCAACGTTGGCCATTTGCGACACCACCGGGTCCTACCGCGAGCCTGTCGAGCGTGAAGGGCTGCGTATGAACGACCGCATCGTCGGCGCCCAATACGGTCAGCGTCACGGTGGAGTCGAACAGCGCGAGCCCGGCGAACGGCGCGATCGCGACACCGATGACATAGCCCACGTCGATCGCCTCACGACCATACATCTCGGCGACGTCAGCGCGATCGAACCGGATGCAACGCTCGACCTCAGCCTCGCCGATCTGCCCGCCCCGGGCACTTTCAATGCGGATCTTCACCGGGTCGCCATCGGCCACCGTCCAGCCGACGAGGATGAGTTTGCCCGCCGCAACGACACCGAAATCGACGAACATGCTATCCACGATCATCTATCGGAAGGCCTCTTCATGGTGCGAGGGAGCGAGCTGAACGGCTCGTAATCGGCGAGAATGCGGGGCGACAGGTGGCACCATAGCTCCGGTGCAAGGTCACGCAAGGGTTCGATCCTTACCGCACCGCCTCGTGCGACCCATTGACTGCCTGGGCAATGGTTGCCAATGCATCGATATGGACTTTTATACCAAGGCTGATTTCGGACCGGACTGCTCGCTGGGATTCCAGGCTCGGCGCATTCATCAGAGCGTGCAGGCGGGGCTCGACTCGCTGTTCGCCAAAGAAGGGTTGAGCGTCACGCAGTGGTCGGCGCTGGTGTCGATCTGGTTCGGGCGCGCGAGCACCTGTGCGGATCTCTCGCGTGATCTTGCGCACGACAAGGGCGCGACGACCCGGCTCGTCGATACGCTGGAACAGCAGGGCTGGGTCACGCGAACGCGCGCGACCGACGATCGGCGGGTGGTGAACCTGATGCTGACCGCGGAAGGAAGCGCGGTGACGGAGCGCTGTCGCGACCTGGCGGTCGACTATTGGAACGGCGCGCTGGTCGACTGGGATCGGAGCGAGGTGGAGACGCTGATCCTGATGATGCAAAAGCTGCGCGTGACGCTGGAATCCCCGTCAAACACGGCACGCGGCGCATGACACGGGCAGCGATCCTGATCGGGACGACGGCGGCGCTGCTGACTGGCTGCGCCATTCCTGCCGCGCAGACCGGAGTCGCACCGATAGCCGGGACGGCGCTGGGGCTGTCAGCCGACCCTGCCCCGGTGATCGCGGCAGACTGGTGGCGGGGGTTTGGCGACCCACAGCTCGACCGGCTGGTCGGCGAAGCGGTGGCAGGCAGTCCGTCGCTCGATGCCGCGCTCGCGCGCGTCGCACAGGCGCAGGCGGTGCTGGCGACCAACCGCGCGAACGACGGCCCTGACGTGACGCTCGACGCGCAGGGGCAATATGCGCGGCTGAGCGGGCGCTACACGATTCCGCCACCTTATGCGGGCACGACGCGGTTCATCGGGACGGTAGCGGCGAACCTGTCGTGGAACCTCGATCTGTTCGGTCGGCAGAAGGCGGCGATCGCGGGCGCACGGGAGTCGCTGCGCGCGGCGGCGCTCGACCTGGCGGCGGCGCGGCTCGCGCTGTCGGGGGCGGTGGTGCAAACCTATATCGATCTCAAACGTGCCGAAGCGCAGGCGCGGATCGCAGGCCGGACGATCGCAACGCGTCAGAATACGCTGCGATTGGTCAATGTGCGGATCCGCAACAAGCTCGGCAGCAAGCTCGATGCGCAGGCAGCAACCACGTTGCTGGCCCAGGCGCGGCAGGCGCTGGTACGCGCGCAGGCGTCGCAGGTGTTGGCGAAGAACGCGCTGGCAGCCCTGGCCGGGCGTGGGGCGGACTATCAGGCGACAATCGGCCCGACCGCGTTGAAACTCGATGCGGTATTGCCAACGCCGACGATGATCCCCGCCGATCTGCTCGCGCGGCGGGCCGATATCGCGGCGGCGCAGGCTCGGATCGTGGCAGCGGCGGCAGGGCGCCAGGTGGCACGGCGCGCATTCTATCCGAACGTCAATCTGGCGGCGCTGGCGGGGTTTCAGGCGATCGGACTTGGCAATCTGCTGTCGCTCGATGCCGGGACGGTGGGCGTCGGGCCGGCGGTCCATCTACCGATCTTCGATAGCGGCCGGATGAAGGCGGATCTGGCGGGCGCAACGGCCGCGCTCGATCTGGCCACCGCGGAGTATAATCAGCGCGTGATCGGCGCGGTGCGTGAGGCGGCGGATGCGGTGGCGCGGATCGGCGCGCTGGACGCAGACCGCGCGCGGCAACGCGAGGTGGTGCGCGGCTATACCGAGACCGGGCGGCTGAACGCGATCCGCGTGTCGAGTGGGCTCGATAGCCGGCTCGATCTGGTCGACAACGACGTCCGGCTGCTCGCCGCCGAGCAGGCCGATGCCGATCTCGCCGCCAATGCCGCGCAACAGCGCGTCCAGCTCGTGCTGGCGCTGGGTGGCGGTGTCGATTTTCAGGATGTGACACGATGACCGATACGCAGACACCTTCACCGGCTGCCGAGCCTGTCGCGCCCGCCGGCAATCCGCAGGGCCGCAAGCGCGCGCTGACGATCCTCGGTATCGTCGTGCTGATCGGCGCAGTCGTGTGGGCCGTGTTTCATTTCCTGCTGGCGGTGCCGGAACAGGAGACCGACGACGCGTATGTCGCCGGTGACGTCGTGGCGATCACGGCGCGCGATCCAGGTCAGGTGACCGCGATCCATGCCGACAATACGCAGGTGGTGAAGGCGGGACAGCCGCTGATCGATCTGGACGCGGCGACCGCGGATGTCGGCGTCGCGTCGGCCGAGGCCGAACTGGCGCGGGCGGTACGCTCGACCCGGTCGGACTTCTCGAAGGTGAACGAAGCGGGTGCCGCCGTCGCGCAGGCCGACGCCGAGCTCGCGCGCGCGCGCAACGACCTCGCGCGGCGGCGGGGTGCCGCGGCCGAAGGCGCGATTTCCGGCGAGGAACTGAGCCATGCGGCGGATCAGGTGAAGGTGGCGGCGGCGACGCTGCAGCTCGCGCGCAGTCAGCAGGCGCAGTCGCGCAGCGGCGTTGCGGGGACGACCGTGGCGAACAACCCGGCGGTCATGGCGGCGATCGCGGCGTATCGGCGCGCGGCGATCACGCGCAGTCACATGCATGTGGTCGCGCCGATCGACGGCGTGGTGGCGCAGCGAACTGTGCAGCTGGGGCAACAGGTATCGGCGGGCATGCCGCTGATGGCGGTGGTGCCGCTCGATCGGGTGTGGGTCGATGCGAACTTCCGCGAGACGCAGTTGCGCGACCTGCGGATCGGACAGGCGGCGACGGTTACGGCGGACATGTATGGCGACGACCTGGTCTATCACGGGCATGTCGTCGGCCTGGGCGCGGGCAGCGGCAACGCGTTCGCACTGCTGCCGCCGCAGAATGCGAGCGGCAACTGGATCAAGATCACGCAGCGCGTGCCGGTGCGGATCGCACTCGACAAGGGCGAATTGCGGCGCAATCCGCTGCGGGTCGGGCTGTCGGTGACTGCGACGGTCGAAACCGCGGACACGTCGGGGACGATGGTCGGGCGGCCGGCGGTGGCGGCGTATAAGGGGCTGGCGACCGGCACAGGCAATGCCGCGGTCGAGGCGAAAATCCGCCAGATCATTGCGGCGAACCGGTGATGTCCGCGGGGTCAGGGAGCGCCAAGGGGGAGCGCCGGGGTGATTGCCTAGCACCAGCCCGGCGGAGGCCGGAGCCCAATTGGAGAAGTGGTCGTAACGGCGCGCCGTCTTTCGTTAGCGGCGTTTCCCAATTGGGCCCCGGCCTTCGCCGGGGTGGTTACGCGCACCGGACCGCCTGCTAATGGCTGCCCCCGCCCCTTCCACCACTGGCCCCGCCCCGCTCGTCGGCGGATCGCTCGCCCTCACCGCGTTCGCGCTGGCGCTCGGCACCTTCATGCAGGTGCTCGACACCACGATCGCCAACGTCTCCCTGCCGACGATCGCGGGCAATCTCGGCGTCTCCAGCGACAATTCGACCTGGATCGTGACCGCGTTTGCGGTGGCCAACGGCGTCGCGGTGCCGCTCACCGGGTGGCTGATGGGCCGGTTCGGCGTGGTCCGGACGTTCTGCGTCTCGGTCTTCCTCTTCACGATCGCGTCGTTCCTGTGCGGGATCGCGTGGAACCTGCCGTCGCTGATCGGCTTCCGGGTGCTACAAGGCGCTGTTTCGGGACCGATGATCCCCGGCAGCCAAGCGCTGCTGATCGCGATTTTTCCCGCGCATAAACGTGGTACCGCGCTCGCAATCTGGTCGATGACGACCCTAGTAGCGCCGATCATGGGGCCGATCCTCGGCGGCTACATCTCCGACAATTATCACTGGAGCTGGATCTTCCTGATCAACGTACCCTTCGGGATCTTCACCGCATTCATCTGCTGGAACAAGCTCGGCACGCGCGACACGCCGACGCGGAAGCTGCCGATCGACCAGGTCGGGCTGATCCTGCTGGTGGTGTGGGTCGGCGCGCTCCAGATCGTGCTCGATCTCGGCAAGAACGACGACTGGTTCGCCGCCGACCGGATCGTCATCGCGACGATCGTCGCCGCGATCGGCTTTGTCGGCTGGCTGATCTGGGAGCTGACCGATGCCAACCCGGCGGTAAACCTGTCGCTGTTCAAGAACCGCAACTTCGCGATCGGCACCACCGCCTTTTGCCTCGGCTATGCGGTGTTCTTCGCCAACACGCTGCTGTTACCACTCTGGCTGCAGACGCAGATGGGCTATACCGCGACCTGGGCCGGGCTGGTCGCGGCGCCCAGCGGCGCTGTCGCGGTGCTCCTGACGCCGTTCGTCGCCAAGCTGGCGGGCAGGTTCGACGCACGGATCCTCGCCAGCGTGGCGTTCGCGGCGTTCGGCTACTCCTACTACCTGCGCTCGGGCTACACGACCTATGCAAGCTTCTACGATCTGATGCTACCGATGCTGGTGCAGGGGATCGCGATGAGTACGTTCTTCCTGTCGATGCTGACGATCTCGTTCGATCGCATCCCGGCCGAGCGGCTCCCATCGGCGACCGGCATCTCGAATTTCGTCCGGATCACCGCGGGCAGCTTCGCCGCGTCGCTGATCACCACCGCCTGGGACAGGCGCGAGACGCTGCACCAGAGCCGGCTGTCGGAGGCCGTCGGCGCGGGCTCACCGTATCAGATGGCGCGCGAGGGGCTGGCGCGGATGGGGCTGACCGACGTGCAGTCCGCCGCGGTCGTCACGCGCCAGCTGGTCGGGCAAGCCTATCTGCTCGCCTCGACCGATCTGTTTCGGCTTTCGGCCTGGCTGTGCATCGCGCTGATCGTGCTGGTGTGGTTCACCCGGCGCCCCGATCCACCCAAGGGCCCGATCGCCGCCGACTGAGGTTCCTGCGTCGGCAAGAGCCCGCCCGCTCTCGCTGAAGGGGAGATTTAGCGCAGCGTCAGCAGCAGCCGGACGCCGTTGCCCGCGCGTAATGTCAGACGGCTGATCGGTTCGGGATCGTCGCCGGGGATGGTCGCGAGATCGAACGTCCGGACGATCCCCGCCAGCGTCAGCAACGCCTCCTGTTGTGCAAACCCCGCGCCGATGCAGACGCGCGGCCCCTTGCCGAACGGCAGATACGCATGGCGACACGCGTCAGCCTGATCGGGATCGTCGAAGCGATCGGGATCGAACCCGTGCGGTTCGGGAAAATTGTCGCGGTTGCGCTGCACCAGCCACGGCGACACCACCAGCATCGCACCGGGATCAAGATGCTTGTCGCGCATGTCGACCGGGCAGGTGACGCTACGCACGAGGAAGCTCAGCGGGGGGTAGAGCCGCAGTGTCTCGCGAAAGACGTTGCGCGTCACGCCGAGGGCTTTCAGCGATTCGTAGGTGAGCGGCACCGCTCCTGTCTCGGCGCGGATCGCAGCCTGCAAGGCGGGGTCGCGCGCTAGCAGGTACAGCGCCCAGGTAATCGCGCTCGCCGCGGTCTCGTGCCCGGCCAGGAAGATCGTCGAGATCTGCTCCATCACCTCCTGCTCGGTAAACGCCGCGCCCGTGTGCGGGTGGCGCGCATCGATCAGCGACTGGAGAATGTCCTCCCCCCGCTCATGGCGTACGTGCGTAGCCGCGTACCGCTCCGCGACGATCCCCGCGAATACTGCGTGGATCCGTGCGGCGGCGCGGCGCGCGCGACCCAGATAGCCGAACCCCGGGAGGCGATAGAGCCGCAGCATCGAACTGCGCTGCGCCTGTTTCTGATAATCATGGAACGCCTCGAAGATCTCGCGGGCGCCGCGGGCATCGAGCGGTCGCGAGAACATCGTGCGGAAGATCACGTCGGCGGCGATGTGCGTCGCCAGCGGATCGATCGCGACGGGCTTTGCGAGGTCGAGTCCGCGCATCGTCGCCAGCAGGTCGTCGACGGCGGCGGCCATCATCGGGAAGACGCGCTTCAGCGCGGTATGGCTGAACGCGGGGTTCACCATCGCGCGCTGATCGCGCCAGTCCTGCCCGTTCGACGAGAACACCGAATTGCCGATCAGCGGATCGAGCAGATCCTGGAGGAAGGCGTGCTTTGGAAATATCTCCGCGTCGGTCTCGAGGATACGGCGCACCAGCGGAAGTTCGTTGGCGATGTAGAACGACAGAGCGGGCGTGTGGATCTCGCCCATCTTCATCGTGTAGCTCTTGTCGAACAGGACATGGATCCACGAGTTCCAGCCGCGCAGGAACCGCTTGAACAGCGACGACCGGGTGGCGTGCGGCTGCGGATAAGGCGGCGTAAAGCGAACCGTCATGCGATCGTCCGGAACGCCGCGACCGATGCCTCTATGCCGCGTGCCGATGCCGTGAGACTCGGCAGGTCGAGCGGGCTGACGCGGTCGCCGACGCGCAGATAATCGAAATGGATCTCGTATTTGTTACGCCAGCCCTTGTGATAGGTTTCGGGTTCGTAGAACCGGTGGAAGCGCGGGCTGAGCAGTTCGATCCGCGGGCGCGGCGACGGGTCGACCAGCAGCAGCGGGTTCGCGCCAAAGAACGCCGCACCATCAGGCGGCGAGCCGATGTCGATCCAGCGAAATTCCTGCGCTGACAGATACCGAAGCCGCGCATGAAAGCGTACCGCATCGCGGCGACAGGCCACCAGCGGGATGCAGTGACCATAGGTGACCAGCACGAAATTCGCCGGCAGCGTGCCCTCATACCGTTCGAGCAGTCGCGCCATCAGCAGCATCGCGAGGATCGAGCCGTTGCTGTGACTGACCAGCAGCACCTCGTCATGATCGCCGTGCAGGTCCTTCGCAATCTCATCCACGAACGCGTCGAGACGCGCCTGGAGCGCCAGCGATCCCTCGCCGTCGCCGAACTCGCCGTTGAACACGAAAAACCGCAGGAGCCACGGTGCGCGGATGGCGTTGAGCAGTGGAATCGCGCCGCCGGCGCCGACGATCAGGCCAATGACGAGCGCAAGCCACCACGGCAGCCAGAGCAGCGCGACGAGGAACACCGGCAGTGCGATCAGCAGCGGCAACAGCACGCTGAGGATAGGCGGATAGAGCATCGTCACCAGCGGACCGGTGGCGATCTTCCTGACAGTCGCGAAATCGAACAGGCGAAAATGATCGGCGTAGACGCGAGCGGCGCGCAGGCCGAGCTGGACCGGGTTGCGGATCCACGCCTGCTGGACAATGTCCTCCCAGCGCAGGAAACTATAGTCGGTGGTGACGTCGGCGGTGTCGTTGCGTACCGTCCAGTCGCTGCGGATCGGTGAGGCCTTGCGGCGGCGCAAGACGGTGACGCTTTGGCCAGTCTTGTCGGCGTAGCGGACAAGCTGTTCCTTGGCGAGATTGTAATAAAAACGCACGCCACGCGGATCGAACCCGCCCAAGTAGAAGACTTTACGCTTGAATGTCGTCACGATCGCCGCCTACTTCCCCGATGCCGACCGACGAGACGCAGCCCGTACGCGACTATTGTTACTTTCTGGACCACCGGAAATATAATCGCAATCGCGGCTGTCAATTGCACGACAATGCGTATGGCATTGCCGGCGGTGGCGGCGAGCGCGCGCGCTGGCGGGCGGACATTGCGCTATATCGTCGGATGCGCGGCGAAGGCGATCCGATGGCGCTGCCAACGCTGGTCGCGTGCCTCCTGTATGGCTGGTTTTTCTTCAACTATCATCCGGGACGATGGCTATGGCGGGGGCAGCTGCTCAGGCGGTTCGTGAAGGCAAAATTATGACGCATGCGCCTGGGCGGCACGTGAAGGTCGCCATCAGGTCGGGCACCGATGTGACGTTCGGCGCGGACATGCCGTTCGTCTTCGTCGGCGGACCTTGCCAGATCGAGAGCCGCGACCACACGCTGCGGATCGCCGACTTTCTCGTCGGGGCGGCGCGAACCGCGGGCGTCCCGTTCGTCTTCAAGGCGTCGTACGACAAGGCGAACCGGACATCGGGCACCGGCCAGCGCGGGATCGGCATCGACGACGGCCTGCGCATTCTCGCCGACGTCCGCGATCGTTTCGGCTGCCCGGTGCTGACCGACGTCCACGCGGTCGACCAGGTCGCCGCGGTCGCGGACGCCGTCGATATCCTCCAGATCCCCGCCTTCTTGAGCCGCCAGACCGACCTGCTGATTGCCGCGGGTGCGTCGGGGCGCGTGGTCAACGTCAAGAAGGGGCAGTTCCTCGCACCATGGGACATGGCGGCGGTGGCGGCGAAGATCGCCTCGACCGGCAACAACCGCATCATCCTGTGCGATCGCGGCGCGAGCTTCGGCTACAACACATTGGTGTCGGACATGCGCGCGCTGCCGATCATGGCGCGGACCGGCTACCCGGTGATGTTCGACGCGACGCATTCGGTACAGGCACCCGGCGGCCACGGCGATTCGTCGGGCGGCGACCGTGACTTCGCGCCGGTGCTGGCGCGCGCCGCGGTCGCCGCCGGCGTCGCCGCGATCTTCGCCGAAGCGCATGACGATCCCGCCAACGCCCCGTCAGACGGCGCGATCATGCTGCCGCTCGACTGGATCGGCCCGCTACTGTCGACACTGGTGGCGATCGACGCGGTGGTAAAGGCGTAACGGCCGCAGCGGAGCCTCACGCCCTTCCACGATCGGCGGCCGCGATTGGCGGCCACATCGGGGGCCGCGATCGGCGGCCAGCATGGCTGAGGTCACCCACCGTGCGAACGCACCGATCTGAAGAGCAGCCACCCGCCGAAGCCGGCAAGGATACCGAGCGTACCACCCAGGACATAGGCGTCGATGGCGCGATTCGGCGCAAACAGCCCGCCAGTCATGTACCCGAAAATACCCGCACCGCTTGTCGCGGCGCTGTAGATCGCGGCGACCTTGCCGTGCGCACCGGCCGGTGACTCCCGTTGCAGCACCGTCCGGACCGCGACGTTGTGGGCGCTGTTGGCGGCACCGCCGATCACGAACGCGAGCCCCACGAAGACCAGACCGCCCGTCATCATGATGCCGGCGATCCCGATCGCGAGCATGGTGCCGCCCATGACCATCGCAGCGGCAAATGCGAGCGGCGCCGGATGTCGCATCGGCATCGTGCCCGATGCCGCGGCTCCCGCCATCATCCCGCCCGCCCAGCACGCGGTCAGCACTCCAAACGCGGCGGGCCCCGCCGCCAGCGAAACCGTCACCAGAAAGACGAATGCCACATCGGCGATGGCGGTCGCATAAACCGCCAGCGTCAGCGCACCGATCAAGATCGTGATCCGGCGGTCCCTCAACACGGGTCGGTATTCGGACAGGAGTGTCCGCGCCTCGCCGCCGTCCGGCTCGCTCTCTTCCACTTCCGGAGGGCGGCGCAGGCCACTTGCCAGAACGACGGCGGCGAGCAGCGCGAAGCTGGCCGCATCGATCAACAGCGCGTTCCGCGTCCCGCCCCATGCCACCAGCGCGCCCCCCATGACCGGCCCGGCAAGCATGCCCGCGCTCCGCACGAATTCCAGCACCGCGTTAGCCCGCGGCAACGTCATGCCCAACCCGGCAGCCAGGATCGGAATGAGCGCGAAGCTGGCCGTCCCGCCGAGCGCAAACGACACGCTGAGGATAGCAGCACCGGCGAGGGTCGAAAGCAGATCGGGGTGCCACGCCATCCACGCGATGATGACGGCATCGGCAAGCGCGGTCGCGACCAGCAATCTGCCCGCATCGTGCGCGTCGACCAGTCGGCCGATCAACGGCGTCGCGAGAAGGCCGGGCAGCAATTGCGCGACGAGCAGCATCGAGACGGCGAAAGGCGTATGATCTCCCCCGCTTCGGAACATCAGCGTTATCAGCGAAATCTCGTCGCCGATCGAAGAAAGGGACAGCGTGGCCAGGAAGACCCACCCCCATCCCCGCCTGATCCCGACCGCGCGCATGTCATCAACCCCCGTCGGGGAGTTTGCCGGCAATCGCGCGACGAGACAATCGCACCGACGGCTATTGCCGGCAGTGGCCGTGAGACGTCGGACATAGGCTGCGGAGATCGCTCGTTTCTCCCGTCACGATTCGGTGGCTCCCACTTCGCGCATAGGACAGGGGACACGGCGGTCGGATGCGTACGAATCTCCCACGGTGTCCGGCGCACCGGGCGGCAATGGCGATGGAATGACTGCGCGATCGGCAACTCACGCGCGAAGAGCGGGCCGGCGTGACCGTGAGTCCAGGATGGCGGATGTCGCACGGTGGGTTGCACCGGCTGTACGTTCCGATTGTGTGGTGGACGCAGCGGCATCCGGTCGATTTCCCGCTAGGGCCGGACGTCCCAGGCCTTTGCCATTGGCCGCCCCTGCGCATCCGTCACCACCTCGCCGTACGCGCCGGTGCGCAGTTTCGCCGCACCGGGGAATGCGAATCGCGCAGCGCCGTTGCTGGTAACGATCAGCATCGTGCCGGTCGCGCTGGCGAACAGATCGCGCCACGCGGCACGCCGCGCGGCGGCGTCGACCTGCCAATCTTCGGGCGGGATGCCATCGCGGTCCCAGGCGTCGAGGGCGGGCTGGCCGATGCGGGCCAGCACTTCGGCCTCCGGGCGATCCTCGTCGGGACCGTGATCGATCTCGCGGAGCCATTCGACGATCGTGGCGGGGCCGTCATGACCTGCCGCGCTCAGCAGCAGCCGGGCGGTCTCGCGCGTCCGCAGCAAGGGGCCGCAGCGTGCGCTATCGAAGACAAGCCCGCAGTCCGCGAAATAGCGACCGAGCGCGCGTGCCTGGTCGCGACCCGCGTCGACCAACGCAAGGTCGGTGCGGCCACCGATCCGCCGCGGCGCTTCACCGGGTGCGAACGTATTGCCGTGGCGCACGATGAAGACCCGGGCGATCGCGCGCGACGTTGCGGATAGCGTCACGCGTCGTGCAGCGGATCGCCGTGCGTTGCGATCAACGCCTCCGCGCGGGTGATGTCCGCCTCCGTGTCGATACCCGATATGTCGAAGCGGGCGGGCGCGATCTCGATCGCATCGATGGTCAGCCCGAGTTCGAGCATGCGGAGTTGTTCGAGCCCTTCATGACGTTCGAGATCGCTCTGCGCCGCTGCCTCGAACGCCTGCAGTGCCGCGAGACGGTACACATACAGCCCGACATGCCGCCAGACCGGCGATAGCGAAAACGACGCGCGCAAGACGGCCTCGTCGCGCATCGCCGGGAGAATTGTTTTCGAGAACCACATCGCGCGGCCCGTCATGGTGCGGACGCAGGTGGTGCCGCTGAACGGCGCATGCCGCTTGTGCGCCCGCAGTGCGTCGAGCGCGGGCCAGTCGAGCCGGACCACCGGCGTCGCGATATCGGCGTCCCCGTCGCCCAGCGCCGCGACCACCGCGGCAATCGAGGCCGGCGACTGGAAGGGTGCGTCGCCCTGGAGATTGACGACGATCCGCGGCCGGCCGCCGGGCGTTTGCGCGGCCATCGCCGCTGCCAGCGTCCGCGCCGATCCCGACGTGATCGCGCCGTCGGTCATCACGACCGCGCAGCCGATCGATCGCGCGTGCGCGGCGATCTCCGGCGTATCGGTGGCGACTACCAGCGTGGCGTCATCGAGATGCGTGATCGCCCGACGGCCGAGCCCGATCGTCCGATGCAGCAGGCTATGCCCGGCGATCGTCCGCAACGGCTTCATCGGCAGGCGCGACGACCCACCGCGCGCCGGGATAACGACGAGCGCGGTCAGGCGATGCCTGCGCGCAACGTGTCGTGCATATGGATGACGCCGAGCAGATGCCCCGCCTCGACGACGAACATCATCGTCACGCTATTCGATTGCATCCGCCGCAGCGCTTCCGAGGCCAGTTCGCCGGGCGCGATCTTGAGCGGATCGCGAGTCATCCAGGCATCGACGCACGCCGCCATGCTCCCGCCGCCGGTGATCGTACGGCGCAGGTCGCCATCGGTAAACGCGCCGACCAGCCCATCCTCGTCATCGACGACCGCGGTGCCGCCGAACCGCGCCCGCGTCATCTCGGTGGTCGCATCGAGCAGGCTGGCATTCCTGTGGACCTTCGGCACGTCCGCGCCGGTCGACATCAGATCCTGGACTTTCAGCAACTGCGCACCCAGCCGGCCATTGGGATGGAACTTGTAGAAATCATCCGCCGAAAAACCACGCAGATCGACGAGCGCCATCGCCAGCGCATCGCCGAGCACCAGCTGCAGCGTCGTCGACGTGGTGGGCGTGAGCTCGATCGGACACGCCTCGCGCACCGCGGGGAGATTGAGCAGCACATCCGCGGCGCGTGCCGCCGTGCTGCGCGCGCGCGACGTGATCGTGGCCATCACGATCCCGAAGCGCTTGCAATAGGCGATGATCGGCGCAAGCTCGGCGCTCTCGCCCGAGCGCGTGATCATCAGCACAAGGTCCTTGTCGGTGATCATCCCGAGATCGCCATGCCCGGCCTCGGCGGGATGCAGGAACATCGCCGGCGTACCGGTCGAGGTCAGCGTCGCGGTAATCTTGCGGGCAATGATCCCGCTCTTGCCCATGCCCGTCACGATCACGCGGCCCCGCAACGTATAGATCCGCTGCACGAGGCGCTCGAATTCATCGGCAAACGGCTTGTCGGCAAACCGGTCGAACAGTGCCTCAAGGCCTTCGGACGTTATCGCCAGCGTCCGAAGCGCAGATGCTGCGGTACGCGACACAGGATGTGCGTGCGCCGCCCCGACCATATGTGTTGCCATGTCCGCGAACCTCCCAAGCGATTCAGCGCTCTCTCCACAAATAGTCCGATCCGCCGGTTCGGCAGTATCGGATCAGCGGGCCCTTCCAGAGATGCCTGCGCAATCATTGTAAGAAACGTAAGTATTTCTAATATAAGTTTAACCAGATCGGGTCTGCGCTGGCAATATCGGAAGCTTACAACGCGGACCGGCAAAACCGGCGTTCGCCATGTGCCGCAGCGCCCACTGAGACCGATCCGGCGTAAATTCTGTCGCGGGCAGACAATCGAAACGTTCTCGAAACATCTTGGCCCTAACGATACGGTTACCAACTAAACGCCTGTGGGGGGCCAGACACATGATTATCACGAAACCCGTTTTGCGGATCGCAGCCGCATGCCTAGCCGTCATCGCAGCGCCGGCGTTCGCCGCGGAACAGTCGACATGCGGCGCCGCCGCGAGCAGGCCACGCCTGGTCTGCGATGAAGGCGCGTGCATCCGCGTACCGTACAAGGATCTGTGCGATGCCGTCCATGCATCCTATCCCGCCAAACGCCGGGCGATGCGGCCAAGTCGGAGCGAAATCAGCCCGGTGCGCGACGAATTGACACTATTGATCGCCCGCGTAAGCTGAGCCGGCTCAGAGCGCCGAGATCGCCGACAGAACCGCTCCTCCCCCACCGGGGGGGAGGATGGACGGATCGCAGCGGCCTATCGGGTTTGCGCGCTCGAGTAAGCCTCGAGAACATAGGCAGCGCCCGGCACGGTGATGCCCGTGCCCGTGGGGGCAAGTGTGCCGTCCTCGAGGATCGCGAGTTCCGTCACGCGGTGATCGCGTTCGTGCGCGACGACGACCCGTCGTTCATTCTCAACCAACCGGAAAAACCGCGGCGATGCGCCGCCGCTGGGGGCGTGCTGGAGCAGGACCGGGTCGCCGCCCGCCGCCAATGCAAAGACCGCAATGCTGTTGTCGCCACGGTTGGAGACATAGAGCCGGTCGCCCGCCGCATTGACCGCGATATGCGCGACGATCGAATCGCCGGTCGCAGCCGCGGGTAACGTCGACACGGTCTTGCGCGGCCGAACCACCGCGCCGTCGACATCGAGCGCAATCAGCGTGTTGCTCAGTTCGCAGGCCAGATAGGCCGATCCCGGCTGCCGCGGATGGACGAGCAGGTGCCGCGGCCCCGAACCGGGCGGCGCGACCAACGCGGTGCTCGGCGCGCCGAGCGTGCCGCGGTCAGCATCGAATGCGAACGCGCGAACCAGATCGGCGCCGAGATCGGTCGCGTAGAGCCAGCGATTATCGAGCGAGAACCCCACCCAATGCGCATGCGGCGATTGCTGGCGTTCAGGGTTCGGCCCCGATCCACGGGCGGTATAAATAATCGGTGCTCCGATCGGCAGGCCGCTGGTCGGATCGAGTCTGTACAACGCCACGCTCCCGTCCGCGTAATTGGCGACTGCGATGCATGACTGGCGGCGATCGAGCGCGATGTGGCACGGCGCGGCCCCGCCTGCCGAGACGCGCGCCAGACAATCCCACTGCGTACCCATCGACCGAAAGACGCCGATCGTATCGGCATGTTCGTCGACGATATAATGAAGGTCGAACCGCGGCGAATACGTGTCGAACGATGCGTTGCACGCGGCAGGGTCGGGCGCGCCTGCATGCCACCGGTCGTCACCGCGCCGGAGCGGATAAAGCCCCTCGCCACCGCCGCCGGCATAGGTGCCGATCCACAACGATGCGGCAGGTGGTGGCGTACGCGACGCGGGATCGTCGGTTGTCATGGTCGGCGCCTTACGCGGTTCGCGGATAGGGCGCCGCATCCGCCCCACGTGATCGAGATCGGTCGGGACGATACGGCGTCACGCGCGCATCGTAGGGCGAGATCGCCGGACACGCCATGGTCCGACGATCTTTGTCCCACCGCTCAGAAGCGGATCTTGACCGATCCCTTGTACGACTGGTTCGAGACGTCCTTGCGCTCGACCGTGGTGTCGGCACCGATCGAGAGGTCGACACGGTCGCCGACTAGCGTCAGCCCGGCGCTGACCTCGCCCCAGTTCTTGTCCTGCCGGGCGAGCGCGAACAGCGCGTTCGGGCCGATCCCGCCGACAAAGTTCGCGCCGAAATAGCCCGGCGTCGACTGGAAGTCGTGGACGTAGTTCGCCGCCGCATAGGGTCGGACCGATCCGCCGCCGCTGAGCGTCAGCCCGGCGCGCCCCTGGACGCTGTCGAAGCTGTCGCGGTCGAAGAACAGCGCCGGAGCCTCACCGCGTTCAAGCGATTTTTCGAAGCCGATATGGCTCGCGCGGAGCGAGACACGCGGCCCGACCTTGAGCGACGACAGGTCGAAGGCCTTGCCGAGACCGACCTCGCTGATCACAGTCAGCGCACTGTCGCTGCTGCGCAGACGAGCGTTGGTACCGACCACACCGACGGTACGATCGGTTCGCGTGACGAACGCACCCGCGCTGAACTGCGAATCGAGGACGATCCCCGACGCGGTCTCCAGCTTGCCGTACAGCGTCCCCTGGTACAATTCGCCCTCGGCGCGCTGGGCCACCCCGCCGGTGGTGCCATCGGTGTTGGTATAGGCAAACGAGAAGCCGATCACCGCGGCTTCACCAGCCTGCTTCTCAAGCCCGCCGGCGATGAAATACCCATCGAACCTGTCATGCCCGCCAAACGGATTGGCGCCCGGCATCGAGCGGCTCTTGCCGTCGATATAGCCGCCGGCGAGGAAGCCGCTCATGTCGTCGGGAAGACGGCCCTGCTGCACCATGGTGCCGCTCGAATCGCTCATCATGTCCTGCCCGCCGGGACGGTCGGTCGCCATCAGTGAGGCAAGCTGGACGGGCTTGCCGATCAGCGCAAGCGTGCCGCCGAGCCCGCCGCGCGTGTCCATCTGCGCGAGGTGATCACGGTAGAAACGCGACATCGTGTCGATCGAGGCGATGCCCAGGCTGGTCTTGAGCGTTTCCGCCCGCGGGGCGAGCCCCTCCAGCGTCGAGCGGATCGTCGCCGCATTCTGCAGATCGAGCGTGCCATACAGCCCACTCAGGCTCGTATAATTGGACCGGTTCTGATCGAGGAGCTGGGCATAGGCACCCTGCACCGGAGTCGCCGCGACGACGCTGCGATACTGCCCCGCGAGAATCCGCACCTGCACCGCATTGGTGCTGTAGACGTAGCTCGGTGTCAGGATCGCGCTGAGCGGGGTGGCGGCATTGAACGCACCGCTGATCCCGCCCTGCGCGGTCACGATCGTGTAAAGATCGTTATACCGGATCGTCTGCCCGGTGACGGGAGCGAAACCGACACTGCCGCCAAGATTGACGATCCCGTTGGTCGCCGCACCGCTCGCGTTGAACGTCGTGGCCGCGAACGCGAGCCTGTCCGACGTACCATTGGGTCCGAGATCGACGAGCAGGTTGGTACCTGACGCGAGGATGCCGTTGCCGGCGATCGTGAGCGTGCCGGTCGTCCCCATCGTGCCGGGCGCGATCATTCCCGAAACGCTCGTAAAGAACGGCGTGGTGATCCGGCCCGAGCCGGTCAGCAGCCCCGTCATCATGAAGTAATCGCCCGGCGTCGTGATCATGCCGTCGTTCTGGACGGTGCCGGTCATCTGGTTGATCGTCATCAGGCTGGTCAGCGACCCCGCCGCCGTGACCGCGAGCTTGGCCGTGCCACCCGCGACGGTGAACTTGTCGACCGTCACCGCCGAACCCAGCGTGGTGGTGCCTGCCGCGGTGAGGCTGACGTCGTAATAGCGGGCGCTGCGCTGGATCGTGCGATCCGGGTCGATGTTGTTCGGGATGAAGTTCGTCGCGCCCGGCAGGCCGTTGGCAAGCGTCGGCGACAGCACCGCCAGCGCCACCGCGTCGGTACCCGCTTGCGCCACACTCTCCGCGCCGGCCAGCAGCGACGCGTCGGCTTTGCCGCCCTGCGCCGCGGTTTCCAGCATCATGCCACGGCCAGCGACACCGCCTGTCGCAATCTTGGTAACCACGGCTGGCGTCGCGCCGGTCGTCGTCACCGGGACGCCGTCGATTGTCTCGACACCCGTCTTCACATCGACGCAATCGGTCTGGAAACAGACCTGGCCGAATTTGTTACCATCACCCGCGATTCCCGCGCCGGTGGTGGTCGGCACGCCATTCACCAGTTTTCCGTCGACGATGATCTGATAGTTCGGGTCGAGCGCGGTCACCCAATGCGACGCATCGGTCCAGGCTCCGTCGCCCGCCTTGGTCTGCGCGTATCGATACGGGTTGTTCGCCGCGATATAATCGGAGAACAGATACAGCGGCTGGTAGAAGCTCTCGGTGCCATAGGCGCCGAACGGGGTCGCGCCGAAGAAGCGGCTGCCGCCCGACAGGACGCCGATGACGACCTGCTTGGCGAATGTCCGGTCGAGAATCAGCGGACCGCCCGAATCACCGCCGGCAGTCGTGCCTTCCTTTGGCAGCGCATCGTCCTTGAACAGGTTAAAGTCGTACGGGCTGGCCGCCGCGGTGCCGCGCCGGGGATCGTCGAAGTCGAGCTGGTAGAGATTCTGCGGCAGGCCGCTGGCCGATCCAAACAGGAACGCGTCACGGTCGTCGAACGAGCCAAGGATCCCGATCGTGTTCTCGGCGATGCGACGGCGGAAATCGATACCGTTGGTGTCGCCGACCAGCGTCCCGCCCTGCCCGCTGCGGCCATAGCCGGTGATCGTCACATGATAGCCGGTTCCGGTCGTCGCGCCGATCGCGGCGGGCGCCGGCAGTGCCGACAGCAGCAACGCCCAGGTCGGCACGTTGGCGGCCGGCGTATCGAGCGTCGCGATCGCGACATCGCCCTGGATGAAGTTCAGCCCAAGCCCAAGCTTCAGCGAGTCGGCGTTATAGACGACCTGGTTGACGTTGTAGAGGAAGTTGGCAGCATTGGTCTTGTACTGCTGCGTATTGACCGCACCGCTCGCGGTGGTCGGCAGGAACCAGTCGATCACCGCGGGGCGGTTGTTCGTCGCGAAGCCGAATGCGATCGGGATACCACCGCCCTTAGACCCGTATTCCCACGGATTCTGTGCCCCCGTGCCGGCGCCATTCGCGTTGACGCAGTGCGCGGCGAAGATGACCGTGCGCGGGTTGATCAGCGTGCCGGTGCAGATCCCCAGACCGCCGCCGCCCGAGTCTATCGTCATCTGCCCGACGCCATTGACGCCGCCCGCGACGTCCTGGGCACTGGTCGGCGTGCCGGGCCCGCTGATGACGATGCTCGGCTGCGTCACCAGATCGGCGGGATTGAGCGTGCTGCCATACGCCGTCACGTCGGCGCTCGTCGGCCGGCCCTGAGCGGAGGCGAATGTCGGTACCGAGGCCGCGATGAGCATCGCGCTGGAGGTGAGCAGACCGGTACGGACGTGACGCGACAAGAAACCCGATGTGGAACGCGCAGAAACAGCCATGCTTACTTCCCCCGATATGGGCCGCCCTTTTGGAACGTGCCTCAAATCGGATGCTATGCACGCCATTTCGGGTGCGCAATCGCCGACCGACCCGTTTTGACTGAATAGTGACAAAACGCGACATTCGCGGCAAATTTGTCACGCTTGATCGATCCGCGACGAACGTGAGCCGACCCTGCCGCGTGTCCACCCCCGGCATTGGCGCGATCATCTTGCACCCGCACCCTTCCCCGATCCCGCCCCCCTTGCTAAGGCCCCCGCGGTAACAGCATTTTTCGCTCGGTCCCCGACGCGCCCGCGTGGCCTATATGGCCGCTTTCCCCTCGGCGCCCGGCGGCCCGACGCCCACGGGAAGGACCCCTATGACTGCCATCGGCCAGGACACCCTAAAGACCCGCACGAGCCTCTCCACCGGCGGCAAGTCGTATGACTATTACAGCCTTGCCAAGGCCTCCGAGCAGCTCGGCGACATCAGCCGCCTGCCCTTCTCGATGAAGGTGCTGCTCGAGAACCTGCTTCGCTTCGAGGACGGCGTGACGGTCACGCGCGACGACATCCAGGCGATCGTCGATTGGCAGAAGGAGCGTCGCAGCGACCGCGAGATCCAATACCGTCCTGCCCGCGTACTGATGCAGGATTTCACCGGCGTGCCCTGCGTCGTCGATCTCGCCGCGATGCGCGATGCGATGACCAAGCTCGGCGGCAACCCGGAGAAGATCAACCCGCAGGTCCCCGTCCACCTCGTCATCGATCACTCGGTGATGGTCGACGAGTTCGGCACGCCCAAGGCGTTCGAGGATAACGTCGACCTCGAGTACGAGCGCAACATCGAGCGCTACGAGTTCCTGAAGTGGGGCAGCAAGGCGCTCGACAATTTCCAGGTCGTCCCCCCCGGCACCGGCATCTGCCACCAGGTGAACCTCGAATATATCGGTCAGGCCGTCTGGTCGTCGGCCTCGTCGGGTGATCACGGCGACGGCACGATGATCGCCTATCCCGACACGCTGGTCGGCACCGACAGCCACACGACGATGATCAACGGTCTCGGCGTGCTCGGCTGGGGCGTCGGCGGGATCGAGGCCGAGGCCGCGATGCTCGGTCAGCCCGTGTCGATGCTGATCCCCGAAGTCGTCGGCTTCAAGCTGCTCGGCAAGCTCAACGAAGGCATCACCGCCACCGATCTCGTGCTCACCGTCACGCAGATGCTGCGCGCCAAGGGCGTGGTCGGCCGCTTCGTCGAGTTCTTCGGCCCAGGCCTGTCGTCGATGACGCTCGCTGACCGTGCGACGATCGCCAACATGGCGCCGGAATATGGCGCGACCTGCGGCTTCTTCCCGATCGACGACAAGACGCTCGATTACATGCGCCTCACGGCACGTTCCGATGAGAATGTCGAGCTGGTCGAGGCGTACGCCAAGGCCAACGGCTTCTGGCGCGACGAGAATGCCGAGGACCCCGTCTTCACCGACACGCTCGAGCTCGACATGGGGTCGGTCGTCGCCTCGCTCGCCGGCCCGAAGCGCCCGCAGGACCGCGTCAGCCTCAACAAGGTCGACGAGGTGTTCAACAGCGACCTCCACAAGCTGTACCACAAGGAACAGCCCGCCCGCGTCGCGGTCGAGGGTCGTGAGCATGACATCGGCGACGGCGACGTCGTGATCGCCGCGATCACCAGCTGCACCAACACGTCGAACCCGTCGGTGCTGGTCGCCGCCGGTCTCGTCGCCCGCAAGGCCAACGCGCTCGGCCTGAAGTCGAAGCCGTGGGTGAAGACGTCGCTCGCCCCTGGTTCGCAGGTCGTCACCGACTATCTCGACAAGGCCGGCCTCACCGCCGACCTGAACGCGCTCGGCTTCAACCTCGTCGGCTATGGCTGCACGACCTGCATCGGCAATTCGGGCCCGCTGGCGCCGGCGATCTCGTCGGCGATCAACGAGAACGACCTCGTCGCGGCGTCGGTCCTCTCGGGCAACCGCAACTTCGAGGGCCGCGTCTCGCCCGACGTGCGCGCCAACTTCCTCGCCTCGCCGCCGCTCGTCGTCGCCTATGCGATCAAGGGCACCGTCACGACCGACATGATCGAGACGCCGCTGGGTCAGGGGGCGGACGGCCAGGACGTGTATCTGCGCGACATCTGGCCGACCAACGAGGAAGTCCGCAGCACGATGGACGCCAATATCGACGCGTCGATGTTCGGCGCGCGCTACGGCGACGTCTATGCGGGCGATTCGAAGTGGCGCGGGATCGACGTCACCGGCTCGGACACGTACCAGTGGCGTGCGGGCTCGACCTATGTCGCCAACCCGCCCTATTTCGACGGCCTGTCGATGACCCCCGCCCCCGTGCAGGACATCATCGACGCCAAGCCGCTCGCGATCCTCGGCGATTCGATCACCACCGATCACATCTCGCCCGCAGGCTCGATCAAGGCGGACAGCCCCGCCGGCCGCTTCCTCCAGGAGCATCAGGTCAGCAAGGCCGACTTCAACAGCTATGGCGCACGCCGCGGCAACCATGACGTGATGATGCGCGGCACCTTCGCCAACATCCGCATCAAGAACGAGATGGTCCCCGGCGTCGAAGGCGGCATGTCGAAATATGACGGCGAGGTCATGGCGATCTACGACGCCGCGATGCGCTTCAAGCAGGACGGCACGCCGCTCGTGATCGTCGCGGGCAAGGAATATGGCACCGGCTCGTCGCGCGACTGGGCGGCCAAGGGCACCAACCTGCTCGGCGTCCGTGCGGTCATCACCGAGAGCTTCGAGCGTATCCACCGTTCGAACCTGGTCGGCATGGGCGTGCTGCCGTTGCAGTTCGCCGAAGGCACCGATCGCAAGACGCTCGGCCTCGACGGGTCGGAGACGTTCACGATCCTCGACGTGGCGAGCATCCGCCCTCGCCAGGACGTGACGGTCAAGATGACCCGCGCCGACGGCACGAGCGAGACGTTCGAGACCAAGTGCCGGATCGATACCGTCAACGAGCTGGAATATTTCCTCAACGGCGGCATCCTCCAGTACGTCCTGCGCAAGCTGGCCGCGTAAGCGACTGGCGTCGTCCCGGAGCGATCCGGGACGACGACGCTGTTTTAAGCTACCCGAGTTACCGTCATCCCAGCGAAAGCTGGGATATCCCTGTGAGGCTCATGTCGCCCACCACGAGGGATATCCCAGCGTTCGCTGGGATGACGTGTATTGGATCCTCCCCCGCCAAGGGGAGGTGGCGCCGGAGGCGTCGGAGGGGGCGGACACGGAACCGCGGTTTCCCTTACCTCCCCCTCCGTCAGGCAAGTGCCTGCCACCTCCCCCTGGCGGGGGAGGATCGGTTAGACAGTGATATTTGAGACCGGTCCCCGCGCGACGCGTGCCGCGCTATCCCTGGCCCAAAAGGCGGGGCGACCGTGATGGTCGCCCCGTAGTTCAGGGAGAGGACCGGGACGGGGGAGACCCGGTCAGGTCGCCGACCACAGGGGGAGAGGGGCGGCGACGCACTCTCTTTCGCGTGCATATGTTGCAGGAATATGTCGAGGCCGACGTGACGATAATTTAATGCGAGGCCGCGCGCCGCGTCAGGAGGACGCGGCACCGCACTCCGCCGCCGTCACTCCGTCCGATCCCAGCCACCGCCAAGCGCCTTGAACAACGCCACCGTCAGCTGCCGCAACTGCGCATCACTCGCCACCAGCTGCTCGCGCGCCGCCAGCACGTCGGTCTGCGTGTTCAGCACGGTATCCTGCGCCACGAACCCGGTTTGGTACTGGGATTGCGCGGCGTTCGCGCTGCTCTGCGCATCGACGACCGCGCGCTGCAACGCCGCGTTCCGGCGGCGCTCGGCGGCGATCTGCGCGAGCGGATCCTCAACATCGCGCAGCGCCTGCAACACGGTCGAGCGATAGCGCAGATACGCCTGCTCGCGGTCTTCCTCGCGCGATTTCACGGTTGCCTTGCGGCGGCCCCAGTCAAGCAGCGGGAACTGCGCCGCACCGCTCGCCGTCAGTTGCAGGCTGTCGCCCGAGAACAGATTGCCGAGCGCGGTCGAGATCAGCTGGGTCATGCCGGTCAGGCTGAACCTGGGATACATGTCCGCCGCCGCGACGCCGATATCCGCGGTCGCGGCCGCGAGCTCGCGCTCCGCCGCGCGGACGTCAGGACGGCGACGCAACAGCTCCGATGGCAACCCGGCGGGGATCGCCGGCACGCCCAGCGGCGCAACCGACGGCGCGGCGAGTTCGCTCATCAGCGTCGCGGGCGGCTCGCCGAGCAGGATTGCCAGCGCGTGCATCCGCACGTCGACGTCCGCGCGGACCGGTTCGGCACGCGCCTCGGTCGAGGTGATCGAGGCGCGCTGGCGCGTGACGTCGATCGACGGGACCAGACCGACCTTGGCGATGTTGCCCGCGATCGTCAGCGCGCGGCGCTGGTTGGCGATCTCGCTCTCGATCGTCGCAATCTGCACCTGGTCGAGCCGCAGCGCGAAATAGGCCTGTGCGACTTCGGCCGCCAGCGTCACCGCGGCGTCGCGTTTCGACCAGACCGCGGCCTCGGTCCGCGCCCGCGCGCCTTCGGTGCTGCGCCGGACGCCGCCGAACAGGTCAAGCTCCCAGCTGGCGTCGAATCCGACCGAATAGGTTGTGATCCCGCTCCCGGGCAGCGCGATGCCCCCGGTCGAGCCGGTCCCGCCGGCCCCCGTGCCGCCGCTGAACGCGCGCGCGATCGATGAGAGGCCGGCGTTCTTGCTGAACTCGATGTGGCTTGGGCTGGCGCTGGCATTGACGCTCGGCAGTCCTTGCGAGCGCGCGACAAGCTCCTGCAACCGCGCCTGGCGCACGCGCGAGGCGGCGATCGCGATGTCGGGATTGCCCTTCAGCGCGCGCTCGACAAAGCCATCGAGTTGACGATCGCCGAATGCCGACCACCAGCGCGCCGATTCGACGGTCGCACCGACCGTGGCTTGCGGACCCACGAACGCCGACGGCACCGCGATCTCGGGCGCGACGTAATTCGGGCCGACGGTGCACCCCGCGAGCAGGGCTGCAACCGCAACCATGATGAACCGCGCACGCATCAATGCATCCCTCCCGAGGGGGCGCCGCCGGTCTTGCCGGAGCGCATGAACAATACCAGTGGCGCGACGACCAGCACGACCACCATCATCGCGCGGAACACGTCGAGAAAGGCGAGCATCGTCGCCTGTCGCTGCATCTGGCTGTAGAGAACCGCCAGAGGCGTCGTCGCATCGCCCTGCCCGCCGAACACGCTCGCCGCCTTCTCCATCCAGTCGTTGTAGTTCGGATCGAGTGGATTGAGCGTCTGCGTCAGCTCCGACTGGTGCCGCTGCAACCCGCCGGCGAGCTGGGTCTGCGCAAAGCAGATGCCGATCGTGCCGCCGAGATTGCGCGAGACGTTGAGCAAGCTCGATGCCTGCGCGGTCTGCGTCTGCTTGAGCCCGACATAGGCGATCGCGTTGATCGGCACGAACAGGAACGGCAGCGCCATCGCCTGGAACAGCCGCGCGAACGCCGCATCCGAAAACGCGATGTCCGCGCTAAGATGGCTCATGTTCCACAGCGCGAACGCCTGCACCAGCAGCGCCGGGAACAGCAGGAAGCGGACATCGACCAACCCGCTCAGCCGCCCCGCGAACGGCACCATCACGAGCGTCGCCAGACCGCCGGCGGTCAGCGCGAGGCCCGCGTCGAGCGAACTGTAGCCCAGCACCTGTTGCAGCATCTGCGGGATCAGCTGCGTCGTCCCGAACAGGATCATGCCGGTGACGCCCATCACGCCGATCGTCAGCGCGAAGTTGCGATTCTTCATCAGCTTGAGGTCGATCACCGGGTCCTTGTGGTTCAGTTCCCAGACGACGAGCGCGACCAACGACACCGCGGCAATAATCGCCGACATGACGATGAAGCCGCTCGCGAACCAGTCCTCGCGCTCGCCTCGGTCGAAGGTGAGCTCGAGAAAGCCCAGGCCCAGTGCGACCAGCGCGACGCCGACATAGTCGATCATCAGGCCGTTCTTGAACCGCTCGTCGCGATCCTTCTTCACCTGCTCAGGCTCGTCGACGAACGTCTCGACCAGGAACCAGGCGAGGATACCGACGGGCACATTGATCAGGAACACCCAGTGCCAGCTCGAATATTCGACGATGTACCCGCCCAGCGTCGGCCCGAGCACGGGGCCGACGACGACCACGATCGCGAACGCAGCGAACGCCATGCCGCGTTGCTTGGGCGGGAAGGTATCGGCGAGGATCGACTGCTCGACCGGCGCGAGTCCACCGCCGCCGATGCCCTGCAGCACGCGCGCGACGACGAGCGTGCCGATGTTCGGCGCCAGCCCGCACAGCAGCGAGGCGAGCGTGAACAACGCGATCGACATCAGGAAATAGCGCTTCCGGCCGATCGCGTCGGACAGCCAGCCCGAGATCGGGATGACGATCGCGTTGGCGACGAGGTAGCTGGTCAGCACCCATGTCGCCTGATCGGTGGTGATCGACAGCCCGCCCGAGATATGATCGAGCGCGACGTTGGCGATCGAGGTGTCGAGCACCTCCATGAAGGTCGGGATCGAGATGATCGCGACGATCAGCCACGGGCTGTACTTGCCCGCCGCCGATCGGTTCGGCGACCAGGTGTGGCCGCCGCCCGCATCGGCCTTTGCGGCCTTCGCCACCTCAGCGGACCTTGACGGTCGGCACCACCGACATGCCGGGGCCGATCGGATAGCGCTTCGGATCGGGGCCGTTCTTTGCATCGAAGACGATCCGCACGGGCACGCGCTGGACGACTTTGACGTAATTGCCCGTCGCATTCTGCGGCGGCAGCAAGGCGAACGCCTGGCCCGCGCCGCGCTGGATCGAATCGACATGACCCTTGAACTCGACACCGGGATACGCGTCGACATGAATGTCGACGGGCTGGCCGATCTTCATGAGCGTCAGCTGCGTTTCCTTGAAGTTCGCGGTCACCCACATCGTGTCGGGGACGATCGCCATCAGCTGGGTGCCGGGCGCGACATAGGAGCCGATATTGACCGAGCGGTTGACCACCTGGCCCGCAACCGGCGCGGTCAGGCGAAGGTCGCCGATCGCCACGTTCGCCTGATCGACCTGCGCACGCCGGGCGTCGATCACCGACCTGGCGGCACCGACTTGCCTGCGCGCAACCGTGATCTGCGCCGTGGCGGTATCGATCTGTTCGCGTGCCGCCGCGGCGTCCGCGGCCGTCTGGCGAGCGGTGGCCCGCGCCTGGTCGAGCTGTTGCCCGGCGACCGCGCTCGGATCGAGCCGCAGCAACGCCTCGTACCGCGCGAGGTCCTGCTGCGCCTTCACGGCGGCCGCCATCGGCACGCGGGCTTGTGCCGCAGCCTGCTGACGCTGCGCTTCGGCGGCGGTGACCTGCGCCTGCGCCTGCGCAAACTGCGCGCGCGATTGCTGCTCGTTGGCCTGCGCTTCGGCGACCTGTGCGTCGCGACCCGACGCCTTGATCACCGCGAGCAGCCGGCCGGCCTCGACATGCCGATTGTCGATATCGGCGACCTGCACCAGCGTGCCCGCGACCTGTGGCGCGAGGCGGACGATATGCGTGTCGACGAACGCGTCGTCGGTCGATTCGAACTGCCGCGCGTGGAGCCAGTACAGCACGCCGCCGATGATCAGCCCCCCGACGACGATGACCAGGATGATCCAGAACAGCGGCTTCTTGAACACCGACGGTTTCTTATTCTCGTCGGACTCCTCGGACTCATCCTGCCGATCGGTGTCGGACTGATGGTTCTCGCCATTCGGATCGCGCTTGCGGTCCTCGTCGTCATGGTCGGTGTCGGAGTGGTTCGTCTGGTCGGTCATGCCTGGCCCTGTTCTTCAGCACGCATCGAATCGAGAATGGCGTCGATATTGGCGTCGATCCGCGCCTTGATATCGAGAATGTCGGAAGCCTCGAGCGTGTCGCGCTCGAGCAGTTTGAGACAGGTCGCGCGGTTCGCACGCAACGTGATGACTTGCCCCATCAAGGTAATCGTCGCGATCCGTGCCGCGCGGACCTCGGCGTGTCCGGTCGCGATGCAGACCAGGTCGCCGAGCTTGCGCACCATCTGGCCCATCACGCCGCTGTAGATCCGCTCGAACGCCTCGCCCGGGTTCATCTGTTCGCGCAGGACGAACAGCGTCCAGTCGGCGCTCTCCGCGCTCGCCATCTTGTCCGCGAGCCGGCCGAGGATGCGGTGGATCTGCGCGCGTGCGCCGTCGGGATCATCGATGGCGATCTCAGGCGCGAGTTCGAGCGGATCGCCCATCACCGCCGACATCCGCTCGGCGATCCGGTCGGCAGCGGCGAGGTACAGCCCCTCCTTGCCGCCGTAATGATACGTGATCGACGACATCGCGGTGCCTGCCGCCGCGGCAATCCCGCGCGTGCTGGCCCCTTCGAGGCCCTTTGCACCGAATTCGCTGATCGCGATGTCGAGGAGTCGGGACTGAACCACGCGGCGGCGTTTAGTTCGATCGAACGAACGAGCCTAATGAACAAAGTGTCATGATAAGTGACACGTGTCTGGGCCGTCGCGACACAGTTATCCGTCATTAGGATATAAGTCAGGACCCAGAGTGATCGCGGGCATTCCTGCATGGCTCTGGGTCCTGACTGTCGTCAGGATGACGAGGTATTTGGCATAATGCGCCCATGATCATCAGGATGCCCGATGGATGCCAGATACAGAAACGCCGGCCTCTTCAGCGAAGAAACCGGCGTAAATCTGGTGGGCGCGACAGGGATTGAACCTGTGACCCCACCCGTGTGAAGGGTGTGCTCTACCGCTGAGCTACGCGCCCGAAACTCGTTCGGAAGCGGGCCTTTAGGCAGACTGTATCCGCCTGTCCAGCCCTTTCGATACCGATCCCTCCGATCCTCCCCCGACAAAGGGAGGACATGGAGCAGAGGATATCGCTCACCGTCGCTTCCGTCTGGCGATCGCCAGCCACCTCCCCCTGCGGAGGAGGATCATCGAGGGATTTAGTTGACCGCGTCCTTGAGGCCCTTGCCGGCCTTGAACTTCGGCTGCGTCGAAGCCTTGATCGTCATCGGCTCGCCGGTGCGCGGGTTGCGACCCGTCGATGCCTTGCGCTTGGAGATCGAGAACGTGCCGAAGCCGACCAGGCGAACCTCGTCGCCCTTCTTCAGCGACGCTTCAATCGCTTCGAAGACCGCCTCGACCGCCTTGATCGCGTCGGCCTTGACGAGTCCCGACGTGTCCGCGACCGTCGCGATCAGCTCCTGCTTGTTCATGTGTATCCCCCGGAAAAAACTCGAATCGGCCGCAATGGACTCGAGGCCGCGTCAGCGCGCAATAATGCGGCGGCTTCGCTGGGTGTCAAACGAAACCGCCGCGTCATAGTCTTTTAAAACTAATCCAGATCAGTGGTGCATCGCACCTCCGACCGGCGCGATCGGCGCTGGCGGCAATGCTGCCAGTTCGTCCGCGTCGGTCCACTCGATCGCCTCGAGCGGCTCGGTCAGTGCCAGTCGCAGCACCTCGTCGACATGGCTTACGGGGATGATCTTCAGTCCCGCCTTGATGTTCGCCGGGATCTCCGCGAGGTCCTTCTCGTTCTCCGCCGGGATCAGCACCGTCTCGATCCCGCCGCGAAGCGCGGCCAGGAGCTTCTCCTTGAGGCCACCGATCGGCAGAACGCGGCCGCGCAGGGTGACCTCGCCGGTCATCGCCACCTCGCGCCGGATCGGCACGCCGGTCAGCGTCGAGACGATCGACGTGACCATGCCGATGCCCGCCGACGGGCCATCCTTCGGCACCGCACCCTCGGGCAGATGGATATGGATATCCTTGCGCGCGAACAGGCTCGGCTTGATCCCGTAGCTGGGCGCACGTGCTTTGACGAAGCTGAACGCGGTCTCGATCGACTCCTTCATCACGTCGCCGAGCTTGCCGGTGAGCTTGGCCTGGCCCTTGCCCGCAACCGTCACGCTCTCGATCGTCAGCAATTCGCCGCCGACCTCGGTCCAGGCGAGCCCGGTGACCGCACCGATCTGGTTCTCGGTCTCGCCGAGGCCGTGACGATATTTCTGCACGCCCGCATATTCACCGACATTCTCGGGCGTGATCGTGACGCTGGTCGTCTTGTTCTCGAGGATCTGGCGCAGCGCCTTGCGGCACAGCTTGGCGATCTCGCGCTCGAGCGTGCGGACACCGGCCTCACGCGTATATTGCTGGATGAGCGTACGAAGCCCCTCCTGCGTCAGCGTGAACTCGCCCGGCTTCAGCCCGTGCGCCTCGATCTGCTTGGCCACCAGATGGCGCTCGGCGATCTCGACCTTCTCGTCCTCGGTATAGCCCTCCAGACGGATGATCTCCATGCGGTCGAGCAGCGCCTGGGGCAGGTTAAGCGAGTTCGCGGTGCACACGAACATCACGTCCGACAGGTCGATATCGACCTCGAGATAATGGTCCTGGAACTTGCCGTTCTGCTCCGGATCGAGCACCTCGAGCAGCGCCGACGCCGGATCGCCGCGGAAATCCTGGCCGAGCTTGTCGATCTCATCGAGCAGGAACAGCGGGTTCGACGTGCCGGCCTTTTTCAGGTTGGTCACGATCTTGCCCGGCAGCGAGCCGATATAGGTGCGGCGATGGCCACGGATCTCGGCTTCGTCGCGCACGCCGCCGAGCGACTGGCGGATGAACTCGCGCCCCGTCGCCTTTGCGATCGACTTGCCGAGCGAGGTCTTGCCGACACCGGGAGGGCCGACGAGGCACAGGATCGGCCCCTTCAGCTTGTTGGTGCGTGCCTGCACCGCGAGATACTCGACTATCCGGTCCTTGACCTTCTCGAGCGCGTAATGATCCTCGTCCAGCGTCACCTGCGCGGCGGCGATGTCCTTCTTGATCTTCGACTTCTTGCCCCAAGGGAGGCCAAGCAACACGTCGAGATAGTTGCGCACGACGGTCGCCTCGGCGCTCATCGGCGCCATCGTCTTGAGCTTCTTGAGCTCGGCGGTCGCCTTGCCGCGCGCTTCCTTGCTCATCTTGAGCGTCGCGATCTTCTGCGTCAGCTCGGCGATCTCGTCGCCTTCGCCCTCGCCGTCCTCGTTACCCAGTTCGCGCTGGATCGCCTTCAACTGCTCGTTGAGGTAATATTCGCGCTGCGTCTTCTCCATCTGGCGCTTGACGCGGCTCTTGATCTTCTTCTCGACCTGCAGGACGCCCAACTCGCCCTCCATCGCGGTCATCGCCATTTCGAGACGCTTGGACGGGTTGGTCTCGAGCAGGATCGCCTGCTTCTCGGCGACCTTGATCTGGACGTTCGCAATCACGGCGTCGGACAGTTTCGACGCGTCGTCGATCTCAGAAAGCTGGACCGACGTTTCCGACGAAAGCTTACGGTTGAGCTTGGCGTAATTCTCGAACTGATCGACCACGGAGCGCATCAGCGCAATCAGCTCAGGCCCCTCCACCTCGGCATCGGCGACCGGCTCGACCGTCGCGGTCAGGAACTCGCCGCTTTCGTCCAGCGTCTCCAGCGTCGCGCGCTGCTTGCCTTCGACCAGCACGCGGACGGTGCCGTCGGGCAGCTTCAACAATTGCAGCACAGTCGCGGTGACGCCCATCGAGTACAGGTCATCGCGCGCGGGATCATCCTCGGCGGGATCGACCTGCGCGACGAGGTAGATTTCCTTGTCCGCCGCCATTGCCGCCTCGAGCGCGGCAACGGACTTATCGCGACCGACGAACAGCGGCACGATCATGTGCGGGAAGACGACGATGTCGCGAAGGGGAAGGACGGGGTACTGGGTCATGAACGCTCCGGTGGGTGCCTGCATGGGGGCATTATTGAGTCTTATATGGTGAGGATGAACCGTCCATCAATTGGTTCGCGGTGGGATCGGTATTTGTAGGGACGGACGCTGCCTCACCCGATCCGTCACCGGGGGCCTGTCTTGAGGCTGAGGGTGCCGCAACGCACGTCTTTCCCGTGGACGCCGGAACGAACGCGGCATGACGGAGGGGGGCTTGTCTCACCTCGACCGCCGCGCGAGAACACCGGCCGTGATGTCCCGTCTCCTTCTTGCCGCTGGCGCCACCGCGCTTCTCGCCGCCGCCCCGCTCCCCAAGAAGGGCGAACCGGCGATCACCGCGCAGACGCAGCGGTCCGGCGGCGTGCTGACTCCCGAGCAGACCGCGCTCACGCTTGACAGCGCGGACCTTGCGTTCGAGGTGCTACCCGAGACGGAAAGCCTCAACGGCGTCGCCACGTTGGTCTTTACCGCGAAGGCCCCCCTCACCCTCCTGCCGATCGACCTCGATCGCAATCTGCCGGTTAGCGCGATCGCGATCGACGGCGTGCCGCTGGCGCCGACGGCGTGGAGCAATCCGGAGGGGCGGTTGACGATCACGCTCCCCAAGCCGGTCGCGGCCGGCGGCAACGTGACCGCAAAGATCACCTATGGCGGCACGCCGCATGTCGCGGTGAAAGCGCCGTGGGACGACGGGATGGTCTGGTCGAAGACACCCGATGGCCGCACCTGGTTTGCGACCACCGCGGAAGGCTATGGCTGCGACCTGTTCTGGCCGTGCCTCGATTTCCCGACCGGCGAGCCGGCGCTGGTGACGCTCCACATCACCGTGCCCAAGGGCTTGAAGGCACCGTCGAACGGCGTGCTGCTCGGCGTCGATACGCTGACGGACGGTCGGACGACGTGGAACTGGCGAGCCAAGCATCCCAACACCTACGGCATAGCGCTGAACGTCGGGCCGTATGAGGAGATCAGCGGCACGTACAAGAGCCGGTTCGGCAACAGCATTCCGATGTTCTACTGGTATCTGCCGGGCGAGAAGGCGCAGGCCGAGAAGCTGTTCGCAGAGTTCGCGCCGACGCTCGATTTCTTCGAAAGCATGATCGGGCCCTACCCGTTCGGCGACGAGAAGCTTGGCGTGGTCGAGACGCCGCACAAGGGCATGGAGCACCAGACGATCAACGCGTACGGCAACGACTATGCCAAGGCGCCGGAAGGGTTCGACTGGCTGTTCCAGCACGAATTCGCGCATGAATGGTTCGGCAACCAGCTGACCGCCGCGAACTGGGACGATTACTGGCTGCACGAGGGATACGGCACCTACATGCAGCCGCTCTACGGCCAGTGGCGCGAGGGGCGTGCGCGCTACGCGGCGATGATGCAGACCGAGCGGACCTCGATCATGAATCTGAAGCCCATCACGCAGCAGCGCATCAGCACCGAGGAAGAGGTGTACGAACTCGACAAGGGCGGCGCGGGCCAGGACATCTACTATAAGGGTTCGTGGATGCTCCACACGCTGCGGTCGCTGATCGGCGACAAGGCGTTCTTCGATGTCACGCGGCTGGCGGTGTACGGGCGGGCGGACCCCAAGCCGGGGAACTTCAAGCCGCGGTTCGGGTCGACCAAGGAGTATGAAGCGCTCGTCCGCAAGGTCACGGGGAAGGACTATGGCTGGTTCTTCGACGTGTATCTCCGCCAGGCAGCCCTCCCCGATCTGGTAGAGACCCGGACCGGAAACGTGCTGACGTTGACGTGGAAGGTGCCCGGCAATGGCGCGTTCCCGCTGCCGGTCCAGGTACAGGTCGACGGCAAGACGCGGACGGTGCCGATGACCGGCGGGAAGGCGAGCCTGTCGGTCCCGGCGGGGGCGCATGTCGTGATCGACCCGGACGCACTGGTGCTCCGCCGCAGTCTCGCGCTCGAAGACGTGGCCGCCTGGAAAGCCGCGCAAGCCGCAAAGGCCAAGTCGCAATGATCACGCCGCCGTTCCCCCGCGAAGGCGGGGGTCCACAAATCACAAACGCCGCCGTGCGTAACCCTGGGCTCTCGCGGGCGCAGGAGAACATCTGGCCAGCGCGCGCGGCAGAGATGGCCGCGATCTTCATGGTCGGCGACGGCCTGATCGGCCTGCTCCAGCCGCGCCGCCACGTCGATCTTTGGAAAGACGACGCGCTCGGCACGGAAAAGCTGGTGTCCCCCTTCATCGATCGCCCCGGTCGTCGACGCCTGTATGCAGTGGTGCAGATCGCCGCAGGCCTCGCCTTGGCGGCACGCCAGAGACCATGAGGGTCGCGGGCTGGTCCTTGCTGCTGGCGTTAGCGCTCGTGGGATGCGGCGCGGCGCCAGACGCGGCATCGACCAGCCAGATCGCGCGCGGCGAGCGCGTCTTCCGCCGCTGCACCGCATGCCACACGATCGGACGCTATGCAGGCGATACCGATGGCCCCAATCTCTACGGTGTACTGGGCGGCCCCGTCGGCGAGCGCCGCCCGCGCTTTGCCTATACGGCCGGACTGAAGGCGCTCGGCGGGACGTGGGACGCCGCGCGGATGGACCAATGGCTCGCCAACCCGCGCCGGATGGTCCCGGGCACGACGATGGCGTTCGCAGGCCTCGCCGACCCGAAGGACCGCGCCGACGTCATCGCCTATCTGGAGACGCAGCGCCCCTGACGCGTCACGGCACCACGGTCGTGAACAGATAGGCGGCAAAGATCACGAGATGGACGACGCCCTGCAACACCGTCGTCCGCCCGGTGCCGAGCGACAGCGTCGCGACGAACAGCGACAGCGCGAGCAACGTCATGCTCTTGGCGTCGATCCCCAGCGCGATCGGCAGGTCGAGCACCAGCGACACGATCGCCACGCTCGGGATCGTCAGCCCGATCGTCGCCAGCGCCGAGCCGAGCGCGAGGTTGAGACTCGTCTGCAACCGGTTGCGCCGTGCCGACTTGTACGCGGCCAGGCTCTCAGGCGCGAGCACCAGCGCGGCGATCACTACGCCGACCACGGTCAGCGGCAAGCCGGCCCCGAGCACCGCCGCCTCGATCGTCGGCGACAATGTCTTGGCGAGCAGCACCACCGAGACGAGCGCCACGAGTAACGCGACGAACGCGACTCCCGTCGCACGACGCGACGGCGGTGCGGCATGATCGTCCTTGTCGTCGGTCAAGGGCAGGAAATAGTCGCGGTGGCGCACCGTCTGCACCAGCACGAACGTGCCGTAGAGGATCAGCGAGACGACCGCGACGAACAGCAGCTGAGACGCCGCATAGGTCGGACCCGCGGTCGACGAGGTGTAGTTCGGCAGGATCAGCGACAGCACCGCCATCGCGGCGAGCACGCCAAGCGCGGCGGTCATGCCCTTCAACGTGAAGCGCTGCTCGTGATGCCGCACCGCGCCCGCCAGCAGGCAGAGGCCGATAATGAAGTTTAGGATGATCATGATCGCCGCGAACACCGTGTCGCGCGCCAGCGTGGTGGCATCGCCCGCGTTCGACAGCATCAGCGAGACGATCAGCGACACCTCGATCACCGTGACCGCGATCGCGAGGACGAGCGTGCCGAACGGTTCGCCCACCTTGTGCGCGATCACCTCGGCATGATGCACCGCCGCCAGCACGCTGCCGATCAGCACGATCACCGCCGCCGCCGTGCCGAGCACGCCCATCTTGGCCAGCCCGATGAGGATGGCAACGAGGCCCAGCCCTGGCGCCACGAGCGTCCAGATCGGGAGCGCCAGACGGTCGGGCATGGTTTCCGCTACGTGTTCCTTCGGTCGGTCGGCCGCTTCGATCGTCATGCACGCTCCTTCGTTTCACGTACCCAACGAATGCGTGACGACCAATAAGGGTCCGATTGGAGCCGATTGTGTGCGAGTCGGGTTCGGGTAGATTGGCCGGATGCTGCCCCCCGATCTTCGCCAAACGCTCGTCATGGTGGCGCAGACGATGCGCGACGCGCGCGATCCTTGGTGGGTGATTTCCAGCGCGGCGGTGGCGCTTCACGGGGTGGCGGCGATCACAGTCGCCGACGTCGATGTTCTGATGAGCGTCGAGGATGCCTTGCGTGTGCTGGCGCAACTGAGGGTCGCGCCGGCGAAGGCGGCGGCAAGCCCGGTGTTCCGGTCGGCGGTGTTCGGCCAGTGGACGGCGCCGCCGCTGGTGGTCGAGATCATGGCGGGGTTTCATGTCGCGACCGCGTCGGGATGGACAAAGGTGCTTCCGAGGACCCGCGTGCCGATCCGGGTGGAAGAGGCCATCGTCTATGTGCCGCGTCGTGACGAACTGGCCGAGATGCTCAGGCTGTTCGGGCGTCCGAAGGATCTGGAGCGGGTTCGGCTGCTGACCGCGCAATCCTAGCGGCAACCCCAACCCCGCCCTCCCCGAAGCGATGGAGGTCCAACGCTCTGCCACACCCCCCGTCCGTCATCCTGACGAAAGTCAGGATCCAGAGCCACAAAGACCCCCGTTCGGTATCCTGGGTCCTGACTTTCGTCAGGATGACGGAGGGCGAGTTTGCGGACGAGATCACACCCCAAACGAAAAAGGGCGCCGATCGCTCGACGCCCTTCCCCAATCGCAAACCAGCCGAGCCTTATGCCGCGTCGCCGGTCTTCTTCTTCTCGGCATAGACGCGGATCGGTTCCTTGCGGCCCTCGATCACGTCCTTGTCGATCATCACCTCGTCGACGCCGTCCATGCCGGGCAGGTCGAACATCGTGTCGAGCAGGATGCTCTCGAGGATCGAACGAAGCCCGCGCGCACCGGTCTTGCGTTCGATGCCCTTCTTGGCGACCGAGACCAGCGCGTCGTCGGTAAAGCCGAGCGCGACGTCCTCCATCTCGAACAGCTTCTGGTACTGCTTGACCAGCGCGTTCTTCGGCTCCTTCAGGATCTTCACCAGCGCGTCGACATCGAGATCCTCGAGCGTCGCGATGACCGGCAGACGACCGACGAACTCGGGGATGAGCCCGAACTTGAGCAGATCCTCAGGCTCGACGGACTTCAACGTCTCGCCCGTCTTGCGCTCGTCCGGCCCGGCGACATAGGCGCCGAAGCCGATCGACTTGCCCTGCAGACGATCGCCGATGATCTTCTCGAGACCCGAGAACGCACCGCCACAGATGAACAGGATGTTCGTCGTGTCCACCTGCAGGAACTCCTGCTGCGGATGCTTGCGACCACCCTGCGGAGGAACGCTCGCGGTCGTCCCTTCCATCAGCTTGAGCAGTGCCTGCTGCACGCCCTCGCCCGACACGTCGCGCGTGATGGACGGGTTCTCGGCCTTGCGGCTGATCTTGTCGATCTCGTCGATATACACGATCCCGCGCTGCGCCCGCTCGACGTTGTAGTCGGAGGCCTGGAGCAGCTTGAGGATGATGTTCTCGACATCCTCGCCGACATAGCCGGCTTCGGTCAGCGTCGTCGCATCGGCCATCGTAAACGGCACGTCGAGGATGCGGGCGAGCGTCTGCGCGAGCAGAGTCTTGCCGCAACCGGTCGGCCCGACGAGCAGGATGTTCGACTTGGACAACTCGACATCGGCACCCTTCGCGCCGTGGTTGAGCCGCTTGTAGTGATTGTGCACCGCCACCGACAGGACGCGCTTGGCGCGCTTCTGGCCGATCACGTAATCGTCGAGAACGTCGCAGATCTCCTGCGGAGTCGGCACGCCGCCGTCCTTCTTGGACACCAGCGCCGACTTCGTCTCCTCACGGATGATGTCGTTGCATAGCTCGACGCACTCGTCGCAGATGAAGACCGTCGGCCCGGCGATCAACTTGCGGACCTCGTGCTGCGACTTGCCGCAGAACGAGCAATAGAGGGTGCTCTTCGAGTCGCCACCGCTCAGCTTCGTCATTCAATCACCTCTCGCGCATGTCGGTGCACGTGCCGTTTCCGGGGCCGCTACCGTAACGTACCCCGGAGTTCCTACAATCAAATAAACCGGCGGGATTTACGATTCGCCCCGTGCCGGCCCCGCTTGAGCGGGCTTTACGCAGGTTTAGCCGTGTCGTCCGCAGGGGCGGGACGCTTGTCGAACACCTCGTCGACCAGGCCAAAATCCTTCGCTTCGTTCGCTTCGAGGAACGTATCGCGGTCCATCCGGCGCTCGATCTCTTCGATCGGCTGGCCGGTATATTGCGCGTACAGTTCGTTCATGCGCTTGCGGATCCGCAGGATCTCGCGCGCCTGGATCTCGATGTCGCTGGCCATGCCCTGTGCACCACCCGATGGCTGATGGATCATGATGCGCGCGTTGGTCATCGCGACTCGCATGCCCGGCTCACCGCTTGCGAGCAGGAAGCTGCCCATCGAGGCGGCCTGGCCGATGCACACCGTGCCGACGCGCGGGCGGATGTACCGCATCGTGTCGTGGATCGCCATGCCCGCCGTGACGACACCGCCCGGCGAGTTGATGTACATGAAGATGTCCTTCTTCGGGTTCTCGGACTCGAGGAAGAGCAGCTGTGCGGTGATCAGCGAGGCCATGCCGTCCTCGACGCCACCGGTCACGAAGATGATGCGCTCGCGGAGCAGGCGCGAGAAGATGTCGAACGAGCGCTCGCCGCGGTTCGACTGCTCGATAACGATGGGAACCAGGCCTGCTTGCGTCTGCTGCAGGCCGAGCCCGGCGCTGGCCAATGGGCTAGCAAAGTCGCCGGTCTCGAACGGATTGTGCATGGAAATCTCTCTTATGCCCCAGTGAACCGCCAACATCGGCGCTCGCAACGGGGAGTTCAAGCCCTGCCCGCCCTCGCCCCTGCGCGGATCGGCTGTCCCAGGCAGAGGCCAAACGATCCTCCCCCGCCAGGGGGAGGTGGCGCCAAAGGCGTCGGAGGCGGAGGACACGCAAC
>NZ_LMLD01000011.1:1055488-1059785 GCF_001421825.1 Sphingomonas sp. Leaf38 | reverse complement strand
GGGGGGGGGGGAGGATTACAAGCGTCCGCTATCCGCGTCAGAGGCCCGGCGCGGGATAGGCGAGATACGCCAGCCGCCGCACCTCGCGCCGCCCCCGGACGACCGTATCGAGGATCAGCCCGGTAAAGACGTTCAGCGCGGCGAAGATACCCAGTCCGGTGATCAGGATCGCGGTCGGGAAGCGCGGCACCTGGTGGATCTCGATATAGGTCAGTACCAGCGGGATACCGAGGACCAGCGCGAGCACCGCAAACGCGCTGCCGATCACACCGAAGAACCACAAAGGCCGCTCGATCCGGTAGAGCGTCATGATCGTGCGGAGGATGCGCCAGCCGTCGCCGTACGTGCTGAGCTTCGATTCGGACCCCTCGGGCCGCGCGTAATAAGGCGTCTCGACCTCGCCGATCGGCATCTTAAGTTCGAGCGCGTGGACGCTGATCTCCGTCTCGATCTCGAACCCGGCGGACAGCGACGGAAAGCTCTTCACGAACCGGCGCGAAAACACACGGTAGCCCGACAGGATATCGGTGAAGCTACGCCCGAACAGCCGCGCGAGCATTCCCGTCAGCAGTGCGTTGCCGAACCGGTGCCCGCGGCGATAGCTCTCCTGGACCTGGCTGATCCGCGAACCGACGACCATGTCGAGCTGTTCGTCGAGCACGCGCGCGACCAGCGCCGGGGCGGAGGCCGCGTCATAGGTCGCGTCGCCATCGGCCATCACGTAGATGTCGGCGTCGATATCCGCGAACATGCGGCGGACGACCGCGCCCTTGCCCTGGATTCGCTCGGTCCGCACCACGGCACCCGCCGCGCGCGCGACCTCCACCGTCCGGTCGGCGCTGTTGTTGTCGTAGACGTAGACGGTGGCGCCCGGCAGCGCGGCGCGGAACCCGGCCACCGTCTGCGCGATCGCCGCCGCTTCGTTGTAGCAGGGAAGCAGGACGGCGATTCTCGGTTCGGTCATGCCCTGCCCTGCACGGTTGAACACGGTATCGAAGATCGAGCAGCGGGCGAAACTTCAGTCACCGAACCATCCCAAAACGCACTTCCCCGGCGGAGGCCGGGGCCCAGTTGGGGAACGTCCATAACGGAGCTTTACGCGCCGTTATAGTAGCCTTTCCAACTGGACCCCGGCCTCCGCCGGGGAGGTGGCCCGAAAACGGGGTGAGTGCCTCAGCGACGAAGCACTCCGATCGGCGTTACGCCTCGGTCTTGGTCGGCGCCTTCTTGGCGCGCGGCTTCTTCACCGGTGCGTCGGCAGCTTCGGTACCCTCGGCATTCTCGGCCGCGACCGGCGACGACTCGGTCACCGCAGTCTCGGCCTCGACCGGTGCCGCCTTCTTCTTGGCAGGCGCCTTCTTTGCGGGCTTGGCCTCGTCCGCCGCGTCCGAAACCTGCGCCTCGTCCGTCACGGTCTCGTCCGCAGCAGTGTCGTCAGACGCAGGCTTGGCCTTCTTGGCAGCGGCCTTCTTCTTCGGCTTGTGGTTGTCGTGATCATGCACGTGCGTGCCGCTCGCGAAACCGTCCTCGCTCTCGATCGCAGCTTCCAGCTCCTCGCGGGTCGCTTCGCGATCGGTGATCTCGGCCTTCTCGAACAGGAAGTCGACGACCTTGTCCTCGTACAGCGGCGCGCGCAGCTGGGCAGCGGCCATCGGCTCGGACTGCACATACTGCATGAACTGCTGACGCTGCTCGGCCGGATACTGCTGCGCAGCCTGGGCGAGCAGACGCTGCATTTCCTGGTTGGAAACCTCGACGCCGTTCGCCTGGCCGATCTCGGACAGGAGGAGCCCCAGGCGCACGCGACGCTCGGCGATCTTGCGGTAATCGTCGCGCTCGCCTTCCATCTCGGCCATCGCGGCCTCGGGATCGGCTTCGTGCGTGGCTTCGTGCTGGAGCTGCTGCCAGATCTGGTTGAACTCGGCTTCCACCATCGACGGCGGAACCTCGAAGTCGTGACCTTCGGCGAGCTGGTCGAGCAGCTTGCGCTTCATGTGCGTGCGCGTGAGCCCGTTATGCTCCTGCTCGATCTGACCCTTGAGCAAGCCGGTGAGCTGCTCGAGGCTCTCAAGACCGAGCGACTTGGCGAGATCCTCGTCGATATTGCTCTCGCCCGCGGTCTTCACCGACTTGACGGTGATGTCGAACGTGGCCGGCTGACCCGCGAGCGACTTCTCCTGATACTCCTCGGGGAAGGTCACGTTCAGGACCTTGTCGTCGCCGGTCTTCACGCCGACGAGCTGATCCTCGAAGCCGGGGATCAGACGCCCTGCGCCGAGCTCGACGCCCATGTCGGTGCCCGTGCCGCCGTCGAATGCGACGCCGTCGGCGGTCTTGCCGACGAAATCGACGGTGACGAGGTCACCCATCGCCGCGACGTAATCGTCAGCAGCGTCGTCCCACTTCTTCTGCTGGTCGGCGAACTTCTGGAGCTGCTCGGTGACCGCCTCGTCGGCGACGGGCACGGTCAGGCGCTCGAGCTTCAGGCCGTCGATCGCGGGTGCCGGCACCTGCGGGAGAACCTCCAGCTCGACCTTGACGACCGCGTCCTTGCCGAGGTCGTAGCCGTCTTCCAGCTCGACCGAAGGCTGCATCGCGGGGCGAAGCTGCTTTTCGGCGACGAGCGTCTGGACGCCCTCCTGGATCGCCGCGTTCACCGCGTCCTGCGTCAGCGCCGGGCCGTGCATCTTGCGGATGAGGTTGGCCGGCACCTTGCCCGGACGGAAGCCCGGCATCTTCATCTGCGGCGCGAGGCGCTTCAGCTCGACATCGACCTTCGCATCGATATCCTTCGCAGTGATGGTGAGGGTGTAGGCGCGCTTGAGGCCCTCGTTCAACGTCTCGACAGTCTGCATGTCCGGCCTTTGTCTAAAAGAGCATTCGGGAAAAATTCGTCTGGGTGTCGCCCCGCCCGAGCGGCGGAGTGGTGCGGGCGAAGGGACTCGAACCCCCACATCTTGCGATGGCAGGACCTAAACCTGCTGCGTCTACCAGTTCCGCCACGCCCGCACAGGACATCGCCGTAGCGGGCGCGTCTATACCAACGTTGTATGCCGGGGCAAGCACGCAAGGCAACACGGCGGGCAACTACACGGGATCGCACGCGTTGATGCGGAAGAAGGAGAGAGCAACATGGCTACCCAACCCCCCGCAGAATTCCCTACGCCCTCGTCGCCTGCCGAGCCAACGACGCCACCGCCGGAGTTCAATCCACCCGCACCCGACGTGGACTATCCCGATCCGAGCGGACCCTCGACCGACCCCACCCCCATCCAGCCCGAAGTCTGAGGGACCATCATGCCCGATACCAAGCCCTCTGCGCATGCCGGCACTGATCCGGATACACGCCCCGAGGATCGTGACGCGGATACGCGCAGCGACATCGAACAGGCGGTCGCGTCGCGATCCGACGCGGTCGAACGCGGTGACGGTGGCGCCGAGCCCGAAACCTTCACCGACTCAGGGCTCCCCGACGGCGTCGGCGGCACCGGCGGCGTGACCAAGAACCAGGACTCCGACGCCCAGTAACCGCGAGCGTGGTCAGGGCTGCGGCAGATGGTGGCCGACGCGATACGCGTCGACCGCCATCAGCATACCCGCAATCTCCGCCGTCGACAGCATCAGGATGCGCTCGCCGCCTGCCCTTGCCGTCACCTTGAATTGCCACGGCGTCATCACGCCCGGGATATAACGTTCCGCCTGCTGCCTGAGTACCGAGCCCGCGATCCTCAAGCCGATCGTTTCGGATCGGGGACAGATCCATCCTCGCCGACACACGGTTCGCAGCCGCGCGATCCGGTCGACACGGGCCGACAACGGGCCGCCGGGCGCTTCATAGGTCGCGCTGTCCCAACGCACCCAGCTGTAGGCGCGATATCGGATCGACGCATAGACCTGGTAACTCACCTGGCCCGTCGTCTTGTCGATGAACGCGCGCAGGAACACATCGTCGGGCGCGTGCCCGCCGAACGACCGGTGCTCGACGAACCCGTTCGTCGAGGTGAGCGTCGCAACGCGGTCGAGCGCATCGTCAGACAATGTCGTCCGCGCCTGGAACGCCGACGGAGTCATCAAACGGAGCCGATCGACGTCGCCCTGGTTGCTCGACAAGACCGCAGACGGTGCAGCATGGCTCGGCACGACCAGCGCGGTCGCGGCCGCCAAGGCTATCGCTGCATAGCCACCGTGCTTCGCCATATCTCGCCCACCTTCGGTCCCTGCGGCACAGGGCATAGCGCTTGCGAAACGCACCGGCGACGACAACCCGGACCGTTCTCGACCGTCTCGCCGCCGCCCG
>NZ_LMLD01000011.1:1040703-1055430 GCF_001421825.1 Sphingomonas sp. Leaf38 | reverse complement strand
CCCTGTCGTCCGAGGACCCGCCGATCTTCCCCTTTCCCGATTTCGCCCAGCACCAGACGCTCTATGGCGCGATCGCCGTCGCGGTCCTCGTGCTAATCGTCGCGCAGCGGATTCCGGTCATTCGCACGCTGGTGAATGGTGCGATCACGCTCGCCCTCGTCGCGCTGCTGTTCGTCGCGATCGGCCAGCGGAGCCAGTTCGATCCCTATCTGGGCAAGATCACGAAGCTGCTCCGGATCGACGACCAGCAGGTCGTCGGCGGCGAAGTGCGGATCCGGATGTCGTCCGACGGGCATTTCTGGGCGCGTGCGCGGATCGATGGGGTCGAGCGCCGGTTGCTGATCGACAGCGGCGCGACGATCACCGCGCTGTCGACGAAGACCGCGGAAGCGGCCGGGATCGATGCGCGGCCGAGCGTCGTGCCGATCGTCCTGCAGACCGCCAATGGCGCGATTGCCGCGCAGTCGGGCAAGATCGGCGAACTGAAACTCGGCGCGATCGTCGCGCGTGATCTGCAGGTGGTGGTGTCGCCTGCGTTCGGGGACACCAGCGTGCTGGGGATGAACTTCCTGTCGCGCCTCGCCTCGTGGCGGGTCGAGGAGAATGTGCTGATCCTGGTGCCGCATCATCCGCAGAAGGTGGACGCGTAACGCTTCCGACCATACCACCCCGGCGAAGGCCGGGGCCCAATTGGGCAGGTCCTGATAACGAAGCGCCGACCTTCGTTGGCACCGTTCCCCAATTGGGCCCCGGCCTTCGCCGGGGTGGGCGCATCGTTGACGCTTTCTCTAACGCTCCAGTTCCCCCGCGAACGCGGGGGCCCAGGAATCAAGCAGTGCGGCGCTCCGTTACCCTGGACGCCCGCCTTCGCGGGAGAACGGAGAGGTTGGGAGTAAAGACGTTACGGCGCCACCGACTCCCCAAGCGCGCTCTTCAGCACCTCGTTCACCACGGCCGGGTTGGCCTTTCCCCCCATCGCCTTCATCGTCTGCCCGACGAAGAACCCGAACAGCTTGTCCTTGCCGCCACGGTAATCGGCGACCTTGTCAGCATTCGCGGCCATTACCTCGGCGATGACCTTCTCGATCTCACCCGTATCGCTGGTCTGCTTGAGCCCACGATCCTCCACGACCTTCGCGGCGCCGTCGCCGGTCTCGAGCATCACCTCGAACACCTGCTTGGCAAGGCTCCCCGACAGCGTACCGTCCGCGATCAGCCCGAGGAGTTCCGCCGCCTGCGCCGGCGACACCGGCGAGTTGGCGATGTCCTTGCCCGTCCGGTTGAGCGCGCCGAACAGCTCCGACGTCGTCCAGTTCGCCGCCGCCGCCGGCTTCACGCCCGCGTCGAGCAACGCATCGAACCAGCGCGCCGCCTCGACCTCGGCGGTCAGCACCGTTGCCTGATAGGCGGTGATCCCGAGCGCCTCATACCGCGCCCGCTTCGCGTCGGGCAGTTCGGGCAGCGACGCACGGCATTCCTCGAGGAACGCGTCGTCGAGCACGAGCGGCAACAGGTCCGGATCGGGGAAGTAGCGGTAATCATGCGCATCTTCCTTCGACCGCATCGAGCGCGTCTCGTTGCGATCGGGATCGTAGAGCCGCGTCTCCTGCTGGATCTTGCCGCCGGCCTCGAGCACCTCGACCTGGCGCCTGGCCTCCTGCTCGACCACCGCCATCACGAAGCGCACCGAATTGACGTTCTTCGTCTCGGTCCGCGTGCCAAGCTCGTCGCCCACCTTGCGCACGCTGACATTGACGTCGGCGCGCATCGAGCCCTCTTCCATGTTGCCATCGCACGATCCGACATAGCGCAGGATCGACCGCAACTTGCGAAGATAGGCTCCCGTTTCCGCGGGCGATGCGAGATCGGGCTTCGACACGATCTCCATCAGCGCGACGCCCGAGCGGTTGAGATCGACATAGGACTGGGTCGGATGCTGGTCGTGCATTAGCTTGCCCGCATCCTGCTCGACATGGATGCGCTCGACGCCGATCCGCTTGCCGGCCGCGTCTGGGTTCTTCTCGTCGAGGCTGATGTCGATCGCGCCTTCGCCGACGATTGGATGATAGAGCTGGCTGATCTGATAGCCCTGCGGCAGATCGGCGTAGAAATAATTCTTCCGGTCGAACCGCGACCATTTGTTGATCTGCGCCTCGATCGCCATGCCGGTGCGCACCGCCTGGCGGATGCATTCGCGGTTCGGCACCGGCAGCATGCCGGGCATCGCCGCGTCGACGAGGCTGACCTGCGTGTTGGGCTCGGCACCGAACGCGGTCGCTGCGCCCGAGAACAGCTTGGCGTTCGACGTCACCTGCGCATGGACTTCGAGGCCGATCACGACCTCCCACTCGCCCGTTTCGCCCTGGATACGATAATCGCTCATGTTACCACCAAGCCTCTGGCCGCGCCGTAAATCCTGCCCGCTGTTCGATCGCGAGCCCTGCGTTCAGAACGCCTTGTTCGTCGAGCGGCTTGCCGATGATCTGCAAGCCCAGCGGCAGCCCCTGCTTGTCGAGACCACCCGGCACCGACATCGCGGGCAGACCCGCTAGCGACGACGGCACAGTGAAGACGTCGTTCAGGTACATCGCGATCGGATCAGCCGACTTCTCGCCGAGCGCGAACGCCGCCGAGGGTGCGGTCGGCGTGAGCAGCACGTCGCACGTCTCCCATGCCTTTTCGAAATCGCGCGCGATCAGCGTCCGCACTTTCTGCGCCTGCGTATAGTAAGCGTCGTAGAAGCCGGCCGACAGCACATAGGTGCCGATCATGATGCGGCGCTTCACCTCAGGACCGAAGCCGTCGGCGCGCGTCGCGGCGTACATGTCCTGCAAGCCCGAGCCCGCAGGCAGGTCGCGGATGCCGTAGCGCACGCCGTCATAGCGCGCGAGGTTCGACGACGCCTCGGCGGGTGCGATGATGTAATAAGCGGGCAGCGCGTATTTGGTGTGCGGGAGCGAGACCTCGACGATCGTCGCGCCGGCATCCTTCAGCCAGTCGATGCCCTTCTGCCAGAGCGCCTCGATCTCCTCAGGCATGCCGTCGACGCGATATTCCTTAGGAATACCGACGCGCAGACCGTTGAGATTGGCCGACAAACCCGCTTCCCATTTCGGCACGTCGAGCTGGAGCGAGGTGCCATCCTTCGCATCGAACCCGGCCATCGCCTCGAGCAGGATCGCGCAGTCGCGCACGTCGCGCGCCATCGGCCCGGCCTGGTCGAGCGACGAGGCAAACGCGATCGTCCCCCAGCGCGAGCAACGGCCATAGGTCGGCTTGATGCCGCTGATGCCGGTAAAGGCGGCGGGCTGGCGGATCGAGCCGCCGGTGTCGGTGCCGGTCGCGCCGGGGCACAGCCGCGCGGCGACCGCCGACGACGAACCGCCCGACGAACCGCCGGGTGCGAGCGCGGCGTTACCCCCCACTCCATTGGCGTCGTTGCGCTTCCAGGGGCTGATAACGTTGCCGAACGCGGAGGTCTCGTTCGACGACCCCATCGCGAACTGGTCCATGTTCAGCTTGCCGAGCATCCCCGCGCCCGCATCCCACAGATTCTGCGAGACGGTCGACTCATAGGTCGGCGTGAAGCCCTCGAGGATATGGCTCGCCGCGGTCGTCGTGACGCCCTTGGTGCAGAACAGGTCCTTCATGCCGATCGGTACGCCCGCCAGCGGCTTGAGCGTCTCGCCGGCGGCGCGGGCGGTATCGGCCGCGGTGGCGGCGGCGATCGCATGCTCGGGCGTCTCGACCAGGAACGCGTTGAGCGCCTTGGCCTGGCTCACCTTGACGATGAACGCATCGGCGACGTCGCGCGCCGTGAAGCTGCCGTCGCGCACGCCGTCGCGGATGCCGGCGATGCCGAGATCGGTAAGGTCGGTCATTATTCGATCACCTTGGGCACGGCGAAGAAGCCGTGTTCAGCTACGGGCGCGTTGGCCAGAACCTGCTCGCGGATATTGCCGCCGGTCAGCGGATCGGCGTTGACGACGTCGTCGCGCAGCCTGAGCGTGTTGGGGATGACAGCGGTCATCGGCTCGACCCCGGTCGTATCGACCTCGCCCAGCATCTCGATCCAGCCAAGGATGTTTCCGAGTTCCGGCGCCATGCGGGCGGCGTCCTCGTCGGTGATCGCGATGCGCGCAAGGCTCGCGATCCGCTTCACGGTTGCAGTATCTACGGACATGCCGCTCGGCTAGCACCGCGTGGCGCGAAGGCGCAATATGTTTCCCGTGCGAGATCTAATCCTCCCCCGCCAGGCGGAGGTGGCGCCGAAGGCGACGGAGGGGGCGGACACGCAACAGGCGTTTCCCTTTCCTCCCCCTCCGTCAGGCTACCGCCTGCCACCTCCCCCTGCCGGGGGAGGATTGATCGCCCTTCTAGTTCCCCCGCGGAGGCGGGGGCCCAGGATTACAGGCGGTATCGTTCGAGACCCTGGGCCCCCGCCTCCGCGGGGGAACCGCTTAGTTCAAACAACCGCGCCCGTTGCAACCGCCCCCGGCTTGCGGCACGGGAGCCACACCGCCTGCACGGAAGGTCCCGCTTGGCCCGCAAATTCCTCTATTTCGTTGCGACGATGATCGTTCTCGCGATCGCTGCGCTGCTCGCCTACCGCCTGTTCGGGACCGACATGATACGCATGGCGATGGTCCCACGCGCGCGTTTCGAGGCGCAGCGCGAGGCCCCGCGCAACATCTATGCGCGCAAGATCCTGTGGCTCGCGCGCCCTGACAAGCCCGGCAACCCCGCGCTCTGGACGCCCCCAGGCTTTACGCCCGCGCAGCGCGGCACGGGCGCCGCGATCTTCTTCATCCACCCGACATCGTACATCAACCGCGACCATTGGAACGCGCCGATCGACGATCCGGAGACCAACGCACGCGCCGAACTCTTCCTGCGCGGCCAGGCGAGCGCGTTCAACGAAGCCGGCGACATCTGGGCGCCGCGCTATCGCCAGGCGACGTTCGGCGCGTTCCTGACTAGCGCCACCGAGAGCGAACGTGCGCTCGCGCTCGCCTATGGCGACGTGTCGGCGGCGTTCGACCGCTTCCTCAAAGAGGTCGGCCCGACCCGCCCGATCATCCTCGCCGGCCACAGCCAGGGCGGCGCGCACCTCACCCGGCTGCTGCGCGACCGGATCGCGACCGACCCGACACTCCGTGCGCGGATCGTCGCGGCCTATGTCGTCGGCTGGCCCGTTTCACGCACCACCGACCTGCCGCGCATGGGCCTGCCCGAATGCCGCGCCGCCGACCAGACCGGCTGCATGCTGTCCTGGGAGAGTTTCGCCGAGCCCGCCGATCCGTCGCTGATCGTCGATGCCTATGACGCGACGATCGGGTTCGACGGCCGGCCGCGCAAGGGCACGCCGATCGTCTGCACCAACCCGCTGACCGGCACCGCCGACGCGGCCGCGCCCGCGACCGCCAACCTCGGGACATTGGTCCCCGCCGCGGATCTCGCGACCGCGACGATGGCGGTCGGCAGCGTGCCCGCGCGCTGCGCCGACCGCGGCTTCCTGCTGATCGGCGACGGGCCGAACCTCGGGCCGTACGTGCTGCCGGGCAACAACTACCACGTCTACGACTATAGCCTGTTCTGGGCGAACGTCCGCGCCGACGCCAACCGCCGCCTGAAGGCCTTCGCGCAATGATCACGCTTTCCGCAGCCCAGTTCCGCGACGCGCTGCCCGATGGCGGCCGGCTGATCGGCCTCGACGTCGGCACCAAGACGATCGGCACCGCTTTGTGCGACGCGGGCTGGTCGTTCGCGAGCCCCGCGCTGCTGATCCGCCGCACGAAATTCCAGAAGGACAAGGCCGCGCTCGCCGAGATCATCACCGCGCAGAAGGTCGTCGGCCTCGTCATCGGCCTGCCAATCAACCTCGACGGCAGCGAAAGCCCACGCTCGCAATCGACGCGAGCCTTTGCGCAGAACCTCAAGGACATGGGGTTGCCGATCCTGCTCCAGGACGAGCGCTGGTCGACCGTCGCGGTCACCCGCACGCTGATCGAACAGGACGCCAGCCGCGCCAAGCGCGCCGAACTCGTCGACAAGATGGCCGCCGCTTACATCCTCCAGGGCGCGATCGATGCGCTGGTGACCGCGCAGATATAGCGCGCCGTTAACCGTCCCTTGGCGGATCCCGTGCGATGGCGCGCGCATGCCGATAGCGACCGACCAGGATAGGCCGATGCCGTGGTGGGCCACGCGCCGCTACCTCGCGCTGGTCAGCGTGCTGCTCGCCATTCCGCTATCGGGGCCGGCGATCCCGCCCCTGACCGACATTTTCGGCCATCTGGCGCGCTATACGATCGTCGCGCGGATCGACGCTTCGGCCTATCTCCACCAGTGGTTCGCGACGCACGGGCACCTGTCGGGCAATTCGGGCGTCGACCTGATCGCCGCCTGGTTCGGTCCCATAGTCGGCATCATCCCCGTCACGAAGTTGGCCCTGATCGCGACGGCGGTGCTGACCGGCGGCGGCATGCTGCTCACTGCACGCGCGGCGCATGGCCGGCTGCCACCGACCGCGCCGTTCGCGCTGCCGCTCACATTCGGCATGCCGTTTCAGTATGGCTTCCTCAACTACAGTCTGTCGGTCGCGCTCGTGTTTCCCGCGATCGCGTTGTGGTTGCGCTTGCGTCGCGGCGCCGTTCGCGCTGCCGTCTTCATACCCGTCGGTCTGGTGATCTGGGTCACGCATCTCGCCGGCTGGGGACTGCTCGGCCTCGTCCTCTTCGCGATCGAGCTGGCGACCGCGCGACGCGATGGCGCCCCCTGGTGGCGCGCCGTCATCGCCTGCCTGCCGCTCGTCGCGCCGGTCGCGATTCTGCTGCTCCCGTCTGGCGGATCGTCGACGATCGGCGTCTCGCACTGGTTCGACGGATCGCTGAAGCTGTTCTTCATCGTCGCCGTGCTCCGCGATCAAAACGCCGTTTTCGACATCGCGAGCGCCGCGCTGCTGGTGGCGCTCGTCATGTTCGGTATTCGCGGGATGGACTTCCGCATGGAGCCGCGCCTGGCTTGCGCGGCGGCGGCGGTGTTTGCGGCGTTCCTCGTCATGCCGGGCATGATCATGGGCTCCGCGCTCGCCGACATGCGCGTGCTGCCCTACGCACTGGCCCTGGCGATCCTGGCGCTATCCCCAACATCCACGGCACAGCGTGACCTCACGCTGCTGGCGATCGCCGCGCTGGCGTTTCTCGGACTGCGGCTGGCGGTACAGACGATCGGCTGGTCGCGTACCGCCGCGCTGCAACGGGAACAACTCGCCGCGCTCGACCATATTCCGCAGGGTAGCCGCGTGTTCGTGCTCGTCACTTTGCCCTGCGAAACGGCATGGCGCAGTCACCGGATGGATCATATCGGTCTGATGGCGATCGTCCGCCGTGAGGCGTTCGTCAACGGCGTGTGGGACATGCCGTCGTCGCAACTGACGGTGCACCGACCCGACGCGACCGGCTTCGTCTACGCCGGTAGCCAGACGCTGTTCCCCGCGGGGTGCCGGTACGACGCGCAGTACGACCTCGCACACGCGCTCGCGACGCTGCCGAGGGCGGCATTCGACCTTGTCTGGGTGGTCGACACGCCGCGCACCGCCTGGCCGAAGGACCGCGGCCTCCGCCGGATATGGTCCGGCGATCGCGGCGTGCTGTACCGGATACCGCACACGCCGATCTGAGCCTTGCCCCCCGCGTCCGCGACCACTATCCCGCGGCTCTAATGCGACCATCAGATCACCGCCCCGCCGCCCTCATCGAAGGCGGCGCCGTCTTCCCGCACCGGCATCTCACCGGTATCGACGGGCTCCAGCCGCACGAGATCGCGTTCCTGCTCGACGAGGCGGAAACCTGGGTCAGCGCGAACCGGACGCATGCGACTCCGGACAAGCGGCTGGCGGGACTTACCCAGATCAACGCGTTCTTCGAGAATTCGACCCGGACGTTGCTGTCGTTCGAGATCGCCGGCAAGCGGCTGGGCGCCGACGTCGTCAACATGCATGCGGCGCAGTCCAGCGTGAAGAAGGGCGAGACGCTGATCGACACTGCGATGACGCTGAACGCAATGCGCGCGGACGTGATCGTGATCCGCCACATGTCGTCGGGCGCGGTGCGTCTGATCGCGGACAAGGTCGATTGCCCGGTGCTCAACGCGGGCGATGGGCGCCACGAGCATCCCACCCAGGCACTGCTCGATGCGCTGACGATCCGGCGGCGCAAGGGCGCCATCGCGGGGCAGCGCGTCGTGATCTGCGGCGATCTGCTGCACAGCCGGGTCGCGCGATCAAACATCCTCGCGCTGACGGCACTGGCCGCCGAGGTGCGCGTCTGCGCGCCGTCGACGCTGATGCCGCCGATGATCGAGCGGATGGGGGTCACCGCGTTCACCGATTTCGACACGGCGCTGGAGGGGGCGGACGTGGTGATGATGCTGCGGTTGCAGAACGAGCGGATGGACGGGGCCTATGTCCCCTCCACGCGCGAATACCGGCTCCGCTACGGCCTGACGCTCGACCGGCTGGCAAAGGCGGCGCCCGATGCACTGGTAATGCACCCCGGACCGATGAACCGCGGCGTCGAGATCGACTCTGCGGTCGCCGACCATGCCCGCTCGGCGATCACCGAGCAGGTCGAGATGGGGGTTGCAGTCCGCATGGCGTGCCTCGACGTGCTGACGCGGAGAGCGCGCGGCGTGGAGGGCTGGGCATGATCCTCGCCCTCACCAACGCGACGCTCGCCTGCCCGGTCGGCGGCGTGACGACGGGCAATCTGCTGGTCCGCGACGGCGTGATCGTCGCGACCGGGATCGTCGATATTCCCCAGGAGGCCGACGTCGTCGATTGCGGCGGCAAGACCCTCGCACCCGGGATCGTCGATCTCGGCGTGGCGAAGGTCGATCGCGCGGCGTTCCGCGCGGGCGGGATCGTCCGGATCGGCCTGATGCCAGACCAGTCGCCGGTGCTCGACGATCCCGGCATCGTCCAGCGCGCCGCGCTGATCGGCAAGCCCGACCTCTGGATCCATCCGATCGCGGCGGCCACGCGCGGGCTCGCCGGCCATGACCTTGCCGAAATGGCGATCTGCCTGTCGGCGGGAGCGAAGGCGGTCGGCACCGGTCGGCACTGGATCGCCGACAGCGGCGTGATGCGGCGCGTGCTGGCGTATGCGCGCGATCTCGACGTGACGGTAATCACGCATGCCGAGGACGGCGGGCTGACCGCCGGCGCGGTCGCGACCGAGGGCGAAACGGCGACGCGGCTCGGCCTGCCCGCCGCGCCCGCGATGGCCGAAGCGCTGGCGATCGCGCGCGACCTGATGCTCGCCGAGGATACCGGCGCGCGACTCCACATCCGCCAGGTCACGACGGCTGCGGGTTTCGACCTGGTCCGCGCGGCCAAGCGGCGCGGCGTCGCCGTGACGTGCGGGATCACGCCCGCGCATCTGCACCTGTCCGAGATTGCGGTCAGCGATTTCCGCTCGTTTGCGCTGCTCTCGCCGCCGCTGCGTGCGGAAAGCGATCGGCGTGCGGCGCTGGCAGCGATCGCCGACGGAACGATCGACGTGCTATGCTCGGGGCATGAGCCGCGCGGCCCCGAGGAGAAGCGGCTGCCGTTCACCGACGCGACCAGCGGCATGGCGGGCGCGGAAACGCTGCTGCCGCTCGCGCTGATGCTGGTGCGCGACGCGCATCTGACGCTGGAGCGGCTGTTCGCGCTGCTCGCCCGCAATCCGGCGCGGGTGCTTGGGCTCGATACGGGAACGCTCGAAGCGGGCAAACCTGGCGATCTGATGCTGTTCGATGGCCATGCGCCGTGGCAGATCGTCGGCGAGGCGTTCAAGGCCGACGCGGGGAATACGCCGTTCGACGGGCTTCCGGTGCAGGGGCGGGTGCTGCGATTGTGGAAAGGTGGGCGCGAGGTTCGGTAAATTCCAGACCACGCGCGCGCGTACCGCCGGCGAACGACGGGGCTCGGCGAACACCGGCGGCACTACGTAGCGTCCTGCCCGCTCAGTGACATGCCCATGCGGGCCCGGCCATCGCCGGGGTGCAAATCATCCGACGGACGGAACGGCAAGCCCCTACCGCGACGCCAGTTGCATCCCCGGCTTGCGGAGCCATTGCGCCATGGCATCGCCTGCGCCGATCCGGACGAAGCACGCCCCGCCCTTGGCGCGGTATTGGCGGCACATCGCATCCGCGGTGGACCGGCTGAACCCGCCGACCGACAGGCGGTAGAAATCCTCGCCATCCGCTTTGAAGGTCATGCCATTGGGGTTATAGCCCGCGAGCACCGCGAACCGCTTGGCCGCACGCCCCCACGCATCGCGCGCGACCCCCGCGTTTTCGAACGCACCAAGTTGCACATACCAATGCCCGCTTGCCGGCGCCTTTACCTGATAGGCGGCGGTCGCCATGCCACGACCCGACGGGGCGGAAGCGGATGCGACCTTGATCGGGCCGCCAGCAGGTCGAAGCATCAACGCGGGTATCGCCTGGACGACCTCCTGCCGCGGACCGAACGAGACCTTGGAGACGCCCCCGACCGGCCCCGCGGTTGCGGCAACGGCGACCTCGACAGGCGGCTCTATTGTCACCGGGTCGACCACGGCGAGCGCCTGATCGAGCGAACCGGGGGTCGGCGCGGGCGCGTTCAGCGCCAACGCGACCGGCTGCCCCGCATCCGCCATCGCCCGCACGCCGAGCAGGCTTGCAACCTGATCCGACGCGTTGACCGGCTGCGCGAATTTCGCCCATTGCTCGAGCCGTGCGTCGACGTCGGCCGGCGCCATATCCGCCGCCGCAACCACGCGCGCCTCCTGCCAGCGGCCGGCAAGCGCAAAGCTCAGCGCAAGATTCTGCCGCACTTTCGCGGTCGTCTCGGACGACCGTGCGGTCTCGGTCAGCAGCGTGATCCCAGCCGCGGTATCGCCCGCGAGCGAGAGTGCCAGCCCACGATCGAGCGCCGGAATGATCGTCGTGTTCGCCGCCAGCGTCTGCCGGGCCGCCTGCCAGTCCCCGGTTGCGACCTGCGCCAACGCGAGGTTGAGCGCCGCCTTGCCGTTGGTCGGCGACAGTTGAAGCGTATCCGCAAACGCATGCGAGGCCGAGGCGAACCGTCCGCCTTGCAGATAGCTTTGGCCGAGCAGCATGCGATACTCCGCCGACTGCGGCATCAGCACCACCGCGCGCTCCGCAAAATTGATCGCAGTCGGACCATCACGCTTGCCGAGCGCCGTCTGCGCCCGGCCCGCATCCGCCGCCGCGCGCTTGGCGGCCAGCGCGCCGCTGCGGTCGCTCGCCGAGGCTATGCCCCCGCCCTTGGCCGCACAGCCGACCATGGTACCGCCTAGCAGGAGGGCGGAGATACCGCCGAGAAGAAGTGCGCGCGTGGTCATCAGGATAATCCCTGTTTCAACGTTTTGGCTTGGTCGACGGCAGCTGCGCAACGAGCGCATCCACCTCCGGCAGTGTCTGTAGAAAGGCATCGAGCGCGAGCGTGACGAGACGTTGCGACGACGATCCGGTGACCGCCCCCGCCAGCCGCAGCCGGAGGTGCCGATCGCTGTCGAGCCGCAAGGTAAATGCGGCCTTCGCGCCCTTGGTCTTGGCCAGTGTCTCGCGCCCGATCCGTGCTGCGGTGGCGTTCGACACGGCGGTAACCGCGACCGGACGCCCGATCTCGACCTGCAACGCCGCGCGCTCGACCAGCACCGACGGAACCTGCGCGCCCATGTCGTTCCAGCCGAGGTCATCGCTGGCGTCGTGTGCCGGCGCGCTCACGTCCTGCGGGCGCATCGCCGGACGCGCGGTGCCCTTGCGCGCGAGCAGCGACGAGGACAGCGAGGCGATTGGTTTGGGCTGTGCCATTTCAGCCGACACCCCGGCGGCCGAAACCCCCTGCGGCGGGCCGCTGCCCCGCTATGGTCGGCACGCTGAACACGGTGCGGCGGAAGTTCTTCTCGAGCCGGTCGCAGACATAGCGCCACAGCGCCTCGATCTCCGCGGTCGAGCGGCTCTTCGCGTCAAGCTCCATCACCGTGCGCCCGTCAATCATCGACGATGCGAAATCGGTACGCTGGTGGACGATGATCGGCGCCACCGTGCCGTGCTGCGACAGCGCCAGCGCGGCATCGGCGGTAATCCGCGCTTTCGGCGTGGCGGCGTTGACGACGAAGATCAGCGGCTTGCCGGCGCGCGCGCACATGTCGACGGTCGCTCCGACCGCGCGCAGGTCGTGCGGGCTCGGCCGAGTCGGCACGACGATGAGCTCGGCGACCTGGATCACGCTCTGGATCGCCATCGTGATCGCGGGCGGGGTGTCGATCATCGCCAGCTTGAAGCCCTGGAGGCGGAGGATCTCGAGATCGGCGGCCAGCCGCGCGACGGTGGTCTGTGCGAACGCCGGCTCCTCGGCGGCGCGCTCGTTCCACCAGTCGGACAGCGATCCCTGCGGATCGATGTCGATCAACACTACCGGACCATGGCCCGCACGCTCCGCCTGGACGGCGAGATGACCCGTCAAGGTCGTCTTCCCCGATCCCCCCTTCTGCGATGCGAACGCTAGAACGCGCATAAGTCCCGACCCCTGGTATCCGCGAGTAGCGTGCCACGCAGCGGTCTAAGAAGCGGTTAACGTCGTGTCATAATGGGTCGAACTCGAACGATCCTGGTAAGGAAAGTACCGGACGCGTGCGAAAGCCTTGCGCGCCCCTTTGCCTAATGCGGCGAACGGCGGCATGGTGGCGACGAGCGGATATGGGATTAGAGCGATGACGGTTGGGCGTAAGCTTCTGGTGGGTGCGATCGCTATGAGCGGGCTGCTGGCCGCCGCCCCCGCCTTTGCCGATGTGAAGGCCGGCGTCGATGCCTGGGCGAAGGGCGATTTCCCTCGCGCGGTCGCGGAATGGCGGCCGCTCGCGATCGCCGGCGATGCCGATGCGCAATTCAATCTGGCGCAGGCTTACAAGCTCGGCCGTGGCGTCCCGCTCGATCCCGCGCTGGCCGAAAGCTGGTTCCGCAAGGCGGCGTTGCAGGGGCACCTCCAGGCAGGTGACAATTACGGCCTCGCGCTGTTTCAGGCCAACAAGAAGTCGGATGCGCTGCCGTGGCTGGAGAAATCGGTCGCCCGCGGCGAACCGCGCGCGCAGCTCGTGCTGGGGACGATGCTGTTCAACGGCGACGGCGTGCCACGCGATTTCCCGCGTGCCTATGCGCTGATGACGCGCGCTTCCGCGTCGGGGCTGCAGTCGGCCTCGCAGACGCTGACGCAGATGGACCAGTATATCTCGCCCGCCGACCGCGAGAAGGGCACCGCACTGGCGCAACAATATGCGTTGCAGGCCAGGCCCGCTGCACCGTCGCGCGCAACCGTCGGTCAGCCTGCAGACGCGGCAGGCCAACGCGTGGCGACGCGGCCCGGTATCTCGGCCGGCGGCCAGGTCGAGATTCCGCCATCGCGGATCGCCGAGACGCCGCGCCCGACGCGGATGCCTCCGAGCTCGCTGCCCGCGCGCGTGCCCGGGCCGACCCGTGAGCCCATGCCGACGTCGCCCAGGCTCACGACAGCTAAGTCCGCACCGGCAAAAGCGGTCGCCGCAAAATCCACGCCGAAACCCGAGGCAAAGCCCGCCCCCGCAAGGCCGACCGGCAACTGGCGCGTCCAGCTCGGTGCATTCCGCGATCAGGGCAACGCCGAGACGCTGTGGAGCCGCGTCCGTGGCAAGCTCCGCGGCGCACAACCCTTCTATCCGAAGGCTGGCGGCGTTACGCGTCTCCAGGCCGGGGGCTTCGCCTCGAAGGCGGACGCCACGCGTGCGTGTTCGGCGGCAGGCGTGCCATGCGTGATCGTTGCGCCCTGACCTGATGCGTCGACACGCAGCGATACTGTGACAAGGATGCACGGATGGTCTTTTTAATCTTGGCTTTGGTGTCGGCGCCGGCAAACTGCACCGATTTCAGGCAGCAATGCCGCGCGTGCCCTACCAGGGGTAGCGACAAGGGCTGTTCGTCGATCGGCATAGCCTGCCAACCAACCCGTCGCGTGTGTGAACCCGCTACGCCGGCAAAAGCCATGGTGCGTCCGGAACGCGGCGTCGACAAACGATCGCGGTGAACGATGGTGCCTGCCGTCCGCCGGCATGCGGGCGGTAGCCTGGCAGGGATCAAATAGCACGACCGGTCGTTTCGTTTCGACATCGACCGGGAGCTAGATGAATGAATAAGACCTTGGCGCTGGCATTTGCCGGCGCAACGCTGTTGGCGGCGTGTTCGGGCGGACAGCCTGCAACCACCAACGACGCGATGGCCGACAACGGCGTCTCGTTGCGCAATCTTGCCGAGACCGAGGTCGCGGTCCCCAAGCCCGAGCAGTTGACGGTCAAGGGACGGCTGATTCCGACTCCGTCCGACCCAACCTCGCGCCATTTCCTGTTGCGCGAGCGCAAAGCGGCGAGCGGCACGATCATCGCGATCCTGCGCCAGGAGCATGACGGCAAGGTCGCCTATGCGCGGACCGAGACCGATTGCGCCAACCGCCTGTTCCACGTGCTCGGCGTCGGCCCGAACCGCGCGCTGGTCGAGACCAACATCGCGCATGACGGCCCGCTGCGCCCGATCAAGGGCCTGCCGCTGCGTGAGGAGCTGGCGACCTATGTGTGCGCGGCAAGCGGTACGCCGCTGGCCAAGGGGTAACCAGACTGCGGCCAAACCTGATCCTCCCCCGCCAGG
>NZ_LMLD01000011.1:1024781-1040640 GCF_001421825.1 Sphingomonas sp. Leaf38 | reverse complement strand
GGGGCGGGGGAGGATCGTACGGGTAGCTAGTCCACAATCCAGTTCCGCCGCGCGATACCCTGCGCGTAGAGCAGCGCGGTCAGGTCGCCATGATCCACGCGCGCCGCCGCCGCCGCCGCGACGATCGGTTTCGCGCGATAGGCGACCCCCAACCCCGCCACCTCGATCATCGCGAGATCGTTCGCCCCGTCGCCTACCGCGAGCGACTCCTCCACTACGATTCCCCGCTCCGCGATCGCCGCGTTGAGCGTCGTCAGCTTCGTGGCCGACCCGACGATCGGCTTGGTCACCGTCCCCGTCAGCACGCCATCCGCAACCTCGAGCACATTGGCGATCGCGCGATCGAAGCCGATCGCCTTGGCCACCGGCTCCGCGAACCGCGTGAACCCGCCCGACACCAGCACCGCCAGCGCCCCGCGCGCCCGCATCGTCCGCACCAGCGCCTTGGCGCCCGGCATGATCGTCACGCGCTCGGCGAGACAGCGTTCGATGTCGCTCTCCGCAAGCCCCCCGAGCAGCGCCACGCGCGCATCGAGCGCCGCCTCGAAATCGAGTTCGCCGCGCATCGCGCGCTCGGTGATTTCGGCGATCTGCGGCTGGATCCCGGCATAGTCCGCGAGTTCGTCGATGCATTCGACGGTGATCATCGTCGAATCCATGTCCGCGATCAGCAGCATCTTGGTGCGCGTCAGGCTCGACTGCACGACCACGTCGGTCTGCGCGAACGCACCCTCGAGCGCGCTGCGGGCCGGAGCCGGCGCCATCCCGAAGAGCAGGTCGGCGGCGTCGCCCTCGTCGATCCAGCCGCTCGCGCCCGGTGCGCAGCCGGCATCGCGCAGCCGGTCCATCGCGGTCGAAATATCGCCTGCGGTCAGCGTGCCCGAGGCTATAAGCGTTGCCGTGAACATTGAACATCTCCCGAAGGTCGCGCTCATCGCAGGGCCGACCGCGAGCGGCAAGTCCGCGCTCGCGCTCGCCATCGCCGCGCGCCACGACGGCGTCGTCATCAACGCCGATTCCGCGCAAGTCTACGCCGATCTCCGCATCCTCACCGCGCGCCCCTCGGCAGAGGAAGAGGCCAGCGCCCCGCACAGCCTGTTCGGCCATGTCGACGCTGCCGACGCGACCTATTCCGCCGCCCGCTGGGCCGCCGAGGCGACGCGCGCGATCGACGAAACGCTCGCCGAGGGCAAGCTGCCGATCCTGGTCGGCGGCACGGGTCTCTACGTCCGCACGTTGCTCGACGGCATCGCCCCCGTCCCCGCGATCGACCCGGCGCTTCGCGAGCAGATCCGCGCGCTCCCCGTCGCCGAGGCGCATGCCGCGCTTGCGCAGCTCGACCCGCCCGCCGCCGCGCGGCTCAACGCGGCCGACACGACACGCGTCGCGCGCGCGCTGGAGGTGGTCCGCGGCACCGGCCGTACGCTCGCCAACTGGCAGACCGAACGGGCGGGCGGCATCGGCGACCGCCTCGACGTCCGCGCGCTGATCCTTATCCCGGACCGCGACTGGCTGAACGCACGCATCGACCAGCGCTTCGCCGAGATGGCCGAAACCAGCCAGGCGGAAGTCGCCGCGCTTCTGGCCCGCACCGACATCCCGCAGGACGCGCCGATCCGCCGCGCGATCGGCGTTCCCGAGATCGCCGCGTTGGTCCGCGGGGAAACGTCAATAGCCGACGCAATCGCGGCCGGATCGCTCGCCACGCGGCGCTATGCCAAGCGGCAATATACCTGGCTCCGACACCAGCCCCCGGCCGCCTGGACGCGCACGGAAACGCTCGATTTTCCAACGCGCCTGCAGCAATTTGAAACTATATTGCTCAAATGATGTTTGACACGCATCTTTTATATCGGTAGCCGCCCCCTCCACGAGGCGCTAAAGGCGGCGCATTCGAAAGGATTTTGACGTGATGACCGAGAAGAGTGGAGCCGATATCCTGATCGAGGCGCTGTGCGATCTCGGCGTGGAGGTCGTCTTCGGCTATCCGGGTGGTGCCGTGCTGCCGATCTACGACGCGCTGTTCAGGAGCGGCCGGATCAAGCACATCCTGGTGCGCCACGAACAGGCGGCGACGCACGCGGCGGAGGGCTATGCCCGCTCGACCGGCAAGCCCGGCGTGGTGCTCGTAACCTCGGGGCCGGGCGCGACCAATGCGGTCACCGGGATCACCGACGCGCTGATGGATTCGATTCCCATGGTCGTGATCACCGGCCAGGTGCCGACCGCGTTGATCGGCACCGACGCGTTCCAGGAGGCCGATACCGTCGGCATCACGCGCCATTGCTCGAAGCACAATTATCTCGTGAAGGACCCCGCCCGCCTGGGCGCCGTGATCCACGAGGCGTTCCACATCGCCACCTCGGGTCGCCCGGGGCCGGTGGTCGTCGACATCCCCAAGGACGTGCAGGTCGCCACCGCGCGCTACACCAAGCCGGGTCCGATCCAGCACAAGACCTATCGCCCGCAGGTGAAGGCCGACCAGAGCCAGATCGAACAGCTCGTCGACATGCTCGCCGCGGCCGAACGCCCGATCCTGTATACCGGCGGCGGCATCATCAACTCAGGCCCCGCCGCGAGCCAGCTGCTGTGCGAGCTCGTCCGCATCACCGGCGCGCCGGTGACGTCGACGCTGATGGGCCTCGGCGCCTATCCGGCGAGCGGCAAGCAGTGGCTCGGGATGCTCGGCATGCACGGCACCTACGAAGCCAACATGGCGATGAACCAAGCCGACTTGGTCGTCGCGCTGGGTAGCCGCTTCGACGACCGCGTGACCGGCCGGCTCGACGCGTTCAGCCCGAATTCGCGCAAGGTGCATATCGACATCGATCGCTCGTCGGTGAACAAAACCGTACGTGTCGATCTCGGGATCATCGCGGACGTCGGCCATGCGCTCGAGGACATGGTGCGGATCTGGAAGAGCCGTCAGCATCCCAAGCCCGACACGACCGACTGGCAGCGTCGTATCGCCGGCTGGCGCGCGGTGAAGTGCCTCGATTTCCCCGAGAACGACCCGAACGAGATCATGCCGCAGCGCGCGATCCGGGCGCTGTTCGACGCGACGCACGCACGCAACCCGATCATCACCACCGAGGTCGGCCAGCACCAGATGTGGGCAGCCCAGCATTTCGGCTTCGAAAAGCCGAACAAGTGGCTGACCAGCGGTGGTCTCGGCACGATGGGCTATGGCCTGCCCGCCGCGATCGGCGCGCAGCTCGGCAACCCCAACGCGCTGGTGATCGACATCGCCGGCGAAGCGTCGATCCAGATGAACATCCAGGAGCTGGCGACCGCGTCGCAATACCGGTTGCCGGTGAAGATCTTCATCCTCAACAACCAGTATATGGGCATGGTCCGCCAGTGGCAGGAGCTCACCTATGAGAGCCGCTATGCCGAAAGCTACTCGGATTCGCTGCCCGATTTCGTGAAGCTGGGCGAGGCATACGGCTGGAAGGGCATTCTGATCGAGACGCGCGACCAGCTCGACAGCGGGATCGCCGAGATGCTGGCCTATGACGGCCCGGTGATCGTCGATTGCCGCGTGTCGCAGCTGACCAACTGCTTCCCGATGATTCCGAGCGGCGCGGCGCATACCGACATGATCCTGCAGGCGAACGAAGTGTCGGGCACGATGGACGACGAAGCGAAGGCGCTGGTTTGATGCATATTTCCCAGGAAAAGGTCGAGCGGCACACGCTCGCCGTGATCGTCGACAACGAACCGGGCATCCTCGCCCGGATCGCCGGCCTGTTCACCGCGCGCGGCTATAATATCGAGAGCCTGACGGTGTCGGAGATCACCGCCGACAAGTCGGTAAGCCGGATCACGATCGTCACCAGCGCGTCGCCAGCGACGATGGAGCAGATCCTCGCACAGCTCGACCGGCTCGTGCCCGTCCACAAGGTGACCGACCTCACCGCGATGGGCGCGCATGTCGAGCGCGAGCTGGCGCTGGTCAAGGTCCGCGGCACCGGCGACCACCGGATCGAGGCACTCCGCCTCGCCGACGTCTACCGCGCGCGCGTGGTCGATGCGACGACGTCGAGCTTCGTGTTCGAGGTCACGGGCGGCACCGACAAGATCGACAAGTTCGTCGAGCTGATGGGCGAAGTCGGCCTGATCGAAGTCGCCCGAACCGGCATCGTCGCGATCGCCCGCGGTAAAGAGCCGGCCTGAATCTACCCCCGACCACGATTTTTACCGAAGCCCGCCGCCCCCCAACTCCGTCACCCCAGCGAACGCTGGGGTCTCCCGCGGTCCCTGTCCCGCAAGAGCCGCATGAGATACCAGCTTTGCTGGTATGACGGATGTGCGGGCGCCGACGCTTCAAGTTCCAACGCTTCAAGAAAGGACTCTCCCAATGCGTGTCTATTACGATCGCGACGCCGACCTGAACCTGATCACTGACAAGAAGATCGCGATCGTCGGTTATGGCTCTCAGGGCCATGCGCACGCGCAGAACCTGCGCGATTCGGGCGTCAAGGACGTCGCAATCGCGCTGCGCGAAGGCTCCGCGACTGCCAAGAAGGCGATCGAGGCGGGCTTCGCAGTCAAGTCGAACGCCGAGGCGGCCGCCTGGGCCGACATCGTCATGATCCTTGCCCCCGACGAACATCAGGCGGCGATCTACGCAACCGACCTGCACGACAATCTGAAGCAGGGTGCGACGATCGCGTTCGCGCACGGCCTCAACGTCCATTTCGGCCTGATCGAGCCGCGCGCCGATCTCGACGTCATCATGATCGCGCCAAAGGGCCCCGGCCACACCGTGCGCAGCGAATATGTGCGCGGCGGCGGCGTGCCCTGCCTGATCGCGATCGACCAGGACAAGTCCGGCAACGCGCACGACATCGCGCTCGCCTATGCGTCGGGCGTCGGCGGCGGTCGCTCGGGCATCATCGAGACCAACTTCCGCGAGGAATGCGAGACCGATCTGTTCGGCGAGCAGGCCGTGCTCTGCGGCGGCATCACGCACTTGATCCAGGCCGGGTTCGAGACGCTGACCGAAGCCGGCTACGCGCCCGAAATGGCCTATTTCGAGTGTCTGCATGAGACCAAGCTGATCGTCGACCTGCTGTATGAAGGCGGGATCGCCAACATGCGCTATTCGATCTCGAACACTGCCGAATATGGCGACATCACCACGGGTCCGCGGATCATCACGTCGGAGACCAAGGCCGAGATGAAGCGCGTGCTGGCCGACATCCAGTCGGGCCGTTTCGTGAAGAACTTCATCCTCGACAACCGCGCCGGCCAGCCCGAGCTGAAGGCCGCGCGCAAGCAGGCACTGGCGCATCCGATCGAGAAGATCGGCAGCGAGCTGCGCGGCATGATGCCGTGGATCGGCAAGAACGCGCTCGTCGACAAGGCGAAGAACTGACGCGACCGGGCAGCTGCGCGGCAGCCACGGTGGAGCCCAACCGAGGGCACGGCCTCACTGTGGCCCGCACGATGGCAGCAGCCGGTGTGCGAGCACAGCTCCAAAGCTGACCTCCCCTGCCCGCGGCGACGTTGTCGCGGGCCTCGTTCCGCTCCGATCGCACGCGGCCCGTTGCCGGATCCGCCGGCGGAGGGAGAGTTGGATGGGCTCACTGCGTGCCGGCGACGCCCGCTAATCGCACGATCGATCGTCGGCCCAAGACGCCTCCCTCCAGACGTCGAAATGACGCGCGATCCACGATGCGCGACCCACGACATGGCGCGGTAGGTCGACCGACCAAGCAGGACCGATACCGGTGAAACGCCATCACCATCGTACAGGCGTGGCCCGAGCGGCCGATGCAACGTGTGCTGGTTTTCCGGAGCAGCGTCGCCAGATCCGACCGTCGTCCCCGCCAACAGCAGGCGCATAAGGACCGGAACGTACCGAACGCGGCAACCGTCATCAGGTCGCTTCCAAGGGTTCGCGTCGCCGCAGACCCCATCGACGTGTCACGCCTGTTGCGAGCGAACAAGCGTGACCGAGACGGATCGCGACTTACTCAGCGAGTCGCGATCATCTGCAACTGGCGGCTCAGCGCGCGGCTTGCGAGGTCGTGCGACGAAACCACGGACCCCGATGGCAGGTCCATCGCGACCGCCGGCCGCGCCAACACCGCCGCATACAGCGCGCGTGCCTCCGATTCGCGACCCGTGCGATGATAGACCGACGCCAAATTCAGCATCAGCTCGGGCCGCTGCGGGAATATTTTCCGCTCGGCGACGATGCGCTGTTCTGCCGCGGAGAGATCCCCCGCCGCGATCGCCGTATAACCGGTGCGATCGACCGTAGCGGACGGTGCCGCCAACGCGGGCGTCGCGGCGCCCAGGGTTGCGAGAACGAACAGGACGGACTTGCGCATCGCTCATCTCCACTGACCTTCGCCCATTGGAAGGTTTCATTTTTATGACAACAGTGTGTCACTTCAATGACGGTCGCACAAGTACATTGATCAATCTTGATCGAACGCGTGCACGCAAACCCTGGCGCACAACGAAAAAGGGCGGCCCCCGAGGACCGCCCTTTGGACGTTCGATACTGTACGCAGGACGACCTAGAAGTCGTTGCGATATTGCTCGTTGCCGATGAAGCCGAGCTTGGTGATCGCCGACCGCTTGACCGTGGCCAGCGTGCGATCGACCACTTCGTACCGCGCCTGCGGATCGGGCTGGAAGTGAAGCTCGGGCTCGGGAGTCATGCCGGCGCTCTGGTCCAGATACTGGCGCAGCGTGACCTCGTCGACCGGCGATCCGTTCCAAGCCACGACGCCCGCGGGATCGATCGTGATCTTGTTCTTCTCGGGGTTAACCGGATTCTGCGGCTGGTTCGGGCTATTGACCGGAAGGTCGACCTTGACCGCGTGCGTCTGGATCGGGATCGTGATGATGAACATGATGAGGAGAACGAGCAAGACGTCGATCAACGGCGTCATGTTCATTTCCATCATCGGCGAGCCGTCTTCTTTGCCGCCGCTCATTGCCATTCTATGCTACTCCTAAATACGTCCGAGCGATCAGCGTTCAGTGGTGCCGCCGGGGGGCGGCTCGGAGATGAAGCCGACGCGGGCGAAACCGGCGCGCTGCATCGTGTAGATCGTGCCGCCGATGCACTTGTATGGCGTGTTCACGTCACCGCGGATATGCGCTTCCGGCAGCTCCAGGCCGGCCGCGTTCGCGCCACCCTGGCGATCGATCTCGGCCTTCAGCTTGACCACCGCGCGGTCGAGCAGCTCGGTCGAGGTGACCGGGCTCATGCCCCAATATACAGCGCAGCTACCATCGGGCTTGGTCGTCACGGACAGCGAGACGTTCTCCGGCTTGGTCATCGTCGGATCGAAGCGGACCTCCGGGAGCTTCAGCTGCACCGCCTGGACCGCGACAGTCGTCGTCACCAAGAAGATGATCAGGAGCACGAGCATGACGTCGACCAGCGGCGTCGTATTGATGTCCGATATCGAACTCTCGGTGGAATCGCCACCAACACTCATCGCCATGTGCGAACTATCCTATCCATTTGATCGCCACCGGAACTGCCGGCGGCAATGAAGCGGGGCCACTGCGAACAGCGGCCCCGCCTTTCGCGTCTTAGTTGGCGCGCGGTACGCCACCGGTCTGGCCGGCGGTCGTGGTCGTCGTGACAGGCTTGGCCGGAACCGGCTTGGCGCCCGATGCGATCGACGGACGCACGGCGCCGTTCGAAGCGAGGAAGCCGAGCACGTCGTTCGAGAAGGCCGACAGGTCCTCTGCGATCGACTTGTTGCGGCGCTGCAGCCAGTTGTACGACAACACGGCAGGAACGGCGACGACCAGACCGAGCGCGGTCATGATCAGTGCTTCACCGACCGGCCCTGCGACCTTGTCGATCGATGCCTGGCCCGATGCGCCGATCTTCACAAGTGCGCGGTAAATGCCGATAACCGTACCGAACAGACCGATGAACGGCGAAACCGAACCGACCGTCGCGAGGAAGGCGAGACCACCACCCAGCTTCGAGTTGATAGCGGCTTCCGAACGCGCCAGCGAACCGTGCAGCCAGTCATGCGCCTCGACCGGATCGGTCAGCTTCGAATGCTGCTCCTGCGCGGCCAGACCGTCGTCGACGATCTGCTTGTAAGCCGAGTTCTTCTCGAGCTTGGCCGAACCTTCGCGCAACGAATTCGACGACCAAAAGGCCTGGCGGACGCGCTTGCCCTGGCCGATGATCTTCTGCTGCTCGAACAGCTTGGAGAACAGGATGTAGAACGACACGATCGACATCAGCACGAGGATGCCGAACACGGTCTGCGAGATCAGACCGCCTTCACGAAGGGCGGCTTGCAGGCCGTACGGGTTGGCGTCGGCTGCGGCGGGCGCTGCCGCTGCAAGAATGGTGGTGATCATGGTCGGTTTAGTCCTCTGACTGAATTTTATCTGGTGCGGTTAGGGTAGGTGGGATCAATCCTCTGGAAGGACCCACCGGACGTTCAACTGGTACGAGGAGGCGATCGGATTGCCGCTCTCATCCTTGGCCGGGGTGAAGCGCACCCTTGCCTTGGAGATGCGACACGTCGCGTCGTCGAGCGTCGTGTTGCCGCTGCCCGACGTCACCGTACAGCCGGTCACACGACCATCCGTACCGATTGTCAGCTTCGCGGACACGCGACCCTGTGCACCCTCGCGCTGTGCCGATGGCGGATAATTGTCCGCACCGAAATACTGCGCGGGATTACCCTTCAGACCGGCCGCCTGCGACACCCTCGGCGCTGGCGGCGCGGCTGGCGGTGCCGGCGGCGCTGGTGGCGCTGGCGGAGCCGTAGGCTGGCTGAGCGGGATGATGTTCGACGTCTGCATGGCAGGCGCGGGCTGAGGCGTGACAACCACCGGCGGCGGCGTGACGACCGTGGTCGGCGGCGGCGGCAGGTTTGGCTGGTCAGGCGGCGGCGGCGGGGGCTCGTCGGGCGGAGGCGGCGGCGGCGGCGGCTCCACGTCGAACGTCGTCATCTTTTCTTGGGCCTTTTTCACGTACTGGTACGCGAGGCCCGTGACGAAAGCGTAGCCCAAGGCCGCATGAATCAGCGCGACGATCACGATCGCGACGATTTTGCCTCCGGACATCTTCTGGTCAGTATAGGCCATTCAGAAACGACACTCCCTTAATCTGCCTGCTCCGTACGCACATGCCCGCACTGGCTGCGTGGCGCATACGTCTGCCGTTGGCCGGAATAACCACGGGGCAGTCGCCAAGTCCTATCGCCACGTCATGCGACACGCAAACGCTTTGTCAGACGCAACAAACGTACAACCGCAGCATGGCAGAATTATTTCTGTATCGTTCAGCTTGGTTGGCGTAGCTTCGGCAGATGAAGTCCATCATTCACGTTACGGCTTCGGCCCTGTCGATCGCGCTCGTCGCGCTCCCCGCCGCCGGTCACCAAACCCCCGCGCAACCGTCGGTTTCGGCGATGGCAAGCGACAAACTACCGGGTGCGGTGCAGCGCGAGGCGGTCGGCGCACCGGGCTATGCAGACATTGCCGACCTGGTCCTGTCGGCGCCGGTGATCGCCGATGCCACGGTCCGATCGACGGCGAAGATCAAGCCCGCCGAGGCACCGAATCTGGCGGCGGGACTTGTCCGACTATATGTCGAGGTCGATGTCACGGCGCTGATCCGTGGCGCCGACGGCCTGCCGCCGCGAATCGGCTATCTGCTCGACGTGGCCCCCGATTCGGCAGGTCGCGTACCCAAATTTAAAAAGGCGCGGGTGCTGATCTTCGCCAAGCCGGTCGCGGGCGCGGTCAACCAAGTCCAGCTCGTCGCGCCCGATGCGCAGGTCGACTGGACGCCGACCGCGGACGCGCGGGCGCGGCAAATCGCCAAGGACGCGCTGGCGAGCGATGCGCCGCCGGTGATCACCGGGATCGGCAACGCGTTCCATGTCGCCGGCGCCCTGCCCGGCGAAGGCGAGACGCAGATCTTCCTGACGACTGCGGACCAGCGCCCGGTGTCGCTGTCGATCATCCGACGTCCGGGCGAACAGCCGCGATGGGCGGTCGCGCTGAGCGAGATCGTCGACGAGTCGGCGGCGCCCCCTGCCCCCGAAACGCTGCTCTGGTACCGACTGGCATGCGCATTGCCGCAGAGCCTACCCGAGCGGAGCACCGGATCGCTCGAGGCGACCGACGCGACGATCGCACGCGAAGACTATGCCTTCGTGATCGCTGCGCTCGGACCGTGCGGGCGGACGCGCAAGATTTGAATGCCGCACGATCCTGCCCCTACGGGGGCGAGGATCGTGCGGATCTAGCGTTTGCCGATGGGCAGCACCTGCCCAGTGGTTGACCGAGCCGCTTCGAGGAACTCGACTGCCGCGTCCACATCGGCAGGCTGCGCTTCCTCGGCTAGCACCACGGCGTTCACCCGAGTCGCAGGCGCAAGCTCGATCGCCAGCGGGCCGATCGCGGCGCGTGCCTGGGCCATCGCCAGCGAATCCAGCGCCGCCGGGATCACGACGACCAGCGAGTCGCCCCACGCCCCGCGCACCAACGCTGCGATATCGCCGCCCGGCTCAAGCGTCAGCCGCATACCGTCAGCGGCGATGGCGGACGAGCGTCACGCCGATCGCCTCGTCCGCTTCGGCGATCGCCAGCTTCACGATCTTCACCTTCACGCGCAGCACGCGCGCGTCCTGCAGGAACAGCGTCTCACAGATATGATCCGCGACGCCTTCGATCAGCGTGAAATGGACGCCAACCGGCAGCGCCGTGGTCGCCGCGTTCTTCAGGTCGAGATAGTTTTTCGACGCCGCCAACGGCGTATCTGGATCGAATCGCTTTGGACACACCATGTCTACCGTCAGCGAGATCCGCAGCGGCTGCGGCAGGTGCGTTTCCTCGGAGTAGATGCCGGTCAGGACCTGCACTTCGAGGTCGTGCACTTCGAGTTGAAGACTGTCTTCCATGGCCGCGCCTCTAGCAGACACGCGCAGAGATGAAAGCGGGCCAGATGAAAGCGGGTCAGATGAAAGGCGAGCTGCTGACGATCGCGCCAGATGTCCGGTTATCCTTGCGTTCAGGTGCGCCGCGGCTAAAGCGCGCTGCCCTCGCCGTCCATGCTCGGACGCGTCGCGGGAGGAGATGCCGGTGATCACTCTCGTCCCCCTCGACAGCATCGATTCGACCGCCGTCGAGTTTCTGCTCGACCGCGCCTTCGGGCCCGACCGGTTTGCGCGCACGGCCTATGCGATCCGCGGCGCGGGCAAGGCGATCGCCGCGCTCAGTTTCGCCGCGGTCGAGGACGGCGTGCTCGTCGGCTCGATCCAATGCTGGCCGATCGCGCTGGCCGACGACGCGCGCCAGATCCCGCTTATCATGGTCGGCCCGGTTGCGGTCGAGCCGACGCATCAGGGCGACGGCATCGGCCGGCGGTTGATGTCGCACGCGCTCGATGCTGCCGCTGCCACGGGCCGCGATGGCGCGCTGATGCTGATCGGCGACCCCGACTATTACAGCCGGTTCTTCGGCTTCACCGCCGATCGCACTGCGCACTGGCAAGCCCCCGGTCCGGTCGACCGACACCGCCTGCTCGCGCGCGGCGGCGCGGTGCCGAACGCCGCAGGTATGCTCGGCCCGCGTGTACGGGTCGGCGCATCGGCGTAACGCGCGGCTTTACGTCGCGGCCCCTCCCGCCTAGTCCGCCGCGATGCCCATGGATCCCATCCCCGATATCGCTTCATTGAGCCTCGCCGAAATCGCCCGCCTGGTCGAGGAGGCGAAACTGCCGCCCGTCGACAAATGGAATCCGACGCATTGCGGCGACAGCGAAATGCGGATCGCGCGCGACGGCACCTGGTATCATCAGGGCTCGCCGATCGGGCGCCCGGCGATGGTCCGGTTGTTCTCGACGATCCTGCGCCGCGAAGCCGATGGCAGCCACGTGCTGGTCACCCCGGTCGAAAAGCTCGACATCGCGGTCGAGGACGCACCCTTCACCGCAGTCGAGATGAAGGCCGAGGGCAGCGGTCGCGACGCGAAGCTCGCCTTCCGCCTCAACACCGGCGATCTCGTCACCGCAGGCCCCGACCATGCGCTGCGGTTCGTCGAGGATGCCGATGGCCCGCGCCCCTATCTCGTCGTGCGCGGCGGCATGGAGGCGCTGGTCGTGCGCTCGGTCTATTACGAGCTCGCCGAACGCGCGATCGCCGATGGTGCGACGCCGCCGGGGCTCTGGAGCGACGGTGCGTTCTTCGCGCTCGAGCCAGCAGCACCGGATCTCGCCGCATGATGCTGAAGGACCGGCTGGCGGTGGCGCTGGCAAAGGGCGCCGGTGCGCACATGATCCTGCTGACGGGCGACCAGCATGACGGCGATCTCGCCGCGACCGACACGCTGCTCCCCGCGGCGGTGCTGATCGCGGTCACCGACCGTGCCGATCCGGGCGTGATCCTGACGCAGCGCACCGACACGATGAGCCGCCACCCCGGCCAGATCGCGTTCCCGGGCGGCCGGATCGATCCCGGCGAGGACGTCGTCACCGCCGCGCTGCGCGAGGCCGAGGAGGAGATCGCGCTGCCGCGTCGCCACGTCACCGTGATCGGCGAAGCGGACAGCTATCGCACCGTGACCGGGTTCCAGGTGACGCCGGTGATCGGCATCATCCCCCCCGACCTCGTCTTCACGCCCAGCGAAGCCGAGGTCGCCAGCGTCTTCGAGGTCCCGCTCGCCTTCCTGCTGGACGAGGCGAACCATGTCGAGGCGACGCTCGAATGGCAGGGCCATGACCGGCATTATTACGAGATCATGTGGAACGACCGCCGGATCTGGGGTGCGACCGCGGCGATGATCGTCAACCTCGCGCGCCGCCTGAGGTGGTCTTGATACTCCCGGTCGCGCCGTGGCGCCTGCGTGACGGTCTCGAACCCCTTGCCGGGGTACTCGGCGCGGCGGAGGGCGAGTCGCGCTTCGTCGGCGGTGCGGTGCGCGATACGCTGCTCGGGATCGACGTCGCCGATATCGACATCGCCACCCGCCTGCCGCCGCAGGAGGTGATCGAGCGCCTGGAGGATGCGCGGATCAAGGCGGTCCCGACCGGCCTCGCGCACGGCACCGTCACCGCGGTCACCGCGGGTGGCCATGTCGAAGTCACGACGCTGCGCCGCGACGTCTCGACCGATGGCCGCCATGCGATCATCGCCTATACCGACGACTGGCGCGAAGACGCCGCGCGCCGCGATTTCACGATGAACGCGCTTTATGCCGATCCGGCGACGGGCGAGATCTTCGATTATTTCGGCGGCCTCGACGATCTCGCGGCGCGGCGCGTGCGCTTCATCGGCGATCCGCTGCAACGGATCGCCGAGGATCACCTGCGCATCCTCCGCTTCTTCCGCTTCCACGCCCGCTTCGGGTCGACGATCGACGAGGCGGGGCTCGACGCCTGCACCGCGCGCGCGAACGACCTCATGGCGCTGTCGCGCGAACGCGTCGCGAGCGAAGTGCTGAAACTGCTGGTCGCCGCCAACGCCGTGGCCGTCGTCGCGTTGATGGTCGAGCGCGGCATTTTTCGCGCGGTGCTCCCCGAGATCGACGCCGCCGGTGCCCAGCGCCTCGCCCTGCTCGCCGACCGCGAGACCGCGGCGGGCATTGCCGCGGATCCGATCCGTCGCCTCGCCATGGCGATTGCCCCGGCTGCGGCCGAAGCCGTCGGCGCGCGCCTGAAACTGTCGAACACCGACCGCAAACGCCTGATCGCCGCGACCGCCGGCCGCGGCAAGGAGGGCGCGCAGGCGCTCGCCTATCGCGCAGGCACGCCCGGCGCGATCGACCGGCTGCTGATCGCGGGCGAAGACGTTGCTGCGATCAAGGACTGGACGCCTCCCGTATTCCCGTTCTCGGGCGGCGCGCTGGTCGAACGCGGCCTGCGCAAGGGCCCCGACGTCGCCGCCATGCTGCGCAAGGTCGAGACACAATGGATCGTCGAGGGCTTTCCCGATGCCGCACGCGTCGGCGCGATCGCGGACGAGTTGGTGGCGCACGCGCTACGCTGATGCGGCGCCGGGTCGGGTGCGGCTAAGCGCCCACCCCGGTCCCGATCATCGCAAAGGCCGCATCCGCCTCCAGCGGCTTGGCGTAGAAATAGCCCTGCCCATAGGTGCAGCCGAGCGCGGCAAGCGTCTGCGCGAGTTCGATGGTCTCGATTCCCTCGGCGGTCGTCTTCATCCCCAGCGCCTGCGCCAGGCTCAGAATCGCGCGGACGATCGAGACCTTGTCGCGGTCCGCCAGCATTCCCGTGACGAAGCTGCGGTCGATCTTCAGCACGTCGATCGGCAGTTTCTGGAGATAGGCGAGGTTCGAATAGCCGGTCCCGAAATCGTCCATCGCCAGCGTCGTGCCGAGCGCCTTCAGCGCATGCATCGTCTCCGCGATCCGGTCCGGATCGGTCACGATCGCGCTCTCGGTCAGCTCCAGCGTGAAACGATCGCCGGTCAGACCGGTCGCCACCAGCACCGCCTCCAATACAGGGGCGATGTCGTCGCGCTGGAGCTGGATTGCCGATAGATTGACCGCGACCTTCACACCGCACGGCGCACCATGACACGCATCCCAATATGCCAGCGTACGCGCAGCCTCGTCGATCGCCCACCGTCCGAGCGGTACGATCAGCCCGGATTCCTCGGCCACCGGAATGAACTCGGTCGGACAATGATGCGTGCCATCCTCGTCGGTCCACCGCGCCAGCGCTTCGAACGACACGATGCGTCCGGTCGCCAGGTCGCAGATCGGCTGATAGGCGAGGCGCAGCTCGCGGTTCTCGATCGCCCGGCGCAAGGCCGTTTCCATGCTGAATTGCGCGCGCGCGATCGCGAAATCCTGCGGTAGATAGCTTTCGGCGCGGCCGCTCGCCTTGGCGCGCTTCACCGCGAATTGCGCGTGGCGGATCAGTTCGGCGACGTCCTCCGCCTCGTCTGCACCGTGCGCGATACCAACCGAGCATTCGACGCTGATTTCATAGTCGGTGAGCCTGAACGGTGTCGTCAGCGTCCGCTGGATCCGGTCGGCGAGCGCATGCGCCTCGTGACGGTCGCTGTCGCCGGCGCCGCCGCCCTCGATCGCCATCAGGATGCCGAACTGATCCCCGCCGATCCGCGCCAGCGTATCGCGCGCGCGCAACGCCCCCTTTATCCGGCGCGCGACGGTGATTAGCAACTCGTCCCCCGCCAGCGAGCCGAGGCACGAGTTCAGCCGCCCGAACCGGTCGATATCGATCGCCAGCACTGCGATCGCGCCGCGATCCCCGACACTCTCGATCAGATCCTCAAACCCTTCGCGGTTCGGCAGTCCGGTCAGGCTGTCGGTGGTCATCTCTCGCCGCAGGCTGCGCTCGGTCTGGACCTGGGACGTCTGATCGATGAAGCTGATCGTGCAGCGGTCGCGCAACGACGCAAAGGTGCGCGCGATCGTCACACGGTAATAGCGGCAGTCGATCGCATCGCCGAGCGTCCACTCGAAATCCAGTCGCAGGCTCGGCGACTCGAGAAAAGCAAGTATCCGGGGCCCGAGTTCGCCGATCATCGGCGATCGCTCGGCGATCACGCCGAGACCTGCCAGCTTGTAGGCGCGGTTCATCGCGAACAGATCGAACTTGCCGGCGTTCACGACGACATGCGCGGCGGGGATCGGGACGAGCTCCAGCGCCCGAGCGACCAGTTCCGTCGCGACGATCGATTGCGTTGTCGCGTCCGGGGCCATGGATGCCATGCCCCCGCTTAGCCCAGCTTCGTTAAGACGTCCTGAAGGAACCGAAACGGCCACTGTCCGTCACGGCGATCGGACATTCCGGTTTTACGGCGTGCTATCCGAACCGGTTGTCGCGCGGAAATCCAGTCGGCGGCATCCTGCCCGCCGC
>NZ_LMLD01000011.1:1007961-1024737 GCF_001421825.1 Sphingomonas sp. Leaf38 | reverse complement strand
CCCCCCCCCATCGCCCAGCTCAGTCCCTCGGCAAAGACGAACGTGATCGCATCCGCCAGCCCGCCGTCACGGTAGCGCTGCAACTGGAGCCCCTGCCCGCGAGTCATCTCGACCAGCTCGGCGAGCGGGAAGACCAGCATCTTGCGGTTGTCGCCGATCGCCGCGACGTAATCGTCGCTCGGCCCGATCGGGCGTACGATCTTCAGCTGTGCGCCCGGCCGCGGTGTCATCACGGTCTTGCCCTTGCGCGTCTCGGCGATCACCTCGGCGCTGCTCACCGAGAAGCCACGCCCGTCGGTCGCCACCACCAGCAGTTTGGGATGTCGGCTTGCCGGCAGCAGCGCGACGATGCCGATGCTCCCGTCGAGGTCGATCATCGCGCGCACCGGCTCGCCAAAGCCGCGCCCGCCCGGCAGCTTGTCCGCCGCCAGCGTGTAGAACCGCCCATTCTCCGCCGCGAGCAGCAGCTTGTCGGTCGTCTGCGCATGAAACGCGAACGCGGGGCCATCGCCCTCCTTGAACTTCAACGCCTCCGGGCTCGCCAGGTCGTTGTGGCCCTTCATCGCCCGGATCCAGCCGCGCTGCGACAGGATGACGGTGATCGGCTCGCGCTCGATCATCGCTTCCAGCGGGATGTCGCGCGTCGGTGCGGCTTCCTCGATCGTCGTCCGGCGCTTGCCGAGCACCGTCTCCAGCCCATAGCGATCGCGGATCTTGGCCATGTCGCGCTTCATCCGCGCGCGCTGTTTCTTCGGGTCGGCCAGCAGCGCGGCGAGCGTCGCCTGCTCCTTGTCGAGCTTGTCGCGCTCGGTCTTGATCTCGAACTCTTCGAGCCGCCGCAAACTGCGCAACCGCATGTTGAGGATCGCCTCGGCCTGACGATCGGTCAACGCGAACTCGGCGATCATCACCTTCTTGGGCTCGTCCTCGGTACGGATGATCTCGATCACGCGGTCGAGATTCAAATACGCGATCAGATAGCCGTCGAGCAGTTCGACGCGGTCGGCGATCTTGGCGAGCCGATGCTCGGTCCGCCGGCGCAGCACAACGAACTGGTGATCGACCCACGCGGCGAGCGCCTGCCGCAAGGACATCACGCGCGGCGTGCGGTCCTTGTCGAGCACGTTGAGGTTGAGGCTCACGCGCGTTTCGAGGTCGGTCAGCCGGAACAGCCCGTCCATCAGGATCTGCGGATCGACCGTGCGGCTGCGCGGCTCGAGCACGATGCGGATTTCGGTATCCGATTCATCGCGCACATCGGCGAGGATCGGCAGCCGCTTGGCGTTGATCAGCTCGGCGATCTGCTCGATCAGCTTGCCCTTCTGCACGCCGTACGGGATCTCGGTGACGATCAGCTGCCAGCCGCCGCCCTTCTCGCGCTCGGTCTCCCAGCGCGCCCGCACGCGGAAGCCGCCGCGCCCGGTCGCATAGGATTCACGGATCACCGCGGGCGGATCGACGACCAGCCCGCCGGTCGGGAAATCGGGGCCCTTCACGTGGGCCAGGATAGCGGCATCGTCGGCGTCGGGCGTGTCGATCAGCACGATCGCCGCCTCGAGCAGTTCGGCGGCGTTGTGCGGCGGGATGCTCGTCGCCATCCCCACCGCGATCCCGCTAGCGCCGTTCGCGAGCAGGTTGGGGAACAGCCCCGGGAACAGCTCGGGCTCGTGATCCTCGCCATTATAGGTCGGGCGATACGCGACCGCATCCTCGTCGAGCCCGTCCATCAGATCGATCGCGACCTGCGTCAGCCGCGCCTCGGTATACCGATAGGCGGCCGCGTTATCACCGTCGATATTGCCGAAATTGCCCTGCCCGTCGACCAGCGGATACCGCATCGCGAACGACTGCGCCAAGCGCACCATCGCGTCATAGACCGACTGGTCGCCATGCGGATGATATTTGCCGATCACGTCGCCGACGACGCGCGCGCACTTCTTGTACCCCTGTGCCGGATCGAGTTTCAGCAGCCGCATCGCCCATAAAAGGCGGCGATGCACGGGCTTCATCCCGTCGCGCACGTCGGGCAAGGATCGCGCAGTGATCGTCGACAACGCATAGACCAGATACCGCTCGGAGAGCGCGCTATCGAAGGGGGCGTCGACGATGCTGTCGAAGGGATCTTTGAAGTCGCTGCTGGCCATTGCACACACCGATAGCAGTCACACGCGGAACGATCAAAGCATCCCGCGCGCCGGCGTCACCTTTTGTTCTCTTTTCGTTGTCCGCTCATGCCCGGCGACCGCGGCGGCAAGCAACGCCCGGTGCTGCCGGCCGGTTTCGCGCCAGTCGTAGCGCTCGCCATAGGTCCGCGTCGCGCTCCGGTCGGGCAGGTCAGCGAGCAATCGCGCGATCCCGTCGGCGATCGCCGCATCCGAGCGATCCGCGGTCAGCACGCCAGCCTCGGGCACGCGCACCACCTCGGGCGATCCCCATACCGGCGTCGCCACCAGCGGCGTTCCGCAGGCGAGCGATTCGAGCAGCACGTTGGCGATGCCCTCACGGTCCGAGCAGCTGGCGGTCAGATCCGCCGCGCCGTACAGATCGGGCAGTCGGTGCTGATCCACATGACCGAGAAAATCGACCCGCCCCGCCACGCCGAGCGTCGCGGCGAGCGCGCGCAACGCACCCTCGCGGGGGCCGTCGCCAGCGATCATCAACCGGACGTCGGGCAACGTCGCGATCGCGCGGATCGCAAAGTCATGCCCCTTGCGGTCGATCAGATGCCCGACCGACAGCACCGTCGGTGCGGTGATCCCCATCCGTCGCCGCAACGCCGCACGGTCCGCAGGCGGCGAGAACAGGACGAGGTCGACGCCGTGTTCGACCACGCAGACCTTCTCGCTCGATGCTCCGATCGCAACCAGTTCGTCGCGCAGTGCCGCCGCCACCGCGGTCGTCGCACTCGCGCGGTCGATCGCCGCCAGGATCATGGCGCGCTCGGCGCGATATTGCGGGATCAGGCTGACATCGGTGCCGAGCGCACTCATCACGAACGGCCGATCGAACCACCGCGCGAGCAGCCCCGCCGCGACGCCGTCTGGATAAAGATAATAGGAATCGATCACGTCGAAATCGAAGCTGCGCCGGATCCGCGCCACGTGACGGTACAGCGCCGCCGCCATCAGCCAGGGCGCCGCGGCCATCCCGATCTTCGGCACTACTGGATAGCGTGGATGTGTGATCGCCACACCGCGCCGAACGGCGTCGTGCGGCACGCGAGCGAACTCTGCATAGCGCCCGAAACCGGGGTTGGCGCTCGGAAACCACGGTACCGGCGCCACAACGCGGACCTCGTCCTCGGGCTGGACGACGTGACCGACGCGGTGCTCGATGAAAATCCCGTGCCGGCGCTGCACGTCATTCGGGTACAGGCTCGACAGCACCAATATCTTCATCGCGCACCTTCGTACCACGGTCGACGCGGCACACCTCTCATCGCTATCGCTCTACGCCTGTTTTTCCATCGCGATCGGCAAAATTTGCGCACCGCCGTCTCTTGACGGGACAGGCGGCGCGTTGGTCGATAGCATGGCACGATGCGCTTATTCCTCGCCGCCGCCCTGCTGCTACCTCTGGCTATCGTGCCGACGCCAGCCCTCGCCGATCTGCTCAAATGGCCCGATCTCACTAGCCGGGCCAAACCGACCGCGGACGCGACGATCGCATACGGACCCGACCAGATGCAGAAGGTCGACGTCTGGCTGCCTAAGGGGAAGGGTCCGTTCCCGGTGGTCGTCATGGTCCATGGCGGGTGCTGGACCACCGGCATCGCCGACCGCAGCCTGATGAACTGGATCGCCAACGATCTGCGCCAGAGCGGAGTCGCGGTCTGGAACATCGACTATCGCGGCGTCGATCGCACCGGCGGCGGCTATCCCGGCACGTTCGCGGATGCCGCACAGGCGACCGACGCGCTGGCGAAGCAGGCGCGCCGGTTCAAGCTCGACACCGCCCGGATCACCGCGATCGGGCATTCGGCGGGCGGCCACCTCGCGCTCTGGCTCGCCGCCCGCCCGAAGCTGCCCTCGACCAGCCCGCTCTACGCCGCGCATCCGCTCAGGATCGATCATGCCATCAGTCTGGGCGGTCTGCCCGATCTGGAAGCCACCGCAGCCAGTCCCGGAAATGGCTGCGGGGTCGAGGTGGTCGCCAAACTGGTCGGCCCGCCCGGCCCGCGACATCCCGACGTCTATACCGACACGTCCGTCCCCCGCCTCCTCCCGCTCGGCGTGCGTCAGGACCTGATCAACGGCCGCGAAGACCGGATCATCCCCTTCGTCATGGCCACCGACTATGTCGCCAAGGCGGTCGCGGCGGGCGACACCGCCACGCTCCACGTCATCCCCGCCACCGGCCATGTCGAGCTGATCGCCCCCGAAACCGCCGCCTGGGCGGCCGCAAAACGCCTGATCCTCGCAGACTTCGGGAAGACCCAGTGACTCGGAAGAATACAGTGACCCTGGAAGACGCCCGCGCGCTCGACGCGACCGACCCGCTCGCCGCCCGCCGCGACGACTTCGCGCTCCCCGAGGGCGTGATCTATCTCGACGGAAACTCGCTCGGCGCGCTGCCCAAGGCGACGCCCGCCGCGCTTGCCGACGTCGCGAGCCGCCAATGGGGCGACCGTCTCATCCGCAGCTGGAACGAGGGGTGGATCGACGCCCCCCAGCGGATCGGCGCCAAGATCGCGCCGCTGATCGGCGCCGCCGCCGACTCGGTCATCATCGGCGACACGACCTCGACGCATCTCTTCAAGGCGCTGGTCGCCGCGCTGCGCAGCAACCCGGCGCGCCACACGGTCGTCAGCGAAGCCGGCAATTTCCCGACCGACCTCCACATCGCCGAAGGCGCGGTCGGCTGCGTTCCGGGTGCGCGGCTGAAGGTGGTCGCGCGCGAAGACCTGGCCGCCGCACTCGACGACGACACCGCGGTCCTGCTGCTGACGCACGTCCATTACAAGACGAGCGACCGTTTCGACATCGCCGCATGGACCGCGCGCGCGCATGCCGCCGGCGCGCTCATGCTCTGGGATCTCAGCCACAGCGTCGGCGCGGTGCCGATCGACCTGACCGCCGCCAACGCCGACATGGCGGTTGGCTGCACCTACAAATATCTCAACGGCGGGCCCGGCGCGCCGGCGTTCCTCTACGTCGCGAAACGCTGGCAGGACTCGCTCGCCAGCCCGCTGTCCGGCTGGATGGGCCACGCCGCGCCGTTCGCGTTCGAGGATGCCTATCGCCCCGCCCCCGGGATGAAGCGCTGGCTTGCCGGCACCCCGGCGATGCTCTCGACCGCCGCGCTAGAAACCGCGCTCGATCTCTGGGTCGACATCGACCAGCACGCGGTCGCCACCAAGAGCGCGAGACTCTTCGACATCCTCGCCGCCGCCGGCGATGCGCTGGGCCTCGACTGCGTCAGCCCCCGCGACCCCGCCAGGCGCGGCAGCCATATCAGCTTCCGCCATCCGCAGTCCTATGCGCTGACCCAGGCGCTGATCGCCCGCGGGGTGATCGGCGACTTCCGCGACCCCGACATCCTCCGCCTCGGCCTAACGCCGCTGTATCTCAGCCATGAGGACGTCTGGCGCGCGGGCGACATCCTGCGCGAGACGATGGAGAGCGAGGCATGGCGCGATCCCGCCTTCGCCGAACGCCTCGCGGTGACGTGAGCGGCGACCGGGTCGGGCCGCCGATCGCCGTCGCAAGTCGGTAGCGCACCTGCCCAAGCGCTTGTATCGGTGCGCGATGACGCATCCATTCTACGCGATCCATAGTCATGGGCTGATCCGGGTCGCCGCCGCCACGCCGCGCGCTTCGGTGGGGGATACCGGCGCCAATGCCGACGCGACGATCGCGCTGGCCCGCGAGGCGGATGCGCGCGGCGTCGACCTGGTCGTGTTCCCCGAACTGAACCTGACCTCCTACGCGATCGACGACCTGCATCTGCAGACCGCGCAGCAGCGCGCGACGCTGGCCGCGATCGCGACGGTCGTCGCGGCGAGCTCGACGCTGCGGCCGGTGCTGCTCGTGGGCGCAGCGCTGGTGCGCAACGGACGGTTGTACAACTGCGCGCTGGCGATCGCGCGGGGCACCATCCTCGGCGTGGTCCCCAAAACGTTCCTCCCCAACTACCGCGAATTCTACGAAAAGCGCTGGTTCGCGAGCGGCGCGGGTCTGACCGGGCTGACGATCGCGCTTGGCGGCGAGGACGTGCCCTTCGGTACCGACCTGATCTTCGCCGCGCGCGACCTGCCCGGTTTCGTGTTCCATGCCGAAATCTGTGAGGATTACTGGGCCCCCACCCCGCCCTCGACCGCGGGTGCGCTCGCGGGGGCACTGATCTGCTGCAACCTGTCCGCCTCGAACATCGTCATCGGCAAGGCGCGCGAGCGGGCGATGCTGGCAGCGGCGCAGTCGGCGCGCGCGGTGTGCGCCTATGTCTATTCGGCCGCGGGGCCGGGCGAGAGCACGACCGAAGTCGCGTGGGACGGCCAGGGCCTGATCCACGAACTCGGCGACCAGATCGCGGAATCGAAGCGGTTCGCGACCGAACCCGAACTCGTCGTCGCCGATGTCGATTGCGAACGGATCACGCAGGAACGCCTGCGGTTCGGCACGTTCAACGATGCCGCCACGTTCGCCGGCACGCCGGAGACGCGCTTCCGGCGGATCGCGTTCGATCACACGCCGGTGCTGGCGGACGGCGGCCTGGAGCGCGCCATCCGCCGCTTCCCGTTTGTGCCCAACGATCCGGCACGCCGCGACGATGATTGCTACGAAGCGTTCAACATCCAGGTAGAGGCGCTGTCGAAGCGGCTCGTCGCCGCGCATGCCGAGACGATCGTGATCGGCGTCTCCGGCGGCCTCGACTCGACGCATGCGCTGATCGTCGCGGCCAAGGCGATGGATCGGCTCGGCCGCCCGCGCAGCGCGATCCTCGGTTTCACCATGCCGGGCTTCGCGACCGGCGAAGGCACCAAGGCGAATGCCTGGGCGCTGATGCGCGCGCTCGGCATCAGCGCGGAGGAGATCGACATCCGCCCCGCCGCGCGGCGCATGCTGGAGGATATCGGCCACCCGTTCAGCGACGGCGACCCCGTTTACGACATCACCTTCGAGAATGTGCAGGCGGGCCTGCGCACCGACTATCTCTTCCGCCTCGCCAACCAGCGGCGCGGGATCGTGCTCGGCACGGGCGACCTCAGCGAGATGGCGCTGGGCTGGTGCACCTACGGCGTCGGTGACCAGATGAGCCATTACGCGGTGAACAGCGGCGTTCCCAAGACGCTGATCCAGTTCCTGATCCGCTGGTGCATCCGCACCGACCAGTATGACGCGGCGACCGACGCGATCCTGGCGACGATCCTGGCGCAGGAAATCTCCCCCGAGCTCGTGCCCGCGGGCGCCGACGGCGCGCTACAGAGCACCGAGTCGATGATCGGCCCCTATGCGCTGAACGATTTCTTCGCGCATTATGTGATCCGCCACGGCCTTGCCCCGTCGAAGATCGCGTTCCTCGCCTGGCATGCGTGGCGCGATACAGGCCTGGGCGCGTGGCCGCAGGACCTGCCCACCGATGCGCGCATCGCCTATGACCTGCCGACGATCCGCCACTGGCTGGAGAAGTTCCTCGTCCGGTTCTTTGCGACCAGCCAGTTCAAGCGCTCGGCAATGCCCAACGGACCGAAGGTTTCTGCGGGGGGCGCGCTGTCGCCGCGTGGCGACTGGCGGGCACCGTCGGATGGTATCGCGACGGCCTGGATCGAAGAATTGCGGTCAAGCGTTCCCTAGGGTTCGTCGCGCGACCTTGCATAAATTGCGGGCGCGGCGCATTGTGAACATCCTATGACAGTGGCTCCACCGGATGGATCGCGCGATCGCCGGATCGAGATCCCATCTAACCTTTGGCTGATTCACCCGGCAGGCCGTGCGCTTTTGCCGCTTGCTTTGGCGCGTGGAATTTCCGCCAACGCGGTTTCAGTCGGGGGTCTGTGCCTTGGTGGCCTCGCCGCGCTTGCCTATGCGCAGTGGCATAGCTGGGCGCTCGCGCTGGTGGGACTCGTCCTGTCGATGGGCTGGCTGATCGCCGACGGACTCGACGGCATGGTGGCGCGCGCGACCAAGACCGCGAGCCCGCTGGGGCGGATGCTCGACGGGCTGTGCGATCACGGCGTGTTCGCGCTAATCTATATTTCGCTCGCGATCACGATCGATACGCCCGAGGCGTGGATGCTCGCCATCGCCGCCGGTTGTGCGCACGCGGTACAGTCGAACATGTACGAAGGCGAGCGATCGCGCTTCCATCGCCGGCTCAAGGGCATCGCGCTCGATGCGCCGCCGGTGCCGACCGGCAATGCGCTCGTCCGCTTCTATGACGGCGTCGCCAGCAGCATCGACCGCATCGCCATGCCGTTCGAGCGCACGCTCGGCCAAGCAAGCGATCCGGTCGCGCTGGGTGCCAGTTACGGGGCACGTGCGGTCGCGCCATTGCGCTTCATGGCCTTGCTTACCGCGAACGTCCGGGTATGGGCGATCTTCGTCGCCTGCTTCGCGGGCAACCCACGCATCTTCTGGTGGTTCGAGATCGTCCCTCTGACGCTCGTCGCCATCGTCGGGCTCGTCTGGCACCGTCGTGTCGAGCGGGCCTTCGTTCGTACTACTACGCCGCCGCGACCAAAGACCGCGTCGCGCATGCATCTTTCGTAAGGAACAGGGTCAGTAATGAATAGCATTCGGATTGCCGTGGTCGGCATCGGCAACTGCGCCAGCTCGCTCGTGCAGGGTCTCGAGCATTATCGCGAGGGGGCTAACGACCAGGTCGGCCTGATGCATTTCGACATGGGCGGCTACAAGCCGAGCGACATCAAGGTCGTCGCGGCGTGGGACGTCGATCGTCGCAAGGTCGGCAAGGACGTCGCCGAGGCGATCTTCGCCAAGCCGAACTGCACCGCCGTGTTCGCGCCGAATGTCGGCAACACCGGTACGATCGTGAAGATGGGCAAGAAGCTGGACGGCGTCGCCGACCACATGGCCGACTTCAAGGACGACCGCACGTTCCTGGTCTCCGATGCGGCCGAACCGACGCGTGAAGAGGTCATCGCCGACCTGAAGGCATCGGGCGCCGACGTGCTCATGAACTACCTGCCGGTCGGTTCGCAGGAAGCGACCGAATTCTACGCCGACTGCGCGATCGAGGCGGGCGTTGCGTTCGTCAACAACATCCCAGTCTTCATCGCCTCGAACCCGGTCTGGGCGAAGAAGTTCGAAGACGCCGGCGTCGCGATCATCGGCGACGACATCAAGGCGCAGCTCGGCGCGACGATCGTCCACCGCGTGCTGACCGACCTGTTCGCCAAGCGCGGCGTAAAGCTGGATCGCACCTACCAGCTCAACACCGGCGGCAACACCGACTTCCTCAACATGTCGAATCATCGCCGTCTCGAGTCGAAGAAGATCTCGAAGACCGAGGCCGTCCAGTCGGTCGCGGCCGAGCGGATGGACGACGACAACGTCCATATCGGTCCCTCGGACTATGTGCCCTGGCAGAACGACAACAAGGTCTGCTTCCTGCGCATGGAAGGCCAGCTGTTCGGCGGCGTGCCGATGAACATCGAGCTGCGTCTCTCGGTCGAGGACAGCCCCAATTCGGCGGGTGTCGCGATCGACATGATCCGCTGCGCCAAGATCGCCAAGGATCGCGGCATCGCCGGTGTCATCGATCCCGCCTCGGCCTATTTCTGCAAGCACCCGCGCACGCAGATGACCGACGATCTCGCGCAGATCGAAGTCGAGCGGTTCATCAAGGCCGCCTGACATGATCGACACGGCTGTCGTCCTCGCCGCCGGGGAAGGCAGCCGCCTTCGCACCTCCGCCCCGTACAAGCCGCTCTGCGCGGTCGCGGGGCGGCCGCTGATCGCGCACGCGCTCGAGGGGCTGGCCGAGGCCGGTTTCGCGCGCGCGATCGTGACGGTCAGTTATGGCCGCGAGGCGATCGAAGCGTATCTCGCCAGCCGGCGCTGGCCGCTGGCGGTCGAGACTGTACTCGCCGACCACCGCGAACCCAATGGCGTGTCGGTCCTGGCCGCGCGCGAGGCGCTGGCCGGCAGCGAAGCGGTGCTGGCAATGTGCGATCACCTCGTCAGCACCGCGCTCTATGCCCGCATGGCGGCTGCGGGAGCCGGTGGCGGCCTGCGGCTCGGCATCGACCGGCGCTTGGGCCACAACTGGGTAGACCCCGAGGACGTCACGTGCGTCGCGACCGACGGCGACCGCATCGTCGCGATCGGCAAGGGCCTCGAACCGCACGACTGCTACGACACCGGCGTCTTCGCGATAGGCCCTGCGCTGTCCGACGCGCTGGCCACGCTCGCCAGCCCCTCGCTGACCGAAGGCGTCCGCCTCCTCGCGGCGCAAGGCCTCGCGCGGATCGTCGATTGCAGCGATATCGACTGGATCGACGTCGACGACGCCCCCGCGCTGGCAAAGGCCGAAGCGTGGATGGCGACGAGGGCCGACGCGGTCGCCGCCTGACCCCGGGCGTCAGAGTTTACTGCATCTGCTCCTCACTGTTCCCCCGCGAAGGCGGGGGCCCAGGATCTCAAGCAATATCGTCAGTAACCCTGGCTCCCTGCCTCCGCGGGAGAACAAGAAGAGGTTACCGCCTCCCTTTCCCGACACCACCGCGGCGCGGTCTTGAACACCACCCTAGCCCCCCTTCCACACCCCCCCGGCGAAGGCCGGGGCCCAATTGGGGGGCGGCGGTAACGATCCGCAGTCCGCCGTTACGAGGACCTTTCCACCTGGGCCCCGGCCTTCGTCGGGGTGGACAGAAGGTTACATTGCGCGCCGCACGGTGAGGATCTTCACCGGCGCGGCGATCATCTGCCCCTTCATCACGCCGACGCCCGCCGTCGCCGACGTCGGCGCACCGAGGATGCGTTTCACCACATCCATCCCCGCGACGACATGCCCGAACGCCGCATAACCCGCCGTGTCGCCGCTCCCCGCCGGAGCCGCGTCCAGCGACAGCACCGGGCCGACGGTGATGAAGAAGTCCGCCGTCGCCGTCCCCGGTGCAAGCCGCGCGAGCGAGATCGTCCCGTCGACATGCGACAGCCCCGTCTTGCTGGTCGGCTCGTGCGCCACCGGCTTCAGGATGCGCTTCGGATCGTTCTGCGGCCCGCCCTGGATCAGCCCGGTCCCCTGCCCAAGGTTCATCGCCCGGTAGAAGGTCACGCCATCGAGCCGCTTCTGATCGACATAGCGCAGGAAATTCGCGGTCGTCAGCGGCGCGCGCGTCTTCTCCAGCGCCAGAGTGATCGGCCCCTCGCTCGTCGTCATCACGATCGACACCGTCTCCGCCGGCACCGCATCGGCAGCGGGCGGCACGCTCGGTGCGACGGGAACGGGAGTTTGCGCCGAAGCGGAAACGGCGAACAGAAGCGCGAGCGACGCGCCTATCAGTGTGGAGGTCATTCCCGAGGCTAGCGCGCCGCGCCCGCGCTGTCAGCCCAGAACGGCAGCCCAGAACCGCAACTCGGAACGATGCGAGATTGCGCGCCGCAAACTATTGCTTGGGTTTGCACGCCCGCGCGCAATGCGTATCCGTCCCGCGATGACCGATCTCGCCATTCTCTACGAGCACCCGCTCTGGTTCGAACCGCTGTTCGCCGCGCTCGATCGCCGCGGCGTCGACTTTTCGCGCGCCACGCCCGACGGCTTCTGGAACCCCGCGGACCAGACCGCGCCCGGCCGCGTGGTGTTCAACCGGATCGCGATGTCGAGCTTCCTGCGCAACGACGAGCATCCGATCTTCGACACGATGGCGATGCTCAATCACTGGCGCCGCACCGGTGCGCGCGTGATCAACGATGCCGAGGTGCTCGCGATCGACGCGTCGAAGGCGCGGCAATTGTCGCTGATCGCGTCGCTCGGCCTCGCGATCCCCGAGACGCGCGTCGTTCACCGCGCCGCCGACGTCGTGGCCGCCGCGCAGACGCTCCGCTTCCCGCTGGTCGTGAAGGCCAATATCGGTGGATCGGGCGCGGGCATCATCCGCTTCGACAGTCTCGAAGACCTGCGCACCGCGGTCGCCGACAGCGGCCTGCCAAGCAGCGTCGACGGCGTGTTGCTGGTGCAGGAATATGTCCCCGTCCGCGACGGCGCGATCACCCGGATCGAGACGCTCGACCGCAAGTTTCTCTACGCGATCGAGGTCGCCGGCGGCGGCGCATTCGATCTCTGTCCCGCGGATGCGTGCGTCGTCCCCGGCTCGGGGATCAAAATGGCCGCGGTCGAACCGTCGCAGACGCTGAAGGATGCCGCCGAGGCGATCGCCCGCGCGGTCGATCTCGATGTCGGCGGGGTCGAGGTGATGATCGACGACCGCGATGGCGTCGCGCGCTTCTACGACATCAACGCGCTGTCGAACTTCGTCGCCAAGCCGTTGGAAACACTCGGCTGGGATCCACACGACCGGCTCGTCGATTACCTGATCGAACAGATCGAGAAGGCTCGCTGATGCGCTATGGTTACTGGACTCCCGTCTTCGGCGGCTGGCTTCGCAACGTCCCCGACGAGGGGATGGAGGCGAGCTGGGCCTATAGCAAGGCGCTGACGCAGAATGCCGAGCGCTGGGGCTATGACCTGACGTTGATCGCCGAGCTGAACCTGAACGACATCAAGGGCGTCGAACAGCCCGCGCTCGATGCATGGTCGACCGCGGCGGCGCTGGCGGCGGTGACCGACAGCATCGAGCTGATGGTCGCGGTTCGCCCGAACTTCCACCACCCCGCGCTGTTCGCCAAGGCGGCGGCCAATATCGACCGGATCTCGGGCGGGCGGCTCGCGCTTAACGTCGTGTCGTCCTGGTGGGCGGACGAGGCAAAGCAATACGGCCTCCAGTTCGACCAGCATGACGATCGCTACGCGCGCACCGCCGAATGGCTGACCGTGGTCGACGGGCTGTGGACGCAGGAGCGGTTCGACTTTGCCGGGCAGTTCTACACCACCGAGCAGGCGATCTGTTCGCCCAAGCCCGTCAAGCGCCCCACCGTCTATGCCGGCGGCGAGAGCGAGAAGGCCAAGGCGATGATCGCCGCGCAGTGCGACGCGTACGTCATGCACGGCGACCCCGCCGCCGCGATCGCACCCAAGATCGCAGACATGGCGGCCCGCCGCGAGGCAGCCGGCGGCGCACCGATGCAATACGGCATGGCTGCCTACGCGATCGTCCGCGACAGCGAGGCCGAGGCGAAGCGCGAGCTCGAGCGCATCACCAGCGTCACCGAACTGCCCGCAGGCTATGGCAATTTCGACCAGTGGCTGTCGGGCACGCAGCTCGAACGCGAACTGAAGATCCAGGAATATTCAGTCTCCAACCGCGGCCTGCGCCCCAATCTGGTCGGCACGCCCGAACAATTGAAGGAGCGTATCGCGGAGTATGAGGCCGCCGGGCTCGACCTGCTCTTGCTCCAGATGAGCCCGCAGGCCGAGGAAATGGAGCGGTTCGCGGTACAGGTGATGGGGTCCGCATGATCCGCCTCACCGATGTCGTGAAAACCTACCCGGCAAGCGATGCGGCAGCGCTCGACGGCGTGTCGCTGGAAATCCCGCCACGCGGCGTGTTCGGGGTGATCGGTCAGTCCGGCGCGGGCAAGTCGACGCTGATCCGGCTGATCAACGCGCTCGAACGGCCGACATCGGGGCGCGTCGAGGTCGATGGCATCGACGTCGCAGGCCTGTCGGCGGCGGACCTGCGCGCCCTGCGCCGCCGGATCGGCATGATCTTCCAGAATTTCGGTCTGCTCTCCTCGCGCACGGTCGCGGCGAACGTCGCGTTCCCGCTGGTGCTCGCCGGCGTCGCCAAAGCGGCGCGCGAGAGCAAGGTCGCGGCCTTGCTCGACCGCGTCGGCCTGTCCGATCACGCTGCCAAATACCCTGCCCAATTGTCCGGCGGCCAGAAGCAGCGCGTCGGGATCGCCCGTGCGCTCGCCACCGATCCCGACATCCTGCTGTGCGACGAGGCGACGAGCGCGCTCGACCCCGAAACCACGCGCTCGGTGCTCGCGTTGCTGCGCGACCTCAACCGCGACCTCGGGCTGACGATCGTCCTGATCACGCACGAAATGGACGTCGTCCGCTACGTCTGCGACCGCGTCGCGGTGCTGGAACGCGGCCAGGTCGTCGAGACCGGCACCGTCACCGACATCTTCGCCAACGCCGCGCATCCGGCGACCAGGCGCATGCTCGCGGCGCTCGCGGCATGACCTTCTTTGCGAACATCGACTGGTCCGACATCGGCCAGGCGTGCCTCGACACGCTCGTCATGCTGGGCGGATCGCTGATCCTCACCATCGCGCTCGGGCTGCCGCTCGGCGTGCTGCTGCTCCTCACCGGCCAGGGCCGGCTGGCGCAGAACCGCGTCGCCAACGCCGTGCTCGGCGTCGTCGTCAACATCCTGCGCTCGGTGCCGTTCATCATCCTGCTGATCGTGATGATCCCGCTGACCGTCATGCTCGTCGGCACCTCGCTCGGCGTCGCGGGCGCGATCCCGCCGCTCGTCGTGGGGGCCGCGCCGTTCTATGCGCGGCTCGTCGAGGGATCGCTGAAGGAGGTCGACCGCACCACGATCGAGGCGGTCCAGGCGATGGGCGCCACCACGCGCCAGATCGTCACCGGCGCGCTGATCCCCGAGGCGCTGCCCGGGCTGATCGCAGGCGCCACCGTCACCGCGGTCGCGCTCGTCTCGTTCACCGCGATGGCGGGCGTGGTCGGTGCCGGCGGGCTCGGTGATCTTGCGATCCGGTTCGGCTATCAGCGGTTCCAGACCGATGTGATGGTCGTCACCGTCGTCCTGCTGGTCGTCCTCGTCCAGATCATCCAATATGCCGGCGACGCGCTCGTCCGCCACTTTACCCGCCGCTAGGAATATTCATGAACCGCCGCACTCTGCTTGCCACGCTCTCGCTGCTCGCGCTCGCCGCGTGCGGTGGCGCAAAGACCAATGACGGAAAGACGCTCACCGTCGCTGCGACCGCGGTGCCGCATGCCGAGATCCTCGAGTCGATCAAGCCCGCGCTCGCCAAGGAAGGCGTCGACCTCCAGATCCGCGTCTTCAACGATTATGTGCAGCCCAACCTCCAGGTCGAGCAGAAGCAGATCGACGTCAGCTATTTCGAGACCAAGCCCTATCTCGACGAGTTCAACGCGTCGCGCGGCACGCATCTGGTGCCCTATGCGGGTGTCCATGTCGAACCGCTCGGCGCCTATTCGCGCAAGTGGAAGACGATCGCGCAGGTGCCGAACGGCGCCACCGTCGCGATCCCGAACGAGCCGAGCAACGGCGGCCGCGCGCTGCTGCTGCTGCAAAAGGCCGGACTGATCTCGCTGAAGAACCCCGCCAACCCGCTATCGAGCGTCAACGACATCGCGACCAACCCGAAGAACCTGAAGTTCAAGGAGCTGGAGGGTGCCACCCTGCCGCGCACGCTCGGCGAGATCGATCTGGCGCTCATCAACACCAACTACGCGCTCGATGCGAAGCTCAACCCGGTGCGCGACGCGCTCGCGATCGAGGACAAAAACAGCCCCTATGTCAATTTCGTCGTCGGCCTGCCCGGCGGCGAGAAGGACCCGCGCGTGATGAAGCTGATCGCGGCGCTGCGCAGTCCGGCGACCAAGGCGTTCATCATGCAGCATTATCAGGGTGCGGTGCTGCCGGCGTTCTGATACCGGCGCGGGCTTCGTTCGTGTAACTCCGAGGCTCCATGACGGTCGTCGCTGCGTATCTCTATCGTCATGGCAAGCGAGTCCGCGCGGTCTCGATCGACGAGAAGGTCGACTGCCCCGCGGACCGGTCCGAGTTCGTCTGGATCGGCATCTGCGACCCGACCGACGACGAGATGCGGACGCTGCAGCAGCAATATAACCTTCACCCGCTCGCGGTGGAGGACGCGATCAAGGCGGACCAGCTGCCCAAGGTCGACGTGTATGGCGACCAGCTGTTCGTCGTCGCACGCACCGCACAGCTCGAGGGCGACAGGATCGCGTACGGCGAGACCGCGATCTTCGTCGGCCACAGCCATATCATCAGCGTCCGCCACGGCTCCGCGCGCTCGCACAAGGCGCTGCGCGAACAGCTCGAGGCCGCACCGACGCTGCTGATCAACGGTGTCGACTATGTCCTCCACGCGATCCTCGATTATGTCGTCGACGGCTATCTGCCGATCATGGAGAGCATCGAGGACGAGGTGCTCGCCATGGAACAACGCACCATTGACGCGTTCCTGGGTCGCGACGAGATCGTCCGGATCTTCGGGCTAAGACGCGAGATGATCCGTTTCCAGCGCATTCTCGGGCCAATGGGCGAGGTCGCAGGGAAGATCGTCCGGCTCGACCTGCCGTGTATCGATACCGAGGCGAAACCCTATTTCAGCGACGTGCTCGATCACGTACGCCGCGTGCAGACGATGGTCGATGGGTTGCGCGAGGTGCTGACATCGGTGTTCGAATTCAGCAACCTGCTCGAACAGCAGAGGACCGGCGCGATCACCCGCCAACTCGCAGCCTGGGCCGCGATCCTCGCCGTCCCGACCGCGATCGCGGGGATCTACGGCATGAACTTCGAGCATATGCCCGAGTTGAAGACGGAATACGGCTATTTCGTCGTGCTGGGTGTCATCGCGGTGGTGTGCTCCGCGCTGTATCTGAAGTTCAAGCAGGCGAAGTGGTTGTAGGGCGGCGTGGTGCCGACCGCTAATCCTCCCCCGCTAG
>NZ_LMLD01000011.1:1006424-1007926 GCF_001421825.1 Sphingomonas sp. Leaf38 | reverse complement strand
GGAAAGGGAAACGCCTGCTCCGCGTCCTCCCCCTCCGTCACCTTCGGTGCCACCTCCCCCTGGCGGGGGAGGATAGAACCCTGAGCTTCCTTACCTCAGACCTTCACCAGCATCTTGCCTGTATTGCCGCCCGAGAACAGCCCCAGAAACGCGTCGGGCATCGCCTCGAGCCCCTCCTTGACCGTCTCCTGCCGCTTGAGCGTTCCGGCCGTCAGCATGCCGCCCATGTCCTTGTAGAACTCGTCGGCGCGGCTCATGAAATCGCTGACGATGAAGCCGCGGATCTGGATGCGGTTGCCGATCAGCCGCGCGAGATATTTGAGCTGCGTGGCCGCGCCGCTGTTGTAGACGTCGATCATGCCGCAGATCGCGAACCGCGCATGCAGGTTCGCATGCGCCAGCGCCGCATCGAGATGCTCGCCGCCGACATTGTCGAAATACACGTCGATGCCTTTCGGCGCCGCCTGGCCGAGTGCCTTCACCACCGGTACGTCGCCCTTGTAGTCGATCACGGCATCCGCCCCGAGCGACTTGACCCACGCGCATTTCTCCGCGCCGCCGGCCGAGCCGATCACGGTCATGCCCTTGGCCTTGGCGACCTGCACGACGGTCGAGCCGACCGCGCCCGCCGCCGCCGACACGAACACCGTGTCGCCCGCCTTTGCCTCCGCGACCGCGAGCAGCCCGAAATAGCCGGTCATCCCCGGCATGCCGAGCTGGCCGAGAAACGCCTGCGGCGGCACGTCGAGCGCGGGCAGCTTCTGGACCTGCGCGGCGGGCACGACCGCCTCGTCGCGCCAGCCGGCCATGTGCAGCACCATGTCGCCGACCTTGATGCCGTCGTCGTTGCTCTCGACCACTTCGCCGACCGCGCCGCCCTGCATCGCCTCGCCCAGCGCGAAGGGCGGGACATAGCTCTTCACGTCGTTCATCCGCCCGCGCATGTACGGATCGACCGACAGCCAGCGATTGGCGATACGCACCTCGCCGGCACCGAGCGCAGCCGTGTCGAGATCGATCATTGCGAAGTCGGTATGCTTCGGCATGCCTTGCGGACGTGCCTTCAGGCTCCATGCACGGGCCATAATCTTGCTCCTGTCGTTGGATTTCGTACACCGGGTATGGCAAAACCGCCCCGGCACGCAACCCGCAAAAAAGCCCGGACGTTTCCGCCCGGGCTCCTCTTGGCCAGCTAATATGCCATGCCGGCTAATGCTTTCAGACAGTTAGTAGGTAGTGGAACCCGACTTGCCGAGCGTGTCCGACGTCGTGGCAGACGACGACGTGCCAGCGGTCGATGCCGAACCCGTCATGGTGCCGCTGCCGCTGCCGGTCTGGGTGGTCGAGGCGTAACCGGTGGTGCCGGCATCCTTCTTGTCGCCCCCTGTCCGGTCGCCATACTCGAACATCGCAGAGTTGCGCTCTTCTTCCTTCCACGCCGCCTTGGCCTCGTCCGCCGACTTCGCCAGCGTCACCTTGCCGTCGACGGTCTTGATCCAGCG